>NZ_JAYLVW010000018.1:0-2193 GCF_035818715.1 Nocardiopsis sp. LDBS1602 | reverse complement strand
TACCGGGGACCTGGCGCGGTGGACCTCCTCGGGTGACCTGGAGTACGTCGGCAGGGTCGATGATCAGGTCAAGGTGCGGGGCTTTCGGGTGGAGCCGGGCGAGGTCGAGGTCGTTCTCACCTCCCTGCCGGAGGTCGCGCGGGCCGCGGTGGTGGTGTGTGAGGATCGTCCCGGTGACAGGCGTCTGGTGGCCTACGTCGTCGGTGTCTCCGGGACGGAACCCGATGGGGTCGGGATTCGCGCGGCGCTCACGGAGCTTCTGCCGGAGTACATGGTGCCTTCGGCGGTGGTGGTGCTGGACGGGCTTCCCCTGACGGCCAATGGGAAACTGGACAGGCGTGCTCTTCCGGCCCCGGACTATGCCTCGATGTCCTCCGGGCGCTCTCCCCGTACTCCTACGGAGGAGATCCTCTGCCGACTGTTCGCCGAGGTCCTGGGTCTGGAGCGGGTGGGGATCGACGACTCGTTCTTCGACCTGGGCGGACACTCGCTGCTCGCCACCCGGCTCATCTCCAGGATCCGATCCGCGCTCGGCCACGCACCGAGCATCCGCGATCTCTTCCGTTCCCCCACGGTCGCGGGGGTCGCGGCTTCGGTGCTCTCGGCCTCCACCACCCCGGCCCAGCAAAGGATCACTCCTCGGGAACGCCCCGAGAGGATCCCCATGTCCTCCGCGCAGTCTCGCCTGTGGTTCCTGCACCAATGGGAGGGGCCGAGCCCGACCTACAACATCCCCATCGTCGTACGGCTCCAAGGAGAGATCGACGAGGAGGCCCTGCGTCGGGCTCTGGCCGATGTGGTCGGTCGGCACGAGGCGCTGCGTACCGTCTTCCCCGCGGCCGAGGGCGAGTCCTTCCAAAGGATTCTGGGCCCTGAGGAGGCCGAGCCCGAACTGGAGGTGGTCGTCCCCTCCGCCCCGGACGCGCATGATGAGATCCACGAGGCGCTGAGTCACACCTTCGACCTGGAGAACCGGATACCGATCCGAGGGTGGCTCATGCGCACCGGCGACTCCGAAGCCGTGTTGGTGGTGCTCCTGCACCACATCGCGGGCGACGGCTGGTCGATGGTTCCTCTCATGGACGATCTGGCCGCCGCCTACGCCGATCGTCTTCAAGGGAGGGGTCCCGGTTGGAGCGGCCGCCCCGACCTCGCCGTCCAGTACGCCGACTACGCGTTGTGGCAGCACGACGTCCTCGGTGACCCGACGGACCCCGAGAGCCTGGCGGGCACACGACTCGCCTTCTGGAAGAAGGCTCTGGAGGGCGCGCCCGAGCTCTTGGAACTGCCGACCGACCGGCCTCGCCCCACGGTCGCGAGTCACCGGGGCGGAACGGTGCCCTTCTCCCTGCCCGAGGAAACGCATCGTGGTCTGATCGGGCTGGCCGCCGCGCAGGGGGTCACCCTGTTCATGGTGGTCCAGGCGGCACTGGCCGTGGCACTCGGCCGTTCGGGCGCCGGTACGGACCTCCCTATCGGTACCTCCGTCGCCGGACGTTCGGACGAGGCCCTGGACCACCTGGTCGGTTTCTTCGTCAACAGCCTCGTGTTGCGTACCGATCTGTCCGGGGACCCCACCTTCACCGAACTGTTGGCCCGGGTGCGTGAGACGGATCTGGCCGCCTTCGACCATGGGGACGTGCCCTTCGACAAGGTGGTCGAGGCCCTCGCACCGAGTCGTTCGACCGCGCGGCATCCGCTCTTCCAAGTGATGCTGGTCCTTCAGAACAACACGGCCGCGCGCCTGGACCTATCCGGAGTCGAGGCCGAGGTGGACTTCCGGCACATGGGGCGGACCAAGTTCGACCTCACGTTGGACATCGGAGAGGAACACGACGGAACGGGCGCCCCCTCGGGGATCGTCGGCAGGTTGGAGTACGCGGTCGACCTGTTCGAGCGTGAGACGGCGGAGGCCCTCGTCGCCCGAGTGGAACGGGTGCTGATGGAGGTCGTGACCGACCCGGAGAGGCGGATCGGGGACATCGACCTGCTCTCCGCCGACGAGGCGCGGCGGGTCCTGCCGGAGATCGATGACGGACACCGCGCGGTGATCGCCGGTCGTACGGTGCACGAGGTGTTCGAGGAGAGGGTGGTGCGGGCGCCGGAGGCGGTGGCGTTGGTGTTCGAGGGTGAGGAGGTCTCCTATGGGGGGTTGAACGCTCGGGCGAACCGGTTGGCTCGATATCTGTGTGC
>NZ_JAYLVW010000017.1:0-35478 GCF_035818715.1 Nocardiopsis sp. LDBS1602 | reverse complement strand
GGCCTCGGCCTTGTGCCAAACACCAGCGGTCAAGGACCTACGACCCTGGGTCTCCACGATCTTCATGAAATATCCTCTACCTGCTTGTTCTTGCGGTTGAAACCCCGGGGGCGGCGGCCACCGCCCCCGGGAACGAGCCCATGCGGGCTCTACGGTGCCCTCACTTGTCCGGTGAGGGCACCGAGTCTTTTCACGACCCGATCAGCCGGTCTCAGTGGAGGGAGTAGGCCGCACGGGAGAAGCGGTGTACTCCGAGCGATCGGGTGCTGCGGTCCGGGAAGCCCGGTCGGGTCGGGCGAGGGTGGTCAGGGCGGCGATCGGCGGCTCTCCCCCGCCCGGCTCGCGCGGCGACAACCCTCGCCAACGACCCCAACCGGCGGCTTCGAAGACCTTCCGCAACCCCTCCGGATCCCGCGCCACCAGCCGAGTGTCCGCACCCTGCTCCTGGGCCTGTTCGGTATAGACCTCGGCGGCGCCGACCATCCCGGACAGATGAGTCAGTCCCCAACCGCTCCCCGGGGCCAGCCTCGCGGCGAGTACCTCCACCAGCCCCGTGACCTCGGAATTTTCCAGATGGTCCAGGGTCAGG
This sequence comes from Nocardiopsis sp. LDBS1602, assembly GCF_035818715.1. Lineage (NCBI taxonomy): Bacteria > Bacillati > Actinomycetota > Actinomycetes > Streptosporangiales > Nocardiopsidaceae > Nocardiopsis > Nocardiopsis sp. LDBS1602. The sequence goes on along the minus strand of NZ_JAYLVW010000017.1, from coordinate 34,889 downwards.
GTGGAGAGCACCCCCACCGGCACCGACAGATCCAGATGCTCACCCAACGCGTTGACCAGCGTCTCCGGAAACCTCAGATCGAGGTCGAGCACCCGCACGTTGTACCCCCGAACCTGAGCAGGGTGCTCCCACCACGCCCGCGCCGCCGCCAGGGCGGCGAGGTCGTGGTCGACATAGACCGTCCTCGCGCGGCTTCCCCACAACACCCGGCCCCGTTCATGCGGGGCCCGGCGCATCTCCGGCAACCCGCACCCCAGATCGATCACCTGGGAGAAGGATCGGCAGACCGCGTCCACCACGCCTTCGCGGGCCTTGCGGTGCACCAACATCTGCCCCGCCAGGGCCGGTGAGGCTTCGGCCATCTTGACGGCCGTGTGGCGATCCTCGCTCCACGAGTCTTTCCCGTAGTCCAGGTAGTCGAACGTCCGGGCCGCGTTGGTCAACGCCCATTCCTCACGATCCAACAAAGTGCCGCTACGGGCCGCACCCCACGTCATCGTCATCGCTACCCCCGCATTCGCGTAATGGTTCGGATAAGGGGTGGTGCCCGCACTCCGGGCTCGACGGACGTGGTCAACGGTGCCCTGGAGGTAGTAGTAACGACGCCCCACATGGAGTGCGGGGATGGTGCCTTCGCGGGCCCAGCGGGCGGCGGTCGCATACGACACCCCCCACTGAGAAGCGGCCTGGGCGGGGGTCAAGAGGTCGTCCATGTCCGACCTCCCATGGCGAGATAGCGCCTGACCGCGACCCCGAGCTCCTGGGTACCGGCGTCCTGCTCGTCCTGCTCGGCCTCGCGGAGTTGCCGTTCCACCCGGGAGCGCTCGTCCAAGATCCCGTCGACCAGCAGCCGGGCCAGACTCAACCGGCGATCCACCCGCGCAAGCCGCTGCTGGACACTCAACCGACCCAACAACCGCAACGCACTCAACTCCGCGGCCGCGTTCTGCTCCACCGAACGCGAAGCGGGGGCCGGAGGGGCGGACGGAGATCGCGGGGTGCGCCGAGGCAGAGGGATCGGAGGCTTCGGCGGAACGGGGCGCTCAGGCTCGCCGGAGATCGGGAGGAACCCGGCCCAATGAGCGAACCGGCGCCGAAGACCGAACCAGCGCTTCCGCACCTTCGGGATGACCGGGCCGGCAGTGGTGGCAGAGACCTTAGGGCGGGTGAGGGTTCCCGTCCGAGCCGGCGATGCGTGCCTGCCCCGCTGTACCGGTGGAGCGAGCGTGGGAACAGTGCCCTTGGGCGGGGTGAATGTGGTGGTTGGGATGCTGCGTCGGACCTGTGTCGGGATCATGCTCACGATGTGCTGCTCCTTGCTACTGGTCAGGGAAGTTCGATCCGGGCCTTGACCGTCACCGGTAGACCCGCGCATCCGTCCCAGTCCCAATAGAAGGAGAGTGAAGCCACCCGCCCCAGCCCTCCGCCGTGGCCCTTCTGCTCCGGGAAAGAGAGCCGCTTGCATCCGGGGGTGGGGCCGGCGTCGGTGACCGTGATCGACAGCAGGTAACGCGAACGTTCCAGCATCAGCGTGAGCGTCTGATCCGGAGCTCCGGAATATGAGTGCTGGTGGGCGTTGTCCATCAACTCCCACGCGATCAACGAAGCCCGGTTCGCGATCTCGACAGCCGCCATCGGGTTGGCGATCCCCTGAGCAGCGTGGCGGCGCACCCAGTTCTGCGCGGCAGCGCGAGCGGCCACCGTGTGGCGGACACGCAAGCCGAGCCTGTCGGGGTCTGAATAACGGAGCATTTGGTACGGAGCGGACAAAAGCCTGTTGTCCCGCCGCTTAGCAGCGATACACTTCATGTCGTCTCACCTCGGGTAGTTCGGGGTGGGGCCATACCTCGGGACCGGTGGCTCGGTCGCCGAGGTTTCTTCTTTCAGATACAGCGCACGCCCCTGCGAGCCCTGTGCCCCTGACCTGCCCTCATCAAGTGATGCAGCGGGGCTTCTGAAAAAAGCTTGCAGGCCGATTCGTCCATCTCAAAGGGTTCGAGATTATATCGAGATAAGCAGGTTCAGAATGAGACACCATTGATAGACTGGCTCGCATGAACCACTCCCCCCAGCAAAAAGTTGTAACCCCGTTCCAGGAGTGCCTCGTTAAGCTGCGCAGCTTAACCCGCATGACACAGCGACAACTCGCCAACCGAAGCGGCACATCACACGCCAGCGTCAATCGCTGGGAACTCGGGAAAGGAACGCCCAAACGAGACAATGCGGAACTTCTAGGGCGTGCACTTGAGACAGAAGGTGTACCAAACGCCTCTAAACTGCTCATCGCTGCCTTGAGGCGCACCATCGAGGGGAACGGACTCCCTGAGTGGGCGCAGGATCTCGAATCGATCGAGCGGAGTGCTCGCCACGTCACGACCGTCACGCCCGCGATGGTGCCTGGGTACCTTCAGTGCCCGAGCCTGGCTCGCGAAATTTTCCGCGCAGGGATGCCGGGTGCATCGGACGAGGACCTCGGCCATCTGGTGGATCTGCGGACTGAACGCCTGGGCACTCTGCCGGAACTGAACGTGACCGCTATCTTCCCGGCCGCAGCAATCGCCTGCCTCAGCGAGCCCCTACGCCGCGCACAAGCTTCCTACCTCATAAAATGGGCCGAATCGGGACGAGCTGCAATCCACCTCGTGCCTGAGGGGTCGGGCCTATTGGTGCCCGCCAGCCCACTGATGCTCTTCCGACTGAGTACAGGGGATATTGCCGTTGTCAGTGATCATGCGGACGGTAACGTGGTACACGACGAATCCCACCACGATCGACTCACTGGTGAGGCAACGTGGGCCCTGGCTGCGTCGCTCCCGGTAGCGCTTTCGCTGGACGTACTTAGGAAGCTGGCATGATCGAAACCACCGGATGGCACAAGTCAAGCTACAGCGCCAACGGCGCTAACTGCGTAGAGGTCGCTGAGGGTCCTGTCACCGGCATCCGCGACACCCAGAACCGCGAGCTCAGCCGCCTGGATGTTCCTGCCACCGAGTGGAACGCCCTCCTCAACGCACTCCGCACGAACTAACACATCGAAGCAGACCGACCCCCGCCAGGCTAGATGGCGGGGGTCGGTCGTGTTCGTGCACTCCTAGGTTAACCCGCACACGTATCAACGCAAGGGGAGATATGTCTGAGCGAGAAGAACCAAGGACTACTCCCCAGCTCAACGGGGAAGAAGAAGTTTCGCACCCCCGCATCATCTCAGCCGAAGTCATGACCTGAGAACACCCCTGCTCTCCGAGTGCACGACCTCTCTCGACTCCCCCTGAAGAAGCCCCGCCCCGCAGTAGTCAGCCTCCGACCTCCCAAGAGAACGGGCAGCGCATGACCAGCGAAATCACGTGGCATAAATCGTCCTACAGCGGCCAGCAAGGGCACTGCGTGGAGGTGGCCGAAGGCCCCACCACCCGCATCCGCGACACCCAGCATCGCGCCCAGGCCCAGCTCAGCGTCTCCGGCTCCGAATGGACCGCCCTGCTCCACGCACTCTGCTCGCACTGACCCTCAACACGAGTCACTCCCAACTCCGAAGGAACAGGCGAACCATGACCCACGCACCACGCACCTGGCACAAGTCGTCCTACAGCGGAGCGCGAGGCGACTGCGTCGAGGTCTCCGAAGGCCCGACCACCGGCGTTCGCGATACCCGGCACCGCGGCCTCGCCGAGCTCAGCGTTCCCGCCTCAGAGTGGAACGCCCTGCTCAGCACCCTCAGCACAAACTGATCCCCTGACAGGCCCACCGCGCAACGGCAGCCCCCAGCCGGAGCTTCGCCGAAGAGCGCTCTCCACCCCCATCTGAGAGATCGAGGCAGTACCGCATGATGAACGAGCACTGGAAGAAATCCACCTACAGCAACGGCCAGGGCGGGAACTGCGTCGAGGCCCGCGCCACCGCCCAGGGCGCCGCCATCCGCGACACCCAACACCGCCACCTCGCCGAACTCAGCCTTCCGAACACCGAATGGACCGCCCTGCTCCACGCGCTCCGCACCCGCTGACCCCTGAAGCAGAACTCCCCCAGCCTCGAAGGGAAAGACAGCGCATGCCCAACGAACAGCACTCCTGGCACAAGTCCACCTACAGCGACGGTGGTGGCGGCAACTGCGTTGAGGTGGCAGAAGGCCCCACCACCCACATCCGCGACACCCAACACCGCGCCCAGGCCGAGCTGAACCTGCCCGCCCACGAATGGTCGGCCTTCCTCACCACCCTCACCCGATAACCCCCGAAACCACCAAGGCCCCGGAAGCACCAGCCAGCTCCCGGGGCCTCCCCCATCCCCACATGCGCGGGGCTCACGCGCCGCCACGGTCGTTGATCTGCACCAACAGCGGTCCATCCCCACGTGCGTGGGGCTCACTCGTTCGCTGACATCAACAAAATGGGCAGCGGCTTGGGGTCCATCCCCACATGCGTGGGGCTCACAGCGCCATTTTTCACCGGCCGCTGACTATCACCGGTCCATCCCCACATGCGTGGGGCTCACCCCGCGAACGCGGCCCCGGTCAACAGAATCATCGGTCCATCCCCACGTGCGTGGGGTTCAGTGCCGCGTCATCTCATACCGAGTGAACGTCGACGGTCCATCCCCACGTGCGTGGGGTTCAGCTCCGTAGCGGTCATCAATATGGTCGGCGACTCGGTCCATCCCCACGTGCGTGGGGTTCAGTCCTTTTCGGATCCTTGTTCGCCCCGGTGTTTCGGTCCATCCCCACGTGCGTGGGGTTCAGGGCGTTGACGGTGCCGTGGTGGGTGTCTCCGGTGGTCCATCCCCACGTGCGTGGGGTTCAGGCCCCGATGATCTCGTCGGCCTGGCGGATCAGCGGTCCATCCCCACGTGCGTGGGGTTCAGGGAAAATGACCTGCGGAAACAGAGGCCGTTATCTTCCCGCAACCTCCGGTTGGAGGTGGCCTCCGCTCCTCACACCTCCCTACCACACCCCCACAGAGCCCACCGGCACTCACGAACACCCCACCGACTTCAACCAGCCCCGCATAGGCAGGGAGCAGCACGGTCAGCCTCGGATCAAGCGGCTGTCGAACCCGGATGCGACAAGGGACTCGTAAGCCTCCCACACCTCCCGGGGAACCTCTTGTTCGATGGCGAACCCGAGCTTGGGATACTCCATCACCCGCTGCAGGTCACCAACCATCATGTCGATGACCGCCCCGGTATCCCCCTGCCCCTTGACGTAGTCGCCGAGGCTCACCGGCGCGGAAGCGCACACCACCTCGACCTCATCCCACAGTTTCCGGGTGGTCGCGAACGCGCGCCTTTCCATGTACGGCATGCAGATGACAAGCACACTGTCCGGGGTGAGACCGTTCTCGGCTAGGAGTCGGCGGGAGAAAGAGATGTTCTGGCCGGTGTTGGACGCTTCCGGCTCTATCAGGATCACCGAATCGGGGACTCCGAGTTCCAGGGCCCGCTCTCGAAAGTGCACCGCCTCTCCTCGAGGGAACAACTCCACGGTCGAGGGGCTGTTTCCACCGGTGAACACCAGCTCGGTGAAGAGTCCGTCCCGGTAGAGTTCGGCCGCGCACTCCGCCACACCGATGTCGTTACAACCCAGGGCGACCGCCACATCACACGCCCGCACCTGGTGGTGCATGCGGTGGTATTCCCAAATCAGTTCCGCGTGCCGCCACTGCTCCTGGGTGATGGCACGCGCGTCGTCCGCCATGTACTTCTCCTCCGGTCATTGGACCAGGTCCCCTGCCCGAACCTGACTCCTTCGATACTGCGAAGTTGGCGATCGAGACCATGGCGGGAGGCCATTTCAGCAGCCCGGACCGACCAGGTCGCCCCGGTCTCGCGGCCACCGATCACAGACGAAGCCGACCGGCGATCGTTCTCCCCGCGTGCGCGGGGAGCAGTCTTTCCCCTGGTACAGCCCCAAGTAGTAGTCGGGTCCATCCCCGCGTGCGCGGGGAGCAGAATGGCGGGGACGGCGGGGGGTTGTCCGGGGTGGGGCCATCCCCGCGTGCGCGGGGAGCAGGACGTCCACCCCGGCGCGGTGAACACGTCGTAGGGTCCATCCCCGCGTGCGCGGGGAGCAGGTGTCCGACAGCCACGGTGGGATGACGGAGACGGGTCCATCCCCGCGTGCGCGGGGAGCAGGCGCGCCCCTCTGAGGTGACGACGATCCCCGAGGGTCCATCCCCGCGTGCGCGGGGAGCAGGCGCGCCCCTCTGAGGTGACGACGATCCCCGAGGGTCCATCCCCGCGTGCGCGGGGAGCAGTCTTCCTGACCTGCGACGCTACCCCAGCAGACCCGCCATTTCTGCACGTTGTCGAGAAACAGACAAACCCGGCACCCCTCGCCCCCTCATCCGACCACCACCCGCCGTCTCAAACCTCGAACCAGGAACGGATCCGTTCACGGGCCTGGTCTCCGAACAGCGCGTGCTCCTCGTACATCGCGAACAGCTCCCGATAGGTCTCCACATCCCGCGACTCACGGAACGCCAGCCGGCCGGTGAAGATCTCCACCGTGGCGAACCTGTCGTCATAGACGGTGAAGGTGTTCATCGGCCCTTGAGGAAGCACCGTGCCCAGAGGGATCACCCCCAGACGCACCCGCTCCAACCGCGACACCTCCACCAGACGGGCCGCCTGCTCGACCATCCCCTCAGGAGACAGCAGCGCCCACCGCACCGCCTGCTCGGTGAGCAGGAACGTGAACGAGCACGACCCCTCTCGCAACACCTCCTGGCGAGCGATCTTCTTATCCACCGCCGCCGAGACATCACCGGGCGAATCCGCGAGAGAGGCCCTGATGTACTCCGGAGTCGCCAACAGCCCGGTCACCATCGCCGGCAGAAAGTACCGGGCCTCGGTGGCGGAGACCTCCAAAGAACGCAACTCGTCCTGGCGCGCCTCCAAGCCCCTCCCCAGCAGACCACCCTTCCCCCGCCAACCGGGCGGAGCCGCCGCATCGTCGTACTCGACCTCACCCATCACAGAGAACCCCTCTCGAACCGGCCGAGAGTGCACCGCTCGATCGTGCAGCTCCCGATGTCTGACGAACATCTCCTCACTCAAGCTCTTCGATCGCTTTCGTGATGAGCGATCGAGCCTCGGAACCGTAGACCGCGTGCCCCTGGAGCCGTTCGAAGGAACGCAGAAAAAGTGCTATCTCACTGGGCTGGGTGATGGTCAACTCAGCCGTTGTCGTCTCGACAACGGCAATCTTCTCATCGAACATCCACACACCCTCACCTGGCCACATGCCGCGAACCACATCAGGAGGGATGACTCCGAACGAGATACTGGGGAATGTCGTGACAGCGAGCAGCCTCTCCAGCTGCTCACGCATAACACCGACATCTCCAAATCGCGTCTTGAGAGCCCAGAATTCGACCACGAAAAGAAAGCTCTGCTTCCCTTGGTGAAGGAACCTCTGACGACCCAGGCGAACATCGACGGCCCCATCGACCTCATCATCGCCCCCATAGAAGTCATTGGCGATCTTCAGGACAGCATGGGCATAGTCTGGGGTCTGTAGAATCCCGGGCACCACGATCGACTCGTAGGAGCGAACAACACTCGCCCCTTCATGGAATCTATCGAATGTCTTCTGCAGATGCCCTAGTCCGCCTTTGAGGTGGCGCCGCCATTCGATCCACATACCCTCGATGCCGCGTAGAGTCGCCACCAGATCGTCATGTTGATCATCCGCCCCACAGGCAACACACCAGGCACGAATATCCTTCTCGGACGGGTTCTGCTTGCCGTTCTCCAGCCTGGATATCTTCGTGAAATGCATTCCGGTAACCGCAGCGAGCTCCCGACCGGAAATTCCCGCATCCTTACGAATATCGCGAAGACGAGCCCCGAAGGCCTCCTTGGCACGCAGAACCTGTTCCGACACGAGGAATCAATCGACTCGATACTCGGCGTGCGGGATGGCAAGAGGCCAAACCGATTCGAAGGCAGACCTGCAAAGCTCGACATCGGATCGCTCGACCGAAACCAGGATGTCCTCCATCGCCCCCTCTCCCGAGTAGTGCATGAAAATAACCTTTTTTCCATCGATAAGATAGAAGTCGTTTCCGGGGAGGGCCATGGACGAGACCCTCCGACGCGAAACCCAGCGTATATCCTCCCCTGCCTCAACCAGGGGGGTGGTCGTACTATGAGCCCACTTCTGATACTCACTCAACGGCTCGGAGACCACGAGAGCCCGACGGAAGACCTTTCCTTTATTCACCCCCCGACGCAGAGTGTCGCACCAACCACTCATCCACTCAAAGTCATCCACCTCGCCATTAACCCATTTGGCGAAAGGCTCTATCTCGGACTGTGTTCCGTAGGAATCCCGCATCTCCATATGAAGACACTCCGAGTCGAAGCTTTCGAAGATTTCATCGAACTCACTCTGAGTTATCCTCATTCCCCCTCCCCGGAGAAGTAACGAAGCATCCTGTCCGGGATCTCTACCACGGTCTCACCTTCAGGGATATCCATCTCATCCAGAACAGATTGATCTTCCACAACCCAGCCCTGAACCAACCACGACCCCTGGTCGGTCTTATAAATAGTTGGAGAACCATTAGGGCGCGACTCCGGGTCTTTTCCCTTCAAAGTGATACGCATTCTTTTGTCTCCTTGTGGGGGGATTTGAGCAACAGGCCCATCATGATGGCTCTCATACTCCTCGGTCAAGCTTGTTGCGTGAAGTTGCATCGAGAAGCTTCAGAGGAGCGACTTCCTGCAACTTCGTTGCTCCACCGAAGACCCCCTGCCTAGGGTTCTCACCGAACACCCGCTTCTTTCGGACAACGGGATCCACCGAAGTCCGGCAACCTTCAAGGGCTGAAAAGAGTCATTCGACTCAACTCTTCTCAAATCTCAGTTGAAGGAGTTCAGGTATCCATGGCCAGTGTCCAGAGTTCCCCCACCGGAACCTCCACCATCACACTCGTGCGACCCTTCGGGCTGACCCGCTGCACCACCCCCGGCATCAACGCGACCTACGACGTGAGCGGGATCGACTACGACACCGATAGGCAGATGTCGACGCGCGACGGCCGTCCCCTGATCGAACAGCCCATCCTCGGCACCGCGGTGCAGTGCACGGTCACGACCACCGAGGACATGCAGGCCTGGACCGACGAGGTCACCGACGCCTGACAGGAGACGAGCCCGTGACCGTCCTGGTCCTGACCCAGCGGTTCGATCCCACGGCCGACCTGGTGATCCGTGAACTCCACCGCCGAGAGGTGCCCGTCTTCCGCTGTGACCCGGGAGACTTCCCGGAAGAGAGCGCACTCTGCGCGCACCTCTCCTCGACCGGCACGGTCACGGGAACCCTTCGTCAGGGAGTTCGAGAGATCTCCCTGACGGAGATCACCTCCGTCTACCACCGGCGCCCGTCTCCTCATCGAGCGCACCGCCACTTGAACGAGAGCGAGCGGCGGTGGTCCGAGCGTGAGGCCGCCGCCGGCTTTCACGGCGTCCTGTCCGCTCTGGACCGTTTCTGGTTGAACCACCCCGACGACAACCGGGTCGCCGCGCACAAACCACGCCAACTCGCACAGGCCGCTCGGGCCGGCCTGTCTGTTCCCGAAAGCCTCATCACCAACACGACCCACGCAGCACACACCTTCGCCCTGGCTCAGGCCAAGACCGTGTACAAGCCCATGACCGGCGGGCCCGAACCCGACGGATCCGGGCAGGTCAGGAAGGCTCTGTACACCACGGTCGTCGAGCCCGAGGAGATCGGGCCGGGGGTGGAGCGCACGGCGCACCTGTTCCAGGTGTGGGTCGACAAGGCCTACGAGGTCCGTCTCACGGTGGTCGGGGAAGAGCTGTTCGCCGCGCGGATCGACGCCCGGGGTGAAGCGGCTCGCACCGACTGGAGATCCGATTACGGCTCCCTTTCCTACGCCCCGATCGAGGCGCCGTGTTCCGTGCGTGGGGCGGTCCTTCGTCTGATGTGCGCTCTTGGCCTGACCTATGGGGCACTCGACTTCGTCGTCACCCCCGACGGGGAGTGGGTGTTCCTCGAACTCAACCCGAACGGCCAGTGGGGATGGATCGAGCTGGCCACCGGTCTTCCCATCGCCTCCGCGATCGCCACCCGACTCTCCAAGGAGCACACGTGACACGTTCGACCACCACAACCGAGGCGTTCGAGCCCGAGCACGCCGCTCGCCTGGCCCGGGACCTGTCGGAGAAGGGCGCGATCCGCTCGCCCGAGTGGCGTCGGGTCTTCGCTCGGGTGCCTCGTCATCTGTTCGTCTCCTCCTTTGTCGTGCGTACCCCCGAGGGCACCGTGGCCTACGACGAGCAGACGCCGGGGCGGTTGGAGACCATCTACAGCGATGCCACGCTCATCACCCGCTTCTCCGCCGAGGGTCTGGCGATCAGCTCCTCCACCGAGCCTTCGCTGATGGCCTTGATGCTCGAACACCTCCAGGTCCAGGACGGGATGAAGGTCCTGGAGGTGGGGACCGGGACCGGCTACAACGCCGCCCTGTTGAGCGAACGCCTCGGCTCGGCCCTGGTGACCTCGATCGACGTCGACGGTGTCCTGGTCGATCGGGCTCGTGGGGCTTTGGAGGCCGCCGGGTATCGGCCCGGCCTGGCCGCGGTGGATGGAGCGCGAGGCTATCCGAACAACGCGCCCTACCAGCGGATCCTGGCCACCTGCGGGCTCGGCCGTATCCCGGTCTCCTGGCTCGATCAGTTGGACGAGGGTGGGCTGGTCCTGGCCAACGTGGGGTTGGGGATGGCGTTGTTGCGTAAGGGGTCCGATGGTCACGCGCGTGGGCGGTTCCTGCCCGAGGCCGCCGGGTTCATGCGCCTACGTTCGTCTTGCGCCCCGGGGGTGCCGACGGTGTCGGAGGTGCTGTCGGTGACCGGGGGTGGGCCCGATCGGGTGCGTGTGGTGGAAAAGGTTCCGGGGCTGGAGGACCATGCTTCTTCGGAGTTCTTGTTGTCGCTCCTGTTGCCCTACGGCCTGCGCGTGGTCCAGCACCGGCAGGAGGGTCAGGTGCACGGGGTGCTCGATGGGGCCTCCGGGTCCTGGATGCGTGTGGAGGTGGACCACCAAGGACGGACGACGGTAAGCGAGCGGGGCGATCGTCATCTGTGGGCGGCCTACACCGCCCTCCTCTCCGATTGGGAGGAGGCGGGTCGTCCTGAGATCGGCCGCTACGGGCTCACCGTCGCCCCCGCCGGTGAACACCACCTCTGGCTCGACCACCCACAGAACACGAACACACCCCTGGACGGGCCAGAGACCACCGGCTGAGCCCGGAGCCCCGACCCGTCCCCGCGTGCGTGGGGCTCAGCCCCGGCGGGATGTTCCCGGTCCCCCAGTCGCAGGTCCATCCCCACGTGCGTGGGGCTCAGGGAAAACGACCTGCGGAAACGACAGCCGTTATCTCCCCGCAACCTCCGGATCGAAGCGACCTCTGGCCCTCACTCATCCCTACCACACCCCCACAGAGCCGACCAGAACCCACGAACACCCCACCGACTTCACCCATCCCCGCGTGCGCGGGGAGCAGGTGGTTCTTCGGCGGGTTCACGCTGGCCGTGGGGTCCATCCCCGCGTGCGCGGGGAGCAGTATGCCGAGCAGTGTGAACGCGAAGCCGCCGCGGGTCCATCCCCGCGTGCGCGGGGAGCAGAACCCCGAGTCGGTCGCCGGGCTGATCGTCGGGGGTCCATCCCCGCGTGCGCGGGGAGCAGCAGGACGCGCTTGACCTCGGGTGCCAACGGTCGGGTCCATCCCCGCGTGCGCGGGGAGCAGTCTTCCTGACCTGCAACGCTATCCCGGCCGACCCGTCATTTCTGCACGTTGTCGAGAAACAGACAAAACCGACACTCCTCGATCAGCCGCCCCGGCACTGCTCCCCCACCGGACAAGCCCCCGCACCAGCACACCCCGAACGAGACAACCGGGAAGAGCAGGGGTCGCGAACTCAGTACTCGATCATCTGGTCGAGCGAGTCAGCGGAACCTCAGGTCTCCACGCGCCCCCATCTTATGCCTTGACGTTCATATGAACAATCATTCATCGTTGGAGCATGGACGGTTTCGCTGTGATCGCTGAGCCCACGCGACGCTCCATCGTGGATCGACTACGAGTCTCCGAGCATGACGTGGGCACACTCGTGAGTGAGCTGGGTATCTCCCAGTCCCTCGCCTCGAAGCACCTGCGAGTGCTTCGGGAAGCGGGGGTCGTCGAATCGCAGGTCGTCGGCAAGCGCCGCGTGTACCGACTCACCACACGGCCGCTACCGGATGTCGTGGCGTGGGTGCGGCCCTACGTGGACCTGTGGAGCACAAGTTTCGACAGGCTCGCCGAGGCCTTGGACGAGGAGCAGGTCGATCATGACCGATGAACCACGCGACGAGGAGATCGCACGGCAGATCCACGCACCGATCGAGGTTCTGCTGCAGCAGACCGCGGCCGAGTGGACGCTCATCATGCGCCGGACCTTTCCACACTCCCCCGAGAAGCTGTGGCGGATGCTCACCCGGCCGGACCTCCTCGAACAATGGTCGCCGGTCGTCCCCGACCGAACCCTGGACAGGCCGGGCCCCGCGACGTGCCGGGAGCATCCGCACGACACCCCGATCGACGCCGAGGTGCTCATCGCCGACGCGCCGCGCAAGCTCGTCCACCGATGGGGCCCAGAACTTCTGAGCTGGACGATCACCCGCGCCGCGAACAGCGGGGCGACACTCGAACTCCGCCAGACGCTCAACGACCCCACACGGGCGAGCCTGTACGCGGCCGGCTGGCAGGTCTGCCTGGGCCGCCTCGCGGCCGAGGAGGACGGGGTCGATCGAGAACGTGTCGTCGGCGACCGCGCGCGTGCCTACGGGTGCCCGGAACTGATCGAACAGCGCCGGGAGGCATTCGCCGCTTCCGGCACCGAGCATCACGAGAGGAACACCATGACCACCGAAGCCACGACGAGCAAGATCGTCGGCACCGTCGTCTGCCTGCCGGTTCGAGACCCGGCCATCGCGCTGAACTTCTACCGAAGCGTGTTCGACCTGCCCGACCTCGAAGCGAGCGAGGGCATCATCGCCGTGGAGCTGCCGAACCTTTCACTCTTCCTGATCGAGGAGCAGGCCTTCGAGACGTACAGCAAGAAGGCCGGTCGAGGCGTCGCCTACCCGGGCAAGGGCACCGGCGTGATCCTGAGTTGCGCCATCGAGTCCCGGGAAGCGGTCGACGAAATGCTCGACACCGCCGACGCCAAGGGAGGAACCGTCACGCAACAAGGAGGTGTGGACGAGGAGATGGGGCTGTACCTGGGCTACTTCGTCGACCCCGACGGTCACCACTGGGAACTCGCCTACGCGAGCGAATAGAGCCGAGTCATCGACCACGCGAGGGCGGGGCACGGGGGCCACCCCCACGTGCGTGGGGCTCAGTCGCCCGGAAGGCCATGAAGGTGTCCAGGCACCGGTCCATCCCCACGTGCGTGGGGCTCAGCAGATGACCGCCGACAGCGACGAGTTCCACACCTTCCCCACGGGGTTGGAGGAGACCATAGGTGTGGCGGAGACCGAAGGCCACACGGTAGTGCGCGGGCTGATGCTCGACCGCGTCACCGCCACCGGACGCCTGGACGGATGGGAGGGACCACCCTCACGGGAAGCTCTGGACGCTGCCCACCCCTTGGGCGGGTGGATCACCCACCGCCTACTGCCGGCCGATCCTCGCAAGATCGTCCTCGCCCGCTCTAACGTCCCCATCTCCTCGGGAAACCACAGGGCGCCCGGACACCACCCTGCGCACGGGACGGTCGCAGTGGTCCACCACTTCAAATGGCGAAACGGGATCGAAACCGACCTGCGGCGCCGCATCACCCACTTCGCCTCCGAAACCTGGGCCGAGGCCACCCCGGCCGTCCGCCACGAAGCCGCCCGCTTCCTCGACCACCTGGCTCAGAACAACGGACGGATCGACACCACCGACCCCACTCTGGCCTTCCGACCCGTCACCCTTCACGACCACCCGCCCACCTGGCAGGACGAAGCCGACCAGATCCTCACCGGCTGGAGGCCGACCCACGCGGAAACGAGTCCGGAGCGATGACCTCCTCACCCTCATTCTCGGGTGGGTCGAAGCGGGCGAAGAAGTCGTCCAACGCCTCCGGACTCACGGTCAAGGCGTTGGCGTCCGCACGACGGTTGCGCTCGGTCAGGCGCCGCAGCAATTCCTCCCGCTCCACTGGGAAGTACAGCAACCGCCACCTGGCCCCCGCGGCCTCCACCAGCTTCTTCCACGCGGCCCGCTCCGCACGCCGCCACAGACCGTGGTCCACCACCACGTCACGGCCCTCGGTCACCAGCTCAGCCAGACGCTCACGAGCCCAGACCAGAACCGGGGTCTGACGGTCGAAGTACTCCCACTCCGGATAGTCCACCCCGTAACGGCCGTGGCGACGGTGGACCTCCTCATCCACCGACACCCGCACCGCGCCCTGCGGCTCCAGCAGCCTGCGTGTGTAGGTGGTTTTTCCCGAACCGGTCAACCCGACCAGCAGGAAGACCACAGGAACCCGTTCCACACGTTCTCCTTCTCAGAGCAGCCGATGAAATCCTTCGCAAGAGCAACCCTACGAACAGCGATCCAACGCACGCCTGCATTCGTACCCAAAAACGCCATCCGCTGGTTGGACAACGACCTCCTGCGCAACCCCGTCACCACTGCTGTCTCAGCACGGTTCGGCGGCCGGTTCACGGTGACCACCAGCGATATCGTCCAGCGCTACCTCTATACCTTCGGCGCTTGGGAACCCCACCTGAGCGCGTGGATCGCCTGTCGCCTCACACCCGGGGACACCTTCGTGGATGTGGGAGCGAACATCGGCTACTACACGATGTTCACCTCTCACCTGGTGGGCCCCACCAGGCACGTCGCGGCGATCGAACCCGTTCCGCGCGGCCCATCCCCACGTGCGTGGGGCTCAGCAACGAGCAGGGGCTCGGCCATGTCAGCCCTCCGGTCCATCCCCACGTGCGTGGGGCTCAGCTGCTGCTGTTCGGCGAGTGGGCGGAGATCACCGGTCCATCCCCACGTGCGTGGGGCTCAGCGAGCAGCTTCCGCGCACCCGAGGACGACAGGCGGTCCATCCCCACGTGCGTGGGGCTCAGGGAAAATGACCTGCGGAAACAGAGGCCGTTATCTTCCCGCAACCTCCGGATCGAAGCGACCTCCGGCCCTCACTCATCCCTACCACACCCCCACAGAGCCGACCAGAACCCACGAACACGCCACCGACTTCAGCCAGCCCCCACACACACGAGGAACAGGCCGTACCGCTCGATGTGCTCGTCCGGCTTCTGGGTCCATCCCCACCGTGCGCGGGGGCCGGTGGGACCAGCGGGGTTCAAGCTTCGGAGGCCGTACCGGTACGCACGTGTGCGCGCACTCCTTGCAGATCGAACAGGACGAGAAGCTCGACCGATCCACCGTCGGCGCTGCCCAGCCAGTGCGGCAGGGACGTGTCGAACTCGGCCACCTCGCCGGGCGACAACATCAGGTCTCGCTCCCCGAGCACCAGACGCAGACGACCGTCGAGCACGTACACCCACTCGAAACCCTCGTGGGTCTGCGGGGTCGGTTCGAGCGGTTCACTCCGAGCGGGGATGATCATCTTGAACGCCTGAGTGCCACCCGGCCGCCTGGACAGCGGCACGAAGACCATCCCGAACCGCCGGATCGGCTTCAGATGGATGCGGGGGTCACCCGTGCGCGGAGCACCGACGAGATCGTCCAAAGGGACGTCGTAGGTACGTGCCAGCGGCAGCAGCAACTCCAGAGTCGGGCGGCGCCGCCCACTCTCCAGCCGGGACAGGGTGCTCTCCGAAACCCCGATCGTCACCGCGAGGTCGGCCAGGGTGATGCCCCGAGCACGACGCAGTGCGCGAAGCCGCGACCCCACCACGTCGAGCACGTCTTCCGTTTCGTCGTCCATCCCCGCACCTTGCCATAACCGCAAGATTTCGTGCCATATCAAGGCGGTTCGGTGAGGCTGGGCGCATCCCGACACAAGGAGTCCCGATGGACACGAAAGACGCGACCACCTTCTGGGACGGCGTCCACGCGACCCGGCCCGTGGCCACCGACCCGCGACCGAACGACCGACTCGTCGAAGCGGTCACGGGCCTGGCGCCCGGCCGAGTGTTGGACCTGGGATGCGGTGAGGGCGGCGACGCGCTGTGGCTCGCCCGCCAGGGGTGGCACGTCACCGCCGTCGACCTCTCGGCCGTGGCGGTCGCGCGGCTCACCGCCCTCGCCCACTCACACGACCTACAAGAACTGGTGACCGCCGAACGGCACGACCTGCACACGTCCTTCCCACGAGGCCGGTTCGACCTGGTCTGCGCCCACTACCTGCACTCCCCCCACGACCTGGACCGGTCCGCCGTCCTACAGGCGGCCGCTCACGCGCTGAACCCGGGCGGGTTCCTGCTGATCGTCGACCACGGCTCGACCGCACCATGGTCGTGGAACCCCGACCACGACACGCATTACCCGACCCCGCAAGAGGTCGCCGCGGACATCGACCTGGACCCCGCGACGTGGACGGTCGAGCGGGCCGACACGCCTCGCCGGATCGCGACCGGACCGGGCGGACGCACCGCCGAGGTCACCGACCACATCCTGCTCATCCGCCGCACCGCCTGACCCGAAGCCCGGAACCGCTTCCCGGCGAAAGGAACCCCTCATGTCCACCACCTCCCGAGACGACCGTCGCGGTGACTCCCCACCGCCCCGCACTGGAAACAGCGAAGCGGAGGTCCTACGCGGGTTCCTCGACTACCTCCGAACCTCGATCGCCGCGAAGGTCGAGAACGCCCCCGAGCCGCAGGCCCGAACGGCCGGAGTGCCCTCGGGGACCAACCTGCTCGGCCTGCTCCACCACCTGACCTTCGTCGAGCGCGCGATGTTCCTCGGCGACCGGGTCACCGACTGGCAGGCGACCTTCCAGGCCGCTCCCTCGGACAGCGGAGCAGACGTCGTCGCCCGCTACCGGCGAACGGTCGAGCGGGCGAACAGAGTGCTCGACGAGTGCACCGACCTCGGCACACCCGTCCCCCGACCGGTCCCGGGCCGCCCCGCGCCCAGCCTCCGCTGGGCCCTGGTCCACATGATCGAGGAGACCGGCCGCCACGCGGGCCACGCCGACATCCTCCGCGAACAGATCGATGGAGCGGTCGGACGCTGACCGTGGTGCCTGCTCCGGCTCTCCGGAAAAGGAACACCTGACCACAGCACCACGCGTGTCAGGGGACCATCCCCGCGTGCGCGGGGAGCAGTTCTTCTTGCGGGTGAGCTCGGACCGGTCGGTGGGGTCATCCCCACGTGCGCGGGGAGCAGTTCGGGAACGCCACCCTCGCGGCGGTCCAGGCGGGGTCATCCCCGCGTGCGCGGGGCTCAGGACCCCTACACCGAGGCGGACAAGATCGGCGTCGGTCCATCCCCACCTGCGTGGGGCTCAGGGCGGCCTGGCGATCTGTCGGAGGTCTCTCGTTGAGGCGATGATGAGTTCGTCGTCGCTTGAATCGAGCCGTCCCCCGACGGGATCCTCGGGCATCCCGATGCGCTCACGAAGAGCACCGACAGGTGTCAACCCCCTGGCCACCGCTTCGGCGGCCTGATCGATCCACCAGCTCTCGGCACGCCATGCCGACGGACCGGCCACGGGTCGCGGTTCATAGCCCCGGGCGTTCTCCGCATCGGAAGCCCACAAGAAACCGATGATCGTCCCCCCGATACGCACCGGACGGTAGAGGACTTCCCCGCGGGCCAGGATCCTGTATCCCGTGTCGACCCTCTTCGTTACAAACGGCTCCCAACCCCGCCCGTACAACATGTGAGGATCTTGGAGGCGCTCGTTGATGGTGTCCTTCTCTGGTTCGTGACCAGGGTTGAGGAGCCGGCTCAGCTCATCCAGGTCGGCGCACGTATGAAGTCGGGCGTCTTGCGGGATTCCACCGACCCCCGGCTGCGACGGCACCCCTTTCCACCTTCGAATGGACTCGATCGGGCCGAACCCTTCTTCGGCGTCCTTCGATAGACGACTCCCCCAGGCCTCACTGGAACTGAGCCTGGTTTCCAGGTCGGTCGCCCCCATGACCGCGAGGAACCTGGTGTTGCGCTCACCTTGGGCCAACAGCGCTCCGATGGAAAGTCCTTCCCACCGGATCATGTAGTAACTCACGGGGGTCGGATCCTTACCGACCATGTCACGCACACGTCGACCGTTGATCCGGTCAGCAGGCCCTGAGTTCATGCCTCCCTCACTACCCCGAGTACGCACGCATCAATTTCTTATGAATCCGGACCGACTTTCCCGGCATCTTCGATCTTGATTCGAGCTCGTCTGGAGAAAATCGATGCCCCTGGTCGGGGTGAGCGCCATCCGGAGGACCCGGAGCACGGGGCCTCCCATGCTCAAATCCGAACATCATGAACCGGCCGCCGGTCGGAACCGCGAGCACGGAACGACCCGGATCTACGTCAGACGTTACCGACCCTCACCTCCGGCGCGCCCTGCTCGGCGAACCAGGCTGCGAGTTCGTCCCCGACGAGCACGCGAGGCTCCCCAGGAGGCCCGACATCCGCCGAACCCTCGACCCATCCGCCCGCGCCCCGCACATCCGCGCCCCCGATCCGAGCGGAAGCGAGCTTGGTACGTCCCGCCCTGTCATCAGGGCCGAACCAGACCCCTCTCAGATCCGCTCCCCTCAGGTCGGTCTCGTGCATCCATGACGCGTTGATCCAGGCACCGGACCACACCGATCCGGCCAGTTCAGAGCGATAGAACTCCGCCCCTACGAGCCGAGCACCGGTGAAGTCGGCGCCCTCCCCCGAGCACTCGGAAAGGTCGGCCTTATAGAAGTTCGCCTCGACGAACCGGGCACCCTCGATCAAAGCACCTCGCAACTCAGCCTTCGTGAAATCACAGCCGTCGAACACCGTCCCTCTCAGGTCCGCGGCGATGAGGTACAGGTACCTCATCGAGAGCCCCCGACAGCCGCATGACCAATGATCAGCAGCTCCATTCCTGGGATCACCACAGAGGGTCATAGGTTTCATCCTTGATCAGGACTCCATCCTCGCCCCACTGGCGCCAAGATATCAGGTTCCCCTTCTCATCTAATTCTTTCCTCTCCACAAGTTGACCCGATTCGTTCCATTCACTCCAAACACCCGAAGCCCCTCCAACTCGGGAAGACCAACCCTCCGCTCGAATTTGACCACTCTCGTACCACTCCACCTGTGGACCGTCTTCCCTACCACCAACGAAGGTCGTCAAGCTGACGACCACATCGCCTGATTTTTCGATCGCCTCTCCCGTAAACGGCTCCCCATCCAAAAGGGCAACACCGTAGTCGTCGTAGTCGTACTCCAGCTCTTCTTCATTGACTCGCTTCATTAATACCCTCACGTTACTTGATTCGAATCAGGGAACTATTTGGGATGCGCGTTCTTAAATAAACTGAAGTTGGGCGCACCTTCGGTCATCGCTGCGCAGTTCGAGCAGACCGGTCCCTGGGTGGGGTTGTACCCACAGGCCCGGGACGGTCCGTTCCAGGATGCGGGCGACCGTTTCCAGGCCGGGTTCCTGGGCGACCAGCGCGACCGTGTCGTAACTCAATGAGGCTCCGGGGAAGAGGGTGGGGGAGGCTGACCAGCCTAGGTTTCTCCCCGCACTCGGCCAATGGCCGTGACCGGAACAGGCCATCCGAGAGCATCGGTCCTGGCGTAGAGACCGGCCTCTGCACTCGATCCCCGAGGTACCGGTTTGTCGGGCCCGACCGGTAGAAGTGACGGACCATAGGCCGCGACCGTGAAGAGGCCCCCGATGTCCCCCACCCTGCCCCTGTCCCCCGACGGCGAGACCGAGCGCGTGCCCGGCGCACTACTGATCCGCGGCGACTGCGACGGCACCACCTGGAACGACGTGCTCTCGCGTATGGGCGAACTGCCCGGCATGGTCGCCCACGCCCTCGGAGAACCCCTGCCCCCGGCCCCGGGACCCATCCCCCGGCGCCTTCTCGTGTCTCAGGACCCTGCCTGGCAAGACACCACCCCCGTGGAGGTGTCCGAGGCACTGAACGGCGAGGACGTCTGGGTTCCCGACCTGGTCCTGATCGCCGACAGCGGCACCACCCGCGATCCCGCCCTGCGCCCGCTCGTGGCCTTCCTCCCCGGTGACGACGACCTCTACCGCTTCCGTGTCACACCCCGCCAAGCGGCCATGACCTACCTGGTTATGCACCGCCCCAGCGTCGAGGACACCCTGGAGCACCACAAGGAGTGCGGTGCCGCCGAGGTCGAACTCGAACCCGACGAGTCCTACGAGGACTGGTTGGACGGCGCCTCCGAAGTGATGGGCGAGGTCCTGGAGACCGCGGCCCACCCGCCCCACTACCGGTCGCCCGTCGCGCCCCTGCCGGTGATCACCCAGAACAACTGGGGGCTGCTCGTGCGCACCGACTTCAGCGACGACCGCGCTTGGGCCGCGCTCGCGGAGGATGTGGACCGCCTCGACCCCCAGGTCGAGACCCCCGAGGAGTACCAGCCCTATGTGCAGATCGTGGACGATCCGGCCTTCGCGGGGGCCACACCGGAGCAGGTGATGGCGATCGTCCGTCCGAACGAGGACGAGGATGAGGAGACCGGCGAGGAAGTGGTGGTGATCGCCGACCACGCCTCCATGAGCGGCTCCGACCGCACCGTCCTGGTCGTGCCCTTGGAGGACAACGTCAGGTGGTCCTTCCGCCTGCCCTCGGACAAGGTGCGGAGCATGGCGGCCAACCTCTTCGTCGGCAACAACGACCTCTCAGACTGGATGAACCAGGGCTCGCCGAACGGGCCGGCGGTCATCACGGAGAAGGAGAGGCGAGCCTGGCGGGGCTGGTGATCCGGCTATCCGGGGGTCGGCGCAGGAGGCGGCGGGAGCGATCCGTTCCTTCCGTTCTCCCCCGGAGACGGCCCTACGCGGCGATGAGCTCGCACCCCCAGGCCCTTGGTCCGGAGCCACGCTCCGAGCCGAGGGCCCTTTCGCATTCCGAAGACGAGGAACTCGTCCCCCCCGGAGGAGGGTCTGGGAGCAACTACTGAACAGCCTCGCCGTTCTCCAGGTAGACCGTCGTCCCCTCACGACGCGCGCGAGCCCCTTGAACGATCCTACGGGCGAGCCGTGGGATCGTCGCCGTCTCGATCGAGGCCACCTCATGGAACTCATAGCCGGCCAGCTCAGCCGGATCCAAAGCGATCTGGTCGAGCCGGCGCCGATCGAGGACTCCCCCGTCGAAGACGAACAGCTGCTTGTCTCCCTCAGAGAGGTTCGGCGCCCAGTCCACGACCAAGAGCCGTCCGATCGGCGGGGTGATGCCCAGCTCTTCCTTCACCTCACGCGCGGCGGCCTGGCTCGGGGTCTCCCCATGCTCGATGTAGCCGCCAGGGATATCCAGGTAGTCCTTATAGGTGGGGACCACCATCATCACCCGCCCCTGCTCATCGAAGAACAGGGCACCGGCGGTAACACGGGGACGGGCGAAGGATTCCGTGGGATCAGAGGCCACGCCCCGACACTAACGGGCTCGGATCTGGCCCACCCCCACGTGCGTGGGGCTCAGGGCGAGCCGACCTTGATCGATGCCCGCGCGGCCGGTCCATCCCCACGTGCGTGGGGCTCAGGGCCGGGAAGCGGCTCACTCATCAAGCTCGTGCGGTCCATCCCCACGTGCGTGGGGCTCAGGGCCGGGAAGCGGCTCACTCATCAAGCTCGTGCGGTCCATCCCCACGTGCGTGGGGCTCAGCAGGAAAGGGTCTGCGCGTGATCGAGAAGCGCAGGTCCATCCCCACGTGCGTGGGGCTCAGGGAGCCGGTTGGGTAACCCGATCGTGTTCGCGCGGTCCATCCCCACGTGCGTGGGGCTTAGCAAGAAACCGTGACGAACGAGAACTACGTGAGCGGTCCATCCCCACGTGCGTGGGGCTTAGGGCCGCTCGGACGGCCGCTCGGTCTCCGACTGCGGTCCATCCCCACGTGCGTGGGGCTTAGGGAAAACGACCTGCGAAAACAGAGGCCGTTATCTTCCCGCAACCTCTGGATCGAAGCGGCCTCCGCTCCTCACTCATCCCTACCACACCCGCCCCGAAGCAACACTGGAGAGAACGCCCCACCGGTTCAGCTCGCTCCCTCCCAGAACGCCGACTACCGAACCCGCTGATCGTTCCCTGCGCGCGGGTCAGCCTTCGCCCTCCGTTCTCTCAGGCCCTGTTGTTCACGAGCCACCGGCGGCAGCGATTCTTCCGACTCGGCGGACCGTGCGCTCGACGAGTGTGCGCGGGCGCAGTCGCCTTTCCGTATGCAACAGGAAACTGACCGCAGGATCGGTTTCCAACAGGGAGCGGCGTTCCTGGCGAATGCCACGCCCGATTCCCAGAACCCCGATCGCGGCCGCCCCGGCTCCAGCGACCAAAGGTTGCCCTGCCAACCATGCACCTCCCGCCAACGTGAGCGCCGCCGGAAGTTCCGTCTTGACGTTGATCGCCATCGTCGTTGCCTTACCGGTGAGACCTGCGATCTTCCCTTTCAGGTCTTCCAGCGGTGCCGCGAACCGTTCGGTCACAGCATCCTGCAGATAGGTTTTCAGGATACCCTGGTCTCGAATATCGGATAGCTCGGCCATCTCTGTTGCCTTTTGGTCGATAGCTTGACCGAAGGCGAGAAACTCAGCACCATAACGCTCACGCAGCTCGATGATCTGGCCGATAGAGACCCTGCGAAGATCAGCGGGTACAGCGATTTCCAGAGCCAGAAACCCGAGCACCTCTGAAATATTCTCGGAATACGAGCTCCCGATCTCATCCTCCCAACCCAACAGCACGGCAGCAATGCGATCACGAGTCCAGTCGTTCACCACTGCGTAGGCCCGCCCTTGATCAGTGGTGGGCTGCAGCTTGTTGGCCCTGGCGAAATCCTCCGCGAGCACACTGGTGTACACCGCGACCAGATCAGGATGCATCACCACCCACTCCTCGGGGTCTCGCATGTCAGGTCCCCCATCGATGGAGTTCTCCAGACCCCCGTACCCCTGTCGATGGTCGACACCATGCCAGCGCGATATGCGACCTCCCAGAGCCAGCCCTGTGGCTTGAAGAGCCTCCCGCACCTCGGAGGACATCTGCCCGACATGCACTGCGGTCGTACCGCGTGCTCTCGCCCGGCCACCCCCGCGCCCATCGACCATGAGCTCCCGAGACCGCAAGCGAGAACGCAGCAGGTCACCATGTTCCTCGATCAGCTCAAGGAACAGTGGAGCGATGTTCTCGACGGAGGCTCCCGGAGGGTGACGCGTGATGAAGTCTCCTTCCAAAGCCCTGACCAAGGTGGAATCACGTGTCCGGTAGTCCTGCGGAACGATCCGAGTCAACCTGGGCCAGTACAGAGAGGCGACCTTCAGCCAACGATCATCACGCACATGGAAGTAGGGATAATACAATCCATGTCGCCGAAATCCGACTTTCGGAGATGTTTGCGCCACTTATTTCACCTCGAGAAAACAATCAATACCATGGAGCAAACCAACCGATCAAGATCTTGAATCGATCAGCACAGCCACTACTGCTCACCACCCAGAAGACCACATAAAAACCGAGCATGATGGCGGCAACATTCAACCGATCATCGCATCCCTCCATAAGGAAGAGATCCCTATTCGCCGAAGGGTTCCGAAGTCGGCTGCGGCGTCTACGTAACCGATCGGAGCTCGGGCACTGGGGATCTCACGGCCTGACCCAGCTGAGGGCTTCACGGATCCGGGCTTGCCCCTGTTCCGAGAACACGGTGTCCACTGACGGCCGACTCACCGGCCGCATGAGGGAGCGGGCGGAAGACCGGCGGCAGCGCAGGAAGAACACACCGGGCGGGCCGCGCACGCGCCGAGGTGGCCGCCCTTCTGCGCGAGCCCACGCCGATCGACGTTCCGGACGGCTTCGGTCAGGTCGCTGAGCGGCTCGGCGAGGCCGATCGGGCGATCGTCCCTGAGCCACACCCCTCCCCTCGATCGTCCTCGGCTCAGGACATGAGGGGGAGCCTCTTCGTGGCGGGCGCCCGGCCGGCGATGAGTTCCGTCCGGTCTCGGAGTCCAAACCCCGAAAGGGATCCGACCGAGTCGAGGAGGCACGATGAGCGAGCGTCGAAGGATCGTCTCCGAGTACGCCGCGGCCTTCGCCACGCGCGACCTGCCCACCATCCTGAGCCACGTCGATGACAGCCTGGTCTGGGAGCTGAACGGGGAGCGGGTCGGTACGGGCAAGGAGGAGTTCGAGCGGCAGATGACCCGGGACCTGGCCACGGGAGGCGCCGTGGTCACCATCGACCGGTTCATCGAGGACACGGACGTGGTGGTCGCCCTCCAGCACGGTGAGTTCGTGCCCGACGGTCAGGACGGCGGGCTACCGTTCTCCTCCGCCGAGGTCTACTCGTTCGAGGGGGACAGGATCGTGCGGATCCAGACCTGGCAGGCGACCTGAACCGAAGAAGGCTCCGGCGCCGCGGGTGCGAACACCCCTGCCCCGCGGCGCCGTCACCATGGCCTAGCCGGTCTGCTCACTCGGTTCGGGGACGGCCGGCTCCGGCGTCCGCAGGATCACCAGGGTTCCGATGACGAGCCCGACGCCCGCCAACACCGCCGCCACCAGGAACGGGTCGGCGGTGTGCAGGGCGGGGGCGAACCCGATGCCCACGCAGACCGCCACCCCGGTGGCGCCGCCGAGCTGGTCGGCGGCCCGCTGCACGCCCGAGGCGATCCCGGCGTCCTCCTCGGTCACCCCGCTGACCGCGATGTACTGAAGACCGACGAGCCCGAAGCCCATCCCGGCCGCGATCAGCAGCATCGCCGGGACCAACCAGGGCGCTCCGGCACCCAGAACGGCCACCGTCGCGATCAGGGTCATCGCGGCCACGGTGAACCCGAGCCCCGTCAGAACGCACACGCGCGCTCCCCACCGGCCGAGCAGCCGGGGCACGAGCGTGGAGAACACGATCAGGGAGATCGCGAGCGGCAGCATCATGAGTCCGGCGCCCAGCGGGCCGATGCCGAGATGGTCCTGAAGGTAGAACGTGAACAGCAGGAACGAGGTCGACAGCGCCCCGCTGAGCAGCATCGTGGTCACGTTGGCCGTGACCCTCGACCGGTCGGCGAAGAAGCTCAGCGGCAGAAGGGGGTGCGGGGACCGGGCCTCCACCCGCACGAACCCGATGCCGGCCAGCACCGCGCCGGCCAGGGCCGCCACGCTCACCCAGGAGGGCGTTCCGGGTTCGCCCATCTCGACCACCCCGTAGGTGAACAGCAGCGGGGAGGCGGTCAGCAGCAGCGCGCCCGGCACGTCGAGCCGGACCGCCTCACGGGCGACCGGCCGGTCGCGTTCGACGAGGACGAGCGCCGCCACGAGGACGACCAGGATGAACGGCACCGAGATCAGGAAGATCCAGCGCCAGCCCAGGTGGGCGGTGATGACCCCGGACAGGACGAAGCCGAGCACCAGCCCGCAGCTGGCCACGGCGGCCCACACGCTCAGCGCGCGTGACCTGCTCCGCCCCTCGGGGAACATCAGCACGATGGTGGCCATGGCGGCCGGGAGGGCGATGGCCTCGCCGACGCCCTGCAAGAGGCGGGCCAGGACCAGCACCCCGAAGGTGGGGGCCACCCCGGCCAGGAGTGAGGCCACGCCGAACAGGGTGGTGCCCGCCAGGAGGACACGGCGCCGGCCCAGGAGGTCGCCGAGCCGGCCGCCGAGCATCAGCAGTCCGCCGCCGGTGATCGTGTAGCCGACCACGACCCAGGTCAGGGCGTGGCCGTCGACCCCGAAGTCGTCACCGATCGAGGGGAGGGCGATGTTGACCACGGTCACGTCGACCGCGATGAAGAACTGCAACATCGACATCGCGCACAACACCAGCCACGAACGTGCGCGAGAGGGGCCGTGCCCCCGGGAAGAGGGCATGCCTGGAAACATCAGGTGCTCCGTTGCTCAGGAAGGGATCCGAGCAGCACGAAGGTGCCGCTTCGGTCTGATCGCGAAGCGGCCGGGCATCCCGAAGGAGAGGAGAAAGGTGTGTGGAACGCCCCGCCGCTAGCGGGACGTCCTGGTCACCGCGGCGCAGGCGGCGGCACTCGAAGCACTCATGGGGAGGAGGTTAGCAGCGGCGCCGTCGTCGGTCATCCGAATTATCGGGGGCCTGTGGAAGGATCCGGGGATCGCGCGCTTCACGCCGTGAAGACGCCCCGCCCCCGCCTCCCGGCATCGAGAATCGAGTCCCCTCATGACCCCGACCTCCCCGTTCTCCTCCTGGGCCCGCGATCACTTCACACCGCTCACTCACCTCGACCCCGACGCCCCGCTGGACGACCTGGAGCCGCTGCGCGGGCTGATCGGCGACGCACGGGTCGTCGCGGTCGGCGAGAACTCGCACTTCATCGAGGAGTTCTCGGCCGTGCGTCGGCGTGTGCTGCGTTTCCTCGTGGAGCGTTGCGGGTTCACCGTCTTGGCCTTCGAGTACGGCTTCGCCGAGGGCCACGTGCTGGACGCCTGGGCCCGGGGCGAGGGCACCGAGGAGGATCTGACGGACCACCTGGCCTCGGCCGTCCCCGTGGGGGTCGACGCTTCCCTGCGGTGGGTCCGCGAGCACAACCGGCGGGCGGAGCGCCCCGTGGGTTTCGCCGGGGTCGACGTCCCGGCCGCCGGGGGTTCACTGCTGCCCGCCCTGTCCCTGGTCGCCGGGTACCTGCGCCGGGTCGACCCCGAGTTCCTGCCCGAGGTCGAGGAGGCCATGAGGATCGCCTCCTCGTTCGCCGGCCCTTCCGCGGCGGCGGCCGCGCCGAGGTGGGAACGCCTGGACCCCGCCGAGCGGAACGCTCTCGGCGCGCTGCTCTCCCGGCTGGCGATCCGCTTCCGGTCCGTCGAACCGCTCTACGTCTCCCGGGGCGGTCGACGCGACTACGACGTCGCGCTGCGGACGCTGGAGGTCGCGGCCCACACGGACTACTCCTTCCGTGCGATGGCCGACCTCTTCGCCGGGCGCGGCCGGACGGCCGACGTGTCGGCGCGTGACCACGCCATGGCCGCGTCGCTGCTGTGGCATCTGGAGCGGGGCGGCCCCGAGACCCGGATCGTGCTGGCGGCGCACAACGCCCACATCCTGAAGTCGCCGGTCCTCTTCGACGGCCGGCTCACGGGGTTCCCGATGGGGCACTACCTGCACGACGCGTTGGGCGGGGACTACTTCTCGCTGGCGCTGACCGGTGTCTCCGGGAACACGGCGGACATGGTGCCGGAGGAGACGGCGCCCTTCGGGTTCACCGTGCACGACACCGAACTCGGGGCGCCCGAACCCGGTTCCGTCGAGGCCGTCTTCGCAGACGAGGACCTCGGCCCCGGCCTGGTGGACCTGCGCCCCAGGCGCTCCTCCCTCGACGGCTCCGAGCCCGACCGGACCCGGTTGCAGAGCTCCTACCTCCACGTCCCCGTCGTCGACGCCTTCGACGCCGTGCTGAACACCGAGACCTCCACCGTCACGGCCGAGGTGCTCGGGTAGAGGCCGGACGGTCCGGTGGGATGTGCGGCTGCGGTCCGACCGGAACCGGCGTCCCCCTCCGGCCAAGGGGCCACGTTCCACCACGAACCGGACCGAAACCGGGGAGGGACCGGCGTTTCCATCGCCTTCACGGCCCGACCGATGCGACCCTGTCCACGGCCGGACAGCCGCCGGCCCACCGACGTCGTTCGACCACACGAGGAGAGCACCCCATGGCGACCACCCGTAAATCGACCACGCACTGGGAGGGCTCGCTCATGGAGGGATCGGGGACGGTGTCCCTGGACTCCTCCGGGGTGGGAACCTTCGACGTCACGTGGCCCTCCCGGGCCGAGCAGGCCAACGGGCGCACCAGCCCCGAGGAGCTGCTGGGCGCCGCCCACTCCACCTGCTTCTCGATGGCGCTCTCCCACGGCCTGTCCCAGGCGGGCACCCCTCCCGAGACGGTGGACACCAGTGCCGAGGTGACCTTCCAGCCGGGCACGGGTATCACCGGCGTCCACCTCACGGTCCAGGCCAGGGTGCCCGGGATCTCCGAGGAGGACTTCCAGCGGGCCGCGGAGAACGCCAAGGCCAACTGCCCGGTGAGCCAGGCCCTCACCGGCACGGAGATCACCCTGTCGGCCGAGCTGGCGGGCTGACCGGACCCGACCTCGTCGAAAGGGCCTTCGCGCGGGAACGTCGCGCGAAGGCCCTCTGTGTCGTCACGTCCTGCGCGCGCCGCCCTCAGAGGCCCGGAAGGCCCGGCTCGTCCGCGATGCGGCGCGGGTTCCGGTATCGTCACATCCGTGTGTGACCCCCGTCCGAAATCAGCGTCGTGGTCGTGGACGATGACCGCGTTCTCCGTGCTGCTCGCTCTCGGGGTCATCCTCATCTCGCTGTGCCACCCCTGGGAGGACGAGCCCCTCTCGTTCGGGCCCCCGCCCGTCGCGAGCGCCGAGACCCAGGCCGTTCCGCCCGCCTCCATGGCCTCGATCGACGAGCACTGCCAGGAGAGCGACGGCGCCGTCGCCGACCAGCGCGGCGGCTCGGCCATCGGACCGCTGCTGCTCGGGTTCGGTCTTCTCGGCTTCCTCCGGCTGCCGCTTCCCGAGCGCACCCCCGCCCGGGTCACGCTCGCCCGACGGCGGCACGCCACACCCCGCCTCGGCGGCGTTCGAGCGCTCATCTCCCTGTGCGTGCGGAGGGTGTAGGCCGATCGGCCCCGGCCCCCTCGTCGACACCCGAACCGTCGACCGACGGGCCGACACACCCCTGATCCCCGCCCTCGCCGAGGCGCGCCCCCATGCGCGGCGCCGTCTCGTGTCGACCGGGCGCGGATCCCTTCCTTCCCACGCGAACCACCGACGACGGCCTCACCGCCGCGTCGGTCCCTCGCGACCCCGGGCCACCGGCCCCGGTCGCGGGATCAACGATGAGGTGCATCCCATGGATTCGAAGCGGACCCCCGGCCTCCACCGGCGCCTGATGACGATCGGCGCCTTCGTGGCCCTCGGTTCCTTCTCCGCTCCCCTGGCCGTGGCCCACGCCGAGCCCGAGCCGACCCAGGAGGAGGTGGAACAGCGGATCGAGGAGCTCTTGGAGGAGTCCAGCTCGCTGGTCCAGGAGTTCAACGAGGCCGAGGAGGCTCTGGAGACCGCCGAGGCGCGGGTCGAGGAGATCGACGCGCAGATCGGCTCCGAGGAGGAGGTCTACGAGGGCCTCCTCCAGAAGGTCCGGGAGCTGGCCGCCGCCAGTTATCAATCCAGCGACCCGGACTCGGTGGCGGTCGCGCTGTACGTCGACAACCCGTCGGAGATCTTCGATCAGGCCGCCGACCTGTCGTACCTGTCCGAGAGCCGGCGCCGACAGTTGGAGGACTACGCCGAGAGCGACGCCCGCCTGATCGCTCTGAAGGACGAGGCCGACGCGACCTACGAGGACGCCGAGGAACTCC
Organism: Nocardiopsis sp. LDBS1602; assembly: GCF_035818715.1. Lineage (NCBI taxonomy): Bacteria > Bacillati > Actinomycetota > Actinomycetes > Streptosporangiales > Nocardiopsidaceae > Nocardiopsis > Nocardiopsis sp. LDBS1602. The sequence goes on along the minus strand of NZ_JAYLVW010000017.1, from coordinate 5,348 downwards.
TCGAGGAGTTGGAGGAGGCCAAGGAGGAGGTCGAGAAGGCCCTGGCCGAGCAGGAGGAGCTGCTGGCCTCCTTCGAGGGCGAGAACCCCACGACCGCCGGTGAGAGCGACACGTCGGAGGGCCAGGACGCGGTGTACACGGGGTCGGCCTCGGGCGACGCGCGCGCGGCGATCGACTTCGCGTACAGCAAGATCGGTGTGCCCTACCTGTGGGGCGGTACCGGCCCGAACGGCTATGACTGCTCCGGTCTGACGCAGGCCTCCTGGGCGGCCGCGGGCGTGAGCATCCCCCGCACCACCTATAGCCAGTACGAGATGCCCAACGCCGTGGCCTGGGAGGACATCCAGCCCGGGGACATCCTCTTCTTCTTCCCCGATCTGGGCCACAACGGGCTGTACGTCGGCAACGGCATGATGGTCCACGCTCCCAGCAGCGGCAAGACCATCTCCGAGGTCCGTCTCGCGGACTACTGGGCGGCCCACTTCGTCGGGGCCCGACGGCCCTGACCCCCGTTCTCGCCCGGCCCTCGCCCGGGTGAGCCCGGCGGTCCGGCGCACCTCCCCCGGGGCGCCGGACCGCCGGACCCTCATGCTCTCTTCATCGGGCCGGCCCCGGGTCACGGGACCGGCCCGACGTCGGTCACACCGGGCGACGTTCCGGCACCGGTTCCGGTTCGGGTCGGGGTGAATACCAACCGGCCCGACCGATCAGCGCGGTGGCGGTGGCGCACACCGCCCCCACCAGGGCGAGCGAGAGCCACACCGTGCTCCGGGCCTCCGGCGAGGGAGCATCGAGTCCCGCCCCGACCAGGAGGTTTCCGAGGGTGATGGCCGCCCCCGAGCAGGTGTTGTACAGCCCGTAGTGCAGCGCCACCGAGCGCCTCCCCGCCAGCCGGACCACCGTGTCCATCTCGAAGGGGTAGGCGACCATGGTCCCCAGCCCCAGGAGCGCGACCGTGAGGGCGCCGGGCGCCGTGACCGCGACCAGGGCCGCGACCCATGACTCCGATCCGCTCGCCGCCTCGATCAGAGCGGGCGCGGCGAGCATCGGCAGGAACGCCGTCGCCATGATGAAGGCCCCCGCGGGGAGCGCCTGGGCGGCTCCCCACCGTTCCTTGATCCAGGCGGCCACCCGCACCTGACCGACGATGGTCACCAGGGCGGTGACCAGGAAGAGGAACGCCACCGCGTACCGGCCCTGGTCGGCGCCCAGGCCCACCTCGACCGCGGCGTCCTGGGTCGCCAGCGGGATCGACAGGTAGACCTGGAAGTTGAGCAGGTAGGTGCCCGACATCGCGACCGCGATGAGGAGGAAGCGTCCGTCGCGGAACACGTCCACGATCCCCGCGATGACGCCCCGACCGCTCTCCCGGTCGGTGTCCTCCGTCCCGGGGGTCGCGGTGGGCAGGGCGAGCCACTGCCACACGGTCAGGGCCGCGAACAGGATCGCCGCCACCGTCGCGACCACGGTGAAGTCGACGGCGAGCAGCGCCATCCCCAGCAGGGGGCCGATCAACGACCCCACCTGGTAGAACACGTTGAAGAGCGCGAAGGCCTCCACCCTGCGCTCCCCCGCCGCGGCCGCCAGGTAGGCGCGCACGGCGGGGTTGAACAGGGCCCCGGCGAACCCGGTCAGGGCCGAGGCGAGCAGCAGCACGACCAGGGAGTCGGCGAAGCCCAACGCCGCGAACCCGATGGTGCGCAGACCGCAGCCCGCCATGATGGCGGACTTGTGGCCGAACCGTTCGGCCAGGCCGGCGCCGACGAGGAACATGCCCTGTTGGCACAGGTTGCGGGCGCCCAGGATCAGCCCGACCGCCCACACCGCGACGCCGACGCTGTCGGTCAGGTGAAAGGCCAGGTAGGGCATGAGCATGAAGAAGGCGGCGTTGATGGTCAGCTGGTTGACCATCAGCAGGCGCACGGCCGGGTCGAACGAGGCCAGCCGGTTCCAGGTCGTGATCATCGCCCGCCCCGCTCGACCGTGTCCGTGCGGCACTCGGCGGTCTCGCCCACCTTGGCGCAGCGCGTCCACGCGGTGACGACCCGTTCCGAGGGGGTGGAGATCTCCTCCGGCTCCTCGGTGGCGGGGGCTTCGAGCAGGCCGTGGGCCCGGCAGTAGTCGTCGTTGTAGACGGTGTCGAAGTAGCGCTGGGGTCCGTCCGGGAAGATCGCCACGACGCGTTCGGTGATGGGACGGGTGTGGGCCAGCCATCGGGCGACCGTGGCGACCGCGCCCACGCTCCAGCCTCCGCTGCAATAGTGCGTGGCGGCCAGAGTACGTGCCGTGCGCACGGCGCGCGCCGGGTCGACCCAGTGGACCTCGTCGAAGAGTCCGTGGTCGACGTTGCCGGGGACGATGCTGCTGCCCAGGCCGCGCATGATCCGTTTTCCGGAGGGCTGGCCGAAGATGCCCGACCCGACGGCGTCGACGCCGACCACGCGCAGGTGGGGCAGGAAACGGCGCAGTTCGCGGCCGACCCCGGCGGAGTGTCCTCCGGTGCCGACACTGGCGACGAGCGTGTCGATGCGCCCCAGCTGGGCGATGAGTTCGTGGGCCAGCCCCCGGTAGGCCTCGACGTTGTGCGGGTTGTTGTACTGGTCGGGGCTGTAGGCGGTGGGGTCGGCGTCGAGCAGCGCGCGTACGCGTTCCCTGCGCGCCTGCTGCCATCCGCCTCGGGGGTGCGGGGTGTCGACGATGTCCACCTCGGCCCCGTGGGCGCGCAGCAGGCGGACCATGAGCGGTTCCATGCCGGTGTCGGTCACCACGGTGACGGGGTGGCCGAAGGTGATGCCGGCCAGCGCGAGCCCCAGTCCCAGGGTGCCGCTGGTCGATTCGACGATCCGGCCGCCGGGCGCGAGCCGCCCCGACTCACGGGCGCGTTCGATCATGTGGAGGGCGGGCCGGTCCTTGATGCCGCCGGGGTTGTGCCCTTCGAGTTTGGCCCAGAAGCCGCGGCGCGGCCCGCAGTAGGGTTCTCCGACCCACAGCACCGGGGTATTGCCCACGGCTCCGGCCGGGGTTCGGCGCATGGTGGTGGCCGGTGCGGCCAGGAATTCGGCGGGGCTGGGCGCGGGCACGGGTGTGGGCGCGATGTTCGTCCGCATACTGTTCTCTTCCGCTGGGCACGCCACGGGACGGCGGGGCCGGTGGGGATCGCGTCCCTCGGGACCCGCCGGTCCGGTTCACGTGCTGGAGGTCCGACAGGGGCTTCGGGCCGTCTCCGCCACGAGGGGCGGGACGGCCGGAGCGGCTCCTATATGCGCCAGACGCACAGAGGGATCAGCGGTGAGAAGTTCTCGCGGCGGCGACGCGCGTGGCGTGTGTTGAGCGCCCGCATCTCGCCGGTGGAGACGGAGGGCCACGGTTCCGGGCACAGGGTCGCCAGGGCGGTGTCGGTCACCGGGGGCGTCCCCTGGTCGCCCGCCCCTCGTTCCTGGACGGGAACGAGGTCGGTGCCTCCGGGGTGGTGCTGTTCGCAGGCGGCCTGTTGGCCTCCGGGGACGCTCGAAGGCGCGGGTTCGGCGATCCGTTCGGCGGTGGAGGCCTGAAGGCGGGGGCCCGTCTCGTGCTCCGGGTCGGGCTGGAACCAGCCCACCGCGCACATCATGTGCAGGGCGGTGATGACCACCAGGAGTACGGGCAGGAGCCTGCCCCTCCGGTGGGTCCTCATCGCCGTTCGCGTCACACCGCGATGCTACTGAAGGTCACTCGCCCATAGCGGAGAATCACCGATCTGTGGTCGAGGACACCATCACGGTGCCCGGGAACGACGGGGGCGGGACGGTTCCGGTCCCCCGGCTCCGCCCCGCCTCGTCACCGGATCAGGCGTGCGAACACGGACCACCGGAGGCGAACGCCCGCCCGGGGGAAGGGGCACGGGCGGCGAAGGCGCCGATGATCGACGCCATGCCCTCGTTCGCCGGTGCGGCCGGGAACCGACTCACCGTTCCTCCTTTCCGGTGTCGGACCCGCCGGAGAGTCTCCCGGAGAGCCTGGTGGTGATCTCGTGGAACTCGGCGTTGTCGCCGGCCACCTCGGTCTTGCCGAGTCCGGCCAGTTCGACGCGTGTGCGGCCGTCCTCGCCCGGGATGGCGCGGACCCAGACCCGTCGGGGACGCACGAACAACGTCAGCAGAAGCCCGGCCACGGCCGAGGAGGCGGCCAGCAGCGCCGGCACACGCGCCCCGTCCCGGTTGCTCTGGAGGGAGACGTAGTCCTTCACCCCGGTGAAGGTGATCGACCCGGCGCCGTCCGGCAGTTCCCAGGTGTCACCGATCTCCATGACGGGCGACTCGCCGATGTTCTCCATCCCGGCGGTCTTCAACTGGTAGACCGACTGCGGATCCACCATCCCCAGATCACCCTGGTAGGCCTCCAGGGTCACCATCGGGTTCTGCACTCCGGGGAAGCCCGAGACCAGTTCGCCCTCGGAGTCCTCCATCGCGGTGGGCAGGAAGACGCCCACGAAGCCGAGCTCCTCGCCTCCGGTGTCGGGGACCTTGATGACACCGTCCGAGGTGTAGGTCATGGTCTCCCGGTGCAAAAAGGGCACCGCCTGGTCGAAGACCAGGTCGCCGTCGGCGTTGCGCACCTCGAACCGCGGCGCATAGCCGTGCCCCAGCAGGTAGATCTGCACCCCGTCGACGCTCAAGGGGTGGTTGACCTCCAGGGTGTGCTGTTGCTCGGGTTCTCCCGGCCCTTCCCGGTAACGGATGTCCGCCACGAAGGAGGAGGCCTGCCCGCGCAGGTTCCCCTCCTCGATGAAGGTGGCCTCGAACTCCTCCAACCTGATCGTGAAGGGTTCGAAGGCATCGGTGTCGGTCCAGTGGCCGGGGTAGATCGCGTCGTAGGAGGGCAACGTGTTGGCGAAACCGTCGCCCTCCACGATGAGCATGTTGCCGCGGTAGCCGAAGAACGCCCCGGCCGCCAGCGCCAACAGCAGGCCCAGCAGCGCGAAGTGGAACAGCACGTTGCCGGCCTCGCGCAGGTAACCGGTCTCGGCCGAGACCGAGTTCTCATAACGCTCGACCCGGTAGCCCTTGAGCACCTTCCGAGCTTGAGCCAACACCTCATCGGGAGGGGTATCGGTGGAGAAGCGGGCCACGTAGGGCATCCGCGACAGGTTCCTGGGGGTGGCCACCGGCCGGGCCCGGACCGCCTTGGCGTGCACCAGGGCCCGCGGGATCACGCAGCCCGCCAACGACACGAACAGCAGCATGTAGATCGCCCCGTACCAGGGCGAGGAGAACACGTCGAACAGGTAGAACCGGTCCAGCCACGGGGCCAGGTCGGGGTGCTCCTGGTAGTAGGTGGCCACCTGGTCGACGCTGACCACGTTCTGCGGC
>NZ_JAYLVW010000016.1:0-36860 GCF_035818715.1 Nocardiopsis sp. LDBS1602 | reverse complement strand
GGCCCGGGGCGGGCGCCCCTCCCGAGAGCCGGCCGCCCCCGGTCCCGAGGCTCCCGGCGCGCCCGGGAGGGCCGGCGCCGACCCGACGCAGGAGGCGCTCGCCGCGCTCGCGAACCTGGGCGGCGCCCCCGCCGCCCCGCAGGAGACCACCGGTCGGGAACGTCCCGCACGCGGTACCGACGCTCCTCTGGAGGAGCCGCCCCGCAGGCGGCGCCGAGCCCGTGTGGAGGAGGCCCCCGAACCCCGTTCCTCGCTCTGGGACGACGCCGAGGACGAGCCCACGCCGGCCTTCTTCGCGGACGAGCCCGAGGAGCCGAGGGGCCGTCGCGCCCGCCGTAAACGCGCCGCGCGAGAAGAGGCGCGTGCCCGTGAGACGGGTGAGTTCCCCTCCGCCCCCCAGGAGGAGCGTCCGGTGGGCCGTCGCGCCCGCCGTCGTGCCCGTCCCGAGCCGGAGGAGACCGTCGACGGCGGAGCGTTCGCCGCGGCCCCCTTCGACGACGTCGCTCCCGAGCCCGAACCCGAGCCCGGGTTCACGCCGGAGCCCGAGTTCGAACCGGAACCGAAGGGCCGTCGTGGACGGCGCCGCCGCGCGCCCGAACCCGATAGCGGAGCCTTCCCGCTTCCCGAGGAGGAACCGCGCCGGAGCGGTGCCCTGCCGATCCCGGAGGAGGACGAGGCCGAGGTCGAGTCCGATCCCGTCCCGGAGGAGGAGCCGACCGGCCGTCGCGGTCGTGGCCGCCGTCGTTCCCGTCGGGTGAGGAAGAGGCCCGAGCCGGAACCCGTGGTCGAGGACGCTCCCGAGGAGGAACCTGAGGAGGACGACTACGAGGAGGAGAGCCTCGAGGACATCGCGGCCTCCTACGGGGACAGCCGCGCCACGCGCAGACGCGCCAAGGCGGCCAAGCAGCGGGCCAAGCGACTGGCCGCGGCCAAGGGCGGCGGTGGTGGCGGGGCCCCCCGACGCCGTCGCGGCAAGGGCTTCATGATCCTGCTCGCCCTGGTGCTGATGCTGGTGATCGCCGGTGGTGGCTTCGTGGTGATGCGCACCTACGTGTTCCCCGCCGACTACGCGGGTGAGGGCTCCGGAGAGATCGTCATCACGGTCGAGGAGGGGCAGAGCGGAACGGCCGTCGGCCGGACCCTCTCGGACGCGGGCGTCGTCGCCAGCGTGCGGGCCTTCACCAACGCCCTCGATCAGCAGGAGCAGGGTCTGACCCCCGGCACCTACTCCCTGGCGGAGGGGATGAGCGGGGCGAGCGCCGTCGCCGCCCTGCTCGACCAGGACAACCGCCTGGGCGGCGAGGTCCTCATCCGCGAGGGACTGCGGAGCGACCAGATCCTGGAGAAGCTGGCCGACAACACCGACGTCTCCCTGGAGGAGTTGGAGGCGGCCTACGAGCAGACCGACGAACTCGGCCTGCCCGACTACGCGACGGAGGGCCCCGCGGGCTACCTCTTCCCGGCCACGTACCGTTTCGAACCGGGCACCGAGGCCATGTCGATACTGCGCACGATGGTCACCCAGCACCGTCAGGTCACCGAGGCGATGAACCTGGAGGATCGCGCGGCCGACCTCGGCTACGACGCCAACGAGATCATGGCGATCGCCTCCATCGTCCAGGCCGAGAGCGGCGGGGTCGACGACATGGCCAAGATCTCCCGTGTGGTGCACAACCGCCTGGACATCGACATGGCGTTGCAGATGGACAGCACCTGCTTCTACGCCATCGGCGAGTACGGCATCGCCCTCGACAACGATCAGCGAGCGGCCTGTGAGGCCGACACCAGCGGTTTCGACACCTACCACAAGACCGGGCTCATCCCCGGACCGTTCGTCGCCCCGGGCGAGGACGCCATCGAGGCGGCCCTCGAGCCTGAGGAGGGGGACTGGCTGTACTTCGTGGCCACCGACCCCGAGAACGGCGTCACCGAGTTCACCGACGACTACGACGAGTTCCTGGTGCTGAAGGACCGTTTCCAGGAGACCTGGGGAGGCGGGCAGAACTGATGCGCGCGGCCGTCCTGGGCTCACCGGTGGCCCACTCCCTCTCACCGGTCCTGCACTCGGCGGCCTATCGGGAGATGGGTCTGACCGACTGGTCCTACGAGTGCTTCGAGTGCGACGAGGCGGGGTTGGCCCCCTTCCTCGACGGACTCGAACCGGGAGAATGGGCGGGGCTCTCCCTGACCATGCCGCTCAAGCGTCGGGCCATGGAACTGGCCTCCGAGGTGGACGCCCTGGCCGTGGAGGTCGGCGGGGCCAACACCCTGGTCCGTCGGAACGGGGGCTGGAGCGCCCGTAACACCGACGTCGAGGGGATCACGACCGCGCTGGCCGAGGCGGGCGCGGGCTCGCCCCGGGACGCGGTCGTCCTGGGCGCGGGCGCCACCGCGGCCTCGGCCCTGGCCGCCCTGCGAGAGCTGGGGCTCCCGGGCTCGGTGACCGTACTGGCGCGCAGCACGGCGCGCGCCGGCGAGGTGACCCGGGCCGCCGAACGTCTGGGTGTTCCCGTGTCGGTGGCCCCGTTGGCGGAGATCGACCGGTACCTGGACGTCGACCTGGTCGTCTCCACCCTGCCCTCCGGAGCCGCCGACGCCCACGCCGACGTGCTGGCCGCCTCGCGGGCCGATCTCTTCGACGTGGTCTACGCGCCCTGGCCGACCAGGGCGGCCGAGACGGTCGAGGCCCGCGGTGGTCGCGTGGTGGGCGGTTTCCCGATGCTTTTGCATCAGGCGGTGGCCCAGGTCCGCGCGATGACGGGTCGGGAGGACGTTCCGGTGACGGCCATGAGGGCGGCCGGGGAGGCCGAACTGGCCCGCCGCGCGACGTCCTGACCGGCCCCGAACCTTCGTGAGGGGATCGTCGAAGGCGGTCCGGGTGGAGTGGTCGGAACTCCTGATAGAATCGTGGTAATCGACTTGGTCCGGTGTGTCCCGACATACCGGAACCGCAAGCGGAGATGATCCTCCCACCCACCGGGCACTGCTCGCGCGGGTCCGGTCGCACGAAGGGCGCGTCGCGCCGTCCCACGGGATCTCGGTCCTCCGAGGTCCGGGACGCGGTCGCCGCCTTCGCCGTGACGTTCCGGTCGGATCGCCCCGCTTGCACACGCTGGCGGGGTTTTTCCTTTTGTGGTGGGACCCCGGAGCGGGCGGGTGGCCTGAACAAAGCGCGGGCGACCCGGTCGAACAGGCCGACCACCGGACGGTGGACGGCCGGTCCCAGGTAATCCGAGAAAGCTAGGGAGGGGTCTCATCAGCGCCGAGCCCCGCATCAATGACCGTATCCGGGTGCCCGAGGTCCGACTCGTCGGACCCAACGGTGAGCAGGTCGGAATCGTCTCCGTGCAGGACGCCCTGCGTCTGGCCCAGGAGTCCGACCTCGACCTCGTCGAGGTCGCGCCGACCGCGCGCCCGCCGGTCGCCAAGCTGATGGACTACGGCAAGTTCAAGTACGAGTCCGCGGTCAAGGCCCGTGAGTCGCGCAAGAACCAGTCGAACACGATCATCAAGGAGATCAAGCTCCGCCCGAAGATCGACCCGCACGACTATGAGACCAAGAAGGGTCACGTCGTCCGGTTCCTCAAGGGCGGGGACAAGGTCAAGGTGACGATCATGTTCCGCGGTCGTGAGCAGTCCCGCCCCGAACTCGGGCGCAGGCTGCTGGCGCGACTGGCCGAGGACGTCAAGGACCTCGGCACGGTCGAGTCCCAGCCCAAGCAGGACGGCCGCAACATGGTCATGGTGATCGGTCCGCACAAGCGGCGTTCCGAGCACAAGGCCGAGGCCCGTGCGGCGGCCGGGGAGAAGGCCCGCCGCGAGCGGAGCGACCAGGCGTAGACGCCAGGGAGGTCTCCCGCCGCCCGGCCCGCCGTCGAGGCGGGACCCGGGTGGCGGGGGCACCGTGCGCGACGGCCCGTGATGCACAGGCGTGGCGCCCCAAGACCCCGCCTAGCGCGGAACAACCGCGTCGTCGGTCCATGATCGACGACGCGCCGACGGAGTAGGAGACGACGGCGACATGCCGAAGAACAAGTCCCACAGCGGAGCCAAGGACCGTTTCAAGGTCACCGGTTCCGGCAAGATCATGCGCCGCCGTGCCAACAAGAACCACATCCTTGAGCACAAGACCTCCAAGCGTAAGCGCAAGCTGAGCAACGAGGCCGTGCTCTCCCCGGCCGACACCAAGAACATCAAGAAGCTCTTGGGCAAGTAGTACCGGAGAACCTCTCGTCCTCCTCGGCAGTGCCCGCGCGTCCGACCCGGTCGGTGCGTGTCAGGCGCTCGGGGGACGACCACCTGAAGCGAACACGGCCGCCGGGCCCGTCCTGGTCGGACCGGACGGCGCGCCGTGCGCCGGAAGAACAATGAGGGAGTCACTGTGGCACGCGTGAAGCGGGCTCTCAACGCCAAGAAGAAGCGCAAGGTCGTTCTCGACCGGGCCAGTGGTTACCGCGGGCAGCGCTCGCGCCTGTACCGCAAGGCCAAGGAGCAGATGCTCCACTCGATGACCTACTCCTACCGGGACCGCAAGGACCGCAAGGGGCAGTTCCGTCGTCTGTGGATCCAGCGCATCAACGCCGCCTCCCGCGCTCACGGTCTGACCTACAACCGTCTCATCCAGGGTCTGAAGCTGGCCGAGATCGAGGTCGACCGTCGCATGCTGGCCGAGCTGGCCGTCAACGACGAGGCCGCCTTCGCCGCGCTGGTGGAGAAGGCCAAGCAGGCCCTGCCCGCCCCCGCCGCGGCCTGACGGTTTCGTAAGACAGATACGGGTAGCGATGGCGAGCCACGAGTTCACGAGTGTCCGATCACCCAGGATCAAGGGGGTTCGGCGGCTCGCCAAGCGCACCTTCCGCCAGCGTGAGCGGCGCTTCCTCGCGGAAGGCCCCCAGGCTGTGCGGGAGGCCCTGGCCGCCGTCAACGGCGGTGACGGGCGGTCCCCCTATGGAGGGGCCGCCCACGGTGTGGTCGAGGTCTACGCCACGGCGGAGGCCATGCAACGCCACATCGACCTGATGGACGCGGCCCACACCGCGGGCGTGCCCACCCATCGGGTCAGCCTCGACGTGATGTCCGAACTGGCGCAGACCATCACCCCTCAGGGGGTCATCGCGGTCTGCGAGTTCGTCGACGTCCCCTTGGAGAAGGTCACCGACGTGCGTCTGGCCGTCGTCCTCTCCCACGTACGCGACCCCGGTAACGCCGGGACGGTCCTGCGCACCGCCGACGCGGCCGGAGCCGACGTCGTGATCTTCACCGACGCCTCCGTGGACCCCTACAACGGCAAGTGCGTGCGCGCCTCCGCCGGAAGCCTGTTCCACCTGCCCGTCGTGGTGGGGGTGCCCGTGGCCCGGGCCATCGACTTCCTGCACGACGCGGACGCCAAGGTGTGGGCCGCCGACGGCGGTGGCGACCGGGACCTGCACCAGGTGGCCGACGACGGTGCTCTGGACGGTCCGGTCGGCTGGGTCTTCGGCAACGAGGCCTGGGGGCTGCCCGAGGAGACCGTCCGTCTCACCGACGGCGCGGTCAGCGTTCCGATCTACGGCGGGGCCGAAAGCCTGAATCTGGCCACGGCCGCCGCGGTCTGTCTGTACACCACCGCACGCCAGCAGAGACGCGCCTGATCCGGGTACCCGCGCCCGAGCCCGTCTCCACGTGCGGTGACGCTCCGTGCATCGTCACCGAACGGCCCGATCACGCGACCGTGGGTGTGCACGACCGGTAACAGGTTGTGCCAACACCTCGGAATGCACGTGCACCAGGCCCGAGTGTCGATAGGGTCGGAGCGGCACCACGGCGGTTCATGCGCATCCCGCTTGACCGCGCTCACACGACCCGTGTCACGGGTGGAGACGTGCGCCCGCCTCCTGGATCGGGCAGGCTCGGCCACACGGTGTGAGTATCCGGACCGTGATCGCGGTCGACCGGCCCGCCCCCGGGGACGGGTGTGGGAACGGTGTCCGCAAGTTCGGTCTTCCGCCCGACGCCGCGTCACGGAACACGAGGCGTACCGGGCGGGAGTGCAGGGTAGACCTGCGGTGGTGTCCAGGGGAGAGTTGGAAACGGACACCACCGAGCAGTGATCCGCGGCCTGGGACCCCCGTGCCGTGGACCTTCGGAGGGGAGCGGGGAGAGGCGTGGGCAGCGGCCGGCAGGTGGACCAACCGGCGGAGGACTCCGACAGCGCGGTGACGTATCCGATGGACGGCCCCGCGCCGGCCGACGTCGACACCGCGTCCCCCGGGGGAGCGCCCCTGCACGCCGACGATCTGCCGGACGGGGTCGTCATCGCCGACGCCCGGGGCCGGGTCGTCCTCTTCAACACCCAGGCCGCCCAGCTCGTCGGGGTTCCCGCGGAGTCGGCGCTGGGCCACGACTACCGTTCCGCCCTACCTCTGAGAGGGCTCGATGGGCACGACTGGTGGGAGGCCAGCGACCCCTACGGAGGCGATCGCGATCGCACCCGTCAGGTCGAACGGGTCCTCTGCCTGCCCGACGAACGCGAGATCCTCGTCGCCGCCCGCTACGTCCGGGTCAGGCCCGGGGGCGATCTCGTCCGTCTCGTGGTCACCCTCAGGGACGCCTCGGCGCGGGCCGACCGCTCCCGGGCCGACCTGGTCTCCGAGGTCGCTCACGAACTGCGCTCTCCCTTGACCAGTGTGAAGGGCTTCACCTCCACGCTGCTCACCAAATGGGAACGGCTGACCGACAAGCAGAAGCTGTTCATGCTGGAGACGGTCAACGCCGACGCCGACCGTGTCACCCGGCTGATCCACGACCTTCTGGACGTCTCGCGGATCGAATCCGGGCGGCTGGAGGTGCGTCGCCAGGTCGTCGACCTGCCGGAGGCGGTCCGCAAGGTGGTCGCGGGGCGGGTCGCGGCGGGGGAGTCCGAGGAGCGCTTCCGTGTGGAGGCGCACGGCGATCTTCCTCAAATGTGGCTGGACCCCGACAAGCTCGAACAGATCCTCTCCAACCTCGTGGAAAACGGGGTGCGGCACGGCGCTGGTACTGTCAGTATCGTGATCGAGCCGTGTGAGGGAGGAGCAGCGGTGTCGGTGCGCGACGAAGGCCAGGGCATAGCGCCCGAGACCATTCCGCGCGTCTTCCGCCAGTTCTGGCGCAGCAAGCGCCGTGGCGGGACCGGCCTCGGACTGTTCATCGTCAAGGGCCTCGTCGAGGCCCACGGCGGCACGATCACCGTCGGCCGCGCCCCCAACGGTGGCGCAGAGTTCCGATTTACCATGCCCGCCGGGACGCCCGAGTTCGTCTGAGCAGTCAGACCCTTCGGCCCCGGTGGGCGCACGAGGCTCCCCGTGTTCCGTCGTGGACCTTCCACGGGGCGGCCCGTCAATCCAGGGCCGGTCTCACCGCCGGCCCGACGTGACCCTGTGCTCTTCCTGTCGGCTTCGTCCGCCCCGAGCGGACCGTGACTGCCGCCCGCGCCCGCGTCCGCCGGTGCGGTGTCGGCGAGGCAACCAAACATGTCTGCACCGAACAATTCCTTCGACCCGGTCGAGGTGACCCCCCTGCACCCCGACGAGGTCGCCCGCATGCGCGAGGAGGCGTTGGCCGCCATCGAGGCCGCCGCCGATCTCGCCGAACTCAAGGAGGTCCGGCTCGCCCACGCCTCCGACCGTTCCCCGTTGGCCCTGGCCAACCGTGAGATCGGCGCCCTGCCCCCGGCCGCCAAGGCCGACGCCGGCAAGCGCGTGGGCGGGGCCCGCCGCGACATCGGCCAGGCCCTCAAGGCCCGCCAGGCCGTCCTGGAGGCCGAGCGCGACGAGCGGGTCCTGGTCGAGGAGCGCGTCGACGTCACCCTGCCCTGGGACCGTGTCCCCCGTGGGGCGCGTCACCCGCTGACCACGATCGCCGAGCGCATGGCCGACGTCTTCGTCGGCATGGGCTTCGAGATCGCCGAGGGCCCCGAGATCGAGGCCGAGTGGTTCAACTTCGACGCCCTCAACTTCCAGCCGGACCACCCCGCCCGCACCATGCAGGACACCTTCTTCGTGGAGGGGCCCGAGGGCGGTGAGTCCGGGCTGGTCATGCGGACCCACACCTCCCCGGTCCAGGTGCGCTCCCTGTTGACGCGCGACCTGCCCGTGTACGTGGTCGCCCCCGGCAAGACCTTCCGCACCGACGAGCTCGACGCGACGCACACGCCGGTCTTCCACCAGCTCGAAGGGCTGGTCGTGGACCGGGGCATCACCATGGCCCACCTGCGCGGAGCCATCGACACCTTCGTCGAGTCCTTCTTCGGCGAGGGCCTCAAGACCCGTTTCCGCGCCTCCTACTTCCCGTTCACCGAGCCGTCGGCCGAGGTGGACATGGAGTGCTTCGTGTGTCGGGGCGCCTCGGTTGGGGACCCGGACGCGTCGTGCCGCACCTGCTCCAGCGAGGGCTGGATCGAGATCGGCGGCTGCGGAGTGGTCAACCCGCGTGTGCTGGTGGCCGCGGGCGTGGACCCCGAGGTCTACAGCGGATGGGCCTTCGGCCTGGGAATCGAACGAACACTGATGTTCGCGCACGACGTGCGCGACATGCGCGACATGGTCGAGGGCGACGTACGTTTCACCTCGGCGTTCGGGAGTGAGATCTGATGCGCGTCCCCATGACCTGGCTGCGCGAATACGTCGCGCTGCCCACCGACGTCACCGCCCGCGAGCTCGCCTCCCGACTGACCCTGGCGGGTCTGGAGGTCGAGACCGTCGACGAGCTCGGAGCCGACCTGACCGGCCCCATCGTCTTCGGTCGCGTCCTCGAGATCGAGGAGCTGACCGGTTTCAAGAAGCCGATCCGCTTCTGCCGGGTCGACGTCGGCGACGCCAACGGCACCGGTGAGCCACAGGAGATCGTCTGCGGCGCCCGCAACTTCGCCGAGGGCGACCTGGTCGTCGTCTCCCTGCCCGGGGCCGAGCTTCCCGGCGGTTTCAAGATCGGCGCCCGCAAGACCTACGGCCGGATGTCGGCGGGCATGATCTGCTCGGCGACCGAGCTGGGCCTGTGGGAGGACCACAGCGGCATCGTCGTCCTGCCGGAGGGCTTCGGCGAGATCGGCGCCGACGCCATCGAGGCTCTCGAACTGCGCGAGGACGTCCTCGACATCGCGGTCACCCCCGACCGCGGCTACGCGCTGTCGATGCGCGGAGTGGCCCGTGACGTCGCCGCCCTGTACGGGGTCGACCTCCACGACCCCGCCGAGATCGAGGTCGTCGAGCCCACCGGGCCCGGCCACCCCGCGGAGATCGCCGACACCGGGCTCGCCGACCGTCTCGTGCTGCGCGGCGCCACCGGCTTCGACCCCGAGGCGCCCACCCCGCTGTGGATGATGCGTCGTCTGCACCAGAGCGGGGTGCGTCCGGTTTCTCTGGCCGTCGACGTCACCAACTACGTGATGCTGGAACTCGGCCAGCCGCTGCACGCCTGGGATCGCGACCGTCTCGACGGGACCGTCACCGTGCGCGCCGCGAAGCCGGGGGAGAAGCTGGAGACCCTCGACCACGTCCGCCGGTCCCTGGACCCCGACGACATCGTCATCGCCGACGCGTCCGGTGCCCAGGCCATCGCCGGTGTCATGGGCGGCCTCGACACCGAGATCGGTCTCTCCTCCTCCGCTGTCCTGGTCGAGGCGGCGCACTTCGAGCCCCGGCACATCGCCCGGGCCTCGCGCCGCCACCAGCTCTCCTCGGAGGCCTCGCGCCGGTTCGAGCGCGGCATCGACTCCAGGATGCAGGTGGTGGCCGCCACCCGCGCGGTGGAGCTGCTCGCCGAGTTGGGCGGCGCGAGCGTCGAGGCGGCCTACACCCACCTCGACCACTCGTCGGCCCCGACCACGATCACGGTGCGCGCGGGTCACGCCGGCGCCGTGGCCGGTGTCGACTACCCCGAGGGCACCACCGAGAAGTGGCTGCGGGCCATCGGCTGCGCGGTGGCCTCCGAGGGCGACGTGCTCACGGTGACCCCGCCGTCCTGGCGTCCGGACCTGACCGACCCCAACGACCTCGCCGAGGAGGTCATCCGGTTCGAGGGCTACGAGAACATCCCCTCCATCGGTTTCAAGGGGATGGGCCGTGGTCTGACCGAGGGGCAGCGTCTGCGTCGCGCCGTGGGCCGTGCCCTGGCGGAGACCGGTCACTACGAGGTGCTCACGTACCCGTTCGTGGGCGAGCGCGACCTCGACGGGCTCCAGCTGAAGGCCGACGACCCGCGTCGTGTGAGCATGCGGCTGGCCAACCCGCTCAACGACGAGGAGCCCCTGCTGCGCACCACGTTGTTGCCGGGGATGTTCAAGACCCTGGTGCGCAACGTCGGTCGCGGTCTCACCGATGTCGCCCTCTTCGAGATGGGGTCGATCTACCTGCCCCGGGCCGGTGCCTCTCGCGCTCCGCTGCTCCCGGTGGATCGCGCGCCCTCGGCCGAGGAACTGGCGCTGATCGACGCGGCCCTGCCCGAGCAGCCGCGCCATGTGGGCGTGGTGCTGTCCGGTGCCGCCGAACGCGCGGGTTGGTGGGGGCCGGGGCGCGAGGCCGTCTGGGCCGACGCGATCCAGGCCGCCCGTGACGTGGCCCGTGTGGCCGGTGTGGAGCTGGAGATCGAGGCCTCCCAGCAGGCCCCCTGGCACCCGGGACGCTGCGCGGCGCTGTACGTGCGCGTGGCGGGGGAGCGCCTCGCGGTCGGACACGCCGGTGAGCTGCACCCGCGCACCGTCAAGGCCTTCGGTCTGCCCGAGCGCACCGCCGCGATGGAGGTCGACCTGGACCGGATCGAGCGGGCCCGGACCAAGGTCGTGGCCCCCGAGGTGTCGGCCTACCCGGTGGCCACCCAGGACGTGGCGCTGGTCGTGGACGAGTCGGTCCCGGTGGGGCGGATCCGTTCCGCTCTGATCGAGGGCGCCGGCGAGCTCCTGGAGAGCGTGCGTCTGTTCGACGTCTACACCGGTGAGCAGGTGGGCGAGGGACGCAAGTCCGTGGCCTTCGCCCTGCGTTTCCGGGCCGGGGACCGGACGCTGACGGCCGAGGAGGCCGGGGCCGCGCGTGACGCGGCCGTGGCCCTCGCCACCGAGCGCACCGGGGCGGTCCTGCGCGGCTGACCTCATCGCGACACGCCGAAGGGGCGGGACGGGCCCTCCTGAGAAAGGGGGCCGTCCCGCCCCTCTTGTGTTCGGGCGGGGTTCGGTGTTCGATGGCGGTCTCGGACCGATACGCACAGGGATCGTGTCGCGAAACGGTTTGTCGGACACTCCGGAATCCAAGAAATTTCAGGGCCTGTTTTTCCTGCACAGTAGGGGTTTTGAGGCCATGGGGCAGGGGTAGTCGGAATGAAGTTTATGTTTCGGGGCATGAATCCTCGTTTTGTCTCTTGCTGAAGAGCGGGTGGAGAACTTAGCCTGCAATCACCTACCGCAACCTGGGCGTCCGGGTGATGGGGGCAGATCCGTTTTCCGCTGCGCACTCTCGCGCATGTCACGGCTCGGAGGTCGCCATATGACCGAAACGGTTGTCTCGTCCGCGCTCACTCCCAAGGAACACAGGGAGTCCAGCCGCCTCTGGCACACCTTCTGCGATATGAACACCGTGGCCAAGGGCCCGGAGTTCGTCGTCTCCCGCGCCGAGGGCGTGTGGCTCTGGGACCAGTACGGTGATCGTTACCTCGACGGCACCGCCAGCCTCTGGTACTGCAACGTCGGTCATGGTCGTACCGAGATCGCGGACGCGGTGCATCGGCAGATCAGCACCCTGGACGCCTACACCGTCTACGGGGACTTCGCCAACGCGCCCGCCATCGAACTGAGCGAGCGGCTGGCGGCGCACGCGCCGGTCGACGACCCTCGGGTGATCCTGACCTGTGGTGGAGGGGAGTCGATCGACACCGCGGCCAAGCTGGCGCGCGGTTACTGGGCGGCGCTGGGGCAGCCCGAACGTCAGCACCTGATCAGTCGGACCGGCGGCTATCACGGCCTCAACGGGTTCGGTACCAGCATCATCGGGATGGACCGCTTCCGTGAGGGCTACGGCCGGCTCGTCGAGGAGACCTCGGTGGTCCCCTACGACTCCGCGGAGGCTCTGGAGGCGGAGATCCTTCGGGTGGGGGCCCACCGTGTGGCGGCCTTCTTCGCCGAACCGGTGATCGGGGCGGGCGGGGTCTTCCTGCCGCCGGAGGGCTACTTCGCGGAGATCTCGCGTATCTGTCGTAAGTACGGCGTGCTGTTCATCGTGGACAGCGTCATCTGTGGTTTCGCCCGGATGGGCAACTGGTTCGGGATCGAGCGCTTCGGCGTGAGCCCGGACATGATCGTCTTCGCCAAGGGCGTCTCCAGCGGGTACCTGCCGCTGGGCGGTGTCGTGGTCGACGGCCGGGTGGCCGATCCCTTCTGGAACCAGGAGGGCAACCCGTTCCTGCACGGGACCACCTACGCCGGGCACCCGACGGCCTGCGCCGCGGCCATGGCCAACATGGACATCCTGGAGCGCGAGGACCTGTTCACCGTCTCCCGCGAGGTGGAACGGCACCTGGACTCGGCCCTGCGCGGGTTGGAGAGCCACCCGCTGGTCGCCGAGGTCCGTTCCGGGGTCGGGGTGATGGGCGCGGTGGAGCTCACCGAGGAGGCGCTCACCGAACGGGGCATCACCACGGCCGAGGTCTTCGCCGAGACCCGGGCCCGGGGCGTCATCGTCCGGCCGGTGCCCAAGGCGCTGTTGGTCTCGCCGCCCCTGGTGGTCACCTGGGAGCAGATCGACCACCTGACCTCGACTCTCGCAGGAGCCCTGGACGCGGTCATGGAACGACACTGAGAGGGGCCCGGAGGGTTCCGGGCCCCCCTTCTCGTCGACATCGACGCACCCACCGACGCGATCCGCGCCGGTGGGTTCCTTTTTTCCGGGCGCGGATCACCCCACGAAGTCGCCGACATGGAGTAATATTTTCTAGGAAGATATTTCTTCAGGGTGCGATCGTCGGGGTCCACCCGCGATCCGACAGGGACGGGACATGACGACACGGACGACGGAGACGACACACGAGGCACGCGACGAGGGCTGTATGGACGGCGACGACCTCATCACCGCCTGGGGGCTGGTGGCCGAGGCGACCAACGCCATCGGGCCTCGACTGTTGAGCGGCATCACCCCCGACGGCAAGGACATGGCGGGCCCCTGGTTCGAGGTCCTCATCCGTCTCCAGCGCACCCCGGGGCACCGACTGCCGATGAGCCGACTGGCGCGTGAGGTCAGCCTCAGTACCGGAGGGTTCACCAAGCTGGCCGACCGCCTGGAGAAGGAGGGCTACCTGGAGCGGCACAACTGCTCCACCGACCGCAGGGTCGTCTACGCGACCCTCACCGAGAAGGGGCGGGAGTTCACCGAGGCCACGAAGGTCAAGCACGTCGAGCGGCTGCGCGAACACATGCTCGCCCCCTTGGGCGAGGACGGGGTTCGACAACTCGCCGCCATCGCGCGTACCCTCCGTGACAGTGCTCTTTGACGACCTCGGGACTCTCCGTAGTCGAATTCCTGCTCGAATGACCCATGAGTCCCTCGGAAGCGCGGAAGATATCCCACGCACCTCCGTTCCCATGTAGGTTGGCCAGAGTTCGGGGATCCGGCGCGGGGCGGGTCGGGAGCATTGAGGTTTCGGGGGGAATGATGAGGCTGTTCACCACTGCTGCCCGGATGAGGTCGATCCCCCGATCCTCTCGTTTCGCCAATGGTGGGATCTCCTATTGGTTCCGGGACATCGGGGTGCCCGAACGGAGAGCGCCCCTGGCCGGGGACGCGGACTACGACGTCTGCGTGGTCGGAGCCGGATACACGGGTCTGTGGACCGCCTACTACCTCAAGCGCGAACGCCCCGAGTTGCGTGTCTGCGTGCTGGAGCGGGAGTTCGCCGGCTTCGGGGCCTCCGGTCGTAACGGAGGGTGGCTGTCGGCCGAGTTCTCCGGTTCCCGGGAGGACTACGCCCGGTCACACGGCAAGGGCTCCATGGTCGCCCTCCAGCGCGCGCTGATGAACACCGTCGACGAGGTGGTCTCGGTCACCGAACGCGAGGAGATCGACGCCGACCTGATCAAAGGCGGCATGTACCTGGTCGCCGACAACGAGGCCCAGCGCGAACGTCTCCAAGGGCACATCGAGTACCTCCAGGAATGGGGCTACTGGCCCGACGACTTCCACATGGTCGACCCCTCCGAGGAGCCGCGGATCGCGGTCCACGGGGCCGTCGCCGCCGGGTACTCGCCGCACGCCGCCCGACTGCACCCGGCCAAGCTGGTCGTGGGTCTGGCCGCCAAGGTCGTGGAGCTGGGGGTGGACGTCTTCGAGGACACCCCGGTCGTGGAGATCAGGCCGGGGGAGAAGGGCGAACGCCCCGCGGTGGTCACCGAGCACGGCACAGTGCGCGCCGACCACGTCGTCCGGGCCACCGAGGGCTTCACCTCCACGCTGCGCGGACCGCGCCGACAGTGGCGTCACACGCACTCCTCGATGATCGTGACCGAGCCGATCTCCGACGAGTCGTGGGAGCGGATCGGCTGGGAGGGCGGCGAGGTCCTGGGCGACACCGCCCACTCCTCGATCTACTCCCAGCGCACGGCGGACGGGCGCATCGCCATCGGCGGGCGGGGCGCGCCCCAGCGGCTGGGGTCGGCCCCGGCCGAGGAGGGGCTCACCCAGCCGCACGCGATCGCCGAGCTCTGGCGCGCCCTGACCCGGATGTTCCCCGACGTCGCGGACGTTCCGATCGAGCACGCCTGGGCCGGGGTGCTGGGCGTCCCCAAGGACTGGTCGCCGACCGTGCGACTGGACTCCGAGACCGGACTGGCCTGGGCCGGCGGGTACTCCCACAGCGGTGTCTCCACCAGCAACCTGGCCGGGCGCACCCTGCGCGACCTGATCCTGGGCCGTTCCACCGAACTGACCCGTCTGCCCTGGGTCGGACACGAGACGCGAGGCTGGGAGCCCGAACCGCTGCGCTGGGTCGGCACCAAGGTCGTGCGCGGCCTCTACCGGACCGCGGACCGTCGTGAGTCCAGGACCGCGGGCAAGGGGCACACCTCCCGTCTGGCCGATATCGCCACCCGTATGCCGGGGCGCTGACCGGCGGAGACCCTCGTCCCGTCGCCGCGGTCCGAGCGCCGCGCCGCGACGGAGACCACCGTCACCCTCCCCAGGGCCGACCATCATCCTCTGCTTGCATAAACTTGCAAGGGCATGCATGATAGTCCAGTCCAATACCGAGGAGGGGATCTCACCATGGGATACACAGCGGCGATCGCCGGAGCCAGCGGCTACGCCGGAGGTGAGCTGCTGCGCCTGCTCCTGGGACATCCCGAGATCGAGATCGGAGCCGTCACCGCGGGCGGCAACGCGGGCAGCCCGCTCATCCGGCACCAACCGCACCTCCTGCCGCTGGCCGACCGCGTCCTGGCCCCCACCACCGTGGAGGAGCTGCGGGGCCACGACGTGGTCTACCTCGCCCTCCCGCACGGGCAGTCCGCCGACATCGCCCGAGAGCTCGGCGACGACACCCTGGTGGTCGACTGCGGGGCCGACTTCCGGCTCACCGACCCCACCGCCTGGGAACGCTTCTACGGAACCCCCCACGCCGGCACCTGGCCCTACGGTCTGCCCGAACTGCCCGGACAGCGCGGTCTCCTGGCCGGAGCCCGCAGGGTCGCCGTTCCCGGCTGCCACGTCACCGTCGCCACCCTCGGACTCTTCCCCGGACTGGACGCGGGGCTCGTCGAACCCGACCTGACCGTGGTCGCCGTCACCGGGACCTCCGGCGCGGGCAAGGCGCCCAAACCCCACCTGGTCGGCAGCGAGGTCATGGGCTCCCTCAGCCCCTACGGCGTCGGCGGAGCCCACCGCCACAACCCCGAGATCGTCCAGAACCTCTCCTCGGTCACCGACGAGGCGGTCCGTCTCTCCTTCACCCCGGTCCTGGCGCCCCTGCCCCGCGGCATCCTCGCCACCTGCACCGCCCCCCTCAAGCCCGGCGCCACCGCCGAGACGATCCGCGCCGCCTATGAGAAGGCCTACGCCGACGAGCCCTTCGTGCACCTGCTCCCCGAGGGGACCTGGCCCGACACGTCCATGACCCTGGCCGCCAACACCACCATGGTGCAGGTCACCGTGGACGCCGACGCCGGTCGCATGGTCGCCGTCGCCGCCCTGGACAACCTCACCAAGGGCACCGCCGGCGGAGCCGTGCAGAGCACCAACCTCGCACTGGGCCTGCCCGAGGCCACCGGACTCCCGCTCGCCGCGGTCGCCCCCTGAGGCAGGGAAGGACACCACATGAGCGTCACCGCTCCCCGGGGGTTCCGCGCCGCCGGAGTCGGCAGGGGCGAGCACCCGGACCGTGACGTCGCGATCGTCGTCAACGACGGTCCCGCGCGCGCGGCCGGGGCCGTGTTCACCACCCACCCCGACCCGGCCGCGCCGGTCCTGTGGTCCCGCCAGGTCGTCTCCGGTGGACGCGTACGCGCCGCCGTCCTCGACTCCGCATGCGCCAACGCCGGCACCGGCCCCCTCGGTTTCCAGGACGTCCACGCCACCGCCGAACACACGGCTGCCCTGCTGGAGGACTCCGCCGCCGAGATCGTCCTGTGCTCCGCGGGCCCCCTCGGGGTCCGCCCCTCCAGGGAGGCCCTCGACGACGGGCTCGCCCGGGCCGTCGCCGAGGCCGGCCGCGGGGGAGGGCTCTCCGCCGCCGACGCCATCCGTACCGACGACACCGTCGCCAAGATCGCCTTCCGCCGCGGAGGAGGGATCACCGTCGGCGGCATGGCCAAGGGATCCGACCCCTCCCTGGGGTCGCTCCTGTGCGTGCTCACCACCGACGCGGCCCTCGACGCCCGGCAGTGCCGCGACCTCGTCGAGGAGGCGGCGGCCAAGAGTTTCCCCCCGCCGACCGGCACCAACGACACGGTGCTGTTCATGGCCAGCGGCGCGGCCCCCGGACCCCCCGACGAGGACGGCGTCCGCGCGCTCCTGAACCTGGTGTGCGAGGAACTCGCCGCCCAGATCGAGGCAGACCCCCCGACCAAGGAAGACAGGCAGGACACCCCATGAACTCCCGGACAGCCCAGGACCAGGCCCAGGCCATGGACAAGGCCGCGCATCTCATCGAGGCGCTGCCCTGGCTCTCCCGCTTCCACGGTCGCACCGTCGTCGTCAAGTACGGCGGCAACGCCATGATCAGCGACGAACTGCGGGTCCGGTTCGCCGAGTCCATCGTCTTCCTCTACTACGCGGGCCTGCGCCCCGTCGTCGTCCACGGCGGCGGCCCCCAGATCAGCGCCATGCTGGAACGCTCCGGAGTGGAGTCCACCTTCACCGCCGGACTCCGCGTCACCACCGACGACGCCATGGACATCGTCCGCATGGTCCTCACCGGTCAGGTCAACCGCGAGATCGTGGGTCTGATCAATCGACACGGACCCTTCGCCGTCGGTATGTCCGGAGAGGACGCGAACCTCCTCCAGGCTCGCCGTAAGAGCGTCGAGGTGGACGGGGAGGTCCTCGACATCGGCCGCGTCGGCGAGGTGAGCGAGGTCGACCCGGGGGCCATCTCCGCGCTCATCGCGGACGGCCGCATCCCCGTGGTCTCCAGCGTCGCCCGCGCCGACGACGGCGGCGTCTACAACATCAACGCCGACACCGCCGCCTCCGCCCTCGCGGTCGCGCTCGGAGCCGGCAAACTCATCATGCTCACCGACGTCGAGGGACTGTTCGCCGACTACCCGGCCAACACCGACCTCATCAGTCGGCTGAACGTGGACGAGCTGCGCGCCCTCCTGCCCTCGCTGTCCTCGGGCATGCTCCCCAAGATGGAGGCCTGCCTGAAGGCGGTCGAGGGAGGCGTGCCCCAGGCCCACATCATCGACGGCAGGGTCCCGCACTCCCTGCTCTTGGAGGTCTTCACCGACCAGGGGGTGGGCACGATGGTCGCCGACGAGGTGTTGGAGGACGAACTGCTCAACGGCAACGCCCGCCACCCCCGACGCCCGCGTCCCGTACACGACATCACCAACGGCATCCAGAACCCGGGAGAGACACAGTGACCAGCAGCGACCTGAGGGAGCGCTTCGAAGCCTCGCTCATGCCCAACTACGGGGTACCCCCGATCGCGCTCACCCTCGGGCGGGGCTGTGAGGTCTACGACGCCGACGGACGCCAGTACCTCGACCTGATCGCCGGGATCGCCGTCTCCAGCCTGGGCCACGGCCACCCCGCCCTGGTCAAGGCGGTGGCCCACCAGGCCGCCACCCTCGCGCACACCAGCAACCTCTTCGTGCACGAGCGCGAGGTCCAGCTCGCCGAACGCCTCATCGGGCTCCTCGGCGGCGACGCCAAGGTCTTCTTCACCAACAGCGGGACCGAGGCCAACGAGGCGGCCCTGAAGCTGGTCAAGCGCGCGGCCGGCCCCGGGCGCCACTACTTCGTCGCCGCGGAGCGCGGCTTCCACGGCCGCAGTTCCGGATCGCTCGCCCTGACCGGTAAGGACTCCATCCGCGAGCCCTTCGGCCCCTTCGGCATGGACGTGCGCTTCGTCCCCCACGGCGACCTCGAAGCGCTCACCGAGGCCGTCGACGAGCACTGCGTCGCCGTCTTCCTCGAGCCCACCCAGGGCGAGGCCGGCGTCGTCCCCGCCCCCGAGGGTTACCTCGCCGGGGTCCGGGCCCTGTGCGACCGGACCGGCGCCGCCTTCGTCCTCGACGAGATCCAGAGCGGTATCGGCCGTACCGGTGAGTGGTTCGCCCACCAGGGCGAGGCGGTCCGTCCCGACGTCCTCACGCTGGCCAAGGGGCTGGGCGGCGGTCTTCCCATCGGCGCCTGCGTCGGCTTCGGACGGTTCGCCGACGCCTTCCACAAGGGCGACCACGGTTCCACCTTCGGCGGCAACCCGGTCGCCTGCGCCGCGGCCCTCGCCGTGATCGAGACGATCGAGACCGAAGGGCTGCTCGCCCACACCAAGGTGATGGGCGACCTGCTCGCCGAGCAGATCGAGGGGATCGACCATCCCCTGCTGGCCGGACAGCGCGGCAGCGGCCTGTGGCGCGCCCTGCGACTCACCGCACCGCACGCGGCCCACGTTCAGGAGCAGGCCGCGGTCCGCGGCTTCCTGATCAACGCGGTGTCCCCCGACACCCTGCGCATCGCCCCGCCGCTGGTCATCACCCCCGAACAGATCGGCGTGTTCATCGAGGCGCTGCCGACCGTCCTGGACGCGGCCGAGGCCGCGGCGACGAAGGAGCAGTAACCATGACCCGTCACTTCCTCCGCGACGACGACCTCACCCCCGAGGAACAGACCCTCGTCCTCGACCTCGCCGACCGGATGAAGCGCGACCGCTTCGGGTACCGGCCGCTGGCCGGGCCGCGCACCGTCGCCCTCATCTTCGACAAGCCCTCCACCCGGACCCGCCTGTCCTTCGCCGTCGGCGTCGCCGATCTGGGCGGCAACCCCCTGGTCCTGGACTCCGACAGCACCCAGATGGGGCGTGGAGAGCCCTTGGAGGACACCGCCAGGGTCCTGGAACGTCAGGTCGACGCCGTGGTCTGGCGCACCTTCGCGCAGGAGAACCTGGAGAGCCTGGCCCGCGCCATCTCCGTGCCGGTGATCAACTCCCTCACCGACGAGTTCCACCCCTGTCAGATCCTCGCCGACCTCCAGACGATCCGCGAGCACAAGGGCTCCCCGGCCGGGCTCACCCTGGCCTATCTGGGCGACGGCGCCAACAACATGGCCCACTCCTACCTGCTCGGCGGGGCCACCGCGGGCATGCACGTGCGCATCGGCGCCCCCGAGGAGCACCACCCCGACCCCGAGGTCCTGGCCCGGGCCGGGGACATCGCCGCCACCACCGGCGGATCGGTCACGGTCACCACCGACGCGACCAAGGCCGCCGAGGGCGCGGACGTCGTCGCCACCGACACGTGGGTCTCCATGGGTCAGGAGGGGGAGAAGGGCGGCCGTGAGGCCCTCTTCCGTTCCTACATCGTCGACAAGGCGCTCATGGCCGTCGCCGACCCCGAGGCCATCGTCCTGCACTGCCTGCCCGCCTACCGGGGCAAGGAGATCGCGGCCGAGGTCATCGACGGGCCCCAGAGCGTGGTCTGGGACGAGGCGGAGAACCGTCGGCACGCGCAGAAGGCCCTGATGGCCTTCCTCCTGGACGCGCGGGACGGACACGGGATCGCGCGACGATGAGCAACGACGCCGGCGGCACGGCCCCGATGACCAAGGCCGCCCGACAGGCCCGGATCACCGACGTCCTCACCCGCCAGGACGTCCGCTCTCAGGGAGAGCTGGCCAAACGGTTGGCCGAGAACGGCGTGCAGGTCACCCAGGCCACCCTCTCCCGGGACCTGGACGAACTCGGCGCGGTCAAACTCCGCACCGCCGACGGTCACCTGGCCTACGTCCTGCCGGGGGAGGGCGGTGAACGGCTTCAACGCACCCGCCCCGACAGTCTCGACCTCGAACAGGTCTCCGGGGCGCGGCTGAACCGTCTGGCCGAGGAACTGCTCGTCTCCGCCGAGGCGTCCGCCAACATGGTCATCGTGCGCACGCCCCCCGGGGCCGCCCAGTTCCTGGCCTCGGCCATCGACCACACCGACTTCCACCCGATCCTGGGCACCATCGCCGGCGACGACACCATCCTGGTGATCTCGCGCGACCCCCAGGGCGGGGAGGAACTGGCCGCCGCCCTCCTCAGACTGGCCGACCGCAGACCCTGACGGCACCCGCACCGTCCACCAGCATCCGAACTCTCACGAAGGAGACCACCATGGCCGACCAGCCCGAGGCCCTGCGCCTGTGGGGAGGCCGCTTCGAGGGCGGACCGGACCAGGCCCTGGCCCGTCTGTCGCTGAGCACGCACTTCGACTGGCGGCTCGCCCGTCACGACATCGCGGGTTCGCGCGCCCACGCCCGCGCCCTGCACCGCGCCGACCTGCTCTCCGCGGACGAACTCGACCGCATGATCGAGGGGCTGGACCGCTTGGAGGCCGACGTGGCCTCGGGGGAGTTCACCCCCGTCCTGGAGGACGAGGACGTGCACACCGCGCTGGAGCGCGGATTCATCGAACGGGTCGGGCCCGAACTGGGCGGCCGGCTGCGGGCCGGACGCTCCCGCAACGACCAGATCGCCACCCTGGTCCGCATGTATCTGCGCGAAGAGGCCCGCTCCCTCACCGAGGGACTGCTGGACCTGGTGCAGGCCCTCGCCGACCAGGCCGCGGCCCACCCCGAGGCGGCGATGCCCGGTCGCACCCACCTCCAGCACGCCCAGCCGGTGCTGCTCGGTCACCAGCTCATGGCGCACGCCTGGCCGCTGGTCCGGGACATCGAGCGCCTGCGGGACTGGGACCGCCGCGCCGCCGTCTCCGCCTACGGCTCCGGTGCTCTGGCCGGTTCCTCGCTCGGACTCGACCCCGGCGAGGTCGCCGTCGAACTGGGCTTCCCCGAGTCGGTGGAGAACTCCATCGACGGCACCGCCTCCCGCGACGTGGTCGCCGAGTTCTCCTTCGTCACCGCCATGATCGGCGTGGACCTGTCCCGCCTGTCGGAGGAGATCATCCTCTGGGCGACCAAGGAGTTCTCCTTCGTCACCCTCGACGACGCCTTCTCCACCGGCTCGTCGATCATGCCGCAGAAGAAGAACCCCGACGTCGCCGAACTCGCCCGGGGCAAGGCCGGCCGTCTGGTCGGGGACCTGACCGGCCTGCTCACCACCCTCAAGGGCCTCCCTCTGGCCTATAACCGGGACCTCCAGGAGGACAAGGAGCCGGTCTTCGACGCCGTCGACAGTCTCCACCTGCTACTGCCCGCCATGACGGGGATGGTGGCCACCCTGACCTTCCACACCGACCGGATGGCCGAGCTCGCCCCCCAGGGCTTCTCGTTGGCCACCGACATCGCCGAGTGGCTGGTCCGTGAGCGCGTGCCCTTCCGTGAGGCCCACGAGATCGCGGGCACGTGCGTGCGGGTGTGCGAGGAGCGTGGGATCGACCTGCCCGACCTCACCGACGCCGACTTCGCCGAGATCTCCGAGCACCTCACCCCGGGCGTGCGCGAGGTCCTCACCGTGCACGGATCGCTGTCCTCGCGTTCGGGCAAGGGCGGTACCGCCCCGGTCCGCGTCGCCGAACAGCTCGAACGTCTTCGCGCCGCCGTCGAGACGCTGCGCAAGGCCTTCTGACCTTCGTCTCTCCGGGCCCCTCTCCCTCGTTCCTCGGCGGGGGAGAGGGGCCTTTTCCATGGGCGCGCGCATCGGTCGATGCACGGGTCCGGGATCGTCGGAAATCCTTGCGTACACGTGCGTCGCGCCGCCTCCGACGACCACATTCCACGACGGCGTCCTGTTTCCGCGACCAATGTGGAATTCCCCCCGCGAGACCTTGGTGAGTGCGGTAGCGTCCTGTGTCTGCGGGCACAACACGTGTTCTCCTCTGCGCGCACCGTGACGACCCGCGCGGTAAACGCCACACGGACGCGTGCTGTCCGGTGTCCGTGGTAAACGCCGGGGAGGAGCGCAGTGGGACAGTCGGGAGGCGCGGGAAGCGGCATCAGGACTCAGCTCAGCCGCATCGTGCTGATACCCAGCATCACCTTTCTCGCGTTGTTCGTCATGCTCAGCTCCGCCACGCTCGCCCAGGCGGTATCGCTGCGCTCGTCGGTCACCGACGGCCGGGCCGCCACCGAGATCACGACGGCGTTGACGGCGCTTCAACTCGAGCGTCGATTGAGCGCCGAGTACCTCACCGCTCCGGGGGAAGAGACCCGGCGCGCTCTGATGGAGTCCGTCGAGGAGACCGATCTGGCCCTGACGGACGTGCGGGCGGTGCGCTCGACCCTGGAGGCCATCCCCGACACGCGGGAGGGCGGCTTCCTCGAAGCCGTCGACACGGTCGAGACGGTGCGCTCCGCCAACCTGGAGCGCCCCGGCGACCTCGGAGAGACCCTGGACGCCTACACCGAGGCGATCAGGATCGGCGCCCGCCTGTACGAGGGCTCCGTCCGCGGTCTGGACGACGGCCCCGCCGGTGTCGAGGCCGCCGCCACGGGCGACCTGCTCTGGGCCCAGGAGGGCTTCGCCCACGCCGACGCCGTCATCAGCGGCGTCCTGAGCGAGAACTCCCTCGATCGGGAACAGCAGTCCCAGGTCGCCTCGCTGATCGGCGACGCGGATCGCAGATTGGACGCCCTGGCCGAGGGATCCCGGAGCGAGGGGGCCGATGCCGCCGAACGGATCATCGGTTCGCGGGACTGGTCACGTGCCATGGAGATCACCGAGGCCGTCTCCCATTACGAGGCCCCGGTGGAGATCGACCCCTTCACCGGAGAACAGAGTCGCCTTCCGGAGCCGCCCACCGGTATCGGTGACTGGCGTTCGGTCGCGGACGGGGTCGACACCGCCTTGGCGGGCGCCGTCTCCGAACGGTCGCTGGCGGTCGTCTCGGCCGTGGAGGCGGCCGCGGCCCGGATGTTCACCCTCGCCCTGGGCGGCGGCATCATCTCCCTGTTCGCGGGCACCGTGGCCTACGGTGTGGCCGCCCGCTCGGCCGCCCGCCTCACCCACCGCCTCGCCCGACTGAAGGCCGAGGCCCTGGCGGTGGCGCGCAACGACCTGCCCAGGATCGTGCGCCGCCTGGAGGAGGGGGAGAGCGTCGACCTCGACACCGAGATGAAACAGCTCGACCACGGTCGGGACGAGATCGGCCAGGTCGCCGACGCCTTCAACATCGCCCAACGCACCGCGATCGGCGCCGCGGTCAAGCAGGCCGACACCCGGGCCGGGGTCAGCAGGGTCTTCCTCGGGATCGCGCACCGCAACCAGTCCCTGGTCCAGCGTCAACTCCAGCTCCTGGACCGGGTGGAACGCGAAGAGGAGGACCCCGATCTCCTGGAGAGCCTCTTCCAACTCGACCACCTGGCCACGCGCGGACGGCGGCACGCCGAGAACCTCATCATCCTGGGCGGGGCCCAGCCGGGACGGCGCTGGCGCCACCCCGTCCCCCTGGTGGACATCATGCGCGGCGCGATCTCCGAGACCGACGAGTACGCCCGGGTCGAGCTCGCCTCCACCCCGGACCTGTCCCTCGTGGGAGCGGTGGTCGCCGACGTCATCCACCTGCTCGCCGAACTGGTGGAGAACGCCACCGCCTACTCGCCGCCGCACACCGACGTCACCATCCGGACGGAGAAGGTACCCAAGGGGGTGGCGGTCGAGATCGAGGACCGCGGTCTGGGTATGACCGAGGAGGCTCTGGACAAGGCCAACGGGACCCTCGCAGACGCTCCCGAGTTCGACATGATGACCTCGGGCACCGATGGTCGCCTCGGCCTGTTCGTCGTCGCCAGGCTCGCGCACAAGCACGACATCGGGGTGCATCTGCGCTCGTCGCCCTACGGGGGCACCCGGGCCGTGGTCCTCATCCCCAACACCCTCGTCGCGCCCGGGGCGGCCCAGGAGCCCTCCGGAGCCCCCTACCCCATCCGTATGGGGGCCCCGGAGCGGGAACGCCTGGGCCCCGCCGACCTGCTCTCGGCCGGCGCCGAGCAGCGGACCCGGGCCGTACGCCCGATGCTGCGCCCGGTGCCCGAACACCCGGAGGAGACCCGGGAGGACCGTCGGGTCGAACACGCCCCCGCCCCCCTCCTCCGCCAGGTCCCGGACCTGCGGCCCGCCGAACGAGACCTGCCGGTCGAGGGAGGGGCCCCGGCGCCGCTGCCCAAACGTGAGGCCCGTCGGAGCGGCGGCGCCGAACGCGCGAGGCCCATCGCCGCGGCACGGACGACCGGGGCCGATCACGGAGGCGACATCGAGATCGAACAGGACAACGGTCGGGTCGGCGCCGGACCCGATCGGGAGGGACTGCCCAGACGTAGGAAGCAGGCCAGTCTGGCCCCTCAACTCCGCGATGGCGCGTCGTCCGCGTCGTCCTCCCCGCCGACGTCGACGCGGCGTACCCCCGAACAGGCGCGCCGCATGATGGACGCCTTCAGCGCGGGGACGCGGCGTGGCCGGGCCGGGGACGTCGGCGCGGACGAGCACGGACACAGCAGTGATGACCAGGTCGGTGCAGGAGCCGACGACCACACGGGAGAGAGCGACTGAGATGGTGGGCAAGAGCAAGGCCGCGGACAACCTGGACTGGCTCCTGGACGATCTGGTCGACCGCGTCGTCGGGGCCGGCCACGCGATCGTGCTGTCGGCCGACGGACTGCTGCTGGGCCGTTCCCGAGGACTCAGGCCGGAGGACGCCGAGCACCTGTCGGCGCTGGCCTCGGCCTTTCAGAGTCTGGCACGGGGCACCGGCAGGCACTTCGGAGGCGGCGACGTCCGACAGACCGTGGTGGAGATGGAGTACTCCTATCTCTTCGTCACGGCGGCGGGGGCGGGAGCCTGTCTGGCGGTCCTGGCGACCGAGGACGCGGACGTGGGGCTGGTCGCCTATGAGATGAACCTGCGGGTCAAGCGGGTGGGGGAGTTCCTCACCGCCGCGCCACGCAGGCCCGGCCAACTCACGGCCATGGGAGGTGCCGGCTCGTGAGCGACTCGAAGGGCCGGCACGGGGAGTCCCCACCCGTGCCCCGGCAGGGGGGCCGGTACCACGGTCGTGGCCACCCCGTCTCCGAGGG
This sequence comes from Nocardiopsis sp. LDBS1602, assembly GCF_035818715.1. Classification (NCBI taxonomy): domain Bacteria; kingdom Bacillati; phylum Actinomycetota; class Actinomycetes; order Streptosporangiales; family Nocardiopsidaceae; genus Nocardiopsis; species Nocardiopsis sp. LDBS1602. Next base: position 11,205 of record NZ_JAYLVW010000016.1, on the reverse strand, counting down.
GCCCTCCACGGGGCTTCTGCCCAAGGACACCTCCGCCGGACCCCTCGTACGCCCCTACACCATGACCAAGGGACGGACCCGACCCGCCGCCGCGGGGCGGGGGCTGGACCTGATCACCATCGTGATGGCGGCCCGAGACCCCGGTGAGCGTTCGCGCGGCCCCGAGCGGCAGGCGATCCTCGACCTGTGCCGGCGCCCCATCTCGGTGGCGGAGATCTCCGCGCGTCTGGACATCCCGTTGACCGTGGTCAAGGTGCTCCTGGGGGACCTCGTCGCAGAAGGGGACGTCCGTACCCGGGCGGCCACGCCCATGACCCAGCTTCCCGAGAAGAAAGTACTTCAGGCGGTACTCGATGGCATCCGCAGACTCTGAGAACCGGTCGAGCGCGTACGAGGCGATCCCCCAGGCCGTCAAGATCATCGTCGCCGGAGGGTTCGGCGCGGGCAAGACCACCCTGGTCGGGGCCGTCAGCGAGATCACCCCGCTCAGCACCGAGGAGGTGATGACCGAGGCCAGCTACGGCGTCGACGACCTGGGCGGTGTGGAGAACAAGACCACCACCACGGTGGCGCTCGACTTCGGCCGCATCACCATCAACGACGACATCGTGCTCTACCTCTTCGGCACCCCGGGCCAGGATCGGTTCTGGTTCATGTGGGACGAGTTGGTGGAAGGCGCGCTGGGCGCGGTGGTCCTGGCGGACACCCGCCGGCTCGACACCTGTTTCCACGCGGTGGACTTCTTCGAACAGCGCGGGGTGCCCTTCGTGGTGGCGGTCAACCGCTTCGACGGATCCACCCCCTACCGGGCGGAGGAGGTGCGTGAGGCCCTCGACCTCTCCGACGCGGTTCCGGTCCTGGTGGCGGACGCCCGTGAACGCGAATCCGCCAAAGAGGTCCTCGTCTCCCTGGTGACGCACGTCATCGACGGCCGTAGGCCGGCGATGAGCGGTTGACCCGGGATCCCCTGGGCACGAGGCCCGGGAGGCCCGTTATACGTTCAGGACATACACCCCTGAATGTGGTGTTGAACGCTACAATGTCGCGGCAGCGACCACCGCTTGTCCGCCATCCGCCCTCTCGTCTGAATCCTGGTATGCGAAACTCTGACCGACTTCCCCCACGCGAACTGCCCAAGCGGCGCTCCGGACGTCACCGCAATCCCCTGTCCTTCGACAGTTGGTTCGGCACCCCCGCTCTGATCATGGCGGTCCCGGGTACGGCCGATCAGGCCCGGGGGGCCGACGGCGAGTCGATCGGCGCCCGGATGGCCGACCTCGTCCGCGCCTACCGCCCCGAGGTCACCATCCGCTACGGGCACCTCGAGGGCGACCGAGAGACCCTGACCGAGGCCCTGGCCGACCTGAAGGGCGGGGACGACCGCCCGCTCACCGGGGTCGTGGTCCCGTTGGTCACCGCCCCCCACGCGGCCGTGAACGCCGAGATCGAGGCCGCCGTGGCCCGCTCGGGCGCCAACGTGAGGATCACCGAGGGACTCGGTCCGCACCCGATGCTCGCCGAGGTCCTCCACCTGCGTCTGGCCGAGTCCGGGTTCGTCCGGGCCGACCGGATGCGCCTGATCAGCGTCACCGCGCGCAACACCACCATGGCCGACGGCGTCGTCGTCGGTGCCGTCGGTGGTGAGGGCGCCGTGGGCGCCGCCGGTGTGAGCGCGGTGCTGCTCGCGGCCCGTCTGGGCCTGACGGTGCTCCCCGCCGACCTGGAGGACGAGGCCGCCATGGACCAGATCATGGCGCAGCTCCGGCAGGGAGGCATCCGACGTCCCGTCATCGCCCCCAGCGCCCTGGGGCCGGAGTTCCCGGCCCATAGACTCCAGGAGCTGGCCGAACGCCACGGGGCCCGCCCCGGCGCGCCTCTGGGCGCCGACAGCCTGCTCGGCAAGATCGCCGCCCTGCGCTACGCCGAGGTCCTGAACTCCCTGGGTGTCGAGCAGCCTCCCACCGTGGACGAGCTGCCCGCGCCGGTGGGTTCCCGACACCGCCCCGAGTCCTGAGACGCGACACGCCCCGCCAGGAACCACGACAGGGCCGCCCCGGAGACGGGGCGGCCCTGTTCTGTCTTTCACGGTCCTGACCTGCGCGTTCGGCCGCATCCAAGGTCCACCTAGCATGTTTCGGCCCGGTTTTCCCGAGCGCGTGGATAACTATTCGTGATTGTTCGACAGCGTACGGCAATGTTTTTTCGATAGCCTCGGCAGGACCGAAAGCCGCCGTGGCACCTCTCCCGGAAGCCTCGGCACCCCGCATGGGCTGGAGGGGCCATGCTCAGAAACCACGCGTCCAACAGGACGATCCGCGGTCAGCTCACGCGCATCGTCCTCATCCCGAGCCTGTGCTTCCTCGCGCTCTGGCTGATCGTCGCGGCCATCGGCACCGCCCAGGCCGTTCAGCTCATGAGCGCGGTAGGACAGGCGCGTCAGGGCACGGAGGTCCTTTCCGTCGCGGCCGAGGAGCTGCGGACCGAGCGCCGTCTGTCCCTGGTCCACCTCGGGGAACAGGACAGAGGAGACGTCTCGACGGTCGAAGAGGAGCTGGAGCGACAGCGCTCCGAGAGCGACGAGGCCCTGGCCGAGGCCGTCGGGCTGGCCACCGACCTCGTCGGGGACCGCGACGACGAACTCCAACGAGGCGCGGGCATCGTCCAGGAGACACCGGAGGGGGTCGAACGGCTCCGAGAGATGGTCGACGAGCATTCGACCGACCGAGAGCACATCCTGGTCGGCTACCGCACGCTCATAGAGTCCCTGCTGAACACCTCCGCGGCCCTCATCAACACGACCGACGGAGGAGAGAACCTCACCGACGCCGTGGTGGCCAGGGAACTCGTCAACGCCCGAGAGGACTACGCGACCGCGGACGCCCTGCTCGCCGGGGTCATCGCCGCCGAACGCATGACCTATGAGGAGACGGCGCACTTCACCTTCCTCACCGCCTCCTACCGGGCCACGCTGGACGGCACCGTCAACGCGATGCCGGCCGGACTCAGGAACGAGTACCGGGCCTCGACCGAGGAACCCACCTGGGAGGCGGCCGAACAGCTCAGCCGACGCGTGGTCACCCGGCCCCCCGTGGCCGAAGGGGGCGACGGGGTCGACGGAGCGCCGTTGAGCGAATGGAACTCCGAGGTCGAGGTCGGGGCGGAGGAATGGGACGCCTCGTCCATCCCGTCCGTCCACGCCCTGGACACCCTGGCCCGCGAACAGACCGAACGCACCGTCGACCTGGCCTGGAGCGCCGCGCTCCTGAGGGTCTGGCTGGGCGTCGCCGGGGCCGCCGTCACCCTGCTCGGCGGGGTGTTCGCGATCGCCCTGGTGGGACGCTCCTCCCGACGCCTGAGCGAACGCCTCTCGTCGCTTCGGGAACAGATCCTGGACCGCGACGCCGACCTGCCCGAGATCGTCGAACGGGCCCAACAGGGCCGCAAGGTCGATGTCATCGACGAGCTCCCGCCCTTGGACGAACAGGGCGACGATGAGATCGGCCAGGTCGCCGAGGCCTTCGACAGCGCACAGATCACCGCGGTCGAGGCCGCCGTCCGTCAGGCGGAGATCCGCCGCGGCGCCAACCGCGCCTTCCTCGGCATCGCCTTCCGCAACCAGACCCTCGTCCAACGACAGCTGCGCCTGCTCGACGAGATCGAGTACAACGAGCAGAACCCCGACGCCCTGCGCCGACTCTTCCGACTCGACCACCTGGCGACCCGGGCCCGCCGCTACGCGGACAACCTCATCATCCTCGGTGGCGGACAGTCCGCCCGCCGTTGGCGCCAACCCCGACCGGTCCTCGACGTGCTGCGCGCCGCCATCGCCGAGACCGAGGACTACGAAAGGGTCCGCCTCACCTCGGCGCCCCGTGTGCTCATGCACGGACAGGCGGTCGCCGACATCGTCCACCTGCTCGCGGAACTGGTGGAGAACGCCACCCAGTTCTCCCCGGCGGGCACCCCGGTGGACGTGGGCTGCACCCCCGTGACCGGCGGACTGCTGGTGGAGATCGAGGACCGCGGGCTCGGCATGTCCGAACAGGGCTACGCGGCCGCCGAGCGCACCCTCACCCGGCCACCGGAGTTCGACGTGATGGCGCTGCCGGACGACCCCCGCCTGGGGCTGTTCGTCGTCGCCCGTCTCGCCGAGCGTCACGGCATCCGGGTCTGGCTCCACCCCTCGCCCTACGGGGGCACCCGGGCCACCGCCCTGGTCCCCGACAGCCTGCTCGAACCCGCCGACAACCCGATCGCCGCGGTGAGCCCCTCCGACGGCACCCCCAATTTCCCGGGCCCCCTGGGACAGCCCACGCCCCACCCGGTGCGTGTCTCGGGACCCCAGAACCCCTCCTCCCCCTCCGGCCCCCAGGGGACGGTCGGCCGCACCGGTCCGCACGGCTCCTTCGAAGGCTCGGGGCCCCAGGGTCCCTTCGGCCCCTCCGGGCCGAACGGGACCGGGCCCTTCCCGACCAGGACACCACCAGGAGGACACAGTGAACGCTGAGGGTCGCCACGCCCGCCGCGAGGAATGGAGGGAGGCCCCGCGGACCGAGCCGCGACGGTCACCGCGTCACGAGGAGGGGGAGGACGACGAACGCTTCCTGCGTCCCTACGCCATCGACGTGGGGATCCCGGAACGGGCCGGGAGCGTCGGAAACGGCCACGCCGACCTCGACCTGCTCACCCTCGTGGTCGCGGCGAGAACCCCGGGTCATCGCGAATGGCTCAGACCCGAGCGCGAGGCCCTTCTCCTCCACGCCCTGCGGGCCAGGACCATCGTCGAACTCGCCGCCGAGGTCGGACTGCCGGTCGGCCAGGTCCGGGGCATGGTGGCCGAGATGATGGAGGAGGGGGCCCTCCAACGTTGCGGCCCCTCCCGCCCTCTCGAACGCCAGGACATCCTGCACGCCGTCCTGGTCGGATTGCGCGCCCTCTGAAGAGGATCGGTCCCCGCCGCCCGGGGACCGTCGGGACACCCGGACGCCGGAGCGCGGACGCGCCTTGCTAGCGTGCGCCCATGCGCAGCACCGAACACATCGGCATCATCGGGGCGGGGATCGTCGGCCTGGCCCTGGCCCGCCACATCGCCCTCCACCGCCCCGGCGCCCGGGTCACCGTCCTGGAGAAGGAGAACCGGGTCGCCGCCCACCAGACCGGTCACAACAGCGGGGTCGTGCACGCGGGCCTGTACTACCGGCCCGGATCCCTCAAGGCCACGCTCTGCCGTCGGGGCGTCGGCCTGCTCCGTGAGTACTGCGCGGAGCACGACCTGCCCTACCGGGAGGTCGGAAAGCTCCTCGTCGCGGTCAACGCCGAAGAGGAGGCCCGCCTCGACGACATCGAGCGTCGGGCCGAGGAGAACGGCGTCCCGGGCGTCACCCGACTCGGCCCCGACGGCATCCGAGAGATCGAGCCCCACTCGGTGGGACTTGCCGCGCTGCACTCGCCCACGACGGCCATCACCGACTACGTCGCCATCGCCGAGCAGCTCGCCGACGACCTGCGGCGTTCGGGGGGAATCGTCCTGCTCAACACCCCCGTCATCGACGTGCGACAGGACCACGACGGCACCGAGGTCCTCACCGGAGACCCCAAGGGCGAACGGGTCATCCACCGCTTCGACCGATTGATCGTCTGCGGCGGACTCCAGAGCGATCGACTCGCCGCGATGGCGGGGGCCGACGCCGACCCCAGGATCGTCCCCTTCCGCGGTCACTACCACGAGATCGTCCCCGAACGCCGGGACCTCGTACGCGGGCTCCTCTACCCCGTACCCGACCCCCGCTACCCCTTCCTCGGCGTGCACCTGACCCGCCACGTCCACGGCGAGGTCATGGCGGGCCCCAACGCGATCCTGGCCACGGCGCGCGAGGGCTACCGCGCCCGTGACCTGGTCCCCCGGGAACTCGCGAAGACCCTCTCCTGGCCCGGTTTCTGGCGGCTGGCCCGCCGACACTGGACGGTGGGCGCGCGGGAGACGTTCGTCTCCGCCTCCCGCTCGGTCTTCGCCGCCCAGGCACGTCGTCTGCTTCCCGAGATCACCGCCGCCGACCTGCGTCCCGCCGAGGCGGGGGTGCGCGCCCAGGCGCTCGGCCGGGACGGTTCCCTCTTGGACGACTTCCATGTGGACACCCGAGGGCGTGTGGTCTGCGTGCGCAACGCGCCCTCTCCCGCGGCGACCTCCTCCCTGGCGATCGCCGAGTTCCTCTATGACGGGTACGTCGCCGGGTGGTGACCCGTCCCGTGTCGGTCCGGGCGTGTCGGAGCGGGGTTGTCCACAGGTTCGAGGACACTCTGGTACCGGACCCCCTCCCCGGCCGACCATGGAGGTATCCGGTGGTCCGGGACGGTCCCGAGGTCACCGGTGGAGGTGACCATGCCCCTGACCAGGTGGGCCCTCGTGGTCCTCACCACCGTGCTCTCACTCGTTCTCACCGCGGCGGGCGCCGCCGCCGGCCCCAGAGGAGGACCCTTGGACGGATTCACCATCACCCACCTGCCCGAGACGGTCGGACCACAGGCCTCGCCCTCGGACTTCTCCTACGAGTGGGAGGACGTCGTCTTCACCACCCGGGCCTGGGAACAGGCCAAGGAGGGCGGGGGCTTCCAGGTGGTGCTCCAGGTCCTGGTGATGCGGGGGGAGGGGCTCACCGACCTGGCCTCGGTCCGTTCCTTCCTCGCCCACTACCACGAACGGGATCCCGACTCCTGGGATCTGGCCGACTTCGACCGCGACGACACGTCGGGGCTCTACGGGGCCGCCGAGGCCTTCTGGGTCCCCGAGAAGGGGGTCGCCGTGGAGGTCCGTGACACCTCGGGGCTGTTGGGGACGGACGAGATGCTCGCCGTCGCCCGGGGGATCACGCCCGGCGAGAACCCGGCCTGATCGAGAAGGTGAGGGGGCGCCCTCGTACACGAGAGCGCCTCCTCATGGGGTCGGGCCGGGTCAGCAGCCCTCCAACACCTCACGCATGGCGGCCTCCTCGGCGGGGTCCACACTCAGGTCCCACACGTGCTTGACCTCGATCCAGGCCGTCACGTACTCGCAGTGGAAGGACTCCAACGGGGGCAGCCAGTCCCCGGGGTCGGCGTCACCCTTGGAACGGTTGCTCGACGCGCTGACCGCCCACAGCTGGGGCGATTCCTCCAGGTCGTTGGCGAAACGGCGGCGCTCCTCGGTCGACCAGGCGTGGGCACCCGAACGCCACCCCTCCTTCAACGGGACCAGGTGGTCGATGTCGATGTCCTGCGGGTCGGTGAAGGTCTCGCCGTCGAACACGCTGTACCAACTGCCCGAGACCGGCCGGCAGTCGTCGTCGGTCTCCACACCCTCGCCGTCCCGGACCAGGACCATCTGTCGGGTGGTGCAGTTGCCCTCCACCCCGCGGTCCCAGTGGGGGAAGAGACCCCGGTCGTAACCGTCGGGATCGTTCTCCTCCTCGACCCGCAGTTCGTCCAGCCAGGCCCTGGCCTGGTCGACATCGGTGGCGGAGGCCCCGGGGGAGGGGTTCGCGTCGGGGGTGCTCTCGCCGACCTCCAGGTCGATCACACCGAGCTGTTGCAGCACGACCACGACGATCACGACCACGCCGATCAGCGTGCTGATGATCGCCGTCGGTCGGGAGGCGGACTTGCCGCCCTTACCGGAGGACTTCTCTGACATGCAGGGGACTCCAACCTCTGTGCTCCCGCACCGAGCGGGGGATGATCAGGCCCTTCAAGGGTGGACCATCACGGGGGCGGCGCGGAATGCCACCGAGGGTCGTGTACGCCTCATCGGCGCGGCCAAGGCCGAGGTGCGGGGGAGAAGCGGCCGGTACGGGAGCGTCTAGGTTCGGCGTTCGAGGAGAAGGACGATCCCGTCGACCAACAGGGCGAAGCTCTCGTCGACGTCCTCCGGAAGTCCGAAGCCGCCGTTGATCTCCAGGTCGACGAACCCGTGCAGAGAACTGCGCAATGTCCGGATCGTGTGCACCATCCTCTCCTCGGGGATGGCGAACCCTCGAAGGACCGACGCGATGACCTCGACGGGTCGGGCGAACAACGCGTGGGCCTCGGCGTCCTCCGGCCGCGGTACCCGCTGCAACGACGTGTAACACCCGGGACGTTCGTGCGCGTACCTCCGATAGGCCAGGGAGAGGGCGTGCACCGCCTCGGCACCGGAACGGCCGGTCACGGCGGAGCGCAGCCGGTCGGCCAGTTCCGTCACGGAGGCCAGGGCCACCCCGCGGCGCAGCTCGTCCAGGCCGGCGACGTGTTTGTACAGGCTGGGGGTGGCCACGCCCAACCTTCTGGCCAGGGCGGCGGGTGAGAGCGAGTCGAAGCCACTCTCGTCGCACAGGCGGGCGGCCTCGGCCACGACCGACTCCGGGGTGAGTCCGGCCCTAGGCATCGGCGTTCACCCGCTCGACGAGATCGAGCAGCACGGAGGAGACCACGTCGGGGCGTTGGGACTGCGCGTAGTGGCCGCACTCGGGGACCATCACCGCGCGGCCGTCGACGACGGAGGCGACCCACTCCGCCTCGGAGCGGGGGTCCTTCCAGTCCGGGTCCAGTTCTCCCATGATCACGACCGCCTCCGCCGCCAGGCCCTCGGCACGATCGATGGTCTCGTTGGGGGCCTGAAGGGTCTTCGTGATCGCCCGACGACGGTCGGCGGTACGGGTCATCCGGCGGATCCGCTCCTTCTGTTCCTCGTGCCCCTCGGGGGTGCGTCCGGCGTGGAGCCGGTCATAGACGAAGGTGAGCGCCCGGGCGGCCCAAGGGCGCATGAGCAGGGTCCGATACAGGGTCCGCGCCACCGGACCCGGGGGAGAGGGCCGAAGGAAGGGGCCGAGCAGGGCGATGCCGGACACCAGGTCGGGGCGTTCGAGGGCCGCGATGGTCACGGCCGCGGCCCCCATCGAGTTCCCGGCCATGACCACCCGCTCCGCTCCCAGTTCCTCGGCCAGGGCGAGCACGTCGGTCGAGGTCGAACGACTGTCGTAGGAGGTGAACGTGGTGTCGCTGTCACCGTGGCCGCGCAGGTCCATGACGGCGACCCGGTGGCCGGCGGCGGCGAGTTCCCGGCCGACGAGGCGGAAGGATGCCCGGTGATCGAACATGCCCGGTACGCAGATCACCAGGGTCCCGTCGGTGTCGTTCCCGTAGAGGTCGTAGGCGATCCGTCCTTCGGGGCGTCGAAGGTGGTGCATGATGGGCCCTCTTCCGTTCGGCTAATGCTGTTAGCTTTAAAGCTAATGCCATTAGCCACGAAGGTCAAGAGGGGTGACGTGGACGACATCGGAGGGACGTCCGCGTCGTGACGATGGGCGTCGGTCCCCATGGAACCGGCCCGATCGCCGTTTCCACGGGGCCGTACACGTGGACCCCGGGGGCTCCGAGGGGGCGGGGGCACGGGAAAGTCTCTTCGTGGCCGTGGGAACAGGCCCTACACTGCTAGGCAGATCGGGCCGCGGGGCCCGCCTATCCGACAGAGAGCTACACCGTGATCGACATCATCGACGAACTCCAGTGGCGCGGACTGATCGCGCAGACGACCGACCTTGACGCACTCCGCAAGGCGCTGGCCGATGGTCCGATCACCCTCTATTGCGGCTTCGATCCGACCGCGGGCAGCCTGCACGTCGGACACCTCACCCAGGCGCTGACCCTGGCCCGTTTCCAGCGGGCCGGCCACAGGCCTATCGCCCTGGTCGGTGGGGGAACGGGTCTCATCGGAGACCCCAAGCCCAACGCCGAGCGGCAGATGAACTCGCCGGAGACGGTCCGCGGCTGGGTCGGCAACCTCGCCGGCCAGCTCTCCTCCTTCCTGCGCTTCACACCGGAGGGGGAGACGCCCGCGCCGACCGACGCGATCCTCGCCGACAACGGCGAGTGGCTGGGCCAGATCAACGCGATCGAGTTGCTGCGCGACATCGGCAAGCACTTCAGCGTCAACCAGATGCTGGCCCGTGAGACGGTCAAGAGCCGCCTCGACGGAGACGGGATGAGCTACACCGAGTTCAGCTACGTGCTGCTCCAGTCCTACGACTACGTGGAGCTCTACCGCCGCTACGGGTGCGTCCTCCAGACCGGTGGTTCCGACCAGTGGGGCAACATCACCGCCGGCCTGGACCTGGTCCGCCGGATCGAGGGCAACGAGCCCCACGGGTCCGCGCACGGTCTGACCACGAACCTGCTCACCAAGGCCGATGGCACCAAGTTCGGCAAGACCGAGTCCGGTACCGTCTGGCTCGATCCCGAACTGACCTCGCCGTACGCCTTCTACCAGTTCTGGTTCAACGCCGACGACCGCGACGTCTCCCGCTACCTCAAGGTGTTCACCTTCCTGTCCCAGGAGGAGATCGCCGACCTGGAGCGTCAGACCGAGGAGCGGCCGCAGGCGCGTGCCGCGCAGCGTGTCCTCGCCGAGCAGCTCACCACGCTGGTCCACGGCGAGGAGGAGACGCGCAAGGTCAAGGAGGCCAGCCTGGCCCTCTTCGGCCGGGCCGATCTCGGTGAGCTGGACGCGCGCACGCTGGAGTCCGCCCTCTCCGAGGTGCCCAAGGCCGAGGTGGAGGGGCCGGTGACAGAGATGCTGGTCACCGACCTGTTCGCGTTGAGCGGGCTGACCCCGAGCAAGTCGGCGGCCCGTCGCGCGGTGCAGGAGGGCGGTGCCTACGTGAACAACGTGAAGGTCACCGACGTCGAGGCGAGGCTGAGCGTGGACGACGTGCTCCAGGAGCGGTTCGTCGTGCTGCGCAAGGGCAAGCGCAATGTCGGTGGCGTCGTTCTGAAGGGCTGACGGCGACTGCCACCGGGCCGTCGAAGGACGGAAGAGGGGCCGATCTCCGATAGGGGGTCGGCCCCTCGCCCATCCGGTACCCAAGGCGAGGTTTGGACTCGACATGATCCGGGCAAGACGGTTCATGTCTGACAACAGCCGACGTGATCGTGTGACCCGGTGTGGGGTCCGCGTGAGTCGAGGGCCTTGAGAAGCCGCCCGCACAGGGGCGATCGAGGCCCGGATCGCCCTGATGGTGGTCGATCCGGGTCCGGACTTGACGTCCTCTCAAGGTGTGTCTACACTCGATCGAGTCGCTGCGGAACGGTGAGCGGTCTTCGATGATCGACTCGGACCCGGGCCGCGCTCTTCGACACCCTCTTCGATCAAGCCTGGTTCGAGCAGTGCTCGGAGCATGTAAACTCGCAGAGTCGCTT
>NZ_JAYLVW010000015.1:0-76542 GCF_035818715.1 Nocardiopsis sp. LDBS1602 | reverse complement strand
CGCCCTGCGGGCCGCCGGGACGCGGGCCCGGACGGGGAGCGCCCGGACGCGGAGCGCCACCGGGACGCGGAACGCGCTGGTCGCCGCCACCCTGCGGGCCGCCGGGACGCGGACCCGGACGGGGACCGCCCGGACGCGGGGCCGCGGGCTTGGATCCCATGCCGGAGGCGTTGGACGCGAACGGGTTGTTACCCGGACGCGGACCCGGGCGGGGACCGCCCGGACGCGGGGCACGACCACCGTCACGGCCGCCACCGGAGCGCTCGCCGCGCTGGGGACGGTCGGGGCGGTCGCCGCCGCGCTGCTGCTGTCCACCGGACGCGCCGGGCTTGGGGCCGGGCTTGGGAGCACCGCTCTTGGGCGCGGGCTTGGGGCCCGGCTTCGGAGCGGCCTCGAACGTCGGGACCGCGGGCTTGTCGACCGGAGCGGCCGGCTTCTCCGCGGGCTTCTCCGCCGGCTCGCTCGGCTTGCCGGCGGTCGGCTTGGGAGCCGGACCCGGCTTCGGGCCGGGCTTGGGGGCCGGACCCGGCTTGGGCGCGGCGGGGCGCGCGGCGGACGGCTTGGGGCCCGGCTTGGGAGCCGGAGCACTCTTCTTGCCGCCGCCGTTGGAGCCCTCGTTGAAAGCTTCCTTCAGGCGTCGAACGACGGGCGCCTCTATCGTGGAGGACGCCGAACGGACGAACTCGCCCATTTCGTTGAGCTTGGCCAGCACGGCCTTGCTCTCTACACCGAACTCCTTAGCGAGTTCGTATACCCGGACCTTCGCCACTACTCTCCTTCAGCTTCGGTCCGGGACATGGGCTTGTGCCGGACCGTCGTTAGCTCGAGTTACTCATCGCTGCGTACTCATCAGGCGCTCATCGCAATCTCGACCTGCTTCCTCATCGCTACACAACAATGGGCCGGTGGATACGTGCCGACACAGCACTGTACGCCGACCTCGATCACTACAACCGTGAGGTCGGCCCGGACATTCCAACCCTATCCGGATCACGGCGCGTTCGATCACTCGGGATGTCATCGAACAGAGCCGCCACGCGTGAGACGTCCCACCCGGTGGGTGTCTCCTCGTTCCGGGCCCGGAAGGCGCGTGACCACACCCTGCGACGTTCGGCGAGTTCGAAGCAACGCCGATCGTGGTGCAGGTAGGCACCGCGCCCCGGACGACGACCCCGGGTGTCGGGCGTGATGGCCGTGCCCTCGGCCACCAGCCGCACGAGGTCGGACTGGACTGCCCGTGACCGACAGCCCACGCACGTTCGCACGGGACGGTCACGACCGTCTTCGGCCACCATATCGTGTCGAGGCATGGGCGCGACCCGTTTAACCGGCCGAAGAGGCGTCGTCGACGTCCGCGGCGCCGGAGGCGTCCTCGTCCTCGGCCGACCGCTCGGGCTCGGCGTCGGAGCGGATGTCGATGCGCCAACCGGTGAGTCGCGCGGCGAGGCGGGCGTTCTGGCCCTCCTTGCCGATCGCCAGCGACTGCTGGTAGTCCGGGACCACGACACGGGCCACACGGGCGGCCATGTCGATGATCTCCACCGAGTTCACCCGCGCCGGGGAGAGCGCGTTCGCGACGAACACAGCGGGGTCCTCGGAGTGGTCGACGATGTCGATCTTCTCTCCGTGGAGCTCGGCCATGACGTTACGGACACGACTTCCCAACGGACCGATGCAGGCGCCCTTGGCGTTGACGCCGCCCCGGTTGGAACGGACCGCCATCTTGGTGCGGTGACCGGCCTCACGGGCGATCGCCGCGATCTCGACGGTGCCGTCGGCGATCTCGGGGACCTCCAGCTCGAAGAGCTTGCGCACCAGGTTGGGGTGGGTACGGGACAGGGTCACCGAGGGACCGCGGTGGCCCTTGCGCACCTGGACCACATAGGCGCGCAGACGCTCGCCGTGGACGTAGTCCTCGGTGGGCACCTGCTCCTGCGGGGGCAGGATCGCCTCGAGCTTGCCGAGGTCGACCAGAACGTTACGGGGATCCTTGCCCTGCTGGATGATCCCGGACACGATGTCGTGCTCGCGCCCGGCGAACTCGCCCAGGGTCAGCTCGTCCTCGGCGTCGCGCAGGCGCTGGAGGATGACCTGCTTGGCGGTGGAGGTCGCGATACGTCCGAAGCCGTTGGGGGTGCCGTCGAACTCTCCGACGACGCCGCCCTCCTCGTCGGTCTCGGCGACCCATACGGTCACGTGGCCGGTGGAACGGTTCAGCTCCACACGTGCCTTCTTGTCGGGGCCCTCCTCGCGGTGGTAGGCGATCAGAAGGGCGTCCTCGATCGCCTTGGCGACCAGTTCGACGGCGATGTCCTTCTCGCGCTCAAGGCCGCGAAGGACGCTCATGTCAATATCCACGGGGCTCCCCCTCTAGTCCGCCGCGTCGGTATCGGCTTCTCGGCGGAATTCCACCTCGACCTTGGCCTTGGCGATCGTGTCGTAGGCCAGGACGCGGGTACGGCCCTTGACGTCGAGGGTCACCCCTTGGTCGTCGGACTCGATGACGCGTCCGGTGAGGTTCCCCCCTTCGACGAGGGAGACCTTCACCAGACGACCGCGTGAGCGTCGCCAGTGACGGGGCAGGGTCAGCGGGCGGTCCACCCCGGGAGAGGTGACCTCCAGGACGTAGGGCAGTTCGCCCATGACGTCGGAGGCGTCCAGGGCCTCGTTGACCTCCTGGCTGACCTCACCGACCGTGTCCAGGTCGACCCCCTTGTCGGAGTCCACGATCACGCGCAGCACACGGCGTTTACCGGCCGGTGTCAGCTCGACGGCCTCCAGGTCCAGTCCGGCCTCGGCCAGGACCGGTTCCAGCAGCTCGACGATGCGCTCGTTGCGCGCCTGCGCTCCCATGCGTGTCAGCCCCTCAAGACGGCGAAATCCCGCCCGCTCGGCCGTGAGCCGTTGAACGGGGCGGTCCAGCTCTGTACATAGATCTGCGACGAATCCGCTCCGCACCCCCGAGAGGGGATGCGAAAGCCCCGCACGTCGTTCGCGACGGCGGGTGTGCTGCAAGGGTATCCACTCCCGGGTGCCTTCCAGGTCGCCGCGCGCGGGCCAGGCGCGTCGATGGACGTGGTCCCCCTTCCGAAGTCGCGTCCCGACAAGGGGTGTCGCCACGGATCGTGTCCCTCCGACGTCGTGGAAAGATGGGATCGACCGCCGTCGACGGCGGGAGCCGTCGGTCCCGTCCGGGACACCGGGCAGGGGGAGGAGACCTCGTGGGCCAGTGGAACGTCAGCCGTCGCACGCTGCTGGGTGCCACGGTGGCCGGTGCGGCCGCGGTCGGCCTGGTCGGCTGCGGCGAGGTCGACTGGTACCCCTACGCGGAGACGCCCGACGTCGCCGTCCTGCGCTCCCTGATCAGGGAGAAGGAACGCATGATCGCGCGGTACGAACGCGCTCTGGCCGACGGCGCGGGCCCCTCTGAGCTCCTGGAGGGGTTCCTGGGTCATCACCTGGCCCATGTGGACGCCCTGCTCGACGCTCTGCCCGAGGACGTCGGCCCCTACGGCGACCCCGAGAAGGGCGACGGAGAGACCTCCGCCCCTCCAGAGGAGGACCCGGGTCCGACCCCGGACCGGGCCGGTCTACGTCTGTTGGAGGCCGCCGCCGCGTCCGCCCGTCTCGACCAGGCCGCCGCCGTCACCGACGCGGCCCTGGCCCAGTTGGTGAGCGGGATCGGCGCCTGTGAGGCCGCGCACGCCCACCTGATGGACCGGATCTGAGCGGTGACATCACCATCGGAAAGGCAAGGTAGTCGGGTGAGCGACAGCCCCAACCCCGAGGAGACCGGTTCCCCGGAACCTCGCGAGGGTTCCGACCCCTCCGCCGAGGCCCTGGCCGAGGCCGTGAGCGCCGAGCACGCCGCCGTGTACGGCTGTGAGTTCGTCGGTGGCGCCGCGGGCGACGAGGGACGCCGTGAGCGCGCCTCGGCCTTCGCCCGTCAGCACAAGGCGCTGCGCGACACCCTGCGCGACGCCGCGAGGGAGCGCGGCTGGGAGGCTCCCCCCGCGAAGGCCTCCTATCCGCTGCCCGAAGGACGCGGCGACGAGGAGATGGACGCCTTCGCCGCGGAGCTGGAGCGCAGGACCATGGAGGCCCACCTGTGGCTGTCCTCCTCCCCCGACACCGACCTGCGGATCACCGCGGCCCGCGCCCTCCAGGAGGCCACGGCGCGCTCCCTGGACTGGGGCGCCGAGCTGGACGCCCTCCCCGGCTTCGAACGCCTCTAGAGACGCTCCCCGGCCCCGTACACACGCGAAGGGGGCCTTCGCCCCACGGCGAAGACCCCCCGGTCCGTCCCTCGCTCCTCTACTGGGAGCAGGCGGCGACGGTACGCTCCACGATCTCCTCGACCGGGACGTCGGAACGCTCTCCACTGGCCCGGTCGCGCAGCTCGACGAGGCCGTCCTTGAGCCCCCGGCCCACGATGACCGTGGTGGGGATGCCCAGCAGCTCGGCGTCGTTGAACTTCACGCCCGGGGCGGCCTTGCGGTCGTCGACGAGCACGCGCAGCCCGCGCGCCTCCAGCTCGCCGCCGATGCGCAGCGCCTCCTCGACCTCGCCGCCCTTGCCCGTGCCGACCACGTGCACGTCGGCGGGGGAGATCTCACGCGGCCAGACGATGCCCTTGTCGTCGTGGGACTGCTCGACGATCGAGGCCACCGCGCGGGAGACACCGATGCCGTAGGAGCCCATGGTGACGCGCTTGGGCTTGCCGTCGGGGCCCAGGGCGTCGAGCTGGAAGGCGTCGGCGTACTTGCGGCCGAGCTGGAAGATGTGGCCGATCTCGATGCCGCGGGCGGTGTAGAGGGTGCCCTTCCCGTCCGGGGAGGGGTCTCCGTCGCGCACCTCGGCGACGTCGATCGTGCCGTCCGGGGTGAAGTCGCGCCCGGCCACCAGGTCGACGACGTGGTGGTCGGCCTCGTCGGCGCCGGTCACCCAGGCGGTGCCGGTGACCACACGCGGGTCGACCAGGTAGCGGACCTTGTTGTCCTGGAGGGCCTTGGGGCCGATGTAGCCCTTGACCAGGAAGGGGTTGGCGGCGAAGTCGGCCTCGTCCACGATGGCGACCTCGGTCGGCTCCAGGGCCGCCTCCAGACGCTTGAAGTCGACCTCGCGGTCGCCGGGAAGGCCGATCGCCAGCAGCTCCCACTCCTCGGTCCCGGGCGCCCTCGTCTTGACCAGGACGTTCTTGAGGGTGTCGGCCTCGGTGAAGTCGCGGCCCAGGTCGGCCCCGTTGAGGAAGTCCACCAGGGTCTGGATCGTGGCCGTGTTCGGGGTGTGGTGCTTACGGGCCTCGGGCAGCCCCTCCACGGAGCGGGGCTCGGGCGCCGGCACCGTGACGGCCTCGACGTTGGCCGCGTAGTCGGAGCCCGTGCTGCGCACGAAGGTGTCCTCGCCGGTCGGCGCGACGGCCAGGAACTCCTCGGAGGCCGACCCGCCCATGGCGCCGGAGGTCGCCGAGACGATGACGTACTCCAGGCCGAGCCGGTCGAAGATCCGGATGTAGGCGGCGCGGTGCTTGTCGTAGGACTCCTGGAGGCCCTCGTCGTCGATGTCGAACGAGTAGGCGTCCTTCATGTGGAACTCGCGACCGCGCAGGATGCCGGCGCGGGGGCGGGCCTCGTCGCGGAACTTCTCCTGGATCTGGTACAGCACGACCGGGAAGTCCTTGTAGGACGAGTACTCGCCCTTGACGAGCAGGGTGAAGAGCTCCTCGTGCGTGGGACCCAGCAGGTAGTCGGCGCCCTTGCGGTCCTTGAGCCGGAAGAGCGTGTCGCCGTACTCCTCCCAGCGACCGCTGGCCTCGTAGTACTCCTTGGGGAGCAGGGCCGGGAGCAGCACCTCCTGGCCGCCCATGGCGTTCATCTCCTCGCGGACGACGCGGGAGACGTTCTCCAGGACGATCTTGCCCAGGGGAAGCCAGGTGTAGACGCCGGGGGCGGCGCGGCGGACGTACCCGGCGCGCACGAGCAGCTTGTGGCTCGGCACCTCGGCGTCCGCCGGGTCCTCACGCAGGGTGCGCAGGAACAGGTTCGACATCCGCAGTAGCACGGCCACTCCTCGGTGAACGCGTCCGGAAGAGGCCGGACGCGGGATCGGAACATCTGGGGAGACCCAGGCTAGCGCCCTCGACGGGGGTCTCGCGCGCCGGTTTCGGAGCCGGTCCACAGCGCCTAACGTTGGGGGATCTCGAAAAGTGAGGCGGGGGCATGGGCCGACGTGTGCGTGACAGGAGCGAGCCGGAGGAGGAGCTCTCCCCCGTGCCCGGGGTGGATCTGCTCGCCGACGCCGACCGGCCGAACTCGTGGTTCCTGTTGGTGGAGGGGACACCTCAGTCGCACGTCGACCTGGCCGACCCCTCCTACCTGGACTTCTCGTACGTACGTCGGATCGCCCACGCCGCCGATCTGGTCGCTCCGGAGGGGGAACCGATCGAGGCCCTGCACCTGGGAGCGGGGGCGTTGACGGTCGCCCGGTACGTGGCGCACACCCGCCCCGGTTCGACCCAGCGGGCGGTGGACGTGGACGCCGCGTTGGTGGAGATGGTCCGCCGTCGGCTGCCGTGGGATCGGCGGGCGCGGTTGCGGGTCGGGATCGACGACGCCCGCACGTGGATCGGGGCCCGTCACGACGCCTGCGCGGACCTGATCGTGTCGGACGTGTTCTCGGGCGCGCGGACCCCGGCCCGGTTGACGTCGACGGAGTTCTACGCCGAGGCGGCGCGTGTGCTGCGTCCGGACGGTCTCCTGGTGGTCAACGTCGGCGACGGTTACGCGTTGAAGCACACCCGCGCCCAGGTGGCCACGGTGCGTTCGGTGCTGCCGCACGCGGTGCTGACGGCGGAGCCGGGGATCCTGCGCGGCCGCCGGTTCGGCAACCTGGTGATCGTGGCCGGCCACCGACCGCTGCCCGAGGAGGAGCTCGGCCGCAGGGCGCACCGGGACACCGAGATGGCCCGCATGGTGGCGGGCGAGGACCTGGACCGCTTCGTCTCCGGCCACGCCCCGGTCCACGACGCCGACGCGGTCGACTCCCCCGAGCCCCCCGTCGACCTCTTCTGACCCCGACCGGATGTGGACGAGATCCACCGAAAGGCGCGATGGTCTTCTACCTTCGTCGGCATGCGTCTCCTTCCCCGCCCCCCGGGCTTCGGCCGAGAGTCCCTGGAAACGAGCGCCTCCGGTGGCGAGAGCCCGCCCAGGCTGTGGCTGCACATCGCCGTGACCTGGGTCATGGCCGGCCTGTGCATCGGAGCGATCGTGGGAGGAACCCTGTGGTTCCTCGGCTTCCCCGAGATCCCCAGGCCGGAGGAGCTTTCGCTGCGCGCCTTCGAGGCGGTCCTGGTCCGGGCGTTCGCCGTCATGGCCAGCCTCAGCGGTATCGCGCTTCTGGTGATCGCCTATCACCGACAGCGCAATAACGACCTGGAGAATCTGAGGGCCCACCGGGCGGCGGAGCGCGACGGGGTCAAGCTGTTCAACGACCGCTTCACCTCCGCCTACACCGAGCTCGGCAACGAGCAGGCCACCGCACGTCTGGGCGCGGTGTACGCGTTGGCCCACCTGGCCGACGACGCCCCCGACCCGGGGTTGAGACAGACCTGTATCGACGTGCTGTGCACCTATCTCCGTATGCCGCACGCGCCGCGGCCCGGAGACGACGTCGAACCGGGCTCACCCGAGTATCAGGAGTACGAGGCCTTCAGAGAGGTACGGCGCAGCATCGTCCGGGCGATCGGCGACCGACTGCGCGACGAGGGATCGCCCTGGCACGGGCACCGTTTCGACTTCTCCGACGTGGTCTTCGACGGCGGGACCCTTCGTTCGGTCCATTTCCTGCGCGGAAAGTTCATCTTCAATCGGGCCGTGTTCGCCGAGGGCGACCTGGACCTGCGGTACTCGCGGGTGGTGGACGCGAACATGAACTTCCGCAACGCGCGGTTCACCGGTGGCACCGTCAACCTGCGTCATGTCCGTTTCGAGGGCGGGTTCACCGACTTCTACAAGGCCGGGTTCGAGGGCTCGGAGGTGCTGCTGCACGACGTGCGGATCGCGCCGAAGACGATCAACCTGACCGGTGTCCGTTTCGCCTCCGGCCGGGTGGAATTCGACTCCCACCGCGGGGAACCCGCCCTGGGGGACCCGCCGGACGGTCTGCTCGACGCGGTGGCCGCGGGAGAGCCCGGTGTGGTCCGTCTACCCGGGTCCTGGACGTCGACGTCCACGGAGAACGGGGCGTTCGACGATCCGGAGGAGACGCCCTCTCAGGGGGAACGGGCGGGACGAAAAATGACCGGAACCGGACAACCGCACCTTTCCGGTACCGAGAACCTCTAGCTTGGAACCAAGCGCGCCACTCCCCCCAGCGCCCTCCGAGGACCAGAGAGGCCCCCTTCTCCCCTCGGAGGTTTCTCGGCCGCCCGGAACCGGCCCCCCGGTGCCGGGCGGCCGACGCATGTCCGGCGTGTACCACGGGAGGAGTAGGCCCGGAGGTCGAGTGACCCCTCCAGGAGGACGGACGATCGGAGACCGGGGCCGTACCTTCGAAGTCGTGGCAGCACTACTCCGAGCCGTTCCCCGTCCCACCCGCGCCGACCTGTGGATCACGATCACCCTGCTGGTCCTGTCCGTGGGCAGCACCATCGGGATCGAGATCGTCGATCCGGTCCCCGACGACCTGCGGCCGTGGCCGTGGGGGTACGCCCTGATGCTGGCGGCCTGCCTGCCGCTGCTGTTGCGCACCCCTCTGCCCCGTGTCGTGGGTCTGCTCTCGGTGACGGCGTCGACCGTCTACTACCCGCTGGGATTCCCCGACGGCCTGGTGATGCTGTGCACGGCCGTCATGCTCTACACCCTCGTCAGGCGCGGCCACCGGGTCTTCGGCTGGTCGCTGGGCATCGGCCAGTTCGTCTCGGTCAACGCCTACGAGTACCTCGCTCTGGGCTCGGTCCGCCCGGAGGCGATCGGGGTCGTGGGCTGGGTCCTGGTGCTGTTGTGCGCGGGCGAGGTCGTCCGGTGGCGGGCCGAGTACCAGCAGGCCGATCGGGAACGCGAGGAGGAGGCGGCCCGAGGCCGGGAGGAGGAACTCCTGCGCAGGGCGTCGGACGAACGTCTGCGGTTGGCCCGCGACGTGCACGACACCGTCGCCCACAACATCTCGCTGATCAACGTGCAGGCCGGGACCGCGCTCTACCTCATGGAGAAGGAACCGGAGCGGGCCGCGCAGGCGCTGAGCACCATCAAGCGGACCAGCAAGGAGACGCTCGTCGAACTGCGCGCCATCCTGGGGGTGCTGCGGGCGGTGGACGAGTCGGCTCCGCGATCCCCCGCCCCGGGACTGGACCGGGTCGACGCGTTGGTGGAGGGCACCCGGGACGCCGGAGTGGAGGTGGACCTGGAGATGGTCGGCGCCGAACGTCGACTGCCCCAGGGGGTCGAGGGCGTGGCCTATCGGGCCCTCCAGGAGGCGCTCACCAACGTGGTGCGCCATTCGGGGGCCTCCCGGGCGAGGGTCCGGATCGTCCACGAGCCCTCGTGGACGACGGTGGAGGTCTCCGACGACGGTCGGGGGACGGTGGGTCCCCCCGCGGCCGGCAACGGGATCACCGGCATGCGCGAGCGGGCCGCTCTCGTGGGCGGCGAGGTGGACGTCGGACCGGCCGAGGGGGGAGGATTCCGCGTAGTGGTGCGGCTGCCGGTGGACGGCGGTCCCGACCGAGGAGAGGACAGACGTTGATCCGGGTACTGCTCGCCGACGACCAGGCACTGGTGCGTGCCGGGTTCGGTGCCCTGCTGAACAGCGAGCCCGACATCGAGGTCGTCGCCGAGGCGGGCGACGGTGACGAGGCGATCCGCCTCGCCCGTTCCACCCGCCCCGACGTGGTCCTGATGGACATCCGGATGCCGGGGACGGACGGACTGACCGCCACCGGTCGGATCCTCGCCGACCCGGCGCTGGAACGGACGCGGATCGTCATCCTCACCACCTTCGACCTGGACGAGTACATCTTCGAGGCCCTGCGCTCCGGGGCCAGTGGCTTCCTGGTCAAGGACACCGAACCCCGCGATCTGTTGCAGGCGGTCCGTGTGGTCCACGCGGGCGAGGCGCTGCTCTCCCCCGGGATCACGCGCAGGCTGATCGCCGACTTCGTCAAGAGACCGAACCGTTCTCCCGGCCCCTCTCCTCGGCTCAACGGTCTCACCGACCGGGAACGGGAGGTGCTGTCCCTGGTCGGCCGCGGGCTGTCCAACGAGGAGATCGCGGGGGAGCTGGTCCTGAGCCCGGCCACGGCGAAGACCCACGTCAGCCGGGCGATGGTCAAACTCGGGGTCCGCGACCGGGCGCAACTGGTGGTGCTGGCCTACGAGACCGGTCTGGTCACCCCCGGCCGGGCCGACCCCGGGTGACCCCTCGGGGGGACCCTGAGACCGGACGGGGTCGTCCCGTACACCCGAAGGCGTAGTCGGTCGTCCCGGGTGGACTCCCGGAGGACGATGCGCGCGGCCCGACCCTCGGCGGATGCTGTCTCGCGTCCCCACCTCCGAGAGTCGAAGGCGCCGACCGTGTTGCTCGAAGATCCTCTGGCCTTGGCCCGCCTCCAGTTCGCGTTCACCGCGGCCACCCACTACATGTTCGTGGCCTTGACCCTCGGCCTGGCCCCCTACATCCTGTTCACCCAGTTCGTGGCGGTTCTGCGCGGTGATCGTTCCCGCATGCTCTCGGTCCGTTTCTGGGGCGGCCTCTACCTGGTCAACTACGGCATGGGCGTCCTCTCCGGCCTGGTGATGGAGCTGCAACTGGCGTTGAACTGGAGCGGAATCCAGGAGACGTTCGGCTACACCTTCGCGGCCCCGCTGGCCATCGAGACGATGACGGCGTTCTTCGTCGAGTCGACCTTCCTGGGTCTGTGGATCTTCGGCTGGGACCGGATGGGCCGCTGGGCGCACCTGTTCTGCTTCCTGGTGGTCTCCCTCACCGCCTACGGTTCCGCCTGGTGGGTCCTGGTCTCCAACGGTTTCCTGCGTCACCCGGTCGGCTTCGAGATGGTGGACGGCGTCGCCCACCTGAGCGACCCGATGGCCCTGGTGACCAATCCGGCCGCGGTCTTCGCCTTCCTCCACGTGGTCACCGGCGCGATGACGGTCGGCGCCCTGGTGGTGGCCGCGGTCAGCGCCTATCACCTGCGCCGGGGACAGGACGAACACGGGATCTTCCGGCGCGGAATCCGCTACTCGGCGATCATGATGTGCGTGATGCCGATGCTCGTGGTGGGTTTCGGTGGAGCCCAGTTCCAGATCTTCGGCCAGGACCCGCCCACCAGCGGGCTGACCTACACGGCCGAGGAGATCGCGACGATCGAGGCGTCGGGGGGTGGTGGTCTCGTGGCCGTGGCCAACCTGACCGGTGACGTCGTCATGATGACCTCTTGGGCGGTGATGTTCTTCCTCGGGCCGCTGATACCGCTGTTCCTGCCGCTGTTCTCCGCTCGACGCGGCCGGTGGGGGCGTCGTCTGGGGCTCGCGCCCGGTCCGGAGTTGTTCTCCCGTCCGCCGGCCCGATGGATCCGGTGGGCGCTGGCGCCCCTGCTCGTCTCCCCCGCCCTGCCCTACCTGGCGAGTATCGGCGGCTGGGTCTACCGGGAGACCAACCGTCAGCCCTGGGTGGTGGTGCACCACCTGACGACGGCCGACGCGATGACCCCTATGTCGCCCGCCGCCGCTCTGGCCTCGTTCACGTTCTTCACCCTCGCGTTCACCGTCCTGGCCGTGGTGACGTACACGCTCCTGTTCCGCTATGCCCGGCGCGGCCCCGAAGGGGGTCCCCTCGCCGAGCGACGCGCGGACGCCGACCCCGGGGCGGACGAGCCCGCCGCACCCGTCCACACGTTCTGAGACCTCCGGGAGACAGCCATGGACCTTCTCTCCGTACCCTCGCCCTCCGCCCTGCTCCTCGCCCTGTTCGTCGTGGGCTACCTGGTGCTGGCCGGGGCCGACGTGGGGCTGGGCATGCTCATGCCCCACGTGGCGCGCTCCCCCGATCAAAGACGCCGGGTGGTGGCGTCGATCGCCCCCTACTTCCTCGCCTCCGAGGTCTGGCTCGTCGCCGCGGTCGGGGTGATGGCCGGGATGTTCCCCGAGCTGGAACACCTGGTGGTGGCCCGGTTGTGGCCGGTCCTGGTCGTACTCCTGGCCGGGTGGCTGCTGCGCGACGCGGGCCTGTGGTTCCGTGCCCGGGTGGACACGCCTCGATGGCGCGGGCTCTGTGACACGGCGATCGTGGCCGGGAGTTGGACCCTGGCCGTGTCATGGGGGCTGGCGGTGGCCGGGCTCCTGACGGACGGGCTGTCGCCGTCCCCGTTCCCGGTGCTGTGCACGATCACGGTCGTCTGTCTGTTCGCGTTGCGCGGCGCGGCCTTCGGCGCCGAACGACTGGTGGGACCCTTCGAGGCGGAGAGCGCGGACGTGGCCGCGCGGGCGACCCGGTCTCTCGCCCGTTTCGCCTTGGGCGCGACGATCGCCACCGTGCTCGCGGCGCCGTGGAGCGGCGGCCCCTCCCCGACGAGTCTCGGGGCGGCCGTGACCTTGGCGGTGGTGTTGGCCGCGGCCCTGGCCCTGACCTCTGGCCTGACCGGGCCGATGTTCTCCCGGCACACGTCGGCGTTGGCCATCGCGATTCCCGGCCTACTGGTGGCGTCGACCGCGGGTCTGCCCACGTCCGGGCTCCCGGGCACGACGGCGGTGTTCGTGTGGTCGATGCTCCTGCCCGTGGTTCCGGTCATGCTCTTGGGGCAGGTCTGGTTGTACCGAATGACACGCCGACCGGCCACGGGAGCGACCTTCTTCGCCTGAGTCCGAAGCGGGGACAGCGCAGTTCAACCGGGCGATGGACGGTGCGCGCCCCGTCCATCGACGGGCGCGCCCCCGCATCGCGTCGACCGTCGCGGGTTGGCGGCGGAGGGTAGTGGGCACTCCATGTCTCGGAACAGGCCCCGTATCCCCGGGAGTGTCCCGGGTGCGACGGTGCGGGCGCCAAGACGAGCCCTGAGGAGGGACCGTGATCCACCCCCTGATGACTTCCCCGAGCCTGAGTTCCTGTAGCTGCGGGTCCGGCTGCTCCTGCGGTTGCCAGAGCGGCGGAAGCTGTAGCTGTGGCGGAAGCTGCTGATCCTTCCGACCGGGGCCGCCCCCGCCCCTCTGGGGGCGGCCTTCCCTGGTCGAGCTCGTCCGGCTTGGAGTCGGACGTCCCCATCAGGGCCCACACCTCCGGCATCGCGACAATGCGCAACGATATGTGTACTCTATGTCACAGTGCTTGCCCATGAGGGAAGCCGCTGCGTACCCACCTGCTGGGGGGAGATCAGCGATGTCGCCGTTCACGAGGCCGGCGGGCCGGAGAGGACGCCTCTCCGAACACGCGCGACTACTCGAATGCGTGCAGGGGATCCTCGAACGATCCGACCGCGCGGTGCCCTGGGAGCCGGATACCGTCGGATTACCCGACGCCCGCTCCGACAGTGCCCTGGCCCGGATCAACGACGTGGCCTTCTACGCCAACGCCCGCGACGAGGTCGCCGCGTTGGCCGGGGTCTGCGTGGACCTACTGCGACTGCACGGTCCCGCCGAGAACGACGAGGACCGCTGTCGGAACTGTCATCTGGACTGGCCCTGCCCGACCTTCGGAGAGATCTCCCGCCTTCTGCGCTGAACCAGCCCCCCCGGACACGGACGCCGCCCGCCGGGGCCGGGGCGCGATCCGATCTCGACGGGCGGCGGTCCTGCGCGTGTCTGCCTCCGGCACCCCACGACCGAACTGTCGGGTGCCCTCACCGGACGAGGCGCACCCCGAGGCTAATACTGGAACCCGTTCTACCGCAATACCCGAATCAGGTTCGGAACAAGCGAGAAGCCCGGGGGAACGGACCCGCCGGGCTTTCTGGAACAGGATCCACCTCACCGCCGGTCGATGTCGGGGATCTCCAACTGGAGGGCGGACCGCTCGGCGAGCAGCGGTCGAACGACCGCGAGCGCGGCCTGGTGGTCGGGATGGTCCCGGTAGACGGCGTATCCGGCCGCGTCGGCGACGTCGGCCACCACCGCGAAGTCGAAATTACCCTCGGACAACCCCTCGTCCGGGCCGAAGGAGTAGTCGATGAGCTCGGGGATCGCCTCGGGCAGCGCCCCCAGCGCCTCGCCGACCCGGGAGATCTGCTCGGCCGTGGTGCCCTCGCGCCAGCGGAACAGTGCGATGTGTCGAAGTGCCATACCGCCGAACCTATCCGGCCCGGCGCCTCACGGACGTCGGGCCCAGGGGCGGGGGACAGCCCCTGGGACCGACCTCGGGATCGGCGCGGCGACCCGTGCCCCTCCAACGGTGAAGGGCCCTCCCCATGGACAGCGGGGCGCGCCGTACACCTCTGACATTAACGAATTGGCGGTAACGCGAACACCCCCTTCGGATAACCGGAACGTCTCGATTCATCCGGAGGAAACCGATCGGACCGGCACTGACCTGGGGTGTGACCCCGCCTTTGCGGCCTGACCGGCCACATCCACCGGCCACGGGCCCCGCAGAACGGCTCACCCGAAAATCGGCGAAACAGAAAAAGCCCCCGCCGGAAAAACATAAGCCACTACCCTCGGCAACCTTCGGGGGAAAGGTTGCGGGGGGTTGCATTCCGGCGGAGGCCGGAGAGAACGACCTGTGTGCTCGAAGGTCGAGGTCAACTGACCCTGGTGGCCAGTAGATACGCTCCCGGCGAATCGGCGTCCACTATTTCAGTGACCCGCCACGCCTGACCTCCGATGCTGAAGACATCGCCCACACGAACGTCGATCATGGGCGTGGGTCGCCACTCCTTCGGACCACCGATCTTGGCCACCGGGCGGCCGTCGTCGTCGATCCAGAAACTGCCACCACCGACGGGACCGCCGGCGAAGCGGTCGTTGCGCCCGTAACTGATCTTCTCCTGCGCACCGATCTCGTGAACCAACGTGGATTCAGTCCCAACCGTCTCGGATCCATTGAAAACGCATCCATATTAACCCTCTCCCCACCATTACATGGGCAAGGGAGGACCTGGTTCAGCGTTTCATCAGAATAGACGACAAAAGTAATGCGCGGGCTAGGACTTTAGTCCTGACCCGCGCGAGCGAGAACGCAGGGAATGGCTCAGCCGCCGTTACTCGAACCCCGGTCGCCCTTGAGACGGCCCACCAGGGTCTCCAGCGCGGAGCTGAAGGGGTGGTCGTGGACCATGTAGGTCCACGTCATCGAAGGCCGTTTCACCCCGACCGAGCTCACGTCGAGCTCCCCGTCGACGACCTCCAGTTCGGCGAAGCTCTCGGCGGCCCGTGCGCGCGCCTGGTCGAGGAAGCCCTTGAAGACCGGGACCGCCTCGCGGTTGAACTCGTCCAGCGGGTCACGGCGCCCCAGGTACCGCAGGTGGATGCCCTCCCGCAGCTCCGACAGGAACGCGTTGTGGTCGGTCCAGCCCCGGTCCAGGTGGTAGAGCGTGATCAGCCGGGCCGCCGCGGCGACGCGTTCGGCGTCCAGCTCCTCGACCAGTTCCTCGTGCCGTTCCTTGCGGTCGAGCTTGACGTGCCGATCCCCCTGGTCACCGGTGAGGACCAGTTCGCGGTGTTCCAGGACCACCTCGCGCTGCACGTCGATGAGCTTGTTGTAACGCCAGGTGTTGCGGTGGACCTCCAGCAGGCGTCCCTCGGAGACCCGCTGCGCGTGGTCGACCACCGCCAGCCAGGCCTCGTCGGTGATCTCGCCCAGGGCCGTGGTCGTGTAGCCGGTGGTCTCCGACGCGTGCTCGACCAGCAGGTCGTCGTCCATGCTGACGAAGAAGATGGAGTCGCCGGGGTCTCCCTGACGTCCGGCGCGCCCGCGGAGCTGTCCGTCCAGACGGCTGCTGGGGTAGCGGCCGAAGCCCATCACGAACAGACCGCCGGCCTCGACCACCCGGTCGCGGTCGGACATGTCGCTGCCACCGAGCCGGATGTCGGTTCCGCGACCGGCCATCTGGGTGGAGACGGTGACCGCGCCGTAGGTGCCCGCCTCGGCGATGATGGAGGCCTCGTCGGCGTCGTTCTTGGCGTTGAGGACGACGCACTCCAGCCCCGCCTCGCGCAGCCGGTCGGCCAGGAGCTCGGACTCGGCGACGTCCTGTGTGCCGATGAGGATGGGGCGGCCGCTCTTGTGGACCTCCTCCGCCCGCGCGATGAGGGCGTCCTCCTTCTCCTCGCGCGTGGCGTACAGCCGGGTCCCGTGGTCCTCACGGATGTTCGGCTTGTTGGAGGGGACGACCGCCACCTCCAGCTCGTAGAACTCGCGCAGCTGCTCGGCGACCGACATGGCGGTACCGGTCATACCGGCGAGCGTCGGGTAGCGCATGACCAGGGCCTGGACGGTGATGGAGTCCAGGATCTCGCCGGTCTCGCTGATCGCCACCTTCTCCTTGGCCTCGACGGCGGCCTGAAGGCCGTCCGGCCAGCGCTGGAGCAGGGCGATCCGGCCGCGCGACTCGTTGATGATGCGCACCTCGCCGTCGCGCACCACGTAGTGGACGTCGCGCTGGAGCAGCACCTGGGCGTGCAGGGCGAGGTTGACCTGGGGCAGGAGGGAGGAGTCGTCCTCCGCGTACAGGTCGACACCGCCGAGGGCCTTCTCCACGGCGTCGATACCGGCGTCGGTGAGCTGGACGTTGCGACCCTCGCCATCGACCTCGTAGTGCAGACGCGGTTTGAGGTCGCGCACCACGTCGGCCATCTCGATGTCGGCGGGGACGCTCTCGGCGGCCCCGGCGAGGACCAGGGGCACGCGCGCCTCGTCGACGAGCACGGAGTCCGCCTCGTCGATGATGGCGACGTGGGGTTCGGGGACCACGCGGTCGTCGGCGTCGGTGACCATACGGTCGCGCAGGACGTCGAAACCGAGTTCGCTGACGGCCGCGTAGGTGACGTCGCGACCGTAGGCGCTCTTGCGCTCCTCGGTGTCGGAGTCCTCGTTGATCCAGCCGACGGTGACGCCGAGCATGCCGTAGAGCGGTCGCATCCAGTCGGCGTCGCGTCGGGCGAGGTAGTCGTTGACGCTGAGCACGTGCACACGCTTGCCCCGCAGGGCGAAACCGGCCGCGGCCAGGGCACCGGCGAGCGTCTTGCCCTCACCGGTGGCCATCTCGGTCACGTGGCCGTCGAGCAACGCCATGACTCCGAGGAGCTGGACGTCGAACGGCCGCTCGCCGAGCGTGCGGCGCGCGGCCTCACGGCCCACGGCGCACAGGTCGACGAGGTCGGCCGGAGAGTAGGGGAGCTCGGCGTAGCCGAGTTGGATGGCCTTCTCCTTCAGCTCGGCATCGCCGAGTTCACGCAGGCCCTCCTCTTCGGCCTCGATCGCCGGCAGGAGCTTGGTATAGGGCCGCAGGTCCACCGCACCGGGCTTGCCCAGTAGGCGGCGGACGCTTTCCGCCATTCGTCCGAACACCACGCCAGGGTAACGCCGGGCACAAGCGATTGGTTCCCCTCGGGCCGTCCTTTGTCCGCACGACAGGCACAGAACAACCCAAAAGGAACAATCAGCTTCATAAGTGATGCGACGTGTCCCGAGAACGTCGGAGGGGAGGAGGGCCACGCCAGGAGGGTCCGTGAAGAACGGTGGCGGGCGCGGGAGGGGCGGAACCGAAGGGGTTCGGAGGAGGGACGGAACGGTCAGGCGAGCTGACGGATACGCTGACGGGCCTCCACGGCCATGGCGTGCTTGACCAGGGTCAGCAGGACCTTGACCACGGACTTGCGGTCACGGGCGTCGCAGTAGACGACCGGCACGTCGGCGGTGAGGTCGAGGGCGTCGCGCAGCTCGTCGGCGCTGTAGGCCATCTCCGGGTCGAACTCGTTGACGGCCACCACGAAGGGGAGCTTGTACTGGCGCTCGAAGTAGTCCAGGGCCTGGAAGGTGTCCTCCAGGCGACGGGTGTCGGCGAGGATGACCGCTCCGAGCGCGCCGCGGACCAGCTCGTCCCACATGAACCAGAAGCGTTGCTGTCCGGGCGTACCGAACAGGAAGAGGGTCAGGTCGGTGTCGAGCGAGATGCGGCCGAAGTCCATGGCCACCGTGGTGCTGGTCTTGTCAGGGGTGTGCGAAAGGTCGTCCACTCCGGCGCTGGCCGCGGTCACGGCCGCTTCGGTGCGGACCGGAGGGATCTCGGAGACAGCACCGACGAACGTGGTCTTACCGACCCCGAAGCCCCCGGCGATGATGATCTTGGTCGACAGTGCGGTGGGGGCGTGGGCGTTGTTCGTGCTGTTGGCTGAGTGGATCACAGTTTGTCCTAGCGAGAGTGCCGGGTCTGCAGGGACGGTTGGCTCACGACCCGGTCTGGAGGGGCGCGGATCCTCTCCGGGTCCGAGCCTCCGTAGGAGGATCCGCCCCTGGAACCTAACACCGGACGGCGATGGAGTCCGGGTTTTCGGCAGAGTGGGGAACACCACCACGAACACCGACAAGGGCGGCTGTAACGGTCAACGCGCAGTTGACAGGGTCTTGAGGCGGGATGTCCACCTCGTGGCGACGTGTCCGTACTCCGAGACGGAACGTAGTCAGATAAGCACATGGGCGTACCCTGGAAGGTCGACTTTACGACATTGTGAGCGGCCATTTTCGGCCGCTTTCGGCCGCGCCGATCCCTGTCCGGAGCAGCCCCCTGCATCTACGGTGGAGTCCAGGGCACCCACCGAGTGCGGTCGTCGACGACTCCTGGCACGAGCGAACGACCCCACGGGGCCCGGCGGCGCCTTGGGGCGCACGACCACGACCGACGTCTCGCTCTTCGACGTCGGGCCGGCCGTACCACCCCGTCAGGGCGTTCAGAGCCCCACCGGCCCACAACCGTCCACGTGGGCCGGTGGCGGCCCGCCTCCCGCTCCCTCTTCTCCGCCACCCCTTCGCGCCCCAATGCGTAGGATGGACGCGCCGCCCCCTCCCCGACCGGTCCTCATCGCGCACGCGCGCGACACCGGGGCGGGCGCCGGGCGGCGATCAGACCAGCCACACCACTCCCGAGGGAGCCGAGAACCCCACATGTCCGAGCAGCGCGTCGTCCGCCCCACTCCCATCAGCGGTTTCCCCGAGTGGACCCCACAGGTCCGGGCCGTGGAGCAGCGCTGGCTGGACCATATCCGCGCCGGGTTCGAGTCCTTCGGCTTCGCCTCCGTCGAGACGCCCTCCGTGGAGAACCTGGACGTGTTGATGGCCAAGGGCGAGACCTCCCAGGAGGTCTACACCCTGCACCGTCTCCAGGCCGACGCCAAGGACGACTCCGACGCCAGGCTCGGGCTGCACTTCGACCTGACCGTGCCCTTCGCCCGCTACGTCGCCCAGCACTTCAACGAGCTGACCTTCCCGTTCAAGCGCTACCAGATGCAGCGTGTGTGGCGCGGCGAGCGTCCGCAGGAGGGCCGGTTCCGCGAGTTCACCCAGTGCGACATCGACGTCATCAACGTCGACTCGGTCCCACTGCACTTCGACGCCGAGCTCCCGCGCATCGTGCACCGGGTGCTCAGCGGTCTCGACATCCCCGCCTGGACGCTCAACGTCAACAACCGCAAGGTGCTCCAGGGCTTCTACGAGGGGCTGGGCATCGAGGACCCGATCGCGGTCATCCGCGCGGTGGACAAGCTCCACAAGATCGGGGACGAGGGCGTGCGGGAGATCCTGTCCGCCGAGGGACTGACCGACGAGCGGATCGAGCCCTGTCTGGCCTTGGCCCGTCTCAAGGGCGACGGCCCCGACGTGGTGGCCAAGGTGCGAGAGCTCGGGGTGCGCTCGGAGCTGCTCGACGAGGGGCTGGAGGAGCTGGCGTTCGTCATGAACGACCTGGCCGACCTGCCCCGGGGCGACGTGGTCGCCGACCTGTCCATCGCACGCGGCCTGGACTACTACACCGGCACCGTCTACGAGGCCTCCTTCGACGACGACCCCGGTTACGGCAGCATCTGCGCGGGAGGGCGCTACGAGAACCTCGCCGGGCAGTTCATCCGCCGCCGGCTCCCCGGGGTGGGCATCTCCATCGGGCTGACCCGCATCTTCGCCAAGCTCGTCGCCGAGGGGCGCATCGAGGGCGGCCGGGTGTGCCCCACCGACGTGATGGTGGTGGTCCCCAACGCCGAACGGCGCGCGGAGGCGCTGCGCACCGGTGAACTGCTGCGCGCGCGGGGCCTCAACACCGAGGTCTTCCACTCCACGAGCAAGGTCGGCAAGCAGATCCAGTACGCGTCCAAGAAGGGCATCCCCTTCGTGTGGTTCCCGCCCTTCGAGGAGGGCGGCGACCACGAGGTCAAGGACATGGACGGAGGCGAGCAGGTCACGGCCGATCCGACCACCTGGTCCCCCCGCTGATCCCGTGAACCCTCGGAGGGGGCGTCGCCGCCCCCTCCCCTCCGCCCCCTAGCAGGTCGCGGACCGGCATGGGCGGTTTTCCACCGTCCGTGCCGGAACCGGCCATTCCCGAGACAGTCCCGGGTACCGGGTGCCAGACTGGGACGGGCCGCCCCGCGACCGCACCCCGCCCGTGGGCGACCGACTTCGGTGTCCTAGTAATCGAGGCCATGTCTCCACCTCGCCACAACCTTCCCCTGTCCGCCGGTGAGTTCATCCGATTCGTCGGCCGTGAACGCGACATCGTCGACCTGGGTCGTCTGCTCGATACCGCCCGGATGGTCACCCTGACCGGCACCGGGGGGATCGGCAAGACCAGGCTCGCCCTCCACCTGGCCGAGCGTGTACTGCGTCGTTTCCCCGACGGTGTGCGGTTCATCGATCTGAGCGAGGCCTCCACCCACGAGCAGGCGCTGCGCACGGTCGCCGCGGGCCTGAACGCGGTCCAGGGCGACTCGGCGACCCTGTTGGACGGGATCATCACGGCCCTGCGGACCCAGCACCTGCTGCTGCTCCTGGACACCTGCGAGCACGCGGTGGGTCCGATGGCGGAGCTGTGCCGGGCCGTGCTGCGCGACTGTCCGAGGGTGCGCATCCTGGCGACCAGTCGCCAGCCGCTGCACGTGCCCGAGGAGAACATCTGGCGGGTCCCCCCGCTCTCGCTGCCCTCACGGCCCACGCCCACCGACCCCTACGCCGCCGTCCCGGTGCCCATCCCCCGGCGCGACGCCCAGCGCTACGAGTCGGTGCGGCTGTTCCTGACCCGCGCGCACGCCGCCCGCTCCGGTTTCGAGATGACCCGGGAGAACTCCGGCTACATCGCGGAGATCTGCCGGATGCTCGACGGCATGCCCTTGGCCATCGAGCTGGCCGCCGCCCGGGTCCGGGTCCTGTCCGTGCAACAGATCCTGCGCCGCCTGGACGACCGCTTCCGGCTCCTGAGCGGCGACGGCGCCGGACACCTCCCGGAACGTCAGCGCACCCTGCGCGCCGTGCTGGAGTGGAGTCACGGCATGCTCACCGACGCCGAGCGCGCCCTCCTGCACCGGTTGTCGGTCTTCTCCAGTTGGTACCTGGAGATGGCGGAGGAGGTCTGCTCCGGCGAGGGCGTGGAGGCCACCGACATCCTGCCGCTGCACTTCTCCCTGTTGGACAAGTCGCTGGTGGTGATGGACGCCGAGATCGACGGGACCGCCCACTACCGGCTGACCGAGACCGTGCGCGCCTACGCCGCCGAACGTCTGGTGGAGAACGGGGACGGCGAGGAGCGTTGGAGCCGCTACCTGGCCTTCACCATCGACCGTCTGGAGCGGGCCGCCAAGACCGGCGAGGGCCCTCTGGAATGGTCCGAGCGGCTGGGCCGGCTGCGCATGCAGGACCACCACCGTGAGAACCACGCCCGGGTGGTCCTGTGGGCCCTGGCCAAGGGGCGCTCGGACGACGCGCTGCGCGTGTGCGTGGCGCTGCGCTCCTACTGGCTGGTGCGGGACCTGACCGCCGAGGGCAGCCGACTGCTGGAACAGGCCCTGGAGCGCGACCCCGACTCCCAGTCGCCGCCGCTGCGGGCCCGCGCCCTGGCCCTGCGCGCCGAGCTGCGCCTGGACGTGGACCCGGCCCCTCGGGTCGCCACCCTCGCCCTGTGCGCGTTGGAGGCGGCCCGTGCCTGTCGCGACGCCGCGGCCGCCGCCTCCGCGCTGGCGACCCTGGCCGCGCTGTCTCTGCGCACCGGTGCCCTGGAGGAGGGGGAACGCCGGGCCCGTCGTTCCCTGGAGTGGGTGGCCGAGGCCGGCGACCATCTGACCGAGGGCATCGCCCTGAGGGTCCTGGCCCGTCTGGCGCGGCGCCGGGGTTGCCCGGAGGAGGCCGTCGGCCATCTGGAGGAGGGTCTGGAGAAGGCCCGCCGGCTGAACGATCACTGGAGCCAGGCCCGCTGTCTGCACGAGCTGGGTTCGATCGCGGTCGAGGCCGGCGACCACGAGGGCGCCGAGGCCCTGCTGTCGGAGGCTTTGGAGATCTTCGGCGACATGCCCTCGGACCTGGCGTTCGCGCACTGCGCGGCCGACCTGGGCCGGCTCCACCTGGCCAGGCACGATCCCCTCTCCGCGCGCGCCCCGCTGGCCCGCTGTCTACGGGTCGGTTTCACCTCCGGTCGTCGGATCGCGGTGGCCCGGGCCTTGGAGGCCCTGGCCGAGCTCGCCCTGGCCGAGGAGGAGTCCAGCCGCGCCGCCGCGCTCGCCGGTGTGGCCGCCGACCTGCGCACCTCGTTGGACCGGCCCTCGGCCGAGACCGTCCGGCTGCGTTCCGCGGTGGAACGCAGGGTGGGCGCGGGTCCGGCCGCCCAGGCCTGGGACGCCTGGCGGTCACTGCCTCTGGAACAGATCCGTGATCGGGCCCTGGCCTTCCCCCGCCCCCAGGGCGCGCGGCCGAGCGGGCCCGACTCCCTGACCCCGCGCGAACGCGAGATCGCCACCCTGGCAGAACGGGGTCTGTCCAACCGTGAGATCGCCGAGGAGCTGACCATCAGCCAGGCCACCGCGGCCCGCCATATCGCGAACATCTTCAGAAAACTTTCGATTTCGTCCCGGACGCAGTTGACCGGCTGGGCCGCACCCCGCGAACCCGGGTGAACCCGCCGAGAACACGCCGGGGCACTTGCACAGTGCGCGTGCACCCGCTAAACCAGAAAGCCCAAGCAGCACCGCCCCTCTCGATGACGCCCACCCCTCGATCACCCGGTCATCGGCGGTGCGGCCGACCCCCGACAGCCCCTACATGTGAAGGCCATGGCACCTTTGACCGCGCCGGCGCGGCACAACCTCCCCCGGCCGGGCACCGGCTTCGTTGGCAGGGAACCGGATCTGAGCGATCTGCTCCACCTGCTCGGTACCGGCCGCTCGGTGAACATCCGCGGTGTCGACGGCATCGGCAAGACGCGGCTGGCCCTGCGCGTGGCCGAACAGTCCACCGTGTCCTTCCCGGACGGGGTGTGGTTCGCCGATCTCACCGATGTCCGAACAGGGCTGGAGGTCCACGCCCGGATCGCCGAGGCGGTGGGCGTGGTCGAGGAACCGGGGCAGCCTCTGGCCATCACCGTGACCGAGGCCCTGCGCGACCGGCGTCTGCTGCTGATCCTGGACTCGTGCGAGCACGTGGCCGCCGAGGTGACCGAGGTCGGCGAGGCCCTGTTGGAGTCCTGCCCCTCGGTGACGTTACTGCTCACCAGTGAACAGCCGGTGCGGCTCTCGGGCGGAACGGTGTGGATGGTCCCGCCGATGTCCCTGCCGCCGACCGCGCGCAACGCGCCGCCGCCCGACCCGACCACGGCCGAACCGGTGCGGCTGTTCATGGACCGCGCGCGTGCGCGAGACCCCCGGTTCACCGTTTCTCCGGCGGAGTCGGAGACGGTGGCGGCCCTGTGCGCCCTGGCCGGCGGGATGCCGTTGGGGATCGAGGTGCTCGGCGCGGCCGCGCCGGAGCGGGGTGTGTACGAGCTGTTCCGCGGGGTGCACGACCACCTCTCCTCCCCCGAGGCGCTGCCCGGGCCGGGGCAGGCGGTCACCCGCAATCAGGTGCTGCCGTTGGTGTTGGACTACGTCTACCTGGGCCTTCCGGAGCCCGAGCGGGTGCTGCTGCGGCGTCTGTCGGTGTTCCGCGGGTGGGATCTGGAGCTGGCCGAACAGGTGTGCTCCGACGAGGACCTGCCCGAGACGGACATCCTGGATCTGCTCACCTCCCTGTTGGACCGTTCTCTCATCACGGTGACCGGCGAGTTCGAGGGGCGGGTGCGCTACCGGCTGCCCGAGGCCGTGCGCAGGTTCGCCGAGGAACGGCTCATCGCCGCGGGCGAGTCCGACACCTTCCAGGACCGTCTTCTGGAGCGGATGCTGCTCCTGGTGGAGGACCTGGGGCGCAAGCTGGAGTCGAGCCGTTCGATGTCCTGGTCCGAGCGGGACTCCGGCCGTCAGCGGGTGATCGCCGAGTACGACACCCTGCGTTCCCTGTTGCGCCGGTCGCACCAGCGCGGCGCGGCGGAGTCGGGTCTACGGCTGTGCGTGAGTCTGGTGGCGCACTGGGTGAGTCACAACAACTACTCGGAGGGCGCCCACTGGATGGACCGGCTGCTGGCGCTGGAGGAGGCCGACAAGGCCCCCTCTCGGGCGCGGGCACTGGTGGGCCGGGCCCAACTGGCCCGGGTCCGTCGCGACCACGACCTGGCCCTGTCCCTGGGTGAGGAGGGGCTCCGGCTGTGCCGGGAGAACGGCGACGACACGTTCGTCCGCACCTCGCTGAACCTGCTGGCCCTGGTGGAGGTCCGCGAGCACCGGACCGACCGGGCCTCGGTGCGGGTGGAGGAGGCCTTGCGGCTGTGCCGGGAGTCCGGTGACCTGTGGGGCGAGGCGATCGCCCTGGGCACCCGGGCGGTCCTGGTGGCCCGTCAGGGTGACTACCCGACCGCCGACCACCACTACAACGCCGCGTTGACGCTGCTGCGGGGGATCGACCACCGCTGGGGTGTCGGGGTGATCCTGATCGGGCAGGCCCGGGCCGCCGAGGCCAACGGCGATCTGATGACCGCCGACCGTTGTTACCGGGAGGCCCTGGACACCCAGCGACTGATCGGCGCGACGGCGGAGGAGGCGCGGTGCCTGTCGGGGATCGGCCGGGTGGCGCACGCCCAGGGATCGATCGGTCAGGCCTATGACTACCTGAGCGAGGGGCTCCTGCTCAGCCATCAGAGCGGCCAGCGGGCGGAGGCCGCCCGAAGTCTGCTCTCCATCGCCCGTCTGGCGTTCGAGAACGGGCTGCGCGAGCCCGCCTGCCGGCTGGCCGGGGCCGCGGTCGCCCTGCGCGAGCGGGTGGGGCTGCCCGCCCACGGCGCCCCGTGGCCGTTCGTCGACGTGGAGCGGGTCCGTCGCCGTCGACGGCAGTTGGTGGCGTGGTGGGAGCAGGGACGTCTCCTCGGACAGACCGAGGTGGTCGCCGAGGCCGAGCGACTCGCCGAGGAGGGACGGCGCGCGCCCATGGCGCCCCGGCGCCGGACCGAGGAGCCCGAGCCCTCCCGTCCTCGGAAGCGGGCCGCCCGTCGGCCGACCGGTCCGACGCATTCTCCGGAGACGACCAGCCCCCAGGAGAGCCTCACCAAGCGGGAGCTGGAGATCGCGCGTCTGGTCAGTACCGGCAAGAGCAACCCGGAGATCGCCCGAACGCTGTTCATCACCCCGTCGACGGCCGCGCGGCACGTCGCCAACATCAACCGCAAGATGGGGTTCCATTCCCGCACGCAGATCACCGCGTGGGTGGAGCTCCACCAGGCCGGTTGAGCCTCTCGTGGACGCCCCGAGACGCGTCCGCACTCCCTCGTACGAGGGCTGTGTAGACCACTCCTGCCCAGAATCTACATATGCACATGCATGGCAAGATGCATGTGCATTTGACTGTGAAAGCGCTAGGCTTCCAGCCATGGGAGAACACACTCACGACATCGCCCGGGCGAGCGGGGGCGTGTTCCCCTACCGGCCGTCGGAGACCGGGCCGCACACCGGCGTTCCGACCGGCCTTCGGTCTCGAGGTGGCCCTCGGGATCGGTGGGTGACCGTGCCGGCGCGAGGGAGAACCTGGGGAGGGACCTCGCCGCGAGACACCGGCACGGCGCCTCCGGGCTCGCCACGCGGAGGGGGCGTGACGAGCCCGGGGCGCACCCGCGCATACGACGCCGACTGGGGGAACGCATGGGGGTAGGGCTGTCTTCTGGAACCGGACGACCGGGCCGGCACCTTCCGCGCCGGGACGACCCGATCGGCTCCCTCACCGGAGGCCTTTGCGAGCGGCTACGACTGCGCTCCGGTCGAGGGGGGACGATCAGGGGCGGCTCGGGACGCACCGACGCACTGGCCTTCGCCGCGACCATCGAACAGGCGGCGGCGGGGCTGAGCCGTCGCGGGCTGTGCCTGGGAGACGTGGTGGGCGTTCTCGCCCCGGTCTCCCCCGACCGTTTCCTGGCCTCCTACACCGTGATGGCGGTCGGCGGGCGCGCCCTGACCGTGCTTCCCGAATCGGACCCCGAGACACAGTGCTCGGCGCTGGCCGAGACCGACGCCCGGCTCCTGTTCGTCAGCGAGGACATGGCCGAACGCGGGCTCGAACTGGCCGAGCGCTCCCGGGTACGGCAGATCATCACCTTCGGTTCGGCGCTGGGCACCACGCCCTTCGCCGAACTCCTGCTGCCGAGCCCCGACGGGAACGGCTACAGCCCGGCCCGCGGGCTCTTCGACAACGGTCTCCTGGGTTACGAGAACACCGGCGACGGTATGTTCACCACCCTGTACACCCACCACGACCTGCTGGCCCGCTTCGCCGAACTGCGCGAGGAGCTGGCGCTGACCCCCGACGACGTCGTCGGGGTCGATCGGCGCGGGGACGAGGCCACCCGGCACGCCCTGGTCGCGCTGGCCCTGTGGACCGGCGCCTGCGTGGTGGCCGGGGACGACTGCCCGCCCCCCGAGGGACGGAGCGTCACGGTCGAGTGCTCGCCCGAGCCCACCAGGATCTCCCGGCCCGACCGTCCGCGGTAGCGGGAGGCCGCCCCGCGCGGTGATGAGAGGGGGGGTCGAGGGCCCACCCTCGCGCCCGGACTCAGGAGTCCCGCGCGGCCGATCCCTCGTCGTCGATCTCGAACCAGGCCACGTGCGTGGCGTCGCTCCAGTACTCGCCGCTGCGCGTGGCGCAGTTGTCCACGATGAGCTTGCCGCGACCGTAGTCGTCGCCGTCCTCACGGGTGTGCTCGTCCGCCACGCCCTCGGGCTCACGCGCGCCCTGGTCGGCGACGGCCACCCTCAGGCGCTGCTCGTCGGAGCGGATGAACAGGGTCATGACACCGCCGCTCTGCCCGGAGCGGGAGTGCAGCAGGGCGTTGGTCGCCAGCTCGCTCACGGCCAACTCGGCGTCGTCCAGAGCGCCCTCGGAGTGTCCGGTGCGGGTGAGGAACTCACGAACGCGGGCGCGGATGGAACGCACGGCGGTCAGGTTCCCCGCGCAACTCCACACGGTGTGGTCGGTGACCCCACCCGTCAGATCGCCGACGTCGATCGTCGGCGCCGTCGATGACGCGGCCTCCGGAGCCTCCGCGGGCACATAGTCCCGGAGTTGCCTCGCCTCAGCCATCCGGTCACTCCAATCACCCGCGTCGGGCGCGCGGGTCGCGCCGTCCGCACTCACCTTAGACAAGGGTGTACCGAGTCCAGAACAGCACACCCGCGTTCGTGGCGCCGGGTATTGGCCACAAAAGCCCCTCCCGTGTCCTCCCCGATGTGCACAAAGGAAACAGTCCGGCCCCTGAAGAGATGCCTGTGAGGTGCAACACGTTGGCAATGCGCTGTCACAATCCTCCCCATGGGGACCGCCGGAACCCCCCGACCCCCCGAAGGGTATGCGATAGCCCTCCCCCCTGAACTCGGGAGAACTACCCAGAGTGATCGACCCCCTGGCAAAGACGAAAAAAACTCTCTTAAACACCACGTTTTCGCTTCCTGGGGACAACGATGGTGAAACAACACCGGGCGCCCCAAGGGCACCAAAGCCCACTACCACGGCTCATCGACCGCACAGAACCGAACACGCAAAGTCACCTCTCCCCCACGCGAGAACGCCCTGATCACAACGGGTTTCGGCGAGAACCCCACTCCGCGTCGACACGCTCACCGGATCTCCCCGAAGAGCACCCCGAAGGTCTCTGGGCATCGTTTGACGCTTGATGTAGGGCGAACAAGGATCTTGATGCCGGCATCCCGCACCACCCGGGGGCAGCCCCCCAGTCACCGCGTGTCATCGACGTGTCGGCCGACCGATGTTCCCCGTCCCTTTGAGGTGCCACGTGCCGTCCCTGTCCGAAGAGTCCACCCCCGCGTCCAAGATGCTCACCAGCCGCCGCAGCCTCCTCAAGGCCTCAGCGGCCGGAGCGGCCCTCGCCCCGGTCCTGGCCGCCTGCGGCGGATCGGACTCCGGTTCGGGCGGTGGCGCGGAGGGCGAGCCCCAGCGTGGCGGCCGACTCAAGATCGGTGTGGCGGGCGGCGGCGCCAACGACACCCTGGACGCGCACGACCCCACCGACAACGTCGACATCGCGCGTAACTTCGCGCTCTACGCGGCGTTGATGCGCTACGACAACGACGGCACCATCGAGCCGTACCTGGCCGAGTCCCTGGAGCCCAACGAGGACGCCACCGAGTGGACCCTGGTCCTCAAGGAGGGGCTGACCTTCCACGACGACTCCCCCGTCGACTCCGAGGCGGTCGTCTACTCCCTCAAGCGCATCCTCGACCCGGACGACCCCCAGCGCGGCAAGGGCGACATGCCCGGCGTCGACCCCGAGAAGCTGGAGATCGTCGACGAGCGGACCGTGATCATCCACGTCGACGAACCGCTGGTCACCCTCCCCGAGGCTCTCGCCGAGTACTACAACTGCGTCGTCCCCGTGGACTACGACCCGGAGAACCCGATCGGCTGTGGCCCCTTCAAGTTCGCCGAGTTCCGGGTCGGCGAGTACAGCGTCTTCGAGCGGCACGAGGGCTTCCATATGGAGGGCCTTCCGTACGTCGACGAGCTGGAGATCATCGACTTCCCCGACGACGACGCGCGCGTCAACGCCCTCAACAGCGGCAACGTCCACGTCATCAGCCAGGTGCCGCACACCCAGGTCGCCATCATCGAGGGCGACCCGAACATGACGATCATGGAGTCCGAGACCGGCATGTGGCTGCCGTTCACCATGAACGTCGAGGAGAAGCCCTTCGACGACGTGCGCGTCCGGCAGGCCTTCCGCCTCATCGTGGACCGCCAGCAGATGGTCGACCAGGCGCTGGCCGGGTACGGCCAGATCGGCAACGACATGTACGCCCGCATGGACCCGTCCTACCCCGAGGACTTCGATCAGCGCGAGCAGGACATCGCCGAGGCCAAGCGTCTGCTGGCCGACGCCGGTCACGAGAACGGCCTGGACGTCGAACTGGTCACCTCCGACATCAGCGCCGGTGTGGTCGCCGCCGCCGAGGTCTTCCAGGAGCAGGCCCGTGAGGCCGGGGTGAACGTGACCCTGCGCCGGGTCAACCCCAGCGACTACTGGAACCCGGAGGAGGGCTTCCCCTACCCCTTCGGCCAGGACTTCTGGAGCGCCCGCAACTACATCACCCAGACCACCCAGGGCTCCGTCGTGGGCGCCCCCTACAACGAGACCATGTGGGGCGAGCACGAGGAGTGGCTGGAGTACCTGGAGAAGGCCCGTAGCACCCCCGACGAGGACGAGCGCAACGAGCTCATCCGCAAGGCCCAGGAGATCGAGTACGAAGAGGGCGGCTACATCGTGTGGGGCTTCGTGAACCTGCTCGACGCCCACTCGGTCCGGGTGCACGGCCTGTCCCCCGCCGTCTCCGGCCACCCGCTGGGCTCCTACGCCTTCCACAC
Source organism: Nocardiopsis sp. LDBS1602 (assembly GCF_035818715.1). NCBI lineage: Bacteria > Bacillati > Actinomycetota > Actinomycetes > Streptosporangiales > Nocardiopsidaceae > Nocardiopsis > Nocardiopsis sp. LDBS1602. The sequence goes on along the minus strand of NZ_JAYLVW010000015.1, from coordinate 46,641 downwards.
CATGTGGATGGAACAGGACTAGGTCGCCTCCTTCGGAGCGTTCGCCCGTGCCCTCCCCCATCTCGGGGAGGCGCGCGGGCGCCCCGAGAGGGCCGGCCGGCGCCGGCCCCGGGTACGCGCTTTCCGAAGCGTTCCCTTCGACCCCCGTCCTCTCGGGCCCGCGCCTCCTCTCTCCCCCGGCGGAACTCCTCGGGCCCGCTACCGAAAGTTCACCATGACTCGACTCATCGTCGTCCGCCTGTTCTTCGGCGCACTGACGCTCTGGGCGGTGTCGCTCGTGGTCTTCGCGGCCACGCAGGCACTGCCGGGTGACGCGGCCCAGCTCATCCTGGGCCGGGACGCCACCCCCGAGCGTCTGGCGGCCCTCCGCGACCAGCTCAATCTGGATCAGCCGGTGGCCGTGCAGTACCTCCAGTGGCTCCAGGGGATCCTCCAGGGGGACCTGGGCACCTCCTTCTCCAACAGGCTGCCCGTCGCCGAATACCTGGCCGACCCCATCCGCAGCTCGATGACCCTGATGGGACTGTCCGCCCTCGTGGCGACCCCCATCGCCCTGTTCGTCGGCGCCTTCAGCGCGCTGCGCCGGGACCGCGGCTTCGACCACGCCTCCTCCATGGGCACGCTGGTCGTCGCCTCCATCCCCGAGTTCGTCATCGGCATCCTGGCGATCCTCCTCCTGGGCCCCGGCGGACTGGGCCTGTTCCCGTCCGTCTACGCCCGTGACGGCGGCCCCGAGCAGTGGGTGCTGCCCGTCCTGACCCTGGCCCTGGCCGTGGCCCCGCCGATCGTCCGCATGATGCGGGCGACGATGATCGAGGTCCTGGAGAGCGAGTACGTGCAGCAGGCGCGACTCAAGGGCATGTCCGAGCGCACGGTGCTGTGGCGTCACGCCGCCCCCAACGCGATCGGCCCCGTGGCCCAGGTCGTCGCCCTCCAGCTCGCCTGGCTGGCCGGTGGCGTGGTGGCCATCGAGTTCCTGTTCAACTTCCCCGGTATCGGCAAGATCCTCATGGACGCCATCGAGAACCGTGATGTTCCGCTGATCCAGGCCGTGGTCCTGCTCATCGCGGGGATCTACATCCTGGTCAACCTGATCGCCGACGTGATCGGGCTGGCGGCCAACCCGAAGGTGAGGGTCGCGAACCGATGAACGCGTCTTCGACGAACACCGTCCCCGAGGCTCCGGCCCGGCGTCGTCCGGGTCTGTTCCGCACCGCGTGGCGTTTCGGCCGCACCAAGGTGGGTGTGGTCCTGACCGGCCTGATCGTCCTGATCGCCGTGGTGGGCCCCTTCATCGCCCCCTACACCCCGACCGAGTTCGTGGCCAGGCCGTTCGAGGCGGACGCCGCCGGCGCCATGTTCGGCGGCGACAACCGCGGCCGTGACGTCCTGACCCGCTTCCTGTGGGGTGGATGGACCCTGCTCCTGCTGGCCGGCGCGGCCGCGGGCATCGGTGTGGCCGCCGGAACGGTGGTCGGCATCGTCGCCGGTTACCGTCGCGGTTGGGTGGACGACGTCCTCATGCGGACCAACGACGTGCTGCTGGCCTTCCCGCAGCTCATCGCCGCGCTGCTGGTGATGTCGATCATCGGCCCGAAGGTCTGGCTGATCGTGGCCGTCATCGCGGTCTCGCACATGCCGCGTGTGGCCCGGGTGATCCGCGAGGCGACCCGCAAGGTGATCGAACAGGACTACGTGAAGGCGGCCGAGGCGATCGGTCTGCCCCGTTGGCGGATCATGGTCGTGGAGATCCTCCCGAACGTGACCAGCCCGCTCCTGGTGGAGCTGGGCCTGCGTCTGACCTACTCCATCGGCGTGGTGGCCGTGCTGGGCTTCCTCGGCATGGGTCTGCAACCGCCCACCGCCGACTGGGGGCTGATGATCAACGAGAACCGGCAGGGCATGGCGGTCCAGCCGTGGGCGGTGGCACTGCCCGTGACGGCGATCGCCATCCTGACCGTGGGCGCCAACCTCATCACCGACGGGCTCTCCCGCGCGGCGATCGGTATCGACCGGGGGGTCGAGAAGTGACGGAGCAGACGGAGAAGAACACCGGACCGGAGACCCGGAACGGTGTCGTCCTGGAGGTCGACGGGATCACGGTGATCGGCCGTCCCTCGGACGTCGAGATCATCAGCGACGTGTCCCTGACCGTGAACCGGGGCGAGATCCTCGGTCTGGTGGGCGAGTCGGGGTCGGGCAAGACCACCCTGGGCCTGTCGCTGCTGGCCCACCTCAAGCGAGCCACGGAGATCGTCCGGGGCCGGGTGCGGGTCGGCGAGCACGACCTGGCGGCGCTGTCCGAGCGACAGGTGCGACGGCTGCGAGGCCGCGCCGTGGCCTACATCCCGCAGTCGCCGGCCTCGGCGCTCAACCCCGCGCTGCGCCTGGGCGTCCAGCTCTCCGAGGCCCTGCACGACGCCTCACTGGGCCGGGACCAGGTGATGGAGCGGGTGCGCGAGGTCCTCCGCGAGGTGGCGCTGCCCGACGACGACGCCTTCCTGCGCCGCTACCCGCACCAGCTGTCCGGTGGACAGCAGCAGCGCGTGGCGATCGCGATGGCGTTCGTGGGACGTCCCGACCTGATCGTGATGGACGAGCCGACCACGGGTCTGGACGTGACCACCCAGGCGCACGTGCTGGAGACCATCCGGTCGATGACCCGCGACTACGGGACCGCCGGTGTGTACATCAGCCACGACATGGCGGTGGTCGCGGACCTGGCCGACGACGTCGCCGTCATGTACCGGGGCGAGCTGGTCGAGCACGGCCGTACCACCGAGGTCCTGTCCGACCCTCGACACGAGTACACGCGCCGTCTGCTGATGGCGGTGCCCCTGCTGCGGACGTCGGGCCACGAGGAACCCGAGGCCCGTACGGACGAGCCGCTGCTGCGGATCGGCGATCTGTCCGCGGGGTACGGACGCACCCGGGTGCTGGAGGGGATCGACCTGTCGGTCTCCGCCGGCGAGTGCGTGGCCCTGCTCGGCGAGTCCGGGTCGGGAAAGACGACCCTGTCGCGTTCGGTGGCGGGTCTGCACCACCAGTTCTCCGGGGAGATGCTCTTCGACGGCTCGCCGCTGGCGACCAGCAGCTACCGGCGCACCGCCGACCAGCGTCGACGGATCCAGTACGTGTTCCAGAACCCGTACGAGGCGCTGAACCCGCGCAAGCGGGTCCGCGAGCAGATCCTGGGCCCCTACCGCCACCTGGTGGGCCGCCCCGACTCCCCCGACCGGGTCGTGGCCGAGGCGCTGGAGCGTGCGGCGTTGCCCGCCTCCTACGCCGATCGTTTCCCCGAGCAGCTCAGCGGCGGTGAGCGTCAGCGCGTGTGCATCGCGCGCGCCGTGGCGACCCGCCCCGACCTGCTGGTGTGCGACGAGATCACCTCGGCGCTGGACGTCTCGGTGCAGGCGGAGATCGTCAAGCTGCTGCGTTCGTTGCAGGACGAGGGCATGGCCCTGCTGTTCGTCACCCACAACATCGCGTTGGTGTCCAACATCGCCGACCGGGTGGCGATCCTCAACAAGGGCGAGATCGTGGAGTACGGTCCGGTCGGCACGGTGATGTCGTCCCCCGAGCACGAGTACACGCGCGCCCTGATCGCCGACACCCCCGACTTCGAGCTGTCCTTCCCCGGCGCCCCCGAGCGTCTCGGTATGGACGCCGAGAGCGACGAGGTCCGCGAGGCCTAGCTCCGATCCATTCCACGAACGCCGAGGCCGGGCACCGACACGTGCCCTGCCTCGGCGTTCGTCTTCAGGGTGATAGAGCCCTATCCGGAGAGTTACAATCCTCTAACTCAAAAGCCCGCCACCAGGCCATTCTCAGAAGACCGATACGCATATTCCGGATAGTCCGTTTATGGACGGTCGGTCCTGTGCAGGCTGGGTGTGACAGTCGGAGGGATCGGCTGGCGGGAAGACCGACCCCCGGGCCCCGCTCCACCGGTCTCGGTGAAGGGGAACCCATTGGACGTGAGCCGCGGACGTTCCTGGCCCGCTCGTTCACCTCTGGCCCGCTTCAGCGAAGCGGCACGCGCAGATCTGGTCGCCCTCGGAAGGCACGTGGACTACGCACCGGACACCACGCTCATGCGTCAGGGTGAACACAGCACACACGTATTGATCCTCTTGGACGGACACGTCAAGGTCGTCACGACCTCCTACAACGGCAAGACCGTTCTCCTGGCCCTGCGTTCCCGAGGCGACCTGGTCGGAGAACTCGCGGGCCTGGACCTCAGCCCGCGCATGGCGACCGTTCAGACGGCCGGGCCCGTCAGCGCGCGGGCTCTGACCTCCTCGGAGTTCCATTCGTTCCTCGAGACCAATCCCGGTGCCGCGCGCACCATCACAGGTTCCGTCGCCGCCAAACTGCGTCTGGCCACCGAACGCATCCTGGACTACAGCAGTCACGACGTCCCCGCGCGAGTGGCCAGGGTCCTGGTCCGCCTACTCCATGACCACGGTGTTCGGACACCGGAGGGCCTGGCTCTGGGAATCCGGGTGTCGCAGCCCGAACTGGCCTCGATCATCAGCGCTTCCGAGGCGGCCGTGAGCAAGGCGCTCACCGACCTGCGCGGAAGAGGCGTCGTCGCCACAGGCTACCGAAGGTTCACGGTGACCGACGTCCCCGCTCTCATGGAGCAGGCGGGGTTCCCCCCGAAATCCCGCCGAATCCCCTACTCGTAGGAGATCTCTCCCGCAGGACTCCCGAACCATGGCAGACACGTGCGCCTCACGGATCCGCACCGAGACGGTCTACCCAGCAAGGGACAGGGACATAGATGATCGAGCACCGGCCGCTGCGCCGTCTTGTCGTCACCTTCGATGCCGAACGCTACAGCCACCGCGATCACGACGGACAACGAGACGTCCAGACCGGGATCACCGAGGTCATGCGAGCGGCCGACCCCGAGCAGCGTCTGCGGAGCCTGGAATGGGACCGCCAACCCCAGGGAGACGCGATCCTGGCCGTACTGCCGCCGGGGACGGTCGAGGCCGAGGCCATCTCGGACTTCATAGGCGGCCTGTACAGCGCCCTGCACCACCACAACCGCTCGCGTAACGAGGCCTACCGCCTGCGGCTCAGGGTCTCCTTCGACCAAGGGAACATCGCGGTCGGCGACAACGGGTTCGTGGGCAACGCGGTGGTCGCGGCCTGCCGAGTACGCGACTCGGACCTGCTCCGCGACGCCTTGGCCCATAACCCCGAAGCCGACCTGGTGGTGGCGGTCTCCGACTCCGTCTACACCGACGTCGTCGCTCACGGCGAACACGAGCTCTACCGGTGGGAGTTCACCCGGAGGACGGCCGAGGCGAAGAACTTCAGCGCTCCCGTCTGGCTACACGTACCCGAAGTACGAGAGGACGAGCGCGGGCGCGGCGCCTCTCCTGGGAAAAGCCCGGTCGCCCCCACGACGGACGGTTTCTCCTTCACCGAGGTCGACCTCCGTGACTCTCAAGGGGCCAACCTCGGCCGGGTCGGAGGCGACTTCAACAACCACTTCGGGTGAACGGGTCACGAAGGGACACGCCACATGAGCGAGAAGGACGAGCAGAGCCCCGAGAACGGCCCGCCGGAACTCCCGGCCGCCCGACCTCCGCGATCCGACCACGACGAGAAGCCGGACCCCGGTCCTCCGGAGCCACCGCGTCCGGAACGGCGACTCCCCCTCTGGCAGGGGCCCCAGCAATTCCCGGACACCCCCGAAACCCCCAAGGAATCCAAGAAGGCCCCCTCCGATCAGCGTCGACGACGCTCTCCAGAGCTGGATAGACGGCAGTGGCTCAATAACCGGGCCACACAGGAGCCACGTGGCGAGGGCATGTCCCATGACGGGCAGAATCTCGGTTACGGAGCGAGCCACCATACCCACGGACGAACGGACGCCTCAGGTTCACGTGGTGCCAACTTCGGCCATGTCGGCCGGGACATCAACAACACCTTCCTGAACTTCGGCACCGAGCACGCACCTCCCACGGGCCACTACACCGAGCAGGACCTCATCGCCATCCGTCGGCGGTACGCCCCCACCGGCGGTGAGGCGAGGATCAGCGAGCTTCTGAGAGAGCGCCATGTGGTGGTGCTGCGGGCCCGCGCTCAGAGCGGGCGGCGCACCACGGCCCTGTACTGTCTCGACGACCAGTTGCGCTCCGCTCTCTCCGAACAGTCGTACCGGGTCGACATCCTCTCTCCCGGTGAGGACCTGGCCTCGGTGAGCCGGTACCTCAAGGACTCCGAACGCGGTCCGTGTTTCCTTTTGGACGCTACGGGCCACGCCTGGCCGCGCACCGTGACCGACACCGAGTTCAGGACGGCCTTCGGTTCCTTCTCCGCATCGAACCGGCGCCTGGTCGTCTTGGTGGACGAACCCGCCCCCTCACGACACCTGAGCGCGGTACTCATCGATCACGAACCACCGGCCACCAGGGAACTGTTGCTGGCCCATCTGACCGACCTCGTCGCCTCACGTTACGCGGCGCCGCGAGAGCACGCCGAGAGGCTCCTCTCCGAGGCCGAGGCTGCGGACCGTGGAAGGTTCGCCCCCTCCCCGGCGGCCTCGTGGATGGCGGCGATGTCGTGTCCGGAGGAGGCCGCGCTATTGGCCACCACCATCGATCGTTGGGACCGGGGTGAGTCCGGTACGTCACTCGGGGAGGCGGCCGGCGCCCGGCGTCGCTTCTGGTTGGATCGGCGGGCCAGGGAACTCCTGGCGCCGACCGACCCGAAGCGTTCTCCCTCAGACCAGGCGTACGTGCTGGCCGGGGCGGTTTTGAGCGGGATGCCCGGTGCCGTGATCAGTTGGGCCGCGGAACGACTGGTGCGGATCCTGCGCGGCGACTCCTCCGCTACGGAGGACGCGACGTCGTTCTTCACCGAGCCGGTCGAGCGCAGGCTACGCCACATGTCGATCCGAGAGACCTCGGAGGGGACATCGGTCCTGGAGCTGGCTCAGCCGGAACTCGGCGACGCGCTACTGCACGTGACCTGGCATGAGTACTCGCGTACCCAGCAGCCGCTGTTGGAGTGGCTCGCCCTCCTGTGCGAGAGCGAGGAGCACGGGCTATCGGTGGTTCTGTCGGCGGCGCAGGCCTTGGCCCAGATCGCCGGATACGTACCGGACATGGTGCTCGAACGGACCGTCGACGTGTGGAGCGACTGGAACCGCGCCGACTCACCTCAGCAGTGTGTGTGGGCCGCCGCCTGGTTGATGGAGAAATTGGTCTTCAACCAGTCCCCTCATCCGGAAGCACTGACCTCGGCACCCCCCGACGACCCTCGTGTGCGGGTCGTGGCCTCCGTGGCGCGTCGCCTTCGGCGGTGGGCGGACACCTCGGCTCTGAACGCCGCGCAGATATCTCCGACACTCACGGATACGGACGACGACCACGGCGCGATCTCCACTCACTTCCCCAGGTGGATGACGGCCATGGTCACCTATGGCACCTACGCCGGACGAGTCCCACCGATCCGCTCCGAGTCCACCACCGCTCTGCGTGCCGCCGCCGATCTGGCCATGCGGACCCGCAGATTCGCATTCCTCTACTCCGCCGAAGAACTCGGTCCGTTCCTGGTCACCCTCGCGGAGGTCTACACCGAGGTCCTGATCATCACCGCGACGGACGCCTACCAGGACGGCGCCAGGGTCCCGGTCATCCGGGAACTGGCGAGGTGGTCCACGGAGGGCTCACCGGATCTGCTCCTGTTGGCGTGTCACACACTGCTCAGCATCGCGGAGATCCGCGCGGAGGACTCCGAGAACCGGAAGCGAGCCGGTTCGATCACCGAGGTGAACAGAGATGACCGGCCCTATGACCTTCTGCTGTGGTTGTCCACTGGCGCCGAAGGGCTGTCGGAGAGCGGCAGGAACGGGGTCCGAGCGCTCTGGATCGCGGCACTGAGCCACCCGGACACGGCCCAGAAGGCCTGGAGCCGCCTCTTCCGATGGGACCTCCAGGCCGCTCTACCCACCGCCGCAGGCCTTCCGAGCGCCCCTGTCCTGGTGAACGAAGGAGCCCCTGTCCCGCCTCTTCGTGAGTTCCTCACCGATCTGTTCGAGGAGATCTACACCCAGCCGAGGTTGCGCCACCTTCACGCGCGCCTCGACAAGTACTACCTCCTACGTACGCGCATCGCGCCCGAGGAGTTCCCGGAACCTCAGGGAGACCCCCGATGAAGAGCACCTCCCCCGACCCTTCTGGGCACCACCGGTCACTTCGGCGCCGGTGGAGCGAGTGGTGGTCGGCCCCCGCGTGGCGCCGACGCTGGGCATGGTTCGTGAGCCTGTTCGAAAAGAAGCCTCGCACCATCGCCCCACCCGAACCGTCTCCCACGAAGTTCGAATCGTTCGTCGTCCCCGCCCCCACGTTGAAACCCTTCTCCACTCCGGCCAAGGGTGATGGCTTCACCTTCGAGATCCAGGCCAACGTCGTCTGGATCGCCAATGTCGGTGACGATAGCGACCGCCGTGTCCGTCTGTCCCGAGAGCGGGTGGAGAAGGCCGTCGAAGAGCGCCGGGCCACCATTCGTCAGGAATTGATGACCGCCGTCCGGCCCATCGCCAGGACCTACGCGCCCTTCCAGGCGGCCGAACTGGAGGAGCACCTGTTCCGAGTGATCCCCGATCTCCTGAAGGTGCGGATGGGCGTACCCAAACCGACCAACGCCGACTCCTCCGAGGGACGCGTGGACGGATATCGCACACGGGGCATCCACGTGCCCACCAGCGACGGCTACCGGATGGAGGTGTTCCTCTGGGTGAACTCCTCGCCCGAGATCCGGAGTCTCCAGCAGCAGATCTGGACCAGTGTGACCATCGCGGCGGGCGAGGGCACCCTTCAACACCAGCGTCTGCGCGAACGTGAAGCCCTTCAACGCGCTTGGAAGGACGTCCTGACCACCCTGCTGAACTCGATGGGCGTGCGCGACTCGAACCAGGCACGCTGGACCGAACTGTTGGCCCTCCAGTTGGCGCAGAGCAACGAGCCGGAGCAGACCGCGCAGGTGATCGTGGAACAGATCATGGAGCGGCACGGCCAGGCCACACGCCTGCATTCGGAGCTGTCCGAATACCTATGGGCCGCCAACGGCTCCGACGGGCGGGTACGGACCATGGACTTCGCTTTGGGCTCGGACGCCGCGCTGACCCGCATCCTGGACAGCCTCGGGGTACCCGACCTGGCTGAGACCCGGGCCGATGGGCTGGCCGAGGAGGGCACGGATCCGTGACGAAAAACCCGAACCCCCTACTGGTGGGGGGTTCGGTTCCACCCCGGGCGGTGCACTGGTGATGAAGGCCCCGCACTGGAAGAAGCGATCCGCGTCCTATCTGGAGAACGTCATGTCCCCCGCAGAGACCTCGCCCCGCACCACGGGTTCTCGGACCCGCCCACCGACGTCACCGATTCTGGTGATGACGTTGTCCATGGTCCTGAGCGGCTGCGCGACCCTGTTCCCGGAGCCCGAACCGACACCCTGTGAGCATGAGAGCACCGTGTCGGACCCCGAGCGGGTGGACGCGGAACGTGTGGTGATGCTCGATCTATCGGCCTCCTTATGGCGGACCGAAGAGGGATCTCTCGACCTCTCCGATCGGCTGGCGGAGCTGATCGTCGACGAGGACTTCCACCGGTTGCCGGGTACTCGCCTGGTAACGCTCGGAGTCTTCGACGGAGGCTCTGTACCGAGCGCCTACACCGTGTGGGAACTGCCGCCCTCGGACCGCGTGGACGACGTGGTCGCACTGGACATCGAGGACTTCCGTTCCTGTGTCGAGAAGGAGTACCTGCCCGCCGCCCTCGAAGCCGGGCCACTGGCACCGGGCAGCGACGTGATGGGAGGGATCTCCGACGGCGAGGCGGGCTTCGTCCGAGGCACCGGGCCCGACACCGTGCGCCAGCTGGTCGTGGTGACCGATGGGCGTTCCAACACCGGCTGTGTAGACCTGACGGAGCTCACCGAGGAATGGGCTCCCGCGGACGAGGTGGCCGAGAGCACGAGCGATGTCTGCCGGAGCACCGGCGAATGGCCCGCCGATGATCTGGCCGGCGTCGACGTCGACCTCCATCTGCTCACCAACGCGCAGGAGGGGGACAGCCGCGAGAGCCATTCCTGGTTGAGCGATCTGTGGCTCGGCCTGTGCGAGGCCTCTTCCGCCACCTGTTCGGTCTCCCCGCCACGGAGCGTGGACCGTGAGGCCCGGGTCACGGACGGCGGCCCACCGAAGGGGTTTCCCGAGGATCCTCCGGTGTTCGTGCCCGCGTGGCAGGAACCGTGCGAGATCCAAGAACTACCGGGTGACCTGTTGTTCCCCCACGACTCGTCCACGGCCCGTCCGGAAGCGGTGGAGCTGTTGACCGAACTGGCCGAGCACAACCGGGAGTGCGCCGACGGCCCGGTGGCGGTCACCGGTCACACCGACTCCCAGGGTGACCACGACTATAACGACGACCTGTCCCTCAGGCGGGCCGAATTCGTCGCCGACCGACTGCGGGAGCATGGATTCACCGATGTGACCGCCTCGGGTTCGGGTGCGCGTGAGCCGGTCTGCCCGGGCGATTACGACGGCAACGACGACGTCGACGATCCCTGTCCAGCGGCCAACCGGCGCGTGGTCGTGGACTTCACTGTCGGGGAAGGGTGATCGGGTCGTGCACGATGCGCACAACGACGACAGGCGGGACGATCCCGAGGACGACGGGTTCGGTCATGAACGGAGCGACCCGGAGGACTACCCGTACGGCGTCGACCGTCGTTACCATCCGCACCCGGTCGGACCGATCGGTGCCTACACTGTGGACGATCTGGCGGGCGGCCGGGGTGCCCCCGACCCCGAGGGGGACGCGGACCTCATCGAGCCCGGCGAGATGGCCTGTCTCCTCAAGGGCAGGTCCAACGCCACCCAGGTCCTGATCGATCAAGGCCCCGAGTTGGGCGCGATGACCAACTCCCTCACCGCCTCCTTCTACAGGGCGCGGGCGGCGCTGGACCGATTCCGCGAGGCCGCCCTGCGAAACCGAGACGTGGAGTCCCGCGGCCTCGCGCGGATCAAGGAGTTGGAGGAGCGCTTCGCGCATGTACCTCCCGAACGCAGATTACCGCCGAGGGCCGGATTTCGAGCCGTGGTGACGGCCGCCATCGTCTCGTTCGCCCTCTTGGACATGTGGTTCTTCCACAAATTCGTCGCTACCTTCTGGAAGTTGTCCACCGAGACCGAGCTATGGCAGATCCGGCTCTTCGGCCCACTGCTCGGCCTGCTCGTGGCGCTACTCGTGTGGGTATCGGGGCGGCTGCTCGGCACTCGGATCTGGTACTTGCGGGCCGACCTCGCCGGCTCGCCCGAACGCCCCGGCACCACGCGTCCGGACGGGCGCCCCCGTTCCTGGTACGCCCGGGCGGCACAAGGAGGCTGGTGGCGGTTGCGTCGTGCCGCGCGGGTCGGACTTCTGCCGCTCTCGGCCGTGCTTCTGGGCGTCTGGACCCTGGCCGTGGTCGGTGTCTTCGGCTATTACCGGGCCATGGACGACCTCACCCACGTGCCGAACGTGTCCGTGGCCGGGCTGATCGTGACCCTGGGTCTGGGCGCGATGCTCTTGGAGGCGATCGCTCAGAACCCCTTCGCGGACGCGGTGGCTTCCGCTCGACACGGAGTATCACGTGCCCGACGCAGGGCCAGGGCCGCGTCCAAGGAGGTCACCGTGGCTCTGAGCGAGCTCACCCAGTACTCGGACGGGCTCCGGCGCCGTCGTGACGAGGCCATGGGGCTGGCTCGAATCGAGATGGATCGAGCCTGGAACACCGCGATCCTGCCCTCTAGACACCGCTCGGGCCGGTCCGGTGCGGCCGCACCGGATCCGGCTCCGTTGGAACGGATCGGCCAAGGCGTTCATCGGCTCAGCCGAGTGCCCGACGACCGGGAGATCGAGGCGTTCTTCCGCACCTTCGATGGCGTACCGGTCCCGCCCCCGGCTCTGGGGCCGGTGAGTACAGCCGACCACCGGCTGTCCGAGTGCGACCCGGTCGCGCTCAGGAAGGAGTTCGAGGTGTTGGTCGAGCGGCTCGCACCGAACCGAGCCCCGAATGTTCCGGCCCCTGAGGAGACAGGATGACCGAGACCGACGTACGTGAGGGGCCGGGGACGACCGGTGGAACCGACGACAGGGCACGTCTGTGGGAGATCGCGGACCAGGCCCGCGCTCTGGCCCGAAGTTTCTCCAAGGCGGAGGAGGCGCTGGACGCCTTGGACGAGGCCGACCCGCCTCCCAGGTCCGAACTCTCGAGACTCGACCGGGACGACTCCATGGTGGCGCCTCCCGATCCGATGCCATCGACCTTCGAAGAGGATGAGGAGGAGTGGAAGGAGCCCGCCCCGAAGAGCCCGCCCCCTCTGTCCTGGGGCACGGTGGCCAGGATCCTTCTTGCACTCGGAACGGCCGCCCTCACCGGTTGGGCCGGAGCACTATTGCTTCGGTACTCGATGGCACCGGACATGATCGGCGACGCATGGGCTCTCCTGTGGTTCCCCGGAGCTCTGGTCGCCCTGGCCACTTCGGGAGCGGCGGTGAGTTTGCGCAGAAGTGAGACGCCCTCACCCCGTTTCGGCCCCGCACCGAGGCGGACCCCCCGCTGGTCCGTCCCGGCGATATCGGTGTTCGTCTGCGGAACCGTGGTCACGGCGAGCGTCCTCGGTCTTTCGGCTCTGTGGTGGACCGGGACCCCCTCGCTTGTCGGTCTGGTGGCGGCGGTCGGTGTCGTGGCCCTACTCGCCCAGATACCACCGTATGCTCCAGAACCTTTGTCCTGGGTGCCGCCCGGGCTCCTGTTGGGGGCGGTGATGGAGCGTTCCAGGACGGTCCGCGGCCGACGAACGGATCGGCGCACGGTCCGGCGGTGGCGTCGGCTCCGTGGACGGGCCAGGGCCGCCATCCGTTCCCATACCGAGGCCTGGCAGGCCGTGCACCACCGTTGCCACCTGGAGGTGGACCTGGGGAACTCCCAGGCTCGACAGTTGGCCGAGGCCCTGCTCGTTCTACGTGGCGGCATGTTCGGGCGCGAGCTTCCCGGTGATTCCGACAACGCTCCCGGTGTCGCGCCGTTGGTCGGCAGTATGGAGGTGGCCGTGCACGGTCTGACCAACCACCATCCGGATCGATTGATCGAACGGTTGCGGCGGAGCAACGATCCGGCCAAGGGGTACGGCGCATGAGCGATCGGCCCCGTTTCCTGTCACGTCGCTCCGTGACTTCGACCGGAGAAGCGTCGAAGGCGGCGGAACGAGTCCAAGACCACGTGTCGGCCCTTCTGGCGGACTCCCGCGAGGAACTGGTCCGTGCCGACCAGAAGGCGGCGATCCTGCTCGCCGCCGGAGGAGTGCTGGTCGGCGCCCTGTTGGCCTCTCTACTGCCGGGAGAGGCCCCACCCGAGGAGTTGGGCGCCCTGACCCGCGCCCTGTGGTGGGTGGGGACCGCGATCACCCTGTTGGGAGTCGCCTGCTTCGGTTGTGCGGTCTTCCCACGGGTCCACAACACGGGCGGACGCAGTGAGGTGGTGGGGTACTACGGAGACGTGGCCTCCTATCGGGACGACGCCACACTGCGTCGGGCGCTGGAGGCGTCCGCAGCCCGAGAGCCGGACCGCCTGGTGTCCCAGCTACGCGAGGTGGCCCGCATCGTGGTGTACAAATACCGGCTGCTCCGCGCGGGGATCGTGTTGTTCGGTGTGGCGGTGCTGTGTCACGCGGTGGTACTCGTCGCGCTGCGCTTCTGAGACGGGGGACCGGTCATCGTGACCAGGGCGAGGAGACCCAGGGCCGAGGTCGCGCACAGGAGGATCCCCATGGGGACGGCCGTGGTCTCGTCCACTCCGACCAGGGGCGCCACGACGGCGCCGATCAGCATCGGGAGGGCGCCCAGGAGAGATCCGGCGCTGCCCGCCCGGCTCTCCTGGTCCTCCATCGCCAGGGCGAAGGATCCGGTGAGGATCACGCCCATGCAGGTCATGTAGACGAAGATGGGGACGACCAGGAGGATCAGCGGCCCTTGGAGGAGCGCGGTTCCGAGCACCACCGTCGTGGCCGCCAGGGCGGTGACGACCGCGAGGCGGAGCAGGGGGCGTTCCCCCACGCTCTCGCCGAGCCGGCCCACCGCCGCGCTGCCCAGGATGATCGCGACGCCGTTGACCCCGAACAGCAGGCCGAACACCTGTGGGGAGACCCCGTACAGGTCCTGGTAGACGAAGGGGGTGCCGGCCACGTAGGCGAAGCTGCCGCCGTGCAAAAGCCCCACGACGAGGGTGTACCCCAGGTAGCGGCGGTCCCGGAGGAGGGCTCCCATGGCGCGCAGGCTCCCGCCCAGAGTGGCGGGGATGCGCCGTTCCGCGGGGAGGGTCTCGGGGAGACGCGCCGCCACCACCAGGACGATCACCACGCCCAGAAGTGCCAGCGACCAGAAGACGCTCCGCCAGTCCGTGAAGGGCAGCCACAGGACACCGCCGCCCAGGATCGGCGCGACCATCGGGGCGACCGCCACGACCACCATGATCAGGGCGAAGAAGCGGGTGAGCGCCGCCCCGTCGAAGACGTCGCGCACCACGGCCCGCGAGAGGACCACCCCGGCCCCGGCGGTGAACCCCTGGAGGAAACGGCCCAGGATCAGGACGAGGGTTCCGGGGGCCAGCGCGCACAGCGCGGAGGCCAGGACGAAGAGGACGCCGCAGACCAGGAGGGGTCCTCGCCGTCCGCGCGCGTCGCTGACCGAACCGATGACGACCTGTCCCACCGCGAGCCCGATCAGGCAGGAGGTGAGGCTCGCCTGGACCTGGGACGCGGAGGCGCCGAGGTCGGCCGAGATCTCCGGGAAGGCCGGAAGGTACATGTCGATGTTGAGCGGGCCCAACACCGTGAGCATGGCGAGCAGGAGGGCCAGGCCCAGCCGGTCGCGCCCGGTCGGGTTACGGAGCATCGGTCTTCCTCGGACGCGGGAGAACGGGGGCGGGGTCCCTCCACGCTACCCGGGGGTCCTCGCGGCGTCCGTGGAGCGGGGCGAACCTGACGGGGAAACGTCGGAAACGGGCGGGGCGGGGTCAGAACAGGACGGACATGACCTCGCCGACCTGGCGGAAGCCGACCCTCCGGTAGGTGGCGCGGGCCGCGGTGTTGAAGTCGTTGACGTAGAGGGTCACCCGGGGCGCGAACTCGGCGAGGGCGTAGGAGACCACGGCGGCCATGCCGGCGGTGGAGTGGCCTCGGCCGCGCAGGTCGGGGTGGACCCACACGCCCTGGATCTGGCAGACCTGCGGGGTGACGGCGCCGATCTCGGCCTTGAAGACCACCCGCCCGTCCTCGATGCGGGCGAAGGCGCGGCCGGTGCGGACCAGCTCCTCGACCCGGGCCCGGTAGAGCGCTCCGCCGTCGCCGGAGTCCGGCGGGACCCCGACCTCCTCGGTGAACATGGCCACGCAGGCGGGCACGAGGGCGTCGAGTTCACTGATACGGACGCGACGTACGAGGGGGTCGGCGGGTACCGCCGGCGGGCCGTCGATCTCCAGGACCGGCTGGCTGGCGCGGATGGCGCGGGCGGGGCCCCAGGCCGGTTCGATCTGTTCCCAGAAGTCGCCGACGGCCTCGACCGGGCCGACGATCGACGAACAGCGTCGTCCTCGCCAGCGGGCGTGGTCGGCGAAGCTGCGGATGGCTGCCGGTCCGGCGTTGACCGGGACGAGGTTGGCCCCGGAGTAGCACAGGGCGGTGAGCCGACCCCGCTCGACGTGTCCCCACACCTCGGCGCCGCCGCCACCGGAGATCCCGGTGGTGCTCAGGCGCGAGGCCACGAAGACGTTGCCCACGGGGTCGGCGTCCAGGAGCGCGTACACGGCCTCCCGATGGCGTTCGCCCAGAATCCGAACCGGTGCGGTCCGCAGCATCGCATCTCCCCATCTTCCCGTGGACCCGCCGGACCGGTATCCGGAACGGTCCGCGGTGCCACGACGAATGAGCGCCGAACCCAGCCTATTCGACCGACGCTTCGCTCTCACCCGGGTATTCGAGACCGATCGGTCCGAGTCGGTCCACCGGGGTGTGCGAGGAGCTCTGCGAGGTGCGGGGCTCCGGTTCGGGCCGCCCGTCACAGGTGAGGTCGGCCCCGCCCTCTCCGCGTTCGGGCAGGCGTCCCTCGCGGAGGTAGGCGACGACGGTCTCGTCCACACAGGTGTTGCCGGTGAGCGAGACTCCGTGGGTGATGCCGCCGTCCTCGATCACCAGCGAGGAACCGGGCAGGCGCTCGCGCAGGGCCAGAGAGCCCTCCACCGGGGTGGCGCCGTCGTGGGTGGCGTGCACGATGAGCGCGGGGCCGTCGTAGGCGGGGTGTTCGCCGGGGCCGTCGCCGACCTGGAACCAGGGCTCGGACTCGGCGCTCCAGGTGGCGCACGGAGCGTTGTACCAGGTGTTATGCCACCCCATGAAGGGGGCGTCCGCGTCGACCCCGCGCGCGTCGGCGGACCAGGTCCCCCATTCCCTCGGCCACACGGCGTCGGTGCACTGGACCGCGAGGTAGCCGCCGTAGGCGGGGTCGCTGCCGGCGTCGTCGCCGTAGTCCTCGTGCAGTTCCAGTAGCGGGGCGGAGTCGCCCTCGCGGATCCGGGCGGACAGGGCCCGGGCCACGTCGGGCCAGGTTCCGCCGCTGTAGGCCACCACGATCACGGCCCCCTCCAGTTCGGTGGGGCCGACCGTACCCTCGGCCGGGGTGGCGCGCAGTTCGGACCGCAGGTCGTAGTAGGCGCGGGCGACGGTCTCGCCGTCGGTCCCGAGGCCGTAGACGTCGTCGTGGCGGGCGACCCAGTCGAAGAAGTTCCGGGCGGCGCGGTCCAGCGAGCGGCTCTGCACGTGATTGCTCTCGTACCAGGGCCGGTCCGGGTCGACGACGCTGTCCAGCACCAGGGCGCGGACCCGGTCGGGGTAGAGCGCGCTGTAGACGGTGCCGAGGTAGCTGCCGTAGGAGTAGCCCAGGTAGTCGATGCGGTCGAGGCCCAGGGCCGCCCGGATGGCGTCCATGTCGTGGGCGGTGTCCTCGGTGCGCATGTGGTCCAGGATCGGTCCGGTGTTCTCGGCGCAGGCGCGGGCGTAGGCCTCGGCGTCGGCGCGCAGGGCCGCCTCCTCCCGCTCGTCGGCGGGGACGGTGTCCTTGCGGACCGGGGCGAAGAACGCGGGGTCACAGGAGACGGAAGGGGTGGAGGCGCCCATGCCCCTCGGGTCGAAGGCGACCACGTCGTAGATCTCGCGTAGCTCCTCGGGCATGCGCAGGTGGGTGTGGGAGGCCCAGCGGCGTCCGGCGCTGCCGGGGCCGCCCGGGTTGACCAGCATCGTGTGCTCGGCGGTACCGGTGGCGGGCACTCGTGAGAGTGCGATGTCCACGGTCTCGGCGAGGTCCCGGGTGTCTGCGGGGGCGACGTCACGGGCCAGGGGCACGGTGAGGGTCGCGCATTCGAGTGTCTCGTTCTCGACCGGTTCGAGGTCCTCGCAGGGCCGCCAGTCCAGGGAGCGCTGGTCGACCCGGGTGACGGGGGCCGCGGCCTCCGGGGCGAGCCCCTGCGGGGCGGCCTGGGCGGGGGGCATCGCCACCAGGGATGCGAGAAGGGCCCCTCCGCCGCAGAAGGCGACCCATGGTGTACCGGTTCGTGCTCGCACTGGTCCATCCTCCGCGTTCCGGTCGAATCGTCCACTGCATTCTTTCCATCACG
Organism: Nocardiopsis sp. LDBS1602; assembly: GCF_035818715.1. Classification (NCBI taxonomy): domain Bacteria; kingdom Bacillati; phylum Actinomycetota; class Actinomycetes; order Streptosporangiales; family Nocardiopsidaceae; genus Nocardiopsis; species Nocardiopsis sp. LDBS1602. The sequence goes on along the minus strand of NZ_JAYLVW010000015.1, from coordinate 28,908 downwards.
GAGCGTGACGAGAGGAAACGACACGGGCCCCATTCGGGGTCTTCGGCGGTAACATGTGCCCTGGTCAGATCAGACGTGGACAAAAGGGGCGCAATGCGGCTGGATCGTGTCGATGAGCGGATCATCGCGATACTCGGCGCGGACGCGAGGATGAGCTTCGCCGAGATCGGGGGCGAGGTCGGCCTCAGCCCCTCGGCGGTCAAACGCCGTGTGGATCGGCTGGTCGAATCCGGCGCCGTGCGCGGCTTCACCGTCGTGGTCGAACCCGAGGCGATCGGATGGACCACCGAGGCCTTCATCGAACTCTACTGCCGGGCCCGCACCTCCCCCGGGGAGATCCGCACCGGACTGGCCGGCTACGCCGAGGTCACCTCGGCCTGCACCGTCACCGGGGACGCCGACGCCGTGGTACAGGTCCGCGCCCGCGACACACGCCACCTGGAGGAGGTCATCGAGCGCATAGGCGCCGAACCCTTCGTGGTGCGCACCAAGAGCACCCTGGTGCTGTCCCGACTGATCGATCGCCCCGTCCTCGCCGGCTCCGCCGACCTCTCCTAGGACCGCCGAGGGCGGCGACGGCTAGAGGTACCAGTGGGCGGCCAGGAACGCCCCCGCCCAGGTGAGGCCGAAGGCCACGGGGGCCACCAGCACGGGCACCGGTGACCAAGAACGGCGCATCCGGGACAGGCCGTCGTCGTGCCACACCCGATCCTCCCGGATCTCCTCCACCCGCGCGGAGATCCGCTCCGCCAACCGTTCGGCCGGGCCGGTGCCGAGGAACATGGTGGGCTGGGAACGCCAGTAGGTCCGGACCACCACGAGCCCCTCGTTCCTCGTGCGGATCTCGATCCGGGCGTCCTCGGTGACCCGCACGCTCTCCACATCGACCCACCGGACCCGGGTGACGGTCCGGAAACCCCCCGTGAGGAGCCCGTCCTCCCGCATCAGGGTCACGTAGCCGAAGGCGCTCGCGCACCAGGCCCACAAGAGGAGGAAGACGATGACATGGCCCCCGACGCCGAACCACGGGGAGATCTCCCACGCCGCCTCACCGGTATCGATGAGCACCGCGGAACAGGCGAAGAGAACGATGGGCGCGGACATGGCCGTCACCGGTGACCAGTGGACACTGCGGAGGGGGTCGCGCGCGGGGGTACGCATGGGGGAATCCCGTCGGGAGGTCCGGGCCCGGAGCGGGAACCGGGAGGGGCACCGGATCGATACCCGCGGGGACCGACGGAACACGCGCACCCGCGGGCCGAAAGCGGCCACCCCGCACGGGGCCCGGACCGAAGGACCCTTCCCCGCGTGAGAAGGGCCCCGGCCCACGTCGGAACGCGGGCCGGGGCCGGATACGCGAGGGAGCGCGCGCTCTCGGATCAGTCCTCGGGGAGGGCGACCGGGGCCATCTCGTCGAACAGGTCGCCCGGGCCGGGGTTGGTCGCGTCCGTCTCGCCACCGAAGTGGTGCATGACGCCCCACACCGCGTTCAGCGCGGTCTGCACCGCGCCCTCGGCCCAGCCGGCGGTCCAGGAGATGTCGTCGCCCGCCAGGAACAGGCCGCGGTGACGCTCCTCCAGGTCGTCCTGGCGGAAGTGGGTGAACAGGCGGCGCTGGTACCGGTAGTGGCCGGGCAGGTTGGCCTTGAACGCGCCCATGAAGTAGGGCTCGTCCTCCCAGGAGATCGTGACCGGGTCGCCGGTGATGTGCGAACGGATGTCCACGCCCGGGTAGATCTTGCCCAGCGAGGCCAGCATGACCTCCAGCCGCTCGCCGGCCGACAGCGGCAGCCACTTGAGCGAGTCGTCGCACCAGGTGTAGGACATGCAGATCGCGGCGGGCGCGTCCGGGTCCTCCCCCTCCAGCAGGTAGGTGCCGCGGGTCATACGGTCGGTGAGCGTCATGCTCATGACGTCACGGCCGGTCTCGGGGTCCTTGTCCCGCCAGAAGGCGCGGTCCACCGGAACGAAGAGCTTCGAGGACTCCATGTAGTGGGTGCGCTCGATCGCGGTCCAGTGGTCGATGGGCAGCAGGTCGTCGTCGCAGTCGATCTTGGACAGCAGCATCCAGGCCTGGCCGGTGAAGACCGCGGTCGGGAAGGTCCGGGTGGAGCCGGAGGCGTCGGTGACCGTGATGTTGCCCTCGGGACGCCCCTTGGCCGCGGTGCGCCGCAGCGCGGTCACGGCCGGACGCGGCTCGCCGTCGTGCAGCGAGGCGAGGGAGGTGCCCTGCGCCCAGTACACGAGCTTGTCCGGGGCGTCCTCCCACAGACGCAGTGGGAGCCGGTCGACGCCGCCGACGATGCCCATGTGGTCGTCGTCCGCGCCGGTGTAGGTGACCCGCAGGATCTCCAGAATGGAGTTGGGGAAGTCGGTGTCCCAGCCGCCGGTGCCGAAGCCCACCTGGCCGAAGATCTCCCGGTGACGGAAGGAGGAGAAGGCCGGGGAGTCGCACAGGAAGCCGTAGAAGGTCTGGTTGTCGAGCCTTTCGACCAGGCGGTTCCAGATCTCCTTCTGGGTGGCGACGTCGCGTTCGCGGATGGCCCGCTGCATGCGGGTGTGCTCGACGCTCTCCAGGGTCCGGTCCCAGGCCCGCGCGACCTCGCGGTAGACCTCGGGAAGGTCGTCGAGTTCCGTGGCGTAGTGCGACTCGCCCTTGAGGTCGACGACGGTGCTCGGGGTCGAGGAGGCCAGCGGGTTGGGGAAGGGCGTGGTGCGCAGGCCGACCCGGTCCACGTAGTGCCAGAAGGCGGTGGAGGACGGCGGGAAGCGCATGGCGCCCATCTCGGCGACGACGTCGTCGGGGCAGCCCTTCATCCGCTCGGTGCGCAGACGTCCGCCGATCCGGTCGGCCTCGTACACGACCGGCTTCAGGCCCATCTTCATGAGCTCGTAGGCGGTGACGATGCCGGACAGGCCACCGCCGATCACCGCGACCTCGGTGCCGTGGTGTTCGGCGGGCACCTGGCCCAGCCCGGCGGGGTGCGCCAGGTAGGAGTCGTAGGCGAACGGGAAGTCCGGCCCGCACATGTTCAGGGGAGGTTCACCCTGGGAAGCGGTTCCGGCGGCCGTGGGCACGGCAGACGTCATGGGGCCCTCCTTCACTGGGGCTGGATCGTGGGTGTGGCGGTGGTGGGTGTGGCGGTGATCGGTCAGCGGTGGCCGTACAGGTCCGCTCGACGATCGTCCATGTAGGACTGTTCGGCCCGGACCTCCGCGACGGCGGCCGGATCGACGTCGCCGAACAGCAGTTCCTCGTCGGGGCCGGCGCGCAGCAGTTCGCCGCCATCGGGGCCGACCAGGGTGCTCAGCCCGACGTAGTCGAGATCGCCCTCGGTGTCGCAGCGGTTCACGTAGGCCAGGTGGATCTGGTTCTCCATGGCCCGGGCGGGCACGAGGAGGGTGGCCACCGAGGTGGTGGGCGCCATCAGGCCGGTGGGCACGACCAGGAGGGTGGTACCGGCCAGGGCGTGCGCCCGCACCATCTCGGGGAACTCCACGTCGTAGCAGACGAGGAGGCCGATACGGTGTCCGCCCAGGTCGGCCTGGACGATCGGCTCCGCCCCCGGGGAGAACAGGCTCCGGTCCAGGTCGCCGAACAGATGGGTCTTGCGGTAGAGCGCGAGGGAGGCCCCCGTGGCGTCCACGAGCCGTACCGCGTTGTACACGTTCCCGTCGGCGAGTTCGGGGAAGCCGTAGACGATCGCCACGCCGGTGTCGGCGGCGATGCGGGCGACCTCCTCGAAGAGAGGGCCGTCGGCCGGCTCGGCCAGTTCCCGCACCCGGGGGCCGATGTTGTAGCCGGACAGCGACATCTCGGGACCGACGAGGAGGGCGGCGCCCTCGGCCGCGGCCTCGCGGGCCCGATCGGCGAGACGGCTCAGGGAGGAGGCGGTGTCGCCGCTACGTCCGGTGCCCTGGTCCAGGGCCACGCGCAGTGGTGCGGGCATCGCTCTTTCCTCCGTATCGTCGCTGATGGGACCGTTCGAGGACGTTCCCGAAGGCCGCTCCCACTCTAGGTGGACGAGGGCGTCGGAAGCGTGTGCCGGAGCATCGACCTGTTGCGAGTTCGCGCGCTCCGACGCCGGTTCGTTGCGCGGTGACGCACGTCCACGCCGGTTACCGTCCTGGAGGAGAACACGGGGGCGCTCCGGAGGATTCCCGCCCCCGCCCGTTCACCGTCGCGCCCCTGCCCCCTGCTCCCCCTCCTCGGTCAGTTCGGCGGCGGATTCGGTCTGGATCCGGGCGACCTCTTCGAGGAGGTCGGCGAAGGCCTCCAGCTCACGCGCGTCGTAGCGCTCCAGGAGTCCGTCGAGGCGCCGGAGGAAGCCGGCGAACAGCCGTTGGACGTCGCCGGGGAGGTCGGGGCCGAGCTCGACCAGGACCCGCCGACCGTCCCGTTCGTCCTTGCGTCGACGGACGTAGCCGCGCCGTTCGAGGCGGTCGGCGACCCCGGTCACCGAGGCGGGGGCCAGACCGCACAGTCGCACGAGCTCTCCCGCGGTGAGCGGGCCGTTCTCCTCCAACAGACCGAGGATCTTCCAGTCGGTCACGCCGATACCGAGCCGATCGCCCAGCGCGGTGTGGAACATGACGGCCGCGTTGCTCTGGTGCCGCCCGGCCTCCGAGACCCGGGCCCGCGCCCGCTCGAGGCGCTCGTGTTCGACGTTCTCCTCGTCGGGTGTTGACATCGATCGCCACTCCTTCTTAATATTTCGTTCGAGCGAAAGAAATAACTGGGCGACACCAGACTACCCGAGGTGGTTCTCATGCGTGTTCTGATCATCGGCTCCGGAATCGGCGGCCCGGTGGCGGCGACCGCCCTGCGCCGCGCGGGGATCGACGCCACCGTCTTCGAGGCCCACGACGGCCCCGGCACGAACCTCGGCGCCCACCTCGGGCTGGCCCCCAACGGCCTGGCGGTGCTGCGCTCACTCGATCTGCTGCGCCCGGTCCTGGAGGCACCCGGGACCCTGCCCTCCTCCAGGATCGAGTTCCGCGACGGCCGGGGACGGATCATGGGACGCCTGTCCGACGGATCCACCGAACTCGAACCGGAACTGCGCAGTGTGAGCGCACGACGGGGCGTGCTCCAGACGGTCCTGGCCGAGACCGCCGCCGACCTGGGCACCACCGTCGAGTACGGTCGCCGCCTGGTCCGCCACACCGACACCGGGAGCGAGGTGATCGCGGAGTTCGCCGACGGGTCCGTCGAGAGGGGCGACGTCCTCGTCGGGGCCGACGGGATCCACTCCGTCGTGCGCCGCTCCCTGTTCCCCGACGCCCCCGCGCCGACCTACACCGGCCTCCTCGACCTGGGCGGACGGACCCCGAACGCGGGCGCCCCGCCCACCCCGTCGGACACCTCCCGGCTGATCTGGGGACGTCGCGCCTTCGCCGGCTACCAGACCGCGCCGGACGGGGACGCCTACTGGTTCGTCAACGTTCCGCATCCCGAGCTCACCCGGGAGGAGATCGCCGCACGCCCGGACTCGGAGTGGAAACGTTTCGCCCTCGACCTGGCGATCGACCGGACCGGCGACCTCGACACCGTGCTGCGGGCCTCCGAACCGCGCCTGTTCCGACCGCGCGGTGTGTACACCATCCCCACCCTGCCGCACTGGCACCGAGGCCGGGTCGCGCTCCTGGGCGACGCCGCCCACGCGCTGCCCAACTCCAGCGGCCAGGGGGCGTCGATGGCGATGGAGGACGCGCTGGTCCTGGCCATGTGCCTACGGGACTCCGACACCCCGGAGCGCGGTCTGGCCGCCTACGAGCGGATCCGCCGGGGGCGGGTGGAGGCGATCATCGAGGAGGGCACCCGGAGGGGCGACCTGAAGCTCGTCACCCATCCCGTGGGGGTCTTCCTCCGCGACCGGTTGCTGCTGCCCCTGGTGTTCCGCCGGGCGGCCGGGGCCGGCGGCCACTCCCCGATCTTCGACCACAGGGTCGACTTCGACGCGCCCGTGGCCACATGAGACGGGGCGGCGGGGAGATCTCCTCTCCCCGCCGCCCCGTACCCGTTCGAGCGGTCCGCGTCAGACGCGGACGTCCACCTCGGGCTCGTCCTCCAGCGCCGAACGGCGCATGCTGTAGCCGAAGTAGATGATCAGACCGACCACGAGCCAGGCGCCGAAGGCGATCCATACGCTCAGCGACATGCTGAACATCAGGTAGGCGCAGGAGAGCACGCCCAGGACCGGGGTGACCGGGGCGCCCGGCATACGGAAGGAGCGCTCGAGGTCGGAGCGGGTCCTGCGCAGCACCAGGACGGCGACGTTGACCAGGGCGAAGGCGAACAGCGTGCCGATCGCGGTGGCGTCGGCGAGCGGGCCGAGCGGGATGAAGGCGGCCAGGGCGGCGATGAACACCGAGGTGATGACGGTGTTGGCGCGCGGGGTGCCCTTGGCGTCGACCTTGGAGAAGGCCTTCGGGATGAGGCCGTCGCGCGACATCGCGTAGAGGATGCGGGTCTGGCTGTAGAGGACGACCAGAACCACGCTGGCCAGCGCCAGGACGGCGCCGGCGGCGAAGACGACCGCCCAGATCGGGGTTCCGGTGACCATGGTCAGGATCCCGGCCAGCGTGGTCTCGCCGTCCGCGAAGTCGTTCCAGTCGAGGGCGCCCACGGCGCTGAAGGCCACCAGGCAGTAGATCGCCGTCACCAGGATCATGGAGAACATGATCGCGCGCGGAAGGTCGCGCTGCGGGTTCTTGGCCTCCTCGCTGGCGGTGGAGGCCGAGTCGAAGCCGATGTAGGAGAAGAACAGGGTGGCTCCGGCCGCGGAGACCCCGGCCATGCCCATCGGCATGAAGGGCGCGAAGTTGCCCCGCTGGACGGCGGTGATCGCGATGGCCACGAACATGACCAGGATGAGGACCTTGATCGCGACCATGACGGCGTTGACCCGGGTGCTCTCGCGCACCCCGGCGAGCAGGGCGAACATCGACAGGAGGATGACGACCGCGGCGGGCACGTTGACCACGCCGCCCTCCAGGGGGCCGGCCAGCAGCGCGGGGGGAAGCGCCAGTCCGGTGGTCAGGTGGAGCAGCTCGTTGATGTACTGCCCCCAGCCGACACCGACCGCGGCGATGGAGACGCCGTAGGTGAGCATCAGACACCATCCGCACACCCAGGCCATGAACTCGCCCATGGTGGCGTAGGAGTAGGAGTAGGCCGAACCGGAGGCGGGGATCATCCCGGCCATCTCGGCGTAGGCCAGCGCGGAGAACAGGGCGGTGATGCCGGCCAGGACGAACGCCACGATGACGGCGGGGCCGGCGATGGGCACGGCCTCGCCCAGGACCACGAAGACACCGGTGCCCAGGGTGGCCCCGATACCAATCATCGACAGTTGCCAGAATCCCATGGTGCGGCGTAGACCGCTGTCGCTCTCGGTCTCGGCCACCAGCTTCTCGACCGGCTTGCGTCTGCTCAGACGCCGACCGAGTGTGGGCGCGACCGTGTCCCCCTTGGCGGGTGTCTTCTGGTCAACCACGAATCGACTCCTCGATGTTCTGCGGGTGGACACGGAGGGGATAACGCCGCATCAGACCAACGGAATCCCAAATGTGCCCCAGGCAACATTAATGCTGTTGCCTGAGTAACATGACCCACATTCGTTGCGTTTGTCGTGTTCAGTCGCCTTGTTCGTGCGTATCCGCGCAAGAAAACGTCACCGAACGTGACACTTGCCACAGATGGATACCCTGGGTAACAGCGCTTTTCTGACCTGCGACGACACCACTCGACACCCACCGGCACCTGTAAGCGCCACCGTGCGGGCTGTTCCCTCCCCCGGAAACGAGTGAGGGGGAGCACGGCCCACGCCGCACTCCCCCTCACGAACGCTCGATCCCCGCGGGGCCGAGCGTGGGATCAACCGGTCACCGAGACACTGGGCTCACCCTCGGCCCCGGCCTCGCCCATCTCCTCGGCGATGCGCATGGCCTCCTCGATGAGGGTCTCGACGATCTTGGACTCGGGCACGGTCTTGATGACCTCGCCCTTGACGAAGATCTGACCCTTGCCGTTACCCGAGGCCACACCCAGGTCGGCGTCACGCGCCTCACCGGGACCGTTGACGACGCAACCCATGACGGCCACGCGCAGCGGCACCTCCAGGCCCTCCAGACCGGCGGTGACCTCCTCGGCGAGCGTGTAGACGTCCACCTGGGCGCGGCCGCAGCTCGGGCAGGAGACGATCTCCAGGCCGCGCTCGCGCATGCCCAGCGACTCCAGGATCTGGGCGCCGACCTTGACCTCCTCCGCCGGCGGGGCCGACAGGGAGACGCGGATGGTGTCGCCGATGCCCTCCGAGAGCAGGGCGCCGAAGGCCACCGAGGACTTGATCGTGCCCTGGAAGGCCGGGCCCGCCTCGGTGACGCCCAGGTGCAGCGGGTAGTCGCAGGCCTGCGACAGCAGACGGTAGGCGTTGACCATCACGACCGGGTCGTTGTGCTTGACCGAGATCTTGATGTCCCGGAAGCCGTGCTCCTCGAACAGCGAGCACTCCCACAGCGCGGACTCCACCAGCGCCTCGGGGGTGGCCTTGCCGTACTTGGCCAGCAGACGCTTGTCGAGAGAACCGGCGTTGACGCCGATCCGGATCGGGGTGCCCGCCTCACCCGCGGCCTTGGCGATCTCGGCGACCTTGTCGTCGAACTTCTTGATGTTGCCCGGGTTGACGCGCACGGCCGCGCAACCGGCCTCGATGGCCGCGAACACGTACTTGGGCTGGAAGTGGATGTCGGCGATCACCGGGATCTGCGACTTCTTCGCGATGATCGGCAGCGCGTCGGCGTCGTCGTTGGTGGGCACGGCCACCCGGACGATCTGACACCCCGTGGCCGTGAGCTCGGCGATCTGCTGGAGGGTCGCGTTGATGTCGGAGGTGCGGGTCGTCGTCATCGACTGCACGGACACCGGGGCGTCACCGCCCACGGGAACGTTCCCGACCATGATCTGCCGCGTCTTGCGCCGGGTCGCCAGCGGGCGCGGCGGAGTTTCGGGGATACCGAGATCGACGGTCACGCTTGATTCACCTCGTCTGCCGCCGGAGGGGGGCGGCACTTGATGTCGCGGTTCGTGGGAGCGAGGGGCGCCGAAGCGGCGCCGGCTCCGCGTTCGGGTGCACCGTTCGGTCGGCCGATGGGCCGTGCCGTCGTTCCCGGAACGCGCACCCAAGGTTACCCGCCTCCGAAGCACCGCTCCGCCCCTCGTGGCGGCACTCACACCGGTTCGTCCCCTGTTCACCCCCGCATCCGCCCCGAGACGCGCCGAGGGGCACGGATGTTCCGTGCCCCTCGGTGGTCTTTCGGCCCGGCCGGATCGATCAGCCGAACAACAGGACCGGGTTGAACAGATCGGCCACGAGCAGGATGACGCTGAACACCAGGAAGCAGGCCACCACCACATAGGCCACGGGGGTGAGCATCGCGATGTCCACCGGCCCCGGGTCGGGGCGTCGGAACAGGCGCGCGGCCCCGCGCTTGATCGACTCCCAGATCGCCCCGGCCATGTGCCCGCCGTCCAGCGGCAGGATCGGCACCAGGTTGAAGGCGAACAGGAAGAGGTTGACGCCCGCCAGGATGCTGATCATCAGCGCGGCGGTGTCCGCGACCGGCAGCCCCTGCGACATGATCTCGCCGCCGATGCGGGAGATGCCGACGATCCCGACCGGTGAGTCCTCGGTGCGCTGTTCCCCCAGGAAGGCGGCGCCGAACACCTCGGGCACCTTGCTCGGCAGGGCGATGATCGCCTGGCCGACGTTGACCAGCATGTCGCCCGTCTCGGAGGCGGACTCGGCGACCGTGAGGGTCTCCCGCTCCTTGGCGAAGACGATGCCCAGGAAGCCGACCGTCTCGCTCTCCAGGACACGACGGCCCTGCTCGTCGTAGACGTGGTCGCCCTTCTCATCGGTCTCGTAGATGAAATCGCCCTGGGCGTCACGGGCGGGCAGTTCGCTCTGGATGATGTCGACGGTGGTGGTGAAACGCTCCCCGTCCCGCTCGACACCGAACTCGGTCGGGCCGTCGGCCGCCCGGATCTCCCGGTTGGCGTCGACCCACTCGGGGGTCTCGGTGCCGCCCACGGAGACGATCACGTCGCCGGGCAGCAGCCCCGCCTCCGCCGACGGGGTCGGCGGCAGGTCGTCGGTGCACTCGGTGGCGGTACTGCCCATGGGGGCCACACACTCGGTGACCAGGCCGATCTCGGTGGTGTCCTTGTAGACGCCGATGCCCATGAAGAGCACGCCCAGCAGGGCGACGCCCAGGATCAGGTTCATCGCGGGACCGGCGAACATGACGATCAGACGCTTCCAGGGGGAGCGCTGATAGAACTGCCGGTCCTCGTCCTCGGGGCTCAACTCGACGTAGGAGGCCTCACGGGCGTCCTCGGCCATGGCCCGCCACCGGGACATCTTCTTCGCGCTCTGATCCGCCTCGCGACGGGACGGCGGGAGCATGCCCACCATCCGCACGAAACCGCCCAACGGCACCGCCTTGACGCCGTACTCGGTCTCGCCGCGCTTCGTCGACCACAGGGTCTTGCCGAAGCCGACCATGAACTCGGTGCACTTGATGCCGAACATCTTGGCCGTGGCCATGTGGCCGAGTTCGTGCCAGGCGATCGAGAGCAGCAGTCCCAGGACGAGCAGGATGATCCCGACCACGGTCAGCAGCACGACCATGTATCTCTCCTCAAGCCAGAATCGGTCCTCAGCCGCGCGCCAGCAGCTCGCGCGCGCGGGTTCGGGCCCAGGTGTCGGCGGCGTACACGTCGTCCAGGGTCAGGGTCGAGGCTCCCGGGCGGTCCGTCCGCTGGTGTTCAGAGACTACCTGGGAGACGGTGTCCATGATCGCCGGGAACGCGAGCCTTCCACCGAGAAAGGCGTCGACGGCCTCTTCGTTGGCCGCGTTGTAGACGGCCGGGGCGGTGCCGCCCTCGGCGCCGACCTCGGCGGCGATCCGCACGGCGGGGAAGGCCTCCTCGTCCAGGGGCTCGAAGGTCCAGCTCTGGGCCTTGGTCCAGTCCATGCCCGGGGCGGCGTCCGGCACCCGTTCGGGCGCGCCGAGGCCGTAGGAGATCGGGATCATCATGCTCGGCGGGCTGGCCTTGGCCAGGGTGGTGCCGTCCACGTACTCGACCATGGAGTGGACGATCGACTGGGGGTGGACGACCACGTCGATCCGCTCGAAGGGGATGTCGAACAGCAGGCTGGCCTCGATGACCTCCAGACCCTTGTTGACCAGGGTCGCGGAGTTGACGGTGATGACCGGGCCCATGCTCCAGGTCGGGTGGTCGAGCGCCTCGGCCGGGGTGACCTCGGCCAGGTCCTCGCGCTTACGGCCGCGGAAGGGGCCGCCGCTGGCGGTGATGACGAGACGGCGCACCTCGTCGCGGCGGGCGTGCACCAGCCCCTGGGCCGGGCTGGCCAGCTCGCCCTCGGGCAGATACGGGAAGCACTGGGCGAGGGCGTAGTGCTCGGAGTCGACCGGGACGATCTGCCCGGGGGCGGCCAGGTCGCGCACCAGCGGGCCGCCGATGATGAGGGACTCCTTGTTCGCCAGGGCCAGGGTGGTCCCGGCGCGCAGCGTGGCGAGGGTGGACTCCAGTCCCAGGGCCCCGGTGATCCCGTTGAGGACGACGTCGCAGGGGGAGCCGGCCAGCTCGGCCACGCCCTCGGCCCCGGTCAGCACCTCCGGTGAGGCCCCCCGCTCCTTCAGCGGACGGGCGAGATCGGCCGCCCGTTCGGGGTCGGCCACCGCCACCCGCTCGACGCCGAGCCGTGCCGCCTGCTCGGCGAGCAGATCCACGCGTCCGCCGCCCGCGGCCAGCCCCACCACCCGGAAACGTCCGGGGTTGCGCAGGACGATGTCGATGGCCTGGGTCCCGATGGATCCGGTGGACCCGAGGATCACTACTGTTCGCTGCTGTTCTTCTCGCACCGTCCCATTGTCGCCCACCGGCACGGGGCTCCGCCGTGCTTCGGGGTTCCTCGACCCGGGCGACATCGTGGCGTCACGGGAGGTTTACAGGCGGGCGCGTATCGCTTAACTTGACCACTGAGTAAGTTACCTCACAGTAAAGTGAGACGCCGAACACGGCCGGTCCGACCGAACGCCGGCCCTCCCCCCGATGGTGAGGCGCGACGACCCATCGGAACCTCTCCCCCGCCCCGAACGAGGTTTCGCCATGATCCCCGTCAGAACCCGTGCCCGCGTCGGCACGCTCCCCCGTGTACTCGCCCTGGCGGTGACGACCGTACTCGTCGCCGCGTTCCTGTCCCCGGCCCCCGCCGCCGCCCAGAGCGTGGGCTCCACCATCACCTACGAGACCATCGCCGGCCACGGCGGCACCGAGCTGAGGGCCAAGGTCATCACCCCGACCGGTGTCGAGGGCCCGCACCCGCTCCTGGTCATGCCCTCCGCCTGGGGCACCCCGCACATCCTCTACGTCGGCGCCGCCAAGAAGCTGGCCGAGGAGTCCGGCTACCAGGTGGTCGCCTACACCTCCCGGGGCTTCTGGGACTCCGAGGGCGGCATCGAGGTCGCCGGCCCCGAGGACCGCGCCGACGCGAGCGCCGTCATCGACTGGGCCCTGGAGCACACCGAGGCCGACCCCGAGCGGATCGGCATGGCCGGCATCTCCTACGGCGGCGGCATCAGTCTGCTGACCGCCGCCGAGGACGACCGGATCGGAGCGGTCGCCTCCATGAGCGGCTGGGCCGACCTGGGCGCCTCCCTCTACCCCGGCGAGACCGTCGACGTGCAGTCCGCCGAACTCCTGCTCCTGGCCGGCAACCTGCTCGGGCGCCCCGGGGCGGCTTTGGAGGAGATCGAACGCGAATACCGGCGCGGCAACATCCAGCCCGCCCTCGACCTGTCCCCGGACCGTTCCGCCGCCACCAAGGTGGACCGGATCAACGAGAACGGGACCGCCGTGATGATCGCGCACGGCTGGAACGACGGGATGTTCCCGGTCGGGCACATCACCGACTTCTACGAACGACTCTCGGGCCCCAAACGGCTGATGCTCACCCCCGGAGACCACGCCACCCCCGAGGCCTTCGGCGCCGTGGGGCTGCCCAACGAGGTCTGGGAGGACCTGGCCCGCTGGTTCGACCACCACCTCAAGGGCGAGGACAACGGGATCGGCTCCGAGGACCCCGTGCGCGTCAAGCCCAACAACGGTCGCGGCGGATGGACCTCGCACCCCGACTGGGCTTCGGTGACCACCGGGACCGACGAGTACTACCTCGGCGAGCCGAGCAAGGACTGGCTGCGCTGGCAGAGCTCCGGCGCCATGGAGACGGAACCGGCGACCGGCTGGGACTACGACTTCCGGACCGGGATCGGCACGACCGCGCGCAGCGGCACGGTGATCCTGTCGGGCGCGCTCCAGCAGTTCTTCGACGTGCCCACCGGGGTCCTGCTGCCCACCGTGGACCGGTACCGGGCGGCCGTGTGGACCAGCCCCGCCTATCCGGACGGCGCCCGGGTCGCCGGCACCCCCGAGGTGACGTTCACGTTCACCCCGACCGCCGTGGACCAGTCGGTGTTCGTGTACCTGTACGCGATCGACTCCCGGGGAGTGGGCTCGCTGCTGAGCCACGCCCCCTACACCCTGCGCGACGGCACCCCCGGCACCCCCGTGACGGTGGAGACCGAACTGTCGTCGGTGGTGTGGGACGTCCCCGCCGGACACCGGCTGGCGGTCGTGGTCGACAGCCGCGACGCCCGCTACCTCTCCGAGAGCACCGTCGGCCACCGCGTCGAGGTGACCTCCCCCGAGGAGAACCCCACCCGCGTCTCCATTCCCCTGTCTCTTTAGTGTTCGCTTCGGCCACCCACCCCCTCGTGGTGAGGTAGGAGGGTGGGTGGCCGTCACACCCCCTGGGGGGTTGAGATAGGAGAGCGGGTGGCCGTCACACCCCCTGGGGTTGCTGTAGGAGACCGTGCACCGGTCACCACAGGGGGTCGAGGTAGGAGAGCACGTGACCGTGACACCCCAGGGGGTAGAGGTGGGAGGGTGTGTGGCCGTTACACCCCAGGAGGTTGAGGTAGGAAGGCGTGTCACCCTTACACCCTGCCTGGGTCAGGGTCCGAAAGTGTTTGCTTTGGCCCTCCGCTGGCGCTTCGGGCCGTGTTCGGGCGCCAGGGGAGGCGGGAACCTTCGGCACCTTCGGTGTGGTCACTCGTTCCTCGCGACCCCACCTGCGGCACCTCCAGAACCCCGCCGGCGCCCGAACGGGCAACCCCCCGGGGCCGATGTAGGAGACCGAGTGTCGGTCCCACCCCAGGGGTGAAGGTAGGAGATCGGGTGGCCGTCACACCCCCTGTGGTCGGGGTAGGAGATCGAGCGGCGGGTCACACCCCAGGGGTGAAGGTAGGAGATCGGGTGGCCGTCACACCCCCTGTGGTCGGGGTAGGAGATCGAGCGGCGGGTCACACCCCAGGGGTGAAGGTAGGACCCCGCACCCTCCGACACCCCAGGGGGTCGGTACACGCGGTCTCCCACAACGGCCATAGGGGGTTGCCCGTTCGGGCGCCGGGAGTGTTCTGCAAGACGAGTCAAGCCGCCCGCGAGGAACGAGCCAGGCGTAGACGAGGATGAAGAACGCTCCCTCCTAGGGCGCCCGAACACGGCCCGAAGCGCCAGCGGAGGGCCAAAGCAAACACTTTCGGGCATCAACCGAAGCAGGGTGTAACCGGCACACGGTCTCCTGCCTCAGACACGGGGGGTGCAACCGGTACGTGTCCTCCTACACCAACTCCAGGGAGTGCCCGAAGCGCCGGCGGAGGGCCAAAGCAAACACTCTCGGGCCCCGACCCCAGCAGGGTGTAAGGGTGACACGCCCTCCCACCCCGACCACAGGGGGTGACGGGGTACCTGCCCTCCTACCTCACCCCCTCGAGGGCCCTCGTTCAAGGGAAGAGCCAGAACGAACACGGCCGGGCCAAAACCGGACACTCGGGTGCCCGAAAAACCTGCGACACAAACCCGAAGTAGCTAAAGGGTTACTCCGGGTATGGAAAGATCGTGGGCATGACCTCGTCCACCACATACAAGATCCTCGCCCCGTTGGCCGCGGCCGCGGTGGCCCTCGGGGGGCTGGCGATGATCGACCGGCTCCCCGAGCCCGCATCGGCCGTCACACAGGCCCTCTACACCTCGTCCGAAACCCCGACCGAATCCTCGGACCCCTCCGACGATCCGGCCCGTTCCCCCCAGGCCGCCGCCACTCGTGTGGACGGGGTCGCCCACCAGACCGGGGCCCTCACCGAGGCCCAGAACACCCGCGTCCTCGACTACTGGACCAGCGAGCGGATGGCGTCGGCCCAGCCGATCACCAGCCTGCTCGACTCCACCCTCGACCTGGCCTCTCCGGGCGGCGCCACCGAGACCGAACCGCAGGCCTCCCGCCCCGACAGCGACGGCGAGCGCTGGAACGACGGCGGTCTGGTCACCCGCACCACCGGCAAGGTGTACCTGACCATGGACGGACGCGACTTCACGTGTTCGGCCTCGGTGGTGGACTCGGCCAACAAGAGCACGCTGGTCACCGCCGGCCACTGCGCCAAGGACGGCCGCGGATCCTGGGCCCGCAACTGGACCTTCGTGCCCGGCTACGCCGACGGGGAGAGCCCCTACGGCAAGTACACCGCCCGTGACCTGATGGTCCCGCCGCGGTGGGCCGACAAGGCCGACGACAGCTACGACTTCGCGATGGTCGTGCTGAACAAGAACGGTTCCACAGCGGTGCAGGACGAGGTCGGCGCGCAGCGGATCTCCTTCGACACCTGGACCGACGAGCGCGCCCGACAGGGGGTCCAGGTGTACACCTTCGGATACCCCTCGGCCTCTCCGTTCGACGGCAGCTCGCTGCACTACTGCTCGGGCCGGACCGTGCCGGACACCGGCGGCACCACCGCCAACGGCGTGCGCTGCACCATGACGCAGGGTTCCAGCGGCGGCCCCTGGTTCTCCGACTTCGACCCGGCCACCGGGCAGGGCACCATCTCCTCGGTGGTGAGCTTCAAGTACGCCGACGACCGCAACACCCAGTACGGTCCCCGTCTGGGAGCGGAGGCCCGGCAGCTGTTCGAGCACGCGAGCGGGGTCTGAACCGCCCTCCTCCCGAACCTCGCGAACACGGCCGGCGGCCACCCGTTCTCCCGGGTGACCGCCGGCCGTTCGTCGTCCGCCCCCGCGGGCCGGATCGCCCCTACAGGTCGATACCGGTGAGGACCATGACGCGCTCGTCGGTGAGGTCGGTCATCGCGGAGCGCACGCCCTCCTTGCCCACGCCCGAACCCTTGATGCCGCCGTAGGGCATCTGGTCGGCGCGGAAGGTCGGCACGTCGCCGATGACCACGCCGCCCACCTCCAGCTCGCGGTGGGCCCGGAAGGCGGTGGGCAGGTCGCGGGTGAACACCCCGGCCTGGAGGCCGTAGTCGCTGTCGTTGACGGCGGCGAAGGCGGCGTCGGTGTCGGCGACGCGCTGGACGACCAGGACCGGCCCGAAGACCTCCTGACGCACCACCTTGGCGTCGGCGGGGGCGTCGGCCACGACGGTGGGGGCGACGGTCACCCCGTCGCGGGCACCTCCGGTGAGCACGCGGGCGCCTCCGGCGACCGCCTCCTCGACCCAGGAGACGACGCGCTCGGCGGAGGCCTCGTCGATCAGCGGGCCGACGTCGGTCTTGGGGTCGGCGGGGTCGCCGGTCCCGAGCGTCTCCACCTCGGCGACCAGGCGCGCCACGAAGTCGTCGTGGACGGCGTCGGTGACCACGACGCGCTGTACGCCGATGCACACCTGCCCGGCCTGGTTGTTGCCGAACAGCGCGATGCGCTTGGCGGCGTGCTCCAGGTCGGCGTCGTCCAGCACCACGGCGGCGGCGTTACCGCCCAGTTCGAGGGTGACGTGCTTGTGCGGGGCGCGTCGCTGGATCTCCCACCCGAAGGCGCCACCGGTGAAGGAGACCACGGGCAGCCGCTCGTCGACGATCAGGGAGGCGGCCGACTCGTTGGGCATGGGCAGCACCGAGACCATGCCGCGGGGCAGGTCGGTCTCGGCGATGATCTCGCCGAGGATGAGCGCGGTCATCGGGGTGGCGGGCGCCGGCTTGAGGATGATGGGGGCGCCCACGGCGATGGCGGGGGCGATCTTGTGCGCGACCAGGTTGATCGGGAAGTTGAACGGCGAGATGCCCAGGATCGGGCCCTTGGGCACGCGCCGGATCAGGGCCATGCGGCCGACGCCGCCGGCGTCGGTGTCCAGACGCTGGAGCTCTCCACTGTCCCGGCGGGCCTCCTCGGCGGCCCAGCGGAAGACCGACACGGCGCGTCCGGCCTCGGCGCGGGCCCACTTGATGGGCTTGCCGCTCTCGGCGGTGATCACCTGGGCGATCTCCTCGGCGCGTTCGCCGATCCGCCGCTGGATGTGGTCCAGGGCGGAGGCCCGCACGTGCGCGGGCAGGGCCGCGGCCTCGGCGGCGACCGCGTGGGCGGCGGCCACGGCCTCCTCGACCTGCTCCGGGGTGGGCACGGAGACGGTGCCCGCGGCCTCGCCGGTGTAGGGGTTGAGAACGGTCATCTCGGTGTCGCCGGTCGCGGCGGTGCCGGCCAGCCAGAACGGGTGCGTGGTCATGTCGGCGACGCTAACCGCCGCTCAGGCCGGCCCGCCTTGTCCACCCTTGCCAAACGAGGGCCCGCTCTTGGCCACAGTGGAGTAGTGGCCGGTCTCCGAGGCCGGATCGTCGGTGCTCGGCGGCATGATGGCCGTCCACGACCCGGGGAGGGACCCACAGGATGAGCGTCGGCCTCTACTACACCGCCCATCGCGACACCCCGCTGTCCGACGACGAGCACGCCGTCCTGACGAGGATCGTGGACGAGGGAGAACGGGCCCTGTTGGAGGAGGCCCGCCACAGGCTCGCGGAGTGGCGGGAGAGCGGTGAGGTCCCCGAGGACCTCGTCGACCCCGGGGAGATCTTCGAACCCCTGGCCCCGTACTCGATCGGTGAGCGTCCTCGCGAGCTGTTCGCCGGGTCGAGCAGACTCTCCTCGCCACGCGCGGGGTTCGAGACGCTGATGGCGCAGGTCCGCCACTACCTGGCCGCCCTCACCCGGCTCCGCGAGGCCCTGCCCGACGCGGAGTGGCGGGTGCACGTCGACGACCTGGACGTCCCCTGGGTCGAGGGACGCTACGTCCTGGAGGCGAAGATGTGAGCGTCGGGCGATGATCTTCGGTCAACCGCTGGCGTCCGGGCGATCCTTGGTGGACAGTGGTGGGTGAGGGTCCCGTCGAGGTGTTCGGTCGGACCCTCGGGTCCACCGCAGTCGACGGGAAACCCGGGAGTGCCCATTGCCGCTGGTCCACCGCACGCTCGTCACCGTCCCGGGGGACGACGGAGACCTGGTCGCCGTCACCTCCTCCGTCCTCTCACGGTGGTTGAGCAAGCGCGGTAGTTCCGGCGCGCGCGTGGGTTTCGACGTCTCGGGGCGGCACGATCTCAGCAACCGTTCCCGCGCTCTGGTGGTACGGCACGACAACGCCGACGAAGGCCTCACCTTCCTGCGTCTGACCACCGAATCCGAGAAACCCGACGGGCTGTGGCGCACCCTGATCACCGTGGTGGTCGACCCGGCCCTGTCCCCGAAACGGCACCTGTGGCTGGACATGACGGTCGACCCGGACCCCGGCACGCCCTCGGAGATCTCCCGGTTGGACGTGATGCCTCCCGAGGCGGCGCGCATGCTGTTGGACGCGGTCGACGCCCACGACGGCGCGTGCCCGATGCCGTCCGTGCCGCGCATCGTGCGCGGTCGTGACGAGGCCGACGTGGCCGCGCTGCACGCCTCCGTGCTCGATCCCCTTCGGCGGGCGGCGATCGTGGCGACCGGGGCTCCCCCGGACGTGACCGTCGCCGACTGGCGCGACTCCATGGCCGGGGCCCTGGCCCGATGTACCGGTATGTGCGCCGGATACGTGCTGGACGCGGCCGCCCTGGAACGGATGGAGCGGCTGCTCCCTCCCGGGCTGGACATCCCGGACGGCGGGATGCGCACCTTCCTGCCGGGGGTGGACCCCGACGACGAGGAGGACGCCTCACGCCACCCTCGGATGGGTCCGGCCACGCTGGACACCGCCCGGCAGGGGCCCCGGGTCCGCAACTGGGTGGGGGCGACCCTGGCCCGAGGCGTGCGCGACAGCGCCCTGTCCCAACGGCTTCCGGGGCCGCTCCGGGCGATCGACGCCCTGTTGAGCGAGGAGACCGACGATCTGCGTCGATCCCGTGCCTCGCTTCCGCCCGCCCCCTCCCCCGTCCGACTCCAGAGCCCGGATACGGAGTCTCCGCCGGTGCCGGAGCAGGCCGAGGCGGTGGCCCGGGAGAGACAGGCGCGAAGACTGCGCGAGGAGGTCCGCAGACTCAACGCGCGGCTCGCCGAGCTGGCGGAGGAGCACCACCATCTGCTCGCCGAGACCGCCGACCTGACCGAGGAGCTGGACACCGAACGCGAGAACGCGCGGCTGGCCCGCTACGAGGCGCGGTGGCTGCGCGAGCGGATCCGGGAGGAGGGGCTGTTCCGGTTGGCGGCCTCGCCCGCGCCGCGCGACCCCGAGCGGCGACCGCCCACGGGCGTGCCCGAGTTGTTGGAGCGGATCACCGACGACACGGCGCTGCCGCACCTGTTCTTCACCATCGAGGACCACACGGTGTACGAGCTGGCCGACAGCCGTAAGGAGAGTCTGTGGGTGACCCGGGCCTGGGAGGCCCTGACCGCCCTGAACGACTACGCCCGCTACCAGTTCGACAACCCGGGGAGCGGTCTGGGCTTCCACTCCTACCTGCGCGATCAGCCCGACGGCTATCGGGTGATCCCGGTCAAGCGGTTGGCCTCGCAGGAGTCGGACCACGTGCGCAATCGGGGCAAGCTCAACGAGAAACGTCTCTTCCGGGTGCCGACCGAGGTGGATCCGACCGGTCGGGTCCCGATGTACGCGCACATCAAGCTGGACATCGAGTACGGGATCTGCCCCAGGCTGTACTTCTATCCCGACCTGGGTCCGGACACCACCAACCGGGTCTACGTCGGCTACCTGGGCCGGCATCTGCCGGTCCAGCAGTCCAACTGAGCGCCGGTCAGATCACCTCGTGGCCGAAGAGGCGGGCGATCGGGTCCAGGTCGGGCGCCCCGTGGCGTTCCACCATCTCCTTGAAGCGGATCTCCTTGTCGGCGCCGAACCGGCGGACCTTGGCCGCGTAGGTGTCGACGGTGAGGAAGGTCGGCGGGTCGGTCTTGCTGTGGAACTTGTCGGCGTACATGACCAGCTCCTCCTCGGCGGTCTCGGCGAGGTAGTCGGCGACCGGGACGGGGAGCCCCTGTTCGCGGACGTCGCCGCTGGTGACCCCGACACCCGTGTGATGCGAACAGAACCGGCACAGGGTCTCGGGCAGCCCCTCGCCGGCCAGGAGTTCGTGACCGAGCACCCCGTGGGCGACGTAGCGGGAGGAGTCGATGTTCCCGGAGGCGTCGATCAGCCGGTAGACGCCGATGTCGTGCAGGAGGCAGCCGGCCCGGACCAGGGCGACGTCGACCCCCGGGTCGGGGCGGTCCAGGAGCCGTTCGGCCACCGCGCACACCGCACGGCAGTGCGTGTACACGCGCTCGAAGGCCTCGGCGGTGGGGGCGTACTTCTCGTGGAGGGCCCGGATCTGGTCATCGGTGGGGATCAGCACTCTCGGAAGCCTAGACGCACGGCCGCGGCTCCGGCGACCGCGCGTACCCTGGGGCCGTGATGGGAACGACGACCGCGACCACCGGGACGGAGACCGTGCCGACCGAGAACGCCACCGCCACGACCGTGCTGGCCGAGGCGGAGTGGCGGGAACGCGCCGAACGCCACGCCGCGCGCGTGGACGCGGCCACCTCCGAGCATCTGCGACGCCGGAGCGCGGGCGAGCGCCATCCGGTCGAGGACTTCCTGTTCACCTACTACAACCTCAAGCCCGCCCGGCTGCGCCAGTGGCATCCGGGTGCGGGCACGCTCCTGGCCGGCGAGGCCGCCCGGGATCGGCTCTCGGAGCGCTTCTACACCGAACCGCGCGGCGCCGACGGCGGTGTGGGGCTGGACGTGCCCGCCTTCCTGGCGGCCCGTCCGATCCTGGACTTCGTGGAACGGCTGCTGTCGTCGGTGGCCTCCCGCCCGGCGCATCTGGGCTGTTTCGGGTTGCACGAGTGGGCGATGGTCTACCGCACCTCCGAGGTGCGGCACGGCCAGGTGCCGCTGCGGTTGGGGCACGAGGGCACCGACCGGGTGGTGGAGTCGCACCGGATCCGGTGCTCGCACTTCGACGCCTTCCGGTTCTTCACCGAACCGGCGCGCCCCCTCAACACGCTCCGACCCACCAGGGAGGCCCAGGCCGATCTGGACCAGCCGGGCTGTCTGCACGCCAACATGGACCTGTACAAGTGGGCGTACAAGCTCGCCCCGGCGGTCCCCTCCGAGCTGGTCATGGACTGTTTCGACCTGTCCCGGGAGATCCGAGAGCTGGACATGCGGGCCTCCCCCTACGACCTTCTCGCGTGGGGATACGAGCCGGTGCGGATCGAGACCGCCGAGGGCAAGGCCGCCTACATGGAGTACCAGCGCGACTTCGCCGAGCGCGGCGCGGTGCTGCGGGAACGGCTGCTCGACGTGTGCCGTTCCCTGCGCGCCCACGCCTCCGTCTGACCCCTCAGGGCCGACGCCGCCGGGCGACGCGGTGTCCCCGCCAGGAGCCCACCAGCAGCAGGACGACGCCCACGCCCATCGGCACCAGGACGGCGGCGATCTGACCTCTCGGGTCGGGGATCAGCGGGGGCAGGATCGCGGCGGGCAGGAAGAGCAGACCCGCCACGACCGTCCAGCGCGCGGAGGCCTCGTGGACCGCGTACCAGGCGTCCTCGCTCGACCTGGTGTAGGCGGTCCGGATCCCGAAGAAATCGTTGGGCCGGATCCTCCGGCGTGCCCCCATGACCCCCATCACGATCAGCAGGAGCGCTCCGCCCGCCGTGGTCAGCGTCAACAGGACGAGCGGGCCGAGGGGGATGGTCTCTTCGGCGGCCCGGAGCGGGAGGCTCGCGATCACGCGGTCCCCTTCCGTGTTCAGGCGCCTCTGGGAGGCAGGGCGCAGGCGGCGGTGCCGCCGGGCAGGCGGTACCGGTTGGCGGCCACCGCCCGATAGGCGAGGCGGGTGACCACGCGGACCCCGGGCAGCGCGAGGAGACGGCCCAACGTCCGGTAGGGGAACCGACCGTGCGCCAGCACGCCGGCGATCGCGTCTCCCCCGGCGACCGGGTCTCCGTCGCTCCGGATCAGCCAGGCCTGCTCGTCCGCCTGTTCGGGGGTGAGCCCGAAGGCCGAGAGGTCGACGTCCTGCCAGGCCGCGAACGCGGTGCGGGTGCGCACCCGCTCACGGGCGAAGTCCACCGAACGCCGGCAGAACCCGCAGTCCTCGTCGTAGAGGAACAGGCCGGCGGAGGGGATGTGGGGTGTCTCGCGAGAATGTCCCATACCCCCTTCCTACCCGGGGCCGGGGTCCGTCGCCCATTCTCCCGCCGAACGGGAACGAGGGGTAGGTCACGGATGTCATGGGACCTCCGTCATGGGCGGGACGCGCGTTCCGTCGGATTTGGGAGAGTGGACGGTATGGCTGCCCTCCTCCGACGGCTCACCGGGCCCGGGCTCGACCCCCGGGGCCCTCGCCCCCACCCGGTGGCGCACGTGGCGTTCGTCGTCACGGTGTTCCTCTCCGCCCTGGTCCGCGTGTTGGACTCCCTCTTCATCGGGGTGGTGGTCCCACCGGGCCTGCCCTACCCCGACGCGTTCTACGTGGGCATGATGCTCTGCGTGGTACCCCTGTGCCTTCTGTGGCCGTTCACGGGGTGGAGTCCCGAGGCCCCCGCCCGGCGCCGGGCCGCCACCGCGTTCTTCCTCGTCCTGGCGATCCCGGTCTTTCCGATCATGGGCTTCGGCGGCAACGCGCTCGTGGCGATCTCCGTGGCCATGGCGGCCTGTGCCTTCGGGGTGCGCGGAGGACTGTTCCAGGCCGCGCTCGTGGGCGCGGTCAACGCCCTGTTCGGACTGTCCCACCCCGCCCTGCCCAACGGGTACGCGCTGGTCAACGGCGCCATCATGATGGGTTACGGCCTCTGCGCGGTCGCCGCGGTCGTGCTGCTCGTGCGCTCCGCCGAGCGGGCGCGTCGCACCCGCGAACTCCTCTCCGAACTGGAACACGCGCACGAACTGCTGCGCCGGCACGCCGCTCGGGATCGGGAACGCGCCATCGACGACGAGCGCGCCCGTATGGCCCGCGAGATGCACGACAGCACCGGACACCACCTCAGCGCCGTCCATCTGTGCCTGGCCAACGCCGAACGGGCCTTGGAGGAACTGCCCGATCAGGTCCCCCACGAGCTGCGTGAGGAGCTGCGCACCGACGTCTCGCAGGCACGTGGGCTCACCAAGGAGGCGCTGGCCGACACCCGCCGTTGGGTCCGGGCGCTCAAACCGCTCTCCCTCACCGAACGTTCGGGCCCCGAGGCGCTGCGCTCGCTCACCGAGTCGTTCGGCCTGCTGGGTGTGGCGACCTCCTTCACCACCACCGGCGTCTGGCCCGAGGGGACGGACGGGGAGGCCGACCTGATCGCCTTCCGGTGTGTGCAGGAGGCCCTGACCAACGTGCTGCGCCACTCCGACGCCGATCGGGCCGAGGTCCTGGTGCGCGCCCTCCCTGAAGAGCTCGACATCACCGTCTCGGACGACGGGCGGGGGCCCGGCGACCGGGTTCCCGGGTTCGGGCTGACCGCCCTGCGTGAACGGATCGGCGCCTTGGAGGGGACACTGGAGGTCGGCCCGGGCGAGGAGGGCGGGTTCCGGCTGCGGGCCCGGATCCCGACCGCGGCACACGAACGACGGACGGAGGCGGCGCGGTGAGCGAGCGGGTACGGGTCCTGTTGGTGGACGACCATCGGATCGTGCGGCGCGGCCTGGCCCGGCTGTTGGCGGCGGAGGGCGACATCGAGGTGGTCGGTGAGGCCGCCGACGGCGTGGAGGCCCTGGAACTGCTCGCCGACACCGCGCCCGAGGGTCTCCCCGACGTGGCCCTGGTGGACGTGCACATGCCCCGGATGGACGGCACCGAGCTGGTCCGGCGGCTGGCCGTCGAGTACCCGGGGACGTCCGTCGTGGTCCTGACCGGGCTGGCCGAGGACGAACACCTTCTGGCCTGTCTGGGCGCCGGCGCCCGGGGCTACCTGCTCAAGGACGCCGAGCCGGAGGAGGTCGCGGAGTCCGTCCGGCGCGCGGCCCGTGGGGAGAGCGTGCTCTTCGGGCACGCCGCCGAACGGCTGATCGCCACCCTGGCGCCGTCCCCGTCCTCCCCGTCGGCGGGGCCGGAGGCCGCTCTTTCGCCTCCGGCCCGCCACGGGCTCACCGAACGGGAGACGGACGTGGCCCGTCTCGTCGGCGGGGGCTCCACCAATCGGGAGATCGCCCGAACGCTGCACCTGTCCGAGGGCACGGTCCGCAACCACGTCACGAACATCCTGCGCAAACTCGACCTGCGCGACCGCACCGCCCTCGCGCTCTGGCACGCCGAACGCTCCTGAGCCCGACGGCTCCGGTCACCAAGTGGTCAGGAGCGACCAGCCGGAGAGGCCGGCCAGGGTCAGCGAGAACAGCGTCGAGAACACGAAGACCGTCACGTGCAGCCACCGGAACCGGCCCGCCTCCACCGGGACCCGACGCCAGTGCCACACGCCCAGCGCGAGTCCGGCGACGGCCAAGGCGACCCCCGCGGCCCACACCGCCGGAGGTACCGCGCTCCAGGCGCCGTTGCGCAGGATGTACAGGAGCCAGGCCAGGGAGCCCAGCCCCAGCGAGACGATCCGCAACCGGTCCAGGGGACGCTGCGTGATCAGGGTGCGGCGACGCAGGGCCAAGGCGAACAGCAGGGTGGGGGCGAGCAGGGACAAGGACACCGTGAGCACGAGCTGCACGGGCGCCGTCCGGACCGAGGGAACGGGTTCCGGGTCCTCGCCCAGCAGCGCGAAGCCGAGCGCCGGGGCCTCCACTCCGAAGCTGTTGGCCATGATCACGACGGAGCGTTCGCCGTCGGTGGCGATCATGGAGCGGCTGCCCAGGGTGCCCCCGCTGTGCCAGGACACCTCGCCGACGTCGGGCACCTCCAGAAGGTGCCAGCCCAGCCCCATACCGAGGCCCTCGGGGGCCGCGCCGGGCAGGGCGGAGTCGACCCGCTCACGGACCGGATCGAGGGAGGCGAGACCGGGCGCCTCCTCGCGGGCGACGGCGGCCATGAGCCGGGTCAGGTCCTCGGGGGTGGACCACACCGCGATCCCGGCGGCGGCGTAGTCGGTGTTGCGCCAGTCCTGGATACGGGCGCCCGCCTCGCCGTGCGGTCCCGCGCCGCCCTCGGGGACCCCGTCGGCGAGGGCGACGGTGGAGTCCATGCCCAGCGGTTCCAGGATCCGCTCCCGGAGCAGATCCGCGCGGTCGATCCCGGCCTCGGCGGCCAGCGCCTCGCCGAGCACCGCGTATCCGGCGTTGCTGTACTGGTAGGAGCCCCGCCCGAACGAGGTCGTACCGGCGACGAACTCCAGCGGGTCCCGGGCCCACCGGTACATGTCGGCCTGCACCACGGCCAGGAGAGAACCCGCCCCCGTCTCGGTCTCGGTGACCAGGCCCGCGTGGTGGGTCGCCAGCTCCTCCAGGGTGATCGAGGCGACCTCGGGGTCGGCGAAGTCCATGTCGGGGAAGACCTCGGCCAGGGTCCGGTCCGGGGACGTCTCGCCCCGTTCGACCATGTCGGCCAGCAGCATCCCGGTGAGGACCTTGACCACGGACGCGGTCTCGAAGGGGGTGTCGGGGCCGACCTGGGTCGACCCGTCGGCGGTCCCCGCGAAGACCCACTCCGCCGCGTCGGGATCGTCGTTGTCGAAGCGGGCCACGGCCAGCCCTTGGACCTGGGCGGGATCGAGGGCGGCCTCGACGTCCGCCGCGAGCCCCGGATCCCCCTCGACCGAGGCACCGGTCGCGGAGCGGTGGGGCAGGAGGGGCAGGAGCAGAAGTGTCAGGAGGGCGACGGCCACCCCCGCCGCCAGGGCGATGAGCAGTACACGTCGGGGGGCGGCGGGGGCACGGGGGCGCCGCCGGGGCGCGGAGGTCGGCGGGGTATCGGCCGGTACCGGGGGCGATGCGGGGAAGGACATGCCTCGATCCTTCCGAGGCGTGCCCCTCCCCCACCAGTCACGGACGTCATGCCGGTGTCACGTCTTCGACGATGCCCGATGTCACGTGTCGTTCCCCGACCCGTCCACGGCCGGGGAACGATCGTCAGACGTAGGCGACGGCCAGGGCGTAGGCCATCGTGCCGAGCAGGGTCAGCGAGAACAGTGTCGAGAGCACGAACACCGTGACGTGCAGCCACCGGAACCGGCCCGCCTCCACCGGGACCCGGCGCCAGTGCCAGACCCCGACGGTGATGGCGGCGGCCACCGCGCCGAAGGCGAGCGGGAACGCCACCGAGGGCAGATCGGTCCAGACCCCGCCGCGCTGGAGGTAGACCATCCAGGCCAGGTTGCCCAGGCTCAACGAGACGATCCGCATCCGGTCCAGGGGACGCCGGGTGATGAGGGTACGGCGGCCGATCATCAGGGCGAGCAGCAGGACCGGCGGGACGACCAGGAGGAACACGGTCATGCCGAGGACGAACGGTACGGCGGTCGAGGGTTCGGTCAGGGGCTCTCCCGACTCTCCCTCGAGCAGGCCCAGGGCCAGTCCGGTCTCCTGGAGCGTGTAGGAGTTGCCCATGAGGACCACGGCGTGTTCGTCGTCGAACATCACCGTCGTGGAGGAGCCGTAGACCTTGCCGTTGTGGAAGGTGACCTCACGGCCGTCGGGGAACCGCAGGTGATGCCAGGCCATCCCGAGGGACATGACCGTCTCCTCGTCCCCGCCTCCGGCCGGCTCCTCCTCGGAGACCTCCCCGGCCGTGGTCACCGCCTCCCGCAGAACCTCGACCGACGAGGCTCCCGGGGCGGTGCCGTCGTCGACGGCCGCGGCCAGGGTGACCAGGTCGGAGACGGTACTCCAGGTGGCGACACCCGCCGGGGCGTAGTCGACGGCGGTCCAGGGGGCCACCCGCACACCCGGTTCGAAGTAGGGCAGGACCCCGCCCTCGGGACGCTCGGCGGATACCTCGGTGTCGTCCATGCCCAGCGGGTCGAGGATCCGTTCGCGCACCAGTTCGGGGTAGGTGCTGTCGGCCTCCGCGGCCAGGGCGTGGCCCAGGACCGCGAAGGCGTGGTTGGAGTAGAGGTAGTGCTCCTTGGAACCGGCCGTGCTGTGGACCAGCCCCTCCACCGGCGGGGTGGCGCTCTCGTAGGGGCCGATCAGGAGCAGGGAGTCGAGGAGCACGGTGTTCTCGTCCCCGGTGGGGACGGCTCCCAGCCCGGAGTGGTGGGTGGCCATCTCCTCCAGGGTGATGGAGGCGACCTCGGGGTCGTCGAAGTCGATGTCGGGGAAGATCTCGGCGAGGGTGCGATCCAGGGAGGTGTCGCCCCGCTCGACCATCTCGGCCAGCAGCATCCCGGTGATCACCTTCATCACCGACCCCGTCTCGAAGGGGGTGTCGGGGCCCACCGGGGTGGATCCGTCGGCGGTGCCGCCGGAGGCCCATTCGACCGCTTCGGGGTCGTCGAGGTCGAAGCGGGCCACGGACAGCCCCTGCACCTCGACGATCCGGTCGCCGAGGATCCGTTCGACGTCGGCGGCCAGCGTCTCGTCACCCTCGATCCCGGTGGCCGGGGTGGCCCGGGCGGGGGCGAACAGGTGGGCGAGGACCGCGGCGATCACACCCACGACCAGGGCGAGCAGCCAGATCCGTCCGGGTGCGGCCGGGCTCTTGCCCCGGCTCCGGGGAGAGCCCGAAGGGGGCGATGGTGGCGCGGTGAGGGTGTCGGAGGACGTCATGCTCCCAGGGTGGTGGAGAGGCGCCGCCCCGGGCCAGTCGCCGCTGTCATCGACGACGCCGTGCGTTCCTCCCCACCTCCACGATGACAACCGTCATATCCCCGGAGAAACCGGTGGTGGGCGCGAGTGCCGGTGCGGAGAATGGCCCGATGGACCCTATCGAGATCCGCCCCTACCGTCCCGAGGACGAGGACCCGTGGCTGCGCTGCCGAGCCCTGTCCTTCCTCTACACCGCCTATTTCGACGACGTGGATCCGGTCAGGCCGACGTTGCGCGAGCCCTCCGTGGAACTGGTCGCCACCGTCGACGACGTCCTGGTGGGTGTTCTCGGCGCGGAGATCGAGAGCGGCGTCGCCACGATCGACACCATCGCCGTCCACCCCGATCACCAGGGGCGCGGTGTGGGCCGCCTCCTGTTCCAGGCCCTGCGGGACCGGTCGCGTGAGGCCGGGGCGCACACGATCGACGCCTGGACCCGGGACGATCCCGGCACCCTGGCCTGGTACCGGGCGATGGGCTTCACCGACCACGACCACTACCTGCACGTGATCGCCGACCGTGAGGAGGCCGGACACGCGGCGAGCCCGTCGGTGGGGTTCTCGGTGGCCGGGGCCCTCGTGCACGCCGACCTGGCCGACGAGGCACGGATGCGCGCGAGGTTCCGCCGGGTCCACGTATGCCGTCGGTTCACCCGCCCGGTCGACCCGCCCTCCTGAGCGGGGTGGCCCGGGAACGACGGGGGCGCGGGGGGCCCCCCCCCCCCCCCCCCCCCCCCCACCCCCCCAACCCCGACACTTCAAAATCCGGTAGAGGCCGTACCCGCGCGTGCGGAGAAGACACCCAAGGAGCCGCGACCCGATATG
>NZ_JAYLVW010000014.1:0-90280 GCF_035818715.1 Nocardiopsis sp. LDBS1602 | reverse complement strand
CGTGGAAGGCTTTGTTCGCGTTCGCACCGTTTCCGGTGTTTCCCGCTGTGTTGTGTCTTTACTTTATCAGGTCTTCCGTGTCCCGCAACTCGGCGGTTTTCGGTGTTCCCGATCGGGGTAAAGCCCGATTGCTTCCTTTGTTCTCCGCCTTTGTGGTGGAGGCTTCCGGGAAGCGACTCTTTCATCCTACATGCCCCGGGCAGTGCCCGAACCGTTTCGGCTGAGAAAGAGAAGATGTCCGATTCGAAGATCCGATCACGCCCACGGAGAATCCGTGTTCGTTTCGATCGAGAGGATTTCGACCCCCCTCGCGGCCTTGGGCCGGTCGGAGGCGACTCGGAGAACACTACCCCCGCCCATCGGCCGAAGCAAACGGTTCCGGTGGTGTCGTGGGTCACATCAACCGAGGATGTGCCCGGTCCCCGTTCCCGGGGCCGCGTAGAGCCACTCGACCTCCAGCTCCACCGACGCCACGGTGGCCGGAGAGAAGGCCGCCAGAGCCTCGGGCCCCACGAAGGAGGAGGCGACCTGGGCGATGGTCGGGTTGTGTCCCACCACCAGCAACGTGTTCACCTCGGGAGCCACATAACCCACCAGTTCCAGAAGGCTCTCCGGTCCGGCGAGGTAGGCGGCCTCGGTGTGGTCGACCTCGGGCTCATGGCCCATCGCCGCCAAGACCCCCTCGAGGGTCTGCCGCGTGCGCAGAGCGGAGGAACAGACGACATGGTCGGGACGGTATCCCCGCTCGACGAGCAGACGGCCGACCGACTCGGCCTGGGCATGCCCGCGATCGGTGAGGGGACGATCGAAATCCGCCGTCCCGGCGCCGTCCTCGGCCTGGGCGTGCCGCATCAGCAACAGAGTGCGGGTCACGGCGACACCACCGTCGCGACGATGGCCAGGAACGCCATGAAGCCGAACATGACCCCGAGGATGACGAACAGCCCCTTCATTCCGGACACCGCGACCCACTCCCTCTCACCTACGTCTTTCCCTCAGGGTAGGTGCGCATATGACGAGGCCGTCCGGGGGTCGGCCCCCGGACGGCCTCGTCGGAGAAGACCTCTTCTCCGTCAGTCCTTACCGACGTCTCCGGCGCGGGCCTCCTCCCTGCGTTCTCCCTCACCGTTCCCGATCACATCGCCGTCGACGTTCCCGGACGGGGACGGGCCCCCGTCTCCGAGCGCCGTACCGCCGTCGTGTTCGGGAGCGGCCTCGGGCTCCACGCTCCCCTCCAGGTCGGCCGGGTCCGTCTCGCCGCCGGCGCCGCGGTTCTTCGACCAGAGCACAGCCGCGACCAGGAGTCCGACCGCGACCACGGTCACCACGACCCGGAGGACGACGTTGTCCGCGTAGATCACCACGCTGGGGGCGACGATCAGCGCGACCAGGTTCATCACCTTGAGCAACGGGTTGATGGCCGGACCCGCGGTGTCCTTGAAGGGGTCGCCCACGGTGTCGCCGATGATGGTGGCCTCGTGCGCCTCGGACCCCTTCCCTCCGTGGTGCCCGTCCTCGACGAGCTTCTTGGCGTTGTCCCAGGCGCCTCCCGCGTTGGACAGGAACACCGCCATGAGCACACCCGCGGCGATGGCCCCACCGAGGAAGGCGCCCAACGGCGCGTACCCGAAGGCGAACCCGACGGCGATGGGAGCCAGGACCGCGAGCAGCCCCGGGGTGACCAGTTCCCTCAGGGAGTCCTTGGTGCAGATGTCGACCACCCGCGCGTACTCCGGCTTCTCGGTGCCGTCCATGATCCCCGGGCGGGTACGGAACTGGTCGCGCACCTCCATGACCACGCGCTGCGCCGCGCGACCGACCGCCATGATGGCCAGGCCGGAGAAGAAGAACACGACGCCGGCGCCGATGATCACGCCGACGAGCACGTCGGGTTCGTCGAGGGACAGGGAGAAGACCTCGGTGTCCCCGAGACGTTCCTGCACCGAGGTCCGGAAGGCCCCGAAGAGAGCGGTGGCGGCCAGGACCGCCGTGGCGATCGCGATCCCCTTGGTGATGGCCTTGGTCGTGTTTCCGACGGCGTCGAGACCGGTGAGGATGTCGGCACCCTTGCCCTCGACGTCACCGGACATCTCCGCGATGCCCTGGGCGTTGTCGGAGACGGGACCGAAGGTGTCCATCGCGACGATGATGCCGACGGTGGTGAGGAGCCCCGTGCCCGCGAGGGCGACGGCGAACAGGCTCAGGGTGATGGACCCGCCTCCGAGGAGGAAGGCCGCGTAGACGGCACCCGCGATGAGCAGGGCCGAGTAGACCGCCGACTCCAGACCGACGGAGATGCCGGAGAGGATGACGGTGGCGGCCCCGGTACGGGAGCTCTCCCCGATGTCCCTGACCGGACGCTTGTCGGTCTCGGTGAAGTAGCCGGTGAGGAGCTGGATGGCGGCGGCGAGCACCAGGCCGATGAGGACGGCGGCGATGGCGATGAACCTCGGGTCCGGGTCGGTACCCGCGGCGGCGATCTCCTGGAGGACGGACTCGCTCACCCCGTTCATCTCCTGGAAACTGCCGGGCAGGTACCACAGGGCGGTCAGGGTGACCAGGACTGCGGAGATCGCCGCGGAGATGAAGAAACCGCGGTTGATCGCGCTCATCGCGGACCGGTCCCTGGCCCTGGGGGCGACGATGAAGATGCCGATCATGGCCGTGATGACGCCGATCATCGGGACCAGGAGCGGGAAGACGAGCCCCTCGGTACCGAAGGCGACCCGGCCGAGGATGAGCGAGGCGACGAGGACCACGGCGTAGGACTCGAAGAGGTCGGCGGCCATGCCCGCGCAGTCGCCCACGTTGTCCCCGACGTTGTCGGCGATGGTGGCGGCGTTGCGCGGATCGTCCTCGGGGATGCCCTGTTCGACCTTGCCGACGAGGTCGGCGCCGACGTCGGCGGCCTTGGTGAAGATGCCGCCGCCGACACGCATGAACATCGCGAGGAGGGCGGCGCCGAAGCCGAAGCCCTCCAGGACGATGGGCGCGTCGCCCCGGTAGAGGACGACGACGAGCGCGGCGCCGAAGAGGCCGAGGCCGACGGTGATCATGCCGGCGACGCCACCGGTGCGGAAGGCGATCCGCATCGCGGTACGACCGTCGTTCTCGCCGCCTCCTCGGGCGGCGGCGGCCACGCGGACGTTGCCGCGGACCGCGAGCCACATGCCGATGAACCCGGTGGCCGCGGAGAGCAGTGCTCCGAGGGCGAAGAAGACCGACCTGCCGATGGCGATGCCCCAGGTGTCGGCGGGGAGCATCAGCAGAAGTAGTGGGATGACGACGACGAAGACCGCGAGGGTGCGGAACTGTCGCTTCAGGTAGGCCCCGGCCCCTTCTTGAACCGCGACCGCGATATTGCGCATTCGCTCGGTGCCCTGGCCGGCGGAGAGTACCTCACGTACGAGCATTCCCGCCACGGCGAGCGCGAGTAGCGCGACCACCATGACGACGATGACAAGTGTGAGATCCCTGCCCTCCAGTGCCAGGACCATGCCGCTTCCCGCGGCGAGGTTGAGCCCAGACAATCCGTCCTCCTTGAGACGGGCACTTTCTTTTCGGCCCCGCCGTCCAAGGTGTGCGGAACAGCCGTCTCACGGGCTCCGGTGCCGCGCACCGCGGTGTGTGCGCCGCCGTCCGAAAGGCTCATGAACTGGAGTGACGGCACACGTGTCGGGGTCGAAGCGGTGCCACCCTTCTGTGTGGTACACGCCGCTCGCGTGACGTTCTCGCGAACGGTGATCCGGGGATTGTACGCACGAATCAGAATGAATAAGAGGGCCGGTTCGGCATTTTCTCAAGAGAGCCGGAAGATGTGACCCCCCGGTGATCTCATGATTCGGATAAATAGTTTCAACGAGCCTTTGGCACTCGAATAACGTTGCATAATGCTTTAACGCCATCGGCACACTAAAACACACATAGAAGCATGAAGCAGGAATGTCCCTCTTCGCCCCCAGGGGCCACAGGAGGCAGCGAGCGCCACAGTGGCCCCCTGCGCCTCGGCTGCGCGGGGGTTTCGGTCCAACCGGATCTAGGCGGTGCGGAGCCGCATTCCCGAGGGGTCGATACCGTCCCCGGAGGTCGCGCGTCCCGCGTCGAGGTCGTCGGCCAGCCCTCGCGCGAACCCGGCCACCCCCGCCACGTCCACGCCGTGCGGGGCGTTCGGTCCGAACGGTTCCACCCTCTCGGCGCCCCGGCGGAGCAGGCGGGCCGCACCCACCCGATTACCGCGCTGGGCGTGGGTGACCCCGACCGCGGTCTGCGCCAACCCGCGCCACAGCTCGCGCTCGGGTTCCGGGGACGACTTCCACACCGCTTCGAGCACCTCGTGCGCGGTGAAGGCGTACCCCTGGTCGAGCAGACGCTGGGCCTCGTTCAACCCTTCCTCCACGGTGAACTCGGCGTCGTCGGGGACCCGTTCGACCTCTCCCCTGCTACCGTGCGGCATCGGCCGCCCATAGCGGTCGCGAGGCCGCTGATTCTGGGCGCGCCCCTCGGGGTTCCGATCGCGTGCGTCGTCCGTTCGGGTCGTCATCCGTCCCCCACCGCCGTTCCGATCTCGCTCGTCCAGCCTACGAGAGCCTCGTTCACCTCGTTCGGGCTCTCCTCATGAAGGAAGTGCCCGGTCCCCTCCACCGGCTTCCAGAGATACGGGCCCCGGACCAGACCCCCCGAGGCCCGAGCGACCTTCGGAGGGCAGACCGGATCCAGCGATCCGTGCAGTTGAAGGACGGGGATGCGCAACGGGGTCCGCATACGCAGGGCGTAGCGGAGCCCATCGGTACGCCAGCGCGATCGGAAGATCCACCGGTGGTATTCGAGCGAGCAGTGCGAGACCTTCGGGATCGCGAAGGCCAGCCGGTAGCGCTCCTCCGTCTCCGCGTGGGGCCATCCCGGCCCGGACCAGGCGTCGAGGAGTTCGCCCACGCGGACACAGCCGTCGGTGAGCAGACGGTGCTCGGGAAGGATCGGTATCTGGGCCCGGAGCATGTGGGAGACGCCCGGACCACCGGAGAGCAGGACACGTGCCGCCCGTCGGGGGTGGGGGGCGGAGAGGACCGCCAGGGCACGGACCGACTCCGGGTGGTAGGAGGCCATCGTCCAACCGACGAGCCCGCCCACGCCGTGGCCGACCACGATGGCGTCGGCCGCTCCCAGCGCCCGGATCAGACCCGCCATGTCCTGGGCCGAACCCACCAGGTCATAGCCGCGGGGCGTCTTGTCACTGGCCCCGTATCCCCTCAGGTCCACGGCGACGGCACGGTATCCGGCCTCGGCCAGCGCCACCAATTGTGAGCGCCAGGCCCACCAGAACTGGGGGAATCCGTGCAGGAGGAGGACCAGGGGCCCCTCTCCCGTCTCGGCCACATGGAAGCGGGCACCGGCGGCGCTGACCGTCCGGTGGTTCCAGGGGCCGTCGACGTAGGCGGCCGAATCGTCCAGCACTCGGGGAGGGCTAGCTGTTCGCCGAGCCGGAGGTCTCGCCCTCCTCGGCGGTGTCGAGGTCGCTCCGCTTGGGCGGACGGATCTCTCCGCGCAGGATCCCCATGAGTCGGGAGGTGGTGACCGCGGTACGGGCCAGACCCTGGCGACGTCGCAGGTTGATGACGGCGACCAGGATGAAGATCAGCGCGATCAGCAGGTAGAACCCGGTGACGGCGAGGAACGAGAGCCAGTACTGCCAGCCCACGACCTCCGCCAGGAAGAGCCCGACGGTGACGGAGAAGAGGATCGCGACGAGGTGCAGGACGACACCGGCGGCACCGAACTCGCCGATGCTCTTCCCGATCTTGGTGGCGTCCGCCTTGGCCTCGAGCTTGGCGAGCTTGATCTCGAGCCGTACGAGGCGGGAGAGGTTGTCGGTGGCGTCGGAGACCAGCTCACCGATGGAACGTTCGGGGTCGCTGGCAGCGCCAGGTCGGCCGGCACCCGGCTTGTCCACCATCGTGGGGGTTCCCTTCTCTCGGTCCGAACACGCGGATGATCCTCCGCATCCTCGCACATGCCCTGCCACGGATGTCTCTCACGGCACGCAAAACGGCGGCCTCGGGTTTTGTCAACGGCCGAACCGTAAAGGCGCCCCGCCCCGTTCCGGGGGCGGGGCGCCACGCGTCGGCCGACCGACGTTCTAGTCGGCCTTGCCCGTAGAGGGCAGCTGCTTGGCGATCACGTCCATGATCGACGCGTCGGTGAGGGTCGAGGTGTCACCGATGTCACGGTTCTCGGCGATGTCACGCAGCAGGCGCCGCATGATCTTTCCGGAACGGGTCTTGGGCAGCTCCGGGACCGCGAGCAGACGGGCCGGCTTGGCGATCGGGCCGAGCGAACCGCCGACGTGGTCGCGCAGTTCCTTCACCAGGTCCTCCGGGACCTCCTCCTGGCCGCCTCGCAGGATGACGAAGCCGACGATCGACTGGCCGGTCACCTTGTCGGTGGCGCCGACGACCGCGGCCTCGGCGACCTTCTCGTGCGAGACCAGGGCGGACTCCACCTCGGTGGTGGAGATGTTGTGGCCGGAGACGAGCATGACGTCGTCCACACGGCCGAGCAGCCACAGGTCGCCGTCCTCGTCCTTCTTGGCGCCGTCGCCGGGGAAGTACAGACCCTCGAAGCGCGACCAGTAGGTGTCCTTGTAGCGCTGGTCGTCGCCCCAGATGCCGCGGAGCATCGACGGCCACGGCTCACGGATGACGATGAAGCCGCCCTCGCCGTTCGGGACCGACGCCCCGTTCTCGTCCACCACGTCGGCGACGATGCCCGGTACGGCGCGCATGGCGGCGCCGGGCTTGCCCGCGGTGACGCCGGGCAGCGGGCTGACCATGATGGCTCCGGTCTCGGTCTGCCACCAGGTGTCCACGACCGGGGTCCTGCCCCCGCCGATGTTCTCCCGGTACCAGACGTAGGCCTCGGGGTTGATCGGTTCGCCGACCGAGCCGATGACGCGCAGGCTCGACAGGTCGTACTCGGCGGGGATCCGATCGCCCCACTTCATGAAGGTACGGATCGCCGTCGGGGCCATGTAGGCGATGGTGACCTTGTACTTCTCGATGATCTCCCAGAAGCGCCCCTTGTGCGGGGTGTCCGGGGTCCCCTCGTACATGACGACGGTCGCGGCGTTGGAGAGCGGACCGTAGACGATGTAGGAGTGACCGGTCACCCAGCCGATGTCGGCGGCGCACCAGTAGACGTCGGTCTCGGGCTTGAGGTCGAAGACCGCCCAGTGCGTGTAGGAGGCCTGGGTGAGGTAGCCGCCGGTCGTGTGCAGGATGCCCTTGGGCTTGGCCGTGGTGCCGCTGGTGTACATGATGTACAGCGGGTCCTCGGCGTCATGGGCCTCGGGCGTGTGCTCGGTGCTCGCGGAACCGACGGCCTCGTGCCACCACACGTCACGGTCGGTCCACTCGACGTCCTGGCCGGTGCGGCGGACGACGAGGACGTTCTCCACGGTGGGGCGGGTCGCGACGGCCTCGTCCACGGCGGGCTTGAGCGCACTGGGCTTGCCCCGCCGGTAACCGCCGTCGGCGGTGATGACCAGCTTGGCCTGACTGTCGTCCAGTCGCTGGCCGAGAGCGTCCACGGAGAATCCGCCGAAGACCACCATGTGCACGGCGCCCAGACGCGCGCAGGCCAGCATGGCCACGACCGTCTCCGGGATCATCGGCATGTAGATGGCGACCCGGTCGCCCTTGGTCACACCGAGTTCGGTGAGGGCGTTGGCCGCCTGGGAGACCTGGTCCTTGAGATCGGCGTAGGTGATGCTGCGGCTGTCGCCGGGCTCGCCCTCCCACTGGATGGCGACCCGGTCGCCCAACCCCGCGTCCACGTGGCGGTCCACGCAGTTGACGGAGGCGTTGAGCCTTCCACCGACGAACCACTTCGCGTACGGCGGGTTCCAGTCCAGGACGGTGTCCCAGGGCCGATCCCACTGGAGCCTCCGGGCCTGCTCCTCCCAGAAGCCGAGGCGATCGGCGTCCGCGGTCTCGTAGACGTCCGCCTTGACGTTGGCGTGCGCGGCCAACTCCGCGGGCGGCGGGAAACTACGGGTCTCACGGAGCAGGTTGGACAGTGTCTCCTGGCTCGTGGGAGTGCTGTCGGCCACTGTGACTCTCCTTACGTTGGCGGTTGACACCCAATTAACCATGTGGTCTATACCTCGTGAACAGCCGGGGTGGCGTCCAGCGGCGGCAAGGGCCGAACACGCGACGAACGGTCGGCGAGCGGCCGTCGGTTCACGATGAGCGGTTCTGTTCTGCCCGCTCCTCGGTGGAGGCACACGGTGTTACCGGCGCGTAGTGTTGGTTGACGTGAGCGAATCGAGTTCTGCCTCCCTGTCCGACCCACTCTCCCGGATCGCCGAGCTTCCGGGCGTGAACGACGCGATCGACGAGACACGGACCCTGGTCGACCGTCTCCGGGACCATCGGATCCTGCGTCGGCGCAGCAACGACGTGTCCTTGGAGTCCTCGTTGCGGGGAGCGTGCGCCTCCGCCGCGTTGGAGGGCGCCGAAGTCTCGATGGACGAGATTCGCGAAGGACACGTGTACGACACGCGGATCAAGGGCGCGCTCCGGATCGGCGGTGAGCTGGGCGGTCTGGTGGACACCTGGCCCAAGGCCCCTCGTCAGACCCTGGCGCGACTGCACACGCTGGCCGCCGCCGACGCGGTCTCCGAAGAGGCCCTGGGGCGCCCCCGCCTGGAGGGCGAGCGGATCGAGGACCCGCTGGAGCTGGGTCCCGCTCCGAGCGCCGCGGTGGCCTCCGCCCGCCTCGAAGGCCTGTACCGATTGCTGGAGTCCCGGACCAAGGTGCCCGCCCTGGTCACCTCCTCTCTCGTGCACGGCGAACTGATGGCGATCCGCCCGTTCGGCTGGGGGGACGGCCTGGTCGCGCGTGCCGCCGAGCGCCTGACCCTCATCGAACGCGGCCTGGACCCGAAGTCCCTGGTCGCCTCCGAGTCGGGGCACAGGACGCTGAAGGACGAGTACGGTCCCGCGTTGCGCGGGTACATGGCGGGAACCCCCGAGGGCGTGGGCGGCTGGATCGTGTACTGCTGCCGTGCGGTGCTCGCCGGAGCCCAGGACTCCCTGGCGACCTGTGAGGCGCTCAAGCGGGGCTGAGGCTCTGTCCGCTTTCCCGGGAACGGCCTTCGCGGCGTTTCCGGGAAAGCCGCTCCGCTTCACCGAACAAGTTTATTTACCAACCAGCAGCCCGACCATTCATATCGGTTCGGTCACGCTTGGAAGTCGGGGAATGGTCGGATTGCCGCGTGCAGATGCACGCGCAGATGGAAGGGCGCCTCGAGTGGAGATACCGGGCTCCCGTTTCCGACCCGACGAAACGGACCACCGGAAGCCGTAAAACTCCACACCAAGCCGGTGAAACCCGGTACCACCGACACTGGTCAGGCCCTACATCCGCTTCGACACGCGGGTTCCGAACATCCGCGCCGGGACACGATCACCCCACGGCCTTCTTTCTTTGTGCGCCGTCCTCCCTTCATCGAAAAGACGAACAATCGTTTTCCCGTTCTCGATTCGCGAGACCATAAGCGAAGCCTCGTGGTAACGTCTGATCCGGAAGTCGAGCGAAGGACCACGCCCATCCGGCGAACACACCGGGACGGGTACGTCCTCGGCCGGGACATCGACAATGCGGACATGTCACGCATGACAGATCGCCGGCCGTTCCCCACAGGACTCGAATCCACGAGCCTTTCTCCTCGATCGGGGGAGCGCCCACCGCGCCCTTCGATCCTCCCCAGGAGAGCGGAACGACGACCCGCCCCCGGGTCGGCTCCGATCCACCCCCGGAACCGGAGTCGGGTCGCCCCAGGTCCCCCCTGTGGGGTCGGCCCACGGGATCCGCTCCGTCACACCTGACGGGCCGGGACACACGAGCGCCCCCGTGCGTGTGTCCCGCCCGCCGGGTGGACCTCGCCCCTCCCGTCTCGGTCCCCCGAGCGGTCGAGGGTTGTCCACAGATCCGCGTACCCCGCTTCCCTCCCTCTCCGGCGTCGGCCATGGTCGAAGAAGCAGCCCCGCCGCCTCCCGGAGGTCCGATGGACGGTCCGCGCCACCCCCTCATCGTCACCGAAGACCCCGCGCTCCTCGACGACCTGCGCAGGGTGGCCGCCGCCGCGGCCACCGAGATCACCGTGGCCCGCACCCCGGAACAGGCGCTCCGCTCCTGGCACCGGGCCCCTCTGGTCGTCGTCGGCCCGGATCTGGAACCGGCCCTGCGCGGCTCGGAACCCGAGCCCGGGCCTCGACCGATCCTCGTCACCCGTTCCCTCGACCCGCGCCCGCTCCCCACGAGGACCACCGGACCGCGCGAACCATCCTCGGACTCCGGACCGAGGCCCCCGGCGGACCGACGAGGGGACGTTGGGGCCCTCTCCTTCGCACTGCCTCGGGACGAGGCGGCGCTCGTCGAACTGTTCTCCTCGATCGACGAACGCGGCACGGCGCCCGTCGTCTCCGTGATCGGAGGGCGCGGCGGGGCCGGGGCCAGCCTGCTCACGATCGCCCTCGCGCTGGCCGCCGGCCGGGCGGGGCGGGACACCGCCCTCTTGGACGCCGACCCCCTCGGATACGGTCCCGACGTCCACCTCGGCCCCGAGCGCTCCCCTTCCTCTCCCCGCACGGGATGGGGAGATCTGGCCGATCGGCGGTCCCGGACCCCCTGGCGGATCCTCCGGGAAGGCCTGCCCCGGGCCGGCCCGGTGAGCGTGCTCACCTGGGCACGAGGCGACGAGGACGCCCAGGGTCTCCCCCTCCCGGCGGGCACGGCCCGCTCGGTCCTGGATTCCGCTCGACGCGGCGCCGACCTGGTCGTCGTCGACCTGCCACGCTCCTTCGACCCGGCGACCCGAGCCCTCTTGAACGGCTCCGACCTGGTCTTGATGGTGGTCCCCGCCGACGTGCGCTCCGTCCTCTCCGCCTCCCGGATGGTCGGCCGACTCCGCCGGGAGACCGACCGGCTCAGGCTGGTGGTACGCGGAGCCCGGGAGGAGGTGCCGGCATCGGTGGTCGCGCGCAACCTGCGCGTGGAACTCGACGCCGACCTCCCCCCGGAACCCGGACTGTCCCGCGCTCTGGCCGCGGGCGAGGTACCGGCGCGGCATCCCCGTTCTCCGATGGCCCGCTACGCCCACCGGGTGGTCTCGCTCCTCCTCGACCGTCGGGAGGCCGGATGACGCGCCTCGAACGTCTGTGGCGATGCGGAGCGGATCGCGCCGCGCCGACCCGGGAACATCGCTCGTCCGACGCCCCGCCCCCTCCCGCCCCTCCGCCCGGCCCGGAACGGGACACCGGCCCGGTGACCGCCGCGCGACGCAGGGCCCTGGTCGAACGCGTCCGCGATCGCTTCGTGGCCGAAGGAGGTCCCGTCACCCCGGCCGGTGTCGCGGCCGCCCTGCGCGCCGAGGGCACCCCGCTCGGCGGGACCGACATGCTCGACCTCACCAGGGAGCTGGGGGCGGAACTCTACGGAGCGGGACCCCTGGAGGCGCTGATGACCACCGGTGTCACCGACATCCTCGTCAACGGACCCGACCAGGTGTGGGTCGACTCCGGAGAGGGCCTGCGCAGGGCCGAGGGGGTGCGCTTCGACTCGGCCGAGGAGGTCCGGCGGCTGGCCCAACGGCTGGCCTTTCGGGCCGGCCGCCGACTGGACGCCGCGTCCCCCTACGTCGACGCGCGTCTCCCCGGCGGGGCGAGGCTGCACGCCGTCCTACCCCCGATCTGCGCCGGCAGCGCCTGCATCTCGCTCCGTCTACCGCCGAACCGGGTGTTCGGCCTCGCGCGGTTGATCGAATGCGGCACCCTCACCCGCTCCGGGGCCGCGTTGCTGGCGGCCCTGGTGGAACGCCGGGTGCCCTTCCTGATCAGCGGGGGCACCGGCAGCGGAAAGACCACCCTGCTGTCCTGCCTCCTGTCCCTGGTGCCTCCGGACCAACGGATCGTGCTGGCCGAGGACTCCCCCGAGCTTCGCCCCGACCATCCGCACGTGGTGCGGCTCCAGACCCGGCCGCCCAATATCGAGGGCAGCGGCGAGGTGACCCTGGAGACCCTGGTCCGTCAGGGGTTGCGGATGCGCCCGGATCGTCTGGTGGTCGGAGAGGCCCGAGGTCCGGAGATCGTGTCCCTGTTGGGTGCTCTGAACACCGGCCACGAGGGCGGCGCCGGCACCCTGCACGCCAACGGCGCGGCGGAGGTCCCCGCGCGGGTGGAGGCGATGGGCTGCGCGGCCGGGATGGACCGGGCCGCCGTGCACAGCCAACTCGCCGCCACCGGTGTGCTCGTCCTGCATCTGGTGCGCGATCGGGCCGGACGTCGACTCGCCGAGGTCCGTACACTACGGCGCCGTCCCTCCGGGCTGGTGAGCGCGGTGCCGGCGGTGGCCTTCGATGGAGAGGGCCACCGGCACGAGTACGCGGGGGTAGCGGAGCTCTCCCTCCGACTCGGCGAAGGGTGGAGGCGATGACGTTCCTGGTGGTGTGCGCTCTGGGCGCCGCCCTGTTGTGGTCGTCCCCTCCCGGCGGTCGTCACCGATTGGCCCTGTTGCTGCCCGGCACCCCTTCCGTGCTCCGACGGCGCCCACCGGCGTGGCGTCTCCCCTCGTTCACCGACCGCACGAGCGCCGAACGACGGCGGGCGGTGATCTCGCTCTGTCGTGTGATGGCGGCCGAGCTCCGGGCCGGCCAGCCGCCCGAACCCGCGTTGGCCACGGCCTCGGTCGAGGTCGGACCCCTCGTGGGCGGGTTGTCGGACGTCGCCTCGCTGCGCCGTGCGGCGGGGCGAGAGGAGGACCTGCGGGCCCTGGCGTACCTGGCGGCGTGTTGGGAGGTGGCCTCGGAGACCGGGGCGGGTCTGGCCGACGTGGTGGACGAGCTCGCGGCCGGACTCACCGAACGGGAGGAGTTGCGGGCCGAGGCCGTCGCCCGGACCGCGGGCCCCAGGACCACGGCCCTGGTCCTGAGCGGGTTACCCCTGGTGGGGCTGGTCATGTCGGCCGGGCTCGGTGGTTCCCCACTGACGTTCCTGTTCACCACGGCGTGGGGGCTCCTGTGTCTGTCGGTCGGGGTGGCCCTGGACCTGGTCGGAGCCTGGTGGACCCTGCGCATGGTCAGGGGCGCGGTGCGGTGATCCGTACCTCGATTCGTGCGACCGAAAGGGGATGAGGGATGTTCTTCGAGGTGACGACCGTGCTCTGCGCGGCTGCCGCCGTGACGGTGGCCTCGGGCCCCGGACGTGGCTCCGGCCCGGCTCGTCCCCCGCGGCTCCCCCGCCGGCGCCCACCGACGTGGTGGATTCCGGTGACGATCGTGGCGGGAGCGGTCACGGTGGCGACCGTGCTGTTCGGTCCGCTCGCCGGACCCCTCGTCTTCGCCGGGGCCGCCGCCGTGTGGTGGCGGAGAAGGGGACGTTCCTCGCCGGAGCGGCTTCCGGTCGACACCGACCTCCCGATACTGATCGGTCTGATCGCCTCGGGGATCCGGGCCGGCGCCACCCTTCCGGCCTGTCTGACCGCTGTCTCCAGGGCCGCCACCGGCACGTCCGGAGCGGAGTTGGCCGCCGTCGCCGAACGTCTGCGGTTGGGAGCGGAACCCGCCGAGGCCTGGCGACGTTCCGCCCTACCCGCTCCCCTGCTCGCGGTGGGACGCGATCTGGCCCGGGCCTCCGAGACCGGGGCTCCGGTGGCCGATCTCCTCGACCGGCACGCCGCGGATCTGAGGAGAGCGTCTCGAGCCCGGTCGATGGAACGGATCGAACGCCTGGGTGTACTGGTGATCGCCCCTCTGGGGACATGTTTCCTGCCGGCCTTCATCCTCATCGGCCTGGTTCCGATGGCCGCCGGTCTGCTCGACGCCGCTCTGGCTCACTGAGGAGGGGTGCCCGCACCAAGCCACGGTCCGGACCCGTCAGGAGGACGGAGAGGGAGAAACCCCGGGAGAGGGTGCCGTCCCCTCCGGCTCCGCTTCGAGAAGGTGGGCCGGGCCGGCACGGGAACGGGCCCGGACCGTCCGGGGCAGGACGGTCGAGGAGAGCGCGACCGTCACGGTGACCGTGTGGACGTCGACGGCGCACTCGTCGAGATCGGCTCCGTTGGCCCGCGCGGTCTCCCGAGCGACCGCGCAGGCCGCCTCCGTTCCCCGGTGAGCCCGGGCCGCCGCCGACAACGCCGCGAGGTCGGCGGCGGTACCGGCGCGGTCGCGTTCCAGGCGGACCGCGGCGATGGTGAGCACGGTGTGGACCAGGAACCACGACACCAGACAGCAGGAGACCCACCAGACGGCGGCGGATCCCATGTCGTCGCCCCTCACAGGCCGGGCTCCAACGGGACCGAGGCGTCCCCGGCCACCTCGACGGACGGTGCCCATTCCGGGCCGAGTCGGAACGCGGCCGACACGGAGACCAGGGCGGTGCTCGACTCGGTGGTGAGATCGACCCGTGCTCCGGCGGGGGCGGCCTCCTCCGCCAGGGAACGGGCCCTTTCCGGTGTCTCACCCCGGGCCAGCGCACGGGCGCCGATCCGGGCGGCGTCGGCACAGGAGAGTTGGGCGTTCGCCGCCCCGACCCCACCGAGTCCGATCGTCAACACCACCAGGAGCGCGGGGAGCACCATGGCCGTCTCCATGGTGACGGAGCCGCGCTCAGCGGTCGGAGCCGAGCGCATCGACGATGGTCGAGGTGAGGGCGGACTGGACGGGATCTCCGGTGACGATGAGGTAGAGGATTCCGGCGAGCGCGACCGCGGCGACGGTGCACATGGCGTACTCCGCGGTCGTCATCCCCCGGTCATCGGGGGGCGTGCGGTCGTTCGAGCACTGATAGGGGAACACGGGACCTCCCTGGTCACGGGGGTGTGGTCGCCACCCCGGTACTTCCAGGTTGGTCGGTCGGGGGGCGTCGGGGAAGTGGCGATCCACAGCCTGTGGACAACCCACCCGAACCGCCGCACCCCCCGTTCCGCCCGAGCCCCACCGGACACCGCGGAACGTTCGCTCAGGGGTCGGTGGCCACCTTCCCCAGCACCTCGTCGAGGAGGCGCAGGGCACCGGACTTGCTCAGCGGCTCGTTCCCGTTGCCGCACTTGGGCGACTGGACACAGGAAGGACAGCCTTGATCGCACTCGCAGTCGGCGATCACCGCCCGGGTGGCCGTCAACCATTCGTGGGCGGCCGCGTATCCGCGCTCGGTGAACCCGGCCCCGCCCTCGTATCCGTCGTAGACGAACACCGTCGGTCTTCCGGTGTCGGCGTGCAGCGAGGTCGAGACCCCTCCGATGTCCCACCGGTCGCAGGTGGCCAGTAGCGGCAGCAGCCCGATCGAGGCGTGTTCGGCGGCGTGCGCCGCTCCGAGCAGGCCCACGTCCTGCCCTCGAAGCCGGTTCTCGGCGTCCTGGTCGAGGGTCCACCAGACCGCGCGGGTCTGGAGGGTGCGTTCCGGCATGTCGAGGGGCTGCTCGCCGAGGACTGCGCCGGTGCGCACGTCGCGTTTGAGATAACCCACCACCCGGCGGACGACCTCGACCTCTCCGAAGTGCACGGTGGCCCCGCTCGGCCAGCTCTCACCGCGCAGTTCGGAGCGGATGGTGATGTCCGTGGTGTCCCTGGCCCAGGTGCTGTAGGGGGGTTCGGCCTCGTGTACCAGGGCGACGCCCTCCGTCAGGTCGAGTTCGTCGACCAGGTGGGTCACCCCCTGGTGGAGGTAGACGGCTCCGGGGTGGACGGTGCCGTGCGCGGCCGCCTCGTCGATCTCTCCCAGCAGTTGTCCGCTGCCCGTGTCGACGATCTGTACCGGCGCACCACCCGAACCTCGGATATCGGCGAGGTCACTAGCCCTTTCGTTGCTGGTCCAGAACCAGCCCCGGGGCCGCTTCCTGAGCAGTCCCCCGGCCACGAGATCGTCGAGTCTCTCACCGGTCGTCCCACCGAAGAGGGAGAAATCCTCATGGGTGATCGGCAGCTCCTGAGCGGCCGCACAGAGGTG
Organism: Nocardiopsis sp. LDBS1602; assembly: GCF_035818715.1. Lineage (NCBI taxonomy): Bacteria > Bacillati > Actinomycetota > Actinomycetes > Streptosporangiales > Nocardiopsidaceae > Nocardiopsis > Nocardiopsis sp. LDBS1602. The sequence goes on along the minus strand of NZ_JAYLVW010000014.1, from coordinate 74,282 downwards.
AGGACCCAGAATATGGGGGTTTTCCGGATCCAGGACGGTGGCCTCGACCGAGCGTCCGAAAATGGCCTCGGGGTGATGCGCCAGGTAGGTGTCGAGGGGGTCGTCCCGGGCGATGAACACGGCCAGGGCGTCGCCGCCCCGTCGTCCCGCTCGCCCCGCCTGTTGCCACAGCGAGGCCAGCGTGCCGGGCCATCCGGCGATGAGCACCGCGTCCAGACCGCTGATGTCCACGCCCAGTTCCAGGGCGTTGGTGCTGGCCAGCCCCAGGAGCTCGCCCGTGCGGAGCGCCTCCTCCAGGGCCCTCCGATCGCCCGCGAGGTAACCGCCCCGGTAGGCCGCCACACGGTCGACCAGATCCTTCTCGCCCCGCTCGGCCAGTAGGCGTTGCGTGTTCAACGCGACGACCTCCGCGCCCTGACGGGAGCGTACGAACACGAGGGTGCGCACCCCCTCGACGACCAGGTCGGCCAGCATCTCCGCGGCCTGAGAGGGCGCGGTACGTCGAATGGGCGCCCCCTGTTCGCCGGTCATGTCGGTCAGCTCCGGCTCCACGAGGGCCACGGACATCCCCGGCCGGGGCGATCCGTCCTCGCTCACCGCGACGACCGGCACCCCGGTCAGCCGGCCGGCGCTCTCGGCGGGCGACCCCGACGTGGCCGAGGCCAGCACGAACACCGGTTCGGACCGGTGGCGGGCGCACAGCCTGCGTAGACGCCGCAGGATCTGGGAGACGTGCGACCCGAACACCCCTCGGTACCGATGCGCCTCGTCGATCACCACGTAGCGGAGCCGACGGAGGAAGCGGGTCCAGGCGGGGTGTCCGGGAAGCATCCCGTGGTGCAACATGTCCGGATTGGTGAGGACGTAGTTCGCGTGTTCACGGACCCAGGAGCGCTCCTCACGAGAGGTGTCACCGTCATAGACGGCCGCCCTCATGCCCGAAAGTCCCAGGTCCGTAATCCACCGGAGTTGGTCTTGGGCGAGCGCCTTGGTCGGCGAGAGATAGAGCACCGTTCCTCCCGCGTCGATCGCGTCCACGGCGGGTAGGAGGAAGGCGAGCGACTTCCCCGAGGCGGTGCCCGTGGCTATGATCACATCGCGGCCCGAACGTGCGAGATCGGCGGCTGCCGCCTGGTGGGACCACGGTTTCGTGATCCCCCGTTCGGCCAGTCGCGCGACCAGGCGGGGGGCGGTCCACGTCGGCCAGTCCCCGCTCTCTCCCTCGTTCCGGGTCACATGCTCGATATGGGTGACCTGCGGGTACCGTGTGTCATCACGCCATACACCGGGGAGCACGGGCTCCGATCGCCTCATCGAGACCCCTCCTCACTGGACACGTTCACCGAGCTCGGGACCCTGGGAACACGCCCCGGGCATCGATGGACATCGGTTTCAGTGTGACATCCGGGGGAAGAGTTGCGCGGGGTCGTCGCTTTCCGTTCATGGCGGGAAGACACTCACCGCACCCGTGGTTGAATGCGTGCTGGTGGGGTAACGCCCGGCAGAGACCATTCGCGTAATTTCGCGGTTCGGCGCTGGAGGACTAGTGGACTTGAAGCTTGATCATTACACCGAGGGCGACACCGAGATCGTCGTCGTTGAGGGTGAGATCGATGTCTATACCGCGCCCCGGCTCCGTGAGCTGCTGATCGACCTCGTCAACAAGGGCAACTTCCACCTCGTGGTCAACATGGAGAAGGTGGAATTCCTGGACTCGACGGGTCTCGGTGTGCTCGTGGGCGGGTTGAAGCGCGTCCGCGCGCACGACGGGACGCTGGACCTGGTCTGCACCCAGGAGCGGATCCTGAAGATCTTCCGGATCACCGGTCTGACCAAGGTGTTCGGCATCCACGAAACGGTGCAGGAAGCCATCGACAAGCGCTCCTCGAAGTAGCCCAGAGCGAGCGATGGCGACCATCACGCTCACGATCAGCGCGCTTCCCGCCCACGTGCGCACGGCTCGGCTCATGGCCGCGACCGTGGCACGTCGGGCGGGTGTCGCCGCCTCCGCGATCGACGAGATCAGGCTGGCGGTCGGTGAGGCCTGTTCCCGGGCTGTCGCGGCGCACAAGCTGCACTGCCCGGAGCAGCCGATCCTGCTCCAGCTGATCGACGGTGGCGGACCCGATCCGGTGGCGGACCCCCGCGCCGAGATCCCGAGCGGTAACGGGAGCGCCCCTCGGCGTTTCGAGGTCGTGGTCTCCGACCAGGCCCCCTCCAAGGACGCCGAGGAGACCGCGAACCCGCTCGAACCCCTGCTCGACGGACTCTTCCTCGACGGAGACGACACCCCTCCCGGCGGTATCTCCGGTTTCTCCCCCGGCCTCGGCCTGGCGGTGATCACCGGTCTGGCGGACGAGGTGAGCATCGATCCCCGTGACACGGGCACGGTCGTTCGGATGAGCTGGCCGCTCACCGGCGACGACCCGCGAAGCGGCGAGCCGAACTGACCCGTCCGGCCGTCGATCGACGGCCCGCGAACGACGAACACGACGAAGGGGCGTCCCCCACCGGGGAGGCGCCCCTTCGTCGTGGCCGGCCCGGGACGGCGCCGTGGCGCCTCCCGGGGCACGATCAGTCGCAGGTCTGGGAGGAGACCTCCTCGGTGGCCGTCAGCCCCTTCTCGGCGTTCTCGGCGACCTCGTCCGCGGTCAGGACGTAACCGGTCTCGTCCTCGTTCGTGGCGGCGGCGAAGACCACCCCGTAGACGGTTCCGTCGGGTGCGAGCAGGGGACCGCCGGAGTTACCGGGGCGCACCACGGCGCGGACCTGGTAGATCTCCCGGCTGACCTGCTGGGAGTGGTAGAAGTCCGACCCCTGCGCCGTCTGGCGGGCCCGGATCCGGGCGGGGACCGCGGTGAAGCCGCTGTTGCGCGGGAAGCCGGCGACGACCGCGTCGTCCCCCTGCTCCGCGTCGCCGTCGAACTCCAGGGCGGGCAGGTCCAGGCCGGGGACGTCCAGCACGGCCAGGTCCTGCTGGGCGTCGAACAGCACCAGCGTGGCCGGGAGCTGGTGCCCGTCCCTGGTGACCACGCGCAGGTCGTCGGTGACCCCGGCGACCACGTGGGCGTTGGTCATGATGCGGTTCTCGCCGTACACGAATCCGGTGCCCTCGACCCGCCTCTGACAGGAGGGCGCGGTGCCCAGGACCTTGACCACGCTGCGGCTGGACTCGATGAGCTCGGGGGTGGTGAGCACGTCCGGGTCCGGCGGCTCGACCTCCGCGAGGTCGCCGGTGCCCAGACCGCTGAAGACCTGGGGGAAGGCGCTCTGGTCCACGATCCGTCGGAAGGTGGAGAAGCCCTGGTGGGCGGCGTCGGGCATCAGCGCGTCCACCGAGTGGAGGATGCGCGAGTCCTTGACCTGCTGTGACACGTAGGGAAGCGCGGAGTTGGCGACCGTGCTCCCTATGAACCAGGCCACGAGCAGGACCGAGACGCCACTGACCACGGCGCCGCCCAACGCGTCCAGGACCCGGGCCGAATCCCAGGTGACCCTGTTGCGCACCAGTGTGCCCAGATAGGAGGTGAGGAACTGGCCGAGCGCGGCGGCGAGGAAGACGACCGCGATCGCCAGCAGCGCCCGCCGCCCGGGGTCCTCGATCCAGTTCTGGATGTGATCGGGGGCGGTCAGCGCGGCGATCACGCCTCCGCCGACGAAGCCGACGAAGCTGAACACGCCGACGATGAAACCCTGCCGGTAGCCGGTCACCGCGAAGAGCAGCAACAGGACGACCAGAACCGCGTCGAGCACGGTTGCCCTCCAATAGTGAGCGGTTACCCGACCGGACGCAGTCCCTGCGGGGTGGCTTCGAACTCTTCCGTAAGACCCCGTTCACGCCACGGAAGTTCCCACCCTCCGAGTGTGAGGAGCAGATCGACGATCTTGCCGGTGAAGCCCCACACCAACATGTCGTCGACCCGGAACCCCGGCCCCCACATCCGGCCGTCCCCGTAGCGCACCTTGACCCGGTTGGCCGGGGAGGCGAGTTCGGCGATGGGCACGCGGGAGACCGCGGCGACCTCGTCGGTGTCGGCGGCCCGCACCTCCGAGGGCTCCCGCCACCAGCCCAGGACGGGGGCGACCCTGAAGTCGCTGAAGCTCAGGTAGAGCTCGGGCAGGCGGCCGACCACGTCGATGCCCGCGGGGTCCGCGCCGGTCTCCTCCTCGGCCTCGCGCAGGGCGGCGGCCTCGGGGGAGACGTCGGTGGGCTCGATGCGCCCACCGGGGAAGGCCGGCTGGCCCGAGTGGCGGCGCAGGCCGTCCTTGCGCTGGATGAGCAGCAGGTCGGGCCCTCGATCGGTCTCTCCGAACAGGATGAGGACCGCCGATTCGCGTCCGCCCCGCTCGGGAGGTCGCATCGGGCGGGGGATCGGCATCGTCCGCGCGGAATCGGCGAGCGTGGACAGCCAGGGCGGGATGGGGTTCATGAGAGGCACCTGTTCCGGGTTTCTCGCACCGTCGTCTGTGGCCGGTGAGCGGAGGTCGCGTGGATGGACGCGCTCGGCGAGGGACGTGTGGTCCCCTTCACCCGGGGCTCTCCCGGTCGGTCGTCCGGTGGTGGGATCCCCGTTCCGGACCGTGCGGGTCGGGGCCTCCGGGGCACGCGGCCGGACCCTCCGTCCCGGACGATGTGCGCACGCTCACGTGTTCAGGGTACAAACCGCCGTCGACCACTTCCGTGGACCCGCCCGGGCGACCACCGTCGGTGACGATCGCCCAGGGGGGGGCGGGGTCAGGCGAAGGAGCGCATCCGGAGCAGTTTCTCCGCGGCCTCTGGGTCCGTGGGCCCCTCTCCGAAGGAGGGGCACCAGCGGGCGAGGACACAGGCGCCACAGGCGGGCCTGCGGGCGTGGCAGACGCGACGACCGTGCCAGACCACGCGGTGGGAGAGCATCGTCCAGTCCCGACGCGGGAAGAGTTCGCCGACCGCGTGCTCCACCTTGACCGGATCCTCTTCATCGGTCCATCCGAAACGACGGACAAGGCGCCCGAAATGGGTATCTACGGTGATCCCCGGCACATCGAAGGCGTTTCCAAGCAATACGTTTGCGGTTTTCCGCCCTACACCGGGTAGTTTGACCAGGTCGGCGAGGTTTCCAGGAACCTCGCCACCGTGGTGTTCGCACAAGGCCTGGCCCAGGCCGATCAGGCTGTTGGTCTTGGCCCGGAAGAACCCCGTCGGACGGATCATCTCCTCCAGCTCCTCGCGCCGGGCCGACGCGTAGGCCTCCGCGTCGGGGTAGCGCGCGAAGAGCGCCGGAGTGACCTGGTTGACCCTCTTGTCGGTGCACTGGGCCGACAGGATCGTCGCGACCAGCAGCTCCAGTGGAGTCGTGAAGTTCAGTTCGGCGTGGGCGTCCGGATACAGCTCCGAGAGCTCCCGGTACATCTTCCGAGCGCGGCGGACCAACGCCAGTCGGCTCTCACCGGTCGGCGTCGGGTTCTCCGCGGGTGCGTCTGGGGTGTCACGAGGCATCGTCACAGGGTAGGCGTCCGCTCCCGGAGACGGCGCCCGGGACGCTCCACCCCCATGGCTCACCTCGGCATTACGACCGGTGACCGAGATTATGTAACCAATGTCCCGGTCGACCGGCGCGGGCATCCCTGCGACAGGCCGATGACGACTAGGATCGTAGGGGCTGACGTCGGCTGTTGTGGGCACGTTGTCTCCCGGCGGACAAGCCGAGGTAACGACCTGGTTTCACACTCGGTTGCGATATACGTCACACTGTTGACGGTCAGGTTTTAGGAGGACGTGTGGACGAGATCAACGAGGTGCTCCGGAAGGCTCCTCTGTTCGAGGCGCTGGACGAGGAGGACACGGCCGCGCTCCGCTCTTCGGTGAACGAGGTGCGTCTCGGCCGCGGTCAGACCCTGTTCAACGAGGGTGACGAGGGCGACCGCCTGTACGTGATCCTCAGCGGGAAGGTGAAGCTGACCCGCACGGCCGTCGACGGTCGCGAGAACCTGCTGGGCGTACTCGGCCCCAGCGAGATGTTCGGTGAGTTGTCGCTGTTCGACCCGCGCCCGCGCACCGCGAGCGCCGTGGCCGTCACCGACTCCGTGCTCGCCGGGCTGGGCCACGACGACCTGCGGCCGTTCCTGTCCAGCCGCCCGCAGGTGGGCCTACAGCTGCTGAAGTCGCTGGCCGCCCGTCTGCGCCGTACCAACGACGTGATGGCCGACCTGGTCTTCACCGACGTTCCCGGCCGTGTGGCCAAGGCCCTGCTCGAACTCGCCGACAAGTTCGGCAAGGAGGGCGACGACGGCCTGCACGTCCACCACGACCTCACCCAGGAGGAGCTCGCCCAGCTCGTCGGCGCCTCCCGTGAGACGGTCAACAAGGCCCTCGCCGAGTTCGCCCTGCGCGGCTGGCTGCGGATCGAGGCCAAGGCCGTGGTGCTGCTGGACGTCGAGCGGATGCGTCGTCGCGCCCGTTAGGACGTGACGCGGCTCGTGGTGGCCGCGACGCGAACACGACGACCACGAACGCTGTGCGGCCGTCACCCTCCGGGGTGGCGGCCACAGCTCTGTCCGGGCCCCTTCCGTCCGATCAGCCCTCGACACCCTCGGGGAGCTCCCCCTTGACCGCCAGGTATCGGAGCTGGGCGCGGACCGAGGAGGCCGCCGCGGGCCGGACGCTCTCGACGACCTCCGGGTAGACGCGGTCGACGACCTCCTCGACCGTGCCGGCGCCCGCGCGGACCGCGTCCCGGACCTGTTCCAGGCGTGACTCACGGTGGTCGATGTAGGAGTCGAGGACCGTGGCCGGTGAGGTCAGGATCGGCCCGTGCCCCGGCAGCAGGGTGCGTACCTGGTGTTCGCGGACCAGCTCGCGCAATCGATAGAGCGATTCCATGTAGGGGGCCAGGCCGTCGTCCCCGTCGATCACGGGGGTCCCGTGCCCCAGGATCGTGTCCCCGGTCAGGATGGCGCCGTCGGCCTCCAGAAGAAGACAGATCGAGTCGTCGGTGTGCCCCGGTGTCACGATCACCCCGAGCTCCAGACCGTCGGCGACGATCGTGCTCCCGTCCTCCAGCCCCTCTCCGCCCACCCGCATGTCCGGATCGACCGCGTGCACGGGGGCGCCCGTCAGTTCGGAGAAGTAGCGCGACCCCTCCGAGTGGTCGAAGTGCCGGTGGGTCACCAGGGCCATCTGCACCTGGGCGCCCTGTTCCTGCACGTTCCGCGCCACCCGTTCCAGGTGTCGTTCGTCGTGCGGGCCCGGGTCGACGACCACGACCCCGCGCGCGCCCGGCTCGCGCAGGATCCAGGTGTTGGTCCCCTCCAAGGTCATGGGACCCGGGTTGGGGCAGAGCACGCAGCCCGCACGCAGCGTTCCGGAACCGTCGATCCTCATCGCACCTCGCTTCACTCGCCGGAACCGGACCGGTACGGAGGACGGCCGAGAGGACATGGCGGGAACCTGCCCGCGGTGAGGAGGTCCCACACCGTCGGACGGTTCCGTCTTTCGCGTCGCGTCCGCCACGAGGTCGGTCCCGTGGCGTGATCTCAGGGCGTCGCGTCGGGCCTGGGTAGAGGGAAGTCCCTGCCGTCCGGGGCGACGACGCGGAGTTGTCCGTCGATCTCCCGAACGTCCGGTTCGATGGGAAAGATATCCCGAAGTGCGCTTCGTACACCTTCGAGGGTCCGCCGATCCGCCAGTTCGGCGCAGGCGATCACCGTCGGAGGAAGCATCGGCATCCGCCCCGCGTGCCATTCGTCCGCCACGATGGAGGGGTCCACCCACAGGGTGTGGTCGGCCTCCCCGCCCACGTCACGCGGTTCCTGCCCCGGAGGCAGCTCGGCCGTGAAGAACCAGGTGTCGTAACGACGCGGTTCACGGGCGGGGGTGATCCACCGGGACCAGGCCCGCAACCACTCCGAGCGCAACACCAGTCCGCGCCGGGACAGGACCTCGGTGAAGGAGCGCGAACGGTCGATGAGCCCCAGCCGATCCCGCTCCCAGTCCTCGGTCGCGGTATCCAACGGGGTGATCTCCCCACCCTCCGGAGCACCGGCCAGCAGGACCCCGGTCTCCTCGAAGGTCTCCCGCACCGCGGCGCAGACCAGCGCCCGCGCGGTCCGCACATCGGTGCCCAGGACCCCGGCCCACTCCTCGGGGCTCGGGCCGGTCCAGGGGACACCGCCGTCGGCATCGCGTTCGTCCACCCTCCCCCCGGGGAAGACGTAGGCCCCCGGAGCGAACCCCATGGAGGCGACCCTGCGCATGAGCAGGACCTCCACGGGGCGCTCCGCCGGGGAACCCGACGCCTCCGCCACCGGACGCACCAGCATCACGGTGGCGGCGGTACGGGGTCGGGCCACACCATCGTTCTCGGTCATCGACGCACTCCTGTCGTTCACGAAAGCCGCGCCATGACCCGCATCGTCTCAGAAGCGGTCAGCGGACCTCGACGACCATGTCGACCTCGACCGGCGCGTCCAACGGCAGGGCGACGACGCCGACGGCCGCCCGGGCGTGCACCCCGGCCTCGCCGAACACCTCGCCGAACAGTTCGCTCGCCCCGTTGATCACCCCGGGCTGTCCGGTGAAGTCGGGGGTGCTCGCGACGAAACCGCCGACCTTCACGATCCGCACGACCTTCGACAGGTCGCCGACCTCGGCCTTGACCGCGGCGATGGCGTTGAGCGCGCACACGGCGGCCAGTTCCCGCGCCCGGTCCGCGTCGACCTCGGCACCGACCTTGCCGGTCGCGGGGAGCTCACCCTCGACGAAGGGAAGCTGCCCGGAGACGTACACGTGGTCGCCACTGCGCACGGAGGGGCGGTACGCCGCGACCGGGGGCACCACCTCGGGCAGGGTCAGACCCAGCTCGACGATCCGCTCCTCGGGGGTCGCCATCTACTTGGCCCGCTTCATGTACGCGACGTACTGCTGGTTACGCGGGTCCGCTCCCTCGGGCAGCGGCGCGGGGACGACGCTGACGAGCTCCCAGCCGTCCTCGCCCCAACCGTCCAGGATCTGCTTGGTGGCGTGCGACAGCAGCGCCACACTCTGGTACTCCCACCGGGTCATCGTTACTACCCCTCTTCGCTGACAGGCGGCCCGAAGGACCGCACCTCGACGCCGCCACCTTACTCACCCGGGCCCCCTCGGTGGACAGGAGAACCACCCGCCCCTCGCCCCACCCCCGAGAGAGGCGCACGCATAGACTCCGTAAGGTGAACGAGCGTGAGGACGGACCGCACGACGGCGGCCCCGAAGAGGCGTTCGCCGGGGCCCGATTGCACATCGTGACGGGCAAGGGCGGCACCGGGAAGACGACCGTCGCCACCGCTTTGGCGTTGGCCCTGGCCACCGACGGTGGACGGGTGCTGCTGGTGGAGGTCGAAGGACGCCAAGGGGTGGCGTCCCTCCTCGAAAGCGATCCCCTCCCTCATGAGGAACGCGAGGCGCTCTCGGCCCCGGGCGGCGGTTCCGTGTCCGTCCTGGCGGCGGACGCCGAGGCCGCGCTCCTGGAGTACCTGGACCTGTTCTACGGGATGCGGCGCGCCGGCCGGGCCCTGACCGGGTTGGGCGCCGTGGACTTCGCCACCTCCATCGCCCCCGGGCTGAGGGACGTTCTGCTCACGGGCAAGATCACCGAGGCGGTCCAGCGCCGTGAGGGCGGGCGGCGCCGCCCGCCGGGTTCCGGCACCGGACGCCACCACTACGACGCGGTGGTGCTGGACGCCCCGCCGACCGGACGGATCGGGTCGTTCCTGAACGTGCACTCCGAGGTGGCCGGCCTGGCCACCACCGGCCCCGTCCACGACCAGGCCGAACGGGCCATGAAGGTCGTCCGCTCCGACCGGACCCGCGTGCACTTCGTGACGACGCCGGAGGAGATGCCCGTCCAGGAGACCCGAGAGGGGATCGCCGAGATCGAGGCGTCCGGGCTGCGCGTCGGGGCCGTGATCGTGAACATGGTCGGCCCGACGCTGCTCGACGCGGCCGACCTGTCCGCCACCGCCGCGGCGGGCCCGGACGTCGACGCCATCACCGAAGGCCTGAAGGCCGCCGGGCTGGACGATCCCGCGCTCCTGTCCGAGGGCCTGGCCTCCGAACTGCGAACGTACGCGCTGCGCCACCTCCTGGAACTACGCCTCCTCGGCGAACTCCGAGAGACCGGCCGCCCTCTCCTGACCCTGTCCCGTCTGGAATCGGGCGCGCCACGATCCGCGCTGTCCGGGCTGGCGCGAAGACTGACCGAACAGGGGGCACGTCGATGACCGAGGCGGCGAGACCGCGGACGGCTCGTCCCGAACCCCCACCCCTGGACGTGGACGCCCTGATCGACGACGTCGCCACACGGGTCGTGGTGTGCTGCGGCTCCGGCGGCGTCGGCAAGACCACCACGGCGGCCGCGTTGGCCCTGCGGGCCGCCGAACGCGGACGACGCACGGTCGTGATCACCGTGGACCCGGCCCGCCGACTGGCCCAGGCCATGGGCCTGGACCGACTGGACCACACGCCGCGCCCCGTCACTTCGCGGGAGGACGCGGAGGGTTCCTCCGGGCGAGGCGAACTGCACGCGATGATGCTCGACATGAAGCGGACCTTCGACGAGATCGTCGAGGAGCACGCCGACCCCGAGAGAGCCCGCCGGATCCTGGCCAACCCCTTCTACCGATCCCTCTCCACGGGCTTCTCCGGCACGCAGGAGTACATGGCCATGGAGAAGTTGGGGCAGCTGCGCCGCTCCGAGGCCTGGGACCTGATCGTCGTCGACACCCCTCCCAGCCGGTCCGCCCTGGACTTCCTGGACGCGCCGAAACGGCTGGGCCGGTTCCTGGACGGCGGGCTCGTCCGCTTCCTGACCGCCCCGAAGGGCAACGGGGTCCTCCGCTTCCTGGGCGCGGGCTTCGACGTGGTCGGCTCGGTGATCGGGAGGATCACGGGCCCCGGTTTCCTGAACGACCTGCGCTCCTTCGTCTCCGCCTTCGACACGGTGTTCGGCGGCTTCCAGGAACGGGCGGAACGCACCTACCGGTCGCTCCGCGGCCCCGACACCGCGTTCCTGGTCGTGGCCGCGCCCGAGCCCGACCCCCTGCGCGAGGCCTCCTTCTTCATCGAACGGCTGCGCCGGGACTCGATGTCTCCGGCCGGGCTGGTCCTGAACCGGACCCACCCCCTTCCCGCCGGCCCGGCCGCCGAACTGAGCGCTCAGGAGGCCTTGGAGGCGGCGGAGTCGCTGGAGGGCACGGGAGAACACCCCCTGGCCGCCGCGGCGCTGCGCCTGCACGCCGAGCGGGTGCGCGCACGCGAACGGGAGCTGCTCCTGCGGGACCGGACACTGGCCGCCCACCCGGGGATCCGGACGGTCGAGGTCGCCGACCGCGCCGAGGCCGTGCACGACCTGAACGGGCTGCGCGGCATCGGCGCGTCCCTGGCGGGCGCCGCCCCGGAGACGGAAGGATAGGGATCGCGGTGCCAAGGTGACGAACGACGCGTCGGCGCCGATTCGCCGCTGGAGAGCGCCTCACGCGCACCGTTCGTTCCGGATTCGGTCGTTCTCCCGACATGTGATCGGTTTCTCGGTCACAGGTGGTCGGTGTGCTCTGGTTGAGTGGAGGGTGACACGGCGGCCTCGTACCGTCGAACGGGATAGGCGACACGCGCGGTGTCGCCACACCTTCGTCTCTGGAAAACAAGGTTCGGACCGTCGAACCGACAGAACCCGGGCGCCCCGCCTCCCGTCTCACCGGGCATGACCCGTACGGGTCCCGACATGGCCGATCGACCACCCGCTCCCACCAGGAGAACGACGTGCGTCGGTCGAACCGCACCGGATCTGTTCGGCGATAAGCGTGTAAAGATGATCAAGGGGCACGGCTCGTGCGTGGAGTCGGGCGTTATCGCGTGAAACGCAACGTCCGGCGCCGATCGCACCGCTTTATCGCGTTCGCGGTCACTTAGTCTGATGGGGTGGGTCAGGGGACATTGCTTCAAAGAATCAGCCAACTCATGATCGTCGGCGTGGTCGCCGGCCTCCTCGTCGCCGCGTTGGCCCTCCCCGCGGTCGGTGGTCTGGGGATCACCGCCCGCAACGTGGCCGCCGGCTTCCTGGAGATGCCCAGCCAACTGGAGACCCCGCCTCCCCCGCAACGCTCCACCATCTATGACCGGGACGGCGGTGTGATCGCCGAGATCTTCGACCAGAACCGCGAACTGGTCGAGTTCGACGACATCTCCCCGGTGATGCGCGACGCGATCCTCGCGATCGAGGACTCGCGCTTCTACGACCACGGCGGACTTGACGTGTCCGGCACCCTGCGCGCCGCCGTCCGCACGATGGGCGGCAACACCGAGGGCGCCTCCTCCATCACCCAGCAGTACGTCAAGAACGTCCAGATCGAAGCGGCCACCTCCCAGGAGGAGCTCGACCACGCCCGCGAGGAGACCATCGCCCGCAAGATCCGCGAGCTGCGGTACGCGATCGCCCTCGAACAGAGGATGACCAAGGACGAGATCCTCGAGGGCTACCTCAACATCGCCTACTTCAGCGACGGCGCCTACGGCGTCGAGTCCGCCGCGCAGCACTTCTTCCAGGTGCCCGCGAGCGAGCTGAAGCTGGACCAGGCGGCCACCATCGCCGGCCTGGTCCGCTACCCCTACCTGTACAACCCCCGCTTCTTCCCCGAACAGACCGAGGAACGGCGCAACGTCGTCCTGGACCGGATGGTCGTCACCGGCGCCATCACCGAGGAGGAGGCCGAGGAGGCCAAGAAGGTCGAACTCGACCTCGAACTGGACACCCCGCCCAACGGATGCGTGCCCAGCGACCAGCCGTTCTTCTGCGACTACGTGGTCCAGGAGATCGAGCAGGACGAGCGCTTCGGCCCCAACGAGACCGAACGGGCCCGCTGGCTGCGCACCGCCGGACTGGAGATCCACACGACCCTGGACCCGCAGACCCAGGAGGCCGGACAGGCCGCCGTGGACAAGTGGGTCCCGCGTGAGAACGAGTCCCGCAAGGTGGCCGCCCAGGCCGTCATCGAGCCGGGCACCGGCCACATCCTCGGCATGATGCAGAGCCGTAACTACGGGCCGGACGAGAGCAAGCTCGGCGAGACGTCGATCAACTTCACGACCGACTCCGACCGGGGCGGCAGCAGCGGTTTCCAGGCCGGTTCGACCTTCAAGGCGATCACCCTGGCGGCCGCGCTCGACGAGGGACTGCCGTTCAGCACCTCGTTCAACTCGCCCAGCTCCACCACGGTGAGCGGACAGACCTCCTGCAACGGAGGCCGCCTGGAGAGTTGGAGCCTGAGCAACGCCGGTGACAGCAACGCCGGCAACCACAACATGATCTCCGGCACCAAGGCGTCCTCCAACACCTTCTTCGCCCAGCTCCAGGCGCGGGTCGGTCTGTGCGACACCATCAAGATGGCCGAGCGGCTCGGACTACAGCGGGCCGACGGGACACTGTTCACGGAGAACGAGAACACCCTCGCCAACAGCAGCTTCACGCTCGGCAGCGAGGAGGTCTCCCCGATGCGGGTGGCCAACGCCTACGCGACCTTCGCCTCCGGCGGCATGTACTGCGAGCCGCAGGCCATCACCAAGATCGAGGACCGCCAGGCCGGCACCACGATCGACATCGAGCCCGAATGCGAGCGGGCCATCAGCGAGGACGTCGCCGACGGAACCGCCTACCTGCTGTCGCAGACCTTCAACGGCGGTACGGCGGCCAGCCTCGGCATCGGCCGTCCCGCCGGCGGCAAGACCGGTACGACCGACGGCTCGGCCGCCGCGTGGTTCGCCGGTTTCACCCCGCAGATGGCCAGCGCCGTGTTCGTGGGCGACCCCCGCGGACCGCAGCAGTACCCGCTGCGCAACGTCACCATCGGCAGCCGCCACTTCCCGGTCGTGTACGGGGCGACGATCCCCGGGCCGATCTGGCAGGAGACCATGCGCGGCGCCCACGAGGGGCTGGAGACCCGCCGGCTCGCCTCCGCGCCGGGAAGCTTCGGTTCCACCTCCGAACCGCGCTCGTCCGACGAGGACGATGACGGGGACGAGGAGGCCAGCCCGGCCTCCGACGACGGCGGGGTCCCGAACGTGATCGGCATGTCGGAGTCGGCCGCGGTGGCACAGCTGGAGGACGCCGGATACTCGGTGAACGTCTCCGGTACGACCCTGCGCTCCTCCGAGCCCTCCGGTTCCGTGGCCGCGATCAACCCCGACCCCGGCCGGCGGCTGCCCAAGGGCGCCACGGTCATCGTGTTCCTGAGCGACGGCTCCGGACGTGAGAGCGCCGGTGGAACGCACCCCGGGAACGAGGAATGGCATCCGGTCCGACCCGCCACTCTCCCCACAGGGGAGAACTCCGGCGAGTAGGTTCCGGAACCGCGAAGAAGGGGCGGGGTGAGCACATCACCCCGCCCCTTCCGCGTGTTCTAGCCGAGCCGGCCCTTGACCTCGGCGGCCACGCGGGCACCGTCCGCGCGACCCGCGATACGGGGGTTGAGCACCTTCATGACCTTGCCCATCTCCTTCATCCCGGAGGCGCCGGTCTCGGCGATCGCGGCCTCGACGAGTTCGGTCAGCTCCGCGTCGGTGAGAGGCTGGGGCAGGTAGTCCGAGATGACCTCGCTCTCGGCGCGCTCGTTGGCGGCGTCGTCGGGTCGACCGCCCGCGTCGAAGGCCTCGGCCGCCTCACGGCGCTTCTTGGTCTCACGGACCAGGAGCCGGGTGACCTCCTCGTCGCTCAGGACGCTTCGGGAGGAGCCGGAGGACTCCTCGGTGGCGATCGAGGCGAGCACCATGCGCAGGGTGGCGGTACGCACCTTGTCGCGCGCCTTCATCGCGGTGGTGAGGTCGGACTTGATGCGGTCTTTGAGTTCGGACATGCGTCGATCCTACGGTCGCCGCTCCCGCCATCACCAACGGTTTGCGCACGGGACCGTTCCGGATCTGAGACGATCGTGCGACGACGAAGGAGGGTCGGATGGGCGCTGACAACAGACGGATTCTGCGTGGAATCGGGCGTGCGGCCGCGATCACGGGCGCGGTCGGTGTGGCAGGGCTGGGATACGCCTCGGTCATCGAACGCAACTGGTTCCGGCTGCGCAGATACGAACTCCCCCTGCTGCCACCGGGGAGCCCCCGGACCCGGATCCTGCATCTGTCCGACGCCCACCTGACACCCGGGCGCCGCATGCTCATCGACTGGATCCGTGGGCTGGAGAGGTACGAGCCCGACCTGGTCGTCAACACCGGCGACTCCCTCGCCCACCCGGAGGCCGTGGGCCCCTTCATCGACGCCCTCGGTCCGCTTCTGGACCGCCCCGGCGCCTTCGTCTACGGCTCCAACGACCTCTTCTCCCCCCAGCTGAAGAACCCCGCGCGCTACCTGTGGCGGACCAGTAAGACCGACTACCGCAAGCGTCGGGTACCGGACCTGCCCTGGCGCGAACTCGGCGCGGCGATGTCCGCGTCGGGCTGGTTGGACCTGAACAACCACAAGGGGTCCCTGAAGGTCGGCGAGATCGACGTCGCCCTGGCCGGGGTGCACGACTCGCACATCAAACTGGACCGCTACGACGACATCGCCGGCCCGGCCGACCCCGCCGCCGACCTGCGGCTGGGCGTGCTCCACTCCCCCGAACCGGCCAACCTGGACCGGTTCGTGGCCGACGGCTATCAACTCCTGCTCGCCGGACACACCCACGGCGGCCAGCTGTGCCTGCCGTTCTACGGCACGCTCGTCACCAACTGCGGGATCGACCGCAAGCGGGCCTGGGGACTTCACGAGTACGACGACGCGTGGCTGCACGTCTCCGGCGGCCTGGGCACCTCGCCCTACGCCCCGGTGCGCTTCTGCTGCCGCCCCGAGGCCTCCCTCCTGGACCTCGTCGCGAAGGCCTGACGCCCCTTCGGTCGATGTGGCGCGAACCGCGTCGCGAGCACTCCCCGAGTCCGCTAGACTTGGGGACGTTGCTTCGGGGTGTAGCGCAGCTTGGCAGCGCGCTTCGTTCGGGACGAAGAGGTCGTGGGTTCAAATCCCGCCACCCCGACAGAGCACGAAGGCCGGTTCCTCAGGGACCGGCCTTCGTCGTGTCCGAGGTGATACGGGGCCTGACGTCGGTTCGTGCGTCACCCATGCGTCACGACGGTCCCGAGGGCATCACGGCCGACCTTCCGGGCCAGGTCGGCCCCTCGTGCTCCCACTTCACACGATCCACTCCGTGGAACGGGTCCCTGAAGACGATCACCCGTTCCTCCTGCTCCCTCCCACGCTCGATCAGCCTCACCTCGACCTCCGCGTCGGAGACACGTTCCTCGAACTCGCACGCGAATCGGAAGGTCGAGGCGAGGGTCCTCGCCCCCTGCCCCTCCAGCCCGGTCGGATATTCGCCCCGATGATCCGCGGGTTCGAAGACGAGGATGTTCTCCGAGCCGCCCGCACACTCGATCCGAGGGATGTTCCCCTCCGACATGTTCTCCGTCCGGTTGACGACGATCAGTACGAATTCGTGGATCCGGGACACCGCGGCACCCCCGAAGGCCTCCGTCCTCGAGACGGTCCGCACCAGGGAGTCCTCCACATCGCGCCCCGGTGGGGCGACGTACTCGCCGAACGTCGCCACCCGATCGACCTCCTCGGGGTCGTTCGGCGTCCAGGAGACGAGCGACGCCGCCACCGATCCGACGACGGCGCCTCCGGCGAAGAACACCCACGCTCTCATCCGGCCCAAGGGGCGACACTCCTCTTTCGCGCCCTCTCGGGGTTACGCGAGTGGTGGTGGAAGGACACGACCGGCGGAAGGGCGGCCGGGCCCGCGTTCCGGAGCCGGCCCCCGAACGGTCGTGGGGAATCGACGACCACGGTAGGCGTCACCCACCCCCGAATCAGGCCATATGGCCCATAACGGCCAGAGTGTGAACCCGACGCCCCCGAAAGCGACGAGGGTCGCCCCGGAGCGCGGGACCGACCATGTCGATCACGGACGACACCGCCACCGTTCGAGAGGGGCCGACCGGGCGAAAGCACCGTCCTCGGACGTTTCCACCGTCGAGGCGAACCGGAAACCGCATCACCTCGCCGACGCGCTCAGAGGTTCCTTGCCACCGCCCCGACCTGCTGGGATTCTGCCCGCAACACCGCAGCGAGCCTGCTCTCGCACGTCGTGGCCCGATCCCCCTCCGCCATGAACACGCGGCGCCTCGCGCCGCCCGGAAGGAACCTCTCGTGACCGACGTACACACCACACCGGATCTCGCCCGCCTGTCGGGGACCTTCGCCATCGGCGGCGACCTCCCGGTACACCGACTCGGGTTCGGCGCCATGCGCTTGACCGGTCCGGGTGCGTGGGGAGAGCCCCATGACCGCGAGGAGGCGATCGCCGTCCTGCGACGCGCGGTCGAACTCGGCGTCACCCTCATCGACACCGCCGACTCCTACGGCCCCGAGGTCAACGAGCGGCTGATCCGCGAGGCCCTGCACCCCTACCCCGAGGACCTTCTCGTCACCACCAAGGTCGGCATGGTGCACTCCGGCCCCGGGCAGTGGGAGGCCGAGGGCACCCCCTCCCACCTCAAGCGACAGGTGGAGGCGAGCCTTCGCAACCTGGGTCTGGAGCGCATCGACCTGCTCCAGCTCCACTGGATCGACCCGGAGGTGCCGCTCTCCGAACAGCTGGGCGCCCTCGTGGAGCTGCGCGAAGAGGGCAAGATCCACCACATCGGGCTGACCGGTGTGACCAGGGAACAGCTCAGGACCGCCCGCAAGACCACCCCCATCGCCTCGGTACAGAACGAGTACAGCCCCTCCCAGCGCAGGTCCGAGGACGTCTTGGAGCGGTGCGAGCAGGACGGGATCGCCTTCCTGCCCTGGGCTCCGATCTCGCGTGGAGAACTGGCGCACTCGGACTCGCCGCTGGCCCCGCTCGCGGCCGAGCACGGGGTGACCCCGGCCCAGCTCGCGCTGGCCTGGCTCCTGCACCGGTCGCCGGTGATGCTGCCGATCCCGGGCACCTCACGCGTGGAGCACCTGGAGGAGAACATGGCCGCCGCCTCGGTGCGTCTCTCCGAGGAGGAGGCCGAGCGCGTCAGGAGGCTCCTCGCCCTCTGACCCCACCCGGGAGGGGCCGTCCCGCCCCTCCCGGGCTTTCCTCCTTCCGGTCCTCTAGGAGAGGTCCGGATGGTGGTAGACGTACGAGACGACTTTGAGGTGCTGCTCCCGGATCTCCCAGGGGGAGGTGCAGTGCAGAACGCCTCCCTTGGCCTCGGGAGGCGACACCGTGCGGTCCAACTCGATCGAATGGACGACCACGAGAGCGTTGTGGGGAGCGAACTCGCGCTGCTTCTCCACTTCGGCGCGGGTGAGGATCACCTGTGCCCCTTCGGAGGTGGTCCCCTTCACCTCCACGTGCAATCGCTCGTCCCCTCGGGTCAGGAGCAGGTCGTAGGGTTCCTTCGCCCCGACGTCCTCGACCGACCACCCCTCGGCCTCGAAGTGGGCGGTGGCCCTACCGACGCTGTGGTCCTCCAGCGCCTTCCGTTCGGCCGCGCTCATCCGGCGCCCCTGGCCCGTGCCCGACCGACGCCGCCCGGCGGTCCTGGCCGCCGCCTCCTCGGCCTCCAGGACCTCGGGACTCTCCGCCTCCGGCTTTCGCTCTTTCGGTTTCGGGTTCTCGGAGACGGTGGCCCGCCGTGACGATCGAAGGTTTCCCACAGTGCCGTTCTCGACCCAGTGGCGCCATGATTTGGGCGCCCATTCCAGGGTCTCCTCCGCCGAGTACGTCTTGTTCCTACGTGCTTCGATCCACTCCCATGCGACAGCGTCGTTTTCGGGGGTCAGATCGAGAAGTGCGATGTCATAGGCGTAGTTGATGAAGGAATCCTTCGCCTGCCCACCCTGCTGCTCGACTTTCTCGACCCGCTCGATCACCCCCAATCCGCAGAACTCCACGTAGCCCTTCTGTTTTCCGTTGCGCGGGACGGCGCGGAACAGGAGAAGTGGAGGTGCATACGCGGACGGCACCCGATGATGATCGAAGGCTTCGAGCATCGCAGCGTTACCGGGGGTCCTGCCGAGTGCGACCTCCGTGCTCGCCTTGTGGTCGCCGTAGTAGCGGACGTACCCGTCTTCCACCTCGAAGTGGTCTTTCCAGGGTGTCTCCACCGTCCCGGACTTCCAAGGGCTCGATCGGATGAGGATGGCGGGACGACGTGAGCCATCGACCGCGGTGATGCCTGCCGTCCCGTTGATCCCCTTCTCCAACTGAACCTGTTCTCCGTACGCGGAAGAGTGGGTCACGTGATGGAAATTGGGGTAGCCGTCCACCTGAGAAATATGTTCGACCTTGGGTCGTGGATAACGAAATACCTGCCCTGCACGCAACCGGCCTTTCACAGCCACCCCTTCCCACCGCTCTCATGTTCCCGCGCCGAGAATAACGAAAGGCGACGACACTCCTGTTCAGCAGGTATCGAGAAGGTGTGGAGGGGACGAAAGAACCTCAGGGGGTGGGGTGGAGGCCTCGGAAGAGTTCGGCGAGGTGGGTGCCGGCGGTGACCAGCGGCTTCTCGCTGCGGGTGGCGCGGCACTGGATCTCGGCGCCCTCCAGGGCGCTGAGCGCGAAGCAGGCCGCGTCGTCGGCGGTCGCCTCGTCCACTCCGACGGCCCGGAGCCTGGCGGCGATGATGTCCCTCCAGGTGCTCAGGGCGGTCTCGTAGTCGTGTTGGACGGGGGCCGAGTGGCCGATCCGTTCCAGGGCCGCGGCCGAGGCCAGGCAGGCGTCGCGCCATTCCGAGGCGCGTAGTTCCTCGATGTGCAGGTGCGCGAAGGCCACGATCCCCTCGGCCGGGTCGTCGCTGCTCTCCATGCCCTGGCGGAGAAGGGAGGCGTAGTGGTCGGCGTCGACGCGGAGCGCCTCGGCGGCCAACTGGCCCTTGCCCTCGGGGAAGAAGTGGTAGAGGGAGCCGAGTGTGGCGTCGGCCTCGCGGGCGATCTGTTTGACCCCGGTGCCGTCGTAGCCCTGCCTGCGCAGCAGTTCCACGGTCGCCCGCAGGATCCGGTCGCGTGTAGGGAGCGTTGAACCGGTCGACTCGTCCATACCCCCGACTTTACTGGATAGAGCGATCGTTCTATTGTCTAGATCGAACGTTCTAATCAGTGGAGGATCGAATGAACCCCCAAGCGACCGAGGGCCGGGCCGGCGCCCGGGCATGGCTCGGACTCGCGGTACTGGCCCTGCCGACACTGCTCGTCGGCATCAACACCACCGTGCTGTTCCTGGCGCAACCGGAGCTGAGCGCGGAGCTCGGCGCGAACGAGGCCCAACGCCTGTGGATCACCGATATCTACGGGTTCCTCATCGCCGGGTTCCTCATCACCATGGGGACCCTCGGAGACCGGATCGGCCGACGCCGCCTGCTGCTGATCGGCGCGGCGACCTTCTCCCTGGCCTCGGTGCTGGCGGCCTTCTCCCCCACCCCCGAACTGGCGATCGTCACCCGAGGGCTGATGGGCGTCGCCGGCGCGACGATCATGCCGTCGACGCTCTCCCTGATCCGGAGCATGTTCCACGATCCTCGACAGCGCACGTCGGCGATCGCGGTGTGGGCGACCTCGCTGTCGGTCGGTATCGCCCTGGGCCCACTCCTCAGCGGCGCGATGCTCCAGTTCTTCTGGTGGGGCTCCACCCTGCTGATCGGCCTGCCGTTCCTGATCCTGTTGCTCGCCGTGGGGCCGATCCTGCTCCCCGAGTATCGGGATCCCACGGTCAGAGGCTCGATCGACCTGCTCAGCGTCGCCCTGTCCCTGGTCTCGGTCCTGGCCGTCATCTACGGGATCAAGCACGCGGCGACCGACGGGCTCACCCTCTCCACCGTCGCCTCGGCCGTGGCCGGTGTCGTCATCGGCGTGATCTTCCTGCGCCGCCAGCACAGGCTCGACGACCCGCTGCTGGATCTGACCATGTTCCGCGATCGCGCTTTCAGTGCCGCTCTGTCGCTGATCGTGCTGGTGCTCTTCGTGTTCGGCGGCATCCAGTTCCTGTTCTCGATCTATCTCCAACAGGTGGTCGGGTTCTCTCCGATGTGGTCCGGGATCTGGATGGCGCCCTCCGCCGCGGGTCTGCTGGTGGGCTCCCTGCTCGCGCCCTCCCTGGTCCGTTGGGCCCGGCCGGGCGTCGTCGCGGCCGGCGGTCTCGTACTCTCGGTCGTCGGCCTGGGTCTGATGTCCCAGGTGGCGACGGCGGGCGAGACCGACACCTCCTCCCCCTCCTTCCTTCTTCTCCAGCTCGGGGTGACCCTCGCCTTCCTCGGCATGGGGCCGTCCATGGTGCTGGGAGCGGATCTGGTGGTGGGCTCCGCTCCCCAGGAGAAGGCGGGCTCCGCCTCGGCCATGGAGGAGACCGCGGCCGAGTTCGGCGTCGCCACCGGCATCGCCGTCCTGGGCAGCGTGGGCGCCGTCCTCTATCGAGGGTGGATGTCCGGCGCGGACGTGGAGGGGGTCCCGGAGGAGGCCTCCCGTCGTGCCGTGGAGAGCCTGGACGGGGCCTTGGCGGAGGCGGACGTGATCGGCCCGGAGCTGGTACATCGGGCCCAGGAGGCCTTCGCCCAGGGCTTCGCCTGGGCCGGGCTCGGCAGCGCGTTCCTCTTCGTTCTCGTGGCGGTCGGAGCGGTCCTGTTCCTGAGGAACGTCTCCTCCGACGGCGGTCACTGACACTTCCCGTGGGTGGTGGGGCCGGCCTTCCGAGGCCGGCCGTCTCATCCCTCCAACAGGGACACCGCGCGTTCGGCGATGGCGACGATGGTCTCCTCGTCGTCGGTGAAGTCCGCGGCCCCGGAACGCCCGTCCCAACGCTCCTGTGCGGTGACCTCGACCAGGACACCCTCCACACGGGCCAGCACCGTGACCCGGCTGCTCTTCTCGTCGCCGCCCTCCAGGTGGTGGGAGAGGACGGCCCCGTCCCCGAGTTCGAGTTCACGGGAGTCGAGGACCTCCACGGCCCAGTAACCCTCGTCCTCCCCGTCGAGCAGTTTCCCGGACTCGGTCTCGTACTCCTCCTCCGCGTCGCTCACAGCCCGGAGGGGTTCTCGATCCTCGTCGACGGGAAGTCGGTATTCGAGCCGGAGGAAGCCCTCCGTCCCGTCCGAGAACTCGGCGCCCCACCCGCACGAGGAGGAGGTCTCGGAGAACGTGGCGTAGGGCAGGGTCGCGGAGACGGAGTCGAGTTCGGCCGCGGTCGCCACCCCGCACGATTCGGTGGGCAGACCTTCGAACTCCGGGCCGGTGACACTCCCTCCTCCCCCTCCCGCCAGCACCGCGCCGACGGCACCGGCGACCAGTACGTAGGCTCCGAGCGTCACCGCCATGGTGATCGCCACGACGCGTCCGGTCGAACGAGGCGGGCGTGCGGGCGGGGGAGTCGGAGGGTGGGGGAACCGCGCTTCCGGGCCGTGGTACACGGCGGATCTCCTGTTCTGGGCGTCGTCCATGCGCCGGTCTTGGTGTGGGGGTCGCTCAGCCGAACACGTCGTCGGCCACGGGGGTGAGCAGTCGCTCCGCCTCGGCCAGGTCGATGTCCTCGAACTCGGTGCCCACGAGGAAGGAGAGCACGCTCACCAGGCCTTCTTCTCGAACGGTGAGACTCACGTACTGCGACCTGCCGTCGGAGTACTCGTAGGCGGTGTCCAGCATCGTGAGCGTGCTCTCGTCCCCGTAGGAGAGGGAACGCGTATCCGTGGAGAGGGACGCCTCGCTGTCCACCGCGTAGTCACCGCCGGCCGCGCTTTCGAGAGCGGATCGGTAGAGCCCCTCGGCGTCCCGGGGGACCTCCTCCTCCCCGCGTTCCTCCTCCAGGGCGGCGTCCTCTTCGGACAGCGGCACCATGCGTTCGAAGTGCAGGGTCGTCTCGTCGCCGTCGAGGGAGACCGTCCAGGAACAGCCGTTGGAGTAGGGGCTCGTGTTCCAGGAGGAGACCTCGGCGTCCAGGTCCGTGAGGGTCTCTTCGGCGAGGACGGCGCACGGGTCGTCGGTGGGGAGGCCTCCGGCGGAGCTCACCCCGCCGGATCCGTAGGCGAAGACGACGGTCCAGGTGAGGATCCCGGCGACCGCCAGCGTTCCGGAGGCGGTGAGGGCGATGGCCGCGAGCGTTCTCGGGGGCCGGGGAGGGGGCGCCGCTAGGTGGGCCGCGTGCGGAGGGCCGGGCGGGTGGGATGGAGGTCCCGGAGGTCCGGTGAACCCCGGTGGGGGCGGCCCTTGGGGTCCGGGGCGGGGCTGTCCGTGAGGGGGCGGGTAGGGGTGGCCCATGCGTGGAGGTCCGTCCGGGGGTAGTCGAAACCTGACTCGACGGATATTCCCACGAGGCGCCGGACGAAAGCACCCCGATCCTCGCGAACGAATACGTCCCGGCCCGGCTCACGGCCGGACCGGGACGCGAGGACGCTCATGGCCCTCAGGGCGGATCACTCCGCCCGAGGATCACAGGGCGCCGACGTTGACGTCGATGCAGGCGTAGAAGGCGTTGGCGGTGTCGGCGACGTTCCACCGGGCCAGGACGGTCTGCTCACCGGGGTAGTTGGAGAGGTCGACCTGGTGGGTGAAGTTCCACGGCGGACGGGCACCACCGTCGTCGAAGCTGGCGACCAGCTGACCGTCGATGAAGTACTCCCACTCGGCGCTGGCGTGAGCGGCGGTGATCGTCCACTCGAAGTTGGCGGTGGTGCCGATGGGGGTGACGTCCCAACCGTAGTTGTCGTCGTTGAGCTCGGAGAAGGCGGCGTTGCCTCCGGCGCACTCCATCAGCCCCTTGGGGCCTTCGACGCTCTGCGGCTCCCACTGGATCGGGCCGCACTGGACGACACCCGCGGCGCACTGGGCCTGACGGCTGGGCGGGTCGGAAACGTAGCCGTGGGCGCTGGCGGCGCCGGCCGGCATGAGGGTGAAGGCCAGGGCGGTCGCGGCGGCGACGGCCGCGCCGGAACGGATCTTGCTGCGCACGGTCATGAATTCGTGCCCTTCCTGTGGGTCACGGCTCCGAGGAGCCGTAGCGGGGGTGACCCGGACCGTTACCGGTCCAGGGGTGGGCGGAGGCACTCACGGCCGGTTATTTCCATGAGCTCCAGGGGATGTCCGAGAAAGATCCCGTGGTTCTCGGGAACTTCCCCCACCCGGTTTTCGAAGACCGTAAAAAGCGCGTCATCCCCCGTCAAGACCACCGTTACCGAAGGCCGGCAGGTCCCTACGTACCGGTTTTCGGGACCAGGGGGCCGTCGGCGGCCACTGGTACTGGCCCCCTCGATCGCGGGTGCGGCTCCGAACTGGCACGACTCACTCACCGATCGTGTCCGGTCCGGTGCGACACAAGGTGGACCAAGAGGGTCTTTCCGTGACCATCGAGGCAGACCTCACCACAAGGTGATGATTTCCTTACCCACCCCTCGGGAGCCCTCCGGGCGGAAAATCCGTGGCCCTCCTCGAGGTCTGCATGGGATAACCGACCCCGATCTCCATGAGAGGACGCCGATGAACGATCCGACCCCGCGTTTCCTTCCCGGACTGGAGTTGTCCAGGGCTCTGTACGAAGAGGCCGTCGCCCCTCTTCTTCAAGGGATCCCGCACGCCGCCGCCCTACTGGGGCCGGGGTCGGAGGTGCCGGGGCTGGACACGGAACGTTCCACGGACCACGGTTGGGGACCTCGCCTCCAGATCTTCGTGGACCGGAACCATCGGCGGATCGACGATCTCCTGGGGCGGAGCCTGCCCGGACGGATCCGCGGATGGCCCACGCGCTTCCTGCCCGACCCCGACGACCCCGGGAACCGGATGCTCACCGACTCCCCCGAAGGGCGTCATGGGGTGGACGTCGTCGACCCGAGGACCTGGTCGGTCGAACGGCTGGGGTTCGACCCGGGACACGGGGTCCGCACCATCGATTGGCTCGCCGTTCCGACCCAACGACTGGCCGAGGTGACCGGGGGAGCCGTCTTCCACGACGACCTCGGCGAGATCACCCGGATCCGCCACGCCCTGGAGTGGTACCCCGACGACCTGTGGCGCTATGTCCTGGCCTGCCAATGGCGGCGGATCGCCCAAGAGGAGGCGTTCGTGGGCCGTTGCGCCGAGGTCGGGGACGGGCTCGGCGAACGGATCGTCACGGCCCGCCTGGTCCGTGACCTGATGCGGCTCTGTCTGCTCCTGGAACGCCGGTACCCGCCCTACTCCAAGTGGCTCGGGACGGTGTTCGCCTCCCTCGACGCGGCTGTCGAGGTGGGACCGGTACTCGAAAGGGCCCTGACCTCGGCGCGACCGGCGACCGATCTCGCCGAGGCCTACCGAAGGGTGGCGGAACGCCAGAACCGTACCGGTCTGGCCGCCCCTCTCTCGCCCGAACCGCGCCCCTTCCACTCTCGCCCCTATCCGGTCCTGGACGCCGGGCGGTTCACCGAGGCGCTTCTGGCACGGATCGAGGATCCCGCTCTGCGCGACGGCGTCCCGGTGGGCGCGGTCGACCAGTACATCGACGGCACCGACGCCCTCGCACGCCTCGGTCCGCTGCGCGACCTCGCCGGGCGGTTCCTGGAGGAAGAGGGATGAAACGCGCCTTATCCCCCGCCAGGGAAAGGCGTGCCACCTGCGGGGAGGTGGGGCGCTGCCGTACGATTCGAACATGGACCCGTCCGATGAATCCATGCTGCGTCGGACCGGTGGGGAGGCCGGCATCCTCGCCGGCGCCGGTTACGCGGTCCTGCTCCAGATCGCCCACCCCGACGTGGCCCGCGGTGTGGCCGACCACAGCGACTTCGCGTCCCGCCCTCTCGACCGACTGCGCGGCACGCTCTACTACGTCTACGGCGTCTCCCTCGGCACCGAGGAGGAGCGCGCCCGGGTCGGGGCGATCGTGCGGGCCCTGCACCGGAAGGTGCGCGGCCCCGGTTACGACGCGCTCGACCCCGAACTGCTGCTGTGGGTGGCCGCGACCCTCTACCACTCGGGCGCCCGGTTGTACGAACTGGTGCTCGGCGAACGGTCCGAACAGGAGCGTGAGCTTCTGTTGAGGGAGTCCGCCCGGTACGGGACCTCGCTGGGACTGCCGGAGGAGCACTGGCCCGCCTCCCTGGAGGAGTTCGAGGAGTACTGGGAACGGGCCTGCGCGCGCCTGGAGGTCGGCCCCGAGGCCCGGGCCCTGGCCCGTGATCTGTTCCGGCCGAACAACCGTCTACTGTGGCCGCTCACCGCGGCCCAGCGTTTCATCAGCGGCGGCCTGCTCCCCCCGGATCTTCGAGAGGCCTTCGGCATCCCCTGGTCACCGGCCCACCAGCGAAGATTCGATCGCCTGTTCCGGATGGTCGGAGCGGTGTATCCGAGGCTCCCACGAGGGGTGAGGACACTGCCGTCGACGTTGTACCTGAGGTCGATGCGTCGAGGCGGTGGCTGGAAGAAGCGCCGTCGTGGATCAGGCTCGGCCGGAAGAAGGGCCCGGGTCTCCTAGAAGGCGGGCGCGACGTCGGGGCCGGGTTCCGCGTCCAGGGTCTGAAGCCGCCGACGGGCCGCCTCCGCCTCCGGCAGGTCGAGGTCCTCGAAGATCCGTACCGACTCCGCGAGCAGGTCGCGCGCGCGTCCCGGGTCGACGAACGGCCCCGGGATCCCTCCGAGCGCGAGCGAGGCACGGGCCTCGATGTACCGCTCTCCGCGTTCGACCGCGAGCTCCAGGGCCCGATCGAGTCCTTCGCGGGCCTCCTCATAGCGGGCGGCCTCGACCTGGGTGACCCCCAGATCGGTGAGGATCTCGGCGTCCCCACTCCGGTCGCCGGACGTCTCCGCCAACGCGAGGGCCCTGCCGTGCTCCCGGACGGCCTCGTCGAACCGCCCCGCCGCGCGGTGGGCGATCCCCCTGGAGTTGTGCACGTAGATCCTGTTCCCCACCAACTGTAGGTGGGAGGAGAGTTCCATGGCCTCGTCCAACTCCTGAAAGGCCGAGTCCATGTTCCCCAGGCACGTGTGCGCCTCTCCCATGACCCGTTTGGCCCGGGCCCGGATCTCCCCCTCCTGCTCTCCCTGGGAGATCAGGATCGCCCGTTCCGCGCTCGCCAGGGCCTCCTTGTACTCACCGAGGGACTGTTGGAGAACGGCCAGGTTGCCCCACTGGAGGGCCTCGACCTTGGGGTTGCGGAGCTCCTCGGCGTAACGGAGCACCTCCTTGATCGCCGCGGCCGAGTCGGCGAACCGTCCCATGCGCTCATAGACCATGCCCAGGTTCGCGAGGGCGCGGATCACGCCTCGACCGTCCCCGAGCCCCTCGAGGATCGTCCTGGCCTCGCCGAGCAGTCTCAGGGACTCTTCGAAACGCCCGGAGATGTAGTAGGCGATCCCCAGTCCGATCAGGGTGACGGCGCGCCCCCGCCGGTTCCCCTGACGTTCGCTGATCTGTAGGACCCGCTCATGGGAGGTGACCAGCAGCCCCATCTGACCGCGCACCGCGTAGAAGCGCCACACTGCGTCGGCCAGACGCCAGGCCTCCTCTCCGTGGTCGCGCGAGGCGAAGTACTCGATGGCGTCGGCCAGATTCTCCTGGTGGAGGGAGAACCAGTCCTCGGCCTCCCGCCGACTGGACAACTCCACCCGGTAGCGGGAGAACGACACCTCGGACCTCTCCTGGACCCGGGGCCCCAGGAGTTCCGCCGCGCGCTGCGCGGTCTCCAGGTAGAAACCGGAGAGCCGCACCTTGATCCGGTCGGCCTCCTCGTGTCCGAACTCCGCCAGGGCCCGGTCGAGGGCGAAGGCCCTTATGAGGTCGTGCGCCCGGTACACGTCCTCTTGGGGTTCCTCCAAAAGGCACACCCCGACGAGCTCTTGGAGGGTGTCGTCGGCGTCCTCGACCGACGTATCGAAGAGCGCCGCGGCGCCGGAGAGTTCGATGACGTTCCCGACCATCAGTCCCAGGAGGAGGAAGGCCCTCCGCTGGGTCGGGTTGAGGCTCTGGAAGGAGAGATCGATGGCGACCTCGACGCTCTGGCCTTCGACCGCCAGCTCCCGGAACGTCCGGTTCTGTTCCACCAACCGTCTGATGACGTGTGCGAACGTCCATTTCGGCCGACCCGCCATACGACCGGCGATCACCCTCAACGCCAGCGGGAGGCCGCCGCAGAAGCGGGCC
This sequence comes from Nocardiopsis sp. LDBS1602, assembly GCF_035818715.1. Classification (NCBI taxonomy): domain Bacteria; kingdom Bacillati; phylum Actinomycetota; class Actinomycetes; order Streptosporangiales; family Nocardiopsidaceae; genus Nocardiopsis; species Nocardiopsis sp. LDBS1602. The sequence continues at coordinate 46,160 of NZ_JAYLVW010000014.1, read as the reverse complement.
ACCTCGCGGGCCCCCTCCAACTCGGAGTCGACGCGCGCGTCTCCGAGGATCAGTCGCAGCAGCTCCAGGGACGAGTCGTCGTCGAACATCCCCAAGGACAGGAACCGCGCCCCGCTCAGTCCGACGAGTTCGTTCCGTGTCGTGATGAGCGTCAGGGTCCCGGAAGAGGAGGGGAGCAGCGGGCTGACCTGGGCATGGCTGAAGGCGTTGTCCAGGATGAGCAGCACCCTGCGCCCGCGCAACGTGGCCCGCCACAGCGCCGAACGTTCGGCCAGGGACTCGGGAACGGTCTCCGGCTCGATCCCGACCGCGCGCAGTAGGGAGCCGAGGGCCGAGGCCGGATCCAGTGGTTCCTTGTTCGAGGTGTAGCCGTAGAGGTCGATGAAGATCTGACCGTCCGGATACCGGTCCGCTATCTCATAGCCGAAATGCACGGCGGTCGTGGTCTTGCCCGCCCCGCCGCTATCGGTGATGACGCAGATCTTGGCCCGACCGTCGTCGCCGAGTGAGAAGTCCTCCAGGTTCTTCAGGGCCTCGCCTCGGCCGGTGAAGTCGGGAAGATCCCGCGGCAGATCGTTGCGGATCCTGAAATCCGGTACCGATTCCTCCACTGGATCGACGTCCCCTTGGGGGGATACGTCCTCATGAAGGATGCGGGAGTGGAGGGAGAGGAGTTCGTGTCCGGGGTCGACGCCCAGCTCATCGGCCAGACGTCGCCGGAAATCCTCGTACACGGAGAGGGCCTTGGCCCTACCGCTCGCTTTCCACAGGGCGGTGATGAGGAACTCGTGCAGACGCTCACTGAAGGGTTCCTCGCTACTCAGCGAGGTCAACCTGGCCACGACGTCGGAGTGGCGCTCCAGCTCCAGTGCGTGGGAGGCCCAGGAGATGACCGCCGACCATCGCTCCTCGCGTATGGGGCGGACCACCGAATCGTCCAGATAATCGGAACCGACACCGGAAAAAGGAATTCCACGCCAGCATTTCAAAGCGAGATCGAGGAATTCGATGGCCTCCGCGGAATCCGCGCGGGCCGCTTCGTCTCTGAGTCTGCGAAAACGATGGAGGTCGACCGATTCGGGGTCCACCTCCAGGACGTACCCGCCACTGGTCGTCGCGATCCGCCCCGGGAGCAGTCGGCGCAGGTGGGAAACCTGCACCTGGATGACCGAACGGGCGGTGCGGGGCGGGTCCTCGTTCCAGAGGTAACCGGTGAGCTGGTCTATGGTGACCTCGCGCCCCACGTGGACCAGAAGCGCGCCCAGGACACAACGCTGGCGTGGTCCGCCCACGGAAACGGGTTTTCCGTCTGACCATACGGCGATAGGGCCGAGCACACCGAATTCCACAAGCAGCAACCCTAGCAAGGTCGCACTCGGGAAAGAAGATAAGCCCGACGGCCCCGAGTACGCCTCCCATTGTCGTACTCGGGGTGACCGTCGGGCCACGGACGAGGAACTACTTCTCCTCGGCGGGCTCCCGCTCCTCGGGGCCGTCCTCGGTCTCGTCCGGAAGCCTGCGCTCGGGGTCCGGCTCTCGGAGCGGGCCCATCTTGGCCTCGGGGGTCAGGGCCACATCGGCGACGATCGCTTCGAAGCGTTCGTCCATCGTCAGCATCTTCGGCACGCGAACTCCTCTTCTCACAGCGCTCGTGTAGAGCCGCAAAGTGGCCCTACGTCGTCTACGAAGCATCATGGGATCACCGCTCCCCGGCGGGACGGTCATCCGTGGCGCCCCCTCCAGGTACGCCACGGATGACTGGTGTCCGAAACTCCGACGAGTCGACCGTGTTCCCGCGAGCCGTCCTCTCGCGGGCATCGGCCTCGTCGAACAGGTTTCACACTAGAGAGACTCTCTTCCATCGCGCTTTCAAAGCGCTTTCAATGGTGAGGGGGTCCGCAGGGGGCTCTTCACGCGCCGGCGACGGGCGCCGTTCACGGCGCTTCCGCTCTCGAATCGAATTATGCACAACGGGTGACGTTCTAAACACGACCCCCCTGAAGAGAGGGATCGAAATCGGGGGCCGGGTTCGCCATCGAGGGCACCTCCATCCATCCGAACACCCTCTGACCTGCACCTTCACCGCCCACCCTGTTCATCGTCATCGTCCCGAGATCGCCTTTGGCGCTTTGGCCCTAGAATTGCGGCTCGTGGTCCACCATGTCCGTGCCGCCGATATCGCACGGCGGTCCTTCCTCCCCGTCAATCCCCTCGCCCGCTTCGCACTGGTCTCCGTGGTCGGTGCGGCCGGAGCGATCGTCACCCTGATCGTGGCCGCCTTCGGCGGTCTGGACAGGGCCGACTCACAGACCTCCCCCGAGCCCCCGGGGACCGAACTGGAGAACGAACTGTTCGCCGTCACCCCTTACGAGGCGTGGGTGGAGACCGGTGACGACGGCGCCCGCCTCCGGGTCCGGGCGGACATCGAACTGCGCGCGTCCGACGTCTCGGTCCCGGTGTTCGAGGTCGGCAGCGGGCTCGTCCTGCTCCTGGGCCCCTCCGGCACCTCGACCGACCGGCCCGACGTCTCCTTCGAACGCATGCCGGAGAGCCTCGTGGCCTCCCTTCAGCCTCATATGGCCGAGGAGAACGCGGTGCTGTCCTGGGAGATGCCCGAGGACGTCACCGCCTCCGACCTGGGCGAGGTCGACCTCGCCGTCCACGGGATGCAGGAACTGGGAACGCGCGACGGTCTCGGCTCCTTCTGGATCTCCTCCGACGACGTGGCGGGCACCGTCACGCTCCCACTGAACGAGAGAGGGCGCTCATGAGCCGCAGCCTGACGGCCGGCCTCCTGTGCGTGCTCCTGGTCGTCGGCATCGCCGTCCTTCAGCACTTCACGCTGGACAAGAAGAGCCTGTTCGCCCCGGTCACCACCACCGGCTCCGTCGGAGAGCCCGTCGTCACCGACGACTTCTCCCTGGAGGTCGTGGACCTGGAGGTCGGATCGGCTCTGGAGGCCACCGACATCCTGGGAGACCCGATCGGCCCGGTCGAGGCCAATGGTGTCTGGGTCCTCGTCCGTGCGCGGATCACCGCCGCCCACACCACCATGACCAACTTCCCGGCCGAACTGCGGATGAAGGACGGCACCACCTACGACGTGCCCGGCTGGTTCTCCGACTCCCTGGACCGGGCGACCCTCTCCCCCGGCCTCCCACAGGAGGGCGCGTTCCTGTTCGAGGTCCCCCTCGAGCGGATCGACGAGCCCGCGCTGGTCGTCACCCACGCACCGGACTTCAACCGGTATCTGGGTGCTCAGGCGTCCGTGGCGCTGGACCCGGTGGAACCCCGCCCTCTCGACGACCCCCTGGTCCTCCTCCCTCCCGAGGTCCGTACCGGGAAGGACAACGATGCATCCGAATGATCCTCGCCGTCGGGACCCCTTCCGTCCGGGTCGAGAGGTCTTCCCTCCCCCTCCGACCCAGGGGCCGCCTCCATCACAGCGGTGGCCCGGGAACCGACCTCCGGCCGGACCAGCACCCATGGGCGGGCGTCCGGCCGCGCCCGATCCTCGAACACCGCCCGTACCCCGAGGGCCTCGCGGCCGTCACGGTGGCGGCCCGGGGCCCACTCCTCCTCCACCCGGGGCCACGGGGCCGTACGGGCCGCCGTCAGGGCCGGGGTGGGACCGGACGAGGCCGGACCCGCGCCGGGCTCCTCTCGGGCACGGACACCGCTCCCACCGACGCCCCGAGAGCGCGCCCCGGCCCCGCTCCGGCCGACCGCGTCGTGGACTGCCGCTGTGGAAACGGCTGCACCTGCCCTACGTCGCCGCCCTCCTGGTGCTCTTCCCCGTCATGGTCGGCTGGCCGTACCTGAGCGAGCTCGACGAGGCCCGCGAGAACGGCCGTGTCCGTCCCGAGGCCCGGCTCGTGGAGGGGGAGGACACCGCCTCCCTGGTCGGCAGCGAGTGGCTGGCGGCCGTCTACGTGGTCGGCGTCCTGGGAGGGCAGCCCCCGCCCCCCGAAGGCGTGGAGCTGGTCGACATCGGCTTCCGGGTCACCCCCCGGGACGACGAGGCCGGCGAACTGCTGGGCGCCTACTGCCGGTTCCGCGCCCTGGACGGCGAGGGTCGATCCTGGGAGCCCACTCTCGAATACGGCGACCGAGGTCTGTCCCGAGACCCCGGGAACACGTCCGGTGGTTGCACCGACGGCTCGATGCGGCCGGTCCGAGGCGGCACGGAACAGACCTTCCTGGTGTCCTACCTGGTCCCCGAGGAGGTGGCGGAGGAGCTCCGGTTCGAGGTGAGCGTCACCACCACCGGAGACTCGACCCGGCCGGCCCCGGAGGCCCTGGTCTTCGACATCGAGCCCATGGACACCACTTCCTAGTGGGCGCCTCGACCGGGGCCCGTCCCTCTTCGGACCGGGCCCCGGGCCTCGGGCGTGGGCACGGCGTGCCCGGCGACCCTCCACAGGTGCCGTCCCACACTGGTCTCCTCCGCCTTGCGCAGGGCGATCTCGAAGGTCGCCGCCAACAGGCAGAGCCGGAGCAGCATGTGCAGAGCGGTCATCACGAAGTCGACCGGTTGGGTCCAGAGCCACACCTCGCTCGGCTCCCCCGTCCGTTCCAGGAGCACGAGGACCCCCCGGTGCAGCCTGCTGAACACCAGGTCCAGAAGGACGAAGTAGAGGCAGAAGGTCAGGTAGAACACCGGACCGGCCCCGAGCACGAACCGTACGGCGTTGAGGCAGGGCGTGAACTTGTCACGGAAGTCGGAGTCGGCGTGCTTACCGAAGATCCGGCTCAACCTCGCGGTGCGGTTGACCGCGGCCCCGAACCGGCCACCGCCCCGGCGCTCCTCGAAGAGCGCGTCGTGATCGTCGATCTGGGCCCGGTACACGACGGCGGTGATGGTCAGCCACAGCATCGGCCCGATGAACCCCTCCTTGACCGTGGCCCAGAGCGCGGCGAAGGCCGCGGAGACCCCGAGGGACAGGTTCGGAACGTCGATGAGGTCGCCGAAACCGTCGATGCCCCGGGTGATCGAGAGCTCCACCGACACCCAGAGGACCCGGCTGCCGATCCAGTCGTTCCAGAGCCCTATGAGGACACCGATGGAGAACACGACCATGAACATCCACACGCCCTCGAAGAGAGCGGTGAGGATGCCCAGGACCGGGTTGCGCCCCGTCTTGTAGAAGTGCCCGCACACCCGTCGCAGCAGCCATGCCGAGCACGCCACCAGTAGGGGCATGCCGAACCAGGCCATCTCGGTGGGCGCGGAGAAGGCCTCGACACCGCCGGTGTTGAGCAGGTCGACACTGTAGGTGTTGTACTGCTCCTCGAAGAGCCCCCAGGCCCCGTAGAAGAGCAGGAAGGGCATGATCGCGAGGGCGACACCGTCCACGACCCGACGTTCCCGTTCCGCGAAACCTTTCCGCTTGTTACGCCGTACGATCTCCGCGTTGAGTTCGGAGTCGACGAGGGGGAGCCCGGGGCGCAGGAGTTGGAACATCACCACGAAGGTGACCAGGGTGATCAGGAGGGTCAATCCCAGACCGGACAGCGCGAGAGCGGGCTCGACGTCGTTGAACGCCACCAGACCACGCATGATCAGGGCGTGGAGCAACATTCCACCGGTGTACACGCACAACAGCGGAGCCCAGTGGCGACGTACCAGGCCGAGCGTGTAGACGGGGAGACGGGCTGCGGAAGAGGTCAAGGGGGCCATAGGTTCAAAAGATTAGTGGGGTTCGCGATCTCGAATCCCGTTGTCCACAGGTCCGCGGTGGGAGATCGTGGACCGGAGGAGATCGCTCGATCGGAGGGCCTGATGCAGGAGGGTGACGGAAACGGTTGGGTGACGCTGCCCGACGGTTCCAAGAGGTGGGGGCTCTACGGCGCCGCCGGGCTGTTGTTGTACGCCACCGATGAGGCCGGTGGTGGGCATGTACTGCTCCAACACCGTGCTGGGTGGACCCATATGGGAGGCACCTGGGGGATCCCCGGCGGGGCGCGCAACAGGGACGAGAGTCCCCTCGAGGCCGCCGTCCGCGAGTTCCGCGAAGAGGTCGACGGAGACCTCGACGGCTACACGGTACTCGCTCGACACGAACACGACCTGTCCGTATGGCGGTACGACACCTTCCTCCTGCGTGTCCCGGCCCTGACCCCGTTCCGTGCCGGGAACTCGGAGAGCGAGGAGATCCGCTGGATCCCGTTGGAGACGACCGAGTCCCTTCCCCTCCTCCCGGCGTTCCGTTCCGCCTGGCCGGAACTGCGCGCCGACCTGTGCGCGTCCCCCCGGGACGAAGGGGAACACGAGAACACCGGAACGACGGGCACTTCCGGGGCCTTCTGATCGTTGTCCCCATCCGAGGCGTCTCGAAGACGGCTTTCGGCCGGGCACGTGTCGGCTTCCTCAAGGATGTCGGGTGCCAGGGCGTCGACTCCGGGGTAAGTCAGGGACAGGCCCTGATGCGCGGGAGGCCTCGACACCCCATCCTGGTGGGGAGGGTCCCGCGAAGCGCGGAGGCCACGCGATTCGACTGGAGCTGTGAACATGACGCTGGAGCGCGGTAACGCATTCACTCCCGTCGCCTCGGCGACGATGATCTGGCCGTGGGGCGCCTCGATCGTGGGCGGCTCGGTGGCGGGCGCCCTCTCCTTCCTGATGAACTTCGGCCTGGCCGGTATCCCCGGTGCGGTCACGACCGGAATCTTCTTCTTCGCGCTGATCGGCGGTATCGGCGGCGTGATGAGCAAGAAGGGCGACCGGCGAGGGCGCCGTTGGGCCGCCACCTACCCGTTCCGCTACGCGAGCGCTCCGGCGATCCTCGGCGGCGGCGCCACCGCAGTGATCTCCTACATCGGTTCCGTGATCGGCAGCTTCGCGATCTTCAGCGGTCTGTTCGGCGCGGCCTTCGCCGGTCTGGGCGTGGGCCTGATGCTGTGGCTCATCATCGGCGTCGTCGCGGCCGTGGTCGGCGACAAGAACTAGGTCGTGTTTTTTGGATCATTTCTCCCGCGCCGTCACCCGCCACCACCCTTCACCGGTCGCGCTGACGCGCGCGGTGCTTCACACGGTGCCGGGCTTCCTCTCGCGGCGCCGCCCATTCGAAGCAAACACTGACGAGGACAGCCGAACCCGGGCGGGCCCCCGCTGTGCGATCCTGCGGAGCCCGCGTAGCAGGGCACAGTAGGGGCACCACCTTCGCTCGTCGTCCGGCGAGAGATCGCCCGGCTGCCGCTCGCCACGGATCGGCTCCGCCGATGCCGAACGAAAGCATCCAAAAAACACTCCCCAGCCCCCGTCCTCCCCTTTCGGCGGCCTGGAGACCAAGGCCGCCGCGAGCGGAGAGGCGGGCACGGACGGGCACCGTGATGGTGGTGGGGAACAAGAGGGCTTAGGCTCGTTGTTTCCGCCCGGGGACGGGACCACGACACTCACCTAGGGGAGACGACCGGCGCCGATGACTGAAGCTGCCCGTCAGAAGATGGTCGAGCGGGTCCGCGGGCTCCTTCGCATGGCGGAGGACCCCGCGGTCACCGATGCCGAGAGCCAGGCGTTCACCGCCAAGGCCGCCGAGCTCATGACCCGCCACGCGATCGCCGAGGCCGAGGCCCGCGTCGAGCGGGGCGAGGAGCCGGACGCGATCAGCCGCATGGACTACACCGTCTCCGGAGTGGGCGGCCACGGCAAGGCCCGCGTGAAGGCCCTGGCCGACATCGCGGCCGCCTACGGCTGCCAGTCCGCGGTCCGAGGCAACTCCTCCGAGAACACGGACCGCACCATCATCCTGGTGGGCACGACCAACGCGCTGGAAGCGCTGCGGATGCTCATGCCGTCGATCTCCATGCAGATGGAGGCGTCCGCGAGGTTCATGAGCTCGACGCACGTCTCCGATATCAGGGAACTGCGCAACTACACGCGTTCCGAGTTGGAGACCGAGCGCAAGCGTTACTACCGTTCCTTCGTTCGCGCCTACGGGCAGGCGGTGGCCGAGCGCATTCGCGAGTTCCGCGCCCGCCTCCAGGAAACGGTCTCGCCCGAAACCGGCGCCGGAGGGGTGACCGACGGTGATGGCGAGAACTCGAAGCGCGGGGCCGAACTGGTGCTCCGAGACGACCTGCACCGGGTCAACGAGGAGTTCCACAAGCAGTTCCCGCAGTTGCGCAAACACCGCCCCGAACGCACTCACAGCGCCGCCGGATACCGGGCCGGATACCGGCGGGGGCGTCAGGCGGAGTTGGGTCTGGAGACCCCTGTGACCAGTGGCGGGACGTCCACTCTGGCCGAGGGCGAATAGACCCTCACCCCGAGTTATCCACAGGCTGTGCACAGATTGGCGGAGAGTTCGATTCTCCCTTGTCAAAGGGGAAATACGAGCCCTTTCCCGGGGTGATCCGCCTCTTCGAACAGGGTGATCACCCGGAGTTGTCCACAGCCTCGAAGGGCAGCCTGTGGATAACTTGTGCACAACGGTGGACGGAGCCCTTCGAGAGCCAAGAAGACGCAGGTCACACGGCACGCAGAGGCTGCACGAGATAGCGGAAGACCGGCTTCTCCCCCTCCTTCTCGGGAACGTCGGTGAACACGGCCGGTTTCGTGGGTCGCGTGAAGTTCAGGTGGGCGGTGGTGCTCTCCACCCCGGCCAGCCCGTCGATGAGGTAGTCGGGGCGGAAGGACAGCCTGATCGGGTCCCCCTCGAAGGACACCGGAATGGCCTCCATCGCCTGGGCGTCCTCCCCGGAACCGGCCTCCAGAACGACTTCACCCTCCGTGAAAGCAAGCCGGAGAGGGGTGTTTCGGTCCGCCACCAAAGCGACGCGTTTGACCGCCTCCACCAATGACGTGACGGGCACTTCCGCCCGTGAGGAGAACTCGGTGGGGAACCAGGTCTCGTACTTGACGAAGTCGCTGTCGATCAGCCGGGTGGTGGTACGACGGTCGCCATTGGCGAACCCGATCATCCCCTCGCCCGGAGAAAGCCCCCCGCCCTCGGCCGCCTCTCCCGGAGAAAGAGCGATGTCCACGTGGGAACGGCCGATCAGACCCTTCACCGTGTTCGCCAAGGTACGGGCGGGAACCAGCGCGGACGTGTCGATTCCCGGGTCCAGGGGCCGCCACCGGAGTTCGCGCACCGCGATCCGGTAACGGTCGGTGGCCGCCACCTTGAGGGTGTCACCGGTGAGGTCCAGATAGGCGCCGGTGAGCATCGGCAGGGTGTCGTCCCTGCTCGCGGCCGGGGTCACCTGACGCACCGCGGCTCCGAACGCGTCCGAGGCCACCGAACCGACCGCGTCGGGCATCCCGGGCAGCTCCGGATAGTCCTCCAAAGGCATGGTGATGAGCGTGAACCTCGCGGCCCCGCCCTCGATCCGCACCTTGGGGCCGTCGGTCTCGATACGCACCGAGCCGGAGGGGAGGTTGGTGACGATCTCGGCCAGCAGGCGTCCGGGCACCAGGACGGCGCCGCCCTCCTCGGACAGGACCTCGACCGAGGACCGCGTGGAGACCTCGTAGTCGAACCCGGACAGGCGCAGGGCGGAACCGTCCTCGGACAGCTCCATGCGCATCCCGGCGAGCACGGGTACCGCGTGCCTGGCCGGGAGGGCCCGAGCCGTCCATGTGACCGCCTCGGCGAACGCGTCACGATCCACTCGTAGTCTCACCGCGCGACCTCCTCTTCGGCTGATGCCTTTCGAGGTCAACGTACCCAGGGGTAACGACAATCGGCGGGACACGGTCGGGCCCCGGAGGAGGGGCCCGACCGGAGCGCTCCTACTTCTTGTTCGGCCGCAGGGTCCACAGGACCGTCATGCGGCCGGTGACGGTGCCGTCGTCGGTACGCAGCTCGATGTCGACGGGGAACTCGGGACGCCGGCCCTCGTCGAGTTCGGCGACGACCTCTTCACGGGGGCGTCCGAGGACGGCCTCGGCGGTGACGTCGCCCATGGCCAGTTTGAGGTAGCGGATCTCGGCGCTGACCGCGAGCGGGACCGCACGGTTCAGCTGGTCTCCGAAGGTGCCGATGACGATGGCGCCGGAGGCGGACTCCGCCAGGGTGAACATGGCGCCCGCGTGGGGACCGCCGACGTGGTTGTGGTGGGCCGCGTCATCGGGCAGCCGCATGACGGCGCGACCGTGGTCCAGGTCGGTGAAGGTGACCCCGAGGGTGCGCGCGAAGGGAACCGAGTCGAGGAACCCGGTCTTGACCATTTCCGCCGTCGCGGCGTCCATTTTCTCCATGCCACACATGTTACTCACGAGTAACCACAGTGCGCCACCCCTGACACCCCGATGCTCCCGACGCACCCGTGGGCTACCATGTCTGGCGGAGAGTCACTCTCCCCCAGGAGGGTTCGCATAGCGGCCGAGTGCAGTGCTCTTGAAAAGCACCAAGTCCTTGACGGGGCTTCGTGGGTTCAAATCCCACACCCTCCGCGCCCGAAGGGCCGTTCGTCACCGACGAACGGCCCTTCTTCGTTACCCGCCGAGGGGAGACGCTGTCACCCCTCGTCTCTAGGCTGACGGCATGGGTCCGGCAGACATCACCGCGGACGCGGTCCTCAAGGCGATCGCCGAGTACGACGCACTCGGCCGGGAGGCCTTCCTCGACACCTACGGGTTCAGGCTCACCTCCTCCTACGCCCTCGCGCACGACGACAGAACCTACGACCCCAAGGCCGTCTTCCATGCGGCCCACAAGTACGCCACGGGGCGACTCCCCTACGATTCCGAACTCCCGGGTGGGAGAGCCGACATCGAGAAACGGCTCCGCGAACTCGGGTTCGAGGTCCGCTCGACCCCGAGCATCCCCTGGGCCTGGGACGAGTTGATCCTGGCGTGCGACCTTCTGGTCGAGCATGGATGGAAGACCCTGGACACCACCCGCCCCGAGGTGATCGCGCTCTCCGAGCTGCTCCAGCGTCTCCCCCTCCATCCCCGAGAGAAAAGACCGGTGGGCTTTCGCTCCCCGAACAGTGTCAGGCTCAAGACCGACAACATCCTCAACGAGCACCCCGATCGGGACACGAAGAAGACCAACGGCAGCGCCCGCGACGCCGAGATCATGTGGGCCTTCCTCGACGAGCCCCGACGCATGAGGAACGCCGCGGAGAACATCCGCCGTGGTGTGCGCTCCGGGGAGTTGGCAGGACTCCCTGCCTTCGAGGAGGAGGCGGACGAGGACATCAGTGCCCCCGAGGGGCGTCTGCTCATCCGTAAGCACTACGCCCGAGAGCGCGACCGCGGTCTCCGGAAGAAGAAGATCGACCGGACCCGCGCCGAGGGCCGGCCCATCGCCTGCGAGGCCTGCGGCTTCGACTTCGGTGCCACCTATGGCCCCCGCGGCAAGGACTACATCGAGGTCCACCATGTGGTCCCGCTCCACCACATCGGAGAGAGCGTCACCCGTCTCGAGGACCTCGCGTTGTTGTGCGCCAACTGCCATCGGATGATCCACGTGTCCCGGCCCTGGCTGACCGTCGACGAGCTGCGGGCACTCCTGGATCGATAGAGGGACCTCGGGCCGGGCGACGTGCCCCGGGGGCGCTTCTCACGCCCCCGGGGAGGGTCAGTCCTCGTCGGCGTGTTTGGGCATCACGACGACCGGGACCTTGGCGTGGTGGAGCACGCCCTGGCTGACGGAGCCCATGAGCAGCCCCCGGACCGTGCCACGGCCCCGGGAGCCCACCACGATGACGTCGGCCTCCGCGGCGGCCTCCAGGAGGGCGTCGACCGGGTTGGACTGGGTGCGCACGATGGTGACCTCGATCCCGAGGTCGCCCGGGCGCTCGGCCATCACGTCGTCCAGCAGTTCGGCGACGAGCTTCTCGGACTGCCTCTCGAAGATCTCGTCCTGCGACTTGTACCCCGCGGCGGTCATCGCGACCGGGTCATAGGGGAAGGGCACCTCCCAGCTGTTGACCACGATGAGCTCACCTCGGCTCTCCGCGGCCACGTCCACCGCGAGCCCGAGGGCGCGGTGGGAGGGCTTGGACCCGTCGACCCCGACCACCACACGGTCGAGTCCGGTCCTGGTGGCGTGCCCCTCCTCGTCGGCGGGCACCACGACCACGGGGCACGGTGCCTGGGCGGAGACGCGGACGCTGACGGAGCCCACGAACATGGACGCGAACGCGCCCAACCCCCTGGTGCCCACGACGATGAGGTCGTGCGGGTGACTCTGCCGGAGCAGGGCCAGCGGCGCCTCCTCCAAGGCCGTCACCAACTCGACGACGACGGAGGGGCGAAGCTCGTTGACGTACCTCTCGGCCGAGTTCAGGACCGCGTCGGCCTGACCCGACATCTCCTCGGTCGGCTGGAAGCGGGCCGGGCCGCCGTAGGCCGAGACGATCACCGGCATCCCGAGGGCGTGGACGATGAGAAGCGGGACCCGACGACGGGCGGCCTCCACCGCCGCCCATTCCAGGGCCGCGCGCGACTGATCGGAACCATCGATACCCACGACCACCTTGGCGGTTCGCTGCGGTTCTGTTGCCATTGTTCCCCCTAGGTTCCCCCTGGCGCCGACCACCATCATCACCGAGTAGACCGGATCCGCCCCGTAGCGGCACAGGGCGGAAGGTCCCTGGTGGGAAGGGTCGTCCGCCGTTCAGTCCGTCTCCTCCGCGCGCGGCGGCAGAACGGCCACCGGGACCGTCGCCCGGCGCAGTACCCCCTGGCTGGTCGACCCCATCACCAGTCCGCTCACCCCGCCCCGGCCCCGGGATCCGACGACGATCATGTCCGCCCCCTCTCCTGCTTCGAGCAGGGACTCCACCGGGTCGGCCTGGATCCGAACGGCGGAGATGTCGAGCCCCTCGGTCCGATCGTCGATCACCTCGGCCAGCACACCGGCGACGACCTCCTCCGACTGACGGTCGAACATCTCCTCGTGCAGAGAGTGGGTGTCGGCGGCGAGCGACTCCGGGTCCTGGGGCAACGGCACCTCCCAACTGTTGACCACCACCACGGCGGCGTCGGTGACCAGGGCATGGTCCAGGGCGAAGCGCAGGGCCCGACGCGAGGAGGCCGAGCCGTCGACCCCGACCACGATCCGCCCCCCGCGTCGCCGCTCCGACACCTCGGGGACCACGATCACCGGACAGGGTGCGTGGGTGGAGGTGCGCAGGCCGACCGAGCCGAGCATGATCGCCCGGACCGCGCCGAGCCCGCGCGAGCCGACGACGATCATGTCCCGGTGCCCGGCCTCGTCGAGCAGGACCGCGGGGGCGTCCTCCATGGCCAGGAGGGTGGAGACGTTCAGGTCCGGGTGGACCCGTCGGGCCTCCTCCGCCGCGGCCGCCAGGAGCGCGTGTCCGCCCTCCCGGGCCTGTTCCCCGGCCTGGTGGCGTTCGGTTCCGGATCCGGCGAGGGTCCCCATCACGGCGGACATGCCCAGGCCGTGCACGATCCGTAGTCGTTCGTCCCGTTCGACGGCGGCCTCGATCGCCCACGCCAGGGCCGCCTGCGCGGCCGACGTGCCGTCCACCCCCACGATGACCGTCGGCGGGCGCTCCTGTCCGCTCATGTCCACCCCTTCCCCTCCTCTCCCATTGTCGTCATCGGGGAGCGATAAACCAGTGTCGAGGGAAACACGCGCCGAGGGTCGTTCGAGGTCAGCCCCGATGGGCGAAGGCCTCCCCCACGTTCGCGGCCAGTTGCAGGTAGGCGTCCCTGGTGGCCGGTGCCAGGCGCTCAAGGTCCACCTCGGCCCCCTCTTCCAGGTGTCCGTCCCAGGGGACCCGGACGACGGCCCGGCAGCGTCCGGCGAAATGGTCCTGGAGCCGATCGAGGTCGACGCTGCTCTTGTTGTCGGTCCGCACCATGGACAGCACCACGACGGCGCTCGCGACGAGGGCCCCGTGGCCGTGGGCCTCCAGCCAGTCGAGTGTCGCACTGGCGCTGCGCGCGCCGTCCACGGAGGCCGAACTCACCAGCACCACCTGGTCGGCGAGTCCGAGCACCCCCCGCATCGCGGAGTGCAGCAGACCGGTGCCGCAGTCGGTGAGGCAGATCGAGTAGAAGTGCTCGACGAGTCGCGCGACCTCGCGGTAGTCCTGGTCGCTGAACGCCTCCGAGACGGCCGGGTCCCGGTCGGAGGCCAGGATCTCCAGCCGACTGGGCGACTGGGAGGTGAAGCCGCGGATGTCGGCGTAGCGCGCGACCAGGTGGCGTTCGTTGAGCAGGTCGCGAATGGTGGCGGCGGTCTCCAGCCGTACCTTGTCCGAGAGGGTGCCCCGGTCGGGGTTGGCGTCCACGGCCAGGACCCGGTCCCCGCGCAGGGAGGCGAGGGTGGCGCCGAGCGCGACCGTGGTGGTGGTCTTGCCGACCCCGCCCTTGAGGCTGAGCACGGCCACACGGTGATGGCCCGAGGCGACGGGTGTGCAGGCGCGGGCGACGAGTTCGCGTTCGCGCAGCACCTTGGGGGACTCTCCCGGGTTGATCAGGCCGAGGCTGGCCGTGTGCACGGCCTTGCGCCATCCTCCGCTGGGCCCTTGTCTACGGTTGCGGACCAGGGTGGCCGCGTCGAGGGCGTCGGAGGTCACCCCGGCCTCGGGGTCGGGCCCGGGGTAGGGCGGAGGGGCCGGGGGCTCGCGGCGTACGGGGTCGGTGCCTTGGGAACGCGGACCGGTCGGTTCGGGCCACGCCGGGGGCCGGAACGGTTCCGGTTCGACGCGATCGCTCGGGGCGGGGCGCGGTTCGTGCGCGACCGGCGCGGACGCGCCGTTCTCCGGCCCCCATGGTCCGCTCGGGGGTTCGGCGCGTTCGGCTTCGAGAGGCGGAAGCTGTTCGGGTTCGGGGACGTCGGAGTCCGCGCGCGTTCGTCGTGGGCCGAGCGGGTCCCGTGGCGCGGCACCGGGTCGGGTGGGCCTGACGGGGAGTTTCGGTGGATCCTCGCGCCAGGGTCCGGCCGGCCGTTCCTTGCGCGCGCCACCGGGCATGAGCCGGATCGTGCCGCCTCCGGCCTCTCCGAGACCGTCGAAGGGGGTCTCCTCGTCCTCCGCCCTCTGTGGGGCGGGGGCGTCGAAGGCGGTGCCGGGGAGCGGTGGCGGGGTCTCCTCGGGCGACCTGGCGTAGGGAGGAGGCGGTGGGGCGGTGCCCTCGAAGCCTCCGAACCACTGTTCCCTGGGTGTGGGCGCGGGCGCCCCCGGGGCGGCCTCGCCGGTCTCCTCACCGAGGTCGTCCGGGACGTCCGGGGAACTCCGGACCGAATCGGTGCGGTCGGGCGTCTCCGATTCGGCGCCTGACCCGTCGTGTTCGTGTTGTGCCACCGGGGTTCTCCTGCGTCAAGGGGGCTTGCTGGGGAGGTGGGCCCTCCCTGGGGGAGGTGTCGGGACGGCCCTCGGGGGTTCTCTTACCCGTGTCGGGGCGGCGAAGCATCCTTCCCGGCCCCCGGAACCGGTCCGGACCCCGCGACGTGATCCTCCCCGATCCTGGGTACTGTCAGCCCCATGCACGCGATCCGAATCATCGAACCGGGCGGACCCGAGGTCCTGGCCTGGTCAGAGGTCCCCGATCCCGTTCCCGGAGAGGGTGAGGTCCTGGTGGACGTGGCGGCCACGGCGGTCAACCGTGCCGACGTGTCCCAGCGTCAGGGGAACTATCCCCCACCGCCCGGGGCCTCCGAGTATCCGGGGCTGGAATGCTCGGGGACCATCGTAGGGTCGGGCCCCGGGGTCGAGACGACCGGCTGGGCCGTCGGCGACAGGGTCTGCGCCCTGTTGACGGGGGGCGGTTACGCGGAGCGGGTGGCCGTTCCGGTCGGCCAGCTCCTGCCGATCCCGAAGGGGGTGGACCCGGTCGAGGCCGCCGCGCTTCCCGAGGTCGCCTGCACCGTGTGGTCCAACCTGGTGATGGTCGGCCGGCTGCGTGCCGGGGAGACCGTCCTGATCCACGGTGGCGGCAGCGGCATCGGAACGTTCGCGATCCAGTTCGCGCGCGCTCTGGGGGCCCGGGTGGCGGTCACCGCGGGTAGCGCGGAGAAGCTGGAGCACTGCCGTGAGCTGGGCGCCGAGATCACCATCGACTACCGGAACGAGGACTTCGCCGAACGCATGCGGGCCGAGGGCGGCGCCGATCTCGTCCTCGACATCATGGGCGGGTCGTACCTGGGGGCGAATCTTCGGTCGCTGACCACGGGCGGCCGTCTGGTGATCATCGGGTTGATGGGCGGCCGTACCGCCGAACTCGATCTGGGCCGCATGCTGGTCAAACGGCTCTCGGTCCAGGCGACCACCCTGCGTTCCCGCCCCGCGGCGGAGAAGGCCGCGATCGTCTCGGGAGTACTGGAGCAGGTCTGGCCGTTGGTAGAAAAAGGAGACATCCGCCCCGTCGTCGACCGCGCACTGCCCTTGGAGGACGCGGCGGAGGCACATCGTGTCATGGAATCGAGCGCGCACACCGGCAAGATCCTTCTCACCCGCTGACAGCGTGCCGAACACAGCAGAGCTAGGGGATCGATGAGCAACGCAGACGACCAGAAGGAACCCCGGGTCCTGGTGATGGACTCTGATTCGGGGCACGGGGACGAGGACGGCGAGGGCACGGCCGAGCCGCGCTCGCTCGCCGACATGGTGGAGCAGCCCGCCAAGGTGATGCGGATCGGCAGCATGATCCGCCAGCTCCTCGACGAGGTGAAGGCCGCCCCTCTCGACGAGGCCAGCCGCGCCCGCCTGAAGGAGATCCACACCTCCTCGATCAAGGAGCTGGAGGACGGTCTGGCCCCCGAGCTCATCGAGGAGCTCGAACGGCTCACCCTGCCGTTCGCCGAGGGGTCGGCGCCCAGTGACGCCGAACTACGGATCGCCCAGGCCCAGCTGGTGGGCTGGCTGGAGGGCCTCTTCCACGGCATCCAGACCACGCTGTTCGCCCAGCAGATGGCGGCCCGGGCCCAGCTGGAGAACATGCGCAAGGCGCTTCCGCCCGGCGTCGCCGGGTTGCAGGCCCAACAGGAGCCCGAGGGCGAGGACGGTCGGGGGCGCCCCCACATGGGGTCGGGCCCCTACCTGTAGTCCTTCACCGCGCACCTGAACGAGAGCGGGGCCCGACCCGTCCGGTCGGACCCCGCTCTCGTGTCTCGGACGGCTCACGGCCGTCGGGACGTCACGTTCACTTCTTCTTGCCGCGCGGCGCCTGGATCGGTTCGAGCACGTCCAGGCCCAGGTAGGGGCGGAGCGCCTCGGGGACGACCACGGAGCCGTCCTCGCGCTGGTGGTTCTCCAGGATGGCGACGATCCACCGGGTGGTGGCGAGCGTGCCGTTGAGGGTCGCCGCGAAACGGGGCTTGCCGTCCTCGTCCCGATAGCGGACGTTGAGCCGGCGGGCCTGGAACTCGGTGCAGTTCGAGGTCGAGGTCAGCTCGCGGTAGGTCTCCTGGGTGGGGACCCAGGCCTCGCAGTCGTACTTGCGGGCCGCGCTGGTGCCGAGGTCGCCGCCGGCGATGTCCACCACGCGGTAGGGCAGGTCGAGCTTGTCGAGCATCCGCCGCTCCCAGGCGAGGAGCCTCTCGTGCTCCTCGTGCGCCTGGTCCGGGTGGGTGTAGACGAACATCTCCACCTTGTTGAACTGGTGGACGCGGATGATGCCGCGGGTGTCCTTGCCGTAGGAGCCGGCCTCACGCCGGAAGCAGGACGACCAGCCGATGTAGCGTCGGGGCATGGATTCGCCGGGCAGGATCTCCCCGCCGTGGTATCCGGCCAGGGCCACCTCGGAGGTGCCCACGAGGTAGAGGTCGTCCTCGGGAAGACGGTAGACCTCGTCGGAGTGCTCGCCGAGGAACCCGGTGCCCTCCATGGTCTCGGGCTTGACCAGGACCGGCGGGATCATGGGGGTGAACCCGGCCTCGACGGCCTGGTTCATCGCCATGTTGAGCAGGGCCAGTTCCAGGCGGGCGCCCACGCCCGTGAGGAAGTAGAAGCGGGCTCCGGAGACCTTGGCGCCGCGCTCCATGTCGATGGCGCCGAGCATCTCGCCCAGCTCCAGGTGGTCGCGCGGGGTGAAGTCGAACTCGCGGGGCTCGCCCACGGTCTCCAGGACCACGAAGTCGTCGACCCCGCCCTCGGGAGCCCCTTCCTCGACGAGGTTGGGCACCCGGGCCAGGACGGCGTCGAGCTCGTCTCCCAGACGCCCGGCCTCGGCCTCGGCCTCCTTGACCTCGGCGGCCAGCGACCTGGCCTTGGCCAGCAGCCCCTCCCGTTCCTCGGGAGAGGCCTTGGAGACGGACTTGCCCACACTCTTCTGTTCGGCCCGCAGGGTCTCGAACCTGGTCAACGCGGAACGGCGGTCGGCGTCCAGGGCGAGCAGCCGGTCCGCGACGGCGGGGTCCTCGCCGCGCGCACGCTGCGATGCACGGAGTCGTTCGGGGTCTTCTCGAAGAGCGCGAAGGTCGATCACGTCTTGCAGGTTACCGCCCGCCCTCACCCGGGTTCACATCTTTTCCGCGTAGTCGCGTCATGGAAGGTCACCGCCCTCGTCCTCCATGTGGAAGGGCCGAACGGGAGCGGGGGCTCCCGACGGCACGGCGACCGTGGGGAGACAGTCGTGAAACCACTCGGCGAGATGAACATCGAAGAGCTCACGGGGGCTCTGGAGGCCTTGGACGACGCGCACTCGGAGGACACCGCGTTGAGGCTGGCCCTGTACCTGGAGCTGCGCCGGGCCGCGTCCGAGGAGTGGGTGTTCGAGGAGGTGGGCGACCTCACCGAGGCCGGTTGACGGCCCGGTGGGGAGGGGGAGGGCCCCGCTCGGGGCCCTCAGTCGATGTCGCCGGCGCGGACGCGGGCGAGCCAGCGCTCGGCCTCGGCGAAGTCCGCGTCGGTGGTGGTGCGCGGGCGCAGCGGCGGGTCGAGTTCGGTCCCTCGGCTCCGGCGCGGATAGCTGCCGAGGAAGCGGACGTCACGGCAGACGCGGCGGATCCCCATGAGCGCCTCGCCCACGCGCGCGTCGGCGACGTGTCCCTCGGCGTCGATGCAGAAGCAGTAGTTGCCCAGGCCGTCGCCGGTGGGCCGGGACTCCAGCCGGGTCAGGTTGACCCCGCGGACGGCGAACTGGTTGAGGACCTCGATGAGCGCGCCGGGGTGGTCGTCGGTGATGAAGGCGACCAGGGAGGTCAGGTCGGCCCCGGTGGGTTCGGGCAGCGCGCCGCCCCGTGACAGGTAGATGAAGCGGGTGGCCGCGTCGGCCCGGTCGCCGATCCCCGTGGCCAGGGCGTGGAGTCCGTAGCGTTCACCGGCGATGACGGCGCAGATCGCCGCGTCGTAGGCGGCACCCGGCTCGGCCACGGCGCGGGCGGCGGCCGCGGTGGAGGAGACGGTGTGCGTGTCGGCGTTGGGGAGCCGGCGTGAGAGCCACCCCCGGCACTGCGCGAGCGCGTGGGGGTGGGTGGCCACCCGTTTGACGTCCTCCAGCACGGTGCCCGGACGGGCGAAGAGCGCGAACTCGACCGGGACGGCGGTCTCGCCGGTGATGAGCAGAGGTTCGCCGTTGACGAGTTCGGCGATCGTGGTGGTGACCCCTCCCTCGACCGAGTTCTCCAGCGGCACCACCCCACCGTCGACCGCCCCGGAACGGACCGCGTCGAAGACCGCCGCCACCCCGTCACAGGGGACGCGGTCGTCTTCGGTGGCGTCGGGGCGCAGGTCGCGCAGGGCGGCTTCGGTGAAGGTGCCCTCGGGGCCGAGGTAGGCGTAACGGTTGGGCATGCTGTTCAGGCTATACGGGAAGCGCGGTCGGAGGTGGTCAGCTCTCGGATCGTGGTTCGGGCGTACGGGCGGTGGTCCGCTCGACCGGTTCCTCCATGTCCGTCATCTCCTCCGTGTCGAGGCCGATGTCGGGCCCCGTACCCGCGCCGCCGGTCGTCTCCCCCTCCGGTCCGGGGACCGGAACCAGGGTGACCGAGGGCTCTTCCTCCGATCCGGCGGCCTCCTCCTCGAACGGTCCGGGATCGGGGAGGGCGGCTCCGACCCCGGCACCTAGGCGCGCGGAGCGGACCACCCGGTACTCCTCGGGGCTGAGGAGGGACTCGGACTCCCCCTCGGTCACCGTCTTGGCGTAGGTGCGCGATTCGGTGCGCCCGTTGATGGAGGTGACGACCACCCCGTCCCCATGGCTGTTGAGCAGGGCCAGGGAGAAGGAGCGGGCCCCGGTCATCTCCTCCAGGGCGTCGTAGTGCAGAACGGCGACGTCGCGGACGGCGCGCGGGTCGGTACCGGAGGCGTTGACGGCCAGGGCCCGACGGGCCAGGAGCCGGTACTCGTCCTGGAGCACACGGATCCTGAGCAGCATGTACACGCCGAGGGCGAGTCCCCCCAGTCCGATGAGTAGACCGATGAAGGCCAGGAACGTAGTGAACACAGCGCGAGCGTATCGCCACGCATCGCGTCCGTGTGGTCACTCCTAGCGTTTTTTGCGAGCAATCTGCCCGATTTTTCGAGACATTTCCTTAGCCCCGCCCCTGGCCCCGTCGACCGCGTCGCCCCAGGTCCGCCGCACCGCGGGCCCCAGGTCTCGGGCGGCCAGGGCGCGCGCCACGTCGACGAACTGACGCGCCCGGTGCATCTGGGCCCGCAGGTCGGTCCCGGTGGCCCGGTGTTCCAGGGGCACCTCGACCTCCTTCACCCGAAAGCCCGCGCGCAGGACGTCGATGCTCAGGCCGGTCTCCACCCCGAAACCCGGGGCGAGAGGTCGGGCCGCTTCGAAGGCCGCCCGCTTCAGGCATCGCTGACCGTTCAAGGGCTGTTCGGGCTCCCAGCCGGTGGCCTTGCGCACCCCGTCCCTGGCCAGACGGACCACGAAACCGTGGCCGCCCAGGCGCAGACGGGTGGCCGGGAAGAGCGCGACGGTCATGTCCGCGGTGCCCTCCAGGACCGGCAGCACCAGCGGGGCCGCGTCCTTGGCGGTCTCCGCGAGGTCGGCGTCGAGGAAGAGCAGGTGGCGCGGGGGACGTACGGTCCCCGCGGCGGCCTCGTGCTCCTCCACCATGAGGACCCCCTCGGCCCCGGTCTCCATGGCCGCGCCCTTGCCCCGGTTGCGGCTGTGCCGGAGCACCCGGGCGCCCGAGTCCAGGGCGATCTCGACGGTCCGGTCCGAGGATCCGTCGTCGACGACGACGACCAGGTCCACGGCGGGAAGTCCACGTGCGGCCGTCACCGTGGCGGCGATGCGGTCGGCCTCGTCCTTGGCGGGGATCACCACGGCGACCCCGGCATCGGCCGGCCCGGCGGGCCGGCTCCGGTCCTCGGGTGCCATCGGCGTTACTCGGTCCCGCCGGTCCCCGCGGTCATCGGGGAGGCGTCGAGATCGGCGTGGATGGTGAAGACCTCGTGGAGCCCGGTGACCTCCAGGACCTTCATGACCGCCGGCTTGGGGGCCACGAGTTCCAGATCACCGCCCTTGTCACGAGAGCGCTTCATCGCGGAGAGCAGGACGCTGATCCCGGTCGAGTCGCAGAACTCCGTCCGCGACATGTCGATGACCAGCCGCCGTGCCCCGTCCTCCAGGGAATCGACGAGCTCGTTGCGCAATTGGGGTGCCGTGTACAGGTCGATCTCGCCGCCCACGGTTACCACCGCGACGTCATCCTGAGACCGGCTTGATATCTTCAACTCCACAGTCGTGACTGTAGCGTCCAGACCAGGGCCGGGCCACCTCGTCGACGGTGTTTCGCTCCATCGGTCACGTTCCTCCGCCCGGAGCGTGGGGGACCCTCCCGAAAGGTCGGAGCCTCCCCGTCGTCCGCGACTACAGCAGAAGGCCGCGGACCGGCTCTCGGGGGTCGAGGCCGAACTCCACGGCCCCCTCCCCGCCCGTCGAGGGGAACGACATGCCGGTATCGGCGGCGTCGTCCGCCACGGGGGGTTCGTCGACGGCCAGGTCCACGAGCGCCCAGACCGTCGTGGTGGTGGGCTCCATCTCGGTGCCCCAACGCCCGGCCAGGGTCTGCACGATGCTCAGCCCGCGGCCGCCCAGACCGGAGATCGAAGGACGGGCCACCCGCGGCATGCTGCTCGATCCACCGTCACGGACCGCGATCTCCAACCGTCCACCGGCCTCGTCGTCCATCTCGATCCGCCAGGCCACCCCGACGGTGTCGTCCGGTAGGGGTCCGGCGTGTCTGAGGGCGTTGCTGACCAGTTCGCTGAGGATCAGCGCCGCGTCACCGATCCGTTCGTCGCCGACCTCCAGGGCGCGCAGGTCGGCGCACAACCCTCGTCTGGCCTCGGTGACGCTCTCGGCGGCGTAGGGAAGAGCGACGCTCCGCTCGACCTTCCGCGGGTTCCCGGGGTCCCCGTTGTCGAGTGGGGTGTGGTCTCCTGACACGGCTTTCGTCCCTGCGCGATCGTACTTATCGGCTGGCCCGGAACCCGTCCGTTGTATGACGGCGAATTCCACCAGGGGTGGAAATGCCCCGATCACCCGGGGAGGAAACCAACGCCGAGGTGAAACCCCCCTGACACCCCCTCTCACCGGCGCTTACATCATCGGCGCCACAGGGCTTCGAGGAACTTTCAGGTTTTTTTGCACTCCGTCCGGTACGAACGACCTGGCACTACGCTCACGCGGATGAAGGCCCCGGAACCCTCCCTCGCGCGGACGTATCCTCCGGACCCACCCCGAACTCGACCTCCTCGCCGCGGTGTCTGGGCAGGGTGATCCGCATCCGGGTCCCCCGCTCCAACCGATGAGCGGTCACCTCCCCACCCTGTTCCCGGACGAGTTGGCGCACGATGTACAGGCCGATCCCCAGGCCGCCGTAGCCTCGACGGTCACCGCGCTCACCGCTCTGGAAGAAGCGCTCGAAGATCCGTTCCTCGTCTCCCGGGTCGATCCCCACCCCCTCGTCCTGAACGTGGATCGTGAGAGAGTCCTCCCCGTCCTCCTCCACCGTGACCCGTACCTCGCCGCCGTCGGGCGAGAACTTCAACGAGTTCTCCAGCAGTTGATCCATGACCATGCCGGTGACCAGCGGGTCCCCCACCGTCCACAGCGGCCCCTCCGAGTCCAGCACCAACTCCTGCCGCTCGGCCAGCGGGCGGAAGGCCGCCACCGACTGGCCCAGCAGCTCCGCGAGGTCGAAGGGGACCCGGTCCAGGGTCATCTCACCGCTGGCCACGTCCGACCCCAGGCGCAGGCGTTCCACCAGTTTGGCCAGGGCCCGGGCACGATCCAGGATGATCTCGCTGGCCTCTTGGCGCCCGGCCGGACCCAACCGCTCTCCCTTTCGCGAGAGCATCGCCGCGTACCCCTGGATCACGGTGACCGGGGTCCGCAGCTCATGACCGGTGCTGGCCAGGAAGAACTCCCGTTCCTCCTCCAACGCCTTCTGCGCCGTGATGTCCCGGAAGTCCACCACCCACTCGTCGGTGCTGGGGATCCGCGCCATGAGGATCTCCAGCCAACGCCCTCCGTCGTTCTTGTGCTTGACGGGCTCTCCGTGCGCGGCGGGGATCGGGAAGGGAGGATGCTTGCCCTCCACCTCCTCGAAGGAGTAGCCGGTCAACTCCGCGGCAGAGCGGTTCCACTTGCGGACCTTGCCACTGAAGTCGAGTACGGCGATCCCGTCGGCGCTGGAGTCGGCCACCGCCCGCTCTCGGGCCCGTTGCAGCTTGAGCTCCTCGTAGGCCATGGCGTTGCCTATGGCCACACCGGCGTGCTCGGCCAACAACTCCAGGAGCTCCAGCTCCACGTGGCCGACCCTGCGCCGGCTGTACAGCGCGTACAGGGCCCCGTAAGGGCGTCCTTGGGCGTTGGAGACGCACAGGGCGATGGTGTGCAGCCCGGGCAGGTCGGCCCAGACCAGATCCTCCAGGCTGCGGGTGTCGCTGTTGGCCAACAGCACGGACTTGCCGCTGCGCAGCAATTCACCGAACAGGCTGGTCTCCAGCGGTGCGCTCACCCCGTACAACTCGTCGGACAAGTGCGTGAGGCTCACCAGCCGCACCCGGTTCTCGTCCAACAGGACGAAACCGCCCGCGTCGGCGCCGGTGAGCTCGGTCAGGCTGCTGATGATCCGGTCCAGGACCGATTTGAGACTGAGGTCGGTGTTGATGTCGGCCACGACGTCCGTGAGCCTGCGCACCAGTCGGGCCCGCTCCATCGCGGAGGCCTGCGCCTGGGCCTCCTTCTCCCGCGGGTAGAGGACCAGGACCCAGCCGTTGTGCCGCCCTCGATCGTCGTGCACGCAGCCGGTGCTGACCCGCACGTCGAGAGCGGTCCCGTCCCTGCGCAGACGACGGGTGAAGATGGTCAACGGGGTGCCCGCGCGCACCTGTTCGAGCACCGCGCCGTACTCGGGTCTCAGCTCTTGCGGGATGATCGGCAGCTCGCCACCGAGCACCTCGTCCGCGGACCAGCCGAACATCCGTTCCGCCGCCGGATTCCAGAAGGTGACTCGGAGCTCGCCGTCGATGCCGATCACCGCGTCCGCTGAGGAGGCGAGCATGGCTTCGGCGCTGAGGGGCGCGCGCTCGGAACTCACGACGTCATAGTGCCACCCGGGAGCCCCCGAGTGGCAGGCCTTTGCGTAATCCGTCCAGATTCGAGTCTCAGAGGACCGTCGGCTCGGCGTCCGAGTCGGCCTTCATGTCGAACCCCGCCGCCTCCCAGGCGCGCATACCGCCCGCGACGTTGACCGCGTCCCAGCCGGCCTGGCCGAGCGCCATCGTGGCCTGAGCGGAACGCCCGCCCGAACGGCACACCACGTAGACCTTCCGGTCCTGGGGGACCTCCGCCGCGCGCTCCCCCAGCGTTCCCAGCGGGATGTGCACGGCGTCCGGGGCGTGCCCGGCGCTCCACTCGGCGGGCTCGCGGACGTCGAGAAGATAGGCGCCCTCCGGAATCTCGTTCACGAGAACCTCGGCTACCTGACCATCGGACATGGTGGTGACCCCCTGTATCGGGTGTGTACTGAAAAAGTGAGAGGACGACGGAACCCCGGGTTCGCGCGCCCCGTCCAAGCAGTATGCGTGAGCACAACTTCGGAACGGCCCTGCCGACCCGCCTCGCCGCGCTCGCGGCCCTAGGCCTGCTACTCACGGCCTGCGGCAACGACGCCACCGAGGTGGGATCCTCAGGGCCCGACGCCGAAGCCCCTCAGGAGACCGCACCCGAGACCGACCCCTCGGAGGAGACCGATCCCACGGACGGCACCTCCGAGGAGAACGACTCCGACGACACCGACGATTCCGGAACCTCCGAAGACGGTGGGAACGGCGACGCCGAGGTGGAGCTCGTGATCGAGGCCTTCGTGGCCGACGAGGACGGCCTGCCCCCCTCCGAAGACTTCCAGGAGGGTACCTGGACCCTCACCTGTTCCCCGACCGGCGGCGACCACCCCGACCCCGAGGCCGCCTGCGCCGAGATCGACGAACTCGGCTCCGAGCCCTTCGTCATGGAGACCGGCGGCATGGCCTGCACGATGCAGGTCGGCGGCCCCGAGGCGGCCCGGGTCACCGGCCACGTCGGGGGCACCGAGATCGACACCGAGTTCAACAGGCACAACGGATGCGAGATCGAGCGCTTCTCCGACGTCGAGGCCGTGATCGCTCCCTGAGCCGGCCGCGGCGCGCCCGCTCCGGCCCCGAACGGAGAGAACGTGTCCGGGGGCCGGGGCCGGAGTGAGGGCGCTCGCCCGTGATTCCGATGGAGATCAGGTGTAGGGGGTGTTCCAGAAGGCGATCTCGTGACGCATCCCCTCCAGGAAGAAGCGCTCGGCCCTTTCCGGGTCGGCTCCGGACTCCTCCAGCATGCGCCCGTACCTCTCGGTGAGCTCGGTGAAGCCGGGGTCGTTGTAGGTATCGACCCAGCGGGCGTACCTGGGGTCCTCCGGACGGTCGCGGGCCAGTTCCCGCCCCAGGGTGTTGTACCCCCACATGCAGGGGTAGACGGCGGCGAGCCCGTCCCGGTAGTCGGCGGCGGCCTCCAGGAGCCACGAGGTGTAGGCCTCGCAGGCGGGCCCCTTCTCCTTGGTGGTCAGGTCCGCGCCGAACTCCCCGGACAGGGAGCGGTGCAGTTCGAGTTCCTCGGTGAGGGTGCTGTGCGCGATGCCGACCAGGTCGGCCAGATGGTCGTCGGGGGCCTGCCAGGCCAGACGGGAGAAGGCCCTCGCGTAGTCGAGCAGGTAGAGGTGGTCCTGCTCCAGCCAGTAGCGGAAGGCGCGCTCGTCGAGGTCGCCTCGGGAGATGCCGGCGACCGTCGGGTGCGCAAGTTGTTCGGCGACCAGCGGCCGCCCGATCTCATGAAGTCGTTCGGTGATACCCACGCCCGAAGTGTCTCATCACACGCTTTTCGTCCGAATGAGCACCCCGGCCTCACCCCCACCGGACGACCGGGCCCTCGACGCCCGACATGTGCCCCGTGTTCGGTTCCGACCCGCGAAGGCGGCTTGCCGCGAACCTAACGATCCAAGATCGTTGATCGCGCTTGCCCGGTATTACGGTCACCCCGAAACCAGGGGAGCCGGCGCCTCCCCGAAGCCTCTCTCCCCGGGGAGGGCCGATGAGGCCCCCTCGACCCACGAACCCCGGAGGAAACGAAGAACGACCCCGCCGGAGGCCTGAGCCTACCGACGGGGTCGTCCCGTGAACTTGTGGGCGAGGAGGGATTTGAACCCTCACATCCTTTCGGACACACGGACCTGAACCGTGCGCGTCTACCGTTCCGCCACCCGCCCGAGTGACATGTATTCGATTATGATGCCAGTTCGGAGCCGGTTTTCCCCGCTTCGCCCTGGCGACATGAAGAAGATTAGCACGGTCTGGAGGTGCCTCGCACACCGTTTGCGGACGGCCCCGATCACACTCCTCCGGGCCCGTCCCGGGGGTGCACCTGAAACCAGGGGCACCCCGGCCCGGTTACGATCGTCTACACATACGGAGTGGAGTACGAAAGGGAGGTACCTCGTGGGAGTGCTCCAACGCTTCGAGCGCAGGCTCGAGGGCATGATCGAAGGCACCTTCGCGATGGCCTTCAAGTCGGAGCTCCAGCCGGTCGAGGTCGCGAGCGCGGTCCAGCGGGAGATGGACGAGCGGGCCGCGATCGTCGCCCAGGGCCGCACACTGGTCCCGAACGACTTCATCGTCGAACTCTCGGCCAGCGACAAGGAACGCCTGGAGGTCTACGCCGACAGCCTGGGGCAGGAACTGTCCAAGTTGGCGCGGGACTACGCGACGGAGCAGGGCTACTCGTTCGTCGGCCCGGTCCGCGTACAGTTCCGTTCGGACGACGGCCTGAAGACGGGCCGCTTCCGCATCCGCTCCGGCGTGGTCCGGGGCAGCCTCGTGGAGGGCGGAGAGCTCCGCCAGCCCGTGGGCGACCCGGGACAGGGTTCGGGACCGCAGCAGACGGGCCGCCCCCGTCTCCTCATCTCCCCCGGCGGCGCGACCGCCGAGGGCAACATCGCGAGCCAGGGGATGCAGCAGTCCTTCGAGCTGACCACCCCGGTCACCCTCCTGGGCCGCGGCACCGACTGTGACCTTCGTCTGGTGGACAACGGCGTCTCCCGCCACCACGTGGAGATCCGCGTGGACGGCGACGAGGTCATCCTGGAGGACAAGGGGTCCACCAACGGGACCTTCGTCAACGGACAGCAGGTCAGGCAGGCCCGGCTGGTGGACGGCACCCGTATCAGCCTGGGCCGCACCACCATGACCTTCCGTCGCGACTGATCGTCTCCCCGATCCCCCTAAGGGATGACGATCCGGCCCTTCCGGACCGCAACCAACGGCGCCGAATCGGCGTCTGAGTGTTCGATGACCGGGTCGGTCCCGATACCGAGTCGTATCGGAACACCGACCGGGAGGGTAGTCTCCGCGAAGACCCGACCGATCGGGCACAATGACCGCGGCCGGCTGGGCCGTGGACCAGCGACCCGGACTCACCGACCGAAGGTGGGGCAGACATGGTGGCGGCGCCGATGACCGCCACCCCGGCCGAAGCACGACAGGGGCTGAAGAGCAGTTCGATGTCCAACTTGACCCTCATATTGATCAAGATCGCGTATCTCGCGGTGCTTTGGCTGTTCGTCCTCATGGCGGTCGGTGTCATTCGCACGGACCTCTTCGGCCAGTCGAAGAGGAAGTCCAGGAAGAAGAAACCCAGGCCCTCCATCCGGCCTCCTCAGCGCAGGCCCGTCGCGGCGTCATCGTCATCGTCGCAGGCCCGGCCGCAGCGCGCACGTCGTAACGAGCCCACGGTCCTGGCCGTGACACAGGGATCCCTGGCGGGCACCACGGTCGACCTGGCCTCCCAACCCATCCTGATCGGACGCGCCCCCGACTCGACCCTGGTCATCACCGATGACTACGCCTCGGGTCGGCACGCACGCGTCTACTCCGAAAACGGCCGCTGGTTCGTCGAGGATCTCAACTCCACGAACGGCACCTACCTCGGCCAGCAGAAGCTGAACCGCCCCCAGCCCATCACGGTGGGTCAGCCCATCCGTATCGGCAAAACCGTCCTGGAACTGCGCAAATGACAATCGCTCTCCGATACGCGGCGTACTCCGACGTAGGATGCCTCCGCGAAGGCAACGAAGACTCCGGTTACGCCGGCCAACACCTCCTCGCGGTGGCCGACGGTATGGGCGGTTACGCGGGCGGCGAGGTGGCCAGCTCCATCGCGATCTCGTCGATCCGCAGCCTGGACACCCCGGACGACCCACGGGCCGAGGAGATGGCCGAGGTCCTGCAACGCGCCGTCGAGCAGGCCAACGACTCCCTCGCCATCCGCATCCGGCAGGAGCCCCAGCTGGAGAACATGGGCACCACCCTGACCGCCATGCTGTGGTCGGGCTCCCAGGTCGCCCTGATCCACATCGGCGACTCGCGCGCCTACCTGCTGCGCGGCTCCCGGTTCGAGCAGATCACCCACGACCACACCCTGGTGCAGACCCTCGTCGACGAGGGCAAGATCACCGAGGAGGAGGTCGCCACCCACCCGCAGCGGTCCCTGATCCTGCGCGCCCTGGACGGCAAGACCCCGGTCGACCCGGACATCTCCATCAGTCGGGCGAAGGTCGGCGACCGGTACCTGCTCTGCTCGGACGGGCTCTCCGGTGTGGTCAGCAAGAAGACCATCCACGAGACCCTGGCCGCCGAGAGCGACCCTCGCGCGGCGGCCAAGAAGCTGATCGAGCTGGCCATCCGCGGCGGCGGACCGGACAACATCACCGCGGTGATCGCGGACGTCATCGAGACCGACACCGACCAGGAGGGGCCCACCGCCGCTCCGCAGACGGTCGGCGCCGCGGACCAGCGTGACGAGTCCACCGGCCCCAACGAGACCAGCCCGGCCAGACGGGCGCAGGAACTGCGCGGCGCCGGCGGCGGCGACACCGCCGAGATGAACCCGATCCGGGAGGAGATCCCGGCGCCCGCGGGCGCCGCCCCCTCCTCGTACGAGGAACGTCCCTACGAGGCCCCGCCCGCCGGCGGCCCGAACGCGGACGGCGAGCAGGAGTACCGGTCCCGGAGTTGGTGGCCGATCGTGCTCGTCTTCGTCATCGTGGTCGGCGCGATCGCCGGCGGCGGCTACTACTTCGGCCGTCAATACGTCGAGGACCAGTACTACGTGGGTCTGTCCTCCGACGGCCGGACCGTCAGCATCTACCAGGGCGTCGACACCGACATCGCCGGGATCAGCCTCTCCGAAGAGGTCGAGAAGACCGACCTCGGCGTGGACTCCCTCGCCCCGACCGACCGTCAGGGCGTCGAGGCCAACATCGACGTCGAGAACCTCGAAGCGGCACGAACCCTGATCTCCGATCTGGAGAAGGACGCGGACGGCTCCGGTCGGGGGACCGAGACCCAGGAATCGGGGTGACCCTGTGAGCACCACCGCCCCTGAGGCACCCACCGCCCTACCACCGGTCAAACGGCGCAACGCCGAACTGGTGCTGGTCGGGCTCACCATCCTCATCACCATGGGCGCGATCGCGATCGCCGGGTTGAACCTCAACAACCAGATCCCGGGAGCCATGTGGGGCTACGGCCTCATCTTCGGCGCCCTGGCCCTGGCGACCCACGTGGCGCTGCGCTTCATCGCCCCGTACGCCGACCCGCTGATCCTGCCCTGCGCGCTGTTCCTCAACGGGGTCGGCGTGGCCATGATCTGGCGACTGGACGCCGCCGAGTCCGGCGAGATCGAGCACGCCGGCATCGGCATGCAGCTCGTGTGGACCGCTGTGGGCATGATCTTCTGCATCGCCCTGCTGTTCTTCCTGAAGGAACCGCGGGTGCTCCAGCGCTACACCTACATCAGCGCCCTGGTCGCGATCATCCTGATCGCGCTGCCGATGGTGCCGGGTCTGGGCATCAACGAGTACGGCGCCCGCCGGTGGATCGGCTTCGGCGGTTTCACCATGCAACCGTCCGAGTTCGCGAAGATCGCCCTGGTGATCTTCCTGTCCTCGTATCTGGTCACCAAACGCCAGGTCCTGTCGCTGGCCGCCAAGTCGATCAAGGTCGGCCGGTTCAAGATCCTGGACCTGCCGCGTGCCCGTGACTTCATGCCGATGGTCGTCGGCTGGGTCATCGCGATCGGTCTGCTGGTCATCACCAAGGACCTCGGTACCTCGCTGCTGCTGTTCGGCACCTTCCTCGCGATGCTGTACGTGGCCACCCAACGATCCTCGTGGGTCATCATCGGCCTCACCGTGTTCATCGGCGCGGCCGCCCTGGCGATGCAGATCTTCTGGCACTTCCGCCAGCGCGTGGACATCTGGTTCAACGCCTTCGACCCCGAGGTCTACGAACGGCTCGGCGGCAGCGAACAGCTCGTCAAGGGGCTCATCGGCATGGCCTACGGCGGCCTGTTCGGCACCGGCTTCGGCGGCGGCCAGGCGCACCACATCTTCGCCGCGGACAGCGACTTCATCTTCGCCTCGTTGGCCGAGGACCTCGGGCTGACCGGCGTCATGGTCATCCTGATCGTGGTCTTCCTCCTCGTGCAGCGAGGGATGCGCGTGGCTCTGGCCTCCCGCGAGCTCTTCATCAAGATGCTCGCGAGCGGCATCGCCTTCGTCATGTGCTTCCAGGTGTTCGTGGTGCTCGGCGGCCTGACCCGGATCATCCCGTTGACCGGTATGACCACACCCTTCCTGGCCGCGGGCGGTTCCGCCCTCATGGCCAGCTGGTTGATGATCGGACTGCTGCTCCGGATGAGCGACAACGCGCGCCGCCCCGCCCCCCAGGCGATCCAGGACGAGGGGGCCACACAGGTGATCCGACGATGAACACACCCATCCGACGCCTCAGCGTCTTCTCGATGCTCCTGTTCGGTGCCCTGATGCTCCAGCTCACCTGGATCCAGGGCTTCCAGGCCGACGCCATCCGAGAGGACCCGCTGAACCGACGGCAGTACTCCGAACGGCTCACCGAGCCGCGCGGCCCGATCGTCATCGGCGGGGAGAACGTCGCCTACTCGGAGAACATCGCCGACGAGGGCGACCCGGCCCGCTACCAGCGGATGTACACCGACGGAACGCTCTACACCCCGGTGGTGGGCTCCTTCCGCAGCTACGGTGCCTCCGGTATCGAGGACACCGAGAACAGCCTGCTGGACGGCAGCGACGACCGGCTGGCGGTGCGCAACTTCCGCGACATGATCACCGGTAGCGAACCGGAGGGCGCCCGAGTCGAGCTGACCATCGACCCCGCCGTACAGCAGGCGGGCTTCAACGGTTTCAAGGACCTGGGCATGAACGGCGCCGCCGTCGCCATCGACCCCTCCACGGGGGCGATCCTCGGCGCGGTGTCCTACCCCTCCTACGACGCCAACGACGTCGTGAGCATCACCGACCAGACCGAGGCCATCGAGAACTACGGCGCGTTGGAGGTCGAACCCGACCAGCCGCTGCTCAACCGCGCCCTCAACGAGCGTTACCCCCCGGGCTCGACGTTCAAGATCGTGACCGCCACGGCGGCCATGGAGTACCTGGACGCCGGCCCGGACAGCACCATGGACGCTCCGGACACCCTGGAGCTGGGGCACCCGCTGCCCAACGCCACCCCGGGCGGTACCTGCAACGGCGGCGACCCCGACACCCTGGCCCACTCGATCCAGATCTCCTGCAACACCTCGTTCGCCAACTGGGCGATCGAGGTGGGCGGAAAGAACCTGTCCGAGCAGGCCACGGCGTTCGGGTTCAACCGTGAGAAGGAAGAGGAGAGGCTGACCGTCCCGATGGGCGTGACGCCGAGCCTCGCCCCGCCCGAGGACGACCGCAACATCCTGGGACGCGCCGGCATCGGCCAGTCCAACGTGGAGGCGACCCCGCTCCAGATGGCGATGGTCGCCGCCGGAGTGGCCAACTCCGGCGAGGTCATGCGGCCCTACCTGGTGGACTCGGTCCGCGACGCCGACCGTTCCGTCGTCACCCAGACCACGCCCGAGGTCTACTCCCAGGCCATGAGCGCCAGCACCGCCTCCGACCTGACCGACATGATGGTCCGGGTCACCGGGCCGGACGGCTCCGGACCCAACGGCGCGATCTCCGGTATCGACGTCGCCGGTAAGACCGGTACCGCCGAGACCGGTGGCGAGATGGGCACCCACAACTGGTTCATCGGGTTCGCCCCGGCCGACGACCCGCAGGTCGCGGTCGCCGTCGTGATCGAACACGGCGGCGGCAGCGGTGGGTCCCTGGCCGCGCCGATCGCGCGGAACATGATGGAGGCAGTGGTTCTGTAGTGAGCGCCTACGAACCGTCTTCACAGAGCGGTCCCGGTGGACTCACCGGGACCGTTCTGAGCGATCGTTACCGCCTGGAGGAGCAGATCGGCTCCGGCGGTATGGGGACCGTGTGGCGGGCGACCGACACACTGCTCAACCGCTCCGTCGCGGTGAAGCTGCTCCACCCGGCCCAGATGGCCGAACCGACCGCGCGCGAGCGCTTCCGAACCGAGGGACGGATCACCGCCGGTCTCTCCCACCCCGGCATCGCCCAGGTCTACGACTACGGCGAGGAGGACGGCCGTGCCTTCCTGATCATGGAGCTGGTGGTCAGCGACCCCCTCTCCCAGGTCCTGCGCGAGCAGGGAAGGCTGAGCCCCGACCAGACCCTGGACTTCGTGTGCCAGGCGGCCAAGGCACTGGCCGCCGCGCACGCCCGCGGCGTGGTGCACCGGGACATCAAACCGGGCAACCTGCTGGTGACCGAGGAGGGGCAGCTCAAGCTGACCGACTTCGGTATCGCCCGCGGGGACACGTCCGTCACCCTCACCCAGACCGGCATGGTGATGGGCACGGCGCAGTACATCTCGCCCGAGCAGGCGTCCGGGCGGCCCGCGAGCGCCGCCTCCGACCTGTACGCGCTCGGTGTGGTGGCCTACGAATGCCTCGCCGGAGAGCCTCCGTTCACCGGCGACAGCCCGGTGGCGCTGGCCCTGGCCCACACGCGCGACGAACCTCCGTCGCTTCCCGAGGACATCCCGGCCGAGATCGACGACCTGGTCTTCTCCATGTTGGAGAAGGACCCCGAGAACCGCCCCTCCTCCGCCGGCGAGGTCGCGCATCTGGCCGCGGTCATCCGCTCCGACGCGGGGACGGGACCGCCCACCCCGTCCACCGGTTTCTCCGGTATGGCGCAGACCCGGGTGGTCGGGGCCGTTCCGGACACCGGGCCGCGGAGCGGATCCCAGGCTCGACGAACCGCCGATCAGCCCTTCGTACCCGCTGATCAGAACGGTGATTCCGCTACCCTGGCGAAAGGTTCCGGATCCGAACGCCGGATCAGGACGCCGGTCGTGCTCGCGGCCGTGGTCGCGGCCGTCATGATCGTGGCGGCCGCCGCGGCCGGTTTCGTGTTCGGCGGGGACCCCGGGACCGACAAGGTCAACGACAGCAACCCGCCCGCGGTCTCGGAGACCTCCCCCTCCCCCACACCCAGTGAGGAACCCGAGGAGCCGGAGGAGCCGGATATCCCGGTGCCGGAGAACGATCTCCCCGATTGGACCCCTCCGGCCCACGATTGGGGAGGTTCCGAGGGCCCTGACACCGGCGAGGGCGACGAGGAACCCACTCAGCCCGAGGACGACGGCGAGGACGACGTCCCCGAGACCGAGAACCCCGACGGTGGGGACAACACGGATCCTCCCCCGGACAACGGCGGCGACAACGGCGGCGGAGAAGACGGATCCGGTGGCGGTGGCGGTGGCGTGGACAACCCGCCGGGGCACGAAGGGAACTAGCTTTCAGCACGAGACACGGACCGATGACCAAGCGATGATCGAGAGACGCTCAGGATAGGCGGCGGCCTGCGGGCGGTCTCCGAAAGACACGAGGATTAGTGCACGACATGTCCCAGCCCCGGCTCCTCGGCGGACGCTACGAACTCGACACGGTGGTCGGGCGCGGCGGCATGGCCGAGGTACACCGCGCACGAGATCTGCGACTCGACCGACTCGTCGCGATCAAGACGCTCCGACACGATCTGGCCCGTGACCACATCTTCCAAGCGAGGTTCCGAAGGGAGGCCCAGTCCGCGGCCTCCCTGAACCACCCGGCGATCATCGCGGTGTACGACACCGGCGAGGACATGATCGACGGGGTCTCCATCCCGTACATCGTCATGGAGTACGTGGACGGCCGCACCCTCAAGGAACTCCTCGACGACGACCGCAAGCTCGTGCCGGAGCGTTCGGCGGAGCTGGTCGACGGCATCCTCAAGGCTCTCGAGTACAGCCACGACAACGGCATCGTGCACCGGGACATCAAGCCCGCGAACGTCATGTTGACCCGCAACGCCGAGGTCAAGGTGATGGACTTCGGTATCGCCCGCTCCATGGGCGACGACCAGGCGACGATGACCCAGACCTCCCAGGTCATCGGCACCGCGCAGTACCTCTCTCCCGAGCAGGCGCGCGGCGAACGCGTGGACCCTCGCAGCGACATCTACTCCACCGGTTGCGTGCTCTACGAGCTACTCACCGGGCGCCCCCCGTTCACCGGCGACTCCCCCGTGTCCATCGCCTACCAGCACGTCCGTGAGGATCCGATCCCGCCCTCCGAGGTGGATCCGCAGATCCCGGAGTGGCTGGAGGACGTCACCCTCCGCGCGATGACCAAGGACCGTGAGGAGCGGTACCAGAACGCAGCGGAGATGCGCGCCGACATCCAGCGCGGTCTGGCCGGGATGCCCACTCAGGCGGGCACCATGGCGATGGCCGCGGCGGGGGCCACCACGGCGATGCCGCCCGCGGGGGACGACCGCTATGACGATTACGACGACTACGACGACGACTACCGGGACGAGAAGAAGGGCAACGCGGGCAAGACGGCCCTGTGGGTCCTGCTCGCCCTGGGCGTCATCGGCTCCCTGATCCTGGTCTTCTTCCTCCTCAACCGGAGCGGTGATACGGCCGAACAGGCCACCGTCCCCGACGTGGCCGGCATGTCCCAGGAGGACGCCGAGGCCGCGCTCCGCGATGAGGGTTTCGAGAACATCGGCACCGATACCCGGGCCGACGACGAGATCGACGAGGGCACGGCCATCGAGACCGACCCCACGGCGGGCACGGAGGCCCCCGTCGACGAGGAGGTCGTCATCGTGCTCTCCTCCGGGCCCGGGGCGATCGAGATCCCGAGCGTGGAGGGGCAGACCGAGTCGGAGGCCCGGTCCACTCTGAGCGATCAGGGCTTCGAGAACGTCACCACCGATTCCCGGGCCGACGACACCATCGCCCAGGGCAGCGCGATCGGTACGGACCCCCCGGCGGGCAACGAGGTCTCCCCGGACACGGAGATCACCCTGCACATCTCCTCCGGCCCCGACCAGACGAGCGTGCCGGACCTTCAGGGGATGACCCGGGAGCAGGCGCAGAACGCCCTGGACCAGGCGAACCTGGTCGCGGACTTCCAGGAGCAGGAGACCGCGGACGCCCCGGAGAACACCGTCGTCAACCAGTCCCACGCCGCCCAGCAGAGCGTGGACGTGGGCACCACCGTGACGGTGACGATCGCCGTCGCCCCCGCCGAGGAGGAGCCGACCGAGCCCGACGAGCCGGACGAGCCCAGCGAGACGGACAGTCCGCCGATCGAGTTCCCGCCTCCGCCGTGGGAGACCGATCAGCCGGAGGAGAACGGGTTCGTCCTCGGCCGTCGATGAGACCCGGAGCGGTGTGAGAGGGGGCCGTGTCCGAAAGGGCACGGCCCCCTCTCACGTTCCGGGTGGGACCGTTGGGGTTTCGGGACCTGCCGGCGGTGACGCCCGGGGCGCCCGGGGCGTACACTGTGGTGATTCCGAACCGCCCCACATCCTGGAGCAGCGACCGTGCCCAAGTCCCGCAACGATCGCAAGAAGAAGGCCGTCTACACGCCGCCTCCTTCCAAAGAGCAGCCGAAGGTCAGCCCACGCTGGCTGGTGCCGACGATGCTGGGCTTCTTCATCCTGGGCATCCTCTGGATCGGCGTGTACTACCTCGCCGGCGCCTCGGTCCCGTACATGCAGGACTGGCACAACTGGAACCTGCTGATCGGCTTCAGTGGCATCATCATCGCCGTCATTCTGTCGACGCGCTGGCACTGACCCCGGTCCTCCCGCGGGCGTGATGTCCCCCGTTCACCCCCGGGCCCGATAACGGCGCCGACGCCCCACTCGGCCGTTCGAGCCGCCTTGATCAGGTTTTCCACAGAGTTATCCACAGGTTGTGGGTAGCTCTACTCTGCGTGTCGCACCATGCTCGCCATGGATGTGGACGAAAGGCCCCCGGAACGTTCTCCGAGGGCCTTTCGCGTCTCCGGACGTCAGCCGTAGATCAGGATCCACAGTCTCGGGGCCAGAACGACCAGGGTGAACAGGAGAACACCGAAGGCCGCCAGGAGGAGCGTGTGCACCAGGGTGCGCCGTCCCTCCTTGACCGAACTCGACGGCAGATAGGCCAGGACCGCCCCGATCAGCAGCCCTCCGACCAGACCACCGATATGGGCGGTCCAGGAGATCCCCGGGACCAGGAAGGTGATACCGAGGTTGAGCGCCAGCAGGACCAGGAGCATCCGGATGTCCAGCCGCAGACGCCGACCGATCACGAACACCGCGCCGAAGAGGGCGAAGATCGCGCCGGAGGCGCCCACGGACGGCTGGTTCGGCGTGGCGATCAGGCTCAGCACCGAACCGGACAGGGCGCCCAGGACCCACAGGGCCAGGAAACGCCCGTGCCCCAGCCAACGTTCCAACTGCGGACCGAGGGCGTACATCGCGTAGCCGTTGAACAGCAGGTGGAGAACGCCCCCGTGCAGGAAGGCCGCGGTGATGAGCCGGTACCACTCGCCGTGCCACACGACGCCCTGGCCCCACATGCTGAAGTGCTGGACCAGAGGTGTGCTCAGAGCCTGGCCGAGCGGGACGGAGGTGCCCAGCTGGAGGACGAAGCCCACCACCATCATGACCAGGATCGACCAGGTCACGTAGGGCTTGTCGACGACCTTGCCCCCGAAGGTGGTCCGCGCCGACCGCACCCTGCGGTTCCCCTCGGCCACACAGGCCGGGCACTGGAAGCCGACGGCCGCCTCGACCATGCAGTCGGGGCAGATCGGCCTCCCGCACCGCGTGCAGCCGACCCCGGTCTCTCGGTCGGTGTGCCGGTAGCAGGTACGCGGCGTCCCCTGGCCGGACGAGGCCCCGGGGGAAGGGGGAGGTGCGGTCATGGTCGGCTGGTCACTCCTCTGGGTCTGACCTCGATACCCGTGTTATCGGGTGATCTCGATGCTGTTGATCACGACGTCCTCGTTCGGACGGTCCTGGGCGCCGGTCTCGACCTTGCTGATGGCGGTCACGACGTCGGCGCCCTCGACGACCTCACCGAAGATGGTGTGGCGGCCGTTGAGCCAGTGCGGCTCGGTGACGGTGATGAAAAACTGGGAGCCGTTGGTGCCCGGACCGGCGTTGGCCATGGCCAGCAGGAACGGACGGTCGAAGCGCAGGCTCGGGTCGATCTCGTCCTTGAACTGGTAGCCGGGGCCGCCGCGGCCATTGCCCAGCGGGTCGCCGCCCTGGATCATGAACCCGTCGATGACCCGGTGGAAGATCGTGCCCTCGTAGAGGCTGTTGTTCGACGGCTTGCCCGTCGTGGGGTCCATCCACTGCTTGGAACCGTCGGCCAGACCGATGAAGTTGGCGACCGTCTCCGGAGCCTGCTCCTCGAACAGCTTGACGACGATGGTTCCCTTGGAGGTGTTCAGCCGCGCGGTGGGCTGACCCGTGGAGTCCGACACCTCAGTGCCTTTCGCTCGAGTGAGATTACGTGCTCACGTTACCCGGCCCACCGGCGCGCTTCACCGGAAGCCCGACGACCGTGGACGGTGTCGAAACGTAGATCACAGACGCAGAGGACGTATGTTGAGATAACACCCGGATAACAGGGAAGGACGACCGGCGGCACCATTCAGGCGGCCGGAACGTGTCGGCCGCCGGGTGAAGTGACCGTACGAACCGGTGAGAACGATCGAAGGAGCTGACGACGTGCCTATCACTGCCAAGCGTCGCAAGGCACGCAAGGACGCCGAGGACGCCCTCGCCCGCCTACAGGAACTGGCCCGGGAACAGGCCGACCGACTCGGCCCCTACGCCGATCAGGCACGGGACCAGGCGGCCGTGAAGCTCCTCCAGGCCCGCGGCTGGACCGCACCCCGCCTGGAGACCGCCGCTCAGCGCGTCGAGGACACCGTCGCCCCCCGGGTGGCCGGTCTGCTGACCGTCGCCGCCCAGCGGATCGACCCGAAGCCGGGCCGCCGTGGTCTGCGCGGACTCCGCGCCGGTGGCCGGAGGATCCCCCGAGGTCTCGTGATCGGCGGCGCCGCCCTGGTCGGCGGCGTGCTCGTGTACTCGCTCATCCGCCTGCGTCAGGCCTCCCAGGACGCCGAGTGGCAGGAGCACCTGGACCAGGCCCGTGAGCAGGTCCGTGAGACCCGCGAGAACCTGGAGGAGAAGGCGGCCGACGTCGCGGAGGACGCGGCCGACAAGGCCGAGGAGACCAAGGCCAAGGCCAAGGAGAAGATCCGATCCTCCTCCAACGGCAGGTCCGGCGAGTAAGAGCGCGAACCCGACCCTCGTGTCCGGGCCGCGGGGAGAACCCGGGGTCCGGACACGAGGGTCAGTCGTCGTCGCCCTTGATGAGCCGATAGGTGAAGGGGTAGCGCCAGCCGTTCCCCATGATGTTGGTCGCGGCGGCGATGACCGGAAGGACGAGCCCTCCGAGCGCCACGGCCACCAGGATCAGGATCGGCAGGACCAGGATGGACAGCACCGCGCTGACCGCCATGGCGATGATCCAGAAGAGCTGGAAGTTCAGGGCCTCCAACGCGTGCTTGCGCATGAAGGGCGTGCTGTCCGAACTGATCAACAGGATCAGGAGCGGACCGAGCAGGGGGAAGAAGTACGCGGACGCGTGACTCAGGCCCGAGCCGACCTTCTCCAGGGGGTTGTCCGTCCTCATCCCTCGAAGGTCGGCGGCGGGACGCCGTCGGCCTCCCTTGGAGCCGAAGCCCTCGCCCCCGGGTCGCCCCGGGGCCCCGCCCTCCGTGAAGGGCCGGACCCCGAGGTCCTCCGTGAGCGGAGCCAGATCCGAGGCGACCTTGGCGCGCATGGCCCGGTCGAGCCGTTCGTCGAACTCGTCCTCCTCCAATTGGCCCTTCGAATAGGCCTCTCGGAGGACCTCGGCCACGGCGTCCCGATCCTGGTGGGTGAGCCGGACCTGTGGTCGCGGACCGTCGGGACTCCACGGACGTGGCCGAGGGTCCCGCGAACTCTGCTCTGTCATCCCCACTCCCGAAAGCCGCGTGGGGCTCGACCGTACGAGAATGTCGCGCCCTCCTCCATGATGCTGCATGGAGCCGAGTGCGTACATGAGGGACGTCCCTGATCCTCCCCTGATCCGCCCCTCCTTCGAAAGGAGGAGGCGGCATCGACCTTCGGCCCGTAGGGCCGGGTCGATCCGTCCCAGGTCGGAACGTTCCCCTTCGAAACCCGCGCCCGGCCGTCCCCACGGCCTCACGCGAACATCCCCGTCACGATCGACGTCGAGGCTCCCCTCCTCGACGTCCCGGGTCAGTGCCCGGCGACGACGACCGGAGCGTTGCGCACCGGCTCCTCCTGGGACCTCTCCTCCTCGTAACGCTTCTCGGCACTGGTCAGGAGGTCGTACCAGCTGGTGACGTCCTTGCGCCTACGCAGCAGAGCACGACGCTCACGTTCGGTCATACCGCCCCATACGCCGAATTCGATCCGGCTGTCCAGGGCCTCCGCCAGGCACTGGGTCCGGACCGGGCATCCTCGGCAGATGAGCTTGGCGCGGTTCTGCGCGGCTCCCTGCACGAACAGTGCGTCGGGGTCGATCTCGCGGCATTTGGCACGAGCCGCCATCTTCTCATTCCACATGTTGCCCCACTCCCAAGATCAGCATGTGTGGTGATCGGAACCCGCCGACCGGCTGTCGGCGGACGAGGGACCAACGGGCCGCCACGAGGACGATGCACGAAGCCGAACGGGGGCCGCTCGGCTCGTCTTCGGGGGTCGTTCGTTTCGGCGCGCTGTGTTCCTCGTTGTCGTTGGTGTCGAAACTACGGATCGTCCCAGTTCACCAACAGGCCCCAAGAGGCCTATTTCTCATATGGCCCAGTAGGACCATTGCCTCCTCAGGAAGTGTCATCATACACACACGGAGAGTCACTGGATATGGTAGGAGCGCACCAAGTGAAGAGAAACCGGAAACTCTCGCGAACCAGACGCACAACCCCTGAATGACCTGCGCTTTCAGGAACACCGATGACCCGGACCGCCTGTCCGGACAGGCCTGGTCGAACCGGACGGCCCTCCCGTGAACCCACCCGATCGGGCTATGCGACCCTCCTCCACGGCCACCTAGAGCAACCCCCTCCCCCACCTTTTCCCACCCCCTCTCCACCCCCCTGGAACTACTGTTTAGTAACCACGACAAATAGTCCACAGAAGACGGGAAGAGTCCTATTCAGCCGACGGAAGGACCCGTTCCCGGGTTTTAAGCGGACCTTTATGTAAGGCCGCTTCACCACATCCGTTCATCACTCGGCCCGGACTCCACCGCAGCCGGGGAAAGGCCTCTGAGAGCTCCCGAGAGCGCCGCTCCGACCTCGGGAGACAGGAGGCCGCCCATGGGGGCACCCGAAGCCGTACACGCGCTTTCTCGGATCGGAGCGTGCCGACCGCCCCGCCCCTATGCGGAAGGGGCCTCGTCCACCAGTTCGAGGAAGGCGCGTACGGCGGGGCCCGGATTGAAATCGCTCCAGGACAGATATTCGGCACGGGAGGGCCCGTCGACCACGGGAAGGACGACGAGCCCGCGCTCACGAGGGGCGTAACGGGACGCCAGAAGCGTGACGGCGAGGTTCTGACGGACCAGATCGACGATGAGGTCGGCGGACATCGACTCGAAGGCCACATCGCGCCGCACACCCGCGCCGCCGAAGGCCAGATCGCTCTGGGCCCTCCCCGGAGTCCCCGCGGTGAAGTCGGCGAAGGTCTCCCCCTCCAGATCCGTCAACCTCAGCTCGGCACGCTCGGCCAGGGGGTGCTCCGCGGCCAGAACGGCGACGAGGTGGTCGGATCCCAGATGACGCCAGGCGACCCCGCGCGGTTCGAGGGACTCGGGAAGCCCGAGGAAGGCCACGTCGATGTCCCCTCGAACGATCTCCTCCACCAGCGCGTCGCTACCGCCCATCCGCAGGGTGACCCGGACCTCCGGGTGCGCCCGGTGGAACAGGCCGAGG
Organism: Nocardiopsis sp. LDBS1602; assembly: GCF_035818715.1. Taxonomy (NCBI): domain Bacteria; kingdom Bacillati; phylum Actinomycetota; class Actinomycetes; order Streptosporangiales; family Nocardiopsidaceae; genus Nocardiopsis; species Nocardiopsis sp. LDBS1602. The sequence continues at coordinate 4,468 of NZ_JAYLVW010000014.1, read as the reverse complement.
ACGGCGGGCACGTCGACGGCGGTGACCGTCGGTATGACCCCCACGTTCAACCGACCCCTCACCCGCCCCACCGCCTCCGAGGCGTCGGCGACCGCGCGCTCGGCCGCCTCCAGGGCGGCCCTCGCCTCCGGCAGGAAGGCCTCCCCCGCCGCGGTGAGCTCCACCCTCCTGCTGGTCCGGGCGAACAGGTCGAAGCCCAACTCCCGCTCCAGCGTCTTGATCCGGTGGCTCAGCGCCGACTGGACCACGAAACACCGCGCCGCGGCCCGGGTGAAGTTGGCCTCCTCGGCCACGGCGATGACATAGCGAAGTTGTTGCAGCTCCATAGATCGATCTTGATATGAGATCGATGCGATGACAAGCATGTGTTGGACTCATCGATACCTCCGACCGCACGATGAGTGCGTGATGACGACTCCCGAAGCCCCCGGAACGGGCGTCGGGGGCAGAGTCGGCCTGACCGCGCTGACCGCCCTCGCCCCGGCCGTGTGGGGCACGACCTACATCGTGACGACCGAGTTCCTCCCCCTCGGCCACCCGCTGTTCGCGGCCCTCATGCGGGCACTGCCCGCGGGCCTCCTGGCCCTGGCGATCGTTCGAAGACCCCCGCGCGGAGACTGGTGGTGGAAGGCCGCGGTCCTGGGCACCCTCAACATCGGCGCCTTCTTCCCCCTGCTGTTCCTGACCGCCGAGCGTCTCCCCGGGGGCGTGGCGGCCACCCTGGGCGCCACCCAGCCGATCATCGTGGCCTTCCTCGTCGTCGCGCTCCTGAACGAACGGTGGTCGGCCTGGCGGGTCGTTTGGGGCGTCGTCGGCCTGGCCGGTATCGGAATGGTGGTCCTGGGCCCCGAGGCGACCCTCGACCCCGTCGGTGTCCTCGCCGGCCTCACGGGGGCCGCCTCCATGGGCACGGGCGTCGTCCTGACCAAACGCTGGGGACGCCCCGAAGGCGTCGACGACCTCACCCTGGCGGGGTGGCAGCTCACCGCCGGAGGCCTCGTGCTCCTCGTCCCCACCCTGCTCATCGAAGGCGTCCCAGTCCAGGTCGACGCCCCGGCCCTCGCCGGCTACCTGTGGCTCGGACTCATCGGTGGGCTCATGGCCTACGCCCTGTGGTTCGGGGGGATCCGCCGTCTGCCGGTGACCGCCACCGCCCTGCTCGGTCTGCTCTCACCCCTCGTGGCCGCCGCTCTCGGAGCACTCCTCCTGGACGAGAGCCTCACCCTTCTCCAGATCGCCGGGTTCGTCCTGGCCCTGGCCGCGATGCTCGCCGGTCAGATCACCCCTCGCACCCCTCGACGAAAGGCACCCACCTCATGAGGATCTCCGTCTTCGGCGCCACCGGCATGGCCGGAACCGCGATCGTGGAGGAGGCCCTGGATCGGGGCCACACGGTCACCGGCGTCTCCCGGATCACCTCCGGCGACCTCGCCATCGCCGTCGTCGACGAGATCGAGATCCCCGGCGGGGAACGACACATCACGGTCGTCCGTACCGGATGACCGAGGGCCGGCGATCAGGTGATCGCCGGCCCTCGGGAACGAGGTGACGGGGATCCCGAATCGGAGATCCCCGTCACGTACGCTCGAAGCAGTCTTCTTCTGTGGTGGAGCCAAGGGGAGTCGAACCCCTGACCTCCGGTATGCAAAACCGGCGCTCTGCCAGCTGAGCTATGGCCCCGTTTCTCGGATCCGGGTCCAGGCCCGGTCACCATGCAGAGCATACCCGCATCGGAGGGTGGTCCGGCGCACTGGACAGGGGGCCGGACACAGCACAAAGCCGTGGGTCGCACCACGGGTTCGTCGGCCCACCCACGTCTTCGTGTCACTCGCGGACCCCGGGCGACACACCGGGTGTGCGCCGTCGACCCGCCTTGGAAACCCACCGGCCCCCTGTCGGGCGGCCAGTCGGGTCCGCGATCAGCTCTCGCTGGCCGCGGTGGCTTCCGTCCACAGGTCGAGCTCGGCGCGGTCCGCCTGGATCTTGCGGTAGACGGCGAAAGCCCCGAGGGCCACCAGCGCCAGAACGATGATCTTCTTCACTGTCCGGACCCTTTCTCTGTTGAAAACCGGTCGTACACACGGGCACCCGTCACCGCGACGGGGCACCGAGGGCAACTTTATGAGGTTGTCACCTAGCAGACTAGCAAGTCGTGGCGGGCGTTCCCTGCCATGGTGGACCGATTCGCCCCGGCTTTCCCACGAAGACCCCTCCTTCACCGGCCACGTCCCCTCCCGGACAGCGGTTTCAGGCCTTCCAAGGGCAGGTCGAACCCTCAGGTGAGCAGCGCCATACGACGCAGGATCCCCACCGTCGCCTCGGGGGAGGCCGCGCTCCGGCACAACCCCTCCCAGACCCTCCGGCAGGCGCGGACCCCCTCCTCCGACTCCACGACCGTCCCCCCGTGAGGGGCCTCCACGTAGGCGAGGTCCGCCTCGTCCTCCTCGAACTCCATGATGGAGAAGGGCCCGGCCGAACCGGTGTGAGGACCCGCCGATGTCGGCACGATCCGTACCGTGACGCGCTCGGAACCGGACGCGAGTTCGACGATCCGCCGGGTCTGGGCACGGAACACGGAGCGATCCCCGTGGACCCGCTGAAGCGCGTCCTCCTCGACGACCGCGTCATAGACCACCGAGGAGCTCGACTCCAGGATCTCCTGACGCTTGAGGTGCGCGGCGACCATCCTCTCCACGCCGCGGTCGTCGTGCCCCAGGGCCCGGGCCACCACGGCCGTGTAGTCGGGCACCTGGAGCAGGTCGGGGACGAGGATCCCCCCGTAGGTCCACAGGGCCACGGCACCGGCCTCGTTCCCCACGTAGGCGGAGGACAGGACGTCCTCGTACTCGGTCCACCAGGGCCGCAGGCGGGATTCGCGCACCAGGGTCAGGACGGCCTCCCTTTGGCCCCCTGTGACCCCGTACAACCTCAGCAGGGCGGAGATCTCCATGACGGAGGGCCACTTACGGATGCCCGTCTCTATATGGCCCAGTTTGGCCGGGGACCATTCGAGTTCCTCGGCCACGTCGTTGAGGGTCAGGCCGGCCTGCACACGGCGGCGGCGGAGTTCGGCGGACAGGCGCCGTCGGCGGACCGTGGGACTGGTCATAACACTGATCCAATGGCCGAGTGTCGGGGGGTGTCCCACCAGAAAAACACGCTCTCTAGGATCTAGCAATGCGTCTCTAGAAAACAGCGGTCGTTTCGTTCGCGAAGAAGGAGGAACTTCGACACATAGCGCCGGAATTACTCCTCTTGTTACGATGTGTGAAGGAAGTGACGTACAGAGGAGTCACATGGCCCGCTCACGGGCTCATTCGTCCTTCTCGACTTCTCGGACATCACCCGGAACGACCATCCCGGGATACTCCGTGGGGCACGTACGATGCTTGAGGTGCCCGTTTCGGCGGGCGTACCCGCACACGTGAGGAAATCCATGAGCTACCCGCTTGACGACGCCGAGCAGCTGATCGCTAACGCGGAGGCCGACATGCCGCCGAGCACCCGCTCACGGCTGATCGCGAAACTCCGCATGGGTAAGCACATCGACGACGCGGCCGAGGAACTCGGTATCAACCCGAAACAGGTGTTCGCGACCGCCCGTATCCTCACCGCCTTCGGCGACCAGTTGGACGCCACCCTCACCGAGCAGAGGGACCCCTCCCTGCCGCACGGGACCGTGACCGGGTACAACAAGCGCTGCCGTTGCCCCGAATGCCGAGGAGCCCTCCAGCAGCGCGTCTGAACACACGAAACGGCCGGCCTCTTCCGGCCACCGTCTCCACCTGCGACGATAGCGAGTTCACCCGGACTTCGCCGAGCGATCAGAGCCATCGAGGCTTAGCGCTCGCGAGTTTGGGGAGACCGCTCAACATGAACGAGCACGTGGACTGGTCGGCGATGAGCGAAGAGGATTTCGTTGCGCTGCTGCGGCAGCTCATCGACGCTCCGGAGGTCGACGACGACCAGTAGCGCCTCTCGAGCGCGGGTCGTCCGGAGACTCTTCCCAGGACGGACGGGCGAGGAAGCCCCGCCCGTCCCTCGATGATGCGCCGAACACGGACCGCCCTTTCCCTGAACCGCCCCCCGGACACCCCGGCCCCTCTCCCCTCATGCCCTCCTCCTGGAGGAGCCGGCGCCCGGCGAGGGTCCACCCTCATCGAGACGTTCTCCGGCCGGGCGGCCCCGGTGTTCTCGGTGCCGTCGCCTCACTCCTCCGCGGTCCGCCCCTGCTCCCCCCGAGTCGTGACGACCTTCCCCGCGGTGCGGTACGGACCCCTCCTGAGACTCGAAGCCCGGAGAACCCGCGCCCCTCCACCCCCGCTCCCGTTTTCGGGCACAAAAAAAAGGGGGGCACCCCAAGGCACCCCCCAACACACAAAAAAGAAAGGGACACCCCCACAACAGGGGCATCCCTTCCTCCAAGAAAAACCGTGGCAGCGACCTACTCTCCCACCCCACCACAGGG
>NZ_JAYLVW010000013.1:0-103348 GCF_035818715.1 Nocardiopsis sp. LDBS1602 | reverse complement strand
GCGGGGGGGGGGGCCCCGGGCGGGCGCCCCCACCGGCCCCCCCCCCCGGGGCCTGGGGTTCACCCCCCCACCACACGGCGGCCCCTATCCCGGACCCCCGGGGTCCGGGGCCTCCGGTCTGTCCGGGGTGAGGTGTTTACGTTCCTTTACCCCGTCTTCGCATGTCCTGGGTGCCCGGGAGTGCCGTCGGCGTGGACAGTTGGCGGGAAACCCCGAAGTCGCACTCGGGACCACCACGCCACCTGAAGGGGAACGCGTGACCGTCCTCAACAACGCCCTCGTCGCCCTCAACGACACCTTCTGGGCGTACCTGGTCATCCCGCTATTGGTCATCCTGTCCGTCTACTTCACGGTGCGTTCGGGGCTCGTGCAGCTTCGACTCCTGCCGGACATGTTCCGGGTCATCCGGGGCAAGGCGGGGACCGCGCCCGACGGGGGCAAGGAGATCTCCCCCTTCCAGGCCTTCGCGATCTCGGCGGCCGCGCGCGTGGGCACCGGCAACATCGTCGGTGTGGCCACGGCGATCATGCTGGGCGGGCCCGGCGCGGTGTTCTGGATGTGGCTCATGGCGACGGTGGTCTCGGGGGCCGCGTTCGTCGAGTCCACGCTCGCCCAGCTCTACAAGGTGCGGACCGATACCGGTTTCCGCGGCGGCCCCGCCTACTACATGCTGCGCGGGCTCGGGCAGCGCTGGATGGGCGTCCTGTTCGCGGTGATCATCACCGTCACCTTCGGCTTCTTCTTCAACTCGGTCCAGGCCAACAGCATCTCCGGGGCCATCTCGACCTCCGCCGCCCAGTTCGGGGTCCCCACCGGATGGGTCCTGAACGCGGTGGTCGGTCTGCTGCTCGTGGCGCTGACCGGGATGGTCATCTTCGGCGGTGTCCGCCGTATCGCCTCGGTCGCCCAGGCACTGGTCCCGCTGATGGCGATCATCTACATCCTGCTCGGCACGGCCGTGGTCATCCTCAACATCGGTGAGGTCCCCGGGATGATCGCCGACATCTTCGCCTCGGCCTTCGGCCTGCGCGAGATGGTGGCCGGCGGCGTCGGCGCCGCGATCGTCCAGGGTCTGCGACGCGGCATGTTCTCCAACGAGGCGGGTCTGGGTTCGGCGCCCAACGCCGGAGCGACCGCCTCGGTGTCCCACCCGGTCAAGCAGGGGCTGGTCCAGACCCTGGGCGTCTACTTCGACACCTGGCTGGTCTGCTCGGTGACCGCGTTCATCGTGCTCTTGAGCACCTCCGAGTTCGACGGGTCCAGGGGGCCGGAGGTCACGCAGTACGCGCTCCAGGCCAACCTCGGTGACTGGTCGATCCACGCTCTGACGATCATCCTGTTCCTGCTGGCCTACACGTCGCTGCTCGGCAACTACTACTACGGGGAGTCCAACCTCAGGTTCCTCGACGCCGCCCCCGAGCACGTGACGTACTTCCGTTCGGCCGTCCTGGTCTTCATCTTCCTCGGCAGCATCGCCCCGCTGACCCTGGTGTGGAACATCGCGGACGTGGCCATGGGCGTGATGGCGGTGGTCAACCTGGTCGCCCTGGCGCCGCTCTCGGGGATCGCCTTCCGCCTGCTGCGCGACTACAGCCGTCAGTTGCGCAACGGCCTGGACCCGCAGTTCACCCTGGCCAAGATGCCCGACCTCCAGAACGTGGAGGCCTGGGGTCCGGTCGAGGGCGGTCTGCTGGACGATCAGCCTCGTGAGGAGGGGGCGGCCCCCGCCGACCCGGGCGCCGAGGTCACCCCCGAGGAGGGTGAGGGCCCCGAGGGGCCGGGCCGCCCGAAGGCCTGACGCGCGCACCGTCGAAAAGGGGCGGGGACGTGGGGGGACGACCCACGGCCCCGCCCCTTCTCCTGTGGGGAGGGGCGGGGCGGACGGCACCTCTCATGGTGCAAACGAAAACGGTTTTCGGTTACCATTCGTGGAGTTCCCGAACACACCCCACGGAGTACCCCCGTGTCCGAACGGACCACCCACGACTCCGCCCCGTCCTCCTCGCTCGGCGACTCGATCGCCGTCGGCTGGGACGACCGCGGAGACGAGTTGCCCCCCGCAGACTGGGGAAGGCGGGCCGGATCGCGCCGAACCGGCACCGTATGGCTCTTCGCCCTCCTCATCACCGCGATGGCCTTCGGACACGCCTGGCTGTCCGACGACCTGACCGGGCGGGCCTTCCTGGCCTGGGCGACCATCTTCACCGCGATCAGCTTCCAGGCGCTGCCCTTCCTGGTCTTCGGTGTGGCCCTGTCCGCCGCGCTGGTCGCGTTCGTCCCCACCTCGTTCTACCGCCGGTTCATCCCGAACAGCCCGAACCGGGCGGTCCCCATCGCGGGTGTCTCCGGGGCCCTGCTGCCCGGTTGCGAGTGCGCCTCGGTGCCCATCGCCGGAAGCCTCATCAGCCGAGGGGTGGCGCCCGCCGCCGCGCTCACCTTCCTGTTGGCGGCGCCCGCCATCAACCCGATCGTCATGATCGCGACCGCGGTGGCCTTCGCCGGCCAACCCGAGATGGTGCTGGCCCGCTTCGTCGCCTCTCTGCTGGCCTCGGTGGTCATCGGTTGGATCTGGGTGCGCTTCGGACGCGCGGACTGGCTGCGCCTGCCCTCGCGTCCCACCACCCCCGGAGCGTCGAAGTGGCGGGTCTTCCGCGAGTCGATGCTGCACGACATCATGCACGCGGGCGGATACCTGGTGGTGGGCGCGGTGGCCGCCGCCACCCTCAACGTGATGGTCCCCCGTGAGTGGCTGTTGACGGTGGCCGGGATGCCGATCGTCTCGGTCCTGGTGCTCGCTCTGTTGGCCATCCTGCTGTCGATCTGTTCGGAGGCCGACGCCTTCGTCGCGGTCAGCCTCACCGACTTCTCGCCCACCGCCAAGCTCGCGTTCATGGTCATCGGACCCATCGTCGACCTCAAGCTCATCGCGATGCAGGCCGGTGTGTTCGGCTGGCGGTTCGTCGCCCGCTTCATCCCTCTCTGTCTCGTGGTCGGTCTGGCCTCCACGTTCCTGATCGGAGGCGTCCTACTGTGAACCGCATCGCCCAAGGGCTCACCCTGGTCCTGCTCGGAGCCGCCGCGCTGACCAGCACCGTCCCCACCGACCTGTACCTGAACTGGGTCAAGGCCGGTTTCGGTCCGTTCCTGATCGCGGCCGGCGTGGTCATGGTGGTCCTCGGAGTCCTGGTCATCGCCTCCGAACTGCGCGGCGAACGCCACGACGCGGAGGAGGCCGACGAGGGGCCCGAGCACGCGGAGCACCACGAGGGCCACGGACACGACCACGCGCGGGCCCCCAGGGTGGCCTGGCTGCTCCTGCTCCCGGTGATCGCCGTCTTCGTGGTCGCCCCTCCGGCCCTGGGCGCCTACACGGTGGAGAGCACCGGGGCCTCCTCCGGGCCACCGCCCAGGACCGAACGTTCCACCTCCTCCTCTCCCTTCGGCGACGGTCTGGAGGAGGCCGGCCCGAACGAGGTCACGCGGCTCGCCATCCGGGAGTTCGTGCTGCGGGCCTGGATCGACGAGGAACGCGAACTGGCCGGACGCCGGGTCGAGCTGGTGGGATTCGCCGTTCCCGAGGAGGAGGGCGGGGACGGTTGGTACCTGGCCCGCCTCCAGATGTCCTGTTGCGCCGCCGACGCGGTGGTCAACAAGGTCCTCATCACCGACCGACCCGCCCCCGAGACCGATACCTGGTGGCGGGTGCGGGGGACCTGGGTCGAGCCCGAAGGGGACCTGTACGACGTCTCCCGACACGAGTTCTCCATCGACGAGATGGAGGAGGTCACCGACCCTCCCGACCCCTACGAGTGACCGTTGGGTGGTCGGAGACCCGGGGGAGGTCCTCGGCCGCCACACCGTGATCAAATCCCCACTATGGGACGGCCCTGAGTGACAATAGGTCCGTGTCAGAACCCCGCGTGCAGACGAGGAGCCTCTGGAGCCGGATACGTCCACACTCCATTCGAGGCAGGGTCACGCTGTGGGCCGTCGTCATCATCGCCGTGGTCCTGACCCTCCTCTCCGTGGGCTCCTACCTCCTGTTCCGAGAGGTCGTGCTCATCCAACTCCGCGACCAGGCGGACGAGGAGGCGCGGCACATCGTCGAGCACATCACGACCGAACGCTACGAGTCCTCGATCCCCGCCAACGAACCGATCCTGCGGTCGCAGATCGTCGACCGAGACACCTACGAGGTCCTCGCCTCCAGTGACGCGTTGCGCGGGATGCCGGCCATGACCACGAAACGGCCCTCCCGCGACGACTTCCGTCTGGTGACGGTCGACTGCGGTGAGGTGGCCGGGGACGAACCCACCGACTGCTATCAGGTGGTCGGGTACGCCATCGACGATTCCGCCTACGGGGACGTCATGGTGCTCGTGGCGACCCAGACCCCGCAGGTGCTGGCCCACCACACCCTGGAGATGGTCCTGGGCGGGATGTCGGTGGCCCTGCTCGCCGGGACGGCCCTGACCGCCTGGTACGGGGTGGGTCGCGCGCTGCGTCCGGTGGACCGGATCAGCGACGAGATCGACCGGATCTCCGTCAGCGGCCTTCACCGCCGGGTGCCGGTCCCCAAGAACGACGACGAGATCGCCCACCTGGCCCGCACCGCCAACGAGACCCTGCGGCGGCTGGAGGAGGCGGTCGCCCGACAGCGGCGGTTCGTCTCCGACGCCTCGCACGAACTGCGCAACCCCATCGCCGGGATGCTCACCAAACTGGAGGTCGAGCTCTCCGACCCCGATCCCGACCTACGGGCCAGGGAACGTCTGCTCGCGGGGCTGCTCTCCGACACCGAGCGGTTGGAGAACATCGTCGAGGACCTGCTGGAGATGGCCCGGCTGGACACCGGCGTGGTGATGGATCTGGAGAGCGTGGACCTGACCGCCCTGGTCGAGGAGGAGTTCCGGGAACGGCGTGGTCAGGCGCGACTGCTCATCCACGGCTCCGAGCCGGTGTACGCCAAGGTGAACCGGTTGCGTCTGGCCCGGGTGCTGACCAACCTCGTCGCCAACGCCGAACGCCACGCGAAGAGCCGGATCGACATCATCGTCGGACACACCCACGGCTCGGCGGTCGTCGAGGTGCACGACGACGGATCGGGCATCCCGGAGAAGGACCGCGAACGCATCTTCGAACGCTTCGCCCGACTCCCCGAGTCCAGGGAACGGGACCCCGGAGGCAGTGGTCTGGGGCTGCCCATCTCCCGGGAGATCGTGCACTCCTACAACGGCACCCTCGTGGCGGGTCACAGCGATCTGCTGGGCGGTGCCCTGTTCACGCTGCGTCTGCCAGAGGATCCGGAGCCGAACACGTGACCGTCGACCAGAAGACCTCCCAGGGCAAGGGGGAGCCCGTTCCGCCGCCCACGTCGGGCGACGAGGAACCGGGGACCGAACACGACGACCCCACCGAGACCTCCGACGGCGACGGGGGAGAACCGCCGGAGACACCGCTCGCGAGCGGCGGACCGCACCGTCCCAACTACTTCGTGATGGGGTTCGTCGGAGCGCTGGGCGTGCTCTCGGCCTGGCTTCTGGTGAACGCCCTGTCCGGGGCCGGGGCGGTCTTCGTCTACATCCTGGTGGCCCTCTTCCTCGCGGTCGGGCTCAACCCGGTGATCCTCCTCCTCCAGAGGATGCGCATGCCCCGCTGGGCGGCGATCCTGACGGTGTGCCTGTTCCTGGCGCTCTTCATCACCGTGTTCGTCTGGACGATCGTGCCTCCCCTGAGCGATCAGGTGAGCAGCTTCGTGGCCGGTCTGCCGCAGGCGATCGATCAGCTACAGAACGCCAGGTTCTTCCGCGAGCTCGACCAGCGCTACGACGTGCTGGCCCGGATCAGGGACATGGTCACCGGCGCCGACTTCGGCCAGCAGGTCTTCGGCGGGCTGGTCGGGGTGGGGCAGGTGGTCTTCAACTGGCTGTTCGCGACCTTCACGGTGTTCATCCTGACCCTGTTCTTCATGGCCTCCCTGCCCGGGATCATGGACGTGTCCTACCGTTTCGTGCCCCGTTCCCGCAGGGAGGGCGTGCGCGAGATCGGCGACGAGATCGTGCGGCGCATCGGGGCCTTCATCGCCGGCCAGTTGGTGGTCGCCGCCCTGGGCGGGGTGGTGGCCTTCCTCTTCCTGTGGGCGATCGGTTCCGCCTACGCGCTCACCCTGGCCCTGGTGGTCGCGGTCACCGCCCTGATCCCGCTGGTGGGCACCACGATCGGTGCCCTGGTGGCGTCCTTGGCCGTGGCGCTCGGAGACCCGCTGATGGGGCTGGTCACCCTGATCTTCTTCCTCGTCTACCAGCAGATCGAGAGCTACGTGCTGGCTCCGAGGGTGATGCGGCACGCCGTGGACGTGGCGCCCACCGTCAACATCACCGCGGCTCTGCTCGGCGGGGCCCTGCTCGGCCTGGTCGGCGCGCTGCTGGCCATCCCGACGGCGGCCGCCCTCACCCTGGTGCTCAAACGCGTGATCTTCCCGCGGCTGGAGCGTCGCTGAGCGCCCCCGAGCGGCCCTACCCTGGTCGGATGGGAAGCGGGCGGGGGTGGGTGTGGCGGATCGCGCTGCTCGTCGCGTGGGTGGGTCTGCTGCTCTGGGCCCTGGTGTACGGGCCCGATCTGGCCACCGTCCGGGCCTGGACGGACGGCGCGGGCGCGGCGGGGGCCCTGGTCTACCTGGGGGCCTACGCTCTGGCGGTCCAGGCCCTGGTGCCCCGTCCGGCCTTGAACATCGCCGGCGGGCTGCTCTTCGGGATCCCGCTCGGGGTGGCCCTGGCCCTCATCGGTGGTGTCCTGGCGGCCCTCGCCCAGTTCGCGGTGGCCCGACACGTGGCCGGTGACGCGCTCGCCGCACGCCTGCCCCGACGGGTGAGGGTACGGCTGGAGGGGCTGACCTCGTGGCGGGCCTTCCTGGTGGTGCTCCAGTTGCGGCTGGTACCGGTGGTCCCGTATCAGATGGTCAACTATGGCTGCGGATTGACCGGGGTCGCCCTGGCGCCGTTCGCCGCCGCCACGGCGCTGGGTTCGCTGCCCGCGACGGTCGCGATGGTCCTGGTGGGCGCGGGCGGCGCCGACCTCGGGCTGGAGGTCGCGGTGGCCACGGGTGTGATGGCCGGGCTCATCGCCCTGGTGTGGTGGCTGGTGCGGGCTCGACGTCGCCCTCGTGCCGCGTGGCGGGCGCGGGCATGATCGGACCGCGCCCGCCGAGGGCCGCCGCTACGAGGCGCCGCCGAACAGTTCGACCTCGTCCGGGGTGGGACGGTCCATGTCGAAGGGGAGGATCTCTCCGCCGTCGCTGTCGGTGATCCGCGGTTCCTGGAGGATCTCGGGCTCCTTCCCCGCGCGGTTCTGGACGACCATCACACCGGAGTAGCCGCTGTGGTCGTCCTCGGTCGCGGCGAAGGGCACCAGGCCGGGGCCGGCCAGGTCGTTGGAGTTCAACGTCCGGACGAGGGTCTCCCGGTCGAGGTCGGGGCCGACCTCCATGAGCAGGCGCGCGAACAGGGTCGCCTGGACCATGCCGTAGACCGTGGTGTCGGTGAAGGGCGCGTCCTCGATGTACTCATCGTGGATCCCACGATAGAACTCGGTCCAGGGATCGTCGCTCTGGGCGGCCATCGGAAGGAACGCGGTGATGATCAGGCCGTCGGTGAAGGCCTCCGGGGGTACGTCCTCGGCGGGGGTGCCCGCCGCGTACTCGCCGATCAGCTCTTGGACGATCTCGACGTCGCCGCCGAAGCTGGGCGCCACCCATTGGGGTTCGTACCCGATGGCCTGCGCCTCCAGGATCGCCATGCCGAGGAAGGCGGGGATGCAGTAGCAGACGGCGACGTCGGCGCCGGACCTCTTCAGCTCCTCGATCTGGCCGTCGAGTTCGGGGACCCCGGGGTCGTAGGACTCCCAGGCGACGATGTCGTCCATGAGGTACTGCTCGATGCCCGCGTGCGAGGCCGGGCCGACGTCGTCGTTCTGGTAGAGCAGGCCCACGTCCTCGCCGGGGAAGTTCTCCGCGATGTAGGCGCCCTGGACCTTGGCCTCCTTGGAGTAGTCCACCTGGAAGCCGTAACTGAGGGGGTACTCCTCGGGCTGGTCCCAGGCGAGGGCCCCGGAGGAGACGAACAGGTCGGGGACGCCCGCGTCGTTGAGCTCTTCGATGACCGACTCGTGGGTGGGGGTGCCCAGCCCGCCGAGCATCGCGAAGATCTCCTGCTCGTTCATCAGGTCGTCCGTGACCCGCATGGTCTGCGCGGGGTCGAAGGCGTCGTCCTCGACGCGGTAGTCGATCCGGCGGCCGTGGATGCCGCCGTTGTCGTTGATGTGGTCGAACACGGCACGTGCGCCGGCGGAGACGTGGACGAAGCCGGGTGAGGCGGGCCCGCTGAGGGGCTGGTGGGTGCCGATGACGACGGTGTCGTCGGTGACCCCGAGGGTGAGGTCCTCCGCGGAGCCGCTCCCGTCGGTGGACTCGGCGTCGCCGCACGAGGCGGCGAGTATCGCGACGGCGAGCGCCGCGGCGATGATTCTCGGTGATCGCATGATGTGTCCTGAACTTCGGTCATGTCTTCGCAACGGGAGGCCCGAGGGCCCGTGGGGGGAAGACGGCTTCGCAGCTCGGGGGAGAAGGCCTGGTACGGGGTTCCTACTCGGCAGTACGTTACCGGCCGGTAAACATCATACGAACGCGGGTGAGGTGCGCAACCGCCCCCGCCCTCGGTGGCCGGAACCGGCCCGGGGCAGGGGTGATCCCGGGAGGGCGGACACCGCCCTCCCGTCGAGGAGGGGAACGCCGGCGGGGCGCCCCCGGAGTCGGGTCAGCTCCGGACGACGTCACGCTCCAGGATGGTGCGGGTGAGCCTCGCGATCCGCTCCGCGGCCTGGTGCACCACGCTGTCCCTACGCCAGACCAGTAGATGGCGGAGCTGTATCGGGGCGTTCTCCAGCTGCCGGACCACCACACCCCGCCCGGTGACGAAGTCGGACTGGCAGGGGGCCACGGCCCTGCGATCGGCGACCAGGTCGCGGATCTCCGACCTGTCGTGCAGACGGTAGGGCACCTCGGGGCTGAACCCCGCGCGCTGGCAGGCGAGGTAGAAGCACTCGGGCCATCCGGTGCCGTCCGGTGGGGTGAGCGCCCACGGGCAGCCGGCCAGATCCTCCAGCCTGATGAAGGTCTCCCCGGCTAAGGGGTGGTCGGCCCACAGCGCCACGTGAAGGGGGTCCACCGCGAGCATCGCCCAGGCCAGGGGGCCGTCGGTGGTCAGATCGCGGTCCACGTAGTCGATGGTGGTGCCCAGGTCCAGACGTCCCGCCCGCACCAGGTCGGTGACCAGCTTGGGGGAGTACTCGGTGCGCACGTGGACGGGGACGCCGGGGAAGATCTCGGGCAGTCGTGCCGACAGCTCCACCGTCAGAGGGCCCACCCCGCCGATGCGCAGGGCGCTGGGGGAGGCGCCGCGCGCGGTGATGTCGTGCAGCAGGTCGTCCATGGACAACAGGACCGTCCGCGCGCGGACCAGGACGAACTCTCCCAACTCGGTGGGGCGGACCCCCGACCGTCCACGATGGAACAGACGTCCCCCGACCTCGCGCTCGATCCGTTGGAGTTGGGTCGTCAGCGCGGGCTGGGAGGTGGACAGAGCCGTGGCCGCCTTGGTCACGCTTCCGGTGTCGGCCAGGAGGCAGAGGGTGCGGAGATGGCGGAGTTCGAGGTCCATGCGTGGAATCTAAGGTGTGCCTGCCCTTCGTGTACAGACGTGTCGACGCGGTGACCGTTCGGAGCGGGGATCGGCGGCCGGGATCCGTGCGACCCGGACACCCTTCGTAGGGACTCGGTGGGATAGAGTGCCGTGCGTCACCATATAGTTTGACGACCTACTAAATGGCGGAAACCCCGTCATGGTGGGTCCGACGCGCACCAGGGCGCGCGACAGTGGGAGAACTCATGGCGGTCGAACGCACGCTGCACACACCCGAGGCCGAACAGCTCCTGGAGCTGACCCGGGAGATCGTGGACAAGGAGATCGCCCCACGCGCGGCCGAGGACGAGGAGAACTCCGTCTTCCCCCGCGACGTCTTCACCACCCTCGGACGGGCCGGCCTGCTCGGCCTGCCCTACTCCGGCGAGTACGGCGGCGGCGACCAGCCCTACGAGGTCTACCTCCAGGTCGTGGAGGAGCTCGCCCGCGGTTGGCTCGCGGTCGGCCTGGGCGTCAGCGTGCACAGTCTCTCCTGCTATCCCCTGGCCACCTTCGGCGGTGATGAGCAGAAGGGCCGGCACCTGCCCGACATGCTCGGCGGGGAACTCCTGGGCGCCTACTGTCTGTCCGAGACCTCCTCGGGCTCCGACGCGGCGGCCATGACCACCCGGGCCGAACGCACCGACGACGGCGGCTACCGGGTCAACGGCGCCAAGGCGTGGATCACCCACGGAGGACACGCCGACTACTACACGCTCTTCGCCCGTACCGGCGCCCCCGATTCCGGGGCGCGCGGCATCGGCTGCCTCCACGTTCCGGCGGGCACCCCGGGCCTGAGCACGGCCGCCCCCGAACGCAAGATGGGCATGCGCTCCTCCACCACCGCCGGGGTGATCCTGGAGGACGTCGAGCTGGGCCCCGAGGCCCTGATCGGCGAACCCGACCGCGGTTTCGGGATCGCCCTGGCCGCCCTGGACTCGGGTCGACTCGGCATCGCCGCCTGCGCGGTGGGTCTGGCGCAGGCCGCGTTGGACGCGGCCGTCGCCTACTCGCGCGAACGTCGCCAGTTCGGCTCCCTCATCGGGGACTTCCAGGGACTGGGCTTCATGCTCGCCGACATGGCCACCCAGGTCGCCGCCTCCCGAGAGCTCTACCTGTCGGCCGCGCGCCTGCGCGACGCCGGTCGCCCCTTCGGCAAGCAGGCCGCCATGGCCAAGCTCATGGCCACCGACACCGCCATGAAGGTCACCACCGACGCGGTGCAGGTCTTCGGTGGGTACGGCTACACCCGGGACTTCCCGGTGGAGCGGTACATGCGCGAGGCCAAGGTCCTCCAGATCGTGGAGGGCACCAACCAGGTCCAGCGCATGGTGATCTCGCGTCACCTGGCCAAGGAGGCCTGAGCTCCCACCCCTATCCGCGCAGCAGGGCGGCGGTGCGCTCGGCCGGGTGCACCGTCGGCTCCACCGGACGGTCGGTCAGCACCGCCAACGCGGATCGGTACCCGGGGTCGCGCTCCAGGTCCGTCAACCACGCGGTCCCGGGCGCGCCCCCGCCCTCCCAGGCGACCAGCCGCGCCCGGTCGGACGGAGGGGTGACCGAGACCCTGCGCAGGCCACCGGACAGCCCCAGGCCGGTCGCCTTGAGCAGTGCCTCCTTGCGCGCCCAATAGCCGAAGAAGGCCTCGGAGCGGTCGTCCTCGGGCAGCGCCCGCCACGCCCGCGCCTCGGACTCGGCCAGCGTGTAGGCGGCCAGTCCGTCCAGATCCCGTGCCTCGGACACCCGCTCCACGTCCACGCCCACCGGGACGCCCTCGGCCATGGCCAGGACCACCCACTCACCGGAGTGGCTGATGGAGATCTCCCAGCCGGTCGCGGGGCCCACCGGCACCGGTTTGCCGTGCGGCGAGGGGTCGCCCCCGTCGGCCCCGGTACGGGCCTTGTCCTCACAGGAGCGGCAGCGCAGCTCGAAGGCCACCTCGGAGGCGGGGACACCGGTCCGCTCGGCCAGCGCCGTCCGGGCCAGGGCCCGGCCCAAGAGGTGGCGGTCGCGGTCGGTCTGGAGCCGGAAGCGGGTGTTGCGGGCGAGCTCCTCCTCGTTCAACAGACGGACCAGGCGGTCGTTCGCGGAGGAGATGTGGGCCCACCACACCGTGGGCCGGAGGGGAGTGGAACCGAGCGTCATGGACCCATTGTCGCCGATCTTCCGACGATCGGTGGTGTGAGCGAACGGGAAACGGGGCATCCGGTAAGTGGCAGGTCGGCCCGCCCCCTTGGAGGCTCAGATGTCTGTCGTGGTGCTGCTCGGAGCCGGAGCCCTCATCGGCCTCGTCGCCCTCACCGTCATCGTCCTGGTGACGCTCCTGACGGAGCGGCCACCGGCCCGTGTCGAGGGGAGTCGCGACCGGTCCGTACTCTAGGGCGGTCGGCGCGGTATTCGTATCGCGCTCCATCACCGGTACGGAGGAGAGTGTCCGTGTCCATGGCCGAGGAGAGCCGTCCGGCGTTCGCAGCCGAGCGCCGGGAGCGCATCCTGGAGTTGGTCCGGGCCCACGGGAGCATGTCCTTGCGCGACATCGCGGTCAAGGTGCACGCCTCGGAGGTCACCGTCCGTCGTGACGTGCGCGCGATGGAGGCCGAAGGGCTGCTCGACCGCCGTCGGGGCGGGGCCGCGCTACCGGGCCGGATCGGGCACGAACAGAGCTATACGGGCAAGAGCGACCAGTGCGCCGCGGAGAAGGCCGCCATCGCCTCGGCCGCGGCCCGTCTGGTCCGCCCCGGCGACGCGATCACCCTCGGCCCGGGCAGTACGGCCGAGGCCCTGGCCCGCGAGCTGCGCGGCCACGAGGATCTGACCGTGGTGACCAACTCCCTGCGCGCGGCCGACGTCCTGGCCGGGGCGGCGGGGGTGGAGGTCGTCATGACCGGGGGCACGGTGCACGCGCCCATGCGGGCGCTGATCGGCCCCGCCGCGGAGGCCGCGCTCTCCGGTCTGCGGGTCAACCGCGCGTTCCTGTCCGGCAACGGTGTGAGCGCCGACCGGGGGCTGAGTACGCCCAACCCCGCCGTGGCCAGTGTCGACCGGGCCCTGGCGGACTGCGCGGAGGAGACCATCGTCCTGGCGGACCACACCAAGGTCGGGGCCGACACCATGGTCCCCACGGTGGCCCCCGAGGACATCGCCCATCTGGTCACCGACTCCAGTGCGGACCCCGAGGTCCTGATGACCCTCGAGGAGTCCGGGGCCCTGGTCCACGTCGTCGTGGTGGCCGACGAACGGGGTCAATGAGCGCGAGGGGAAGGTGCCGTGAGCGGTGTCGTTCCGCCGGACAGCGGCATCGGAGCGCGCACTCCCTTACGTTTCGCCCTATTGTGCGAAGAACATCCGATGCGTGATCCTGTACACACTGACGATACCCACTGGTAACTTTCGGGCCCGGCCCGACGACCGACCCACCGCAACGACGACCAGGAGCCGCCGCGTATGTCCTCCCGATCACCGCATCCGGAGCACCGCCCGTCCGAGCCCGTACGGGTGACCCCCGAACCGGTGGCGCTTCCCGAGCCCTGGCGGAGCTCCCGTCTGACCGTGGTCGTCCCCACCTACGACGAGGCCGGCAACCTCCCCGTCCTCGTCTCCCGCCTCATGGCCCTGGACCTCCCCGAACTGCGGATCGTGGTGGTCGACGACAACTCGCCCGACGGCACCGGCGAGATCGCCGACAAGCTCGCGATCGAATACGGCGGACGTCTCGACGTCCTGCACCGCACCAAGAAGGACGGGCTGGGACGGGCCTACGTCGAGGGCATGACCCGCGCTCTGGAGGACGGGGCCGACTACGTCGTTCAGATGGACGCCGACCTCAGCCACCCCGTGGGCTATGTCCCCCAACTCCTGGGCACCCTCCACGCCACCGACGCCGGAGTGGTCATCGGCAGCCGCTACGTTCCGGGAGGCAGCCTCTCCGAGACCTGGGGCGCACGCCGCCGTCTGCTCAGCGGCTGGGCCAACGCCTACGTCAAGACCGTGCTGGCCATCCCGGTGCGCGACGTCACCGCGGGCTTCAAGATCTGGCGGGCCTCGGCCCTGCGCACCCTGGACCTGGCCGGGATCGAGAGCACCGGTTACGCCTTCCAGGTGGAGATGCACTACCGGGCCTACCGTCGGGGGCGAAAGATCGTGGAGATCCCCATCCACTTCGAGGACCGGGTGGTGGGCCGTAGCAAGCTCGACGGCGCGGTGGCGCTGGAGGCCGCGCTGCGTCCCCTGCGGCTGCGCCGGGCCGAGAACGCGCGCCGCTGATCTCGGGCACGCCCCGGTCCGAGGCCCGTGTCCCCCTTCTCGCACCCTCCTCCACCTGCGATCATCGGGGGAACGCGAGAGGGGGGTGACAGCAGTGTCCGAACAGCCCTACGACGTCGACTCCGACATGGGGGAGGACCCCCAGGAGAGCGAGATCGCCGAGGCCGAGAGCCGTCAGAACCCGGGCGAGGGTGTCTACGGCTACACGTTCGAGGATGAGCAGAAGGACGACGAGGGGGAGCTCGGGATCGAGGAGGAGGTCCGTCTGGAGCGGGACGACGTCCTGCCCCGCGAGGACTTCGACATCGACGAACCCGGAGCGGAGGAGGAGGCCGTCCACGAGGTGGACGACTCCGACACCTGATCATCGGCCGGGGTCCGTCGCCTTGTGGGGGCGGGCCCCACCCCATTCCCACCGACCTCTTTCTTCACAAGCGCACTTGGATTTGGGATGATCGAAGTGACGTGGGGAGGGAGGCGGACGACGTGACCGAACAGCCCTACGAGGTGGACCTCGATCTGGGGGACGACCCGCAGGCGACCGAGGTCGCCCAGCGCGAACTGTTCATCGATCCGATCTTCGACATCCTCGGATACGACTTCGAGGACGATGACAGCCGAGGCCGTCTGGGGATCCTGGAGGGTGTGCGGGCCGAACACCTGGGGGTCGCCGTGCCCCGCCAACGGTGGGGCGGTGAACGCAGCGCGGAGGAGGAGGCCCTGAGCGTGGTCCCCGACCCGGACGCCGTCAAGGACCGCCCACCGGAGGACTACCGGGACTGAGCGTTCCCGCCCGAGGGGCCGTCACCGTGGACCTCTCCGGCGCTGGAACCCGGACACGAACGCAGCGGGGGCCCCGAGACCCCGCAGAAGCGAGGCGTGGGTCCGACGGCCGGAACCGCGACCTCCCCTTCCTCCGGGGCCGTCTCCTCGCCGGTCTCCTCCGCCCCGGGCATCCGACCACGAGGCAGGGCCAGGGCGCACGCCGCCGCCACCACCGCGAGCCCCGCCAGGATGAGCATCGCCGTCCCGAAGTGTTCGGCGAGCCCGGCCGTGCCGCCGCCCCCGTCACCGGAGGAGCCCCCGATCCCGGCCAGGGCGGGGATCGCGGCCACACCGATCAACTGCGCCCCGCGCGCGAACGTGTTGTTCACCCCCGAGGCCAGCCCGGCGTGGCGTTCGGGCGCCGAGGCCAGCACCGTCGCGGTCAGGGGGGCCACCGTCGTGGACAGTCCCAGCGCCACGAGGAGGATCCCCGGGAAGACCTGGGTGAGGTACGTGGCGTCCGGCCCCATGGACGAGAGCAGGAGGAACCCGCCCGCCAACAGAAGGGGGCCCACCACCAGTTGCGGGCGCGGCCCGATCCTGGAGGCCAGCTTCCCGGAGCGGGCCGAGAGCGTCAGCATGAGAAGGGTCAACGGCAACGAGGCCGCCCCCGCCGCGATCGGGGAGTAACCGCCGACCTCCTGGAGGTAGATCACCAACAGGAAGAGCAGGGTGCCCAGGGCCGCGTAGATCACCACGGTGGCGGCGTTGGTCACGCTGAACGCCACCGAGCGGAAGAGCCCCAGGGGCAGCATGGGGGCCCGGCCCCTCGCCTCCACCACCAGGAACACCACCAGAGCCAGGACGCCGATCACGGCGCCCACCCACACGTCCACGGTTCCGCCCTCGGCGCCCCACTGGATCAGCGCGTAGGTGATACCGCCCAGCGCCACCACGCCCAGCAGGGCCCCGCCGTAGTCCAGGCCGCCCGTGGCCGAGGTGTCCCGTGTCTCGGGCACCTTGAAGTGGGCGATGAGCAGGACGACGACGGCGAGCGGCAGGTTGATGAGGAAGATGAGCCGCCAGTCGCCCGCCTGGACCAGCCATCCGCCCAGGAACGGGCCCACGGCCGAGGCCACACCCGTCAACCCGGACCAGGCGCCGATGGCGCGGGCACGATCCTTCTCCCGGAAACCCGCCTGGAGGATCGCCAGGCTCCCCGGGGTCAACAGGGCGCCGCCGACCCCTTGGACGACACGGCCGGCGATCAGCCACTCCAGGGTCGGTGCGAACGTGCACAGGGCCGAGGCCAGCGCGAACACGGTCACCCCGACCATGAACAGGCGGACCCGGCCGAACCGGTCCGACAGGGAACCACTGATCAGGATCAGGGCCGAGAGCGTGACCATGTACCCGTTGACGATCCATTGGAGCCCGGCCAGCCCGGTGGCCAGATCCTGTTGGATCGCGGGCAGGGCGACCGTCACGACCGTCGAGTCGAGGAAGGCCATCCCCGAGCCCAGGACCGTCGCCGTCAGCATCCACCGGGCGGCGGGCGTTCCCCAGGCCACCCGCCCCGCGGTGTCCGGTGGCGAGACCGAACCGCTCATGACGTCTCCCTGTCCGATGGGCTCCGTGGTCGACCGCTCCGACCACAGTAAGGCGCGGACCCCCTCCCGAAGGTGGTGGCCCGCGCCTTGTTTCCCTTACGCTGTGCGGTTTTGACCCGCGGTCACTCGCTGGCGAGCGCCCCGGTGATCGAGGTCCCGGCGGCCCGACGGGCGGGCAGCACCGCGGCCAGCAGACCGGCCAGGACCGAGACCGCGATGAACACCGCGATCTGGCCGGCCGGGGCCGCGAAGACCATGTTCGGCAGCACCGCGGCCGCGGCCGCCCAACCGAACACCACGCCCAGGGCGATGCCGATACCCGCGCCGATCAGGCAGAGCAGGACGGCCTCGATGCTGAGCATCCGGCGCAGTTGCCCCCGGGCCAGACCCAGGGCCCGCAGCAGGGCGGACTCGCGGGTGCGCTCCAGGACCGACAGCGCCATCGTGTTCGAGATGCCGAACACCGCGATGATGATCGCCAGGCCCAGCATGGCCGCGATGGTGTAGAACGCGATGTCCATCATCTGGGAGAACTGGTTCTTCATCTCGGCGACCGAGTCGACCTGAAGGGTCGGGTGGTCGTCCACGGCCGAGTAGACGGCCTCGCGCAGCTCGGCGGAGTCGGCGCCCTCGGCGCCCCGGATCATCAGGGTGTCGTCCTGAGTGCGTTCGGGGAAGGCCCGCACGAAGTCCTCTTCGCTGACGGTCGCCCCGAAGAGGCTCTGCATGTCCTCGGCGATCGCGGCGATCTCCAGCTCCAGGTCGCCCTCCGGGGTGACGAGGGTGAGCGTGTCGCCCACGCCCATCCCGCCGGCGTAGCCCTCGGAGAGCACCACACGGCCGGGCTCCAGGTCGGAGAGTTCGCCCTCGACCATGTCCGCGGTGAGGTCGGTGCCCATGTCGGCGCCGACGTAGGTGCTGACGGGCATGCTCTCCAGCGGACCTCCGACGCCTTCCTCGGCGACCTCGGCGGAGTCGGAGCGCACGCCGAACACCTTGGAGACGGTCGATTCCTTCTCCAGGTCCTCGCGGACCCGGGAGGGGATCGTGGCCAGCTCGGCCAGGGGCTCCTCGTCCTCGACGGCGACCTCGGTCCCTTCGGCCGCGCCCTCCTCGGTGCCCTCGACGGGACCCTCGACGCCCTCCTCGGTCGTCTCGGTCTCCTCCTGGCCGACGGTCAGCTCATCCGGGTTGAACTGCGGGCTGATCTGGTAGTCGACCGGGAACTGCTCGTCGAGCGTCTTGGTCAGGGTGCTCTCCAACGAGGCGCTGACCACGGAGTAACCGGTGATGAGCGTGGCGCCCACGGTCAGGGCGATCATCGCGGTGGCGGCGCGGCGCGGGTTGCGGACGGAGTTGTCCACGGCCAGCATGCTCGGAACGCCCACGCGTCGCAGCGGGACCCCCACCAGGCGCACGATGCCGCGCACCAGCAGCGGGCCGAGGACGACCACGCCGACGAAGGCGATCAGGGCGGCGCCGGTCACGATGAACAGGCCCGCCGGGTCGGGGCCGGTCATACGGGTCAGGCCGATCAGGCCGGCCGAGACCGCGAACAGCAGCAGGCCGAACACCACGCGTACCCAGCCGGTGCCCTTCTCCAGACCGGAGGCCGTGGCGCTGGTGCGCAGGGCCGCCAGCGGGGCCACCCGGGTGGCCCGCATGGCCGGAACCAGGGCGGAGAACACCGTCATCAGGGTGCCCAGCAGCAGGCCGCTGAGCACGGCGCCGGGGCCGATCACCACGGAGGCGGTCACGTCGGTGCCCATGAGCGGGCCGGCGAAGCGGGCACCGGCCATACCGATGCCGATACCGGCCAGCACGCCCAGGATCGAGGAGACCATACCGACCACGAAGGACTCGGTCAGCACCGAACGGAAGACCTGGCCGCGCTTGGCGCCCACACAGCGCAGCAGGGCCAGTTCGCGCTGGCGCTGCGCGATGAGGATCGCGAAGGTGTTGTAGATGACGATCGCGGCGACGAACATCGCGATCACGCCGAACAGCAGCAGGGCGATGCGCAGGACCTCGGTCTGGGCGCCGACCCCTTCGGCGAGCTCCTCGCCGAACTCGGTGCCGGTGGCCACCTCGGCGGTGGCGCCGAGCTCCTCCTCGACGGCCTTGGCGACGGTCTCGTCGTCGGTGCCCTCGGCGGCCACGACGTCGATCTCGGAGTAGCCCTGGGGCGCGGCGATCTCACGGACGACGTTCTCGGTCAGGACCGTGGCGCCGGCCATGCTGAAGTTCGGGTCGACACCGAAGTTGACGAGGCCGGTGAGGGTGAAGTCGCGCTTCTCCTGGTCGGCGTCGAGCATGGTGACGGTGTCGCCGACCTCGAACCCGGTCGAGGACGCGGTGGAGGTGGCCAACGCGATCTCGTCGTCGGCCTCGGGCAGGCGGCCCTCCTTGGCGGAGAAGCGGGAGGCGTCCCCAAGGGAGACCGCGGCGGGCGGCATGAACCCGACGGCCCGTCCCTCGGCGTCCAGGAGCACGGCCCGGCCTTCGAGCATGCCGTCGGCGGAGGCGACCTCGGGAAGGTCGCGGACCCTCTCCAGCTGTTCCTCGTCGAAGGCGACGGCCTCGGCCGGGTCCTCGCCCTCGACGTACTCCGGTTCGGCGGGCGTCGCGATGGCGTCGACGCCGGTCGCCGAGCCCATCACGGACTCCTCGTAGCTGGCCTTGAGCGTGTCGGCGAAGACCATGGTGCCCGAGATGAACATGACGCCCAGCAGGATCGCCAGGACGGTGGTGACGTAGCGGGACTTGTGCAGACGTAGCCCCGCGAGTGTGGTGCGCAGCATCGGGCTAGGCCTCCAGCTTCAGCAGGTGGTCGGAGACGACCTCGGCGGTGGGGGAGAGGACCTCGTCCACCAGGCTGCCGTCGCGCAGGAACACCACGCGGTCGGCGTAGGAGGCGGCCACCGGGTCGTGGGTGACCATGACGATGGTCTGCTGGAGTTCCCGGGCCGAGTTCTGTAGGAAGGCCAGCACCTCGGCGCCCGAGCGCGAGTCCAGGTTGCCGGTGGGCTCGTCGGCGTAGACGACCTCGGGGGCGTTGAGCAGGGCCCGGGCGACCGCGACGCGCTGCTGCTGGCCGCCGGAGAGCTTGGCGGGCAGGTGGTCGAGTCGCTGACGGAGCCCGACCACGTCGATGATGTGGTCGAAGCGGGCCTGGTCGACCTTGCGCTTGGCGATCTGGGAGGGCAGCAGGATGTTCTGCTCGGCCGTCAACATCGGCAGCAGGTTGAACGACTGGAAGATGAAGCCGATCCGGTCGCGGCGCAGCAGCGTCAGTTCGCCGTCGCGCATGCCGGTGATCTGGGTACGGCCCAGGTGCACGGTGCCGGAGGTGGGCACGTCCAGCCCGGCCAGGCAGTGCATCAGGGTCGACTTGCCCGAGCCGGAGGGGCCCATGATCGCGGTGAACGCGCCGCGGTGGAACTCCACGTCCACCCCGGCGAGGGCGTGCACCTGGCTGCCGCCGGTGTCGTAGGTCTTGGTGAGGCCCCGCGCCACCACGACCGGAGGGGCTTGGACCGGGGACGGGGACTGCGTGGTGGGCGTGCTCACGAGGACTACTCCTGGTATCGCTGACGGATGGTGCCGGTGGGTCGGGGGAGACCCCCGTGCTCTTCGGCGTGGTCACCACGCTAGGCCCGCGAGAACCACCGATTCCTCCCCCTACAGGCCGAAACCGGGGTCGGCCGAAGGCATGACGCGCAACGGGTTCGCGACTCCTTCGACCGGCCGCACCCCCGACTTTCGTAGGGGGTCGGTAGCGACCGCGAACGCCACCGGTTCCTCGGGCGCCCCTCTGACCAGGGAGAACGTAGAGGGATCGACGAACGGACCGTCGTCCGCCGGGCGGTGTCGTGTCGCCGAAGAGGCGTGATCCCTCCACCTAGACTCGGGCGGGTGAACGAGCGGTTGAGAGAGTGGAACGAGAACCTGGGCCTGCTGGTCCGACGCCACGGGATGTGGTGGTGGAGGCGACGGGCGCGTATCGCCGACTGGTTCTACGCGCTCTTCACCCTGCCCTTCAGCGGGCTGATGATGCTGGCGGGGACCACCAGCGGGATCGGGCTGTTCTCCAAGCCCTTCGCCGCCCTCATGGTCGCGCCGATCGGAGCCCCCGAGCCCGGGCCCGCCGCGGCCTGGACCGCTGTGGCCACGTTGTTCGCGCTGTTTGTGATCCCCGGGACCCTGGCCTCGGCGACGATGCTCTGGCGCAGGACCTCGCCCCGCTGGCTCCTGATCGCCGGCGCGATCCTCATGATCGGCTACGGCGACCCGATCCCGCTCATGGTGGGCCTGTACTCCTACCCGGCCTTCTTCAGCGACCGCAAGGTCCTCACCGGCTGGTTCGCCCTCGGCGTCCTGAGCACCGCCCTCGTCTACAACGCGTCGGTGACCGGCTTCGTGATGGCCGTGATCGTCTTCCTGCTGGTCCCGGTCTTCGCGGGGCTGTGGATCGGCACACGCCGCGAACTCATCGAACGGCTCGAAGAGCGGGCCGAGCGGCTGGAGCGCGAACAGCACATGATGGCCGAGCAGGCCATCTCCTCCGAACGCACCCGCATCGCACGGGAGATGCACGACGTGGTCGCGCACAGGGTGAGTCTCATGGTCCTGCACGCGGGCGGATTGGAGGTCTCGGCGACCGACGACCGCACGGTCGAGGCGGCCGGGCTCATCCGCACCACCGGGCGCGAGGCGCTCGCCGAACTGCGCGGGATCCTCGGGGTCCTGCGCGACGAGGGCGGCGAGACCGCCCCCACCGCGCCCCAACCGGTCCTCGACGACCTGGAACGGCTGCTCGGCGAATGGCGCGGGGCCGGAATGGAGGTGCGCCGTGAGGAGAGCGGTGATCCGCGTCCGCTGCCGGTCCAGGTCCAGCGCACCGCCTACCGGGTGGTCCAGGAGGCCTTGACCAACGCGGCCAAGCACGCCACCGGCGCCGTCGTCGACGTCCACCTGTACTACGCGGCGGACCGCCTGGAGCTGGAGGTGTCCAACGGCCCCGCTCCGGGGGTGGTGAACCCTCCGCCCCGCAGCGGGTACGGTCTGACCGGGCTGAGCGAACGCGTCGCCCTGGCCGGCGGCGAGGTCTCGGCGGGCCCCTGCTCCGACGGGGGGTGGCGTCTGCGCGCTATCTTGCCGCTGGGGGAGACGGACGAGAACGACGCCCCCGTCCCGAACACCGAAGTCGAGGAAGAGGGCTCCGAGGGTGATCCGCACACTCCTGGTCGATGACGAACTCCTGGTCCGATCCGGGTTGAGGATGATCCTGGAGTCCGCTCCGGACATCGAGGTGGTCGGTGAGGGGAGCGACGGCGACGAGGCGACGCGTCTGGCCGAGGAGCTCGCCCCCGACGTGGTCCTCCTGGACATCCGGATGTCGGGCACCGACGGGCTGACCGCCGCGACCCGGATCACCTCTCTGCCGAACCCGCCCCGTGTGGTGCTGTTGACCACCTTCGACCTGGACGAGTACGTGCACAGCGCGCTCCAGGCCGGGGCGGTGGGCTTCCTGCTCAAGGACACGCCGCCGCGCGACCTCATCGCCGCCGTGCGCACCGTCCACGAGGGGCACGCCATGCTCTCGCCCAGCGTCACCAAACGCATGCTCGAACGCTTCGCCGCGCCCGCCCCCGCCGACTCGGCCGCCGGCCGTGAGGAGGCCCTGCGTCGGTTGTCGGTGCTCAGCGAGCGGGAACGGCAGGTGCTGATCGCGGTGGCCGAGGGCAAGTCCAACGCGGAGGCGGGCCGGGCCCTGGGCATGCGCGAGACGACGGTCAAGGCGCACGTCAGCCGGATCCTCGCCAAACTGGAGATGTCCAACCGCGTCCAGGCCGCGATCCTGGCCCACGACGCCGGTTGGGCCTGACCCGGCCGGCAGGCCTTCGCCCTCGCGCGGGTTCCGACCTCGGCCGTCCCGCACGGGGGACACGTGGCTTTTCACACCCCCTGACGGATTCACCCTCGGTTGCGGCTACCCGCTGGTAGCTCGGTACGCTGCAAGGCGATCCCCGCCCGAGGAACACACATCGTGGCTGTTCAAGGCCACAGAGAAGAGGAGCCCCTATGTCGCGTTCGGTACTGGTCACCGGCGGCAACCGCGGAATCGGCCTGGCCATCGCCCGTGAACTGGCGGCGAACGGCGACAAGGTCGCGGTGACCTACCGCTCCGGCGAGCCCCCGGAGGGTCTGCTCGGTGTTCGCTGCGACATCACCGACTCCGCCCAGGTGGACGCGGCCTTCAAGGAGGTCGAGGAGACGCACGGACCGGTCGAGGTCCTGGTCGCCAACGCCGGTGTCACCAAGGACCAGCTCCTGGCCCTGATGAGCGAGGACGACTTCTCCTCGGTGCTCGACACCAACCTCACCGGATCCTTCCGTGTGGCCAAGCGCGCCGTGCGCGGCATGATGCGCAAGCGCTTCGGCCGCATCGTCCTGATCTCCTCGGTCGTGGGCCTGCTCGGCTCCGGCGGCCAGGCCAACTACGCCGCCTCCAAGGCCGGCCTCGTCGGCTTCGGTCGCTCCCTGGCCCGTGAGCTCGGTTCGCGCAACATCACCGTGAACATCGTCTCCCCCGGCTTCATCGCGACCGACATGACCGCGGCCCTGGACGAGGACCGTCAGACCGAGATCAAGAAGAACATCCCCCTCGGTCGTTTCGGCGGCACCGACGACATCGCCAGGACGGTCTCCTTCCTCACCGGCCCCGGCGCGGACTACATCACCGGTGCCGTCATCCCGGTCGACGGCGGCATGGGCATGGGTCACTGACCGCCCGCCCCACCGACCGCACCGGCAACCGAGACAGACAGAACGGACCCGACATGGGAATCCTCGAAGGCAAACGCATCCTCGTCACCGGGGTGCTCACCGACTCCTCCATCGCCTTCCACATCGCCCGCCTGGCCCAGGAACAGGGCGCCACGGTCGTGCTGACCGGCTACGGTCGGCTCGGTCTGGTCAAGCGCATCGCCAAGCGCCTGCCCGAGGAGCCCCCCGTCCTCGAACTGGACGTCACCGACGACGAGCACCTCGCCTCCCTGGCCGACCGGGTCCGCGAGCACGTCGACGGTCTGGACGGCATCGTCCACTCCATCGGGTTCACGCCCCAGGAGGCCCTGGGCGGCAACTTCCTCAACACGGAGTGGGACGACGTCGCCAAGGCGATGCACACCTCCACCTTCTCGCTGAAGTCGCTCACCACCGCGCTGCTGCCGCTCATGGACAAGGGCGGCTCGGTGGTCGCCCTCGACTTCGACAACAGCGTCTCCTACCCCATCTACGACTGGATGGGCGTGGCCAAGTCCGCGCTGACCTCCACCGCCCGCTACCTCGCCCGTTACGTCGGCGACAGGAACGTGCGGGTCAACCTGGTGTCGGCGGGCCCGCTGAGCACCATGGCCGCGCGCAGCATCCCCGGCTTCGAGACCCTGGCCGAGCACTGGCCCGAGCGGGCCCCGCTGGGCTGGGACGTCAAGGACCCCGAGCCCGCGGCGAAGGCGGCCGTCGCCCTCCTCTCGGACTGGTTCCCGGCCACCACCGGCGAGATCGTCCACGTCGACGGCGGCTTCCACTCCACCGGAGCCTGACACGGGACGGGCGGCGTCCTTCGGCGTCGCCTGCCCCCTTCCGGATACCATCGGGCCCTGCGAGTACCGAAACGAGGGGGACGTATGGATCTGGGACTGGCGGGCGCCAAGGTCATGGTGACCGGGGCCAGCAGAGGGATCGGCCGCGCCATCGCCCAGGCGTTCGCGGAGGAGGGCGCCGACCTGGCCCTGTGCGCGCGTACGCCGGGACCTCTGGCCCGGGCGGCCGAGGAACTCGGGGCGACCGGGTCCACGGTCTTCACCCGTGACCTGGACGTCACCGACCACGACGCCCTTCCGGCCTTCGTCGAGGACGCGGTCGTCGCGCTCGGCGGACTGGACGTGCTGGTCTCCAACGTCTCCGGTGGCAGCGCGCCCACCCCCGACCAGTGGGAGCGCGGGTTCGCCGCCGACCTCATGCCGTTCGTCCGACTGGCCCAGGCGGCCGAACCGCACCTGCGCCGGTCCGGTACCGGCGGCTCGGTGGTGCTGGTCTCCACCACCTCCGCGTTGCACGTGACCCGACCCGCTGGGGCCCGTTCCTACGGCGCGGTCAAGGCGGCGCTCAACCACCACGCCGCCTCGCTGGCCCGGGAGTGGGCGCCGGAGGGCCTGCGCGTCAACACCGTCTCCCCGGGGCCCATCGAGTTCCCCGGTGGAGGTTGGGAGCGCCGCAAGGAGAGCGACCCGGACTTCTACGAGAGCGTGCGCGAACGCATCCCCTACGGTCGGCTGGGCCGACCCGAGGAGGTCGCGCGCTCGGTGGTCTTCCTGGCCTCGCCCGCCGCGTCCTTCGTCACCGGCCAGAACCTGGTCGTGGACGGCGGCTTCCTCGACCAGGTCTGACCCCCGTCCGACGTATGGACCCTCGGGGTCCGTTCGTCGGGCGGGTCAGCCTTCGCGGAGGATCTGGACCAGGCGAGTGGTGCGCTCGGGCGCGAGCGTCTCGCGCACCCCGGTCGCCAACGCCCCGTCGGTGGCGTCCACCACCGACACGTGCCGGGTGGCGCGGGTCAGGCAGGTGTACACCTGAGGACGCGAGATCGGAACCTCGGGCGGGAAGACCGCGACCACGGCGGGCCACAGGCCACCATGGGCGGCCGCCACGGTGATCGCCCACCCGTGCCGCAACACGGACGGGTCCGTCACCTTCACCCGGGAACCGCCGGCCAGCTCCACCACGGCGCCCTCCGACACCTCGCGCAGGTATCCGGTGTCCCCGGGGCCGTATCCCGGCCCCTCGGCGGTCACCAGGATCCGGTCTCCCACGTCGAACCCGCCGTGCGCGCCCGGCCCCGGGTTCAGCAGTTCCTTGCAGGCGGCGTTGAGCGCGCGTGCGCCCGCCGGGCCGTCCTCCCGGGCGGTCACCACCTGAATCCCCTCGGAGGCCACACCCAGGGCCCGGGGGATGGAGTCGGTGACCAGCTGGGTCACCCGGTGGGCCGCCTCCTCCGCGGAGGAGGCCGGCACCCGGACCACCTCGCGCCCGGGGGCCTCGACCTCGGGCAGGTCGCCTGCGGCCACGGCCCCGGCCAGGACCGCCAGGGGCCCCGGTTCGGCGTCGTCGGCCAGGAGCGCCACGTGGGCGGTACGGGAGACGGCGACGTCCATCGCCACCCGCCCCGGGGTGGCCGAAGGGGCCTGGTCGGGGTCGGCCAACAGCACCAGGTGCGCGCCCTCGGAGCAGGCCGAGACCAGCTCGGCCATGCGGGAGGTGCCCACCGCCATCGACTCGTACAGCACCACGATGCCCGCCTCGATCGGGGCCCGGGCCAGGAGGGCGGGCAGCGACTCCACGTCGGGCGCGCCCTCCGCCCCCTCCTCGTCCGGCTCGCCCTTCGCGTCGACCACGGAGGCCAGGTCGGCCTCGGCCGCGGCGGCGGTCTGCGCCGTGGGGGCGACCACCGCCAGGCCCACACCGCTCTCCTTCGCGATGGCGGCGATCCCGAGCAGGGCGCGGGCGATCTCGGCGCGGTCACCGGGGCCGTGTCGTAGCACGGTGACCGGGCGCAGAGCCACCGTCACCAGGGCCTCACGGGTCTGTTCGGACAGGGGGAAGCCGCCCCGCTCCCGGGCGGCGTCGACGGTCTCGGTCGCGGTCAACGAGTCCATGACCGGATCGTTGGCGCCGATGAGCCGGGCCAGGCGGACGCCCAGACGCTGTTCGCGCTCACCGATCTCGGCGAGCGCGTAGAAACGTTCGGGGTCGGGCGGCTCGGGGATCCCGCCCTCCTCGAAGTCGAAGTCGTCGTCCGGTTCGTCGGTGCTCTCGAACAGCACCGCCTGCTCGCTCGACAGGGCCGCCTCCAGGGCGGCCATGGGGGAGGGGACGCCCAGCCGCCCGATCACCGTGGCGAGCCGCTTCTCCTCGACCGCGGTGTGGCCGCGCCCCGCCGCGGTGCGCAGGGTGTACCGGACCAGCGCGGCCAGACGACGGGGATCGTCCGGTCTGGTCTGGTCGCCCAGGTGGTGGCGGGCGCAGAAGTCGGCCTGTTCCAGGGTCACCCCCGGCAGGCGGAGCAGGAGCCAGGGGTCGGCGTCCAGCTCTGCGGCGGGCTGTGGACCCAGTACGGACACCAGTCGCGCCGCCAGAGCGCGCGGGGCGCCCATGCGGTCAAGGACGGCACTGACCTTCTCGACGGCCTCGGACACCGGTTCCCCTCGTCGTGTCGTTCGTGGACGTCAAGGAGCCTACCGACTCGCGGCGACGGTCCGGCTCGGGGGCGATCGGAGGGCGGGTCGGATCCGTTCAGCCGGCCCGATCGGAGGGGGCGGGCTCCTTCTCGCTCAGACCGGTCACCTGGAGGACCGCCTCGCAGGGGTCGGTGTCGGGGGAGTGCCGCCGCACGGAGACGGCGGCCGTGCTCGCCGAGGCCCGGAACAGGGCGCGGTGTTCCGGGGCCAGCCCACCGAGGAGCCGTTCCTCCACGTGTTCGACGACCTTCTCGGCCCGGGCCAGGACCGCCCGGCCGTGGTCGGTGGGGCGGACGCGGCGTGCCCGTCGGTCCTTGGGGTCGACCCGGCGTCGGACCAGATCGGCGGCCTCGAGGTCGTCGAGCAGGTAGGTCATGACGCTGCGGTCGATGAGCAGACGGTCGGCCAGGCAGGCCTGGGTGGGCGCCTCGCCCTCGGCCGCGATGGAGAGCACGTGGTAGCCGCGGCTGCCGTGCGGAAGGTCGGTGAGGGCCTGTTCGACGTGCTCGTGCCAGCGGCGGAGCAGAACGGCCAGGGACCACCCCAGGTTGTGTTCAGGGGCCCTGTCCGGGGTGGTGGGGTTCATCTGCTCACCGTATCAAGGGCGATTCGCGCGTCAGATAGGTTGTAGGAAATATCGTTTGTGATTTCAACGATTTCGCCGGACCGTGCCGAGGAGCGCCCATGACCGACTACGGACACCACCTGGAGTTCGGCACCTTCCTGACACCGACCTCCCGAGACCCCGAACACGTCGTCGGGCTCGCCGAGCGCACCGAGGCGGCGGGTCTGGACCTGGCCACCTTCCAGGACCACCCCTATAACCCGGAGCTCCTCGACACCTGGACCCTGCTCGGCTGGGTGGCCTCGCGCACCGAACGTCTTCGCGTCGCCGGTAACGTCCTCAACCTCCCCCTGCGTCACCCCACGGTCCTGGCCCGTGCCGCCGCCGGTCTCGACCTGCTCTCCCGAGGCCGGGTCGAACTCGGTCTCGGCGCCGGAGGCTTCCGGGAGGCCGTTCAGGGCATGGGCGGGGCCCGACGCACCGCGGGGGAATCGGTCGACGCGCTCTCGGAGGCCATCGACCTCATCCGCGCCGTCTGGGACGTCGACTCCGGTGGCGAGGTCCGCTCCTCGGGGCCGCACTACCCCGTCCCCGGCACCCCGCGCGGCCCCCGGCCCCACCACGACATCGGTATCTGGCTGGGCGCCTACAAACCCCGGATGCTCGGGCTCGTGGGGGCCAAGGCCGACGGCTGGCTGCCCAGCCTCGGCTACCTGGACCTGGCCGACCTGCCCGAGGGCAACAGGATCATCGACGAGTCGGCCGAGGCCGCCGGGCGTGATCCGCGCCAGGTCAGACGCCTGCTCAACCTGACGGGAACCTCCTTCTCGTCCGTATCCCGGGGTTTCCTCCAGGGGCCTCCCGAACAGTGGGTCGAACAACTCCTGCCACTGGTCCTGGAACAAGGGGTGGCCACCTTCGTCCTCGGCGGCGACGACCCCCGCGCCATCGACCTCTTCGGTCGGGAGGTGGCGCCCGCGCTCAGGGAGGCCGTCGAAGGCGAACGCGCCGTGAAGGGGACCCCCACCGGCCCCGCCCGGCCCGTCGCCGCCCTGGCCGCCCGCCGCCCGGGCATCGACTACGACGGGGTCCCCGCCGCCCTGCGCGATCTCGCCGTGGAGCCCGGCGACGGCGGCTACACCGGGGTGCGCCACGGCTACATGCAACGGGGTCGGCCCGGACTGGTCCTGCGTCCCACCGACCCCGAGCAGGTGGCGGAGGCGCTCGCCTACGCGCGGGAACAGCGGGTCCCCCTCAACGTGCGCTCCGGAGGTCATGGCATCAGTGGGGCCTCCACCAACGACGGCGGCATCGTGATCGACCTCGGCCGGATGAACGGGATCCGGCTCCTGGACCCGGACACCGGACGGGTCCGTCTGGGAACCGGGGCCCGCTGGGGCGACGTGGCCAGGACCCTCGGCGACCGAGGGTGGGCGATCAGCTCAGGCGACCACGGGGGCGTGGGCGTGGGCGGTATCGCCACCACCGGCGGCATCGGCTACATGTCCCGCGCCCACGGGCTCACCATCGACCGCCTCACCGCCGTCGAACTCGTCACCGCCGACGGTCGTCTCCTGCGCGTGGACCAGGACCACGACCCGGAGCTGTTCTGGGGGACGCGCGGCGCCGGGGCCAACCTCGGCGTGGTCACCGCCGTGGAGATCGAGGCCGCGCCGGTGGGGAACGTCGTCCTCGGCAGGTTCGTCTACGACGCCTCGGCCACGGCCTCCTTCCTCCGCGCCTGGGGGGAGATCGCCGACGCCGCCCCGCGCGAGGTCACGGCCTTCCTCACCCTGGGCGCGGGCCGCGGCGGTCAGGGGCCCGTCGCCCAGGCGATGGTGGTCTACGCGGGTGAGGACACCGACGCGGCCGTCGCCGCGCTCGAACCCTTCCTCAAGGCGGGGCCGGTCCTGGACCAGCGCGCCCAGGTGGCGCCCTACGCGGCCCTCCTGGTCCCGCACCAGGGTCCCCACGAAGGGCACGGGACCCCGGTCTCGCGCTCGGGGCTGATCGGGGAGACCACCCCGGAGATCGCCGAGATCGTCGCCGCCATGATCACCTCGGGCGACTCCTACTTCACCCAGTTCCGGCAGGTCGGCGGTGCCGTCGACGACATGGCTCCCGAGGCCACCGCCTACGCCCACCGTTCGGCCCGTTTCTCGGTGGCGGCGCTGGGGGCCCGCGCCGGGCGCCTGGACCGTCACTGGTCGGCCCTGGAACCGCGGCTCCAGGGGATGTACCTGAGCTTCGACACCCGCACCGGGCCCGAGGTGCTGGCCCAGGCCTTCCCCGAACCCACCCTGAGTCGGCTGCGCGCCCTCAAGGCCGTTCACGACCCGGACCAGGTCTTCGACCAGAACTTCCCGATCCCGCCCGCCTGAGCGGACCGACCGGGCCGGTCCCGGGCGCGGGTCAGCGCCCCGGGCCGGCCGTCGCGTCGTCCAAGGCGTCCCTGATCTCGGGTGGCAGCTCCACGCTCTCCACCGAGAGGATCTCCTCCAGTTGGGGGAGGGTACGCGGCCCCACCACGGCGGCGGCCACGCCCTCCTGGTCCCGGGCCCAGCTCAACGCCACCGCGGTCGGGGACACCCCGAGACCGTCGGCGGCGGTGCACACCGACTCCACCACCCGTCGGCTGCGGTCGTCCAGGTAGGGCTCCACATAGGGGGCCATGTGCGGAAAGGCGGCGCGCGAGTCCGCGGGCACCCCGTTGCGGTACTTGGCGCTGAGCACGCCCCGGCCCAGCGGAGACCACGCGATGACGTGGGCGTCTCCGGCCGCCGCGGCGGGGCGCAGGGCGCGCTCCGCCGACCGGTTGAGCAGGGAGTACTCGGTCCCGGCGCTCACCAGCGGCACCCGGCCGGGCCGTGCCCTCTGCCAGGTCGACAGGGTCGCGAACTGCCAGGCCTCCAGGCTCCCGGTGCCCACGTAGCGGGCCTTGCCGGAGGTCACCGCCGCCTCCATGACCTCCAGGGTCTCCTCCGGAGGGGTGCGGGGGTCGAACACGTGCAACTGCCACAGGTCCACGTAGTCGGTCTGCAAACGGCGCAGCGAGGCCTCCAGGGACGCCATCAGGTGGCGCCGGGAGGCGTCCACCGGGCGGTAGCCCTCGGGGGTGTGACCGCTCTTGGTGGCCACCACCATGTCCTCGCGCCGTACGGCCCCGCGCAGCAGCCGGCCCAGGATCCGTTCGCTCTGTCCGCCCGTGTAGATGTCCGCTGTGTCCACGAGAGTGCCTCCCGCGTCCGCGAACGCGGTGAGCTGCTGCCCGGCCTCCTCTTCGGAGGTGTCCTTTCCCCAGGTCATCGTGCCGAGAGCGGTACGAGACACCCAGAGACCTGATCTGCCCACCTGTCGCTGTTCCATGCGGCGGAGAGTACCGTGTCCGCCGAAGTCGGGTGGGGGAGACGGCGTGGAGAGGCCCGGGGCGGTCCGTGCCGGGACCGCTGCCCGCACGCGGCCTAGAGTGGGGGCATGGCGACAGCGGCTGAGACCAAGGACACCCCGACCGTCCCCGAGGCGGTCACCCTCCTGCTCGTGAGGCACGGCATGACCGACGCCACCGGCCCCCGGCTGGCGGGCCGGGCCCCGGGACTGCACCTCAACGACACCGGCCGGGCCCAGGCCGTCGACCTGGCCGGCCGGCTGGCCGGCCTGACTCCCGCGGCCCTGGTCTCCAGCCCCCTCGAACGCTGCCAGGAGACCGCCGAGGCCCTATCGGAGCGGATCGGCGTTCCCATCACCACGGACGAACGCTTCGTGGAGTGCGACTACGGTTCCTGGACCGGCCGTTCCCTCACGGAGCTGGCGGAGGAGCCCCTGTGGCGGGTGGTCCAGGATCACCCCAGCGCCGTGCGCTTCCCGGGCGGCGAGTCCCTCGCCGCGGTCTCGGCCCGGGCCACGGAGGCGGTCCGGGACTGGAACGGGCGCCTCCTCGCCGAGGCCGAGGGGACCGCGGGCTCCCCTCCCGTCTACGTGGTGTGCGGACACGGGGACGTGATCAAGGCGATCGTCGCCGACGCCCTCGGCGTCCACCTGGACCTCTTCCAGCGCATCCGGGTGGACCCCTGCTCGGTCACCTCCATCACCTACACCCGGACCCGACCCTTCCTCAACGGGCTCAACGAGACCGGGCGGCCGCTGGCCGGCGTCCTGCCCACGGCGAGGGAGGCCGGGGGCGACGCCCCGGTCGGAGGCGGGGCCGGAGGGGCCGAGGAGCCGGCCTGATCGGTCACCGGAGAATCGCACCCCGCCACCGTCATCCCGTAAGGTTCAGTCATGCCCGTCTTTCAGTTCAATCCGCCGGAACGGTTCATCGCGGGGACCGTCGGCCGGCCCGGGGACCGCACCTTCTTCCTCCAGGCAGTGGGGGAGGGTCGCATCACCAGCGTCGTGCTGGAGAAGGCCCAGGTGGAGGCCTTGGCCACCCGTATCGAGGAGCTTCTGGAAGAGGTGAACCGCCGGTTCGGCACCCCGCCCGGCGATGAGACCGCGCCCGAGGACGACGGCCCTCTGGAACAGCCGATCGAGCAGGACTTCCGGGTCGGAACGCTCGCCCTGGCCTGGGACGCCGAGGCCGCGCGCGTCATCATCGAGGCCCAGGAGATCGACGAGACCGCCGGCGAGGAGCTGGTCGAGGACGACGAGGACGAGTTGGAGGTCTTCGCGGAGGAGGCCCCGCCCCACCGTGACGTCCTGCGGGTCTACCTCACCCCCGGCGAGGCGCGCGCCTTCGCCGTCCGCGCGCTGAAGGTCGTCTCGGCCGGGCGTCCCGACTGCCCGCTGTGCGGGCGTCCGTTGGACCCGGAGGGGCACATCTGCGTCCGCCAGAACGGTTACCGTCCGGACCGCCTCGTCTGACCTTGGACACCGACGACACCACCGGATCCCGGCCCGCCGAGGCGCCGGGATCGGGCCCCTCCCCGGCCGACTTCGACGGGATCGACCCCGCCGAGGCCGTGTCCCTGTTGCGCGAGGGCGAGCTCACGGTGGAGGGGCGGTTGACCTCCGCGTCCAACGCCACGCTCTACTGCACGATCTCCGACGGCGTCCGTTCGGCCGCCTGCGTCTACAAACCGGTGGCGGGGGAACGGCCGCTGTGGGACTTTCCCGACGGCACGCTGGCCGGCCGTGAGGTGTCGGCCTACGCCGTCTCCGAGGCGCTGGGGTGGTCGGTGGTCCCGCCCACCGTCCACCGGGACGGCCCCTACGGCGAGGGCATGGTCCAGCTCTGGGTGCACGGCGACACCACCGTCGACCTGATCGCCCTGTCCCGGGAGACCGGGCACGCGGGGCTGCGCCGTATGGCGGTGCTGGACACGGTGATCAACAACTCCGATCGCAAGATCGGGCACTTGTTGCCCACCCCCGGTGGTCATCTGTACGGGTGCGACCACGGTGTGTCCTTCGCCGAGGAGTACAAGTTGCGCACGGTCCTGTGGCAGTGGCGGGGCGAGCCTCTGACCGAGGAGGCGCTGGAGGCGCTCACCCGGCTGCGGGAGCGGCTGGAGGACGCGGAGGACCCCCTGTCCGTCGAGCTGGCGCGCCATCTGACCGGCCCCGAGGCCTACGCCGTGCGGGCCAGGGTGGAACTGCTGCTCCACCATCGTGTCCACCCCTACCCCTCGCCGGATTGGCCCTCGGTACCGTGGCCGCCGGTCTGACCCGGAACGGGTGGATGGACCGGGTGTGAGCAGTGTCTAACGCCCGACCTGCGACTACCGGGGGGTAGGAATGGCGTCGCCCTCACCCCGCCCGGCACAATGGTGTCGTGAGCAACGAGTGGAACTACCTTTTCGACATGGACGGCGTGCTCGTACGCGAGGAGCACCTGATCCCCGGCGCGGACACGCTCATCGCGGAGCTGCGCGAGCAGGGGACCCCGTTCATGGTGTTGACGAACAACTCCATCTACACCCCGCGTGACCTGCGTGCTCGACTGCTCAACACGGGGCTGGACATCCCGGAGGAGTCCATCTGGACCTCCGCGCTGGCCACCGCCCAGTTCCTCCAGACCCAGCGTCCCGGCGGTTCCGCCTACGTGGTGGGAGAGTCGGGCCTGACCACCGCGCTGCACAACGTCGGCTACGTGATGACCGAGCGCGACCCGGACTACGTGGTGCTGGGGGAGACCCGTACCTACAGCTTCGAGGCCATCACCCGGGCCATCCGGCTCGTGCGCGGCGGGGCCCGCTTCATCGCGACCAACCCCGACGAGACCGGCCCCAGCGCCGAGGGGCCGCTGCCCGCGACCGGTGCCGTGGCGGCGCTGATCGAGAAGGCGACCGGTCGACGTCCCTACTTCGTGGGCAAGCCCAACCCGTTGATGATGCGCTCGGCGCTGCGTCGGATCGGCGCGCACTCGGAGAACACCCTGATGGTCGGCGACCGGATGGACACCGACGTGCTCAGCGGACTGGAGGCCGGGTTGCAGACCGTCCTCGTGCTCTCGGGCATCTCGGACCGGGACACCGCCGACCACTTCCCCTACCGGCCCACCCGGGTGATCGGGTCGGTCGAGGAGCTGGTGGGGCACACGCAGGACCCCTTCCAGACGGCCGAGGGCTGACCGGAGGGACCCCGGACACGACGGCGGGGGCGGTGGACTCCACGTCCATCGCCCCCGTTCCGTCGTCTCAGGCGCTCTGCCGCTGCTTGGCGATCTCCTCGACCTTCGCCGCCTCCTCGCGGCGTCGGGCTCGGAGCAGTTCCAGCCGTTCGGCGAGGACCTCTTCCAGGTCCTCCATGCTCCGGCGTTCGAGCAGCATGTCCCAGTGGGTCCGTACCGGCTTGGTGTTCTTGGGTTCCTCACCACCGCCGTCGCGCCGCAGCGCGCGGTCGCCGCAGAAACGGCATTCCCATTCGGCGGGGATCTCGGCCTCGGTCGCGAAGGTGACCGAGAAGCGGTGACCCCGGGTGCAGTCGTATGTGACCTCCTGGCGGGGAGCCAGGTCGGTGTTGCGGTCGTTCTCGTAGCTCGTCGCCCCGAGCCGGGTGCCGCGAAGTGCTCGCTCGGCCATCGTGTGGGTGCCTCCAGGCGCTCGTGCGGTCTCGCGGGGTGTAACGCGTCGGTCCACGTCAAGATTCCCCGCTCACCTGAGGTCGAACCACCCCGAAGTGGGCGGGTGCCCCGCGTGTGCCGTGGGAGCCGGAGAGAGCGGGCTCCACGGCACCGGTGACCTGAACCACCTTAGGGGTCGACCATCGAAAGTCGCCTCACCGCCCTCGGCATGGCACGAAGTGTCGTACGCCGTTTCCCCGTTCACCCGGATCCGTCCCGTCGACGCAGTTCACGATATGCGCGCGGCGAATCGGAACGGTGTTTTCCGAGGTATTGCGAGTGTGGTTCCCAAAGGCCCGTCGAGAGCCGGAAGCCCTGCGGTGACGGGCGTACAGAGGCCTTCCCGGGGGAATGCATTGTTCATTGGCGCGATATGAGAGGCCGGAGGGTTTGGTGGTATGTTGTCTCGCTGTGTGCTGAAAATGCGGGTCGGAGTATTCTTTGTCCCCGCTCTCGGCGCATCTTCGCACGTGGATCGCGGTTTTCTCCAGGCCTGACCTTCGGCGTGCGCGAAGAATGACGACGCGGCCGGACATGGAGCCCCATGACTGCTGGACCACCACCCCCCGGTGGAGCATCGTCTCCGAAGTCCACGGCACCACGATGGCTCCTGATGCCCGCGCTCATCGCGCCGCTCTGGGGCTGGGCGCTGTGGGAGACACGCTCCGAAGGGTCGCTCGCCGTGCTCATCGCGGGCGGCCTGGCACTTCTGCTCGCCCTCGTGGCGGCACTTCTGCTCGCGGCCCGCGATCGGCGGATCGCCGAACTGCGCTCCCAGGTCGACAGGGTGCGCTCCGACACGGTCGCCCTCTCCGAGGAACACCTGCCCCGCCTGGTCGGACGGCTGCGCGAGGGAGATTCCGCGGAGACCGCCCTGCACAGGATCACACTGCCCGAGGACCCCGGCGTCGCCGGCGCGCTGCGGACCGCCGCCGCCGAGATCGCCCTGGCCGAACGTCGGCGCTCCGCAGCGATGGCCGCCTGCGCCACCGCGGCCGGCCGGGTCCAGGCCCTGACGACCACCATGCTCGCCGACCTCCGTCAGATGCAGGAACGCCACGGCGGAGCGGAGAGCGGCCCCGACGTCCTGGGCGACCTGATGCACCTGGACCACGTCACCGCGCAGACCGGACGTGTGGCCGACAGCATCGCCGTGCTCACCGGGGCCCGCTCCGGCAGGCGCTGGAGCCGCGCGATCCCGATGGAGAGCATCCTGCGCGGCGCCATGGGCCGGATCGGCGCCTATCAGCGGGTCCGGACCCACAGCGTCTCCCGGCTGGCGGTGGCCGGGTTCGCGGCCGAAGGCGTCATCCACGCCCTGGCCGAGATCCTCGACAACGCCGCCAAGTTCTCCCCGCCCACCGCCGAGGTCCACGTGCACGTGGAGGAGGTCCAGGCGGGCGTGGCGATCATGGTCGAGGACGGCGGACTGGTCATGGGCGAGGAGGCCCTCGGGCGCGCTCGACGCGCGGTCGAGAACGGGCTGGACATCGCGGCCATCTCCGGAACCCGTCTGGGCCTGTCGGTCGTGGGACAGCTCGCCCGACGCTACGGCCTCTCGATCTCCTTCCGTTCCTCCTCACGCGGTGGAACGGCCGTCGTGATGCTCCTGCCCCAGCGCATCATCAAACCGCTCCCCGCCTCGACCGGCCCCACACCGGTCGTCTCCTCCTCACCGTCGGCCACGCCCCGGCCGGACGACACGTCCTCGGACGAGGACACCGACACCCCCTCCGCAGACGCCGGGTCCACGACCCTCCTCCCCAACGGACTGCCCCGGCGCCGTCGGGGACGGACCCTCGCCGCGGCCGAGCGCGCCCGTCCCACCCTCGCGGAGAGTGCGCCCCGGACCCCCTCCAAGGGGTTCGGCGCGTTCCGTGAGGCGGTGCGGGGCCAGGGACCGACCGACCCCTTGAAGGAGACATGATGGATCTCAAGAAGCTGACCTGGCTCCTCGAAGGCCTCACCGAGCGCACCCCCGGTGCCCGTCACGCGCTCGTGCTCTCCCGAGACGGTCTCAAGCTCTGTCACACCGCGAGTCTGGACGTCGACCGGGCCGACCACCTCTCCGCGATCGCTTCGGGGGTGCAGAGCCTCGCGCACAGCGCCTCGATCGAGTTCGGCGACGGCGGGGGCGGGGTCCGTCAGGCGATGGCCGAGTTCTACGGCGGTCTGCTGTTCATCGTCGAGGCCGGACACGGCACCCATCTGGCCGTCATCACCGACGGGGAGGCCGAGCCCGGGCTGGTCGGTCACAACATGAACGAGCTGGTCGAGCAGATGGGCGAGCACCTGACCACCCCGGTCCGTGCCGGGACCGAGACGGCATGAGCCGGTCGCACCGGGACGAGGGGCCGGACCGGCTCTACGTCATCACCTCCGGGCGCAGCGGCGGCGCCGACGAGGCGTTGGACTCGGTGACCCTCATCGTCGCCGAGAGCGCCCCCTCGCCCGGAATGCAGTCCGAGCACGCCGCCATCCTCGAGCTGTGCGCGAGCCCTGTGGCGGTGGTCGAGGTCGCCGCCCACCTGCGTCTGCCGGTGGCGGTCGTGCGCATCCTGCTCACCGACCTCATCGACACCGGCCGGGTGACCGCCCGTCATCCGGCCTCCGCGCCCACGTGGGCGCACCCCCTCGCCTCGCCGGACGTGTTGGAGAAGGTGCTCGTTGCGCTCCACAAGCTCTGAACCCGCGGACGTGGACGGGGTCGGCCCGCCGTCGTCCCCGCTTCCGAACACCGCCTCCCAGGCCCTGAAACTCGTCGTCGTCGGAGGGTTCGGCGTCGGCAAGACGACCATGGTGCGCTCGGTCAGCGAGATCCGTCCGCTCGACACCGAGGAGACGATGACCAGGGCCGGGGCCGGGGTCGACGACCTTCAGGGTGTGGAGTCCAAGCACACCACCACCGTCGCCTTCGACTTCG
The DNA here is from genome assembly GCF_035818715.1 of Nocardiopsis sp. LDBS1602. Lineage (NCBI taxonomy): Bacteria > Bacillati > Actinomycetota > Actinomycetes > Streptosporangiales > Nocardiopsidaceae > Nocardiopsis > Nocardiopsis sp. LDBS1602. The sequence goes on along the minus strand of NZ_JAYLVW010000013.1, from coordinate 66,127 downwards.
GTCGCATCACCCTGGACGCCACCTCGGTCCTCTATCTCTTCGGAGCCCCCGGCCAGAAACGTTTCTGGTTCCTGTGGGAGCGCATGTTCGTCGGTGCCCTGGGGGCGGTCGTGCTGATCGACACCCGCCGCCTGGAGGACTCCTGGTACGCCATCGACCGGTTGGAGGCGCAGGGCACCCCCTTCGTGGTGGCGCACAACGACTTCGGGGCGACCGCCCACTCCCTGGAGGAGGTCCGCGCCGCCCTGGACCTGGACCCGACCGTCCCCCTGCTGCGCTGCGACGCCCGGGACCGGGACTCCGCCAAACAGGTCCTCATCTCCCTCGTCCACCACGTCCGCTCCCTGGTCGAGAAGGGGGCCGGGTGACCTCCGGCCCCGCGCCCCCCGAGGAGACGAGTCCCTCCGGACCACACCCCTGATCCCGTTTCCGGAGCCCGACGGGCTTCGATCGACCTAGACGTGGAGAAGAACCCCCTGTGCCCACCGACGAACCGGTCAAGCTGTACACCCCGGAGTTCCGGGAGGACACCGCCGTCTCCTTCCGGCGGTTGAGAGAGCGTCACGGACCCGTGGTCCCGGTCCTCATGGAGGGAGACCTGCCGGCCTGGCTGGTCATCGGATATCGAGAGCTCCACCATGTGCTCACCACCCCCTCGGTCTTCGCCCGGAACCCGAGCCGATGGAACGCCTGGGACCGGGTGCCGCCGGACTGGTCGATGATGCCGGTCGTCATGCCCCTGCCGAACATGCTCTCGGCCGAGGGGGAGGAGCACGCGGCCCGGGCCCGGGCGGTCAACGCCGCGTTGGGCGGGGTCGACCCGCACGAGCTGGGCGTGGTCACCGAACGGCTGGCCGACCGGCTCATCGACGCCTTTCGAGGATCGGCGGAGACCGAGCTCATCACCACGTACGCCGACCGGCTGCCGGCCCTGGTCCTGTGCTGGATGTTCGGTCTGGACGGCGAACGGGGCGACCGGCTCACCTCCGTGATGACGACCGTCTTCGACGCCGGCCCCCGGGTCATGGAGTACTACATGGAGATGGCGACCACGGTCGGAGGCCTGGTCGCCGAGCGCAGGGCCCGGCCGGGGCCCGACGTGGTCTCCCGTCTGGCGGCCGACCCGCGCGGCTACACCGACGAGGAGATCGTCCCCGAGCTGCTGGCCATCCTGGGCGGAGGCCACCAGACCACCAGCGCGTGGATCGGCAACGCGCTGCGCCTGATGCTCACCGACGACCGTTTCTCCGCTTCCTTCTCGGGAGCCCGCAGCAGTGTGGGGGAGGCGCTCAACGAGGTCCTGTGGGAGGACTCGCCCTCCCAGATGCAGGCCGGACGCTACGCCGCCCACGACGTCGACCTGGGAGGTCGGCGGATCCGTGAGGGGGACATGGTCCTGCTCGGCTACGCGGCCGCCAACCAGGATCCCGTGGTGCGCTCGGCCCGAGGGCGGGACGAGCGGGCCAACCACGCCCACCTGTCCTTCTCCCACGGCGAGCACGGTTGCCCGTACGCGGCCAGGACGATCTCCGAGACCATCGCGGCGACCGCGGTCGAGGTCCTCCTGGACCGGTTGCCGGACGTCGAGCTCGCCGTCGCCCCCTCCGAGCTCCGTTGGCGCCCCTCGCCCTGGCTCCGCGGGGTCCAGAGTCTTCCCGTCACCTTCACCCCCGCGAGCCCCGAAGGAGCTCTTTGATGCCCTGTCCCGTGCAGCACAACGCCGACGGAATCCCCCTCGTCCACGCGATCCCCGACGACGTCCAGGCCGATCGCGAACGCCTTCACCAGGAGGGTCCGCTGACCCGGGTCGAACTCCCCGGCGGGGTCATGGCGTGGGCCACCACCCACCACGAGGTCAGCAAGCAGACCCTCAACGACCCGCGCCTGGTCAAGAGCGTCGACCACTGGGCGGACTACCAGAACGGCGTGGTCACCAAGGAGTGGCCCCTGATGGCCACCATCCCCACCGACGGGGTCAACATGCTCGCCTTGGACGGCGACGCCCACCGTCGTCTGCGCACCCTCACCGCGGCGCCCTTCTCGGCCCGGCGGGTGGAGCGGCTGCGTCCGCGCATCGAGCGCCTGACCGCCCTGTACCTGGACGCCCTGGAGGAGCGGGCCCACGAGCCCCAGGACCTGAAGTCCCTGTTCACCTTCAAGGTGCCGATCGGCGTCATCGCCGAGCTGTACGGGATCGAGGAGAAGGAGGGCGTCGACCTCGGCGAGATGTACGCCAAGCTCTTCTCCGGCACGACCGAGCCCGGCGAGCACATCGAGATCTACGGGGCCCTGTTCCAGTTCTTCACGGAGGTGGTGGCCCGTAAGCGCGCCACCCTGGACGAGTGCGACGACTTCACCGCCGACCTGATCAGGACGGGATCGGAGGGCGAGGACGGCCTCGACGACATGGAGATCGTCGTCACCCTGCTCACGGTGGTCGCGGCCGGACACGAGACCACGGTCAACCTGCTCACCAACGCGGTCCGGGCGCTCCTCAAGCACCCCGAACAGCACGAGCTGCTGAAGAGGGGCGAGGTGAGCTGGGAGGACGTGGTCGAGGAGACCCTGCGCTACGACCCGCCCAACAACGTCATGATGTTCCGCTTCGCCACCGAGGACATCGAGGTGGCCGGACGGACGATCAAGAAGGGCGAGGCCCTGATGACGCACTACGGGGCGGCGACCCGCGACCGCGCCGAGTTCGGCGAGGACGTGCACGTCTTCGACCCGAAGCGGACCCGAGGCCGCCACATCACCTTCGGCTACGGTCCGCACATCTGCCCGGGCGCCCCGCTGTCCCGGCTGGAGGCGGGGATCATCCTGCCGATGCTCTTCGAGCGTTTCCCGGACCTGCGCCTGGCCGTTCCGGACGAGGAGCTGGAGGTCGTCGCGGCGCTGGCCAGCAACAGCCTCAAGGAGTTCCCGGTCGTCCTGCGGCCCCGGGACGCCTGAGAAAACGTGTGAGATGGGCCGTCCCCGTCGGGGGCGGCCCACGTCACGTTCCGGCCAGGGGATGATCAGAAATCATCTAAAAGCGTGTGAAACCGGACAGTAGATGGGTCCCGTCCCCGAGAATCGGCATTCCTGGTGTCGTTCCCGGGGGGTACGAGTACATGTCGGAACGTGGCGCGGCGGCGGCCCTCGTCCTGCTCCTCCTCGCCACGGCCTGCGGGCCCGTCGAGGAACACCCCGGATCGGGGAACCCGCTCGAAGACGCGCCCGGACCCACGCTGAGCCCCCCGCCGGCCGACGAGACCGGATCTCCCGAGCCCGGGAAGGACGAACGTCCCATCGGAAACGCCGCCGAACCCGAGGACGCCACCGAGTACATGATGGCCCTGGCCCGCTTCGACGACCCCGAGGCGATGCGACGCGGGACCGCGTTGGCGGTCGAGGACTCCGCCGCCCACCTCTATCTGCGCCACTTCGCGCAGGTCGCCGCCGCCCTCGACGAGGCGGGGGAGATACCGGACGCCGCCTCGGTGGAGCCCGACGCCGACGGTTTCGAGGTATGCCCGGCCGAGCCCGCGCCGGGCACCTGTGCCCGCTTCACCGACTTCACCACCGAGGAGGGGCTGGTCACGGGATTCCGGATCGACGACATCGACCCGGGGGAACGGCTGGTCTCGGCCCAGGACACCACCGCCGGCTCCGCGGGGGTCGAGGCCCGGCTGATCACCGCCTACCGGTCGATCACCCGCGACGACCTCGTCGTCACCGCGGAGTTCACCACCACCGACGACGCCGATCTCGACCTTCCCGGAGCCTCATACACCACCACCGACGGAGAGCGCAGACGTGCCTCCGAGGCGATCGGCGATCACCACCTGGAGGGGGGCCGGACCACGCAGACCATGCTCGCGTTCCCCGCCGGCACCCCGCTCGGAGGCCGACTCGCGGTCGGCGGCTGCCTGGCCGAATGCTCCTCCCGAGTGGACCTGGAGATCCCGGTCGGTTGACCTGGGCCGAGAACGGGGACGGGGCGCCGACGAACGTCGACGCCCCGTGTGCCCGCGGGGGAGGTGAGGGGTCAGCCCCCGACCCCGGAGGGTTCCGCCTCGTCGGGTGCGGGTTCGGGTGCGGGTTCGGGGGACTTCCTCCGACCGGAACCCAGGACCTCGAAGAAGACGTTGAGCAGCAGCGCGGAGATCGTGGCCGTGACCACCCCCGAGCTCAGGATCATCGAGGCCCAGTCCGGGAAGGCGGAGAAGAACGTGGGCGAGGCGATCGACAGGATGCCGAGTCCGAGGGAGACCGCCACGATGATCAGGTTGTTGGTGCCCTCGTAGTCCGCCTTGCCCAGGGTCTGGATGCCCGCCGCGGCCACCGAACCGAACAGCACCAGACCGGTGCCGCCGAGGACGGCCGAGGGGATCACCGCCACGATCTGACCCAGGAACGGGAAGAGCCCCATTGCGACGAGGAACGCCGCCCCCGTGGCCACCACGTAACGGCTCTTGACCCGGCTCAACGCGATGAGACCGATGTTCTGGCTGAAGGTACTGCCGGGGAAGGAGTTGAACAGCGGACCCACGACCGCCATGGCGGCGTCGGCGCGGAGACCGTCCGCCAGACGTCGACCATCGATCCTGCTGCCCACGACCTGGCCCACGCCGAGGATGTCGGCCATACCCTCGGCCAGGATCACCACCATCACGATCGACATCGTCACGATCGCGGCGACCTGGAACTCCGGCGGACCGAAGTGGAAGAAGGCGGGCAGGGAGAAGGCCGGCCCCTCGCCCACGGAACCGAGGTCGAGACGGCCCAGGGACGCGGCGAGCAGAGTGCCCAGCAGCATGCCGATGAGGATCGCCGAGCGGTTCCACGCACCGCGCAGGACCTTGGTCAGTACCAGGATGATGGCCAGGGTCGCCCCGGCCAGGAGCATGTCGACGCCGGTGGGCACGCCGTCCTGCCCGCCCTCGGTGATCCAACCGACCGCCACCGGCATCAGCGTGATGCCGATGATGGTGATGACGCTGCCGGTGACGACCGGCGGGAAGAAACGGATCAGCCCGGCGATGACCGGTGCGATGAGGATGCCGAAGAGCCCCGCCACGATCGACGCGCCGAAGACGACGGGCAGGCCGTGGGAGTCGCCGATCGCGATCATCGCGGTGACCGGGGTGAACGAGGTGCCGATGACCAGCGGCATCCGGATACCGAAGCGCCACACGCCGAGTGTCTGCACCAGGGTCATCAGGCCGCTGACCAGCAGGGCCGCGCTGATGATGAGGGCGGTATCGGTCGGGTTCAGGCCCAGAGCGGCGGCGACGATCAGCGGCGGGGTGATGACGCCCGTGTACAGCGACAGGATGTGCTGGAGGCCGTAGACGACCATCTGCCGAAGCGGTGGTCTCTCGTCCTCGGGGCGCTCGTCGACCGCGCGGCCCCGGTCGTCGGAGCGGGTGTCCGTGCCGCCCTTGGGGAACTTCATCGTGGCTGGGCCTTCCGGGGTGGTGCGGTGCGGGAGGGCGCCGAACACGGAGGCCGTGTCGTCGCGCGCCGGGCTCGGAACATGACGCCGAGCGGTCAAATCATCGGATGATCCGAATCAACATGCAAATTCGGGGTGAACGGTTGTAGAAAGACACCAACGCCCTCCGTTTCGAATTCGCTCCCCTCCGTATCCGTCCCGGGGCGTGCGCATGGCCTCCGCCGCGGTCCGCACACGCTTCACATCGCCCTCCACCGGGGGACTCCGGCCTCTCCGGACTCCCCTGAGACGACGACGGGGCCGGCCGCGGCTTACCCCGCGACCGGCCCCGTAACGTGACGAAGACCGCTTTCGACGCCCGCCTCGACGGGCTTCCCTACCGGGCCCGCGCGACCCTGGACTCGTCCCACACCGGCTCGTCCGACTCGTACACGCGACCATCCGCGCCGAACACCACGAACCGGTCGAAGCCCCGGGCGAACCAACGGTCGTGCGTGACCGCCAGGACCGTCCCCTTGTAGGCGTCCAACGCCGACTCCAACGCCTCGGCCGACACCACGTCCAGGTTGTCGGTGGGCTCGTCCAACAGCAGCATCGTCGCCCCCGACAACTCCAGCAACAGCACCTGGAAGCGGGCCTGCTGACCGCCCGAGAGCGTGTCGAAGGTCTGCTCGGCGCAGAGCGCCAGTTCATAGCGGTCCAGGGCACGGCCCGCCTCGTCGCGGGGCACCCCCTTACGGGTCCCCGCCCCGTTGTGCAGGATGTCCAGGAGCGTGCGTCCGACGAACTCCGGATGCTCGTGGGTCTGGGCGAACCACCCCGGCAGCACCCGGGCGCCCAGACGGGCCCGCCCGGTGTGCGCCACCGGCTCCACCCGCTCGCGCTCCTCCTCCGGGACCTCCGAGGACGCCGGATCGTCCCCGCCCCGGGCGAGCAACCGCAGGAAGTGCGACTTACCGGAACCGTTGGACCCCAGGACACCGATCCGGTCGCCGTACCAGACCTCCAGATCGAAGGGGCGCATCAGCCCGGTCAGCTCCAGCCCCTCGCACACCAGGGCCCGTTTGCCGGTCCGTCCCCCGCGCAACCGCATCCGCAGGTTCTGCTCCCGAGGAGGGCCTTCGGGCGGCCCCACCTCCTCGAAACGTCGCAGGCGGGTGCGCGCGGACTGATAGCGGGTGGCCATGTCCGAGTTGTAGGACGCCTTCTGCTTGTACATGGCCACCAGGTCCCGGAGCTTGGCGTGCTCCTCGTCCCAACGGCGACGCAGCTCCTCCAACCGGGCGAACCTCTCCCGCCGGGCCTCGTGGTAGGTGTCGAAGGAACCTCCGTGCACCCACGCGCCGTTACCCGCCGGGCCCGTCTCGACCGTGACGATCCGATCGGGGACCCGACCGAGCAGCTCACGATCGTGCGAGACGAACAACAACGTCTTGGGGGAGGAGAGCAGTGCCTCCTCCAGCCACCGCTTCCCGGGAACGTCCAGATAGTTGTCGGGCTCGTCCAACAACAGCACCGGTGCCGGCCCGCGCAACAGCGCCTCGACGACCAGACGCTTCTGCTCGCCCCCGGACAGGGTGCGCACCTCACGCCACCGGCAGCCCATGTACGAGACCCCGAGCGCCGCCTCACAGCACTGGTCCCACACCACCTCGGCGTCATAGCCTCCCGCGTCGGCGTAGCGGGTGATCGCCTCGGCGTAGCGCATCTGGGTCCGCTCGTCCTCGGAGACCATCATCGCCTCCTCGGCCCGCTCCAGCTCCGCGTGGGTCCGGCGCACCGACGGCGAGGAGACCGACACCAGCAGTTCGTGCACGGTGGTCGCGTCCCGCACGTGCCCCACGAACTGCGGCATCACCCCGAGCTCGCCGGTCACGGTCACGGCTCCGGAGCCGGCCCTCGCCTCTCCCCGGATCAGCCGCAACAGTGTGCTCTTACCGGAACCGTTCGCGCCGACGAGTGCGGTCCTGGACCCCTCGCCGACCTTGAACGACACCTCGTCCAGCAGCACTCTCCCGTCCGGGAGCGTGTAGGTGACCCGGTCGACGTCGATATGGCCCACGACCGTACCCCTCCTCATGACCTCGCACGGTCTTCCGTGCCCGGGAAGATTTCCATGCGAGGGGGCCGCGGGGCAACGGCTTTTCCCGTTCGACGGTCGGAGACGGAAGACAAGGACGGCCCCGGTGGCGGGACCGCCGTGACCAGGGGGTAACGTGCCGTTCGCCCGGAATCGACCTTCCTCACCGGGCGGGATGCGGAAGAAGTACACGATGACGGTCATCAAGCAGGTCGCCGACTTCGTCGGTCGATGGTTCGCGGTCCTGGTCCTGGCGGGGGCGCTCGTCGGGCTCGCGCTGCCCTCCCAGGCGGCGCAGATCACCCCGCACGTATCCCTGCTGCTCGGCGTCATCATGTTCGGCATGGGCCTGAGCATGCGCCCGGCGGACTTCCGGATCGTGGCCCGTCACCCGGGCGCCGTCCTGCTCGGCGTCCTCGCCCAGTACACGATCATGCCGCTGCTGGGATGGGGCATCGCCCACGCGTTCGGGTTGCCGCCCCTGCTGGTGGTCGGCATGATCCTGGTGGGCGCCTCGCCAGGGGGTACCTCGTCGAATGTCATCGTGTATTTGGCCAGGGGAGACGTCGCCCTGTCCGTGGCGATGACCTCCATCTCCACTCTGTTGGCACCGTTCATCACCCCGCTGCTGGTCCTGGCCCTGGCCGGCTCGACCCTGGACGTCTCCGCCGGGGACATGTTCCTGTCCATCCTCCAGGTCGTGCTGCTACCGGTCGTGGGCGGTCTCCTGCTGCGCACCTTCGCCGGACGCCTGGTGGCCGGGATCCTGCCCGTACTGCCCCTGGTCTCGGTGCTCGGCATCGTGCTGGTCGTCACCGGGGTGGTCGGCGCCAACGCCGACGCCGTCATGACCACCGGTCTCCTCCTGGGGCTGGCCGTGATCGCGCACAACACCCTCGGCCTGGCCCTGGGCTACCTGGTGGGTCTGGCCGGGCGCCTGCCCGAGACCGGCCGTCGCGCCCTGAGCGTCGAGGTCGGCATGCAGAACTCGGGGCTGGCCGCGAGCCTGGCCACCGCGCACTTCGAGCCGCTCGCCGCCCTGCCCGGAGCGCTGTTCTCGGTCTGGCACAACCTCTCCGGGGCCGCCGTGGCCACCTTCTGGGCCCGCCGTCCCCCGGCGGCCGAAGGAGACCGGGAGGAGACCCCCGCCCCCTGAGCCTCCGGGGTTGCCGGGCCGTCGGAGGGCGTGGCAGGCTCTGCCTTCCACATCCCCCGAACACGAGGACGGATACGCGTGGCCGCCCGTAAGAAGAAGCGCAAGCCCGGTAAGGGAAGGAACGACATCCGGCGGGGACCCACCCGCGACCCCGGCCCCACCGGCAACGTCGGCTGTTACTTCCTGCTGATCTCGATGCTCGTCATCGGACTGGTGATCGTCCTGTTGGAACTGTTCACCTGACCCGCCCGCGCCGCGCTTCGGGACGAAACCGTCCCGAAGCCGCGAAACCTCCGGTCGGCGAGGAGAGGTTTCCCCGCGAACCCGGGACCCACACCGAGTGGCCCTGTCCTCAAGCGGCCGGCGGTCATCACCGAAAGTCATGGACCCATCACGATGCGCCTGTCAGGGTGGTCGTATGACCGAGCGACACCGTCTCGTGGTCCCCTGCTCCGGGTTCCTCGTACTCGCCCTGCTCTCCACCTCGGGGGTGTTCGTCGAGCGACTCGTCAACTGCACGGCCACCGGGCCACCACCCCGGATCACGGCCGCCGCCACATGCTCGGGCGAGCGGAGGCGCACACCCCGCGGTCACGTCCCCCGATGGCGTAGGCCCCCCTACTGCACCCACCACTGACCAGGGAGTACCCGTGAAACCCAGAAGACCCGGTCGTTGACCTTCCGCCCGGGGCCTGTGCCGGATCCCGGGCGGACCGCCGACCCCCGTCAACGAGTGACGGGGGTACCAACACGGGAATCTGCCGGAGACACTCGAGGCTCAACGGACCGGACGGGCCCCGCCGAAGTCGAGGCCCGAGGGGCCCCGAAACGAGGGAGGCCCCACACGTCCCGCCCCTCCGGGTCGTGAACGGCACCGGGAAGGTCGGGAACTGTCCCGAGAATCGCAAGAGAGCCTTCGAAGCAGTACCCGAAGGGTTTAGGGCAAAGAATTTCCAGAATCCCAGAACCCGGCTCTGAACTGTGATAACGCGAAATCCACCAGTGGCCGTCCGTTCGATCCGCCGCCCTTGCGCACGGAGGAACACGCGGTGTTCGGGGGGAATTCATCCACGCTTCGACCCCTCCCACGACCCCCGGGACGTCCCCCTCGCGCCCCGGGAATCGGATGTCGGATACTGGTGCGCATGGCGATCATCTACAAGGCCGTACTCGACCCGGACAAACCGACCCTGATCGGTGCATGGCTCGACGGCCGGTCATGGGCCGGAGACGGCCCCACCGAGATCCTCGGCTCCTACCGGTTCGACGACCCCGAAGGCGAGGTCGGAATCGAGAACTTCCTGGTCCGACGTGGCGAACGACTGCTCCACGTGCCGCTGACCTACCGCGGCGCCCCTCTCAGCGGCGCCGAGGAACACCTGGTCGGCACCATGGACCACTCCGTCCTCGGAGAACGCTGGGTCTACGACGGCACCGGCGACGAGACCGCCGTCGCCTGCTTCCGCCGAGCCCTGGAGGGAGCGCAGGAACAGGCCGCACTGGAGATCCGGGACGGAGACCGCGAACTCGGGACCAGGGAACAGACGGTCCTGATCTCCAGGGAGACCGACGGTCGGACCTCCGGCGAGGGACGCGTCGACATCCCCCACGTCCTGGATCGGGCGACCGAGGTCCCCACGCGACTCGTCGCCCGCTGGGACGGCGGCCGGGCCGTGGTCGCGACCCTGGGCTGACCTTCGCCCCCACCGACGGCATCGCCCCCGGGGCGTCGTGTCGGTGGGGTGTGGTTGTCTCTTCCCATGGCTGTCGAGATCGAGCGGTTCCTCAGATTGGTCGACGCGCTCCCGGAGAGCACGCACCAGGACTCGGAGCGGTACACCACTTTCAGGGTGCGGGGCAGGCCCTTCGGCTACCTGTGGCCCGACACCGCCACCGTGGGCCTCAAACAACCCCTGTGGGAGCAGGCCGCCCTGGTCGCCGAACGCCCCGACGTCTTCGAGGTCCAGTTCACCACCGGCGAGTTCGGCTGGGTGGTGGTCCACCTCGACGGCATCGAACTGGACGAACTCGGCGAGCTCACCCTGGAGGCCTGGTACCTGACGGTGCCCGACGAACTCCGGGAGAGCGCGCCGACCCCCGCCGCCCTGATCTCCGCCTGAGCCCGCCCGTCACCCCGGCACCGATCCCGAACTGTTCCAGGGACCTCGGATCAACCCGTCACCGGGTAGGCATGGAATCCCTCACGCCCTTCGGCCGGCTCGATCGCGATCGAGCCATTGGTCATGACAGGTGCGGCTCCCGGGTTCAAGACCAGGTCCGACCCGTCCTCGAGATCGAGAATGATCGGCTTCTCCCAGGCTTCCAGATCCGTGATCGTCGCGTAGAGAACACCGTTGTTCGTGCTCACCGGTTTGATGGGGCGGCGCTCCGAGTCGTGCGAGAACCATTCGACCCAGAGCACCTCTCCTTCGACGGCATCGATGTTGACCAGGGTGAGACCGGGGTCCTCCGCCCAGCACGTCACATTCCTCGTTCCGTCGAAACCACACGTCGCCTCACCCCAACCGAGACGGGGCGCCGAATCCGCGGTGAGAGGGTCGTGATTGATGCTGAAGTCCGCGATTCCGGTGGCCGTATCGAAGAGCGCGATCGTTCCTCCACGGGTGTCCCGGTCCCAGGGGTTCCTGCTGTAGGAGGCGATGGCATAGAAGCGCCCGGGGCCCGCGGAACGTACGCTCTGCACCTGGTATCCATTGAGCGATCCATGGGCCATGACCATCTCTCCCGGATCGGGGTCCGTGTCCAAGAGGTCGGAGTACTCGTTCCTGGCCGCTTGGGAGTGAGTGGCGTGATCACCTTCCTCCCAGGTCTCCCAAAGCCTCTCGCCGGTGTCGACGTCGATTCCGTGCAGACGATGGACATCGTAGAGATCGGTGTCGGAATCCTCCGAGGTCGCTACGAGCACACCACTCTCATCAACGAAGCGCGGTGTTACGTGCGGTTCCGACCATGAGTGGCTTCCATCCTTCAGAACGAGGGAGTGCGCCCCTTGGTCGCTCAGAATCACTGAGTCGTTCGCCGCTCCGATGATCCTTCCCGAAAAGCCTCCCTCGGCCTCGGCGACGATGTGCCAGAGCGTCTCGCCTTCGAAGAGGTCCACGGCGAGCACCTCGGACATGAGACGGTCTCGGCTCGTACCCTCTCCGGGAATCCTTGTCTCGAAGGTTGCGATCGCCAGAACGGTGTCCGAGTGTTCCACGGTTCGAACCGAACGCGGGGTGGTTCCACCGTGCTCGGTGGTCGTGATCCACATGGGGGTGTCGTCCACGACGTTGTGAGCACGCAGGCCCTGCTCGCTCGCATGGACGACGATGGGCCCGAGGATGTCGATAGAGGAAAGTCCGCCTTGTCCGCTCAGGACATGGGGGGCGCCGCTCTGGTCGAAATCCAACGCCGGAAGGAATTCATCGAATTCTAGGGCCTCCATCCCCGGGGCCGCGGTTTCCGTTCCGGTTCTCGCCTCGGGCCCCACGGAAGTACAAGCGGAAGCGGTCAGCAGGGCCATAGCGGCCAATGAGAGGGACAGCCACCTTGTGCGCGAAGTGCGGTCGGTCGGCACTCGTTCTCCTGAGGGTTCGGGGGTACCACGCGTGATCGTAGGGGAACCGGTCTCGGAAAACGTGATCATGCGGAAAAGGGCGCCTGGCCCTCTCCTGCGGAGAACGGAGGCGCGGGCCCCTTGCTCGGGGCGATCTTCGTGACCGGGGCCGGCGGGGGCAGGGGCGTGTGACACGGGGGTGGAGGGAGAGTCACCCGTGAGGTGATACCGCGTTCCGATCTCGTGGGCCACAGTGGTGGCGGCCCGTCCCCCTCGGGTCATCGACCCCCGGAGGCCCTGTGGCGCATAACCAGGCCTGTGCGAACGCCAGGAACCCCGGCTGCTCGTGTTCGGGTTGCGGAGGCAGCCTGCACGGGTGGCCGGGCCACCTGGATCTGGCGAACGAGTACCCGGAAGAGCGCGCGAGACGTTATGAACAGGCTTACCGGGAATGGTGTCGCGAGGTGGGCACCGAGGAACGGGAGCGCCGTCGACGACTGGCCTCGCCGACCGAGGGGATGCTCCACTCGGCCACCACGATGGCCAGGATCGACATCGCAGGCCACCTGGCCGCCCGCCCCGCCACGGTGGCACGGATCAGAGAGCTCGGCCTCCGACTCAATACGCACGCCTTCGTCCACGTCCGAGCGGAGGCGCGTCGTCGCTCGGTCACCCGCCCCGAGACGGCGGACATCTCGCGGGTTCTGCCCGGACATTTCTGGTGTTCCCTGCTGACCGTGCTCGTGGAAGCCGCCGACCGGTGGGGGCGGGCGATCGACAAGGTGCCCGTGTACGCCCGCGAGCTTGTGAAGGAACGGACGCCACCGGGTTGGGGCGCGGCGCAGGAGGCGATCGCCGACACCGCCCTGGAGGCGGTGTGGCGTTGCGTGGTGGAACTTCTGGGGCTGCGTCCCCCGGAGGAACTCCTTCTGGTCATGCGGGTCCTGGCCCTCTTCGTCTGCCCTGATCCGGGCCGACATCCCGAGCTGCCGCGGGTCTGTCTGTCGCCGCTGCAACGCGGTGTTCTCCAGGAGACGACCACGATGCTCCTGCGACAGAGTCTCGTCCGTTCGTAGAGGTCACGGTCCTCTCACCGTCCGAGGAGGGGTGACAGGTCGACGGAGGGGGCGCCGGTGTACTCCACCCCGGGTTCGGGCGGGACGGGTTCGCCGGAGACCGCGTCGGTGCAGTGGGCGTCGAACATCTGGGCCTCGTCCAGGGGGATCAGCCCGGAACGGTCCACCCGCCAACCTCGGACGAGCCGGGTGGGGGAGCGCCTCTCACCGTTCGAGCGGGGGAGGGCGTCGACGAGGGTGCGCACGACCAGGCCGGCCGGAGCCCCGCGGAGCAGGGCCAGATGGAGACGTTCCACGACCTCGGGCCGTTGGACGTCGAAGGTCCGGCCTCGCCGTTCGATGGTGGTGGTCATCGTATGACCGGTGTTCAGGGTGAGGAGATGGTGTCGGCCGGGCACGTCGCGGAGGAGGGTGCGGAGCAGCGTGTGCGCTGCGGCGGAGAGCATGTTCCCAGTCTGCGCCGCCGAAGCGGACCGGATCGGGTTGTCCACAGGCCGGATTCAGTCGATTTCCGGAGGGCCGGGGCGGGGCGGAACGCCGGCCCAGATGGCGGAGAAGAGCTCCGACACGACGTCGTAGAGGAGACCGGGGGCACGAAGGTAGAGGCAGGGGGAGTTCCTGCCGTGGTCGTGTCGTGAGTAGAAGGTCAGGTAGGCGGCCTGATCGGTGAGGACGATCCGGTGGGAGTGGGGAAGGTCGAACAGACGCAGCTCCATGTTCGGCCGTTTCCTTCCCACCTCGTCCAGATAGTCGATGTTGGCGCCGATCTGATCGCGCAACAGGTGCTCGGTCACCCCCGGATCGGTGGTGCTCAGGGCTTCGGCGCGTTGCCGTAACCAGTGGCCGGAGCAGGTGTCGGGGTCGGGCAACAGCAGCTGTACGGGGACGGGGCGCGCGGCCCCGGCGGACCAGAGCGGGGCGAACACGTCACGGGTGAGCGTGTTGCCCCGCCCTGTCAGGACCTTGACCCTGCGGGCCCGGGCCAGGTCCTCCGCCAGATCGGCCTCGGCGAGACGCTGTTCGCGGTACACGCGGTGGACACCGGTACCCGTGAGGCGCGCGAGCAGGGAGATCGCCCACCACCGGGGGCGGGAGGCGCGGGCCCAGCCGAGCGCGCATACGAGGGCGGTGGCGAGGAGCGAGCTGAGTACACCGAGGCCGAAGGCGGTCATGTGATCCCCTCCATCAAGGGAGTGTCATCGTGGAGGCCCGGTCAGCACAGGTAGGGGAGCAGTTCCCGGGCGACGTGCGCGGCGTTGAACGCGGCCAGCTCGTGGTGGTCGTCGTTCTTCTCCTGGTCGGCGTTGTCGGAGATCCCCCGTACCACCACCCAGCCCGGGTTGGGGGAGGAGCTCACCGAGTTCTCCTGCCAGTACTGGCTCAGACCGCCGGACTCCATGTCGACCGCCAACACCTTGTCGTTGTAGTGCTTCAGGTAGCGACGCTCGTCGGCGTTGCGGTCGGCGATCACGGCCTCGCCCGATCCGACGAGACCGTGGAGTACCTCGAAGGTCCGCTTGCGGTGGCCGTCGATCTGGCCCCGGATGCCGGCGGGGGAGCCGTGGTCGGTGAAGTAGGCGTTGACCGCGTGGACCATGCGCGCGGGGGTCTCCCGTTCCTCCCCTCGACGCTGTACGTCGTCGGCCTTGATCTTGCGGGAGTCGTAGTACACGATCCGGGTGGAGACGATCACGTTGCCGACCCGGGCGTCGACCGGGTCGAGTCCGCCACCGATCCCGACCAGGAGCCACAGGCGGGGGGAGTAGTGGTGGCGCAGGTGGTCCAGGGTGGACATCGTCGATCGTTGCCCGGGGCTGTGGGTGCGGGCGGCCACGACGGAGAGCGGCCCGCTCTCCGTCTCCACCGTGCCGGTGTTGAAGAAGAGGCCGTCGCGTCGTTCGCTTCGTTTCAGGCCGAAACGGTCGACCACCGCGCGCATCTCCTCCGGCAGGATCGTGACGACGCCGACGTCGGCGTGCCGTGATCCCTTCGGGTTCTCGATGCCCTCGGCCGGTGCCGAAGGGGTGGGGGCGACCCGTCGGTTGTCGACGTGGGCGCCGTCGCCGACGGCGTTGTTGTTCATGTGGTTGTTCCCGCCGAGATTGACGATGCCGCTGTTGGTGCTCGGAAGGTGGTTCGGGATCATGCCGCGTTTCCGTTCTGTCGGGGTCCGTTGTTCTGTTGAGGGGCGTGGTTCTCGGCGTGGGCGCCGTCGCCGACGGCGTTGTTGCTCAGGTTGTTGTTGCCGCCGAGGTTGAGAATTCCGCTGTTGATGATCTGCGTCGCGCGGTCGTCGAACTCCGAGATGTCGACGCCTCGGGAGCACAGGAAGTCACTGGTGGCCTTGAGCAGTCGCCGCTCGATGTTCTTCATGTGGCCGAGGAGACGGATCTTGTCGAGCTGGACCTTGTTCCACTCCTGGGCCTTCTCCTCGCGAATGCTGAGACGACTGGCGATGGAGACGTTCCGGGTGGGGGTCAGGGTCGGGTCCGGTCGGCGAGTGACGAGCCGCCTGGCCAGATGCCAGGGATAGGAGACGATCCGCGGGAGGCGCGTGACCTCGCGGGGCAGACGGGTCAGGGAGCCGAAGGCGGCCGAGAGGACGGCGCGTTTTCCGCTCTGGCCGTACTCGCCGCCCTTGCGGAAGTGGTCCGGTGTCCGTGTCAGCGCGCAGGCGGCGAAGACCAGGCTGAGCGTGCGACCTCGGAGGCCGACCTGGAGGAGGACCGTGGCCATGAGTTCGGTCCCCGCGTCGGGAACGCTCACCTCGAGGAAGTGGTACAGGTTCGGGTCCTGGGAGTCGATGATCCGACGCATCGACGCCTTGTCGATCTTCCCTTTGAGCAGGGCGCGGTCGTCGGAGAGATCCGAATCGGCCACGTACACCCGGTCTCGGGCGTTCACGGGGAGGCGGACGTCCTCGTCGTCCCCACGGAGCTGGTCGACGGCCTCGCGCAGGTGGTCCACCAGCTCGTGGGGTTTGAAGGGCGGATAGCGGTGCTCTCGTAGGGAGAGGGGCTGGTCGTCGCTTCCGGGCCGCAGGAGCTGGATGGTCATGGGCGGGTTCCACTGGTGGATGAGCTCGCCCGCACCGATGAAGGGTGATTCGTCGCCGAAGAGCGTGAAGACGGAGCTCTCCTCGTCCTCCTTCCCCTTGTGCTCGGGGCGGCGATAGACGACACAGGGGTGGTCCTGTTGTTCGGCCACGATCGTGGCGCGGGAGGAGAGCCTCTTCGGCCGGAGGGCCTCCTTCCGTTGGATCCCGTTGAGCCATATCTGGCGGACGATCCCGACGAGGACCGTCACCACGAGGACGGCGCAGCCCCATCGGCCCGCGAGGATCGCCTGCGCGGGTGAACCGAAGCCCAGGCCGAGCATGAGGAAGGCGATGATGAGCGCCGCGATCCCGACGCGTTTGAGCTTGAGGGTCTCCTCTCGGACCCTCCAGTCCCCGGTCGAGGGGAGACGCAGGGTGCGTCGGCGGTGGAATCGACGCTTCTTCCCTCGACGGGGCGTCAGCGGGTCCTCGGCCCGGGAGATCTTCGCCGAAAGGGCGACTGCGCGGTCCAGGAGGTGGAGGAGGAAGAATCCGCCCACCATCAGCGCGGTCGTCACCGTATGTCCGAACAGGAACGGCACCGCGACCGAGCTCAGCAGGGACAGCCTCAGGAACGCGGTCAGATGGGCGGCCAGCCAGGCGTGGTGCATGACGGGTACGAGGTCGAACCCGTAGGAGGGGGCCACCCGCCGACGTGGGGCCGTGCAGACCTCCCGGATGACGAGATCGCGAAAACCCTCGTCGACGTGGACACCGGCGCACAAGTGCCGTGTGGTGTTGAAGGGACCGGATTCGGAGGTTCGCCGATCCGGGGGCGCGAGGAGGGTGGGCATACCGTTCCCTGTCTCGAAGGGGGTTAAGGTCAACGAGACCATAAGTGGTCGATCGAGTTAAAGTCAAGATGACCTTTAGGGGGATGCGGTGGACGACCGCTTGAAGAGGTCCGTCGGGGTGGAGTTGTCCCTGGTGACCGTGGACCTGGTGATCCTCACGATCCGTGAAGGAGAGGCCACGGTCCTGTTGGTGGAGAGGGGCGCGGAACCCTTCAAGGGGAGGGCGGCCCTGCCCGGTGGACGAGTGCGGTCCGACGAGACCCTGGGCGAGGGGGCGCTGCGTGAACTCCGGGAGGAGACGGACATCGACGGGACCCGCCTCCACCTCGAGCAGTTGGGGGCCTACGGAGACCCCGGCCGTGATCCTCGAGGAAGGGTGGTCACCATCGCCTACCTCGCGTTGGGCCCCGACCTTCCGGTGCCGAAAGGGGGGACGGACGCCGCGCACGCCTATTGGGCCCCGGTGGCGGAACTGCTCGCCTCCCCCGACACCCTGGCCTTCGACCACGCGCGCGTACTCGACGACGCCCTGGAACGGGTACGGGAACGGTTGGAGTACACCACCGTGGCGGCGGCCTTCTGTCCCGAACCCTTCACCCTCGGAGATCTGAGGGAGGTCTACGAGGTGCTGTGGGGGCGTTCCCTCGACGCCAGCAACTTCCGGCGCAAGGTCACCAGGTCCGAGGGCTTCGTGGTGGACACCGGAGAACAGCGCCCTCAGGCCACGGGGCGCCCCGCCGTCCTGTACCGAAGAGGTCCGGCGCGGCTGCTCAGCCCGCCCTTCCTCCGACCCGGAACGGTGTGATCCGGGCTCCGTGGTCTTCCATGCCCCGGAGGGGTTGATGTGGGGGAGGGCGGGGCATCACGGTCGGCATGGGGGAACTGGTGCTGGTCAGGCATGGGCAGACCGAATGGAGCAGGACGGGACGGCACACCGGGCTGACCGACGTGCCGTTGACGGAGGAGGGGGAGCGGCAGGCGGCCTCGTTGCGTGCGCCGTTGGCGCGGAGGCGGTTCGCCCTGGTGGCGACCAGCCCGCTGGCACGGGCCGTCCGCACCGCCGAACTCGCCGGGTTGGAGGGTCCCGTCGTCCTGCCCGACCTGGTCGAATGGGACTACGGGGCCTATGAGGGCATCACCTCCGCCGAGATCCACGAGGGGCGTCCCGAGTGGGATCTGTGGACCGACGGGGTCCCGCCCGGAGACATCGACCATCCGGGGGAGGTCCCCGAGCAGGTGGCCGAGCGGGTCGATCGGGTCCTGGAGCGGGTCGTTCCGGTTCTGGAGGAGGGGGACGTGGCGCTGGTCGCCCACGGCCACGTCCTGCGGGTCCTGACCGCGCGCCGTCTGGGTCTCCCTCCCGGCCGCGGGGCCCTGTTCCGCATGGAGACCGGGGCGCTGGGGGTGCTGGGCACCGAACACGGACGTCCGGTCCTCGGCGGGTGGAACCTCACCGGCTGAGGGGAGGGCCCCGTGACGGCCCGAGGAGGGGCGGGACGGGAACCCGGACCTCGGGGGTTTTGTCGTGTGCTCGGTACCGGGTACTACCACGTGGTGGATGCACATGGATGACCCACAGAGAAACGGTGAACCCCTCCCGATCCCACGTCCGCGCCCTGCACCCGACGACGGACCACCGCCCCGCCGGCCGCCCTCGACCCCGCGTCGTCCCGACCGGGACGACGACTGACCACGAAGCCCGGCCCGGTTCCCCTCGACCGGGACGGGTGGTGGCCGGGGGAGGCCAGAATGGGGACATGGCCAAGCACGGTTCCCGTCTCCGACAGTCCCTTCCCGCCGACTCCCCCTGCCCCTGCGGCAGGTCGCGTACCTACGCGCTCTGTTGCGGTCGCCTGCATTCGGGCGAGTCCAAGGCGGCCACGGCCGAGGACCTGATGCGTTCGCGCTACAGCGCCTTCGTGGTCGGCGACGAGGAGTACCTGTCGCGTTCCTGGCACCCCGACACCCGTCCCCGTGACGTGGGGGTGGACGCCGACACCGTGTGGAGGGGGCTGGAGATCCTGGGGAGCACGGAGGGCACCCCCTTCCACGACGAGGGCACCGTCGAGTTCCGGGCCCGTTACCGGGAGGGCGGGCGGGACGGCGAGATCCACGAGAACAGCCGTTTCCTGCGCCATGGGGGAGCCTGGGTCTACCTGGACGCGCTCGGCGGGCGTTGACCGGCGGCCCCGTCCGAGGGGGAGGGGCGAGGTGGGCGGGGCGGTTCAGGGCCCGCCCTTCTCAGTTGCCCTCGCGCAGGAGGATCGCCAGCAGCCTCGACCTGGCCGCGGTGTCGTGGTCGGGGTGGTGCCGGGCCAGCGCCTCCAGGACGGGGAGGGCGTCGGGGTGGGCTCCTATGACCAGCGGGTCGGGGTCGGTCAGGAGCATCCGTTCCACGTCGGGGGAGCCCTTGGAGGAGAGGAAGGCGGACAGGTCGGAGTCGTCGGGCGCCATCGCGGCGGCGACCATGTCGATCACCACCCAGGGCCCGTGGGCGGCCAGCAGGTGGTCGATACCGCGCTGATTGAGCATGCCCGAGGAGAGCAGGACCACCGCCGCCATGCTGGAGTCGGTGGGGCGGGGCGAGCACAGCATGGCGCGTAGCTGCGGTTCGATGTCGGAGCTGGTGGTGTTGAGGACCTGTGTGCCCACCCAACGGCGGAGCGCCAATCCGGGCCCGCGGACCACGGCGGCGATCTGGCGGAGGGCCTCGGCCGGTCCCCGGCGGTCCAGCCAGGGCGCGACCTCGCGCAGCCGTTCCTCATAGGGCAGGACGGCCAGGGCGTCGAGGAAGCGGGAGGCGCAGGCCTCCGCGAGGGTGTCGACGATGGGGGCGTGCACCCCCACCTCCAGCAGCATCCGGCGCACCCCGTAGCGGCCCAGAGCGGTGAGCTCGACGGTGCACCGACCGTGCCGGTCCTCGTCGGGGGCGGTGGAGGGACGGTGGTCCAAGAGCACCGCGCCGGTGTCGGAGAGCTGCCACAGGACGTGCAGGAGTAGTCGGGCCGTCTCGGGGGTCCCGCCGGGCGGTCCGGCGGGCAGGGGTCTGGACAGGGTCTCCTCGGAGAGGGTGTCGAGGTCGGGGCGGTGGCCGTCGGGGGCCTCGTAGAGGAAGCGCAGGACCCCCGGGAGCAGTTCGGGCCCGGTCGTGCCGGGTGCGGGTGATTCGGGGCGTGCGAGGTCGCCTCGGGCCTGGGCGATGGTGCGTTCGAACTCCTGGAACCACCAGCCGAGCACCCGTTCGGAATCGCGTACCTGGTGTTCCAGGTCGGGTGCGGGGCGGGCGAGGGAGTCGTCGATACGGACCAGTCCCAGCCGCAGCGCCGCCGACCAGGGGACGACGAAGTGCGCGACGTCGGCGGCCGAGTTCAGGCCGCCGAGCCAGGTGACGCGGTCGGCCGGTCGGCCGAGCAGGTCGTTGGGCCAGAGGGAGAAGCGGGAGATGGCGGTTCGGGCGTCGTCGATGCCTGGGACGCCTCCGGTGGTGACCGGGGTGGCGGGGGCGCTCCACCGGGCCAGGCTGAGGGCGTCGCACAGGAGGGGGGAGTCCAGCGCCATGCGGGCGAGGACGTCGTTGGGCAACAGTGACACGGGCCTGGCTGACAGGGGCGGGTGTCCCGGGCGCGACGGTTCGTGAGAGGGCATGTCCGGTCCCGGTTTCTAACGTTCGGGTCGTGGGTGGAGTGAGGACACCTCTTATTACCGCTCCGAGGAGGTGCGGTGGGGTGGTTTCGCGCAGATCGGTACGAACCCGGGAACGGTGTCGACGTGCCGGAAAGGCCTTCGCCGGGCGCTTTCCGCGCGGGTTCCCCGTGGTCGGACCGGGGGTGATCGTGGCGAGGGGGTCGGTACGGGCGCGGATCGCCCGGCCGTTCGAGACGGGATGAACCGATCACATGATGATCCTCACCGTCACCGTGTGGAAACGTCCGGTGTGGAACGGCTCGAAGTGGGTAGCGAGGCGAGGCGCCGCGAAGCCGGATCCGAGGTGAAGGGCTCTTCAGGGGGCTTTTCGCGTCCCGGTGCCCTCCCCGCTCATGACCTGGGTCTTCCGGACACGAGATCACCTGTCGGTCACGACCCGATGGGGTGGGGCGAACGTCGTTTTTACCACTACGTCACCGTGTGTAGGATTCCCCGAGCGATCGCGTTACGTGGACCACGTTCCCGCGCGATTTACCTCCCAGCCTCAGCCCCTGAGTACGCCACGGCTTCGCACGGCCGTGTTCCCGGACCCGGGGGCACACGTTTGCCCTGTGCCCTTCGGGCCGTACTGAGAGGTGGATATGTCCCCTGACACCGTTGGCCTCGCACTCCTCCTTCTGGGGGTGTTGCTGCTGATCTCCAAGCTCGTCCGGGTCAAGTGGAAGTTGACCCAGAAGCTCTACCTGCCGAGCTCGATCATCGGCGGCGGCATCGCGTTGCTGTTCGGCCCCGACATCTTCGGTCGCCTCATGGGTCTGCTCGCCGATCGCGGTATCGCGGTCGGGTTCGCCGAGCGGGCCGCGGAGGGGGGTCTCTTCGGTGTCGACATCATGTCGGTCTGGTCGGCGCTTCCCGGTCTGCTCATCTCGGTGGTCTTCGCCAGCCTCTTCCTCGGTAAGCGACTGCCGAAGATGCGCGACGCCGTCGACCTGGCCGGTCCCAACCTGGCCTTCGGCATCACCGTGGCCAGCGGCCAGTACGTGATCGGCATCCTGCTGGCCCTGCTGATCCTGGTGCCCTTCCTGAACGTTCCGGTGGTCTCCGGGGCGCTCATCGAGATCGGCTTCCTCGGCGGCCACGGTACCGCCGCGGGTCTGGGCAACACCTTCGAACAGGTCGGCTGGGGGGAGGGTCAGGACCTCGCCCTGGGCATGGCCACCGTCGGTCTGCTCTCCGGGATCATCATCGGCATCGTCCTCATCAACTGGGGCGCGCGCCGTGGCAAGACCTCGGAGCTGGACGCCTCCAACCGCGGGACCGACCGTGAGCAGGCCGGTCTCATCGAGCACGAGAAGCGCACCCACGGCTCGACCATGACCGTGCACCCCTCCTCGATGGACCCGCTCACCCTCCACTTCGGTCTGGTCGCGCTCGCGATCATCATCGGCCAGCTCCTCCTGTCCGGTCTCCAGTGGACGGAGCGGATGCTGTGGGCCGACACCATCGAGATCATGGCCTTCGTGCCGCTGTTCCCGCTGGCCATGATCGGCGGCATCATCGTCCAGATCTTCATCGACCGTCTCGACAAGAACCACATCGTGGACGAGCGTTCGGTCGAGCGGATCCAGGGCATGTCGCTGGACGTCCTGATCATCGCGGCCATGGCGACCCTGTCGCTCCAGGCCATCGCCGACAACTTCGTGGCGTTCCTCGTCCTGTCGGTCGGCGGCATCCTGTGGTGCCTGTTCACCTTCCTCGTGCTGGCGCCGCGCATCATGCCGAACTACTGGTTCGAGCGCGGCATCGGAGAGTTCGGCCAGTCCCTGGGCGTCACCGCCACGGGCATGGTGCTGATGCGCGTGGTCGACCCGGAGGCCAGGACCCCCGCCTATCCGGCCTTCGGCTACAAGCAGCTGATCTTCGAGCCGTTCTTCGGCGGTGGTCTGGTCACCGCCGCGGCGATTCCGCTGATGGTCAGCCCGCTCGTGGGCCCCTGGGGCTTCCTGGGCATCATGGCGGTCACGATGGCGGCGGCGCTCTTCTTCGGCCTGGTGGTGCTGCGGCGCAGGCGTGCCAAGGCCGAGTCCGGGGCCGAGCCCGCGCCCGGGGCCCGGGAACAGGATCCGGTCGCCTGATCCGGACCACTCCTTCGCCGTGGGGCGTGCCGTCGACGGCACGCCCCACGGGCGTCTCAGGAGGCGGGGGCCTGTGCCTGGGCGGCTCGGGCCCGTGCGGCCACCCACGGATCGGGATGGTGGCGGCCCAGCATCCTCAGGACCTCGCGCGTGTCCGGATGCTCGGGGTTCCAGAGACGCCCCACGTCGTCGAACAGGCGCCGGTCGATCCCCTCGGCGGCCTCGGAGGCGAGGAAGGACTTCAGGCCCGTCTCACCCATGGCGGTGGCCGCGGCGAACACGTCGATGGCGGTCCAGTGGCCGAAGGCGACGCTCAACTCCTCCCGCTCGACCTCCGAGAGCATGTGCGAGGACAACAGGACCACCGAGGCCATCCCGGCCACGGTCGGATCCGGATGTTCGAGCAGACGGCGCAGGGACGGTTCGATCCGGGAGCTGACGGTGCCCAGCGCGAGCGCGGCGTTCCAACGGCGCAGCGCCCGCCCGGGTCCGGCGGCCACCGCGACGATCTCCCGGAGGGCGTTCTCGGGTGAGCGCGTGTCCAGCCACGAGGTGAGGGCGAGGAGCTGACCGTCGGGGGAGAAGGTCGCCAGCGCGTCCAGGAAGCGGTCGGCCTCCAGACGGACGAAGTCCTCGATCAGTGGAGCCGGACATCGGCGCGCGAGCAGGATCTGTCGGACCCCGTAGCGTCCGAGGTCGGTCAACTCCACCCAGATCCGTTCCGGACCGTGTTCCTCGGGGCCGGCCCCCGGCCGACCGTCCCGGATCACGGTCACCGCCCCGGTGTCCCGGAGCTGGAGCACCCCTCGGGCCAGGCGGCCGAGGTTGCGGCCGGGGCGGTGCACCGGTAGATAGGCCTCCTCCTGGGCGGTCGTGACCTCGTGGGTCATCCGTCCCAGAGGGACCCGTGCCCCGTCGGGGGCCTCGTAGAGCCGACTCAGCGCGGTGTCGGGTTCGACGTCGGCGACGCCTCGTAGCGAACGTTCCACGCACTCCTGGAAACTGAGGGTCCACCAGCGCAGGACCTGGTCGGTGGAACCGGACCACCTGTCCAGGTCGGGGGCGGGGCGGGCCTGGGCGGTCTCGCACTCGACCAGCCCCAGGCGTAGGGCCGTACGCCAGGGGTGCAGGAAGCGGGAGGCCTGTTTCGGGGAGGCGAGCCGCCGCAGCCAGAGGTCGCGGTGGTGCTCCTCCCGCCGTAGATGTCGGGGCCAGAGCCCGAACTCGCGGATCGCCGCCCGGGTGTCGTTCAGGTCGGGGAGCCCTTGGACGTCGACGCGGGTGACCGGGCCGCACCAGCGGGCGAGCCGCAGCGCGGTGCCCAACAGGGGGCTGAGCAGAGCCGAGCGGGCCAGTTCCCGCGGGGGACGCAGGGAGACCGGTCGGGCCGTGAATCGCCGGTGGGCCGACGCGTCCGAACGGTGGGAAGACATCTGGGCCCCCGGGTTCTGGATTCTCGAACTTCGTTGTCTCCCTTGTACAGCCCGTTCGTGGACCCGTGTGGCTGTTTTGTCGACATCACGGGATGAGATCGCCGAAAGAGGGGTTTCGGGCGTGGTGGGAACCGGACCCGAGGAGGAGGGATCCCGGATTCCGACAGGGGGAATCCGGGACTCCAGGGTCCGATTCCCGGAATCCCGGAAGTGTTTCTCCGGAGTCGGCCCGACTCAGTGCAGGTACGAGGCGCCGTTCAGGTCCAGCACGGAGCCGGAGGCCCACTCGGCCTCCGGCGAGGCCAGGTGCAGCACGGCCGCCGCGATCTCCTCGGGCGTGGCCACACGGCCGAAGGGGCTCTGAGCGAGGACCTCGTCGGTGATCCGGTGGGCCACGCGTTCGGTGGCGATGAACCCCGGGGCGATCGAGGCCACCGCGATACCGTGCGGGGCCAGGGAGACGGCCAACGACTGGCCCAGTGAGTGCAGGGCGGCCTTGCTCGCCCCGTAGGCCGGGTGGTCGGGCTCCCCCTTGAAGGCGCCGCGCGAGCCGATGTTGACGATACGGCCCCGCACGCCCCGTTCGATCATGTTGCGGGCCGCCTGATGGGACAGGTGGGCGGCGCCCAGGATGTTGACGTCCACGGTCTCCCGCCAGACGCGGGACCACTCCTCGAAGGAGGTGTCGGCGACCGGGTGGGGGAGGTTCACCGCCGCGTTGTTCACCAGGACGTCGACGCCACCGAGCCGTTCCACCGCGGTCGCGACGAGGGCGGGCGGGGCGTCGGGGTCCCGCAGGTCGGCCTCGATCAGTGTGTGGTCCTTCCCGGGCAGAAGTCCCAGAAGCTCCTCGGCCTCGGAGCGGCTGGAGCCGTAGTGCACGGCCACCCGGTCTCCGGCCTGTGCGAAGGCGAGGGCGATCGCCCGTCCGAGACCTCTGGCGGCACCGGTGATCAGGACACTGCGGTTCATGGGGGGCCTTTCGACGAGGGCGAAGGGAAACGCGTACCACCCTAGTCCGGTGTGTCGTGGGGTTCGGAGGCGGGCGCGGGAGAGGGGCCCGGCCGCCTGAGGCGGGACGGCCGGACGGGGTCGGGAGGGTTCAGCGGACGAGCGCGGTGTCCGGGGCGAGCGCGCCCTCGGCGACCAGCGCCAGCACCGTGTCGGCCCAGGGGCGGGCGTCCACGGCTCGAACGAAGGCCTCCGGGTCGCCTCCGGCCGGCGGGAGACCGGCCGCGAGTAGGTCGTGGGCGGCGCCCATGGGTCGACGGACCGCCAGCCAGCGGTCCATCAGGCCCTCCACGTCGATCGGGCGGACCCGCGCCGCCAGATCCAGCAGTTCGCCGGCGGTCAGGTCGGAGACCGGCGGGATCCGGGGGAGGTCGATCCCGGAGACCCGCAGTCGGCGGTCGACGCAGTGGTCGCCCAAGGCCGTGATCCGGTAGCGCCCCGGGGCGGTCTCCTCCACCGCTCCCAGTCGTGAGAGAGCCTCCAGGGACCGGTGGACGTGCCCGGCCGGGTCGTCCTCGCCCGCACCGATGTGAGCGAGGTCGGCGATGGAGCGGGCCCGTCCGGTCAGGAAGAGTTCGCCGAGGAGGAGGAAGGGGGTGGGGCCGGGCAGGGCCGTCATGGTGAAGAGCGCGTCGGCCCAGGCGTCGGCGGCGGCGCCTGGGTGCCTCCGGGACCAGGCCCGGGCCGCGGACCCGGGGAGGATGTGCAGGTAGGTGGTGCGCAGCAGGCCGGCGGCGCGGGCGACACCGAACACGGGGCCGATCTCTTCGGGGGCCACGTCCAGGGTCTCGGCGGCCTCGACCACGTCGTCGTTGTTCAGCGCGTCGTGTTCGGTGCCCGGGCGCAACAGTCGGTAGGGGGCGACCCAGTCCGCGAGGCGGGCCGCGCGGCACAGGAGGGGGCAGTCCTCGGCGAGGGCGTCCAGGTCGCGTGGGGGCGCGGGCAGGTGCGGGCGGATCGGGTCGGCGTCGACCTCTCCGTGGCCGAGGCGATCCAGGAGTGGGGCGGCGACCTCGAACGCGGGCTCCTCCACCGGGGTGGTCGGGTCGATCGGGTCCAGATCGACCGTCTCGATCAGGGCGCGTAGCCGTCGGGGGCTCTCGGTCGAGATCAGCCTGCCGGTGGAGACCAGGTGGTCGCACCAGGACAGCCAGGTGTCGCGGAACCCGTGGGGCGGTCGTTCGCGGCGGCGGATCGCCTCGGCGACCTCGAGGACGTCGTCGAGGGTCCAGTCGGCGGGGTCGGGCGCTCCGCGGTCCCGGTGGACACCGAGGAGAAGGACGAGGGCCTCGGTCTCGACCGGGGCGGGGTTCCGGGCGGCGCGCGCCCAGTCGAGGCAGTCGGAGATGGCGGAGATGAGCCGGTCGGTCATGATCTGGTCACCGAACGTGATGAGGGGGCTGAAACGGCATCAGAGTAGCCCCCTCGCCTGTCTTCGTGGGGGTGAACATCGAAACCGCCCGAGGTGTTCTCTCGAGTGGTCTGGGGTCGGCGTGTGAGCCTGGAAGAAATGCTGATAAAAGGTGATGTGAACGAAGGAAAACACATTTGCGTAGAGGGTAACGATTACCTCGTTTTGGGCATGGTCAATCCTTGTTTCAGTGGCCGAATCCGGCCACTTTTCGGACCTTCGTCGTGTTCGGTCGCGTGGCGGGGAAAGTGACTTCACAAGAGCCTCTCACCTCCATCTCCCGGGGGGCTCGGACCTTCGGGACAGTTCGCCGGTACCGGAAGGCGGGGGTGGACTACCCATGGGTGAGGTTTGTCGTTACCTCAGAAGAGTACGTATTCCGTTAAAGGCGATCCTCGATCGTATTTCGCGTGTGCTCTCACCCCAGGAGGTCGGTGGCGTGGCAAGGAGCCCCGTACCGGAAAGGCGCCCTGAATGGCCCGAGGAGCTGGACGTCGAACGGCTCCTCGGAGAGGGATGGCGTCCCACGCCCTTTAGAGAGTTCATTCTCAAGATCCACAGCCGCTGCAATCTGGCCTGCGACTACTGCTACATGTACGAGATGGCCGACCAGAGTTGGCGCTCCCAGCCCCGACGGATGGCCAGGGTCACGGTCGAGCGGGTCGCCGAACGCATCGCCGAACACGCCCGCGCCCACGGCCGGGACCGGGTGGACATCGTCCTCCACGGCGGCGAACCCCTCCTGGTGGGGGTGGAGCACCTGCGCCACACCGCGCAGTCACTGCGCAAGGCCTGCGAGCCCGACGTGGAGGTCCACCTGCGCATGCAGACCAACGGCGTGCTCATCGACCCCCACTTCCTCGACCTGTTCGAGGAGTTCGGGATCCGTGTCGGCGTCAGCATCGACGGCGCGCCCGCCGATCACGACCGCCACCGCACCCGCGCCAACGGTCGGGGAACCCACGCCGAGGTCCGGGCGGGGATCGAACGCCTCAACGCCCGACACGGACACCTGCTGGCCGGACTGCTCGCCACGATCGACCTGGAATCGGACCCGGTCACCACCTACGAGCATCTCCTGGACTACGGCCCACCCGGGGTGGACTTCCTCCTGCCGCACGGGAACTGGGACGAGCCACCGCCGGGCTGGTCGCCGACCGAACCCCGTTACGGGGCCTGGATGGCCGCCGTGTTCGACCGTTGGTACGGAGCGCCCGAACGCGAGACCAACATCCGCATGTTCAACGAGATCATCCGCCTGGTGCTGGGCGGATCCTCGCGCACCGAGAGCGTCGGACTCTCCCCGGCCGCCCTGGTGGTGGTGGAGACCGACGGCTCCATCGAACAGGTCGACAGCCTCAAGTCGGCCTTCGAGGGCGCGACCCGCACCCCTCTGCACACCTTCACCCACCCCTTCGACGACGCCCTCTACCTGCCATCGGTGGCCGCCCGACAGATCGGTGCCCGGGCCCTGAGCCCCACCTGCACCGCCTGCCCGCTCTCCCGGGTCTGTGGAGGAGGGCTCTACCCGCACCGCTACGCCTCCGGAAGCGGTTTCCTCAACCCCTCGGTGTACTGCGCCGACCTCTACCACCTGATCGCCCACATCCAACGGACCGTGGCCGCCGACGTGGCCCGGATCAGGAAGGGACAGTAGATGCCCGGACCGGTCCCCGACCCCCTGTTCGACGCGTTGGCCCGGGGCGGTGGCGGTCACGAGGCCATCGCCCACCTGCGCGCCGCACAGTACGGCAAGCACCTGCTCCTGCTCCGCCGCGTCGTGGACGCGACCCTGGAGGGTCGCCATCCCGAGGCCGCACGTGTCCGAGAGGCCTACGAACTCCTGGCCCGGGCCCAGGAACACGCCCCGGAACCGGTGACCGGGGTCCTGCGTCACCCCACCGTGGGGGTGTGGGCACGCCGTACGCTGCTCTCCCTGGGCGGTCATCTTCCCGGGCCTCCCCGGCTCGGAACCCTGTCCGCGCTCGCCGCCGCCGCGGCCCTGCGCGCACGGATCGACGCCCGACTGCGGGTGCCCCTGGACGGCCCCACGGCGCCCCTGCCCTCACTGGGACGCGCCCTGGTGGGGGAGGGGGCACGAGGCGCGTGGTGCGAGATCGGCGCTGGGCGGGCGCTCCTGCGGAGACCGGGCGGCCTGGAGGTGGAGGTCCCCGAGGATCCGCACGAGGACGCCCCCGGCTGGCAGGCGCTACGCCGCCTCGAAGCGTGCCACCGCGGCCGTCGGGTCGAGCTCTACCTGGACGACCAGGATCCCGACCGGCTGCCCGGAACCGACCTGCCGGCCCGAAGACTCTCTCCTGGTGAGACGGTGACGTGGCGCCGGGCCCTGGAAGGGGCCTGGGAGCTCTTGGTGGAGTACCACGAAGAGGTGGCGGAGGAGGTCGCCGCCCTGGTCCTCACCCTCACACCGATCACCACCCCCGGGAACGGAACGCACACCAGCGCCACCGCCCAGCACGCCTTCGGCAACCTGGGGCTGTCCACCCCGACGGGGCCGGTGCCGTTCGCGCTCACCTTCGCGCACGAGGTCCAGCACGCCAAGCTCACCGCTCTGCTCGACCTGGTCGACCTCACCCTCCCCGAGGACGGCGCCCGTTTCTACGCGCCCTGGCGCCCCGACCCCCGTCCCGCCGACGGACTGTTGCAGGGGGTGTACGCCCATCTGGGCGTGGCCGGGTTCTGGGGCAGGCATCGCCACACGGTCCGAGGGGAGGAGGCGCGCCGGGCCCACGCGGACTTCGCGCACTGGCGACGTTCCACGTCCGACGCCGCCCGTGTCCTGGCCGGCTCGGGCAGGCTCACCGCCGAGGGGGAACGGTTCCTGGCCCGGACCGGGCTCACCCTGAGGGAATGGCTGGAGGAACCGGTTCCGGTCGAGGCGGAGCGGGCCGCGCGGGAGACGGCCCGCCGCCACCTCGACCGGTGGCGGGCGCGCAACGGAGCCCTACGGCACGGGGCGCTCCGATAAGAGGGCGACCGGGCCGGGGGACGGGCCGGCCCGGTGTTCTACAGCAGGGGCGGGTCGAAGTCGGAGACGAGCCGTCGGCCCTCCTCACAGGCACTGGTGAAACCGTGCTCGCGCCCCAGGGTGCGCACGTAGGCCGTGTGCGTCCGTTCGGCCAGTTCCTTGGCCGCGACCGTGTCCCGCGCGGAGCGCAGGTCCAGGGCCAGGTTCGAGGCGCAGGCCAGGGCGCTCGGATGGTCCTCGCCCACCAGGGAGCGGAAGCGGCGCAGGGTGCCCCGCCCCAGACGGACGGCGTTGTCGATCTCGCCGAGGGCGGCCAGGTCGCCCGCCAGGTTGGTGGCGGCCGCCAACGTGTAGTGGTGATCGCGGCCCAGGCGCGCCTCCAGGGCGGCCAGCGCCGACTCGTTCATCGATCGGGACCGCACGGGGTCGCCCATCAGCCGATACAGGAGGGCCACGTTGCTGGTGCAGCCGTGCTTGTAGGGATGGTCGTGGCCGTAGGCCTGGGCATAGCGCTGGTCGGTGTCCTCGGCCAACTCCAGCGCCCCGGCCAGTTCGCCGGTGGCCCGCCACAGATTGGCCAGGCACATCGCCGCGGCCAGGGTGCTGGGGTGGTTGATGCCGTACAGGCGCAGGTAACGGGAATGGGCGTCCTGGCCGAGTTCGAGCGCCTCGTCGACCTCACCGGACAGGCGGCGGGCGATCGACAGGTCCACCTGGGCGCGCAGGGTACGAGGGTCGTCCACGCCCAATTGCTCGCGTCCGTAGGCCAGGGCGTCCTCGCCCAGGTCGCAGGCCTCGGTGAAGTCGCCGGCCAGGCGCACCGCCTGGGCCATGCCGTTCCAGTACGACAGCAGGGCGGGCGAGCCGCCCACGGGGCCGCTGCGTTTGAACAGCATGTAGGCGCGTTCGTGTTCCTTCTGGGCGGTGGTGAAGTCGCTGGTCAGCGCGTGGTCCAACGCCAGGTTGTTCAGGGCGCGCAGGGTGGCGGCGTCGTTGGGGCCGAAGGCGTCCTCGTACCGGTTCAGTACCTCCTCGTCGTGTTCACGGGCCTTCCAGAAGTCCCCGTGGGAGCGGTAGTCGGCGCCCCGCCCGGAGAGCACGGCCAGGGTGTCCGGATGGTCGGGGCCCAGGATGTCGTTCATCAGGGGCAGGATCGCCCGGTTGATGTCCCGGGCCTCCGAGAAACGGCCCAGGTCCCGCAATCGGTTGGCGTACTTGGCCTGGGCGCGCAGGACGTAGGGGTCGGCGCGGCCGGAATCGGCGGTCCACCTCTCGATGAAGTTGCGGGCGTAGCGGCTCGCGGTCTCGTAGTTGCCCGAGTTGTACAGGAAGTTGAGCATGTTCAGCCCGAACTCGCGGACCTCGGAGAGGTCGGACTCGGCGACCCGGGCCGGACGCATGTGCGAGAGCAGTTCCAGGTAGCGGGCCTGCGCGGCGGAGTCGGTGAAGCTGGTGGGGGCGGCGGCGCTGAGCAGCGACCACACCTCGACGCGGATCGTCTCCTGGGTGCAGTCGTCCAGTTCCTCGCGGACCAGGGCCTGGATCAGTCGGTGCACCTGGATGGTGCGGTTGGTGTTGTCGAGCCGGACCAGGGCGTAGCGGCCGAGCTGCCCGATGGCCTTGCTCAGCCGGATGGGGTCGGCCATCAGCTCGGCCATCTCGGGGCGTACGTGGCCCTCCTCCACGGGGAAGAAGAGGTCGCGGGGGATCGGTTCGGGGCCGAAGAAGGCACAGCAGCGCAGGAGGTCCATCGCCTCGGGCAGGTTCTCCTGGAGCTTGGCCACCGACAACTGCCAGGCGGCCGTCATGGGCTGGGGGTACTCGGGGGGTTTGCCCTCGCGCAGTAGGGGGCCGGTGCGTTCGGAGAGCAGCCCCAGGTACTCCTGGACCGACATGCCGGTCTCGGCCTGGAGCGCCCCCGCCTGTTCCAGGGCCAAAGGCAGGTGGCCCAGGGCCTCGGCCAGTTCGGCGGCCTCCTCGGTCGTGATGCCCCGAGGGATGCGTCTGGTGAGGAATTCGACGCTCTCGCGTTCGGAGAAGACGTTCACCGGCACGGTCTCGGCCACCCCGCCCCAACGGTGGTTGCGCGTGGTGATCAGGACGTGGCCCGGACCCTGGGGGATGACGTCGTTGAGCTCCTCGGGCTCGTCGGCGTTGTCGAAGACCAGCAGCCACCGCGAGTACGGATCGCCGCGTCGCAGCGCCTCCAGGACCCCGTTGGCGGCGTCCTCCACGCCGGTGACCGCGGGGCCGGGGAGGTTGAGGTGCGGGGCCAGGTGGGCCAGGGCGGAGCGGACCAGGCCGGGCTGGTCGGCCATGATCCACCAGACCAGGTCGTACTCCTCACGGAAGCGGTGGGCGTACTCCACCGCCATGAGCGTCTTCCCGACACCGCCGTACCCGTGCAGGGTCCTGGGGACGATCGGCTCGGGGGTCGGGACCACCGCGGTCACCTGGTTCATCAGTCCGGCCCGGAGTTCGTTGAGCTGCTCGGCCCGGCCGGTGAAGTTCTTGTGACGCGGTGGGACCCTCCCCCACACCTCCGGGAACCTGTTCCTGGAGCGGTCGGGAAATCCCCCCTGTGAAGCGGTCACTCTTATCCTCCGTTTTCACATAGGCCCCACCAGGTTCTCTGTTCTCCGGTGGACGAAAAGACCTGTTGTGGTGTCGTGCCGGTGGATGTTACCCGGGAATGATGTCCGGAAAATAAGAGTAGGCGAAGATGTTAGTAGGGGACAGGTGCGTGGTAGAAACTTCATAAGGCAATCGTGAGAAAGACCTCTCGAAAGGGCGGTGGTCACCGTCCTTTCGTGGATGGCTGTCAAAAGGCGGCGGCACGGAGGAGGGCACATGGTGGAACAGGGGCTCGACGGTGGCGTCGCCCTGGTCGAGATCGGTGAACTGTCCCTCCGCGACCTCGACGGGATCAGTGGTTCCGTGATCGCGGAGGCCCTGCGTTCGGTGCTCGACCCCCGCACCGCCGGTGCCGAGGTGGTCGCCGGGTTCGTCAACGATCCGGAATGAGAAATCGCCCTCGGCGGCGGGAGTGCCCCCTTTCCGTGCCCGAGGTCGTCGACCGCCCGGACGCGGTTCACGTATGTGTCGATTCGGAGATCTTCTGTAGAGAACTCCGAAGAGGGACCACGTGACCGGTCGGGCGGAAAGTCGCGGATAATTCACGGGGTCTCGAAAAGGACCCCGTTCCGTGTCCCTGGAACGGCGCCCCCCACGCGCTGAAATCACCCCCCCTCACCGCCGGCCGGGAGCCGCGTCATGCCACGAGCCGCCCTGGAACGAGCGCGCGGCCCGTTCATCGGGCCGCGGCCCTACCATGCCCGAGACCGCCACCTCTTCTTCGGCCGTGAGGAGGAGACCGCCGCGCTGGTCGACTCCTGGGCCCGCCATCGACTCACGGTGCTCCACGGCGACCACGGGGTCGGCAAGACCTCCTTGGTGCGGGCCGGGGCGGTACCCCGCCTTCTCGACCGCGGGCACACCGTCCTGCCCTCCGAGGATCTGCGCTTCGACCCGGTCTTCCCGTCCTCGATCCTTCCCGGACACAACCCCTACACCCGGGCCCTGTTGGCCTCCTGGGCACCCTCCGAGTTCCCCACGCGAGGCCCGGGCACCTCGATCGTCGACTTCGTACGCGCGCACGAGAGCACCGATCGGTACGGCCGGCACCGTCCGCTGTTCGCGGTCCTGGACCGGACCGAACTCCTGCTTCGACGCCCTTGCGGCCCCGACCGGTGGCGCAAGGACTTTCTGGACGAGCTCTTCGGCGCCCTGGAACGGGACGACGATCTCCACCTGGTGTTGACCGTCCGCACCGATCATCTGGACGAACTCCGCCGTCTCATGGACAAGCACGCGATCTCCCCCGTGGAGATGGGGCTGCGCCCCTTCGCCCCCGACACCGCCCGCTCCGTGGCGAGGAGCTGTCTGGAGGGCGTGGGGTCCCGGATCGGCGCCGCCGAACCCGACCGGTTGGTGGAGGAGGCCCTGGTCCTCCGGGACCCCGACGGGCGCGTCCGTGCCCGCCGGGACACCGTCGAACCGGCCTTGTTGCAGATCCTGGGCGCGACCCTGTGGGAGGAGGCGTCCGAGGACGGTACGACCCTGGTCCCCGACGACATCGAGGTCGACCGGGCCCTCACCGAGCGGTTGGCCGGGGTGCTGGAGGAGGTCGCGGCCGAGCATCTGGTCCCGCCCGACGTGCCCCACGCCTGGCTGCGCAGACTCGTCGCGTCGGGTGGACGAGGGGTGCCCGGGCCGGCGCACGAGGATCCGGACGGCTCCCTCACCCCCGGCGTCGTGCACGCTCTTGAGGACCGGTACCTGGTCGCGACGGGGGAGGACGGCTCCTCCTACGTCCTGCGCCATCCGAGACTGGCGGGCCCCCTCATGGCGTTGGCCCTGTCGCCCTACTCCCGGGGGTTGGCCCCCTGGAGCGATCAGGACCGGCTGGACATCGCCGGGGAGGCGCGCACCCGGGGTGAGACGGCCCTGGCGGCCGAGCACGCCCGCCTGGCGTTGTGCTCGCCCTCGCCCCTCGAACCGGGGGCCCGGGCCCTGTTCACCACGCTCCTGGCCGACCTGGCGTTCGAACGCGGGGACCATCGGGCCGCCGCCGAGTACTACGCGGACGCGGCGAGCTGCCGTGAGGCCGTCGGTGAGGGGGCGGCCGTCTCCCGGCTGATGGTGGCCGAGGCGCGGGCCCGGCTGTTATCGGGCGAACGCTCCAGGGCCCTGTCGTTGCTGACCGCGGTCGGAGGCAGGGCCCACGCCGATCCCAGTCTGCGCACCGGTATCGGCCAGGTGCTCTGGTCGGCCGGGCAGGCCCACTCGGCGCTGGACGTGCTCGGTGCGGCCCTGGTGGGCGGAGGCGGGGTCTCCGAGGCACGGAGGACCCGGGACGAGATACGAGCGGAGCAGGCCGCTCTGGCGGAACGACGGAGGGCTGAGTATGGACCCGGCCGCCCTGGTGGCGCTGATCACCGGCATCGTAACGGCGGCCGGAACCCTCGGGGCCACGGCTCTCGCGGCCAACCGGGCCGCCGCCGTGGAACGGTGGCGGGCCGAGCACAACCTGCGGGTGGAACGGGAACGACGTGAGCACGAACGTCGGCGCGCCCGGTCCCGGGAGGTGCGCCGCCGTATGGACGAGGTGCGGCGCAGCGTGCTGCAACTCGACCTGAGCATGCGGCACATCGCCCAGTTGCGCAGGCATGGGCCGCCGGGGCAGGGCGGCAACGACCTGGCCGAACAGGTGCGCCAGGCCCGCAGCCACGTCTTCGAGGCGGTGATCGCGGTCGAGAGGGTGCGCGACGTGGTGCCGCCGGAACACCAGGAGACGGTGGACGGACTCAGGAAGGCGGTGGACCGGGCTCTGGGACACGTCCAGGTGCGGACGAACCGGAGCGGGGGAGCCGAGCAGGTCCACCAGGCCCTGGCGACGGGGCTTCGATCGCTGGCCGAGGCGCTTCCCGAGACGGGCGGTTCCCTGGTCCGGTGGTCCGAAGGCGAAGAACGGTGAGGCAGAGCGCGATCAGGGCGATGATCACCGTGATCAGGACGACGGTCGTACGGGTCCCCAGGGCCTCCAGGGCGTGACCGCCAAGGAGGAGGCCCAGGGGCAGCGCTCCGCCGGTGAGGAAGCGGACCGTCCCGGTGAGCCTCCCCAACAGATCGGGGTGGACGTTTCTGGTGTGGTAGGTGGTCACGGTGACGTTCATGTGGGCTCCTACGAAGCCGATCCCGCCCCAGACGACGGGGAGCGCCACCGTGGGCCATCCGCCGCCGGCCCGCTCCGAGGCCAAGAGGAGCAGGGCCAGGGCCAACCACGCCCATGAGCACAGCCGGACCATGCGCGCGGGGTCCAGGGTCCTGACCATGTACGGCGCGAGGCAGGCGCCGAGCAGGCCGCCGGCGCCGGTCGCGGCCAGGATCAGGCCGAGGAGGAAGCCGGGGAGCCCCTTCTCGGTGGCCATGAGCATGATGACCAGCCAGACCACCTGGAACAGGGCGTTGGTGACCGTGCACACCACCAGTGACAGGAGGAGGAAGCGGTCTCCGCGTACCAAGAGGAAACCCTCGCCCAACTCCCGGAACAGGCCTTCCCGGGGGCGTTCGGTCCGGTCGCGGCGGATCCGGGGGAGCCGCGCGGAGGCCCAGAGCGCCAGGAGGCAGGACAGGGCCTCGAACAGTGCGGGGAGCCCGTGGGCCACCCCGTAGAGGGCCCCGCCCAAGGGGCGCCCGACCATCTGGGTGGCGTCGCCGCGGGCCTGGTTCTTGGCCGCGGCCCCGGCCAGTTCGTCGCGTGGGACCAGGTGGGGGACGGCCGCGGAGCCGGCGGTGGTGTACAGGGTCGAGCAGACGCCGTGCAGGGCCGAGGCCACGGCGAGCAGGACCACGGGGGCGTCGAGGAGCAGGACGGGGCCCACGAACAGCAGGACGCAGAGGATGCGCCCGCCGAGCCCGGCGATCATGACCCCTCGGGGGTCGCGGCGATCGACGACGAGGCCGACCGGGATGTGCAGGAGCGTGCGGGGGACCATGCCGGCCGCCGCGATCCACCCGGCGAGGGCGGGGGATCCGGTGTGGAACAGGGCCAGGAGCGGGATCGCCAGGCCGAACGTCATACCGCCCAGGCCCGCCAGGGCGGAACCGCTCCACAACAGCGCGAAGTGCCGACGCCAACGGTCGTCGACATGTGTCGGAATGCTCTCCCCGATGTGATGATCCGTTTTCGACATCGTTCTCTGTGCAGGTGGGAAAAATACGGTCCGGAAATCCCCGAAAAGGGTTTCGGGGAGGTGGATCGACAAGCCCGGGGTCCGGTGTGTTCCGGACTGTGGCTCCATGACCAGCGTGTTCGACGCGGTTCGGAAGGCTCGGGCCATGGTATCCGGAAAAACGCTTCCTTCTTGTTCCGTTGGTGTTCAACGTGAGTCGGCGGTGTGGACGTGTCAACCGGGGAAAGGTGCTTTATTTTTGTTTTTCATGATTTTTCTATTGACCTCGACCACTGTTGAGGTCTTAGTCTCCTCGTCGAACGGAACGACGAAGGAGAGACGTGAACGACCACCGGAACCCGGGCTCGCTCCCCGCCCCCGAGCACATACGCGACCGCCTGGCCGAGGACCGTAACGTCTGGCTGTGCACCTCGCGCGCCGACGGATCGCCCCATGTGGTCCCCGTCTGGTTCGTCCACCTCGGGGAGCGCTGGTGGATCGGGGCCTCCACCCGTTCGGTCAAGGTCCGCAACGTCCTGCGCGACCCGAGGGTGAGCCTGGCCTTGGAGGACGGTGACGCCCCCGTCGTCGCCCAAGGGCGGGCCCGGGTGCGCGAGGACTTCCCCGAGGAGGTGATCGCCGCCTTCCACGGCCGTTACGACTGGGACCCTCGCACGCCCTACGGCCCCGATCCGCGACGCTCCCTGCTGGAGGTCGCCGTCACCCGGTGGCTCATGGCGGGGTCGGCCCCCGAGACCACGCCGAACCCGGGCTGAGCCCCGACGTCAGGCGGTCGTCTCCAAGAGGAGGCGATGCGCCTCGGTGGGGTCGGGACACTCCCAGCGGCGGATCAGTCGCTCGACCACCGACGGGGGCACCGGCGCCTCGCGGCGGGCCATCCTGGCGCGCAGGACCTCGGGCGGGGCCTCCAGGGACACGATCTCCACCCGGGCCCGGTAGTCGGCGGCCAGACCGATCACCCGACCGCGCAGGTCCCGAGAGACGTTCGTGGCGTTCCAGACGAAGGAGCGACCCGCGCGCAGATGGGCGCGGGCCCGCTCGAAGGCGGCCGCCGCCACCGGTCGCTGGTCCGCCGTCGGGGCGATCCCCAGTTCCGCGCGCAGGGCGTCCAGGCTCACGACCGGCGGGTCGGGCAGACGGGTCCGGATCCAGTGGTCCTTCCCGGCGCCGGGCAGCCCCGACATCACCGTCACGGTCGCCCGGGTGTCGTCGTAGGCCGCGTGGTCCGGATCGCGGTCGGGCCGGCGGAAGAACCGGAATCGGGCGTGGTCGGAGGGGAAGTCGCGGGGGCGGTCCAGACAGCGCTGTTCGGCGCAGTACTCGGCGTACAGTCCGACGTTGTCCAGGACCTCGGCGACGTCACCGCAGTGGCGCCCGAGGATGTCGGCGGTGGCCAGCAGGACCAGGTCGTCGTTGCGCGCTGACAGGCTCACCCTGAAGGCGAGCTCTCGCAGGTCGGGGCGTTCCAGGGCCCAGAACGGGAGCTGGTGGTGGCGCACCAGGGCGGCCACGTGCTCG
The DNA here is from genome assembly GCF_035818715.1 of Nocardiopsis sp. LDBS1602. Lineage (NCBI taxonomy): Bacteria > Bacillati > Actinomycetota > Actinomycetes > Streptosporangiales > Nocardiopsidaceae > Nocardiopsis > Nocardiopsis sp. LDBS1602. Next base: position 28,028 of record NZ_JAYLVW010000013.1, on the reverse strand, counting down.
CGCCGGGCGATCGGGGCGCCGGACTCCCACAGGATCCGGCGGACCATCAGGTCGCCCCGCCGCGAGTGTCCGTGCGCGGTCACCCGACCCTCGGCGTCCTTACGGGTGCACAGCGGCTTGGCCACGTCGTGCAGGAGCGTCGCGGCGAACAGCAGGACCCTCTCCTCCTCGGGGCGGGCCCGCCACTCCGCCAGATCTGCCAGGGCCTCGCAGGCCATGCGGGTGTGGGTCTCCACGTCCCCCTCGGCGTGGTGGACCGGGTCCTGCTCCACCTCCGCCAGGGCGCGCACCCAGGGGAAGGCCTCGCGTATCGCGGCCCAGTCCGTCCTCCAGAGCGGGGGAGCGGGGCACAGTTCAGCGAACCTCCGCATAGAGCACCTCCGGGTCGGCGAGTCCGTTGGCGACGACGGGGCGGTCCAGCCAGTGGCTCCCCGAGTCCAGGACGGCGGTGGTGAACTCCGAACGCACCCACTTGTAGCGGTCGACCGTGAGGTCGACCTCCTCGACCTTGACGTACAGGCCCTCCATCAGGTCCGAGGGGTCGGTCTCGGCCAGGGTCCGTTCCGGGTCGGCGCCGCCGGCCCGCGCGGACGCGGCCAGGGCTTCGCGCCATCGCCGGGTCCGGTACGCGGACCGGCCCACCAGCGCGGTCAGGTCGTCCAGACCGGCCAGGGGGCCGGTGTGGAGGACCGGCACCGAGACCACCGGGGTGCCCGCCAGGAGCTCCCGCCGGCTCGGGGTCGACAGGAACACGCCCTCCCGGGTGTCCAGCACGTCGAACTCGCAGAAGTAGTGCGGCAGGGCGTCGTAGAACACGGTGTGCTTGGCGTACAGCCACTCCCCGTACATCACGTAGCGCGTGCCCAGCCGGGGCCACAACAGTGGCGCGACCGTCGCGGCCCAGGCCTTCAAGGGACCGAACTGTCGTTCCCGGGGGCCGCCGGTCAGGAAGTGCCCCCTGCTCTGGAGCCGCGGCCTTCCGTCGGAGTCGAAGGACAACCCGGCGTTGGCCCCGTCGAGCTTCTCCTCGACCACCAGGTGCCGGCCGGCCAGGGCGGAGAAGGGCACCGCGTCCAGGTCGTGGTCGCCGACCTGGAGACGCGATCCGCCGATGTGCCTCGTGCGGGGGTACTTGTACAGCATGGTCGGTTTCTATCGGTCGCGGACGGAGGCCGGCCACCGATTTTCCGCCCCCGACCCCGCTCAGACCAGGTGGGCCCGGGTACCGAGGGAGGCGGAGTCGGCCGCGGCGCGCCCCTCGTACCAGCCCTCCGCGTCGGCGGGCCCGCGCACACGGGAGGTGGTCAACGCGCCGAACACCTCGTTCACCGCGGCCTCCACCGCGCGCTCCCGTTCGGCGAACACGGGGACCAGGTCGGTGCCGGTCTCGGTGCCGACCGCCTCCTCGGCGGCCCGCGCCGTCTCGGAGAGGCGTTCGCCCACCCGTACCGCGAAGGCCGACATGAACGAGGCCCGGAAGTCCTTCCTCGCCCCACGGCCGGAACGGTCGCGCGCCGAACCGCTCACCCGCATCGCCGTCTCCGCCTGGATCAGGAGCGACGTGTACAGCAGGTCCACCGCCTCCACGTCGCCGGGGAAGCCCATCACGGTGCTCAGACCCAGCTCACGGTGCCAGATCGCCCGACAGTGGTTGGCCTCGGCGATCTCGTTGAGCAGCACGGCCCGATGCTCGTCGTAGGGGGAGTCCACCGGAAGCCTGCGGGCCGAGGTGGCCTCGGGCTCCTCGGGGTCGGCCTCCACCAGGGCCAGGTCGATGCTGTGCCGGGCCATCATCTCCTGGGCCCGCGCGGTCAGGGCCTCGGCCTCCTGCGGGAACTCCGTGGACTCGGCCTTGGCGAGCAGGGCGCGTACCCGTTGCAGCCGCCCCTGGTCGACCGGGATCGAGGGGCGTGCCCCGGGACGGAAGTTCCCCGGGGGCGGCCCCAGGCGGCGCATCGGGGGCAGGGTGCGCAGCAGGGCCAGCAGTCGCAGCACCACCTCGACGACCTCGAAACGCATCAGCCCGTGTTCGGATCCCAGGTGCTCCAAGAGCGCCTCGCCCGAACCCCGGGGCGGGTCCACGTCCAGAGCGCGCACCTGTTCGTTCCAGCGGGGGTCGACCGTGGCCGCGGAGTGGCGTTCCAGGTCCGCTGCGACGACGTCGGCGCAGACGGACGCGGCCAGGGGGCCGGCCTCACGTCGTACGTGGCGAACGGTCTCGGCGGGCTGCCAGCCGCGCGCCCAGGCGTCGGCGATCCCGAACAGCAGGGTGTCGAAGAGCGAGCGCGCCGCCGCCCCGGCCCAGTGGGGGTCCTCCACGTCGGCCAGGCGCGCCACGGCCAGATCGACGCCGCTGCCCTCCTGCCCGCGCACCAGGGCGTCGACCGCCTGGGCGGTCACCTCCACGGGGGTGTCCGAGGGAGCGGGGCCGTCCCATTCCACGCTCGTTCGAGCGTCGCCGCGCCGGCGGCTTTTCCTGCCCACGGTGGTTCTCTCCCTGGTCGAAGGGTGGTTCGGAGCCGACGGACCATCCTACCGGCCGGGGCGGGCCCCCTCAGGGGGCAGGGGTCCCGGAGGCGACCACGACCAGTTCGGGATGGACGGCCTCCGGATCCTCCAGGAGGGGACGCTCCTCTCCGCGCAGGTGGTGGGCGAAGAGCGCGGTGGAGTACTCACGGATGAGGGAGACCCCTCGGGCCGGGTCCAGATCGCCGAACTGGGCCCGCCACTGCTCGGGGGCGAGCAGGTCGCGCAGGCCGAGTTCGTCCATGAACACGCCCTTGTCCAGGACGTTGGAGTGGCCCGAGCCGGTGATCCGGATCCACTGGCGCCATCCGGTCTGCCCGGCCCAGCGCTCGTCCCAGCCTTCCCAGGGGCGTCCCTGGTCGTTGGCGAGCAGGGCCAGCGGACGGTCGATCTCCCCTTCCAACTGGGCGGTGTAGTAGGGGCCGTCGAGGTTCAGGCCGGCCGCGACGCGCTCCTCGTCGAGCAGGCTCTGGGCGACCGCCGCCCCGCCCCAGGAGTGGCCGATCATCCCCACCCGGTCGGTGTCCAGGATCGGGGCCCACTCCCGGGCCGCGCCCCTCTCGAAGGAATCGAGGAGGAAGGAGACGTCGGCGGACCGGGTGAGGGCGCCCGATTCCCATTCCTGCGACAGGCAGCCGGCGCACTCCTCGACCAATCCGTCGGGGAACTCCACCGGGGAGGCCTCGTTCCGGTGGTCGATCCCGGCCACCGCGAAACCCTGGGAGGCGAGTTCTTCGGCGAGCCCGGTCGCCCAGACACGGGAGACCCCGGAACCGGGGGAGTACAGGACCAACGGCAGTCCGCCGTCGACCGTGACCGGAGGCGCCTCCGGGACCGCGTGGGTGCCCACGTCCGTGAGCGTCTCCGGGGGGAGGCCCTCGATCCCCAACGCCTCCAGGGAGGCCTCGGCCTCGGCGCGGGTCATATAAGGGGCCCGCTCACCGGTGTCCTCCGGTGTCGGGTACCAGAGGGTCACCATCAGTTCGCGGTCGCCGCCGAGCCAGGGGTCCTCCCGGGTGTCGTCCACCAGGTGCAGGGTGGTGGTGCCCACGGCCAGGTCGCCGGTGGGGGCGGGCAGGGACGGCGGGGGAGGGGCGGGGCGTTCGTCGCCCGGTTCGAGCGGGTCGGCCGCCGCCGTACCGGCGGTGGTCAGGGCCAGGGCCAGGGCCAGGGCTCCGATCGGGATCGCGGCCGTTCGTGGGCGGCGATGGTCGCGCATGGGGGTACCGTCTCTCGTCCTCGTCGCGGTCTCGGGCTCCCTCGAAACGCTAGGGAACCGGCGTCGAGGTCCGCGAGGGGGCGGACCCGCCGACGGAGGGCGGGCGCGCCGCACCCCTGGGGGTACGGCGCGCACCACCACGAGGGGTCCGACCTCAGGCGTCGGGATCCAGTAGCACGACCTCCAGGGTGCGGGGCCCGTGGACGCCGGCCACCCGGATCATCTCGATGTCGACGGTGGCCGAGGGCCCGCTCACCCAGGTCAGGGGGCGGAGTGGATCCAGCCGCCGCACGGCCTGGGGGACGGCGTCCACGACCTGGTCGGCGCGGACCACGCACAGGTGGTGGTCGGGGACCAGGCTCAGAGCCCGACGTCCTTGGTCCGGTCCGCCGTCCAGCACGATCGTGCCGGTCTCGGCGACCGCCACCGTGCAGGCGGTGACCACGCCGTCGGCGGAGTCCAGCTCGGCCACGTCGCGCGGATCCTCGGGGGAGTCGACGACCCGTTCCACCGAGGTCCGGGACAGCCACTCCTCGGGCAGCCCCGCCGGCACCAGGATCCGGCGGGCCCCGCGCCGCTCCAGCGCGGCGGCCACCTCGTCGGCGACCCGGTCCGGGGCCACCCGGCGCACCAGGGCGTTGTAGTCGACCAGCCGCTCCACCAGCACGTCCAGCGTCGGGCCGGCGTCGTGGCTCTCGGCGTAGGGACGCTCCGAAGGGCGACGCTCCACCGGCTCGTCGGCGGGGACGTCGGCCAGCGCCGCCCGTACCCGGGCGAGTACGCGTTCACGGGAGCTGTTCGTCATCGGCCGTCCTCTCGTTCGTTCCACCACTGACGGAAGGAGCGCGCGGGCACGTCCGGGAGGTCGCGCGTATCGGTCCACTTTCCCGCCGGGCCGGGCAGATGGCGTGGCACGACCCCGCGCGCGAGCCCGGCCGCGCGCTGGACCGCGTCCAACGCCGTCGCGGAGCCGAACACGGCCTCGGCCCCGGCCATCAGCGCCTTCTCGCTCACATGTCCCTTGGACTCGGCCACCTTCTCGCGCAGGTGCACCAGGACCTCGGGGATGTCGATGGCCACCGGGCACACCTCGTAGCAGGCGCCGCACAACGAGGAGGCGTAGGGCAGGGCCTCGTCGACCTTCGAGGACATCCCCTGGAGCTGGGGCGTGAGGATCGCGCCGATCGGCCCCGGGTAGACCGAGCCGTAGGCGTGTCCGCCGACCCGCTCGTACACGGGGCAGATGTTCAGACAGGCCGAGCAGCGGATGCAGCGCAGCGCCTGGCGTCCGACGGTGTCGGCGAGCACGTCGGTGCGTCCGTTGTCCAACAGCACCAGGTGGAAGTCCTGGGGTCCGTCGCCCGGGGTCACCCCGGTCCAGGTCGAGGTGTAGGGGTTCATCCTCTCCCCGGTGGACGAGCGCGGCAACAGCTGCATGAACACTTCGAGGTCGGACCATGTGGGCACGATCTTCTCGATGCCCACCACCGAGATGAGGGTCTCCGGCAGGGTCAGGCACATGCGACCGTTGCCCTCGGACTCCAGGACCAGCAGGGTGCCCGAATCGGCCACCGCGAAGTTCGCGCCGGAGACGGCCACCTTGGACCTCAGGAACAGTTCGCGCAGGTGGACGCGGGAGGCCTCGGCCAGGGCGTGCGGGTCGTCGGTCAGATCCGGGGGAGCGGGGCGACCCCATTCGCCCATCCTCTGGAGGAAGATCTCCCGGATCTGGGCGCGTCCCAGGTGGATGGCGGGGACCAGGATGTGCGAGGGCAGATCCTCGCCCAACTGGACGATCAGCTCGGCCAGGTCGGTCTCATAGGCGGTGATCCCCGCCGCCTCCAAGGCGTTGTTGAGTTCGATCTCCTGGGTGGCCATCGACTTGACCTTGACCACCTCGGTCTCACCGGTCCGACGGATCAGCCGGGTGATGATCGCGTTGGCCTCGGCGGCGTCGGAGGCCCAGTGCACCGTGCCGCCCGCGCGTTGGACCGACTCCTCCAATCGTTCCAGGTAGTGGTCCAGATGGCGCAGGGTGTGGGTCTTGATCCGCTCGCCCTCGGCGCGCAGCCGCTGCCAGTCGTCGCCCAGCTCGTCGACGACCCTGGTCCTCTTGGCGCGGATGGTGTGGGTGGCCTTGTGCAGGTTGTGCCGGGTCCGCGAGTCCTCGACGGCCCGCTTCGCGGCCTCGGGAAAGGGGGGCATGCCCAGGAACGTGGCGCTCATGTCCGTGCGTACTCCTTCTCCGTGGAGGCCAGGATCTCGGCGATGTGGGCGGTGCGCAGGCCCGAACGCTGTCGGGACAGCGTGCCGCCGATGTGCATCAGGCAGGAGTTGTCCACCGCGCACAGCACCTCGGCCCCGGTCTCCACCACGTGACGGGCCTTGTCGAAGCCCATGGCCGAGGAGACGTCGCCGTTCTTGACCGAGAACGTGCCGCCGAAGCCGCAGCATTCGGTGGCCTCGGGCAGTTCGAGCAGCTCCAGGCCGCGCACGGCGCGCAGGAGCCGGTAGGGGCGGTCGCCCAGGCCCAGGAATCGCAGGCCGTGGCAGGTGGGGTGGTAGACGACCTTGTGCGGGTAGTAGGCGCCCACGTCGGTCACCTCCAGTACGTCCACGAGGAACTCGGTGAGGTCGTACACGCGCGGTGCGAGGGAGTCCATCCGACGGGCCAGGCGGCTTCCGCTCCGGCTCAGTCTCGGATAGTTGTCCCGGATCATGGCGGCGCAGGAGGCCGAGGGGACCACGACCGCGTCCGCGTTCTCGAAGGTCCGGGCGAAGCGCACCGCGAGCCGGGCGGCGGGGCGCCGGTAGCCGGTGTTGTAGTGCATCTGGCCGCAGCAGGTCTGGTCGGTGGGGAAGACCACCTCGTGGCCCAGGCGTTCCAGGAGCCGCACGACGGCCCGGCCGGTATCGGGGAAGAGTGTGTCGTTGACACAGGTGATGAACAGCGCGATCCGCATGTGCCTCCTTCGTGTCCCGGTCGACGCGGACCGGTCCCACCCGATGATCTGGGACCGTCCCGGAACGGGGCCGCCCGACGCGCCGTCCTTGGGTATTCCGAAAGGCACGCCCATTGGTCCGACCACTTTGCCTCAAGCAAGGGCGGGTGGGCAAGGGAGGGTAGAGTGTCCAAGTGGGAGGAATCCCTCCCGGTTCACGGAAAAAGCTGGAGATGAACGTGGGTGACGGCGCACGTACGCCGGTGGCACAGCGGACGGTCGAGCAGATCAAAGCGATGATCTCCGAGGGAGAGGTAGGACCAGAACAGCGCCTGCCCACCGAGCGCGACCTCTCCGCCCGTCTGGGGGTCTCCCGCGGTTCGGTCCGCGAGGCCATCCGCACCCTCACCACCCTGGGTGTGCTGGAGGTCAGGCACGGAGCCGGCGTCTACGTCACCGCGCTGCGCCCGAAGGACCTCCTGGAGGCCTTCGGCGTGCTGGCGGAGGTCTCCCCGGACCGGACCCTTCTGGAGGTCCTACGGGTCCGACGCATGATCGAACCCGACGCCACCGCGATCGCCGCGGCCCGGGCCACCGACGAGGACCTCGAACGCATCGGCGCCCTCCTCGACCGGCTGGAGGACGCGGACCCGGTCACCTCGCCCGGCGATTCCGGCACCTTCGACCTGGGGTTCCACCGGGAGATCGTGGCCTGCGCGGGCAACGCCACCCTCTCCGCCGTGCACGCCGGGCTCTCCTCGCCCACCCTCAACGAGAGGGTCTGGGCCGGCCACGACGCCGAGGGGATCTCCCACGACCTGCACGAGGACCATCGAAGGATCCTCAGGGCCCTGCGGGAACGCGACCCCGAGGCCGCGCGCGCCACCGCGGCCGCGCACGTGTTGAGGGTGGAGCGCTGGCTGGAGGCCCACGTCCCCGACGGGGACTGAACCCGGGCCTGCGCTCACCCCTCCAGGCGGCGGTCCACCCGCTCGGCGTACCTCTCGGCGTCGAGGAGCCGGGACAGTTCCTCCCTGCCGGCCTTCGGCGGGGCGTCCTCCCCGGTGTCGGGGTCCGGTTCGGGAACCTCCCGGTCCACTTCCGCATCTATACCGAGTGCCCCATGGTCCTCGATCTCCTCGATGCGGTAGTCCTCTGGATGTTCCTCCAGGTACTCCGCCACCGCGGTGTCCTGGTCAGGGGCGCCCACGTCCATCGCGGCGTCGACGTCCTCGATGTCCGCGGCGTCCTCGTCGATCTCTGTGCTCTCGTCTGCGGATTCCGTCACCGGCGACCCCCTCGCCTCGGCTTCCTCTTTCGATCATGCCTGGTCGGAGCGGCGGACGCCAGTGCGACGTGGATCCAGGGCGACGAGGACGAAACGGGGCACGACGCCCACGGAGTAGGCTTCTTCGTCGCTGTCCGACGATCACGAGTACGGAGTTCTCCACCCAGTGACCATGCGCGAACGTGTTCGAGCCACGGTCGACGCCCCCTGGTTCCAGGCCGGTGTCATCCTCGTCATCCTGGTCAACGCCGTCCTTCTCGGCTTCGAGACCTCCAAACGGGTCATGGACGAGCACGGTGAACTGTTGACCAGGGTCGACAGAGCGATCCTCGCCCTGTTCGTCCTGGAGTTGGGGCTGAGGATGTACGCCCACCGGAAGGACTTCTTCAGGGATCCCTGGAGCTGGTTCGACATGGTCATCGTCGGGATCGCGTTGATGCCCGCCTCCGGGCCCTTCGCCGTCCTGCGCGTCCTGAGGGTGTTGCGCGTCCTCCGGCTGCTGTCGGTCATACCGACCCTGCGTCACGTGGTGGCCGGGCTCTTCAGGGCGCTGCCCGGCATGGCCTCGATCATGGTCCTGGTGGCCCTGCTGCTCTACGTCTCGGCCGTGATGTCCACCAAGCTGTTCGCCGAGATCGCCCCGAAGTACTTCGGCGACCTGTGGACCTCGCTGTTCACCCTCTTCCAGATCTTCACCGCCGACGGCTGGGGCACCATCGCCCAGGAGGTCATGAAGGGTCAGCCGTTGGCGTGGATCTTCTTCGTGGTCTTCGTCCTCGTCTCCACCCTGATCGCGCTGAACCTCTTCATCGCCGTGGCGGTGGAGGCGCTCGACAAGGCCGGACACGAGGAGCGCGAGGCCGGTGGCGGAGGGAAGGGCGGGGAGGCCGACGGCGGCCCCGACGGCGACGGGGGCGGACCGGGTGACGGTGGTGGCGGAGATGACGGCGCGCAACGCCAGATCCTCGCCGAACTGCGGGCCCTGCGCGCGGAGGTCGCCCTCCTGCGTGAACACTCCGCGTCGGAGGAGAGCGAACGCAGCGTCGTCCGGCTCTCCGACGTGCGTGGAAGGGCCCATGGTTGACGGCTTTCGTGGGAGGGTAGGGGTCGTAGTCGCAATCGCCGGGAGCGGGGTCGGGGTCGTCCTCTCGATCCCGCGCCCCGATCCGGGCCATGGAGCACGAGGAGCGAACGGATGTCCGCCAGCACACCCCTTCCTCGCACCGAGGACAGCGCCGACACCCCCGGCGGCGTCCCACTGGACCGCAGGGAGGAATGGATCCGGCTCCGTGAGCATCGGGACCGGCTCGGCGCCACCCACCTGCGTGGACTGTTCGCGGACGACCCGGGGCGGGCCGAGCGGTACACGCTCGACGTGGGCTCCCTGCACGTCGACTACTCCAAGAACCTCGTCACCGACGAGACCCTGCGCCTGTTGAACCGCCTGGCCTCGGTCACGGGGGTCGCCCGACTGCGCGACGCCATGCTGCGCGGCGACCACATCAACCTCACCGAGGACCGGGCCGTCCTGCACACCGCCCTGCGCGCCCCGCGCGGGACGGTCGTGCGCACCGACGGCCACGACGTGGTCCCGGAGGTGCACCGGGTCCTGGAGAAGATGGCCGGGTTCGCCGAGCGGGTGCGTTCGCGCACCTGGACGGGGCACACCGGCAAGACGGTGACCCGAGTGGTCAACATCGGTATCGGCGGTTCCGACCTGGGGCCGGCCATGGCCTACGAGGCGCTGCGGCCCTATACCGACCGGGGGCTGGAGTTCCGTTTCGTCTCCAACGTCGACGGCAGCGATCTGAACGAGGCGCTCATCGACGCCGACCCCGAACGCACCCTGTTCGTGGTGGCCTCCAAGACCTTCACCACCGTCGAGACCATCACCAACGCCACGGCGGCGAGGAACTGGCTGCTGTCCGGCCTGGAGGCGGGGCCCGAGGCGATCTCCCGTCACTTCGTGGCGGTCTCCACCAACGCCGACGAGGTCGAGGCCTTCGGTATCGACACCGCCAATATGTTCGAGTTCTGGGACTGGGTGGGCGGTCGCTACTCCTACGACTCGGCGATCGGGCTGTCCCTCATGGTGGCGTTGGGTCCCGAGCGTTTCCGGGAGATGCTCGCGGGCTTCCATCTGATGGACACCCACTTCGCCACCGCGCCGGCCGAACGCAACCTGCCGTTCCTGCTCGGGCTGCTCGGGGTCTGGTACGGCGGTCACTTCGACGCCCAGACCCACGCCGTCCTGCCCTACAGCCACCACATGGCCCGGTTCCCGGCCTACCTGCAACAGCTCGACATGGAGTCCAACGGCAAGTCGACGCAGCGCGACGGCCGCCCGGTCGCCTGGAGGACCGGCCCGGTGGTGTGGGGCACCCCGGGCACGAACGGGCAGCACGCCTACTTCCAGCTCCTGCACCAGGGGACCCGCTTCGTCCCGGCCGACCTCATCGGGTTCGCCGAACCCTCTCCCGACCTGATGGAGGGGCTGAGCGCCCAGCACGACCTGTTGACGGCCAACATGCTCGCCCAGGGGCAGGCCCTGGCCTTCGGACGTACGGAGGCCGAGGTCGCCGCCGAGGGGGTCCGTCCCGATCTCGTGCCGCACCGCACCTTCCCGGGCAACCGGCCCACCACCACGATCCTGGCCGAGCGGCTCGACCCGTCCACGCTCGGGCAGCTCGTCGCCCTGTACGAGCACAAGGTGTTCGTCCAGGGCGCGGTGTGGAACATCAACTCCTTCGACCAGTGGGGCGTCCAGCTCGGCAAGGTCCTGGCCAAGAGGCTCGAACCCGCGCTGACGGAGGGGGCCGACGTCTCCTCGCTGGACCCCTCCACCGCCGCCCTGGTGCGGCGCTATCGCGCCCTGCGGGGGCGCTGACGCCCGATCAGCCGGTGCCGGGCTCCCGGGGCGGGGGAGCGGCACGGCCGTCGTCGACCGCGGCGTCGGCGCCGACGGCGAGCAGTGAGGGGCCGCGCCCGGCCTCGATGTGCGCGGCCATGGTCAGCCTCGCCAGTCGATCGTTCCCGTGGCTGATCGCGTGGTAGATCTCGTGGTGCGCCTGGAATTCCAGGTGGGGGTCCCGGAAGGCCGTCATGGCGAACAGCCATCGGGAACGGGACAGGATCGGTGCCATCAGCTCCGACAGGAGACCATGACCGGCCGCCTCCACGACACTGGCGTGGAAGTCGGCGTTGGCGGTCATGATGTGCTCCAACGAACCCGACTCCGTGGCCTCGGCGGTGGCCTCCATGGCCGCCGTCAGGCCTTCGTGCACGTCCCCCTCGGCGTATCGGCGGGCGGCCCGCTCGGCGGCGAAGGGCTCCAACCGGGTACGCAGGTCGAAGAGCTCGTCGACGTCGTCGGCGGACATCGTGCGCACGGTCGCGCCCTTGTGCGCGCTGGTCATGATGAAACCGTCGTGCCTGAGGTTGCGCAGCGCCTCGCGCACCGGGAGCCGGGACACGCCCAGTTCCTCCGAGAGCTCGCGTTCGCGCAGCCGTGCCCCCGGTGCGTACCGGCCGGAGATGATCCCCTCGCGGATGGCGGCCTCGGTGGCCCGGGTCAGAGGGGCCGACCCACCCGATGTCCGTGTCATGAGACCGCTCCCGCCGTGTGCGCTCGATTCACCCCGGCCGGTGCCGGAGGTCCGGGATCAGGCTCCGCGGACCGGGAACGACGGGGGGAAGAGGTCCTCGACCGGGCGGCCGCGACCGTCCCGCTCACTGTAACCGTGACGGAGGAGGTCGAACACCTTCTGTGCCTGTTCCCGGAGCTCGGACAGGTCCACGCCGGGGATCCCCCCGTCCCGGACCACCGGGCGTCCGGCCACGAAGGTGTGGGTGACGTTCCTGGCGGTCCCGTTGAGCACCAGGGTGCGCAGGGGGTCCTCCACGACGCCGTCACGGAAGTCGTCCAGGGAGAAGGCGGTCATGTCCGCGCTCGCGCCGGCCTCCAACCGTCCCAGGTCGGGGCGCTTGAGCGCGGCCGCCCCGCCCAGTGTCGCGGCCTCCATGTAGCCGCCGAGGTCGACGGCGCCCGGGCCGTACAGCAGACGTGAGGCGTGAAGGCCCACGTCCATGCCGCGTACCAGGTCGGGCGGGAAGGAGTCGGTGCCGAGCGCCATCGTGACACCGGCGTCCCGGAACTCGTTGAAGGTCTCCAACATGTCCCCGTACCGGAAGGTGGTCAGGGGGCAGTGGATCACGCTCACGCCCGCGACGGACAGGCGGGTGATGTCGACGCCCTCCGGCCCGGTCAGCTTCGAGTTCCGGTCGGTCCACAGGGCGTGGGGGACGAGCAGCCGGTCGTTGAGGAGTCCGGTCCGCTCGATCAGGTCCAGCGGGGTCATGCCGTGGCGCCGGATGATCACCTCGCGCTCCCACGGCTGCTGGAGAGAGTGCAGACGGACGAGCAGATCGCGGCGTCCGGCCTCCTCGGCCGTGCGCTCCATGAGACGGGGCGTGAGCGTCTCGATCCGGCAGGGGAGGAGGACCGGTCGGACCAGATCGTCGTCCTGTTCGGCGAGCTCGTCCGCGAAGCGCAGGGCCTCGTCCAGACCGGCCTCGCCGAGCTCGGCGTTCTCGACGAAGGTGCGTTCACCGTCGGCGACGGCGCCGACCGCGGACCTGTACGAGGGGCCCAGGTAGCCGCGCAGGCCCCATTCCCGGGTCAGGTCGGCCAGGTGACGCAGCTCGTCGGCGGACTCGTTCCACCCGAGGTGGATCTCCGAGGCGATCGGCATGTAGGTGGTGACCCCGTGCAGGGCGAGCTGCGCGAGCCCGAACCGGCGCAGGACGTCGCGCTGTTCGGGGGTCAGGATGTCGCGAGGACGGTCGCTCCAATAGTCGACGGAACCGACCAGTTCGCGGGCGTGCGCGGGCTCGTGGTGGGCGTCGAGGATGAGGTGGTCGATGTCGACCAGGGCGTCCAGGTCGATCAGGCCGGGGGTCAGGACCGTGTTCCCCAGGTCCAGGACGGGGGCGGTCGAATTCGGGGTGCCGGTCCCCACTTCGGTGACGACCCCGTCGGAGTGCGCCACGTAGCCGTCCTCCAACCAGACGTGGGAGCCCTCGGAATGCGCCAGTACGTACCTTGCTCTGATGACCTGATCCATGAAGCTTGTATACCACGGGCCTTCTGAGGCCTCTTGGGATCGTGTATCAAAGGGGCCGAATTTCGAGTTACACCGCTCTTGACAGCGGTTTTGCGCCAACCATAGGCTCCTCGAATATTCAGCGGCTCACCGATTGGTATCCCAGATGCGGGCAAGAAGACAGCAGGCGGAGAAACACGAGAACGTGTCGACCCGCGGATCGGTAGGCCGTGGCGACTGGGTCGTCGCCATCGGGGTGAGCGTGCTCGTCAGCGCCCTGGCCGTCCTGGTCGGAGAGCACAAGTTCCGCGTCGGGCCCGCCGCGATCGTGCTGTTCCCCCTGGTCTGGGTGGTCCTGATGGGCGCCGTCGTCGGCCTCCAACGGTGGCTGCCGCTGCGCGGGAGCACCCGCTCCGCGGGCGAGGCCCTGATCCCGGTCGGCATGGTCCTCTTCCTCGCACTGCTCGGCACCGGGATCGGCCCGTCGATCGGCATGGTCGAGGAGGTCGGCCCCGCCCTGCTGATGCAGGAGGTGGGCCAGCTCTTCGGGACGATCATCCTCGCGCTCCCCATCGCGGTCCTGCTCGGCATGGGGCGGGCCGCGATCGGCGCCACGTGGGCGATCGACCGCGAGTCCTACCTGGCCTACGCCATCGACAGGTTCGGCACCTCCTCGCCGGAGTACCGGGGCGTGTTCGGCGTCTGGATCCTCGGGTCGATGTTCGGCGCCGTCTTCATCTCCCTGATCACGAGCGTCCTCGGCGGCACGGGCTGGTACCACCCGCTCTCCCTGGCCCTGGCGCTGGGCGTCGGATCCACGTCGATGATGCTCGGCGGCGTCGGCGCGCTGTCCCTGCTCTACCCGGACCAGGCGGTCGAGATCGCCGCGCTCGCGGCCCTGTCCAACCTGGTCACCAACATCGTCGGCTTCTACGCGGGCGTCTTCATCGGCCTCCCCTCGGCCCGACGTCTCTACTCCTTCTGGTGCCGCGTCTTCCGCCGCCCCGCCCCCGAGATCGAGGAGGCGCGTCTGGTCGCCCGAGGGCGGGTCCCCGAGGGGGACGCCTCGGTGAGGGTGAAGGAGGAAGCGGCCGGGCGGGCGGAGGTCGAACGTCCACAGGACCCCGACATCCCCAAGGGATGGCGTCCGGGCGTCACCGCCTACCTCTTCGCCGGTGCGGCCGGTCTGCTCCTCAACTGGCTGGGGACCGGCGGCTTCCACCCGCGCGACGCCGCGGGCATGGCGGTCCTGCTGCTGATGACGGGCATCGCGATCTTCCTGGCCGGCAAGGTCAAGGCCATCCCCGCCACGGTCTGGGTCCTGGCCCTCGCCACGCTCGTGACCACGCCGATCTCGCCGGTCGCCGGGGTGATCGCCGACCTCGTCCAGGACCTGGACGTCCTCCTGATCGGTCTGCCCCAGCTCGCCCTCGTCGGTATGACCATGGGCCGGGACCGCACGGCGTTCATGCAGCTGAGCTGGAAGATCGTCGTCGCGGCCGTGCTGACGTTCACCACCACCATCGTCGCCTCCGCCACGCTCGCGGAACTGTTCATCCACCACTGAGCCCCGGGAGAGGGGAAGCACCCACATGCCGCGCGTCATCAACGCCGTCCTGCCCCGCAGGGCCGAACCGGCCACCATCGTCGTCGAGGACGGCCGGATCACCGCGATCGAGGAGACCTCCGCGGGTGGAGGGCCGACCGAGGCCCACGAAGGGCTCGAGGTCATCGACGCGGCGGGCCGGGTCGTCCTGCCCGGGCTGATCAACGCCCACGCCCACATCGACAAGACCCTCTACGGCGGACCGTGGGTCTCGGCGCCGAGGGTCGAGACCGTCGCCGAACGCGTCGCCCACGAGCGACGCCACCGGGACTCCCACGGTCTGCCCGCGCACGAGTACATCTCGTCGTTGGTGGAGACGATGATCGCGGCGGGCACCACCCACCTTCGGACGCACACCGACGTCGACCCCGGGGTCGGACTGCGAGGGATCGCCGCCGTCGCGGAGGTCGCCCGCCACTACGAGGGCGTGATCGACATCCAGCAGGTCGCCTTCCCCCAGGGCGGCCTCATCACCAACCCGGGCACCCTCGACCTCCTGCGCGAGGCCGTGGACGCCGGGGCCTCGGTGATCGGAGGACTCGACCCCGCGGGGTTCGACGACGCCCCCAACGCCCACCTCGAGGCCGTCTTCGACCTGGCCGCGTCCACGGGGACCGCCATCGACATCCACCTCCACGACGGTGGATCCCTCGGTGCCTGGGAGATGGGGCTCATCGCGCGTATGACGGAGGAGTACGGGCTCGCCGGCAGGGTGGCGATCTCCCACGCCTTCGGGATCGCGCACCCGCCCACACAGGCGCGGCTCCTCGAACGGTTCGCCGAGGCCGGGGTGGCCCTCGTGAACGCGGCGGTCTACGACTCCCCGGTGCCGCCGCTGAGGGCGTGCGCGGAACAGGGCGTGCTCCTGGCCGGGGGAACGGACGGCATCAACGATCTGTGGGGCCCCTTCGGTGATGGGGACATGTTGCGCAGGGCCATGCTCATCGCCTATCGGAACTCCGGCCGAAGCGATGAGGAACTGCTGCTGGCGCTGGACACGGTGACCTCCAACGCCGCCCGTGTGCTCGGTGTCGAGGACCACGGTCTCCACGTGGGCGGGCCCGCCGACCTGGTGATGGTCGAGGCCCGGACGGTGGCGCAGGCCGTCGCCCAGGTCCCGCCGCGCCGCCTCGTGATGCGGGCCGGAACCGTCGTCGCCCGTGACGGCGCCCTGGTGGCCGGCTGACGGTACCGTAAGGCCGTCGAGGGGAGGCCCCTTCGACGGCCGTACGCGTGGGCGGGTCCTCCCGGCCCGGGTCTCCGCCCCGGGGCACGACACGCGGATTCGTGCCACCACTTCCGATATGAGGCCCCGACCGTTCTCGAACGGCGCGGGCGCTGGAAACCCCCGCACCCCTCGTGCAAACTCTGCGTAGTGATGCAGTCACACATAGAGAGCGGGGCAAGGGGTACATGACCACGCCGATGGACGTGCCCGAATCGTCCCAGCACGCCGACCCGGAGGCCGTGGCGGCGGGGGCCCGGAACGCGGCGGGCAGGTCCCTGCGCCAGATCGCCTGGAGGCGCTTTCGCAAGGACAAGGTGGGCATGGCCGGCGGGATCGTCGTCCTTCTGCTCATCCTCGTGGCGGTTTTCGCGCCTCTGCTCACCGCCTGGTTCGGCCACCCGCCCAACCAGTTCGACCAAGGGCTCGTCGACCCGCTCACCGGGGGAGTGCTCAAGGACCCCGACGACCCCTCCAAGGGGCTGGACCCCTGGGGCGGGATCAGCGCCCAGCACCTCCTGGGTGTGGAGCCGGTCAACGGTCGCGACCTGTTCAGCCGCATCGTCTACGGCGCCCGCACCTCACTGCTGGTCGCCACGGTCGCCACCCTCGTGTGCGTGGTCATCGGCACCGTCCTGGGGATCCTCGCCGGCTACTTCGGCGGCTGGGTCGACACCGTCATCAGCCGGACCATGGACATCTTCCTGGCCTTCCCGCTGCTGCTGTTCGCCATCGCCCTGGTCGGCGTCATCCCCGACGGGGCCTTCGGCCTGTCCGGCAACAACCTGCGCATCGGTGTCCTGGTGTTCATCATCGGGTTCTTCAACTGGCCCTACATCGGCCGCATCGTGCGCGGACAGACCCTCACCCTCAAGGAACGCGAGTTCGTCGAGGCCTCCCGCAGCCTCGGGGCGAGCAGCGGCCACATCGTCTTCCGAGAGATCCTGCCCAACCTGATCACCCCGATCCTCGTCTACTCCACCCTGCTCATCCCCACGAACATCCTGTTCGAGGCGGCGCTGAGCTTCCTGGGCGTGGGCATCAACCCGCCCATGGCGACCTGGGGCGGCATGTTGGAGAACGCGCTGCGCTTCTACACCACCTCGCCGCACTTCGTGATCATCCCGGGTCTGGCCATCTTCGTCACCGTCCTCGCCTTCAACCTGTTCGGCGACGGTCTGCGCGACGCCTTCGACCCCCGCTCCTCCGACTGACGGCCCCGTGCCGATCGACCGGATCGGCCGCCCGACGGGCCGTGCCCCGTCCGTACGCACCCAGCGAATCCGACCAGGAGGCCAAGGTGAGCATCCATCACTCCACGCGCGGGAAACCGCCCCGGCGGTCCCGCGCGCCCCGCAGGGCGACCGCTCCGGCCGCCGTCGGCACCGCCCTGGCCCTGCTCCTCGCCGCCTGTGGCGGTGGTGGCGGGGGCGGGGGAGAGCAGTCCGACGCCGACTTCAACGAAGGGGAGACCACCGTCGTCAACCCCTCGGACCAGACCGGCGGAACCCTGCGCTACGCCGTCTCGTCCGACTTCGACTCTCCCGACCCCGGTAACACCTACTACGCGTACAGCTGGAACTTCTCCCGCTACTACGCGCGGACCCTGCTCACCTATGTCGGAGCCCCGGGCGAGGAGGGGGTGGAACTCCAGCCCGACCTCGCCGAGGAGATGCCCGAGAGCAACGACGACGCCACCGAGTGGACCGTCAAGCTCAAGAAGGGCCTCAAGTACGAAGACGGCTCCGAGATCGTCGCCGAGGACGTCAAGTACGCCATCGCGCGCAGTAACTTCGGCTCCCAGGCCCTGCCCAACGGCCCCAAGTACTTCCAGGAGCTGCTGGCCGACAGCGAGGAGTACGAGGGCCCCTACGCCGAGGACGACGAACCGCTCGCCGGTTTCGACGGGATCGAGACCCCCGACGACCACACCCTCGTCTTCCACCTGAACACGAGCTTCTCCGAGTTCCCGTACGTGCTCATCCAGCCGCAGACCGCGCCGGTGCCGGCCGAGGTCGACCGCGGCGAGCAGTACCAGACCCGGGTGCTCTCCTCCGGGCCGTACAAGTTCGACGGGGACTACCGTCCGGGGGTCTCCCTGAACCTGGAGCGCAACGAGGAGTGGGACGCCTCCACCGACCCGACCCGCAAGGCGCTGCCGGACCGGATCGAGGTGCAGCTGGGGGTCGACCAGAACGAGATCGACCAGCGGCTGGTCAACGGCGAACTCGACGTCGACCTGGGCGGGGCCGGGGTGGGGCCGGCCATGAAGGGCACCCTCATCACCGATGAGGCGCAGCGCCACAACGTCGACAATCCGCAGACCAACACCCTGCGCTACGTCAACGTCAACACCGTCATCGAGCCCCTCGATGACAAGGCCTGCCGAGAGGCGATCCTCTTCGCGGCGGACCGGGACGCCCTCCAGCGGGCCTGGGGCGGCGACACCGGTGGCGACGTCGCCAGCCAGATCATGCCGAGCGCGCTTCCGGGGGCCGACCCGGAGATGGACCTGTACCCGTCCCCGGAGGGCAAGGGCGACCTCGACAAGGCCCGCGAGAAGCTGGAGGAGTGCGGTCACCCGGACGGGTTCTCCACCGCGATCGGGGCCCGCGCCGACCGGCCCTCCGACGTGGGCACGGCCGAGGCGCTCCAGCAGGCCCTGGCCCGGGTGGGCATCGAGACGGAGATCAAGCAGTACCCGTCCGACAGCTACACCAACACGCAGGCCGGGTCCCCGGACTTCGTGCACGACAACGACCTGGGACTCACCGTGTACGGCTGGGCCCCGGACTGGGCCAGCGGCTACGGGTTCATGAGCAAGATCCTGGACGGCGACGCGATCCAGCAGGCGGGCAACGTCAACGTCTCGGAGATCGACGACGAACAGATCAACACGTGGTTCGACGAGGTCGTGGCCATCACGGACGCCGACGAGCGGGCGGACATCTACTCGCGCATCGATGAGAGGGCGATGGAGGAGGCCGCCATCCTGCCGGCGGTGTTCGAACGCACCGTCCTCTACCGCCCCACGAGCCTGACCAACGTCTACTACCACGCGGGCTACTCGATGTACGACTACATGTCCTTGGGTACGACGAGGAATTAGGGAACGCCGTATCGAGCGGGGCGGTGGCCGGAGGACCGGTCACCGCCCCGCTCCGTGTCCACTACTTCGAGCCGAGGACCATCACGGTGAGGCCGCTCGCGAACTCCACGGTCCTCAGACGTTCGAAGTGCGTGATGTCCAGGCCGTCCAACAGACGTTCGCCGCCTCCGGCGATCACGGGGAACACCCACAGGTGCAGTTCGTCCACGAGTCCGTGCTCGATCAACGTGTGGTCCAGCTCCCCCGTGCCGAACTTCAGGAGGTTTCCGCCGGGCTCCCTCTTGAGCCCCGCGACCCGCTCCGCGATGTCGCCTCGGATGATCGTGGCGTTCCACTCGGCTTCGGTGCCGGTCAGGGTCCGGGAGGCCACGTACTTGGGCATCGCGTTGATGCGGTCGGCGTAGTCGTTTCCGCTCCGCGAGGGCCAGGTCGCGGCGAAGCCCTCGTAGGTCTCCCGGCCGAGGAGGAGCGCGTCCGCCTCGCCCAACAGGGAGGTCGCGTAGGAGGAGTGCTCCTCGTCCCAGTACGGTGCCCCCCACCTCTCGGGCGAGGAGAAGACTCCATCGATGGTGACGAAGGTCGACTCGATCAGCTTGCGCATGTCCACTCCGGTATCTCTCTCGGTGTCTCTCGCCCTCACGACGACCGGGGCGGGCGTGGATCGACACGGGGACGGAATCTTTTTTCGGACGGGTCGGGGGAGGGGGCGGGCCCGAGGAGAGGGCCGGCCAGGTGGCCCGGTCATCGGCCCTGGGCTTCGCGCGTTCCGTGTTCGAGGGCGGCTCTTTTTTGAGTCATGAAAAGTCGGATATATGGAGGAATGGAAATTCCTCAGAGTGTTTCATGTTCGTGTTCGCGGTGCGTATGTTGCGTGCGTTTCCGATGTGATTCGAAGGGTGCTCGGTGTTCGCTCTTATTCGCGTCGTCGGGGATCGGTCGTGTTCGATTATTCCGAATGCGGAAGGTGTAATTCCGCGTCTCCCGGATATCCTCTTGATGACCATGGTCGTCATCTCGAATTCACGACGGCGGGACCCATCTCCCGCACGCGTCGCCCTCGCCGTCACCGTCGCTCTCGGGCCCCGGACCGAACACCGGACCGGTCCCACCGGAAGGGGCCCTCTCACGTAGGAGGAACCTTTGGTCAGCATCATCGGCAGGTCGGACTGGGGAGCGCGTTCCCCGCGGGACAGGACCACGGTCTCCTGGAGTCAGCGCACCGGGTTCACCGTGCACTATTCCGCGGGTCCGACGAGCCAGACCCCGCGTCAGATCCAGGACTTCCACATGGACTCCAACGGCTGGGCCGACATCGGCTACAACTTCCTGGTCGACCGTTCCGGGAAAATCTATGAGGGGCGTGGCTGGACGGTGGTCGGGGCCCACGCCGCTCCGCACAACACCAGCCATATCGGGGTCTGTTTCATCGGCAGCGACGGCGACGCCGGCAAGGCCGCGAAGAACGCCATCCGAAGCCTGTACGACGAGGCCGTGAAGAAAGCCGGAAAGAAACTGAGCAAGACCTGGCACGGCGGTCTGTCCGGCAACTCGACCGATTGCCCGGGCGCGGACCTTCGCGGGTGGGTCAAGGACGGAATGCCCTCCGCCTGATCCGGACCCGTGCCCCGATCGAGGGGGCGGGGCCCCTCCGTGCCCGAGGGAGGGGCCCCGGCGCTCAGTCCTGGTCGGGGGAGCCGTCGTCCAGCAGGACGCGGGCCACGGCGTCGTCCGTCACCAGGGTGGAGACCAGACCGCTGCGGAGCACGGCGCCGACCGCCCGCGCCTTGGACTCGTCGCCGGCCCCCGCGACCGCCACCACCTCGGGGACCCGCCGCAGCTGGTCCGCGCTCACGCTGATGACCCGCTCGTCCAGGTCGCTGTGGACCTGGTTCCCGTCGATGTCGAAGAGCTGGGCGGACATCTCCCCGCACACGCCCATCGCGGTGTAGCGCTCCCGGTCCTCCGGGGTCAGCGCCTGGAAGACGGTGGAGTTGCGCTCGTCCCAGCCGCCGATGGCCACCACGGCGGTGGTCAGCCGGTCGAAGTGCGCGAACGCGGCGGCGATACCGGGGTCGGCGCGCAGGGTGGCCGCCGTGGCCGCGTCGGGAAGGATGAGCGGGGCGTAGATCGGGTACGCCTGGCCGCCGGCCAGTGTGGCCACGCGACGCACGGTCTCGACCGATCCTCCGGCCTCGGTGTGCTCGGACAGGACGCCGTTGAGCTGGACGACGGTGCAGCGCGGCAGTTCGACCATGTCGGCGCCCATCGCCTGTAGGCCCCGGCTCCAGGCCAGCCCCAGGATCTCGTCGGGGCGTACGATCTCGGACAGGAGACGGGCCGCCACCGAACCCAGGGCCCGGCGGGTGTCCAGGTGATCGTCCAGGGTGTCGACCACTATCGCCCGTCGCAGGCCGAACCGTTCACGTAGGAGCTCGGAGCGTTCCGCGTCCAGCCGCTCCGGTAGGCGGATGTCGATGTGCACGATCCCGTAGGAGCGGGCGGCGTCGAGGTCGCGCGCGACCTTGAATCGACTCAGGCCGAACTCCTCGGCGATCTCCACCTTCGACCGGCCCTCCAGGTAGAACCTGCGGGCGATCGCGGCGAGTCGCACCAACTCCGCGGGCCCGTTCGGGGCCGTTTCCTGAACTTCCTGCCGCCGCTCGCTCATATGTGCAGGAGTCTACTCGAATGGGCGAACCACGTTGACACAGGCGTCACACGGGCGTTCAATGTTCGAAACATCTGTGACAAAGGTCGCTCAAATGAGCGAACCGAGCATCCGGGAGTAAACCAGACGTGCGCGCCGCCATCATCACCGAACCGGGATCCCTCATCGTGGACGACCGCCCGGACCCCACCCCCGCCCCGGACGGTGTCGTGGTCCGGGTCGGCGCCTGCGGGATCTGCGGCACCGACCTCCACATCGCCGACGGCGAGTTCCCGCCCAGCCCCTACCCGCTCGTCCCCGGGCACGAGTTCGCCGGCACGGTGACCGCGGTCGGGGAGAACGTCACCACGGGGCTGGCCCCCGGTGACCGGGTCGCCGTCGACCCCTCGCTGTTCTGCGGACACTGCGAGTACTGTCGCGCCGGACGCGGCAACCTGTGCGGCAACTGGGGGGCGATCGGCGACACCGTCGACGGGGCCTTCGCCGAGTACGTGGCCGTCCCCGCGGCCAACTGCTACCGCATGCCCGACTCGATGAGCATGCGGGAGGGCGCCCTGGTGGAGCCCCTGTCCTGCGCGGTCCACGGAGTCCGACGCATCGGCGTCGAGGCCGGCGAGCGCTTCCTACTGGTGGGCGCCGGCACCATGGGCCTGCTGCTCCAGCAGCTCCTCCAGCGCTCCGGGGCCCAGGTCACCATGGTCGACCGCAACACCCGACGGCTGGCCATCGCCGAGGAACTGGGCGCCCACGCCACCGCGACCGACGCCGACGACCTGAAGGAGGCGGACTTCGACGCCGCGGTGGACGTCACGGGCGTGCCCCAGGCGATCGAGGCGGCCTTCTCCTCGCTCCGGCGCGGCGGACGGCTGCTCATCTTCGGGGTCGCCGACGAGGCCGCCCGGATGTCGCTGTCGCCCTTCCGCGTCTACAACGACGAGATCACCATCGTGGGCTCCATGGCCGTGCTGAACAGCTACGGCGCGGCCCTGGACCTCATGGCCTCCGGCGCGATCGAGACGGCTCCGCTGCTCACCGACGCCCTGCCCCTGGAACGCTTCCCCGAGGCGCTGGACATGATGCGCGCGGGTACCGGCGTGAAGATCCAGGTCGTCCCCGACGCGTCCGCCTGATCGGAGGAGAGCCAACGTGCGAGCCACCACCAGAACGGCGGCCATGACCGCCGTGGTCGCCGCCGGGGCCCTGCTCACCGGCTGTGCCGGAGCGGGGGCCGTGGCCTCCGGGGACGGGGGCACCCGACTGACCGTCGCGATCGTGTCCAACCCCCAGATGCAGGACGCGATCTCCCTCCAGGATCGCTTCCGAGAGGACAACCCCGGCATCGAGGTCGACTTCGTGTCGCTCCCCGAGAACGAGGCCCGCGCCAAGATCACCACCTCGGTGGCGACCGGCGGGGGCGAGTTCGACGCCGTCATGATCAGCAACTACGAGACCCGCCAGTGGGCCGAGTACGGATGGCTGGAGAACCTTCAGCCCTTCATCGACGCCTCCGACGGGTACGACCACGAGGACTTCATCCCCTCGCTGCGCGAGGACCTGTCCCACGAGGGCGACATGTACTCGGTCCCCTTCTACGGTGAGTCCTCCTTCGTGGCCTACCGCGAGGACCTCTTCGAAGAGGCCGGCGTGGAGATGCCGGAGAACCCCACCTGGGACGAGATCGCCGCGCTGGCCGCCGAACTCGACGGCGTCGAGCCCGGGGTCGCGGGGATCTGCATGCGCGGCCTCGCCGGTTGGGGCGAGGTGCTCAGCCCGTTCAACAGCATGCTCAACACCTTCGGCGGTCGCTGGTACGACGAGGACTGGAACGCCGAACTGGACTCCCCGGAGTTCCACGAGGCCGCCTCGTTCTACGTCGACCTGGTCCGTGAGCACGGCCAGCCGGGCGCCGCCAACAGCGGCTTCGGCGACTGCCTGAACCGCTACGCCCAGGGTCGGGCCGCCATGTTCTACGACTCCACCTCCATGGTCAGCACCATCGAGGACGAGAACGCCGGAACGGTGGCCGGTCTCAACGGCTACGCTCCGGCTCCGGTCTCCGAGACCGACTACGGCGGCTGGCTGTACGCCTGGACGCTGGGGATCCCCTCCACCTCCGAGCACAAGGAGGAGGCGTGGGCGTTCCTGGAGTGGATGACCGACCAGGAGTACGTCCGCACGGTCGCCGAGGAGTACGGCTGGCAGCGGGTCCCCCCGGGCAACCGACTCTCGACCTTCGAGGTGCCCGAGTACCAGGAGGTCGCCGGGGCCTACGCCGGTCCCATGCTGGACGGCATCGAGAAGGCCGATCCGCAGAACCCGGGTACGCGTCCGGTCCCCTACGAGGGCATCGGTTTCCTCGCCATCCCCGAGTTCCAGGACCTGGGCACCCGGGTCAGCCAGCAGCTCAGCGCGGCCGTGGCCGGCCGGATCACCGTCGAGCAGGCCCTCGAACAGAGTCAGGAGTACGCCGAGACCGTCGGCGAGACCTATAAGGAGGACGGCCGATGAGCGCCGCGACCGCACCGCCGCGCGAGGCGACCGCGACGCCCTCGCCCTCCGCCCCCGACCGCGGACGTGCCCGTGTCTCGGGGTGGGCGCGCAGGGCCCCGCTGCTCCCCGCCCTCGTGTTCATGCTGGTCGTCACCCAGCTTCCGTTCCTGGCGACCGTCGTGTACTCGTTCCGTTCCTGGAACCTGTTGCGGCCGGACTCCCAGGCGTGGGTGGGCGTGGCCAACTACGCCGCGGTCTTCACCGACCGCCAGTTCCTCGGGGCCGCCGCCAACACGATCCTCATCACCGCCTCCTGCGTGGTGGTGGCGATGCTGCTCGGTATCGGTCTGGCCCTGCTGTTGGACCGCAGGTTCCCGGGCCGGGGCGTGGTGCGCACACTCGTCATCACCCCGTTCCTGATCCTGCCGGTGGCCACGGCGCTGCTGTGGAAGCACATCATGTTCGAACCGGTCTTCGGTCTGGTGAACTTCGTGCTGTCCCCGTTCGGCGTGGAGACCTTCGACTGGGTCTCCCAGGCGCCGGTGCTGTCCGTGGTGGTCGCGCTGGTCTGGCAGTGGACGCCGTTCATGATGCTGCTGGTGCTGGCCGGGCTCCAGAGCCAGGGCGGTGACGTGCTGGAGGCCGGACAGGTCGACGGCGCCAGTTCCTGGCAGAGCTTCGTGTGGATCACCCTGCCGCACCTGCGCCGCTACATCGAGCTCGGTGTGCTGCTGGGTTCGGTGTACGTGGTGAACACCTTCGACACGATCTACATGATGACCCAGGGCGGCCCCGGCACGGCCAGCGCCAACCTGCCCTTCTACATCTATCAGCGGACCTTCCTCGGGTTCGACATCGGACAGTCCGCGGCGATGGGCGTCGTGGTGGTGGTCGGCACCATCATCGTGGCGATGCTGGCCCTCCGGCTGATCTTCCGCACGTTCATGAACGCACAGGAGGCGAGATCGTGACCGCCCGAGCCCCCGAACGAGCGGTGTCCACCACGGCGGGAACGCGGCGGCCGCGCCCCTCGTCGGTCGCGACCCGTCTGCCCGGAGCCGCCCTGACCGTGTTCACCTGGGTGATCGGCCTGGTGTTCGTCGCCCCGGTGCTGTGGTTGGTGCTGACCGCGTTCAAGCAGGAGAACCAGGCGGCGACCAACCCGCCGACGCTCTTCTTCCAGCCCACGCTCGACCGTTTCGCGGCCGTGCTGGGCGCCGACTTCCTGCCCTATCTGGGGAATTCGGCGATCGCGACCCTGGCCTCCACTCTGCTGGTGCTGGCGCTGGGTCTGCCGGCGGCGTACGCGCTGTCGATCGCCCCGGTCAAGCGCACCCAGGACGTCCTGTTCTTCTTCATCTCCACCAAGATGCTGCCGGTGGTGGCGGTCGTCGTCCCGATCTACGTCGCGGCCGCGCACCTGTCGATGTTGGACAACGTGTGGACCCTGGTGGTGCTGTACACGGCGATGAACCTGCCCATCGCGGTGTGGATGCTGCGCTCCTTCTTCCTGGAGGTCCCCACGGCGATCGTGGAGGCCGCCCGGATGGAGGGGGCGGGGCTGCCGAGGATCCTGTGGTCGGTGATGATGCCGATCATGGCTCCGGGCATCGCGGCCACGGCCCTCATCTGCATGATCTTCTCGTGGAACGAGTTCTTCTTCGCGGTGAACCTGACGGCGGCCCAGGCGGCCACCGTCCCGGTGTTCCTGACCGGGTTCATCACCAGTGAGGGGCTGTTCGTGGCCCAGCTCTCGGCCGCGGTGGTGATGGCGAGCCTGCCCATCGTGGTGATCGGCTGGACGGCGCAGCGTCAGCTGGTGCGGGGCCTGTCGATGGGCGCCGTGAAGTAGACCCTCGGCGGATCCGACCGATCCGCGTTCCGACGGGACCTCGGGCCCCGTGTCGCACCCCGGTGAGGGGCGGCGCGGGGCCCGACCCGTACCCGGGCTCGGCGTGGCGCGTGGGGCGAAGCCTTGTACACGCCGAACACGAGACGTGATCGGCTGATTTCAGTGGGTTACGGTTTGGCTCCGGGGTGGAGTTCTCCCCGGTCCGGTTCCGGACCCCGGGGCCATGGTCTCGACGACAGAAAGCACGCGCCTTGACGACCTACATCCTGCGCCGCCTCGGCGCCGGTCTGTTGCTCCTGGCCGTGGTCACCATGGTCACCTTCGCCATCTTCTACGTGGTGCCCCGCTGGGCGGGCCGCACCACCGAGCAGCTCGCCACGATGTACGTGGGGCGGGCCCCCACACCGGAGGCGATCCAGGCGACCATCGAACGGCTGGGCCTGGACCAGCCGATCGCGGTGCAATTCGGGGAGTTCGTCCGGGGCATCCTCTTCGGTGCCCAGTACCAGTTCGGCCGGGACACCATCGAGTGCTCCGCCCCCTGCTTCGGGTACTCGTTCCAGACCTACCAGGAGGTCTTTCCCGAGATCATCGCCCGGCTCCCCGTGACGGCCTCGCTGGCCCTGGGGGCCGGGATCATCTGGTTGGTCGGCGGTGTCGCCGTCGGGGTGATCTCCGCGGTCTGGAAGGGCAGCCTGTTCGACCGTCTGGCCATGGGCGTGGCCCTGGCCGGCGTCTCGCTGCCGATCTTCTTCACGGGGCTGCTGTCCCTGGCCTTCCTGGTGCACTCCTGGGGGCTGTTCACCACCCCGCGCTACGTACCTCTGACCGAGGACCCGCTCGCCTGGGCCCAGGGGCTGGTCCTGCCCTGGCTCACCCTGGCGTTCCTGCACGCCGCCATGTACGCCCGGCAGACCCGCGCGGGCATGCTGGAGACCCTCAACGAGGACTACATCCGCACCGCCAGGGCCAAGGGGTTGAGTGAGCGCAAGGTCGTGCTCAAACACGCGCTGCGTCCCACCCTGACCCCCATCATCACCATCTTCGGTCTGGACCTCGGGCTGGTCCTGGGCGGCGCGGTCCTCACCGAACAGGTCTTCTCCCTCAACGGCATCGGCCGCTACGCCGTCCAGGCCATCACCCAGAGCGACCTGCCGGTGATTCTCGGCGTGACCCTGTTCGGCGCGTTCTTCATCGTCATCAGCAACCTGATCGTGGATCTCGTGTACCCGCTCGTCGACCCGCGCGTGCGCATCCACGGCTAAAGAGAGGCGTCCTCCATGAGTCGGTCCCCTGTCGTGCGTGTGGACGATCTGCGGGTGACGTTCCCGATGATGGACGGTGACGTCCACGCGGTGAAGGGTCTCTCCTTCGAGGTGCCCGCCGGTGGTGCCCTGGGGATCGTGGGTGAGTCGGGTTCGGGTAAGAGCGTGACCTCGCTGGCCCTGATGGGTCTGCACCGTGGCAGTCGGGCGCAGATCACCGGTTCCATCGAGGTGGCCGGGCAGGACGTGGTCACCGCCACCGACAAGCGGCTCCGCCGGATGCGCGGTAACGACATCGCGATGGTCTTCCAGGACCCGATGCAGTCGCTGCACCCGCAGTACACCATCGGCAACCAGCTCATCGAGGCGTTGCGCGTCCATCGTCCACAGATCTCGCGTGCACAGGCGCGCTCCCGGGCCGTGGAGTCCTTGGAGCGGGTGGGAATCGCCGAGCCGGAGAAGCGGATCAATTCGTATCCGCACGAGTTCTCGGGTGGTATGCGTCAGCGTGTGGTCATCGCGATGGGGTTGATGTGCGATCCCAAGGTGCTGTTGGCCGACGAGCCGACCACCGCCTTGGACGTCACCGTCCAGGCGAGGATCCTGGACCTGCTCGACGAGCTCCGTCGTGATCTGGGGATGGCGTTGATCCTGGTCTCCCACGACCTGGCCGTGGTGGCCGGTTCCGTGGACGAGGTCGTCGTCATGCGCCACGGCCAGGCCGTCGAACGCGGCG
>NZ_JAYLVW010000012.1:0-112136 GCF_035818715.1 Nocardiopsis sp. LDBS1602 | reverse complement strand
CCCCACCTCCCCCCCCCGGGGTCTTTTAGGGCCTACCCCCTCGCCCCCCCCCCACCGCCCAACTTCTTGTCACCTCCATCTCGTGCCGCGCCCCCTCTGGATTCGTGGGCCCGCGTCCGGCGTCGTACGTCATATGTCCTTAGACGTCGTAGTAGAGCTCGAACTCACGCGGGTGCGGGCGCAGGCGCAGCGACTCGATCTCCTCGGTGCGCTTGTAGTCGATGTAGGTGTCGATCAGGTCCTTGGTGAAGACCCCGCCCTCCAGGAGGAACTCGTAGTCGTTCTCCAGGGCCTCCAGGGCCGCGTCCAGGGACGCGGGGACCGTCTCGATGGCCTCGGCCTCGGCCGGGGGCAGCTCGTAGAGGTCCTTGTCGACCGGCTCCGGCGGCTCGATCTTGTTGCGGATACCGTCCAGACCGGCCATCAGCATGGCGGAGAAGGCCAGGTACGGGTTGGCCGAGGGGTCCGGAACGCGGTACTCGATCCGCTTCGCCTTGGGGTTGGACCCGGTGAGCGGCAGACGGATGCAGGCCGAACGGTTGCGCTGGCTGTAGACCAGGTTGATCGGGGCCTCGTAACCCGGCACCAGACGGTGGTAGGAGTTCACCGTCGGGTTGGTGAAGGCCAGCAGCGCCGGGGCGTGCTTGAGCAGACCGCCGATGTAGTGGCGGGCCATGTCGGAGAGCTGACCGTAGCCGGACTCGTCGAAGAAGAGCGGCTCGCCGTCCTTCCACAGGCTCTGGTGGCAGTGCATGCCGGAGCCGTTGTCGCCGAAGAGCGGCTTGGGCATGAACGTCGCGGTCTTGCCGGCCTCGTTGGCGACGTTCTTCACGATGTACTTGTAGAGCTGGATCTGGTCGGCCGAGCTCAGGAGGGTGCCGAACTTGATGCCGATCTCGGCCTGCCCGGCGGTGCCGACCTCGTGGTGCTGGAGCTCGACCTCGATGCCGGCGTCGATCAGGGCGCGGACCATGTCCGAGCGCAGGTCGCTGTAGTGGTCGACCGGCTCGACCGGGAAGTAGCCGCCCTTGTAGCGCGGACGGTAGCCGCGGTTGCCGCCCTCGATGGAGGAGCCGGTGTTCCAGGCGCCCTCGATGGAGTCGATCTCGTAGTAGCCGGTGTTCGAACGCGTCTCGAACTTGACGTCGTCGAAGATGTAGAACTCGGCCTCGGGACCGAAGAACGCCGTGTCGGCCACACCGGAGCCGCGCAGGTAGGCCTCGGCCTTGCGCGCGATGTTGCGCGGGTCGCGGCTGTAGGACTCCAGGGTGAGCGGGTCGTGGACGAAGAACGTCATGTTCAACGTCTTGTGCTTGCGGAACGGGTCGAGGACGCCGGTGCTCAGGTCGGGGAGCAGCAGCATGTCGGACTCGTGGATGGCCTGGAAGCCGCGGATCGAGGAGCCGTCGAACATCTGGCCCTCGGTGAACGTGGACTCGTCGACGTTCTCCACCGGAAGGGTGACGTGGTTCACACCCCCGAACAGGTCCGAGAAACGGACGTCGAGGAACTTGACGTCCTCGTCGCGGATGTAAGCGAGCACCTCATCGACGCTGCTGAACAAAACGGAACCTCCGTGCAGGTGGCTGAGACGGCGGCCCTCCGGCCCCTCAGGGGTCGGGCCGCACCGTCTCCCGGCTTCTCTTCGAAGCTATGAGCGCGTGATTTCCACGCCATGTCTCGATTGTTTCCTGCATGTTACGGAGCCGGCCGTCCGCGGGCGATGTGTCCTTCCACCTGCTGGTTCCGCGTGTTCCACGGGTGAAACGGGATGTTCCCGGGGTCTGCCGGTGACCATCGCCACCCCGGTGCGAGACCGGTATCGCACCGGCCCCCTCGACCCGCGTACGCGCGCCCACGACGTGCCTATACCGTGAATGACATGAGTGACAAGAGCCGGTCGGCCGCCACCCCCGACGACGACTTCCGCTACCGGGGCAACCGGCTCGGCCTGCCCGAGAACGGTCCCGGTTCGGTCCCCGGGGTCATGCGACGTCTGGTCGGCCTGGCGCTGGACTGGGGCCTGGCCGTCCTGCTGGTGTGGGGCGCCGTCTCCCTCGGGTTGATCGGACAGGACCTGGCCGCGGCCGCCGCCTCCGGCGGTGAGGAGGAGGCCCTGGCCCTGACCAACTTCACCACCCTGTCCACTCTGGTGGTGTTCGCGGCGATGAACATCGTCCTGCTGACCCTTTTCGGTACAACGATCGGGCGGCGGATCGTCGGCGTCGGCATCACGGCCACGGGGGAGCGCACCTGGCCCTGGTTCCTGTCCATGACCGCGCGTACCCTGCTCCTCTGCCTGGTCATCCCGGCCGTGGTGTACGATCGCGACACTCGCGGCCTGCACGACCGGGCCGCCGGGACGATCACCACTCGTTACTGATCGAATACGGCACGCCTCTCCCGGCGTCGGATCCTCCACCGAAGCGTTCAGTACCTCTTCCGTACGGCTGTTAGCATCCGTTCACAGCTTTCCCGGGGCCGCGACCTGTGGGCCGCCTTGACCCCGCCCCCTCTAGGTCTCTTCGCATCCGAAGGTTCGCATGGCTGGAAAACGATCCGCCCCCCGCGCCTCCGGCGCCCTGGGCGCCGCACGGTTGTCCACCGGGCACTGGGTCGCCTGTATCGCGACCGCGCTCACCATCATCGCCGGGCTCGGCGGGTACGGCTGGTACCAGGGCCTGATCGGCAACATCACGACCACTCGGGTCGACACCGACGAGTGGGATCGGCCCACCAGCGTCGAGGGGGTCATGAACCTCCTGGTGATCGGTTCCGACGTCCGTTCCGGCGAGAACGCCGACTACGGCGTGGCCGAGGGCGAACGCCCCGACACGATGCTCATCGTCAGCGTCAACGTGGACAACGGGGCCGCCACCCTGGTCAACCTGCCCCGCGACCTCATGGTCGACATGCCGGCCTGTGAGCCGAGCGAGGGCTACGAGGGCATGTCCCCGCACCAGGGCATGATCAACTCCGCGATGACCGTCGGCGGTGTGGGGTGCCAGTGGAAGGTGGTCGAGCAGGTCACCGGTGTCCACCTGGACCACTTCATCATGATGGACTTCGTCGGGTTCAAGGACATGGTGGACGCCATCGGCGGCGTGGAGATGTGCATCCCCGAACCGGTCGACGACCCCAAGGCGCACCTGACGCTGGAGGCCGGTCTCCAGAAGCTCGACGGCGAGGACTCCCTGGGCTTCGTGCGCTCCCGCTACGCCCAGGGCGACGGCAGCGACCTGTCCCGGATCGACCGTCAGCAGGAGTTCATGGGCGCCATGCTGCGCGAGGTCCTCAGCAGCGAGGTCATGACCAACCCGGTGACGATCACCAACTTCCTGGGAGCCGTGACCGACTCCATCACCACCGACGACGAGCTCACCGTCGAGACCATGACCGACATCGCCATCTCGATGCGCGAGGTCGACCTGGGCAAGGTCCAGTTCGTCACCGTCCCCAACGGGGCGCACCCCGACGACGAGAACCGCATCATGATGAGCCAGCCCCAGGCCTCGGAGCTGTTCGAGGCGATCAACGCCGGGGTCGACCTGTCCGGGGGCGACGACGCGGGATCCTCGGACGAGGAGACGGACGAGAGTCCGGTGGCCCCCGAGGAGGTCTCCGTCGAGATCCTCAACAACACCGGGATCGACGGGCTGGCCCTGGAGATCCAGGCGGTCCTGGCCCAGGAGGGTTACGTGGTCACGGGTACGGGGAACCCCGAGCTCCGGGTCCCCGACGCCACCACCGTCTACTACGGCCCCGACGACAAGGCCGCCGCCGAGCTGCTGGCCGGCACCCTCGAGAACGCCCAGATCGAGGAGGCCGAGGGGCTGGAGCAGACCCTCGAGCTGGTGGCCAGCGCCGACTGGAACGGTTTCGTCGGGGATTCCTCGGCCGAGACCGACCTGTCCATCACCGACGACCTGGGCGGGGTCACCGCCGAGGAGGCGCCCGAGAGCGCCTGCTAAGGGTTCGCGGATCGAGGTGGCGACGTCGGTGTCCTTCGGGGGGCGCCGACGTCGTCTCACGTCCATGACCTGCGATTTCGCCCTCTGTTGGAGTGGGGGTGGGGTGGGCCGTGCCGATGGCCGGGATCTGACACGGTGAGACCGTTCCGGTACCATCCGGTGGGTTACGTCCGATTACCCGACCGGGGAACGAGCTCCGGGGCGGGTCCCCCTCAGGTCGGACACTCCCTCTCGTGCCCCGGAACGGATCGCAGGTGCCCTGTTGGCCCCAAGAAACGTGTCTACGGCCGCCGTCGCCGCCAAGATGACCCTCGGCAAGTGGGCGGCCTGCGCGATGACCGGCGTGGTCATCGCGGGAAGTCTGGTGGGCTACGGCTTCTACCAGGACGTCCTCGGTATCCAGACCGCCCATGTGGACCCCGATGGTTGGGGCGATCGCCCCGCCCAGGTCGACGGTGTGAACAACATCCTCCTGTTGGGCACCGACGAGAGGGCGGGGGAGGACGCCGCCTACAACGACCTCAACGGCATCCGCCCGGACGTGCTGGTCGTCGTCAGCATCGACGTCGACCAGGGCGGGGTGACCATGGTCAACCTGCCGCGCGACACGATGGTCGACATCCCCCCGTGCGACCCCGGAGAGGAGGGCGAGGGCTGGGCCGGCGGTGTCGACCAGATCAACCACGCCATGACCTACGGCGGGATGGACTGCCAGGGCAATACCGTGGAGACCGTCACCGGGATCCACCTCGACCACCTGGTCCTGGTGGACTTCGCGGGCTTCGAGCAGATCGTCGACTCCGTCGGCGGTATCGAGATGTGCGTCCCCGAGGCGATCGACGACCCCAAGGCGCATCTGACCCTGGACGCGGGGACCCAGCGGCTCAACGGTGAGCAGGCGCTGGGCCTGGCCCGGTCCCGGGACAGTACGGAGACCGGGAGCGACCTGGGGCGGATCGAGAACCAGCAGCGCATGATGGGCGCCATCCTGCGCGAGGTCACCTCGGGCGACATCCTCACCAGTCCGGGCAACCTCGCCGGGTTCCTGGACTCGGTCACCGACAGCCTCGTGACCGACGACCAGTTCAACAACGCCAAGATGGCCGAGCTGGCCGCGGCGATGCGCGAGGTCGACCTGGGCCGGATGAACATGGTCACCGCCCCCGTCATGGACTACCAGCCCAACCCGGACAAGGTCGAGCTCATGGAGCCCGACGCCTCCGAGCTCTTCTCGGCGGTGGCCGCCGGTGAGCTCACCGAGGACCCGGAGGAGGGCTCCGACGACTCCGACTCCTCGGAGGAGGAGAGCGAGGTCGAGCCCTCCGACGTCTCCCTGACGTTGCTCAACAACACCGGCATCGACGGGCTGGGGGCGCAGGTCGAACCGCTGCTGGCGGCCGAGGGCTTCGGTGTAGTCGGTACCGGCAACCCCGAGCTGCGCGCCCCCGAGGCCACGACCGTCTACCACGGCGCGGGGCTGGACGGGGAGGCCGAACTCCTGGCCTCGGCCCTGACCGGTGGCGCGGAGGTCGTCGAGGAGCCCACTCTGGGCGATGACCTGGAGCTGGTGATGGGCGCCGACTGGTCCGGGGTGTCCGGTGTCGGCGGTGGCGGCGGCGAAGGGTCCGGGGGGTCCGGCGGCGACGTCCTGGACGGTCTGGAGACCAACAGCGCGGCGGCGGACAAGGTGAGCTGCGACTGAGAACGACGGCGGTCGCGGGGGCGGAGATTCCGAACGGGGGTCCCGCCCCCGCGGCGTTCCCGGACCACCCGGGGCCCCGTCCCGAGCCCAGAAATTATCGTTTATCGTTAATATCGATGATCGATAAGAAAGTGGTGCCATGAGTCGCCGACACGTACTGCTCTGGTCACGGACGGACTCCGTGATCCTCACCTTCGTCCTCGCCGTCTTCCTGGCGCTCCAGGCTCTGCACGGGCTCTTCCTGGTGGTCTGGGGGCTCGGTTTCGTCCGTGCCGACAGCAGGGCCGGACTCGACCTGCTCACCAGGCCCCTGCCCTCCGAGGCCTCGACCTCCGTGACGGGGGTCGTCCCCCACGGGAACGTCACCATCGAGGGGGTCGAGCGGATGGTGCTCGTCTTCCAAGACCCCTCGGTGGGCGAACGCCTGCTCCTCGTGGCCCCCGCGCTGCTCACGACCCTGGCCATCGGCCTGGTCGCCTACCTGCTGTTGCGCATGCTCCCGTCCCTGCGCGAGGGGGACCCGTTCTCACCCGCCAACGTGCGCCGCGCCTACACCGTCGCCCTCACGGTGATCACCGGCTCCCTCCTGGTTCCGGCCTGCGCCGGGGTCACCGGTGCGGTGCTGGAGAGCCGGGCCCTGGGAACGGACCCCTCCCTCACGTTCACCTTCGGTCTGGAGGGCGGGACGGTGCCCCTGGTCCTGGTCGGTCTGATCCTGGCGGCGCTCGCCGAGATCTTCCGACGGGGCGCGCGGCTGCGTCACGACGTCGAAGGCCTCGTCTGATGCCGCCGGAGGAGACCACCGGGATCAGGATCCACCTGGACCGGATCCTGGCCGAGCGCGGGATGACCCTCACCGAGTTGGCCGAACGGGTCGGTGTCACCATCGTCAACCTGTCGGTGCTCAAGAACCAGCGGGCCAGGGCGATCCGCTTCTCCACCCTGGCGGCCCTCTGCCGGGAGCTGGACTGCTCTCCCGGAGACCTCATCGACTACGAGTCGGAACCCGGGACCGGCGCATGAGAACGGGGCCGTCGCACCGATCGGTGCGACGGCCCCGAAGGTCGCCGTGAGAGCTCATGCGAGCACGGTCGTGATCAGGCGGTGCCGCCGCTCTGGCCGCGCATGCCCTTGGGCAGCTTGGCGCCCTTGGGCATGGGGCC
Organism: Nocardiopsis sp. LDBS1602; assembly: GCF_035818715.1. Lineage (NCBI taxonomy): Bacteria > Bacillati > Actinomycetota > Actinomycetes > Streptosporangiales > Nocardiopsidaceae > Nocardiopsis > Nocardiopsis sp. LDBS1602. The sequence continues at coordinate 105,300 of NZ_JAYLVW010000012.1, read as the reverse complement.
CTTGGGCATCTGCATCGCGGCGGGCAGCGCCTTGAGCCGGTAGTTCAGCTCTGCGGTGCCGGCCTTGTCCAGGTTCCTGGGCAGCTTCACCAGGGTCCGCTGGAGCTTGGACACCGGGACCTGGTCCTCGCCGTTGCCGACCTTGAAGTCGTAGATGGGCGTGTCGTGGGCGACGCGCGCCACACGCTTCTTCTCGCCCGCGATCAGGCCGCGCAGACGGCCGGGGTCGCCCTCACCGACGAGGATGACGCCGGGACGGCCCACGACGCGGTGGACCACGTCCATCTGCTTGTTGGCGGCGACACCGGGCTCGACCACCCAGTTGCCGCGCATGTTCTCCAGGATCGCCATACCGGCGCCCAGACGGCCGTCCAGCATCTTGTACTGCACGCGCTGGGCCGAGCGGGTGAACATGATGAAGCCGACCAGGAAGGCGACGGGCAGACCGGTCAGCGGCCAGATGATCCAGGAACCGGTCCAGATGCCGATACCGATGAAGATCGCGAGGATCACGACCGCGACGGTGATCGCGAGCGGGATCGTACGCGGACTCTGCTGATGGACGACCTTGGCGACCATGCCGATCTGCTTCAACCGGCCCGGCTGCTTCGCGTCACCCTTACCGGCGGACGTGGTGTCGGACTTCTTCGCCATCGTGCTTTCAGGCAGCGCACACCGAGTTGATCGGTGGGGAAGGAGATCCCTGAGCTGCCTTGCCTCCTCTTCGCGGTCGACCTTCGATGCGGCGCCTCCCGGCGCCACGAAACGGGCGCCCTGGAACCACCAGGATATGTGTCCGCGCGCCCACATGCGGAACGGTGGCCCGCGGGCCACCGTTCCAGCTTGATCACGACTCGGGTGTATCGATCGTCATGTCCCGTTCGCGGCGGTCGCGGCCTCGGCGTCACGCTTCTCGCGGGCCTGCTTGTACAGCGTTCCCGCTCGGTAGGAGGAACGCACCAGCGGACCGGACATGACACCGGCGAAGCCGATCTCCTCGGCCTCCTTGCCCAGCTCCACGAACTCCTGCGGCTTCACCCAGCGGTCGATCGGGTGGTGCAGCTTGGACGGACGCAGGTACTGGGTGATGGTCAGCAGGTCGCAGCCGGCCTCGTGGAGGTCGCGCATGGCCTCGCTGATCTCCTCACGGGTCTCGCCCATGCCCAGGATCAGGTTCGACTTGGTGACCAGACCGTAGTCGCGCGCCTCGGTGATGACCTTGAGGGAACGCTCGTAGCGGAAGCCCGGACGGATGCGCTTGAAGATCCGCGGCACGGTCTCCACGTTGTGCGCCAGGACCTCCGGGCGCGATCCGAAGACCTCGGCGAGCTGGTCGGGCTCGGCGTTGAAGTCCGGGATCAGCAGCTCGACACCGGTGCCGGGGTTGAGCTCGTGGATCTTGCGGACCGTCTCGGCGTAGAGCCAGGCGCCGCCGTCCTCCAGGTCGTCGCGGGCCACACCGGTGATGGTGGCGTAGCGCAGCTCCATCTTCTGGACGGAGGTGGCGACCTTGAGCGGCTCCATCTTGTCCAGGGCGGTCGGCTTGCCGGTGGCGATCTGGCAGAAGTCGCATCGGCGCGTGCACTGGTCGCCGCCGATGAGGAAGGTGGCCTCGCGGTCCTCCCAGCACTCGTAGATGTTGGGGCAGCCCGCCTCCTGGCAGACGGTGTGCAGGCCCTCACCCTTGACCAGGGACTGGAGCTCGGTGTACTCGGGCCCCATGTGCGCCTTGATCTTGATCCACGGCGGCTTTCTCTCGATGGGGGTCTCGCTGTTACGCGCCTCCACGCGCAGCAGCTTGCGGCCCTCAGGAGCGATGGTCAACGCGAACCCGTTCCCTTCTGTACCCCTGTGACGGGGACCCTCTCGCCCTCGGTTCGGGCATCGTGTCCCGGTGGGGGCTGGCTCATGGTGTGGTCTGTCATCATCGGGCGGTGGCGACGGAGAGCATCCCGGCGCCGTCGGTGTGGCTGTAGTCCGACGCGCCGAGGACATCGGCCAGGTGGCGTTCGAGGCTCGGTCGCACGTCGGCGACGGTGACGGTGCGCCCCAGCTCCCTGGTGAGCGAGGTGACCCCCGCGTCGGTGATCCCGCAAGGGACGATCCGATCGAACCACGACATGTCATTGTCGCAGTTGAGGGCGAATCCGTGCATACCGACCCCGCGGGCGATACGACAGCCGATCGCCGAGATCTTGCGCTCGATCAGACCGCGCTCGGGGTCGGCGTCGAGCCAGACCCCGCTGCGCCCTTCCACCCGCCTGCCGGTCAGGCCGTACTCCGCGATGGTGCGGATGACGGCCTCCTCCAACATGCGAACATAGGCGACCACGTCTATCGGCTGGGCCAGCCGCACGATGGGGTACACCGTGAGCTGTCCGGGGCCGTGCCAGGTGATCTTGCCGCCCCGATCGATGTCCACGACGGGAGCGCCGGGGTCGGTGATGGGACGATCCCACCTCCCGGTGCGCTTGCCCGCCGTGTACACGGGCTCGTGCTCCAGGAGGAGGACGGTGTCGGCCACCTCGTCGGCGACACGACTCTGGTGGAGCCGTTTCTGGAGATCCCAGCCCTGGTGGTAGGGGACGGGAGCATCGCCCAGCCATGCGTAAACGAGATCATTCACACCACCACCTTACGCCCCGGTCGAGGGTCGAGGGTGGGTCAGGATGTCGGAAAGAGCACGATCGACCATGGGGAACGAGAAGGAATACCCGGCCTTCTCCAGACGTTCGGGGTGCGCCCTCAGATCGAGGAGGACGCTCTCCTCGGCCGGCCCTCCCAGGGTCGCGCGCACCAGGGCGGCGGGGATCGGGAGGAGCGCGGGGCGGCCCAGGGCGCGGCCGAGCTCGCGGCAGAAGGCCGCGTTGCCGACGGGCTCGGGGGAGCAGAGGTTCACCGGCCCGGTGAGGTCCGGACGTTCCAGCAGGAAACGGATGGCGCCCACCTGGTCGGTCAGGGAGATCCAGGTCAGGTACTGGTCGCCGGGGCCCAGGCGACGGCCCAGACCCATCCGCTGTAACGGGACCAGGGTCCGCAGCAGCCCGCCCTCGCGGGCCAGGACCAGTCCGGTGCGCAGATGGGCCACCGACATCCCGGCCTCCTCCGCGGGCAGGGTGGCCTCCTCCCAGTCGCGGCACACCCGGGACAGGAAGCCCCGGCCCGGCGGGTGGCCCTCCACGGCCACGGTGCTCCCGGTCCGCCCGTAGTAGTGCACCCCCGAGGCGCTCAGGAGGCGGGGAGGCGGGTGGTCCATGCCCGCCAGGGCCCGGCACAGCTCCCGGGTGAAGTGCGCCCTGCTGCGATGGACGAGCTCGTGTCTGCGACGGGCCCAGGGCCTCGCGACCACGGGGGCGCCCGCCAGATGCACCACCGCGTCCGTTCCCCGTAGGGCCACGGAGTCCACGCGCCCCTGCTCGGCCCGCCACTCGGCCTCCTCCAGGCCCGGGGCCCCTCCGTCGAGGGGAGGTCGGCGTACCAGCCGCACGACCGTGTGCCCGTCCGAGAGGAGGGACGTGGTCAGTGCCCGGCCGATCAGCCCTGTCGCACCCGTGATCGCCACTCGCATGACGAGGGTCTACCCGTTGCCGTCGAGGTCGTTCGAATTTTTCTCCGGCTTTTTCGGTGAAACCTCTGCGGGGAGGGGCCGGGTCTTCTAGGTTGAGGAGTGGGACATGGAACTCCGCGTCATCGCGGAGGCACTGTGGGCGACCATCCGCCGTTCAGGCGGTGGTGCGCCCGACCACAGACCTTTGATGATGGGGATCATCAGGGGATGGTGATTGGTGGGGTAGAAAGGCGGGGCGGTGCCGTTACGGCGCCGCCCCGTCCACCTTTTCCGGCCCTTTTCCGCTAACCGGGGAAGGGGCGGCGATCGCGTGCCTCGCGCAGGGAGAGCGCCCACCACGTCAGTTGGTCCAGCATCTCCGCCACGGCCGCCGCGGCACCCGCGCCGCGTTCCCCCGAGACGGCGCCGTCGGCGAACATCTCCCGGGCGTTGTGCAGGCTCACCGAGGTGCGTACCGAGGTCACGTGCAGTTCGGCGAAGACCGTCCGCAACTGCTCCACCGCGCGCAGGCCGCCCGACATGCCCCCGTAGGAGACGAAGGCGACCGGCTTGGCGAACCACTCCCGGCGGGCGGAGTCGATGGCGCTCTTCAACGGTCCCGGATAGCCGTGGTTGTACTCCGGGGTGACCACGACGAAGCCGTCGGCGGCCGCCACCGAGGCGGAGAAGAGCTCCGAAGGGGTGCCGTGCCCGTCGCCCCGGTGCTCGGCCACGTCCAGGACGTCGATCTCCACACCGGGACGGGCCGTCAGCAGGTCGAGGAACCAGGAGGAGACGCGGAGCCCCGTACGCCCTCGATGGTCGCCTCCCAGGACGACCGCGATTCGAAGGTTCTCTCGATACATGGGGGTCCTTTGCCGGTGGGACGCTCGCTGTGGACGTACCCTGCCACGTTAGAACCTGGAGTTCGGTTGAGGTCAACCGGGTGCGAGGAGACCCCGGCCACTCCGGACGGTGGATCCCGTACGTACACGAAAGGGCCCGGCCCGGGTACCACGGACGGTACCCGGGCCGGGCCCGGCTCACACGGAGCGGATCGAGGCCCTGATCAGGCCAGACCGAGCTCGCTCTCGAAGGCGCCCTCCTCCAGACGGGCCTTGACCGTCTGGAGGAAGCGGCCGGCGTCGGCGCTGTCGATCAGACGGTGGTCGTGGGCCATCGACAGGTAGACCATCGACCGGACCGCGATGACCTCGCCGCCCATGGCGGAGTCCTCGACCACGACCGGGCGCTTGACGACCGCGCCCGCGCCCAGGATCGCGACCTGGGGCTGGTTGATGATCGGGGTGCCGAACAGGGCGCCGGTGTGGCCGGTGTCGGTGATGGTGAAGGTACCGCCGACCAGCTCGTCCGGGCTCAGAACGGCGGTGTGGGCCCGCTCGGTCAGGTCGGTGATGGTCCGGGCCAGACCGCCCAGGTTCAGCGAACCGGCGTCCTTGACGACCGGGGCGAGCAGACCGCGCTCGGTGTCCACCGAGATCGCCAGGTTCTCGATGTCGTGGTAGGTCACCGTCTGGGCCTGGCTGTCGATCACCGCGTTGACCTCGGGGTGGGCCTTGAGGGCCTCCACCGCGGCCAGCGCGAAGAACGGGAAGAAGTCCAGGTCCACGCCCTCACGCTTGGTGAAGTCGGCCGCGGCCTGGGTGCGCAGGCGCGCGATCTTGGTGACGTCGACCTCGATGACCTGGGTGGTCGTGGCGGAGACGTGCAGCGACTCCACCATGCGGTCGGCGATGGACAGACGCAGACGCGTCAGCTTCTCGGTGCGCCCGCGCAGCGACGTGTCCGAGCCGGTCCGGCGCGGAGCGGCGGCGGCCGAGCTCCGTGCCTCGGCGGCCTTGAGCACGTCCTGCTTGCGGATGCGACCGCCCACGCCGGTGCCGGTGACACGGCTCAGGTCGACACGGTGCTCGCCGGCGAGCTTGCGGACCAGCGGGGTCACGTAGGCCTCGGTCACGGCGTCGGTGCCGGAGGCGCGACCGGTTCCGCTCAGCGTCTCGACGTCCACGGACGGGCCCCCCTCGGAGTCCTGCTCCTGTGCGGCGGGAGCAGGCGTGGCCGGGGCGGGGGCGCTCGTGGGCTTCGGGGCGGCCGGAGCGGGAGCGGACTCGGCGGGAGCGGCGGGAGCGGAGGCGGAGCCGCCGATCAGGGCGATACGGGCGCCGATCTCCACCGTCTCGTCCTCGGCCACCAGGATCTCGGTGAGCACACCGGCGACCGGGGACGGGATCTCGGTGTCCACCTTGTCGGTGGAGACCTCGAGCAGCGGCTCGTCCACCTCGACGGTGTCGCCCACGCTCTTGAGCCACTGGGTGACGGTCCCCTCGGTGACGCTCTCACCCAGGGCGGGCATGTCCACCGGAGTACCGGTGCCCGTGGCCGCGGGGCTCGCGGGAGCGGGCTCGGGCGTGGGGGCGGGCTCCTCGGCGGCCGGGGCGGGCTCGGGCTCGGCCTCCGGCTCGGGAGCGGCGGCGGGCTCGGGCTCGGCCGGCGCGTCGGCGGACTCGCCCTCGCCACCGATGATCGCGATCTCCGCGCCGATCTCCACGGTGTCGTCCTCGTCGACGAGGATCTTGGTGAGTACACCGGACACCGGGGACGGGATCTCGGTGTCCACCTTGTCGGTGGAGACCTCAAGGAGCGGCTCGTCTACCTCGACGGTGTCGCCCACGTTCTTCAGCCACTGGGTGACGGTCCCCTCGGTGACGCTCTCACCCAGGGCGGGCATGGAAACGGAAGTCGGCATGGGTTCCTCGTTGGATCTGGGCGCGGATACCTGCCCAAGCCTTGATGGGCAGCGCGGATGTGTGCGGGGGCGGGCCCTGGAGCCCGCCCCCTGGTGAAGCGATCAGTCGTGGACGTGGAGGGGCTTGCCCGCCAGCGCGAGGTGCGCCTCGCCCAACGCCTCCGACTGGCTCGGGTGCGGGTGGATCAGCTGGGCCACCTCGGAGGGCAGGGCCTCCCAGTTGTAGATCAGCTGTCCCTCGGCGATGAGCTCGCCGACGCGGCTGCCGACCATGTGGACGCCCAGAACGGGGCCGTCCTTCTCGGCGATGACCTTGACCGCGCCCTGGGTCTGCAGGATCTGGCTCTTGCCGTTACCCGCGAGGTTGTAGTTCATCTCGACGACGTCGTAACCGCGCTCCTTGGCGACCTGGGTGGTCAGACCGACGGAGGCGACCTCGGGCTCACAGTAGGTGACCCGGGGGACGCCGTCGTAGTCGATCGCCGGCGGGTTCTGCCCGGCGATCTGCTCGGCGACGAAGATGCCCTCGGCGAAGCCGACGTGGGCCAGCTGGAGGGTCGGGATCAGGTCGCCGACGGCGTAGATGTTCCCGACACCGGTGTGCAGGTTCTCGTCGACCTTGACGAAGCCGCGGTCGAGGGTGATGCCCTGCTCCTCGTAGCCCAGGCCCTCGGAGACCGGGCCGCGGCCGATGGCGACCAGCAGGACCTCGGCCTCCAGGGTCTTGCCGCCCTGGAGGGTGACGACCACGCCGGAGTCGGTGGTCTTGACCGACTCGAAGGGGGTGCCCAGCTCGGCCTTGATCTTCCGCTTGCGGAAGGCCCGCTCCAGCAGCTTGGAGCTGGACTCCTCCTCGACGGGGACCAGGTGCTTGAGGGCCTCGACGATGGTGACGTCGGCGCCGTAGGAGCGCCACACGCTGGCGAACTCCACACCGATCACACCGCCGCCCAGGACGATGACGGACTCGGGGACGCGGTTCAGGCCGAGGGCCTGGTCGCTGGTCATGACCTTGTCGCCGTCGATCTCCAGGCCCAGGGTCTTGGGCTTGGAGCCGGTCGCCAGGAGGATGTTCTTCCCCTTGTAGACCTTGCCGTCGACGGTCACCTCGTCCTTGCCGGTGAGCTTGCCCTCACCCTCGACGACGGTGATCTTGCGGGACTTGATCAGCCCGCTCAGGCCCTTGTGCAGGCCACCGATGACCTTGTCCTTGTACTTGTGGACGGCCTCGATGTCGATGCCCTCGAAGGAGGCCTTGACGCCGAAGTTCTCGCTCTCCTTGGCGGAGTCGGCGACCTCGGCCGAGTGCAGGAGGGCCTTGGTGGGGATGCAGCCGCGGTGCAGGCAGGTGCCGCCGAGCTTGTCTTTCTCGATCAGGACGACGCTCATGTCCAGCTCGGCCGCGCGCAGCGCCGCCGCATAGCCGCCACTGCCGCCGCCAAGGACGACGAGGTCGAAGGTACCGCCGCTCTCACTCACGGGAACGAACTCCTAAATCAGGTGGCTGATGGTGGTGGGTACCACGGTCGGTCGAGGTCGGGGACGCCCGGACACCGAATCCGTGGTGGGCCGAGGCGGGCGGCGCCGAAGGCTCGATCGGCGCCGCCCCGGACGACTACTTGCCCGCGTAGTCCTCGGCGATGCGGACGAGGGTGCGGGTACCCGCACCCGTGGCGCCCTTGGGGGTATAGCCGTGCGGGCCGCCCTGGTTGAAGGAGGGCCCGGCGACGTCGAGGTGGGCCCACTTGTTGCCCTCCTCGATGAACTCCTGGAGGAAGAGACCGGCGGACAGCATGCCGCCTCCGGTCGCGTTCGAGATGTTCGCGATGTCGGCGATCGCGGAGTCGAGCCCGGAGCGCATCTCGCTCGGGAGCGGCATCGGCCAGGAGGCCTCGCCCTCGGCGGTGGCCGAGGAGACGATCTCCTCGCGGACGGTGTCGTCGTTGGACATGACCGCGAAGACGCGGGAGCCCAGGGCGACGATCTGCGCGCCCGTGAGGGTGGCGATGTCCACGACCAGGTCCGGCTCGTCCTCCTGAGCGCGGACCAGGGCGTCGGCCATGACCAGACGGCCCTCGGCGTCGGTGTTGAGGACCTCGACGGTCTTGCCGCCGTAGATGCTCAGCACGTCGGAGGGGCGCTGGGCGGTGCCGCTGGGCATGTTCTCGGCGACGGCCAGGTAGCCGACGACGTTCACCTTCAGGCCCAGGGCGGCGATGGCGCGCAGAGCGGAGAGCACCGAGGCGGCGCCGCTCATGTCGGACTTCATCCAGTCCATCGAGCCCGCGGGCTTGAGGGACAGACCGCCGGAGTCGAAGGTGATGCCCTTACCGACGAAGGCGACCTTCTTGGTGGCCTCGGGGTGGCTGTAGGCCAGCCGGACCAGACGGGGCGGGTTCACCGAACCCTGACCGACGCCGGTCAGACCGCCGTAGCCGCCCTCGGCCAGGGCGCGCTCGTCCAGGACCTCGATCTCCAGGCCGGCCTGTTCGGCGACCTGCTGCGCGACCGAGGCCAGGTCCTCGGGGACCAGGTCGGCCGGGGCGGTGTTGACGAGGTCGCGGGTGAGGGAGACGGCGTCGGCCAGGACACCGGCGCGCTCGGCGGCCTCGGAGGCGCCGTCGGCCTCGCTGATCAGGGTCAGCGTGGTCTCGGTGTCCTTGGCGGCCTTCTCACCGGTGCGGTAGCGGTCGAAGGAGTAGGAACCGAGTCGGGCACCCAGGGCCACGGCGCCGACCTGGTCGGCGGTGGTGGCGGGCAGGGCCAGGACGACACGGCCCGCGCCCTCGGGGCGCGAGCTCAGCGAACGCAGCGCGGCGCCGGCCGCGCGGGACAGCGCGTCGGTGTCGACGGAGCCGTCGGCGGACGCCGGGCCGAGACCGACCGCGACGACGACCGGGGCCTGGACGGCCCCGAGGGAGGCAAGGGTGTGCACCTCCTCGAGGGCGCCGCTCGCTCCCAGGAGCGACAGGGTCGTGCCGAGGCCACCGGAGAAGGCGGCGTCGACGGTATGAGCGCCCGATGCGGGCTCCGGGGCGTCGCCTCCGGAGTGGTAACCGACGACAACGGCGTCGGCGTCGAGCGAACTGGGGGACTCCGTGTTTACTGACAACGTCGTGCTCACGTCCCCGATGCTAGTCCTCCCTGTGCCCCGGCGGCGACGTGGCGCCCCGTGGGGCCGACGGGCCCGGTGCGGCCCATGGCGACCCCGGGCGACGTGGACCGCCCCTCGGTGGGGTGGGGCCCGGCCGCGTGATGAGGGGCCTGTGGTCGCTGGTGGGGGGTGTCGTGCGGGTTCCGGCACGTGAGGGCGCGTTGCCCATGGCGAACCGCTGTGAAACTCCGTGTGAAAAAATGTGATGATGGCTACATTGGGTTCCGGGTCGGGTTACCGGTCGGTAGGAAAGTCCTGGTGGCACTCTCGGGTGATCAGGGGCACCCTCGGTCCCACGTCGATCACAGATGGGAGGCGACCGCGACCATCACCAGGAGGGCCGTCGTGACGGCGGTCTCGACCAGAGCGCCCAGGACGTCCCCGGTGATACCGCCCAGCCGCCGCACCGCGTGCCACAGCACGAGACCGGCCGCGACGAGGCCGACCACGACCCCGGCCGCACAGGCCAGCGCGAACCCGGGGGAGTGGAACAGGCCCAGAGCGCACACCGCCACCAGACCCAGGGAACAGACCAGGGCCGCCGGAGGACGCACGGTCCCGGCCACGAAGGCGCCCAACCCGTCCGGACGGGCCGAGGGGACCCCGCGCAGACACGCCAGCGTCGCCGCCGTCCGACCGGCCGCACCCGCCACCAGGGCCCCCACCACCACCGCCCGAGGGGAGAGCTCGGCCAACCCCGCCAGGGCCAGGACCTGGGCGCCCACCGCGACCAACAGGGTCAGCACCCCGAACGGGCCGATATCGGAACGGCGCATCACCTCCAGCGAACGCTCGGCCGAACGTCCACTCCCCAGACCGTCGGCCAGATCCGCCAGACCGTCCAGATGCAGTCCCCGGGTCGCCAACGCGCCCAGACCGGTCGCGAGCAAGGCGGACAACGGCGCCGACCAGCCCAGCCACAGACCGGCCGCGGTGGCCGCGCCGATCAGCGCGCCCAGAGCCCCACCCAGGACAGGGGCCCAACGCATCGCCCAGCCGGCCACCGCGCGATCGACCCGCTCCACCCGGACCGGCCAGACGGTGAACGTGCCCACCGCCATCCGCGCGCCCGCCACGGCGTCGGAGACGCTCATCGAAGCTCCACCACGCGTCCGGCCACGGTCAGGACCACGTCCTCGGACTCGGCCCCGGCCCACTGGTTCAGCAGCCCCAGGTGGTCCTGGAAGAGGCGTCCGGCCCTGGTCGCAGGCACGACCCCCGAGCCCACCTCGTTGGTCACCGCCACCACGTAGGCCGACGTGGCGCGCCAGGCCTCCAACAGCTCGTGGACGGCGGTCTCCACACGCTCCTCCGCGTCCCGGGTCGGCTCCTCCTCCCACAGACCGCACTCGCCCATCACCCAGGTGAGCCAGGTGCCCAGACAATCGACCAGGACGGCGCCCCGCTCCCGACGCAACAGCCCGGCCAGGTCGGTGGTCCGCTCGGTCCGCCACCACCAGGGACGCCGCTCGATGTGGCGGGCGACCCGCGCGGCCCACTCGGGATCGACCTCCGGGTCGGCGGCGGGGCCGGTCGCCGCGTACACCACCGTCGGTTCGGCCAACAGTCGCAGCTCGGCCTCGGTCGACTTGCCCGAACGGGCGCCCCCGGTCACCAGCGTCCGATGCGGTCCTCGCGGTCGGGGCTCGGGCCACACCGACGGCGGACAGGTCATCACGGTGCCGTCGCCCGGAGCCAGAGCGCCCCACAGGCGGGCGCGCCGGGCGAACTCCTCGGGAGAACGGACCCGATGGTCGCCGCCGACCGCCACCACCGCCGTGGTCACGCCGATCACCCCCGAGCGGCGCAGCTCGCCGATGACCTCCGGGCGCTGTACGGCGTCCACGATGACCATGTCCACCTGCTGCTCCGGGGCGGAGGAATAGGTGGAGGACGCGTCGGAAGGGGCCTCGGCCGGCGGAGCCTCCGGAGTCGGACCCGGTCCGGAACGGGCGTACAGCAGACGGCCGCCGTCGGGCGCCTCCACCAGCACTCCGTGCGAGGTGGACGTGACCGTGTAACCGGGCGGCACCGGTCCCGCGGTGCCGGAGTCCCGGATCCGGAACCGGTCGTCGACGGTCACCCTCAGCGGCAGACGGCGTTCCGCGTGGGCCTTGTTGCAAGAGGAACAGGTGCACTGCGGCGCCGGCCAGCCCGCTTGTCCCGCTGTCCCCAGAAATCGGATACGCACCCGAAAGAGTAAACAGCATCTCGGGCCAAGGCTTGGTTAAGCTCGGCCACGGGATCTCGACGAGTGTCCCCGTGGAACCGGCGACGAAGGGCGGTCGAACATGGCATGGACATGGCGGTACCACGAGGCCGGTGGTGCTCCGGTGGAGACGACGGGCCTGCCCGAGGAGTCGTTCACCTCGCGTGGCGACGCCGAGAGTTGGCTGGGTGAGAACTGGTCCGAGCTGGCCGAGGCCGGCGTGGGCACGGTCGCCCTCCTGGAGGAGGACCGCGAGGTCTACACGATGCCCCTGGGCGCCGAGTAGGTAGGGCGGGGCGCCGCGCCGCGGAGCCGACGCGGCGCTCAGGCCCCCTGCGCGTGGTCGACCGCGATCTCGGCCAGGCAGGTGTCGAAGTCCAAGGAGAACGCCCCGTCCTCCGCGTCGTAACAGAGTCCCACGGGCTGGGCGCCCGATACATGGGGTTCATACCGCTCGCGGTCGCCGAAGACCAAGAGTCCACGCGGTGGTGCGTCGGCGAAGGTCAGGGTGACCTCGCGGGTGTCGAAGTCGATCTCATCCGCCGGTGGTCGGGAGCCGGTCTCCTCGAACTCCGCGTCCGGAGTGAGGATGGTGAACGACCCGGGGATGAAACTCGCGTCGCGGGCGGGCATCCCGCCTCCGGTCATGGTGAACGCGACCCCGGGCGGTTCGGTCACGGAAACGCTCTGAGGACTTGCCGAATAGAAGTTGCGCCCTTCGGAACTCCAGAACGTGTGGGAGCCGTCCTCATCCAGGGTCACCTCCGTGTACAAGCTCAGATTGACCCCGTCGGCCACCGCTTCGGGTGGGTCCCAGGTCGGTTCTTCCAGTTGCTCCGCTGTGTCGTCCGTGCTGGGCACGGGGTTCTCGGTAGTGGAAGAGAGCAACCCTGCGACCGCCCCCAGAGCCACTATGGCGATGACCGCGCCGGCGGCCGCTGTGACGCTTCTACGGCGGCGACGGCTTGCCCCTGAGGAGAAGGCGGGCTCGGGTACCTGAGCCCGAACGCCGGTCCAGGTACGCGCCAACAACGCCTCGACCGGTTCGGTCGGGCTCAGGGCACGTACCACCTCGTCGGCGGAGGGACGGCGCTCCGGGTCCGGGTCCAAAGCCCGCTCGACCAGAGGGAGCACGTCCTCGGGCAGTCCACGCGGTTCCGGGGCGGTGCGGGAGATCCGATAGGCCGAAACCTCCCCGGGGCCCTCCCCGAAGGGGGCGGCACCGGTCGCCGCGTACGCCACCAGACAACCCCACCCGAACAGGTCGGCGGCGGGGCTCGGGTCGCCTCCCTCGTACAATTCCGGTGCGATCCACCCCGGGGTACCGACGAGGCCGCCCGTCCGGGTCAGGGCGGTCTCATCGAGAGGGCGCGCGATCCCCAGGTCGAGCACCCGGGGTCCACCGGGAGAGATCATGACGTTGGCGGGCTTGAGATCGCGGTGCACGACCCCGTTCCGGTGTATGTCGGCCAGAGCCGAGGCCACCCCCGCCGCCAGACCGGGGAGGAGCACACGAGGCAGCGGGCCGCGGGAACGGACCAGATCTCCCAGGTCCGAGCCGAGGACGTATTCGGTCGCCAGCCACGGGCGGTCCGACTCCAGGTCACTACCGAGCACGGCGGGGACACGGGGGCCGACGATCCTGGACGCCATCTCGACCTCACGGGCGAACCGGGCCCTGAAGTCGGGATCGGACGCCAGACGGGGGTGGACGACCTTCACCGAGACCACCCGCCCGTCCCCGGCCCGACCGGCGTACACGGTGCCCATACCGCCCGCGCCGATCCGGCCGATCAGCGTGTAGGGCCCGATCCTTCGAGGGTCGTCGGGGTGGAGCCGACGAAATCGCGGGGGAGGGTGCGATGGGGGGTGGTTCATGTTTCCTCTCAGCAGTACGCGCCCAGGCCGGTGAACATGGCTTCGCTCGCTTCCCCCTCAGCCCCGGGGTCGGCGCACAGATGGGTGCCCCAGGCGGGCGTGTCCTCATGGCCGGGGCCCCAGGCGGTTCCCGGTCGAGGCAGGTAGTGGAGGTATGCGGAGTCGGGTATCTCGGCGCGTAGGTCGAACTCCGTGACCGGGTCGTCGGGGGTGAGCAGGACCGGCTCGTCCGCGGTCGACAGTGAGTATTCGATGTATCCGGGGGAGTCGGGGCCGGACCGACTCGGATCGACCGACGCGTCGACTCCGTACATGAGAAAGTCGGACAGGTGGATGGCGAAGGCTCCGTCATCGGGAAGGAATTCGGCGGTGATGGTGATGTGGAACTCTCCCTTGTCACTCGGCGGGGTGTTCCGGCCGAAGTCCAAGACCACCTCGATCGACTCCGTGCCCTCCCCGGGCACGCTTGCTCCGGGCGGAGCGCTCAGCCCCACCTCTCCGGGGTCGGGCTTCACGTAATCCCCCTCCAGTGCGTTGTACACGGTCAGCCGACTGCCCTGGTTGGATGCCACGGCCAGAGCGGGCAGATAGCGGTCGGCGTTGGCCTCGGTGAGGATCTCCTCGGTGGTGGGCTCCTCCTCGGAGGTCTCCGGGGGCCGCGCGTCCTGGTCGAGCCACCGGGCTCCGCCCCAGCCCAGGCCGGCGACCAGGACCAGAGAGCCGACCGCGGCCGCCACGAGTCCACCCCGGCGCCTTCGCCGGAGTCGTGGGCCGTCGGCCGCCCACGCGGGGGTCCGCCGCTCCACGGGGGCCACCCAGGTACGGGCCAGGACCCGGGGAAGGACCTGGGTGGCGTCGACGACCGTCTCCGCCCGCTCACCCGACAGGCGGACCACCGCCCTCATCAGATGTTCGGCCGTGGGGCGTTCGGCGCGCTCCTTGGCCAGAGCGGCGTCCACCCAGGGCAGCAACCCCTCGGGAACCCCCTCGGTGTCCGCGGGGTGTTCGATGATCCGTGCCGCCACCGCCTGCGGGGTGCCTCGGCCGAAGGGCGGTCGACCGGTGGCCGCGTAGGAGACCAGAGAGCCCCAGACGAACACGTCCCCGGCGGTCGAGGGAGCACCTCCGTGGAAGATCTCCGGTGGCACCCAGCCCGGGGTGCCGAGGGCCTGACCGGTACGGGTGATCCCACTGGAGTCGATGGCCCGGGCGATACCGAAGTCCAGCACCTTGGGGCCGTTCGGGGACAGGATCACGTTGCCCGGCTTCAGGTCCCGGTGGACGACCCCTCGGGAGTGGATCATCGTCAGGGCCTCGGCGATCCCTGCCGCGAAGGCGATCAGGGCGTCCCCGGCGAGGGGACCGTGTTCGCGCACATGGCGGCCGAGGGTGGGCCCTTGGACGAACTCGATCGCCAGCCAGGGGAGGACCGCCCGGGTATCGGCGTCGAGGAAACCCGGAACACAATGTCCGGTCACGGTGCGGACGAGTTCCACCTCGCGGGCGAAGCGGGCTCGGAAGACGTGGTCGGCGGCGAATTCGCGGTGCACGGTCTTGACGGCGGCGGGCCGTCCCGTCGGGTCCGTGGCGGCGTAGACCGTTCCCATCCCACCGGCGCCCAGGCGTCCGTGTACTCGGAACGATCCGATGCGGCGCGGGTCCGTGGGAAGGAGAGGGGCGGGGGAGGACATGGGGCCTTTCACGTGGTGGCCCTCATTCTCCGAGCGCGCGCGGGCGCGGGGCAAGGGCCCGAGGTCGGCCTGACCGCATCCGGTCATGGGCTCCGGACACGGCGGGGCCCGGCGGTCGTGACGGCCGCCGGGCCCCGATGCGTTCGGCCCCTCTAGAGGAGGCGGACGTTCTCCGGGCTCTTGGTGAGCGCCGGGTCGCGCTGGACGCTGTCGCCGAGGATCTCGTCGATCCGGCTCATGAGCGCGGGGTCGAGACGGACCCCGGCCGCGCGGACGTTGCTCTCCACCTGCTCGGGCCGGGAGGCGCCGATGATCGCGGCGGACACGTTGGCGTTCTGGAGGACCCAGGCCACGGCGAGCTGGGAGAGGGTGAGACCGGCCTCGGCCGCCAGCGGCTCCAGCAGTTGGACCCGCTCCAGCAGGACCCGGTCCGAGACCTTGTCGGCGAGGAACTTCTCGCTCTTGGGATCACTGGCCCGCGAACCGGCGGGGAGCTCCGCGCCCGGCTTGTACTTGCCGGTCAGGACGCCGCCGGCGATCGGGGACCACACGATCTGACCGATGCCCTCGCGCTCGGAGAGCGGGACGACCTCCGACTCGATGACCCGCCAGAGCATGTTGTACTGCGGCTGGCTGGAGACGATCCGGTCGAAGCCCATCTCGTCCGCGATCCTCAGGGCCCGCTCGATCTCCTCGGCGCGCCACTCCGAGACACCGATGTAGAGGGCCTTGCCCTGCCGGACCAGGTCCTCGAAGGCCCGCATCGTCTCTTCGAGCGGGGTGGTGTGGTCGAACCGGTGCGCCTGGTACAGGTCCAGGTAGTCGGTGCCCAGACGGCGCAGGGAGTCCTCGCAGCCGCGGATGATGTGCTTGCGGGACAGGCCCTTGTCGTTCTTCCCGTCGCCCATGGGCCAGAAGACCTTGGAGAAGATCTCCAGACCGTCGCGCCGCTCGCCCTTCAGAGCGCGACCGAGGACCTCCTCGGCCTTGCCCCGGGCGTAGACGTCGGCGGTGTCGAAGGTGGTGATGCCCGCGTCGAGCGCCGCGCGGACGCAGGAGACGGCGGTGTCCTCCTCCACCTGGGAACCGTGGGTGATCCAGTTCCCGTAGGCGATCTCGCTGATGATCAGGCCGGTGCTGCCCAGATGCCGAAATTCCATGTCGAGCACTCTAGTCGGCGGGGCCCGGAACGGGCTGTGGCGACCCCGGCCGGAGGGAGCGCTCCCAACGGACGTCGAGAGTGAGGGGCCGGCACGGGAACCGGCCCCGCTCACATCGGACGTACGGGGATGGGGAGGTGGTGCTCAGCGCGCGCTCTTCGGGGTGGGGTCCTCGCCCACCTTGACGCGCGGCTTGGGCAGACGCAGACGACGGAACTGGAGCTGGCGCATGGCGGCGTACATGCCGATGCCCCGCAGCAGCTCGTCGTTGGGGAAGTACTCGGTGGCGCGCTTCTTCACGGTGCGGCCCACGAGGACGCCCTCGGCGATGATCGTGACCATCATCAGAGGCCAGATCACGTACGCGACCCCCACCTGGAAGGTCGGGTTGTTCACGAAGAGCAGCAGGATGATCAGGATCGAGAACGGCAGGAAGAACTCGCTGGCGCTGCGGCGCGAATCGATGAAGTCGCGGGCGTAGGCGCGGGCCGGGCTCAGGTCCTGGGGCCGGAAGTGACGGGCGTCCTCACCCTTCGGTGCGCCGGGAACGGAACGCGCGACGCCTTTGGAACGTTGGCGATCGAGACGGTCCCGGTAGGCGCGGTAGGCCTCCTTCCGTGTCTCGGGGGCCTTCACCGGTCGGCGCGGGGAGGTTTCGGATTCCCTGCGCTTAGGGGTGGGCACACCCTTCTTGGGGGTATATCCCTTAGGTTGGGTGGCCTCAGAGGCCTCAGGGCTGGCGGATTCGGCGGAGGCCGAATCCGTGGCTGCGGAAGCGGAGCGACGTCGGAACACACCCTCAGGGTAGCCGGTCATAGCTTTATGGCGACCGCGGGCCAGACCGCGTAGGGTTGGGCAAAGCGCCCGCTGGGAACAGCCGATGTACGCACCGAGAAGGGGACGGCCACGCCAATGAGCGTGTTTCAGCGACTTTCGATGATCTTCAAGTCCAAGGCCAACAAGGCCTTGGACTCCGTCGAGGACCCCAGGGAGACCCTCGACTACTCGTACCAGAAACAGCTCGAACTGCTGCAGAAGGTGCGTCGCGGTGTCGCCGACGTCGCGACCTCCCGCAAGCGGGTCGAGCTCCAGATCCAGCAGCTCGAACAGCAGTCCTCCAAGCTGGAGAACCAGAGCCGGGCCGCCCTGACCCAGGGGCGTGAGGACCTCGCTCGCGAGGCCCTCACCCGTCGCTCCGGTCTGACCGGTCAGATCGAGGGCCTGCGCGAGCAGCACGCCAACCTCCAGGGCGAGGAGCAGAAGCTCACGATGGCCGCCCAGCGCCTACAGGCGAAGGTCGACGCCTTCCGTACGCGCAAGGAGACCATCAAGGCGACCTACACCGCCGCCCAGGCCCAGACGCAGATCAGCGAGGCCTTCTCGGGTATCTCCGAGGAGATGGGCGACGTCGGCATGGCCGTGCAGCGCGCGGAGGACAAGACCGCCGAGATGCAGGCCCGCGCCGGCGCGGTCGACGAGCTGCTGGCCTCCGGCGCCCTCGACGACGTCACGGGCACCGGCCCCAAGGACGACATCCAGAGCGAGCTGGACCGTATGGCCAGCACCACCGGCGTCGAGGCCGAGCTGGAGCGCATGAAGCTCGAACTGGGCGGTGGCGGTTCCTCCACCCCGCAGCAGATCGAGGGTGGCAACGGTTCGGGTAACCGGGAGGGCCAGTGATCGTCCGCATCATGGGTGAGGGTCAGGTGGACCTGACCGACGCCGACCTGGACCTGCTCAACTCCTTCGACGCCGCCCTCGAGGAGGCGATCGAGTCCGGGGACGAGGACAGGTTCCGCAAGGCCCTGCACGACCTTCTGGAGCGGGTGCGCGAGGACGGCAGGCCCCTGCCTCCGGACTCCCTGGAGCCCTCCGAGTTCATCCTGCCGCACGCTGAGGCGGGCATGGACGAGGTGCGCAAGATGCTTCAGGACGACGGGCTCATCCCGGGCTGAACGTCCCCCTCGGGCCGTCACCTCCCGTCCGGGTGAGCCCCCGAATCAGACGCGGACCCCGGTCCGGGGTATCGCGTCCGGTGCCTGCGCGCGCTTTCTCCATCGCGGCCGCCGTGATCCCTCACGGTGGCCGCGACGTGTGTCACGGAACACGGAGGCGTGGGAACACGCGGTGACCCGCTTTAACCCGATTCTCACCTGCGCGAACTACACTCCGAACCACGCATCGGGGGAGGAAACGCCGTGGCAGGTTCGAAATTCCGTCCGGACCGGGGGCTGACCGCCCGGATGGTCACGACCATGTTCCTTCTGGTCCTGGTCTACGTCGCCTTCATCGTCGGTCTGGTCCTGGCGGGGCTCAACATCTGGCTCGTGATCGTCCTCGTCGCCGCCTTCGCGCTCTTCTCCTACTTCTCCTCCGACAAGATCGCCATGTTCTCGATGGGGGCCAAGGAGGTCACCCCTCAGCAGGCGCCCGAACTGCACGCTCTGGTCGACCGGCTGTGCGCCATGGCCGACATGCCCAAACCGCGGGTGGGCATCGCCGACACCGACGTGCCCAACGCCTTCGCCACCGGACACAACGAGAAGTCCGCCGTCATCTGCGTGACCACCGGTCTGATGCGCCGTCTGGAGGGGCCCGAGCTGGAGGCGGTCCTCGCCCACGAGCTCTCCCACGTCGCCCACCGCGACGTCACGGTCATGACCATCGCCGGTTTCCTCGGCATCGTCGCGGGCTTCCTCACCCAGGCCGGACTGCGTTTCGCGATGTTCGCCGGTCCCGCCGGCGGCCGCGGCAACAACAACGGTCCGGCCCCCGCGGTGGTCGCCCTGTTGGTGGTCCTGGTGAGCGCCGTGGCCTGGGCGTTGAGCTTCCTGCTCACCCGGGCCCTGTCCCGCTACCGTGAGTTGTCCGCCGACCGTGCCGCCGCCTACCTCACCGGGCGCCCCTCGATGCTGGGCAGCGCGCTGTCCAAGATCACCGGGGACATGGCCCGCATCCCGACCCGGGACCTGCGTCAGGTCGAGCCCTTCAACGCCTTCTTCTTCGCCCCGGCCTTCGCGAAGAAGGGGTTCAGCATGAACCAGCTGATCGCCACCCACCCCCCGGTCGAACAGCGCCTGGCCCAGCTCTCCGACATCTCCCGACAGCTCGGTCGAGGGGCCTGACGGGGCTCGGGCCCATCCGGCCCCGTTCCCTCCGGGACGGTGTCCACGACGCCTCCGGCTCCTCCGGACGGCACTCTCACCCGGAAAGGACATCATGAGCTTCTGGCGTTCACTTCTGGGGCGCTCCAAGCCGGTCCAACCCGACCTGGACGCGCTCTTCGGTCTGCCCTCGGCGGCCCTGACGCTGCGCGCCGGGGCGGGGCTGACCCCGACCGGAACGGGGTCGGTGGCCTTCCGCGCGGCCGAGGGGGCGGCCTTCGCCGACGTCGAACGCGACGTCACCGCCCTGTTGGACGCCGGTGACGGACCCCCGGTCGAACAGCGCACCGACGACTACGGCTACACCTGGCTGGTGGTGCGGGGCGGTGCTCCGACGGAGGGCGGGGAGTCCGGAGGGGAGCTCGTGGACACCGACATCACGGGCCTGGTCACCGATCTGCACGCGGTCAACTCCACGCTGGAGGCCAACGGCTACGGTCCCTCGCTGTTGTGCTCCCTGGTGGGGTTCGGCGACGGCTCCGGGCGCCGGGTCGGGCTGGTCTACCTCTACAAGCGCGGCACCTTCTACCCCTTCGCCCCGGCGGGAGGTCAGCGGCGCGACAACGCGCTGGAACTCCAGGTGGAGGCGGCGTTGGGGGACGATCTGCCGATGGAGCGGGACCGTTCGCGTTGGTTCCCGGTCTACGGGGCCCCGGGACTCTGATGCGCCCCACCCGATTCTTTTCTTTCGCGATGCGAGAGAAGATGTTCGTTATGCGAATTTTCTGCCCTTAGGCCCTGGCGGAACGAGGATGTGAGGCCGCACACTGGATCCACGTGTGTCAGGCCCGTTCCGGGGCCCGACGCCCCTCGGCGCCCTCGTGCGACCACCGGGGCGCCGACCCCGGAACACGGCCCCGCCCCGGCCCTCACCCGGGACGGGGCCGAGGCCGACCACCAGGTCGCGGGGGTGGACCGGTCGAGAACGGGACGCTCCGGGACGGACGTTCGTGGAGATGGCATCGGGGCCGGGGACAAATTACCCTGGTGTCCACGGGCACATCCGTACGTCGTCGAGGGCACGGACGCACCGTGCGCCGCGGCGGCGGGGCGAACACGGCGGTCGGAAGGTGGAATGCTCCACCGGGCCCCGGTGTTGGCACCCGTTGAGGAGGACAGGACCCTTCGGGGTCCGCCTCGCCGACGACCGAGGGCGCCAGGCGGCCGCAACCCCTTTCCAGAGGAGCTTTACAACATGACGGTTCAGACCGAGGACACCGCGCAGGGAGTCATCCTGACCGACGAGGCGGCCGACAAGGTCCGCTCCCTCCTGGACCAGGAGGGCCGTGACGACCTGCGCCTGCGTGTGGGCGTCCAGCCCGGGGGTTGCTCGGGGCTGCGCTACCAGCTCTACTTCGACGAACGCGACCTCGACGGCGACATCATCGCCGACTTCAACGGGGTCCAGGTCGTCACCGACCGCAAGAGCGCCGCCTACCTGACCGGGGCCACCATCGACTTCGTCGACACCATCGAGAAGCAGGGCTTCACCATCGACAACCCGATGGCCACCGGCTCCTGCGCCTGCGGCGACTCCTTCAACTGAGCGTTCCCACGGGCCGCGCGGCGGTCGGTGGACCCGGGGGTGGGGGGGGGGGGGGGGCCACCCCCCCCCCCCCCCCCCCGGGGGGGGGGGGGGGGGGGCGGGGGGCCCCCCCCCCCCCCGGGGGGGGGGGGGGGGGGGGGGGCCGGGGGGGGGGGGGGGGTGTCCCCCCCCCCCCCCCACCCCTCCCGTTTCCGGGGGAAGGACGGGGAGAGGTCCCGAACGCCCGAGGATTGGGGGCACGGTGCTCTGGGTACCCTTGGCAGGTCCGAACGGGCACGTCCTCGCCCGTCCTCGACGGCTCGGTCGGCTCGTCCCGAGCGTCACACCCCTTCCCCTAGCAAGGAGACAACGTCCCGTGCGTATCGCGGTTGCCGGATCCATCGCCACCGACCACCTCATGTCCTTCGAGGGCAGGTTCGCCGAGCAGATCATCCCCGAGCAGATCCAGCAGTTGTCCCTCTCCTTCCTCATCGACGAGCTCGACGTACGCCGCGGCGGCGTCGCGGCCAACATCTGCTTCGGCCTGGGCGGGTTCGGTCTGAACCCGGTCCTGGTCGGCGCCGCGGGGGAGGACTTCGAGGACTACCGGGCCTGGCTCGACCGCCACGGCGTCGACACCTCCGCCGTCCGTATCTCCGAGATCCGCCACACGGCCCGGTTCGTCTGCACCACCGACCGCGACCAGAACCAGATCGCCTCCTTCTACGCGGGCGCCATGGCCGAGGCCCGCAACATCGAGATCCAGCCGATCGCGGACCGTCTCGGCGGACTCGACCTGGTGTTGATCGGCGCCGACGACCCGGCCGCCATGGTCCGGCACAGCGAGGAGTGCCGGACGCGCGGCATCCCCTTCGCCGCCGACCCCTCCCAGCAGCTCGCCCGGATGGAGGGCCCGCAGGTGCGCGGCCTCATCGAGGGCGCCTCCTTCCTGTTCTCCAACGAGTACGAGAAGGCCCTGGCCGAGCAGAAGACCGAGTGGTCGGACGCCGAGATCCTGTCCAAGGTCGGCACCCGTATCACCACGCTGGGCCCCAAGGGCGCGCGGATCGACCGTGAGGGCGAGCCCTCCATCCAGGTCCCGGCCGCCGCCGTGGACGAACTGGTCGACCCCACCGGCATGGGCGACGCCTTCCGCGCCGGCTTCCTGGCCGCCCACTCCTGGGGGCTGTCCCTGGAGCGCGCCGCGCAGGTCGGCAACGCCACCGCCGTGCACTGCCTGGAGGCCGACGGCCCGCAGGAGTACACGCTCACCGCGGCCTCCCTGCTGGAGCGCGTCGAGCGTTCCTACGGCTCCGAGGCCGCCGACGAGGTGCGTCCCCACCTGTGACCGGCGTGGCCGCCCCGACCCGAGAACCCCGTCTCTGGTCGGGGTGGTGCCCCGGACCCCGTAGAGTGGATGGCCGTGACCCGTGCGGGGAGACCCGCACCGCCCCGGTGCGCTGAAACGCGTGCCGGTTCATTCGCCCGAGCCGTCCGTGCAGGGTCGCGCACGACGGTGGGGAACCCGCTCTGAACGCCCGTCCGACGGGCGCGGGGCCCGGGCGCGTCCAGCGCCTCCCAGATCTAGGCAAGCCTTACCTGGGATTCCCTGATTCACCCTGAAAGGACTATGCATGCGCTACACCGGACCGAAGGTGCGGTTGTCCCGGCGCGCCGGCACCCCGCTGACCCGTAAGGCGGTCAGCTACTTCGAGAAGCGTCCGTACCCGCCCGGTGAGCACGGCCGTCGTGTTCGTCGCAACAGCAGCGACTTCGCCGTCCGTCAGGCGGAGAAGCAGAAGGTGCGCTGGTACTACGACCTGACCGAGAAGCAGCTCGTCCGCGTCTACGAGAACTCCAAGAAGCGCGCCGGTCGTACCGGTGAGGAGATGCTCGCCGAGCTGGAGCTGCGTCTGGCCACGGTCGTCCTGCGCGCCGGTCTGGCCGCGTCGATCTACGCCGCCCGTCAGTTCGTGAACCACGGCCACATCACCGTGGACGGCAAGAAGGTCGACATCCCGTCGTACCAGGTCAAGCCGGGCCAGATCATCGGTGTTCGGGAGAAGTCCCGCAACATGGTGCCGTTCGTCGAGGCCGCCGAGGGCGTCCACGCCGACGACAAGATCGCCGGTTACCTCGCCGTCAGCCACAAGGACCTGCGCGTCGCGGTCATCGACCGCCCCAAGCGCGAGCAGATCCCGGTGCCCTTCGACGAGCAGCTCGTCGTCGAGTTCTACGCTCGCTAGAACACCTGCCACGTCGTGGGTCGGAACTCTTTCTCGGAGCCCGGCCCCCTCGTGGACGAGGCCGCGCGGACCCAGGTCCGCGCGGCCTTCGCCTTGCCCGTGGCCGCCGCCGGATCCCCTCCGGCCCGGCCGCGGACGTGTCACGCCACTCCCGAAGAAAGGGATGGCGGGGATCGTTATCGCAATGGAACCGAAACCCCGACCTCCGGTCCTGGGCACACCATCGAGTGGTCAGTACATCCTGCGGATGTGAAAAGCACTACCCCGATCCAGGGGGTGCTCGGCGACGAACTCGTGCATCTTCATCCGGCACCATGCCGGTATGTCCGCACTCGCGGCCGGGTCGTCCGCGGTGACCGCGATGACCGCCCCGATAGGCACTTCGTGCAGTCGGGCGGCCAGCATGATGATCGGGATCGGGCACTTTCGGCCCACCGCCTCCACGGTGACCCGAGGCCCCTGACCGATCGGTCGCTCGGACACTTCCACCCCCGTTGGTTGTCGTCCCGTGTCCTGATCTTGACCTGGGGTGCGCGAAAAGGCGCACCCGGTTAAGGGTGCCGTAAATCCAGCGATACGCTCGCCTTAGTCTCGAGCCGAGTACGCGCGCATCACCGCCGGAGGCGGGGTGCACGGGTCTCGACCCGAGGGCCCGGGGGAACGCCGGGCCGCGCCTCGCAGCCAGCCGGAGGATGTCCCTCGGGGGCGGCCTGGCCCGGCTCCGCGAGGGATGTCGAGCGTTCCGCGAGGGCTCGTCTGGCAACACGCTGACCAGGCAAGCCCATGAACGGCACGTCGAACGGTTCGCGATAATGTTTCCCCCTGACAAGCTTTGGATACTTAGGCCGCCCGTGGAGGATCCACGGGCTTCACCGCTGGGAAGGCAATCCGTGAGTCCGACCCGCCAAAAAAATCGGCGCTCAACACTGCGCCGATGGGCACCACGCGGCGCCGCGCTCGCCGTGCTGGGGCTGGCCGCGACCGGCTGCGCGTCGAACGATCTCGCTCGTTTGGGCATGCCGGAGCCGATCACCGAGCAGGCCGAGCGTGTTCTCTCGCTCTGGCAGGGCTCGTGGGTCGCTGCTTTCGCGGTCGGCATTCTCGTGTGGGGACTGTTCATCTGGACGATCCTCTTCCACCGCAAGCGCTCTGAGCAGTTGCCGCCGCAGGTGCGGTACAACATGCCCATCGAAGCGCTCTACACCGTGCTGCCGATCGTCATCATCTCGGTGCTCTTCTTCTTCACCGCGCGAGACCAGGCCTACCTGCTCGACACCGAAGAGCCCGCCGACGTCCACGTTGAGGTCGTGGCCTTCCAATGGGCCTGGCAGTTCAACTACATGGACGACACCAAGGAGAACGGTGGCGAGGTGCTCTTCTCCGAGGTTGGTATCCCCAACCCGGACGGCACCACCGACCCCGAGACCCAGACGACCCTCGTGCTTCCCGAGGACTCCGTCGTCCACTTCGACCTCTACTCTCCCGACGTCATCCACTCGTTCTGGATCCCGGCGTTCGGTTTCAAGATGGACGTCGTCCCCGGTCGCGACAACTCCTTCCAGGTCAACCTGAACGAGGGCACCGCGGACACCTACATCGGACGTTGTGCCGAGCTGTGCGGCGTGGACCACACCCGCATGCTCTTCAACGTCGAGGTCCTGCCTCAGGACGAGTACGAGGCCTGGGCCGCCGAACAGCAGCAGGCTGCGGCGGACGAGGCCGAGCAGCGGCAGGCCGCCGCTGACGAGGCGTCCGAGGCTCAGGGCGCCGAGGACACCGAGGCGGAAGACACCGAGGCGCAGGACGCCGAGGAGAATGACGCCGAGGAGAATGACGAGTAATGACCACGACGACCACCGACGCACCGCGTACCGACGGTCAGGCACCGTCGCGTAAGGGTTCGATCATCGTCAACTGGTTGACGTCGACCGACCACAAGGTCATCGGGTACATGTACCTGATCACCTCGTTCGCGTTCTTCCTCATCGGCGGCGTGATGGCGCTGCTGATGCGTCTGGAACTGTTCGCACCGGGCAAGCAGATCATGTCCAACGAACTGTTCAACCAGATGTTCACGATGCACGGCACCATCATGCTGCTGATGTTCGCGACCCCGCTCTTCATCGGGTTCTCGAACATCCTCATGCCGTTGCAGATCGGCGCCCCCGATGTGGCCTTCCCCAGGATCAACCTGTTCGGCTACTACCTGTACCTGTTCGGCAGCCTCATCGCCGTCAGCGGCTTCCTGACCCCGGGCGGCGCCGCCAGCTTCGGCTGGTTCGCCTACACCCCGCTGTCCGACGCGGTCCGTTCCCCGGGCCTGGGCGGCGACCTGTGGATCCTGGGCCTGGCCGTGTCCGGTCTGGGCACGATCCTCGGCGCGGTCAACTTCATCACCACCGGTCTGTGCATGCGCGCGCCCGGTATGACGATGTTCCGCATGCCGATCTTCACCTGGAACACCCTGCTCACCAGCGTTCTGGTGCTGCTGGCCTTCCCGGTCCTGACCGCCGCGCTGATCGCCCTGGGCGCCGACCGCATCGTCGGTACACAGGTCTTCAACGCCGAACACGGTGGCGCCATCCTGTGGCAGCACCTGTTCTGGTTCTTCGGTCACCCCGAGGTGTACATCATCGCCCTGCCGTTCTTCGGCATCGCGACGGAGATCCTGCCGGTGTTCAGCCGCAAGCCGATCTTCGGTTACAAGAGCCTCGTGGCCGCCACCATCGCCATCGCGGGCCTGTCGATCACCGTGTGGGCGCACCACATGTTCCCGACCGGTGCCGTGCTGCTGCCGTTCTTCTCCTTCATGACGTTCCTCATCGCGGTCCCGACCGGTGTGAAGTTCTTCAACTGGATCGGCACGATGTGGCGGGGGCAGCTCACCTTCGAGACGCCGATGCTGTTCACGATCGGCTTCCTGGTCACCTTCCTCTTCGGTGGTCTGACCGGTGTGCTCCTGGCCTCTCCGCCCATCGACTTCCACGTCACCGACTCCTACTTCGTGGTGGCGCACTTCCACTACGTCGTGTTCGGCACCGTGGTGTTCGCGATGTTCGCGGGCTTCTACTTCTGGTGGCCCAAGTTCACCGGAAAGATGCTCAACGAGAAGCTGGGCAAGTTCCACTTCTGGCTGCTCTTCCTGGGCTTCCACGGCACCTTCCTGGTGCAGCACTGGCTGGGCGCCGCGGGCTTCCCGCGTCGCTACGCCGACTACCTGCCCACCGACGGCTTCACCGAGCTGAACCAGATCTCCTCGATCTCGTCCTTCGTGCTCGCCGCCTCGACGCTCATCTTCTTCTGGAACATGTACATCACCGCGAAGAAGGCGCCGATGGTCAACGTGGACGACCCGTGGGGCTACGGCTGCTCGCTGGAATGGGCCACCTCGTGCCCGCCGCCGCGACACAACTTCACGTCGCTGCCGCGGATCCGGTCCGAGCGTCCGGCCTTCGACCTCAACCACCCGCACGCCGCGGCACCCGGTGCCGTCGCCGCGGGCGCCGAGAAGAAGTAGGGGCGGCCACACATGAAGATGCAGGCCTACCTGTTCATGGGCATCTCGACCTTCTTCGGTCTCATCGGTGCCCTGTACATCTACTGGTCCCTCCAGGAGACCGGCGAGATCGAATGGGCCGGATCCACGGCCCTGGTCGTGGCCATCGGCTTCGGCTGGATGATCGGTTTCTGGCTCTGGCAGGCGGCTCGCCGCAGTGAGCGTTTCCACGGCCTCCCGGCCGAGGAGCGCCTCGACGGCGAGATCGCGGAGAACGCCGGCGAGTACGGCTTCTTCAGCCCGCACAGCTGGTGGCCGATGTTCGTCGCCCTGGCCGTCGCCTTCACGGCGGTCGGTGTGGCGATCGGCTGGTGGATGGTGTTCATCGGCTTCTTCGCCATCATCCTCACCGCGATCGGCTGGATCTTCGAGTACTACCGCAAGGAGTTCCAGCACTAGAGCGCAGCCCAAGGTTCTGTCACTCTCTGGGTAGAATTGACTACTTTGGGTAGATAGTCAGCGTCACCGCCCCGGTGGCCGGACGCGTGGTCCTCGACCCGCGCCGGACACCGGGGTTCTTCGTCACGGTGTCCTTGGCTACCGGGGCACGGTGAACGGGCCCCGGCGGGCCCGTCCGCCTCCGGATACACGCCCCGCGGAACGGACGTTGGAGGTCCTGTGAAGCCGTGTATGAGACGACGAGCGATCGCGGGGGCGGCCCTGCTCTCCCTCCTGGCGGCCTGTGCCCCGGGCGGAGAGGACCAGGACGCGCGGAACGCCCCGGGGCCGGAGCCGACCATCACACCCGAACCCGGGGCCACCGGGATCGCGCCGAACACGCCGGTCCGGGTCGAGACCGACTCGGGGACCATCACCGACGTCTCGATCGAGCAGGTCGTACCCGAGGAGATCGCCTCGGCGGACACGACCGGGGAGGACGCCGAGAGCGCCCCCGAACTCGAACACACCGGAACCCTGAACGAGACCGGTGACCGTTGGACCTCGGACTGGAACCTGCGGCCGGGCGCCGCCGTCACCGTCATCGCCACCGCCTCCGACGAGGCCGGCCGGGAGACCGAGGTCGTCTCGGAGTTCACCACCCTCCCGGCCGACGGGAAGGAACGCCTGGAGGTCGCCTCCACCTTCCCCGCGGACGGACAGACCGTCGGGGTGGGAATGCCCGTCATCGTCGACTTCGGTCGACCCGTGACCAACAAGACCCAGGTGGAGAACTCCATCCAGGTCGTCTCCGAGGAGGCGACCCGCGGCGCCTGGAACTGGCTCACCGACGAGACCGCGGTCTTTCGCCCCGAGGAGTACTGGGAACCCCACCAGAAGGTCACCGTGGACCTGAGACTGGCCGGGGTGGAGGCGGGCGACGGCGTCTACGGCACGACCGACCGGCGTCTGGAGTTCGAGGTCGGACGCGAACTGATCGCCACCATGCACGTCCCCGACCACGAGCTGAACGTGGCCGTGGACGGGGAGAAGGTCCGGAGCATCCCGGTGAGCAACGGGGCGGCCGACCGCCACTTCAACACCACGACCTCCGGCGTCCACCTCACGATGGAGAAGTACTCGTCCATGGTGATGGACTCCGCCAGCGTCGGTATCCCCGAAGGGTCGCCCGGCCACTACCGGCTGGACGTCGACTGGGCGGTGCGCACCTCCAACAGCGGCGAGTTCACCCACTCCGCCCCGTGGAACTCGGGGAACCTGGGGTCGGCGAACACCTCCAACGGCTGCACCAACATGGCGCCGAACGACGCCCGCTGGTTCCACGACGAGGTCCTGATGGGCGACGTCCTCGAGACCACCGGAACCGACCGCGAACTGGAGTGGGACAACGGCTGGGGCTACTACCAGCGCTCCTGGGAGGAGTGGCTGTCCCACAGCGAGACCGGTGAGCCCCACGTGACCGACGGCTCGGCCACTCCGGGCACGGTCCACGGCGAGGACCTGTGAGGGGGACCCTCACCTGAGCCCCGAGGGGCTCAGGAGTCGCTCAGGAGGCTCTCCAGGCGATCGAGGGTCCGATCCCAGGTCCACTCACGACCCACCCATTCCCGGCCGCGTGCGCCCATCAGGGCGGCGCGGTCGGGGTCCTTCAGGAGACGGATCAACGCTCGAGCGGTCGGCCCCGGTAGGGAACCGTCCACCACGTGTCCGGTCTCGCCCTCCAGGACCGCGTCCGGGGCACCGCCCGACGCGCCGGCCACGACCGGCAGCCCGGTGGCCGACGCCTCCAGATAGACCATTCCGAGCCCCTCCACGTCCAGACCGCCCCTCCGGGTCCGGCACGGCATGGCGAAGACGTCGCCCGCGTCGTAGTGTGCGGGCAGTTCCTCGGCCCGCACGGGGCCGGTGAAGTACACCGACTCGACGCCCTCCGCCGCCGAACGGAGCCGGGACGCGTACGGGCCATCGCCCACGAGCAGCAGGGCGGCGTCGGGAACGTCCTTCAACACCCGGGGCCAGGCCCGGATCAAGGTGTCCTGCCCCTTACGCGGGACCATCCGGGAGACGCACACCACCACGGGACGGCCGCCCAGCCCCAGACGCGCGCGCACCTCCTCGCCGCCCGCCCCGGGACGGAAACGCCCGGTGTCCACCCCGGGGGCCAACCGCCGCATCCGGGCCGTCGCCACGGGGGAGAGGGAACGCGCCAACCGACGCCGCGTGTACTCGCCCAGGTAGGTGACGGTGTCCACCGACGATCCGATCCCGCGCAGTGCCGCCCCGGCCCCGGGGACCACCGTCCAACCGGTCTCGTGCCCGTGGGTGATCGCCACCTGGCGTCGCGCCACGGAACGCAGGGCCGGAGCGAGCAGCCCCAAGGGCGCAGCCGCCCCGTACAGGACCGAGTCGCACCCCTCCAACCCGGCGATGACCCGCGCCCGCTCCGCCACCCGGGGCGTCGGCAGAAGGACCCCGGCGCCGTCCCGCACGATCGGGAACGGCTGCCGCACGTCGAAATGGGGATCGCCGGCCCGATCCGCGGCGGCGGGAGAGGAGCAGTAGACCACGACCGACCCCTCCGGCCGGCGCAGCGCCAACTCGTGGACGAAGGACTCGATCCCCCCGGCCCGAGGCGGAAAGTCGTTGGTGATGATCAGCGTTCGCGACACGTCAGGAGTCTAGGGGGCGGGACGTGTTCGCTTCGCGCCTCCGCTTCGCTTCGGGTGATTCCGGGGCGGGGTGGGGGAGCGGGTACCTGTCACACCCCGCCGAGGGTGTCCCTACGGGCGGACGGCGGCGACGAAGTTGGAGCGGTAGTGGTCGTTGAGGGTGACGGTACCGATGGGGCGCGCGGAGGTGGAGGCGTGGACCATCACGCCGTCGCCCGCGTACAGGCCGACGTGGTCGGGGCTGGAACCGTAGAAGAACAGCAGGTCGCCCGGCTGCTTGTCGTCCCAGGACACGCGCTGTCCGGCGTTGATCTGGTCGTAGGTGGTGCGGGGCAGGCTCACACCGGCCTGGGCCCAGGCCGCCTGGGTCAGTCCGGAGCAGTCGTAGCCGTCGGGACCGGTGCCGCCCCAGATGTAGGGCTTGCCGATCTGGGCGTAGGCGAAGTCCAGAGCGGTGCGGGCGTTGCCGGACGCGGGACCGGTGTAGCTGCCGCCACCGCCTCCGCCGCCACTGGAGCCGTTGCCTCCGGAACCGCCGCCGGTGGTCGTGCTCTCGCCGCCGTTGTCGACGTTGCGGGTGGCCTCGGCGCGTTCCTCCGCGGTGAGCTCGGAGAGCAGTTCCTCCTGCTCGGCGATGGCGGCCTCGGCCTCCTCGGTGGCCTCCTCGGCCTCCTCCAGGGCCTGGGCGGCGCTCTCCTCGGTGCTCTCCGCCTCCGATCGCAGTGACTCCAGGTGGTCGAGCTCGTCCACGTACCGGTCGAGCCCCATCTGCTGCTGTTCGGACAGATAGGTCAGGTCGGCCTGGTGCTCCAGCGCCTCCTCGGGGCCGGAGGCGCCGATGAGCTGGGTGGGGGAGGTCGGGTCGACACCGATGTAGGAGATGTTGGCGAGGGCGCGTACCCCGCCGCTCAGGTCGTCGACGGTCTTCTCGGCGGCCTCGATGTCGGCGAGCAGATCGGTGAGCTTCTCCTCGGCGGCCTCGTGCTCCTCCTTGGCCTCGTTGTAGGCCGCGTTGAGTCCGATGAACTCCTCTTCGAGGCGTTCGATCTCCTCACGGACCTCGTCGCTGGTCGGCTCCGCCCGCGCCACCGCGGAGGAGGCGAGGAGGACGACGACGCCGATCGAGGCGATGGTCGCCGAACGGCGACCGGGGGCACCAGAGAACACGGACACGAGGTCAGCACCTTTCTCCCGCCGCTCCGGTGATCGGGAACAGGCGGGCGTACCGGGCGGGGGCGGAGTCGATGAGGACGACCGAAAGGGGGTCTGCTGTGCCCGACCCGGGCGAGGCCGTCACCGACGGGGTTCGGTGAAGAGGAACGACCTTGCTCGGCGACGAACACTAGTGCATCTCTTGGGTGGCTCTCAACTGTTTCGTGATGTTCTGGAAGAAGGGGAGGTCTGTCCGAAACCCGCCCCACGAGACGCTTCCACGAACCTCGGGGTCCGGGGCCGGAACGAACACGAGGCCGTCGCCCCGAAGGACGACGGCCTCGTGGACACGAGTGGTTCAGGGACGAACCGCGAACTGGAACTGACCGCCCCAGTAGGCGGCCAACCCGACGACCTCCAGGTTGCGGCCGCTGCTCGGGGCGTGGACCATCTGCCCGTTGCCCGCGTACAGACCGTTGTGACCCAGGTCGCCGAAGAAGAAGAGGATGTCGCCCGGCTGGACCGCGCTCATGTCGTAGATGCGGGTGCCCACGTCGGCCTGCCCGTAGGTGGTGCGGGGCAGGTCGACACCGGCCGCGCGCCAGGACGCCTGGACCAGGCCGGAGCAGTCGTAGCCGTTGGGGCCGGTGCCGCCCCACACGTAGGGCAGACCCACCTTGGAGTAGGCGAAGTCCAGGGCCGTCGACGCGCCGCCGCTGCCACCGCCCGCGTGGCTCTGGCCGCCGCTGTCGTCGGCGCCCTCGGCGGAGGCGTCGGAGTCGGGGAACTGCGCGAGGAGCTCCTGCTGCTCCTCGATCGCCTTCTCGACCTCCTCCTTGGCCTCCTCGGCCTCGTCCTTCGTCTTCTCGGCCTCCTCCAAGGCGGACTCGGCCTCGTCCTTGAGCGCGAACAGACGCTCGGCGGAGTCGCCGAAGTCGTCGAGCTGGGCCTGCTGGGCCTCCGACAGGTAGGTCAGGTCGGCGTTCTGTTCCAGGAGCGTCTCGGGACCGTCGGAGGTGAGGACGTTCGCGGTCGAGCTGAGGTCGCCGCCCTGGTAGGTGGCGTTGGCGAACTGCTGGACCTTCTCGCGAAGCTCCTCGTAGCGGTCCTCCTCGTCGCCGACCTGGTCGTCGATCTCGTCGAAGGCGGCCTTGGCGGCCTCGTAGTCCTCTTCGGCCTGGTTGTAGGCCTCTACCGCTTGGGCGGCCTCCTGGTTCAGCTCCTCGATGCGGTCCTCGACCTCGTCCTGGGTCGGCTCCGCGTGTGCGATACCTGGGGCGATGAAGGTGCCGGCGGCGACCACGCCGAGGCCGGTCGTAGCGATTCGGCGAGCCGTACGCCGACCACCGGGGTTCTTCATGGCGGTCCACGCTCCTTGAGTCTGGGAAATCCGCAGGGGTGTCTGGGAGACGAAAGCTGGGGGCGCCCGTGGGTCACGGGGCTGCCATGAGTGTGCGGGTCCTCACCGGGGACGGACACAGGGGTGGCCTTCTACCCGATGAGGCACTCACGTTCGGGAAGAACCTAGCGGAACGGCCTTCCCCGCTCAACCAGGGCAGGGCCCGAAGACCCCCCGTGACACGGGTGAGCGTGGTCACCATCAGGCACTCTCAGGACAGTTGTCGCAGGAAGATCAGGGAGGGGACGGCCCTGGCCCCGGCCCTGCGGACCGCCCGAACGATCTCCTGATCCGAGGTCACCACGGCGATCGGACGACCGGGCGGCTCGGCCCGCACCAGTCGGACGATCAACTCGTCCGCCGTCTCGCCCGGGGCGCTGAACAACAGCCGGACCCGACGGTTCGGGACCACCGGAGGGGTGTCGACGTCGGCGCCGTCGAACACGCAGGTGATCTCGGCCCTGGTCCGGCTCGCCAGGCCCTCCAGCGACGCCAGCAGACGGTTGCGCTGATCGACCAACGGGAGCGTGCCGTACCCGGTCTTGGTGACGTTGTAGCCGTCCAGCACCAGGTGCACCCGGGGGACGGTCAACAGGTGCTCCAGCAGCCCGGGGTCGTCGTCGGGCAACCCGTCCAAGGACACCCGACGGCGTTCGTCGCCGGCGGCGGCGACCAGGTCGGCCGGGCTGTCCAACCCCGTGGGCAGCGCCAGTTCGCGTCGCAGACCGTGCGAGGCGTCCACCAGGACGTCGAGGAGGACCCGGAGACGGGCCTCGTCGGCGTTGCGTCCCGTGCGCACCGCGCGACGGGCGTTCTCCACCTGGGCCTCGGCGTCGGCCAGCCTCGCCCGGAGTCTCCGGTTCTCGCTCTCCAGGGAATGGACCCGGTTCTCGGTCTCGCTGCCGTGCTCCCGGGCCCGGCTCATCGCCTCTTCGGCCTCGCTGGTGGCCGTTCGGGCGCGCTGCCGCTCGTTGTGCACCTTCCGGCGCAGTTCGGCGATCTCGGTGCGCTGGTCGGAGATCTGCGCACGTAGACGGTCCGTCTCCGAGCGGTGACCGCGCCTGGTCTCCTCCAGCTCCCGGCGCACCTCCTCCAGGGCCTCGGCGGCCTCGTCCACCTCTTTGGCGTTGTTGCGCCGTTCCAACTCCTGGTGGACGTCCTCGATCATCCGAGGCCAGCCGGGCGGACGCAGCAGATAGGCGCAGGCGGCCACGGCCACGGGATCGGCGGCCGGAGGGACGACCCCCGCGCGCATCCCCTCGGCGAGCTCGGGCCAGACCTGTTCCACCCGTGAGGCGACCAACGCGCGAAAGTCCGCGTCGTTCTCCAACTGGGCGGCGATCTGCGGACCGGCCAACCTGGCCCTGCGCCGGGGCTCGAACCTGGCCACCCTGCGCAGTACGGGCGGAAGATCGGCCGTGCGCATCCCGCCCAGCACGTCGGATCCGTACTCCACCACCCGGGCACGGACCGTCTCGGGCAGGGGACGGAAGAGCCGCTCGGCGGGGTCGTCGTCGGAGTCGGAGGCCCCGCTCCGGTCGATCGGTTCTCCGTCGGTCCGGCCGCCCGCCTCCGGGCCGCCACTCATGCGAGACCCGTCGGGCTCTCCGCCGAAGGGTCGGAGTCCGACCGGTCGGCGTCGGGGCGGGGGACGATCTCCACACTGTCGGTGGCGCCGCACCAGCGGCACCGCACCCGTTCGATCGTCTCCGACAGCACGTTGCGCTCCTCGACGGCACCGGCGCCCGACAGCTCCTGGTGCACGTAGTCCTGGGAGCGGACGGTGCGGGTCACGTCGAACCGCGTGAGATTGCCGCACCCCGTGCACCGCCAACGCTCACTGTCACCCGGCATCGCGATCCCCACGGGGTTCCTCCTCGTTGTCGTCGTCATCGTCATGGGGCCGAGCGCCCTCTGGCGTCCCGGTGCCCCCGGTGCCCACATCTTTCCACGTCGGGAGGGTCGGGCGTTCTCCCGGAGAGGTTCGGTCGTGCCCCCCGACTACTCTGACCGGGTGGTTCGACAGTCCGTGACGCCCTCGGGCGTCCAAACCAGCATCGGTGACCTCGGCACCCCGTTGTCCGAGGTCACCTTCGTCGTCGTCGACCTGGAGACCACCGGGACCAGCGCGTCGAGGTCCCGGATCACCGAGGTCGGCGCGGTGCGGGTCCGTGACGGCGAGATCCTGGACGAGTACACCACCCTGGTCGATCCCGATACCCTCATTCCGGCCGAGGTCACCCTCCTGACCGGGATCACCCAGTCCATGGTGGCGACGGCGCCCCGGATCGAGAAGGTCCTGCCCGAGCTGTTGGCCTTCCTCACCGAGGATCCCGACAGTGTGCTGGTCGCCCACAACGCCCCCTTCGACACCGGTTTCCTGAAGGCCGCCTGCGAACGCGAGGCGCTGGAGTGGCCGGCGCCGCCGGTGGTCGACACCCTGCGGCTGGCCCGGGCCCTCCTGCCCGTGCCCAAGGTGCGCAACCACCGGCTGGGCACCCTCGCCGCCTACTACGGCGCCTCCGTCACCCCCGATCACCGAGCCCTGGACGACGCCCGCGCCACCGTGGACGTGCTCGGCGGGCTCATCTCCGAACTCGTCCCCTTGGGCGCCACCTCCCTGGAGGAGCTGCGGGCGGTCTCCAAACCACCGACCAAGGCCCAGCGCGCCCGCAGGCACCTCGCCGAGGACCTGCCCGACCGTCCGGGCGTGTACGTGTTCACCGACTCCCGGGGCCACAGCCTGTACGTGGGCAAGAGCAACAACCTCAGACGCAGGGTCGCCTCCTACTTCACCGCGGCCGAGTCCCGCCGCCGGATCCGCGAGATGGCCGGTCTGGTCGAGGCGGTCACCCCGATCGTCTGCGCCACCGACCTGGAGGCCTCCGTCCGTGAGCTGCGCATCATCGCCGAACGCAAACCCCCCTTCAACCGGCGTTCGCGCAACCCGGAGAACGTCCGCTGGGTGAAACTCACCACCGACGCCTACCCGCGTCTGGCGGTGGTCCGTTCGGTCAAGGACGACGGCGCCCCCTATCTGGGTCCCTACCGTTCCGCCCGCGAGGCGGACGAGGCCCGCGAGGCACTACTGCACGCCCTGCCCCTGCGACAGTGCACCCACACCTTCGCCCCGCCCGAACGTACGGTGCCACGCTGCGTACTCGCCCAACTGGGGCGTTGCGGCGCCCCCTGCGACGGGACCCAGGGGCGGGACGAGTACGGGGTCCACGCCGAAGAGGCGCGCACCGCCATGACCGCCGACCCCGCTGTGGTGGTGGACGCGCTCACCGCGAGGATCGGAGAACTGTCGGCCGAGCTGCGCTACGAGGAGGCGGCGAGTCTGCGCGACCGTCTCGTGGCCTTCCTCCGGGGCGCCCGGCGGTCCCAACGTCTGACGGCGCTCGCCTCGGTGCCCCACCTGGTCGCCTCCCGGCCGGGGGACCGGGGATGGGAGACGATCGTGGTCCGCCACGGACGTCTGGCCTCCTGCGCCGTCCTGACCCCGGGGACCGACCCGGCGGCCTTCCTGAACTCGCTCACCGCCACCGCCGAACGCGTTCCGCCCGGTCCCGGACCGGTGCCCAACGCCACGGCGGAGGAGGGCGAGCTGATCCTGGACTGGCTCACCACCCCCGGCACCCACCTGATCGAGATCGAAGGTGAGTGGACATGCCCGTTGCGGAGCGCCGAAGCCCACGATCGGATGACACACTGGGCCCATGGCCGCGCTTCCGCTCAATGACGACTATCCCGTCCGCCGCGCACCGGTCGTCACCTACGGCCTGATCGCCGCGAACGTCCTCGTCTACCTGCTCTCCCCACAGGCGGCCACCGCCGTCTGGTACCCGGCCGACATGCTCGAACGGTTCTGCGCCGTCGACGCCTACTTCATGCGCTGGGGGGCCATCCCGGACGAGATCCTCGGACGCGCGGCCCTGGCCGAACCGCTCACCCCCGAATGCGGGGGGATCGAGGGCAAATCCGTCTGGTTCTCGGTGCTCAGCTCGATGTTCCTGCACGGCGGCGCCATGCACCTGCTCGGCAACATGGTCTACCTGTTCGTGTTCGGACCGGTGGTCGAGGACCGTATCGGCAGGCTCCGCTACCTGCTCCTGTACGTGCTGACCGGGGTCGTCGCCGTCTACGGGCACGCGCTGGTGGACATGGACGGCGGGGTGCCCATGATCGGGGCCTCCGGCGCCATCTCCGGGGTGCTCGGGGCCTATCTGGTGGTCCAGTTCCGCAGCCGTGTGACCACGCTCGTGTTCGGCGTCGTCCCGATGAGGCTGCCCGGATGGGCGGTGGTCGGCAGCTACTTCGCGCTTCAGTATCTTCTCTACGTCACATCCTCGACCGCCCCGGGCGGGGGATCCGGCGTGGCCTACGCGGCGCACGTCTACGGGTTCATCGCGGGGCTGATCGCGGCACCGGTGGCCTTCCGTTGGCGCAGGAACTCCGGAACACGGCTCTCCGACGCCTACTAGAGCGACGCCCTCCCCGTCCCGCCCACGTACCACGAACGCCCAGGAGGCACAGTGATCACCGCGATCGTCATGATCAAGGCCGACGTCCACCGCATCCCGGAGGTCGCCGAGGCCATCGCCGAGATCGAGGGCGTCAGCGAGGTCTACTCGGTGACCGGAGGCGTCGACCTCATCGCCATGGTGCGGGTCCGCCGTCACGAGGACCTGGCCGACGTGATCCCCGGCCGGGTCAACAAGGTGCCCGGCGTGATCTCCTCCGACACCCACATCTCCTTCCAGACCTACTCCAAGCACGACCTGGAGTCGGCCTTCGCCCTGGGCTGGTAGGCCCGGACACCGAGACGGGCGGGGCGCGGCGGATCCGATCCACCGCGCCCCGCCCGTCTCGTTCCGAGGGGGCGTCCCCCGATCTCAGCGGGCCTCGGCCGCCTCCCGGCTGCCGCGCACCCAGGTCTCCAGCGCCCGCTCGGCGGAACCGTCGTCGACCGCGGCGGCGGCGCGCGCGTATCCGACCCGCACGGCCTCGGTCAGATCGCCGTCGATGCCCTCCACCGCGGCCAGCGCGGCCCCGGCGTTGAGCAGCACCGCGTCGCGGACCGGCCCGGTACGGCCGGCGAGCAGGTCGCGTACCGCCTGGGCGTTGAAGTCGACGTCGCCTCCGCGCAGGGCGTCCGGGGCCGAGCGCGGGATCCCCAGGTCGGTCGGGTCCAGCCGCTCGCGGCGGGCCCGTCCCTCGGAGACCACCCACACCGTGGAGGTGGTGGTCGTGGTCAGCTCGTCCAGACCGTCGTCGCCGCGGAACACCAGCGCCGAGGAACCGCGACGGGCGAAGACCCCGGCGATGACCTCGCACATGCGCTCGTCGAACACCCCGATCGCCGAGGTGGTCGGCCGGGCCGGGTTGGTGAGGGGCCCCAGGAAGTTGAAGACGGTCGGCACCGCCAGCTCACGACGGGGCTTGGCCGCGTAACGCAGGGAGGGGTGGAACAGCGGGGCGAAGCAGAAGGTGATCCCCGCCTTCTCCGCCAGCAGGGCGGTGGGTTCCGGCGCCAGGTCCAGGACCACGCCGAGCCGCTCCAGTACGTCGGCGGTCCCGCACGAGGAGGAGGCGGCGCGGTTGCCGTGCTTGACCACCCGGGCGCCCGCGGCCGAGGCCACGATCGCGGCCATGGTGGACACGTTCACCGTGTGGGCCCGGTCGCCGCCGGTGCCGACGATGTCCAGGGTCGGGCCGGGGATCTCGATCCGCACGGCGTTGTCGAGCATGCCCTGGGCCAGACCGGTCACCTCGGACACGCTCTCGCCCTTGGCGCGCAGGGCGATGGCGAACCCCGCCACCTGCGCGTCGGTCGCCGACCCGGACATGATCTCGTTCATCGCCCACTCGGTGTCGGAGGCGCTCAGGGAGACGCCGCCGAGCAGGGCGGTGATCAGGTTGGACCAGGTGCGCTCCTCGACGGAGGAGGAATCTCCGACGGGAGCGCCGGTATCGACGGCGTTCCGTTCCGCGGCGGACGATGCGGGGACGTTCATGTGGGCTACTCCTGATGGAAGGGCGTGGGAACGGGGTCGTCGGGCGGGCACGGGTGAGGTGCCCGCCCCTCAACGACCCGGGCGGGGAAGGGCGAGGATCCGGGCGCGGCCGCGCCATCGCCCGGTACTCGCGCCGTGGTTGAGGGCTCCGCCCACCATGAGGCCACGGCGCATGTCCCTCGCGCCGTCGTCCCCTCCGGCCTTCACCAGGCCGTGTTCCGCACGCCCCACCGGGTCACCCGCTGAGTGCCGCCACGCGGCGGCGCATGAGGTCGGCCAGCGACTCGGCGAGCGCGACCGGGTCGATGGGGTGGCTCACCACCTGGTCGGCCTGGGACCAGGTCGCCAGCCAACCGTCGTCGCGCCGGCCCACCAGGAGGAGTACCGGGGGGCAACGGAAGATCTCGTCCTTGACCTGGCGGCACAGGCCCATCCCACCGGTGGGCGCGGCCTCACCGTCGAAGATGGCCACGTCGATGCGCTCGGCCGGGTCCTTGGACTCCAGCTTGCGCAGAACGCCGGGCGCGGTCGCGCACTCGACGAACTCGACCTTGGGGACATCGGTGGCGGGGCGGCGGCCGATGGCCGTCCGCACCTGCTCACGGGTGTCCGCCTTGTCGCTGTAGACCAGCACGCGCATCCTGGCGTCCGTGTCCGTACCGCTCATCGCGCAACCGTCCCATCGCGTCAGTCCGCGGCCGCCGCCGTGGGGGGTGCGGCCGTGGCGTTCGTTGGCTGTATGACTACGACTCTATTGCCTCGTGCCCCCGCCGGCCCAGGAGAGTCGAGGAACCGGTGGAGAGGTTGAGACCTTCGACACCACAGCATGCCAGGGGCGTGAAGGGCTTCGTCCGACGGCCTCGAGGGCGCCGTTGCCCAACGGTGATCGTTTCGATATCTCGGCGTTGGAAAGGGAGGGTTCGGGGGCGGTCTCGCGGGGTACGGAACGCCGCAACCGCGCAGGATCGCGGTTTTTCACGCATGTGAGCGCGCCGTGTGCGGAGAGTGGGGCCGGCGGCGGTTACAGTAACGCCCATGTCACGGATACGCCTCCGCCCGTGACCCCGATGACGGTCGATACCGGGACTGATCCGTCGCCTTACGGGGGGTCGAGTACGGACCTTCGCGAGATGCCGTAATAATGCTCCCGTGGCGACAGCAACCGCGAACCCAAAAACAGCAACCGCACCAGCGCATGGTGCGGCAAAGCGTCCTGACCTGGTGAGTGTTGGCACCATCGTTTGGCTTGCCAACGAACTCATGTTCTTCGCTGCGCTGTTCGCGATGTACTTCACCATCCGATCGGTGACGAACGGGAACCCCGAGCTCGGCGAGTGGGCGGACGTCCACCTCAACGTGCCCTGGGCCTCCACGATCACCGTGGTCCTGGTGGCTTCCAGCTTCACCGCGCAGTTCGGCGTCTGGGCCGCGGAGCGCGGTGACGTCAAGAAGCTGCGCATGTGGTTCTTCATCACGTTCTTCATGGGCCTGTTCTTCATCCTTGGACAGGCCTATGAGTACTACGAGCTCATCTTCCACGAGGGCCTGACTCTCCAGTCGAGCGCCTACGGGTCGATGTTCTACCTGACCACTGGCTTCCACGGACTCCACGTCATCGGTGGGTTGATCGCGTTCCTCATCATGCTGGGACGCACGTACGCCGCGAAGCGCTTCACTCACCAACAGGCGACCAGTGCGATCGTCGTGTCCTACTACTGGCACTTCGTCGACGTCGTCTGGGTCGCTTTGTTCTTCACCATCTACTTCATCCAGTAACCCGAAACGGGGAAACCGTGAAATGGATTACCGCGCGGCGACGGCATCCCCTGGCGGGGTATGTCGTCGTCATCCTCGCGCTAGCCCTGTTCGGGGTGGGGTACGCCTCTCTGGCCCCCACCGCGGACCAGGCAAGCGCGCAGACGCTTTCGGCTGAGGCCCCGTCCCCCGAGGACGTGGACACCGCCGCGGGCAAGGCCATCTTCGACCAGACGTGCGCCTCGTGCCACGGCCTGGACGGTTCGGGTTCGGCCCTGAACGGTCCCGACCTCCGTGAGGTCGGATCGGCCGCCATCGACTTCCAGGTCAGCACCGGCCGTATGCCGTCGATGGACCCCGATTCCCAGATGCCGCGCAAGCCGATGGTCATGTCCGAGGAGGACCTGGCCAACCTGATCGCCTACTACGACGAGTCGATCAGGACCGACGGTAGTGGCGCCGACGTGCCCTACGACGTTCCGGGTACGCCTCCCAAGGCCGATGACTTCGAGGACCAGGCGGCCTACGAGGCCGCCATCGAGGACTACGAGGCGGAGTACGACTCCTACATCGAAGGCGCCGACGACGTCGACATGGGCATGAAGCTCTACCTGACCAACTGTGCGCACTGCCACAGCTGGTCCGGTGGCGGCGGCGCCCTCACCGACGGCCGGTGGGCCCCGGAGATCCACGACTCGACCCCGCGTCAGATCTACGAGGCCATGGTCAGCGGACCCGGCGCCATGCCGATGTTCAGCGATGGCGTCATCGCTCCTGACGAGAAGCAGGAGCTCATCTCCTATGTGAAGACGTTGCAGGCGGAACCGAACGCCGGCGGCATCTTCGACCTGGAGCGAGTCGGCCAGGTCGCCGAGGGCTTCATCGGGTGGACCGTGGGTCTGACCCTGATCATCGCCTGCGCGATCTGGATCACCGCGAAGCAGCGTGCCCATGACTGAGAACAACAACAATGACAACAACGAGGCCGGGGCCGACGAGCGTGTGGTCGGCACCCCGAAGGACACCACGGACGTGGTGACCGAGACCTCGTCTCACGCCGAGCGTGAGCACAACGGGCCGTACCTGGCCTCGGAGACCCACCACCACCCGGAGGAGCAGCAGCGCCGCGGCGAGAAGCTCGCCTCGGCCTGGTTCATCATCGCCTTCCTGGCGGGGATCGGTTTCCTGGTCTCGTACTTCCTCTTCCCGCCGAACGCGGCGGGGGAGCCCGCGATCGCGGACCCGCAGATCGGCCAGTACTCGAACCTGCTGCTCGGCGGGACCCTCGCCATCGCCATGTTCGGTATCGGTGCCGGTATGACGGTGTGGGCGCGCAACGTGATGCCCCACTACGAGGTGGCCTCTCCCTACGACGAGCTTCCCTCCAGCGAGGAGGAGAAGAGCTCCTTCAGCGAGTTCTTCATGAAGAGCGCCGACGAGAGCGGCTTCACCAAGCGTCCGCTGATGCGCCGTACGCTCATCGCGGCCATGCTCCCGCTGGGGCTGGCCCCGGTGGTGCTCCTGCGCGACACCGGGCCCGTGCCCGGCGACCTCATGAAGAAGACCCGGTGGACCGACGGCATGCGCATGTACGCCGAGGGCACCCACCGTCACCTTCGTGCCGAGGACCTGGAGAACGACCCGTACGGGATGATCTCCGCGCTTCCCGCTCTGGACGACGAGGGCTACCCGCACGGGATGAGCCTCACCGACCAGGCCAAGTCCGTCATCCTGCTCATCAAGATGCCGGAAGAGGACTGGAAGCCCGGAATGGACCAGCCGGTCCGCAAGGGCAGCGACGAGACCCACATGAACTGGACCCACCAGGGCATCGTGGCGTACTCGAAGATCTGCACCCACGTGGGCTGCCCGGCGGCGCTCTACGAGCGCACCACGCACCGCATCCTGTGCCCGTGCCACCAGTCCACGTTCGACGCGTCCGACGCCGCCAAGGTCATCTTCGGCCCGGCCCACCGGCCGCTGCCGCAGCTGCCCATCGGCGTCGATGACGAGGGCTACCTCGTCGCCCGGGGCGACTTCAACGAGCCGACCGGGCCGACGTTCTGGGAATACGCGAAGGACTAGTCGATGAGTAAGACCACGCAAGCACCCAAGGCGCTGCGCGGCGTCGGAAACTTCATCGACGACCGCTTCCACCTGGCGAAGACCGGTGAGAAGAACCTGCGCAAGGTCTTCCCGAACCACTGGTCCTTCATGCTGGGCGAGATCGCGCTGTACTCGTTCATCATCCTGCTCTTGAGCGGTGTCTTCCTGACGCTCTGGTTCAAACCGAGCATGACGGAGATCATCTACGACGGCTCCTACGAGCGCCTCCAGGGCGTTCCGATGAGTGAGGCGTTCGCCTCGACCCTGTACATCGACTTCGATGTCCGGGGCGGGTTCCTCATGCGTCAGATCCACCACTGGGCCGCGCTGATCTTCGTGGCCTCCCTTGTGGTGCACATGCTCCGTGTGTTCTTCACCGGGGCGTTCCGCAAGCCGCGTGAGATCAACTGGCTCATCGGTATCGCCATCTTCGGTCTGGCCATGGTCGAGGGCCTCTTCGGCTACTCGCTGCCGGACGACCTGCCCTCCGGTATGGGTGTTCGCATCCTCCAGGGCGTGATGTTGGCGCTGCCACTGGTGGGCTCCTACATCTCGATGTTCCTGTTCGGCGGGGAGTTCCCCGGCGAGGACATCATCACGCGTCTGTACATGCTGCACGTGCTGCTGATCCCGGCGATCCTGCTGGCGCTCATCGTGGCGCACTTCATGATCCTGTGGCACCAGAAGCACACGCAGTATCCAGGGACGGGACGAACGGACAAGACGGTCGTGGGAACACCCATGTTCCCCGGGTTCGCGGTCAAGGCGGGTGGGTTCTTCTTCTTCACCTTCGCCGTCATCGCGGGTCTGAGCGCCCTTGTCCAGATCAACCCGATCCACCTGTTCGGTCCCTTCACGCCGACGTCCATCACCTCCGGTCTCCAGCCGGACTGGTACATGGGCTTCATGGAGGGTTCGCTGCGGATCTTCCCGAACTGGCTCGACTTCACGATCCCGATCGGCGCCGGATACCCGATCATGACCGCGGTCCTCGTGCCCGGTCTGGTCATCCCCGGCCTGATCTTCGGTGGACTGGCCATGTGGCCGTTCATCGAGCAGTGGATCACCGGTGACAAGAGCGCCCACAACGTCGCGGACCGCCCGCGCAACGCCCCGGTCCGCACCGGTCTGGGCGTCGCCGGCATCGTCTTCTACGGTGTGCTCTGGCTCGCCGGTTCGAACGACATCCTGTCGGAGACCTTCTCGATCGACCTCTACGTGACCACGTACATCTTCCGTACGCTGGCCATCCTCGGTCCGATCATCGGTTTCATCGTCGCCAAGCGGATCTGCCTGGGTCTCCAGCGCCGTGACCGGGAGATCCTGGAGCACGGTTACGAGAGCGGCACCATCCAGCAGCTCCCGAGCGGTGAGTTCATCGAGGTC
This sequence comes from Nocardiopsis sp. LDBS1602, assembly GCF_035818715.1. Taxonomy (NCBI): domain Bacteria; kingdom Bacillati; phylum Actinomycetota; class Actinomycetes; order Streptosporangiales; family Nocardiopsidaceae; genus Nocardiopsis; species Nocardiopsis sp. LDBS1602. The sequence continues at coordinate 61,520 of NZ_JAYLVW010000012.1, read as the reverse complement.
CACAAGGAGAGCTCGGCCGAGACCACCCACGTGCTGGAGAGCAAGCCGGTCATCACCTCCGACGCTCTGACGGAGGGGACGACCGACGAGAAGGGCGTGGAGAACCCCGAGGCCCGCAAGGGCATGGGCAAACTCCGCAGGTCCCTGGCCCACTGGTACACGAAGGACAACATCTCCTTCGAGGGCGTGGAGCCCCACAGCGGGCACCACCTGCACCACGGGAGCGACAAGGACCACTAGGTCCCCCGCGTCCCGATGAGGGGCCCGACCGCCGAGCGCGGTCGGGCCCCTCACGTGTTCGGGGAAGGCGTCCAGGAGGCCCTCAGATCCTCTCTGCGGCCTCGGGAGACCTTCCCGCGCCCTCGGGCTCCCGCCCGAGAGGGCGAAGATGCCACAAGGACATCAGGGACCACACCCCGACCAGGACCGCCAGACCCGCGCTCGTCCAGGCCGCGGCGGCGAAGGCCGTGTCGAAGGCGGCGCGGACCGCGGACACGAACGCCTCTCCGGCGGGCCCGGACGTCCCCTCCGCGAGGGCGACGCCTCCTCCCATACCGTCGGCGGCGGACTCCACCAGGGGTGCGGGCAGATCCGACGGGGCCCGGGCGATCACCTCGTTCCGATAGATCGAGGCCGCCACGGTGCCGATCGTGGCGATCCCGAAGGCCGGTCCCAGCTCGTAGGCGGTCTGTCCCAGGGCGGAGGCGGCCCCCGCCCGTTCCGGGGCGGCGGCTCCCACGGCCAGATCCGTGCCCAGCACGGTGATCGGGGCCACACCGAGGACCACCAGGCTCAACCCCGCGCTCAGCCACCAGGCCTCCCGGCCGTCGGCGCCGGCCGGTACGGCGAACCCGGGGAGCGCGATCGCGACGCCGGCGACGATGACGAGTGCGGGCCTCAGGCGCCGGGCCAGGACGGGGGTCGCCTGAGAGCCCAGGATCAGGGCCAGGGCAGGGGGGACCAGCCAGAGCCCGGCGGTCAGGGGCGGGACGTCCATCACCAGACGCAGGTACTGCGGCGCCAGGTACTGGACGCCGTTCATCGCGGCCAGGCCCAGGAAGAGCAGGAGCAGCGCGGCCCGGAAGGTCCGGTCACGCAATAGGGAGACCTCCGGCAGAGGGCCGGGCACCCGGGCCTGACGGCGGGTGAAGAGGACGCCCATGACCGCGGCGATCAGCAGTGCCACGATCACCGGGACACCCACCAGGAACACCGACCCCCACCAGAAGTGGGCGACCACCGCCCCGCCGATCACCGGGCCGACGGCGATGCCCGACGACGCGGATCCACGAAGAGCGTCGAGATCAGGGCCAGGGTCGAGGGCAGGACCGCCGCTCCGGCCGCTCCCAGGAGCGCGCCGGCGGCGGGGGTTCCTGCGGGGGCCGTGGTCGGTACCGGTGAAGGGGGAGGAGGAGCGTTTCGGTCTGGTGATCCTCCTCGGCGGCGACGGGGCGCTCACCCCGGAGGGAGGCCATCCCCTCCACCTGGCCGCGCGGGGAGGGGTCTCCCGTGCCTCCTTCGCCCGCCGGTTCAACGAACTGGTGGGGGAGAGCCCCATCGCCTATCCGACGGCGTGGCGGATGACCCTGGCGTCGGAACTGTTGTTGGAGCCCGGCGCCACCGTCGACAGCGTGTCGCGCCGGGTCGGGTACGCCGACCCGTACGGATTCAGTGAGGCGTTCCGGCGTCATCTCGGGCTACGGCCCGGAGCCCACCGGGACCTGCTGACGGCCGGTGGGAAAGGCCGAGGGGCCGGTCGCGTCGGCGACCGGCCCCTCGGGGAGGACTTCGAGGATCAGACGTCGTAGATGTCGTCGATCTCCTTGCTCCACTGCTTGCTGACCACGTGGCGCTTGACCTTCAGGGAGGCGGTCATCTGGCCGCCCTCCTCGGTGAAGTCGCTCGGCAGGATCTTGAACTTCTTGATGCCCTCGGCCTTGGACACGGCCTTGTTGGCGTCGTCGACGGCACCCTGGATCGCGGCCTGGAGGTCGGCGTCCTCGGTCAGGTCGGCGATCTCGCCGCTCTTGCCGTTCTGGTCCTTCCAGAGCGCGAACGACTCGGGGTCGATCGTGATCAGGGCGGCGATGAACTTGCGGTTGTCGCCGACGACCATGCACTGGCTGACCAGGGCGTGGGCGCGGATCCGGTCTTCGAGGACGGCCGGGGCGACGTTCTTGCCGCCGGCGGTCACGATGATCTCCTTCTTGCGACCGGTGATGCTCAGGAACCCGTCGTCGTCGAGGGAGCCGAGGTCGCCGGTGCGGTAGAAGCCGTCCTCGAAGGCCTCCTTCGAGGCCTTCTCGTTCTGCCAGTAGCCGACCATGATGTGGTCGCCCTTGAGCAGGATCTCGCCGTCGTCGCCGATCTTGATGGTGGTGCCAGGCATGGGCTGGCCGACGGTGCCGATCTTGTTGAAGCCGGGGCTGTTGACCGAGGTCGGGGCGGTGGTCTCGGTGAGACCGTAGCCCTCGATGATGGTGAGGCCGGCGCCGCGGAAGAAGTGGCCCAGGCGGTCGCCCAGGGCCGAACCGCCGGAGACCGCGTAGCGGGCCTCGCCGCCCAGACGGTCCATGAGCTTGCTGTAGACCAGCTTCTTGAACAGGCCGTGCTTGAGCTTGAGGGTCAGCGGCACGTTGCCCTTGCCCAGGGCCTTGCTGTACTCGATCGCGGTGTCGGCGGCGATGTTGAAGATCTTGCCCTTGCCCTCGGCCTCGGCCTTCTGCTGGGCCTTGGTGAAGACCTTCTCGAACACGCGGGGGACCGCGAGCAGGAAGGTGGGCTTGAAGACCGAGAACTGGTCGATCAGGTCCGGACCGGTGCTGGGGAAGTGGCCCAGGACGGCCTTGCCCTCGATGACCATGACCTGGACGAAGCGCGCGAAGACGTGCGCGAGGGGGAGGAAGAGCAGAGTGGAGGGGGCGCCCTCGTGCCCGAGGATGATGGGCTTGGCCGGGCCCTCCAGCGCCGCGTGGGCGATGAAGAGGAAGTTGCGGTGGGTGAGCTCGCAACCCTTGGGGCGGCCGGTGGTGCCGGAGGTGTAGATGAGGGTGGCGAGGTCGTCGGCCTTGACGGCGGTGCGACGCTTCTCCAGGTCCTCGTCGGAGATCCCGGTGCCGGTGGCGACCAGCTTCTCCAGGTCGTCGCCGTCGAAGCGCCACACCTTGGTCAGCTCGGGGGCCTGCTCGCGGATCGACTCGACGCGCTCGGCGTGGTCGGGGGTCTCGACGAAGGCGGCCTTGGCGCCGGAGTCGGACAGGATCCACTGGATCTGCTCGGCGGAGGAGGTCTCGTAGATCGGGACGGTGACGGCGCCGATCGACCAGATGGCGTAGTCGATGACGGTCCACTCGTAGCGGGTGCGCGACATGAGGGCCACGCGGTCGCCCTGCTCGATGCCCGCGTTGATCAGTGCCTTGGCGTAACCGACGATGTCGGCGTGCAGACGCTCGACGGTCACGTCACGCCACTGGCCGGAACCGGCCTGCTCCTGACGGCGGGCGGCGATCGCCTTCGGCTCGCCGGCCGCGCGCGCAAAGAGCGTGTCGGTCAGCCGCGCCTCGTCTGAGATCTCGGCTTTCGCGGGAGAGCTGTATTCGCGCACGTGGTGCTCCTGGACGTGTACGGGTGCTGGTGGATGGGGCCGTGACGACCGTAACAACAGAATCCTACTCGTGAGTAGGATGGCTCCTCGTTCGGTATCCAACGGTGATCCGGGCTTGACGTGCGAGTGGAACCGTCCGGGCCCCGTCGGTCGTCCGTCCGCGCGCCGTTCCGGGTGCCGTGGGCGGCTCCTCGTCCCGGGCGCGTACGCGTGGGTCCCGCCCTCGTCCGGGGCGCCGGGACCGCAGGTCGGGCGGGTGTCCGAGTGGTCTCCGGCGCGGATATACGGAGCCGAGACTATCGTCTGCCCCCTTCTCGGCGCACCTCGGACTCGGGTCGCTCTTTATGACTCCATGAGCGATCCATGGGGCCATGGGTGTGTATCCTCCCGTTTCCTTCAACGTGGTCGGGTCCCCGAGTCATCCCTGGTTCCCCCCTGAACCTGCCCTGAGAGGTCTGCCGGCGCCCCTGTCGGGCGGTTAACGTGAGGCCACGGCACGACAGGAGGCTCTCCAGAGATGACCGAGAACAACGGCGCGGCACGGGATCGCTCCCGATCCGACGGCCCCGACCTCATCGACGACGCCCTGCGCCTGGTCGACACCCTGCAACGCAGATTGTTGGTCGAGGGGGTCAAGCGTGGTGTGGGCGCCGTCGCCTCCCCACCGCCCAAGAAGGACGTGTGGGAGGAGGCGATCCGGATCGAGACCGATCAGCGGCGCCCTCCGTTGGAGGAGTTCGTCGACATCGTCCGTACGAGCGCCCCCGAGGTCGCCGGCCATCTGGGGCGGGCGGGGCTGACCCTGGCCGACGCCCTCGGGCGGACCTGGGGCGTGGTCGAGCGGACCCTGGAGGAGGGGCGCGAGGAGGCCGAGCGTCTCCGCGGGGAGCGTGAGGAGCGGGAACGAGAGGACCGCGAGCGCGACGAACGCGTGCGCCGGGAGTCCTCGGAAGGCGACGCCCGGGACGCCGTGGAGAAGCGGGACTGACGCGGAGTGTACGGGGCCTCGCATGCCTGGTTTAATCGAATGGTTTACACCATTTGAAAACCCTCTGCCATGAACCTTGAGACTTATGTCAGAGTTCGGGCGTAAGTGCGAAGGAGCTGTCCCATGCTGACCATCGGCGTAGACATCGGTGGAACCAAGGTCGCCGCCGGTGTCGTCGACCCCGACGGACAGATCCTGGACAAGGTCAAGTACCCGACCCCGTCCGGCGACCCCGGCCAACTCGCCGAGGTCGTGGCCAAGGCCGTGGAGGAACTGCGCGGCCGTAGGCCCGACGACACGGTCGAGGCCGTGGGCGTGGGCGTGGCCGGCTTCGTCGACGAGGACCGGGCCACCGTCCAGGTCGCCGTCAACCTGGGGCTGCGCGACGAACCGCTCAAGGAACGCGTCCGGCGACGGATCGAACTGCCCGTGGTCATCGAGAACGACGCCAACGCCGCCGCCTGGGCCGAGGCCCGCTTCGGCGCGGGGCGCGGCAGCGACCACATCGTCTGCGTCACCCTGGGCACCGGGATCGGAGGCGGCCTGGTCCTCGGCGGTCGGCTCCACCGCGGCCGCTACGGGGTGGCCGCCGAGGTCGGCCACTACCGGGTGGTGCAGAACGGCCGCCGGTGCGCCTGCGGGGACCAGGGCTGCTGGGAGCAGTACGCGAGCGGCACCGCCCTGGTCGCCGAGGGACGGGACCTGGCCCGCACCGACCCCGTACGGGCGGCCCGCATGCTGGAGCTCGCCGGTGGGGACGCGGACCGGGTCGACGGCGAGTGCATGACCCGCGCGGCCCTGGAGGGCGACACCGGCGCCCTGGGCTGCTTCGAACGCGTGGGGGAGTGGGTCGGGATCGGCCTGGCCGACCTCGCGGCCATCCTCGACCCCGAGTGCTTCGTCCTGGGCGGAGGGGTCTCCGACACCGGGGACATCATCCTCGGCCCGGCGCGCGAGGCCTTCGAACGCAACCTCTCGGGACGTCCGAACCGTCGTCCGGCCCAGGTCCGCCTGGCCGAGCTCGGCGGCGAGGCGGGCATCGTCGGGGCCGCGGACCTGGCCCGACGCTGATCGAGGCCGCGAACACCCGAAGGGGGCGGTCACCGGAAGGATCCTTCCGGTGACCGCCCCCTTCGGGTACGGCGTCCTCCGCGCTCAGGCGTCCTCGTCGGAGCCCTTCTTCCTCGCGGCCCGCTCGGCCTTCTTCGCCGCCTTGCGCTCGGCCCGCTCCGCCTTCTTGGCGGCCCGCTTCGTGCGACGGCGGTCCTTGTCGTCGGCGTTCTGCTCGCGCCGGGCCTCCTTGGCCTCGGCCTCCAGCTCCGCCTTGACCGACTGGGCGTAGCGGTCCACGTACTCCTGGCCGGACAGCTCCATCAGCGCGTACATGATCTCGTCGGTGACGGCGCGCAGGACCCGCTGGTCCTTCTCCATGCCGTAGTACCGGGAGAAGTCGAGTGGTTCTCCGAAGACCACCTTGGGTCGCACGCCCAGCTTGGGGACGGTGCGGCCGGGGGGCATGATCTTCTCCAGGTTGATCATGGCCATCGGGACCACCGGGGCCTTGGCCTCCAGGGCCAGACGGGCCACGCCCGTGCGTCCCCGGTACAGCCGGCCGTCGGGGGAGCGGGTCCCCTCGGGGTAGATGCCCAGCAGGTCACCGCGCTTGAGCACGCGAAGACCGGTGCGCAGGGCCGCCTCACTGGCCTTGCCGCCGGAACGGTCGATCGGGATCTGGCCGACGCCGGTGAAGAAGGCCCGGCTGACGAACCCCTTCACACCGGTGCCGGTGAAGTACTCGGCCTTGGCGAGGAAGGTGATCTTGCGGGGCAGGGGCAGTGGCCCGAAGAAGTGGTCGGAGAACGACAGGTGGTTGCTGACCATGATGGCCGGACCGCGCCTGGGCACGTTCTCCACGCCCTCGGCGCGAGGCTGCCACAACACGGCCAGGACCGGCCCCAGGATCGCCTTGACCACCCAATAGAACATCTCTTCAGATCACCCCTGCACACGCGGGGAGCTTGGGGCAAGGGCCTGCCACGTCTCACTGTCCCGCTCTGCCGACAACGTCAGGAAACCCCCGCGGAACCGCGGGGGGAGGTTGACGAAGCCATCCTTCCACCACGTGCGTATTACCGCCAAAGCGTCCGGAACCGTCCTCGGTGTCCATCACGTGGGGAGGGAGCCGTACCGCGGGGCACAGTCGAGGATACTCACCGGTTCGCTCCCTTCGGAGGGTGACCCGCGTCGAAGGGAGGGGGATCACCGGAAGGGGCCGTGTTCCTCACCATCCCGGGTCCCGCGTGACGCGACCGTCTCCTCGATGGCGAACGCTCTTCCGAGCGGCTAGCCTCACGGCTGGGGCCCCGAGTCCCACCGTCGTCGTACGATCCCGGGAGCAGATCAGTGAGACCGACCAGTGCCATCCCCCTGATCCCGGGGGCCGAGCCCTTCAGCCACTCCGGTTCCTCGACCGGTGTGCTTCTCTGTCACGGTTTCACCGGATCTCCCCACTCCATGCGTCCTTGGGCGGAGCACCTGGCCGAGGCCGGGCTCACCGTCGAGCTCCCCCGGTTGCCCGGTCACGGCACCACCTGGCAGGACATGGCGGCCACGGGCACCGACGACTGGTACGCGGCCGTCGAGGGGACGCTGCTGGACCTCGCCGAACGCTGCGACGAGGTGTTCGTCATGGGGTTGTCGATGGGAGGGGCCCTCACCCTCCGACTGCTCCAGGATCACCCCGACCTCGTCTCCGGTGTCGTTCTGGTCAACCCCTCCCTGGCGATGGAGGACCGCAGGCTCGCGTTCATCGAACCGTTCCGTTCCGTGGCGGCCCGTCTGCTGCCCTCCACCCCCGGTATCTCCAGCGACGTGTCGTTGGAGAGGGTCTCCGAGGGCGGGTACGACCGGATCCCCACCGCCTCGGCCGCGACACTCCCGAAGCTGTGGCGCACGGTTCAGGAGGGCATGTCCGGTTTGCGGGGGCCGATTCTGGCGTATAGAAGCACTCAGGACCACGTCGTCGGACCGAACAGTCTGCGTATCCTCGCCAGGAGAGCGGTCGACGCCCGGCTGACGATCCACCTGCTTCACGACAGCTACCACGTGGCGACACTCGACCACGACGCCGCCACGATCTTCGAAGGCAGCCTCGCCTTCGTGCGAGAGCACAGTAGAAGCGAGGAAGGAGCCGACCGATGACACAACGTCGGGGCAACGGCCTGCTCGCCGATGCCTACGTCCCCCTGATCCTGCTCGCGCCCTCACACGCCGACCTCATGCTGGAGGCGCTCAGGCGCAGCGGGATCGCCGCCTACGCGGTCCCACTGGAGGAGGACGTCCTGGAACCCACCGGTGGTCGGGGCGACGACCCGCCCACCGATCACCTCTACGTCGACGCCGAGGAGCGCACCGCCGCCGAGCGGGTCCTGGGCTCCGAACTTCCCGATCTGGGGCCGGACGAGAACGGGCCCGACCTGCTGGCCCCGCGCGGGGAGACCCGCGTCGAGGGCGACGAGGAACGCGGTCGAGAGGGACCCTCCGCCCGGGAGACGGGAGAGGCCGGGGTCGGAGGCGACCTCCTGGACGGAGGACCCACGGACCTCGGTACCGGTCCGGGGAACGACGACGCCCCGGGCGACTCCGGGGACGACGAGGTCTGGAACGACCTGGTCGCCCGTTTCTACGACGAACCCGAAGGTCAGGGGGAGCAACGCGAACGGGTGGCCTGGCCCGACGCAGAGAACCTCGGCGCCCCCGACGAGTCCCGGGTCCGGCCGAGCGACATCCTCGCCGGCCTTCCGCGCGACATCGATGACGATGACGACGAGACCCGTGAGGCCGAGCGTCGCCGGGCCGAGGCGGAGCTGGAGGGGCACTACGAACCCCCGCCGCCCCCGCCCCTGCTCCAGGGCGACCGGGCCGGTATCGCCGCCTGGTTCGGGCTCCTGGGCGTTCCCGCCGTGCTGTTCGGCGCGGCCTTCTTCGGACTGTCCCTGCCCAACTGGATGATGCTCCTGGGCGTCCTGGTCTTCCTCGGCAGCTTCGTGATGCTCATCCTGCGCATGAACGACTCGCGCCCCTCCGGGGACAACGGTCCCGACGACGGGGCGGTGGTCTGACCCCTGGGTTTCGACGTCCCCCTCTGGCGCGCTCTGGCCCTCTACCGCGCCGTGGCCCTGGTCCACGCCTTCGTGCTGGTCGTCCATCACCACCGCTACCTGGAGACGCCGTGGGCGGCCTGGGTCGTGCTCGTGGTGATGTCCGTGTGGACGGTGGTGACCACCCGGGCCTACGCGGATCCGGCACGTCGGACCCGCCGCCTGCTCTGGGCCGATCTGGCGGTCTCCTTCGGCTGCCTGTTCGCCACCGCCTTGGCGGCCACGCCCTTCTACCTGACCCAGGCCCCGCCGCTGAGCGCCTACTGGTTCGCCGGAGCGGCCCTGTCCGTGAGCGTCGTCCTGGGGCGCAGGGGCGCGATCGCGGTGGCCCTCGCCTACGGCGCGGCCGACATCGTCCTGCGGACGATCATGGGCGCCGCCATCACCGCGGCGACCGCGCGCGGGGTGGTCCTGCTGCTCCTGACCGGACTGGTCGTGGGCTACATGGCCCACGTCGCCGAACAGGCGGAGGAGCGTTTCGCCCGGGCCGTCGCCCTCGAGGCGCGGATCCGCGAACGTGAGCGACTCGCCCGCTCCATCCACGACTCGGTGCTCCAGGTGCTCTCCCTGGTGCGCAGACGCGGTGACGAGATCGGCGGACCGGCGGCCGAACTGGGCCGCATGGCCGGTGAGCAGGAGGTCCGCCTCCGGGCCCTGATCACCGACGCCCCGGACCCCTCGGTGGCGGCGACGACGGCCCCGGAGGCGGTCCCGGGCTCCGTCGACCTGCGCGACCATCTGCGTGCCCTGGAGTCGGTCGAGGTCACCGTCTCGGCCCCCGCCACCCCGGTCGTCCTGGCCGAACACGTCGTGCGCGAGTTGACCGCGGCGGTGGTCGCGGCCCTGCACAACGTCGAACGCCACTGCCCGCCGGGGACCCGGGCGTGGGTGCTCGTCGAGGACGAACCCGACGCGGTCACCGTGAGCGTGCGCGACGACGGCCCGGGCATCCCTCCGGAACGACTGGAACGGGCCCGGGCCGAGGGACGCCTCGGGGTCTCCCAGTCCGTCCTGGGGCGCGTCCGCGACCTGGGCGGCAGCACCGAGATCCACACGGCCCCCGACGAGGGCACCGAGTTCGAGATGCGGGTGCCGCGCCAGGGGGCGTGAGCCCCTCTACAGGGGAGGGCCGTCCTCCGGGCCCTCCTGTTCGGAGAAGCGCTCCTCGCCCCAGGGGTCCGCGCGGTTGTGATAGCCGCGCTCCTCCCAGAACCCCCTCCGGTCGCCCACCATGTACTCCACCGAACGCAACCACTTCACGCTCTTCCAACCGTAGAGCTGCGGTACCACGAGCCGGAGCGGATACCCGTGCTCGGGGGAGAGCGGCTCCCCGTCCCGATGGGTGGCCAGGAGCACCCCGTCGGAGAGGAAGTCGTCGATGCGCAGGTTGGCGCTGTAGCCGTATTCGCCCCAGGCCATCACGTGGGTGGTCTCCGGCGACGGCGGGGCCCAACGGACCAGGTCGCTCGCGCGCACCCCGGTCCAGCGCACGTCCGGGACGGTGAACCGCAGCACACAGTGGAAGTCCCGGACCTCCTCGACCGAGGGCAGCGCGGAGAACTCCTCCCAGCTCCAGCCGTAGGTGCCCAGGGACTCGGTGGTCCCGAACACCCGGAAGTCCCATCGCTCGGGGCGAAAGGAGGGCACCCGCCCGTAGTGCACCGGCCTGTGCTCCCGGCGCGCCCTCTGCCCGGGAGGCAACCCCGGACGTCGCGTCCGCGCGTCGGGGCCCGGGCCCTCGGCCTCCGTTCCTTCGGACAATCCGCCCCCCTGTGACCGTGTCGATCCGTCGGCGAACCGCGGACCTCGCGCCCCCGCTCCTTCGGGAGGGCGCCGTGTCCGTCATCCTGCCAGGCCGCGATGAGAGGTGGCTCACTCCCCCCGGTCGTGCGAGCGGACGGTGACGATGCGCTATAGTCACAGCCATGCAGCGGAACTTTTGGCGCTTTTATGGCTACCGGCCCTTCTCCCCGGTCGCCTGTAAAGCGCTGCGCTGACACAGACGATCCTCAGGAGCCCCGGGCCGGTACAGGCCCGGGGCTCTTTCGTGTTCCGGGACCTTCCGGCCGGGCACGACCGCCACGCGGCTCCGCCCTTCAACCGACGAAACAGGGACAACCCACATGGTCATCGTTATGGCGCCGGACGCCACCTCCGACAACATCGACGCGCTCGTCGAGATGGTCACCTCTTCCGGGGGTGAGGCCTACGTGACCCGTGGCGTGAGCCGTACCATCATCGGTCTGGTCGGCGACGTCGAGAGGTTCCAGGACCTCGGCCTGGCCGCCAGGCCCGGTGTGGCCGACGTGCTGCGCATCTCCGCCCCCTACAAGCTGGTCAGCCGCGAGAACCACGACAGCCGCACGGTCGTGAGCGTGCGCGGCGTTCCGATCGGCGGCGACAACATGACCGTGATCGCCGGCCCCTGCGCGGTCGAGACCCCCGAGCAGACCCTCGAGGCCGCCCGCATGGCCCGGGACGCCGGTGCCTCGCTGCTCCGAGGCGGCGCCTACAAGCCCCGGACCTCGCCCTACGCCTTCCAGGGCCTGGGCGAGCAGGGCCTGAGGATCCTCGCCGACGTGCGTGAGGAGACCGGTCTGCCCATCGTGACCGAGGTGGTGGACGCCGCCGACGTCGAGCTGGTCGCCTCCTACGCCGACATGCTCCAGATCGGTACCCGCAACATGCAGAACTTCGCCCTGCTCCAGGCGGTGGGCGACGCGGGCAAGCCGGTCCTGCTCAAGCGCGGCATGAGCGCCACCATCGAGGAGTGGTTGATGGCCGCCGAGTACATCGCCCAGCGCGGCAACCTCGACATCGTCCTGTGCGAGCGCGGGATCCGCACCTTCGAGAAGGCCACCCGCAACACCCTGGACATCAGTGCCGTTCCGGTGGCGCAGAACCTCACCCACCTGCCGGTGATCGTCGACCCGTCCCACTCCGGCGGCAAGCGGGACCTGGTCCTGCCGCTCTCCCGCGCGGCCATCGCCATCGGCGCCGACGGCGTCATCGTGGACGTCCACCCCAGCCCTGAGACGGCGCTGTGCGACGGCCCGCAGGCCCTGCTCGAGGAGGACCTGGCCGAGCTGCGCGATCTGGCCTCGACCCTGGCCACCCTGAGCGGCCGTACCCTCACCCCGGCCCCCACGGCCGAGCCGGTCGCCCTGTAGGACCGTCGAACGCACCGGTGCCCCGGAACCCTCCACGTGGGAGGGGCCGGGGCACCGGTGTACGAGGGGAGGGCGGCTCAGGCGGTGACGGTCGTGGCGGCGGCCGTCGGGGTCACCTTCGCGGGGGCCTCCTCGCCCAGGAAGCTGGGCTTGTGCACCTGGGCCGTGGTCACCAGGTGCTCGGCCAGCTCCTCGGCGTCCAGACGCTTCTCGATCTGGCGCAGGTCGCCGATCTTGGCCGCGGTCTCCACCTGACGCGGGGTCAGCATGGTGCAGCAGTCCTCGTCGGGCAGCTCGGAGATGGCCAGGGTCCCGATGGAGCGGGCCTGGTCCATGATCTCGGTCTTGTCCATGCCGATGAGGGGACGCAGGATCGGCAGGTCCACGGCGTCGTCCAGGGCGGTGATGTTGGTCATCGTCTGGCTGGAGACCTGTCCCAGGGCGTCCCCGGTGATCAGGCACTCGGCGCCGAGGTCGTCGGCGAGGGCCTCGGCGGTCTTGAGCATCAACCGGCGCTGGGCGACGATCTGCAATCGCTCGATGCCCGAGCTCTTCAGCTGCTGCTGTGCCTTGCCGAACGGCACCACGAACAGACGCGAGCCCACCTGGTAGCGGTCGAGCTGACGGACCAGGCTGTAGGCCTTGTAGATGGACTCGGGGCCGGTGAAGGGCATCCCGGAGAAGTGCAGGAAGTCGACCTTCAGGCCGCGCCGGATCATCCGGTGCGCGGCGACGGGGGAGTCGATACCGCCCGACATCAGCACCAGGCCGCGGCCGCTCATACCGGCGGGCAGACCGCCCTGGCCGGGGATGCCGTCGGTGAAGACGAACACCTCGTCCTTGTCGACCTCGACGAAGAGGGTGTTGTCGGGCCGCTTGAGGTTCACCTTGTAGCCGTGGGCCTCGATGATCTTGGATCCGAGGAGGCCGGCCAGCTCGGAGGAGGTCATCTCGAAGCGCTTGTCGCGGCGGCGGGCGCGCACCGCGAAGGTGCCCTCACGGTCGGCCATGGAGCGCACGGACACGTCCACGACGGCGTCCATGTCCTTGGGCACCCGGCGGACCAGGTGCACCCACACCACGCCCATGACGTTGGCCATGCGGTCGGCGATCTCGGCGATCTCCAGGTCCGAGGCCCCGGGCTTGCGCACGATGATCACACCGGCGCCGCGCTGGGAGAGCCGGATGTCGCCCAGGTCGCGGACCGAGGCCCGGATGTTGTTGTGCAGACGCCGTTCGAAGAGCTTGCGGTTGGAGCCCTTGAGGACGATCTCGCCGAGCTTCATCAGCACGCAGAGCTCTCCGAGCCCGGCGTCGGCACCGACCTCGGTTACGGGGAGCGGCGCGGACTCCAGCGACGCGGACATGGTGCTACCTCCGGAAAAGATGGTGCCTTGGTACCCGATGAGAGGGAGAGGGGCGCGATGGAGAGACCGGGAGTGTCCACCGCTTCCCTCCAGTATCGAACAATCTCCGGAGCGCTCGGTACATTCCCGTTCGGCGCCGATCGAGAGGACCGACACCCCTCGGACGTCGAACGGCCCCTCCCGACGGGGTCGGGAGGGGCCGTCGCGTGGCGCGGATCAGCCGAAGAAGACCTCGGCCTCCTGGTAACGCTCGGCGGGGACCGTCTTGAGGGTGTCGGTGGCCTCGGCCAGGTCGACACGGACGATGTCGGTGCCCTGAAGGCCGACCATCCGACCGAAGGCCTTGTCGTGCACGGCCTCGATGGCGTGCACGCCCAGGCGGGTGGCGAGCACCCGGTCGAAGGCGGAGGGGGTGCCGCCGCGCTGGACGTGGCCGAGCACGACCGAGCGGGACTCCTTGCCGGTGCGCCGCTCGATCTCGTCGGCCAGGTTCTGTCCGATGCCGCCCAGACGGACGTGGCCGAAGGAGTCCTTCTCGCCGGTCTGGAGCTCCATCTGGCCCTCCTTGGGGTGGGCTCCCTCGGCGACCACGATGATGGGGGCGTACTGCGTCCGGAAACGGCTCTCGACGTGCGCGACGACCTCGTCGATGTCGAAGGGGCGCTCGGGGATGAGGATGACGTTGGCGCCCGCGGCCATACCCGAGTGCAGGGCGATCCAGCCGGCGTGCCGGCCCATGACCTCGACGACCAGGGCGCGGTGGTGGGACTCCGCCGTGGTGTGCAGGCGGTCGATCGCCTCCACCGCGATGTTGACGGCCGTGTCGAACCCGAACGTGTAGTCCGTGGCGTTGAGGTCGTTGTCGATGGTCTTGGGGACGCCCACCACGTTGACGCCGCGGTCGTGCAGCTGCCGGGCCACACCGAGGGTGTCCTCGCCGCCGATGGCGACCAGGGCGTCCACGCCCAGGCCGGCCATGTTGTCCTTGACCCGCTCGACACCGCCCTCGATCTTCATCAGGTTGGTGCGGGAGGAGCCCAGGATGGTCCCTCCGCGGGGGAGGATGCCGCGTACGGCCGACACGTCCAGCGGCATGGTGTCGCCCTCCAGGGGCCCACGCCAGCCGTCCCGGAAGCCGATGAACTCGTAGCCGTAGTCCTTGATGCCCTTACGGACCACGGCGCGGATGACCGCGTTCAGACCGGGGCAGTCTCCGCCACCGGTCAGCACACCGACTCGCATGCGACATTCTCCTCGACGTTGTGTGTCTTGACGGCGTCGGACGCCAGATGGTCTAGACCATAGTGGGGCAGACGAGACCGAGCCAACCCCCGGGCCGGAAAGGACCTCCGAAATCCCGCCCCCTCCCCGGGGCGGGGGAGACCGAAAGTACCGGTGATATCCGTTCCGTCCCCGAGATCATTCGTCCAACCCCTGGTCGATGGCGTAGCGCACCAGCTCCACCCGGTTGTGCAGGTGGAGTTTGGTCAGGGTGTTCTGCACGTGGTTCTGTACGGTCCGGTGGGAGATGGTCAGTCTTCGGGCGATCTGCTTATAGGCCAGCCCCTTGGCCACCAGACGCAGGACCTCGGTCTCCCGGGGCGTGAGTCGGGGGCTCTTCTCGTCTCCGGTGCGGGCGCTCTCGTCCTCGGCCGAGAGTCGGCGGTACTCGCCGAGGACCAGACCGGCCAGTCCGGGGGTGTAGACCGCCTCTCCGGCGTGGACCCGCCGCACCGCGTCCAAGAGCTCCTCCCGGCCGGCCGACTTCACGAGATAGCCGGTGGCGCCGGCCTTGACCGCGGCCAGCACGTCCTCGCTCTCCCCGCTGGCCGAGAGCACCAGGACCCTCGGAGGCTCGGGCAGGGCCAGAAGCGCCGAGGTGAGCCGCACCCCGTCGGTGTCGGGCAGGTGCAGGTCCACCACGGCCAGGGTGGGACGGGCCGCCGGGGCGATCCGTAGGGCCTTGGCGCCGTCGCCCGCGGTGCCCACCACGGTCATGCCCGCCTCGTCCAGGTCCCGGGCCACCGCGTCACGCCACATGGGGTGGTCGTCCACCACCAGTACTCGGATGTCGTCACCGCTCATGTCGCCGAGCGTAGTGCCAGAGAAGCCCGGAACGGCAGGACGGGGCGTGGCCGGTTCACGCCGTTCCTCCCGGAGACGGAGAGACGAGAGGGGCGGGGAGCCCGCGCCCCCCCGCCCCTCATCGAAGACCGACCGGATCAGTCGTCGTCGTCATCGTCGTCACCGGGAAGGTTGATCCCCCGCGGGGTCGCGGTGATCGTGATCTCGGTGCCCTTGGGCGCCTTGCCGTTGTGCGACTGGTGCGCCACGATCCGGCCGCCCAGGATGCGCTCCACCTCGACCTCGAAGCCCGCCTCCTCCAAGGTCTTGCGGGCGTCGTTGATCCGCTCGCCGACCACGTTGGGGATGTCCACTCCGGGGGGCCCGGTGGAGACGGTCAGGGTGACGGTGGAGCCGGCGCCCACGTTGATGCCGGTGTCGGGGCTCTGGGTGATCACCCGGCCCTCGTCGATGTTCTCGCTCTCCTCCTCGACGACCTCGACCGACAGGCCCAGGTCCTCCAGCTGGGCCTCGGCGTCCTCCAGCTTCTCCCCGGCCAGGCTCGGCACGGGGATGCCCCGGCTGACGGTGAGCGTCACCGTCTCCTCACGGTCGGCGGTGGAGCCGGCCTCGGGCGAGGTGGAGATGACCTCACCGGGGTCCTTGTCGGTGGCGTCGACCTCTTCCTGGGCGATCTTGTCGGACTCGAACCCGAGGTCCTCCAACTCCTTGACGGCGTCGGCGACGTCGGCGCCGACCAGCTCGGGCATGTCCACCTCCTGCGGCCCCTTGGAGAGGAACACCGTCACCTCGTCGCCCGGGGAGAGCCGGGTACCGATCTCGGGGTCGGTACCGCCCACCTCGCCGGCGGCGGCGTCGTCGCTGTAGACGGTCCGGTCGGAGAGGTTGTAGATCAGACCACTGGACCGGATCTCGGTCCCCGCGGCCTCGGGGGTGGACCCGATCACGTCGGGAACGGACTCGAAGCGGCCGAGCAGGAACCACCAGCCGACCACGCCGACGATCAGGGCCATGACCGCGGCACCGGCGATCAGCAGGGGCTTACGGCCGAAACGGGAACGCTCCCCGTCGTCGGGGTAGCGGTCGTCGTCGCCATAGCCGTCCATGGCGCCCATGTCGACGACCATGGTGGCGTTCTCGGTCCCCGGACCGGCGCCGCCGGCGATCAACTGGGGCGCGGTCATGGTGGCGGCGGAGGGCCCGGTGGGGGCGACCGGCGCCATCCGGCCCTGGGCCGGGGCGGGGTTCTCCGGCAGGTCGCGCAGGACCTCCAGCACCTTGGCCAGGTACTGGCCCGCGTTGCTCGGACGGTACCTGGGATCGCGCTCGGTGGCCTTGGTGACCAGGGTGTCCACCTCGGGCGGGAGCCCGGGCAGGAAGTGGGAGGGACGGGGGACGTCCTCGGTGACGTGCTGGTAGGCGATGGCGATGGGGGTCTCGCCGGTGTGCGGCTGTCCACCGGTGAGCAGCTCGTAGAGCATGATGCCGGCCGCGTAGACGTCACTGCGGGCGTCGGCGGTGCCCTTCTCGATCTGCTCGGGGGCCAGGTAGGCGGCGGTGCCCATGAGGGTGCCGGTCCGGGTCAGTCCCTGGTTGGACTGCTCGACGGCGCGGGCCAGACCGAAGTCGGCGACCTTCACCCGGCCGTCCTCGGTGATGAGGACGTTCTCGGGCTTGACGTCGCGGTGCACCATGCCCGCCTGATGGGCGGCGCCCAGCGCGGCCAGGACCGGGGCCATGAAGTTCAGGGCCTGCCGGGGGGCCAGCCTGCCCTGCTCCTTGAGGAGGTCGCGCAGGGTCCGGCCCGGGACGTACTCCATGGCCAGGAACACGTGTCCCTGATCCTCGCCCTGATCGAAGACCTGCACCACGTTGGGGTGGGAGAGCTTGGCGACCGAGTGCGCCTCGTTGATGAAGCGCTGGACGAAGGAGGGGTCCTGGGCCAGAGAGGGATGCATGACCTTCAAGGCCAGTCTGCGGTCCAGTCTCAGGTCGTGGGCGACGTACACCGTCGCCATGCCGCCACCGGCGATCCTTGACTCGACGAAGTAGCGACGGTCCAGTGTCGCGCCTACAAGCGGGTCGGAATTCGTCATGTCCACGGCGGAGTTGTGTCCTTGCTGCGGGGAGCGCGGGAGATCGCGGCCGGTGGCGCGTACCCGACACCAGGTATCGAACCGACACGATAGCGGAATCCGGCGTCGGTTCTGCCCCGCGGTTCACGGTCGCGGCGTCCCCGGTCCGTGTCGCACAAGGTCGTTCCGTGTGCGGTCGAGGGAGTTCGCGCCTGGGCGGTTCTGATGGGAGCGGCGCCCTCCAAAGGGCCGCCGTACCCCACCACGGTAGGGGACGAGCGCAAACCGTCCGTCGGGCCGACGATCCACGCCGGCCCGACGCACGGGTGTCAGACCACGTCGGGGCTGGAGGCCAACGCGTGACGGCGGACCGGGATACGGCCGGCCAGACGCGCGCCCCGCCCGGCCCGGACGGCGTCGCGCATCGCGGTCGCCATACGGACGGGGTCCTGAGCGCGGGTCACGGCAGTGGCCAACAACACCGCGTCGCATCCCAGTTCCATCGCCAGGGCCGCGTCGCTGGCGGTACCGATGCCCGCGTCGACGATCACCGGGACCCGGGCCTGCTCGACGATCAGTTCGAGGTTGTGCGGGTTGCGGATGCCCAGGCCCGAACCGATCGGCGCGGCCAACGGCATGACGGCGGCGCACCCCACCTGCTCCAGTCGACGGGCCAGGATCGGGTCGTCGTTGGTGTAGGGCAGGACGGTGAACCCCTCGTCCACGAGGGTCTCGGCGGCGTCCAGCAGCTCCACCGGGTCGGGCAGCAGGGTGTGCTCGTCGGCCACCACCTCCAGCTTGACCCAGTCGGTCTCCAGGGCCTCACGGCCCAACCGGGCGGTGCGCACGGCCTCGACGGCGGTGAAGCAGCCGGCGGTGTTGGGCAGCGGCCGGATCGCGTTGCGCTCCAGGACGTCCCACACCGAACCACGGGTACCGGGGGTGACCCTGCGCATGGCCACGGTGGTGAGCTCGGTCCCCGAGGCGAGCAGGGCCTCCTCCAGGACCTCCAGGGAGGGGGCGCCGCCGGTGCCGGTGATGAGCCGGGAACCGAAGGAGACCCCGTCGATGACGAGGGGATCGTCGATCGTGGTGGGGGCGTCGAGGGTGTCGGTCATGGTTCAGCCTCCCTGCACGGCGGTCAGGACGTCCACACGGTCTCCGGGGGACAGGGCGGTCTCGGCCCAGGCGGTACGGCGCACGACCTCGTCGTTGACGGCGACCGCGATCCCGCCGGGGATCCGCCCCTCCCCGGCCGAGGTCAGGTCGCGCACGACCGTCTCGACCGTGGCGGCCTCGCTCTGGCGGCTCTCGCCGTTGATGATCAGTTCCACTGTTCCTCCCACGTCGTCGGCTTCTCCCGCGTGTCACCGCCGGGCACGGCTCGGTCGGCGGCGAACCGGCGCGCGTACTCGGGCAGCGTGCCGGTGGTGAGCGCCTCGGCCATGACCTCTCCGGTCACGGGGGCCAGGAGCACCCCGTGGCGGAAGTGGCCGGAGGCCAGGTGCAGTCCCGGGACCCTCGTGGGGCCCAGGAGGGGTTCGTTGTCGGGGGATCCGGGGCGCAGGCCCACGCAGGTCTCGGTGATCTCCAGTTCGCCCACCCCGGGGACCAGCTCTCGGGCGTCCCGCAGTACCTGCCAGAGTCCCCCCGCGGTCAGGGCGGTGTCGTGGCCCAGTTCCTCCTGGGTGGCGCCCACGATCACCTCGCCGTCGGCGCGTGGCACCAGGTAGACGGGGAATCCGCGGACCAGGCCGCGCACGGTGCGCTCCACGATGGGCGGTTCTCCGGCGCGCACGCGGGCGCGCAGCAACTGTCCCTTGACCGGGCGCAGCGGCGGCACCACCGGCGCGGGCAGCGTGATCCGGTCGCCCCAGCAGCCCGCGGCCAGGACGACCTGGTGCGCCGGAAGGACGGGACCGTCGATCGGACGTACCCCGAGGCGGGCCCCGTCAGGGCCCGGGGAGGAGACCTCCGCCACGGTCCCGGAGACCTCGCGCACCCCCGCGCGCCTCCCGGCCTCGGCCAGGGCCCGGAGGAGGAGCCGGGGGTCGAGGGAGTGGTCCTCGGGAGCCAGGACACCGCCGCGCACGGAAGGCGCCAGCATGGGCTCCAACCTGCGGCACTCACGGCCGCCCAGCCGTTCGGTGGCGATCCCCAGCCGTTCCTGGAGGGCGTGCAGATCGTGCAGGACGGACAGGTCGTCCCGGTCGAAGGCGACCAGCAGGGTGCCGGTGCGGCGATGACCCACCGATCGGCCGCTCGCGGCCTCCACCTCGGCGACGAAGTCGTCGTACATCCGCGCGGAGCGCAGGCCCAGGGCCATCAGCTCCTCCTCGCCGAACACCGCCTCGGTGGCGGGGGTCAGCATGCCCGCGGCGACGGTCGAGGCGGCACGCGCGTGGGACGGTTCGTCCACCGGATCGGGCTCGACCAGCGTGACGTCCAGGCCCTGTTGGGCGGCCCGCCACGCGGTGACGCGGCCGATGACGCCACCGCCCACCACGACCACGGTATTGGTAGGACGAATCCTCGTGTCGGGGGTTTCCTCGAAAGTACGCACGGTGCGTTCCTCCACTCCCTTCGCCGGCATGATCCGGATCAGGTTCGTGCGGTCGGAGACGGGCAGTCTCCCTCTCAGCCGGGTCCACCCGGCTCCCGCGGGACGTGTCTGTTCGGTACCCCATCCTAGGACAGGCCCTTCGAAGGGGGCGCGTCGGGACCTCGGCCAGGTCACCCGGCACGGCCGGGACGGTCCGCGTGGCCGGCCGTGTGTGGCAGATTGGGAGGGTGACACAAAGCGACCGTGAAATCGACGAACTGGTCGGCGACTGGCTGACCCTGCGAGAGGCCGCCCGGCCGCTGGGCGTGAGCCCCAACCGGATCAAGACGCTCATCCGCGAGAAGCGGCTGATGGGTCTGGTCCGGGGCGGAGAACTCTCCATCCCCGCCGCCTTCCTGGACGGGGAGGACCTGGTCAAGGGGCTGCCCGGCACCATCGTGCTGCTCACCGACGCCGGGTTCTCCACGGAGGAGGCCCTGCGCTGGCTGTTCACCCCGGACGACACCCTGCCCGGAACCCCGATCCAGGCCATGCGCGAGAACCGGGGCACCGAGGTGCGGCGCCGCGCCCAGAGCCTGGCCTTCTGAGGCGGGTCCGGGGCCCGGGGCGCTCCGCACGGGGGTGCCCTCGGGTCCCCGATCTCCGGGCCCTAAGGTGGACGGTGTGAGGACCAGCCACGGAACCAGCCTGCGCGAGCGCCTGGACGCATCGCTTCTGTACCTGTGCACCGACGCCCGGACCGGGCGCGGCGATCTCGCGGAGTTCACCGACGCCGCCCTGGCCGGAGGTGTGGACATCGTCCAACTCCGGGACAAGGGTCTGGAGGCCCGTGAGGAGCTCGCGGCCCTGGAGATCATGCGCGAGGCCTGCGAGCGGCACGGGGCCCTGCTCGCGGTCAACGACCGGGCCGACATCGCCCGCTCGGTGCGCGCCGACGTCCTGCACCTGGGGCAGAGGGACCTTCCCGTCCCCATGGCCAGGGACATCATCGGCGCCGACCCGATCATCGGCCGTTCCAACAACGACGCCGACGCCGCCGCGGCCTCCGCGGCCGAGGCGGGCAGCGACTACTTCTGTGTCGGGCCGACCTGGGCCACCCCGACCAAGCCGGGTCGTCCCGCGGCCGGGCTCTCCCTGGTCGAGCGGTCCGCCGAGCTGGCCGGCGACCGCCCCTGGTTCGCCATCGGCGGCATCGACCTCGACAACGTCGACCGCGTACTGGACGCCGGTGCCCGTCGGGTGGTCGTGGTGCGCGCGATCACCGAGGCGGAGGACCCCCGCGCGGCCGCCGCCGCGTTGCGGGCCAGGCTGACCGCGCGCTCCGACCGTTCCTGACCGTTCGGGTCAGGGGACGAGGAGCACCTTCCCGACGACCCGACGCTCCTGGAGCGCCCGGTGCGCCTCGGCGGCCCGCTCCAAGGGCAGGGTCATCCCCACGTGCGGTCGGATCCGGCCCTCCCTGGCCTCCTCCAAGGCGAGTCTGGCCAGGTCGTTCCGGCCCAGGGTCTCCTCTCGTTGGATGTCGAACAGGCCCACGGTCTCGATCCGACGTCGAGACGCCTCGGCCTCGTCGATCTCGACGATCTCCCCGTCGGTGGTGCCGTAGCTGACGAAACGTCCCCCGTCGGCCACGAGGGAGAAGGCCGACGCCCCCAGCGCCCCTCCGGCCCCGTCGACGACCACGTCCACCCCGGCCCCGCCGGTGATCTCGCGGACCCGGTCGTGCCAGTCGGGGGCCGAGTAGTCCACGGTCTCGACCGCTCCCAGGGCTCGGGCCAGTTCCCGCTTCTCCGGGCTCGACGCGGCGCCGATCACCCGGGCCCCCGCCAGGCGGGCGAGCTGCACGACCAGGCTCGCGGCGCCGCCCGCGGCGGCCAGCACCAGTACCCGGGTGTCGGGGAGGAAACGGGCGGAGCGCTCCAGGAGCATCGCCGTGGCTCCGTCGACCAGCAGGGCCAGGGCATCGTGGGGGGAGAGCCCGTCGGGCACCCGTACCAGGCCGTCCTCACGGACCACGACCCGCTCCGCGTATCCGCCCTCCTCCGTCTCGGAGAGCACGAGGGCTCCGACGAGGGAGGGGTCGGCCTCCGGGCCGACCTCCTCGACCCGGCCCACCACGCTCGAACCCGGCACGTACGGAGGCTCGATCGGGAAGAACTCCCGGGCGAGGCCCCTCCGGATCAGGGTGTCGAGGTAGATGACGTTGGCCGCCTCCACCCGTACGGCCACCTCGCCGGGGCCGGGCTCGGGCTCGGGGACCTCGTGAAGGGCGAGGACCTCCGGGCCGCCGAATCCGTCCACTCTCACCGCTCGCATCGCACACTCCGTGGTCCGTCGTTCGTCTTACAAGAACGACCCTCCTACCTAAACCAATGTTGAGGTCAAGGGGGAGGGGAGGATTCCCTCGGGGAACCTCGGAGACGACGGGGCCGCCGTGCGGGAGCACGACGGCCGGGGCGGAGCGATCAGACGTGGACGTGCGACAACGCGCTGGGATGGCGACGCAGGAAGCCCTCGATCGACTGGGCCGGATGCCCGGTCAGATCCGGCACCGTGGGGGAGACCACGTCCAGCTCACCGGAGGCGATCGCCGCGTACGACGAGGCCCACCCCTCGACCGCCCACTCCGGGGCCCCGCTCGCGCGACGCGACTCCAAGGCCTCCTCCCAGGTCTCGGGCACGTACCGGATCGAACGTCCGGTGAGCCGGCCCAGCCGCTCCACGGTGGCCCCGACCGAGAGCGCCTCCGGGCCGGTCACGTCGTAGGTGGTCTCCTCGGAGGCGGCGATCACCACGGGGTCGGTGAGCACGGTGGCGGCCACGTCCGCCACGTCGTCCCGGGACACCCAGGCGACGCGACCCTCTCCGGCCGGGCCGCGCACCACACCGTGGTCGTCCACCCAGGAGGGCATCAGATCCAGGTAGAGGGAGGGTCTCAAGAACGTGTACGGCACTCCGGTCGAGCGGATGTGCGCCTCGGTGAAGAAGTGCGTCCGGGCGAAGGTGAAGGTGGCGGCCGGTCCGGCACCCAGGAACGACAGGTACACGATCCGGGACACCCCGGCCCGGACGGCGCCGTCCACCGCGCTGATGTGGGTGTCCATCCGATTCTCGGACTCGGTCGCCGAGACCAGGAACAGGGTGTCCACACCACGACAGGCCCGTTCGAAGGCGGCGGTGTCCTCGTAGACGGCCATCGACGCGCTACTGCCCGGATACTCCGGGGCCCGATTGATATCGCGCACGATGAGACGCTGCCTGGCCCCGAGCCTGGCGATCCTGGCGGCCACGCGTCCGCCCAGGGCACCGGTGGCCCCGGTCACCCCTATGGTGTGGTTTGTCATGTGATCGTCGCCCATGACAGCCATCCTGGAGGAAGGCGGCGTGCCGAGCACTGATCGGCACGCGCCTTTTTGCGCCTTCGGGTCAGGGGGTGGTCCGCTCTTGGTGCGGCCCCTCGTCCCCTTCCGGGGCGGATGCGGGCGAAGGGGTGTTCACCCGCCGGTAGGACAGACGTCGGAGCAGGACCTCGGCCGGTCCGCGACGGCCGGCGCGCTCCATGCCGTAGGCGATCACCACGGTGACCAGCCAGACCCCGACCGCGTACAGGAACATCGTCCACGACGTCATCCAGGCGGCCAGACCCAGCCCCCAGGCGGACAGGATCGGCGCGCACAGGACCGACTGACCGAGGTAGGCGGACAGGGAACGCTTACCGGTGGCGCTCAGAGCGGTGACCACCACGCCGGGTTCGCGGTCCCGGTTCTGGATCCGGTGCGCGATCAGGGCGATCAGCGCCACATAGCCGACACCGCAGAGGATGCCGGTGGTCATGTGCGGAAGGGTCAGGATCTGGGCCTGCGTGGCGTTCAGGTCCAGCGCACCGACCTGGTACAGGGCGAGGGGCAGACCGCCCAGCCAACCCACGGAGATACCGATGACGGCGGTCCGCCGCAGCAGGGGCAGGTGTGCACCGGGCTCCTCCAGAACGCGCATGCGCGCGGCCCGATAGCCGAAGAGGATCGCCGCGGGGATCGCGAGGCCGAACACGCCCTGAAGGAGGGCGACTCCGGGCCAGACCGTGATCCGGTCCAGGGCGGCGGTGAGGAACGAGGGGTCGGCGATGCTGCCGGCGAGCGCCTCCATGCCGGCGGCGTCCTCGTCCGGCAGCGAACCGAGGAAGGGCATGGACAGGAGGCCGAGTACGGAGAGCGAGGCCAACAGACCGGTCAGGACCCAGCCCCACACCAGCAGGGTGGTCTCCCGACGGCGGAGGAAGAGCCATCCCAGCAGCAGGCCGGCCACACCGTACGCGCCGAGCACGTCGCCCATCCAGAGCAGGAGGGCGTGGACCGCGCCGAAGGCGATCAGCCACAGGTTGCGGCGACGCAGCAGGGCCGCGACCGCCTTGGCGTCGCTTCCGGCCGCCTCTTGGCGACGGGCGAGCTGCACCATCCCGTAACCGAAGAGGAAGGCGAACATCGGGTAGCTGCGCATGTCCACGACGACGATCGTGAAGAACTGCGCGATCCGGTCCGGGAGGTCCTCCGAGGGGGGATGCATGGTGGCGCCGCCGCTCGGTAGCGCCCACAGGTACCAGACCGTGTTGGCCAGCGCGATGAACAACAGCATGAAGCCGCGGGCGAGGTCGGGGGCGAGGGCACGTTCGGTGGTTCCGGTCGGACCGCGCGAGGCCGTGGGCCTGGGCATGAGGGGCTCCGCTTTTCGAGATCTATCGTGAGATTCGATTCAACGCGAAACGGAGGGCACCGCACAACGGGGACCGATGTGAGAAAACCCCTGAAACCCCCAGGGGCGTCCCCTAGGGGTCTCGGAGGTCGGGTTCCAGGTCGTGTCGTCAGTGGGAGCGGCGGGTGGCGGCCACCACCAGGTCGCGCAGCGGCCCGCGGGCGTCGTCGGCCAACTCCGGGTGCTCCGTGGCGGCGAGCGCCTGTCCGGCGTAGTCCTCCACCAGGGCCTCGCAGGCGGCCAGGGCCCCGCTGGTCTCGATCAGGGAGCACATCCACTCGACCGAGGCCACCGACAGGTCGGGGGCGCCCAGCAGCTCGCGGAACCGCTCGGCGTCGGCGCTTCCGGAGCGTTCGAGGGTCTCGGCCACGATCAGGGTCCGCTTGCCCTCGCGCAGGTCGTCACCGGCGGGCTTGCCCGTGGTGGTGGGGTCGCCGAACACGCCGAGCAGGTCGTCGCGGAGCTGGAAGGCGATCCCCAGAGGGATGCCGTAGTCGGTGTAGACCCCGGCCAGCTCCTCGTAGCGGCCGGCCAGCGCCGCCCCCAGGTGCAGCGGACGCTCCACCGTGTACTTGGCGGACTTGTAGCGCATCACCCGGAGGGCGGCCTCACGGGTGGCGGTGCCGCGCACCTGCTCCAGCGTGTCCAGGTACTGGCCCGCCATGACCTCGGTGCGCATCGCGTCGAAGGGGACGCGTCCCCGCTGGAGGGTGTCCGGGGCGAAACCGCTGGCCTGGTACATCTCGTCGGACCAGGCCAGGCACAGGTCGCCGATGAGGATCGCGGCGCCCTGGCCGAAGCCCTCGCTGTCACCGCTCCACCCCTGGTCGGCGTGCATCTTGGCCATGCGGCGGTGGGTCGCGGGCAGGCCGCGTCGGGTGTCGCTGTTGTCGATCACGTCGTCGTGGACGAGGGCGCAGGCCTGGAGGAACTCCAGGGAGGAGGCGGCCCGGATCATCCGCTCGTCACGGTCCGCGCCCCCGGCACCGCGCCAACCCCAGTAGGCGAAGGTCGGACGCAGGCGCTTGCCGCCGGAGACCATGGTCTCCAGGGCGTCCATGGCGGGGGCCAGTTCGTCACCGATCTCCAGCAGGCGGCCGCGGTGGTCGGCGCAGAAGACGGACAGTTCACGGTCCACGTCGGATCGGATGACGGACACGGTCGAGAGGGCAGAGGAAGGGGCCATACCCAGCAGGTTAGCCGCTGTGGGGGAAGGGGGCCCTCCGGGTCCGTTCCGCCGCTCGGGTGTTACGGGTGGTGCTGCCGGGGCCGTGGGGACGAATGGTCGACCCTGTCACCACGCTCCGTGATCGGTGCGGTATCAGTGAGAAGAAAAGTGAGCGTCCGGAATATGGACAAGAAGGGGCGTGGTCGGCGGGGCCTTCAATGGAGAAAGGGTGGCGGAACCCTCCGTCCACCAGGGGAAACGTTCCCTTCTCGATGCCCACGGGGTGGTATGTCCGTTTTCTGGTCGAGTCCATATAGTGGGACGTGAGACTGTCGGAGCATAAGCCGTCTCGCGATTCGGGACGTCGAGTCCGTCTCCGGAAAGGTCTGGCCTAGGCTGGTGTACATGCTCGCTGCACCGACCCGCCCCGTGGCGCCCCGAGGGCCGGCCCCCAGGCCGCGCCATATCCGAGACCTGCTCGACTCGGGCGAGCCGCTGTTCTCCTTCGAGTTCTTCCCGCCGCGCAACGAGCGTTCCCAGGAGCGCCTGTGGCGGGCCATCCGCGAGATCGAGGCGCTCGGCCCCTCCTTCGTCTCGGTCACCTACGGTGCCGGTGGAGGCACCCGTGACCTGACGGTGGAGACCACCGAGCGCATCGCCACCGACACCACTCTGATGCCGGTGGCCCACATGACCCTGGTCGACCACTCCGTCGCCGAACTGCGCCACCTCATCGGCCGCCTGGCCGACGCCGGGGTCTCCAACATGCTGGCCGTACGCGGTGACCCTCCCGGTGACCCCGACGGCGAGTGGGTCAGCCACCCGAGGGGACTCACCTACGCCGAGGAGCTGGTCCGGCTGCTCAAGGAGAGCGGGGACTTCTGTGTGGGGGTGGCGGCCTTCCCCTACAAGCATCCGCGTTCGGCCGACGTCGAGATCGACACCGACCACTTCGTGCGCAAGTGCGAGGCCGGCGCCGACTACGCCATCACCCAGATGTTCTTCGACGCCGAGGACTACCTGCGTCTGCGCGACCGGGTGGCCGCGCGCGGCTGTGAGGTGCCGATCATCCCCGAGGTGTTCCCGGTGGTGAAGCTGTCCTCCATCCCACGGTCCGAGAAGCTCTCGGGCGCCCCGTTCCCGCGTGAGCTGGCCGCCCGCTTCGAACGCTTCGGCGACGACGCCGAGGCGGTACGGGCCTTCGGGATCGAGCACGCGCAGAACATGTGCGAGCGACTCCTGGCCGAAGGCGCGCCGGGCATCCACTTCATCACCTTCAACCAGTCCACGGCCACCAGGGAGATCTACCGCGAGGTCGCCGGGCATCGGGACGGGTCAGCGGGAGCCGCGCGACCATGATCGCGAAGGGGCGGTCCGGGCTGCCCGGGAAGGAGAACGGGTCCATCACCTCGACGAAGCCGCACGAACGGTAGAGGTGACGCGCGGGGGTGGGGCCCGTACGGGTGGACAGCACCGCCGTACGTTCGGGTCGGTCGGCGCACAGCGCGTACAGGAGGCGCCGACCGATCCCCCGGTTCTGGGCCTCGGGGTGGACGTGGACCTCGGCGATCTCCCACGGGTCCCCCAGATGACGCCGCACCCGGGAGCCGAGCCCCCGTGAACGCATACCCTCGGTGACCACGTCGTGCCACCACTGGCCCTCGGCGCCGTGGAAGGCGTAGGCGAACCCGATGGCACGTTCCTCCCGCACCGCGACCAGACAGCGGAAGTCGGGGTAGTGGGCGTGCCCCCTCATCACGGCGGCGCGCCCCGGCAGCTGGCCGGGCGGCGGGTCCATGGCCGCCGTGTAGACCTCCAGGAGCGCCGGTACGGCGTGTGCGAACGCCGCGGGCGAGAGCTCGCGCAGCTCGATGTCGTCTATCACGGGCCAACACTAGGACGTGTCGTGCCGTGACGCCCGGCCCCTCGCGCACGCGTGGGGCGGTCGTCTTGACGGTTCGATCGAGGGAGTGTTAACTGGTGCCCGTCGAACAGAGGTTCGATAGTCCGGCCGCCACGTGCGGTCGACACCGGCGAGGCCGGGTCGGGGAGGGGAAGCCCCGGCCCGGCCTCGCCGCGTTCTCGGGGGTTCCGACACGACGAGAGCCGGACACGACCGGGTGCGGTCGTGTCCGGCTCCTCTGTCTCGTGTCGTCGGTGGCCCGGGGTCAGAAGGCGTCGACGGCGCGGCGCGCCTCGGGGTCGAGCACGCCCCAGTTGATGAGCTCCTCGGTGAGGTCGCCCGGCGACTTGTCGTAGATGACCGCGAGTGAGCGCAGGTCCTCCTGACGGATGGAGAGCACCCGCCCGTTGTAGTCACCGCGCTGGCTCTGGATGGTGGCCACGTAGCGGGAGAGGGGTCCGGCCTTCTCCTGCGGGAGCTGCTGCATGCGCTCCAGATCGATGACCAGCTTGGGTGTCGGACCCAGAGGGGTCGGAGCGGCGCCGCCGGGCAGCAGCTCCGACATCGGCACCCCGTAGAAGTCGGCCAGCTCGGCCAGCTTCTGCACGGTGACGGCGCGGTCGCCACGCTCGTACGAGCCCACCACGACGGCCTTCCAGCGTCCGTGGGACTTCTCCTCCACCCCGTGCAGGGACAGGCCCTGCTGGGTGCGGATGGCACGCAGTCGCGCGCCGAGGGACTTCGCGTATTCGGATGGCATCTTCTTGTCGCTCCCGGCCGTGACGGTGGCTGGCGTGGTGGGGGAGACGTCCGCTCGTACTCGGCGGGCCGCCTGGGCGGTCCAGCGGATGGTCACGGGGTGCAACCCCACCCGGTATTGGTTACAGACAGTGACGGTAGAGGGGTGCCGGTGTCCAGGTCAAGCCGTTGGGGTGAAACGCGACTAATCAGTGGCCAAACCGTGCGTAGGTGAGACGTCTCTCATTTCATGACCGGTCGGGACGAGTGAGGCGCGTTCGAGGGGTGGAAAGCCCGCTCCTACAGGGAATTTCGTGTTTCCCACCAATGGGGTGCGTATCCGGAGTGTCACGATACGGGTGCTCTTAGTCGGGCAATCCTCAAGGGCTTATGTGACAAGCATCACACTGTGATTCTCAAGGCGTGGGGAGTGCCCGAAGAGGGAACCGTCGGCGCTGGTAGCGTGGGCCCGATCGACATCCTTTAACGACCTGTTCAGTGAGGCAGGGAAGGGGTCACCGCTTTGCATGCGCGAAAACAGACGAAGGACGACAACGGAACCGCCGTTTCCGCGTCCTCGCCCGAGGCGCCCGAAGGCACCCGGGCCGTCCTCGACGGCAACGAGATCAACCGGGCACTGACCCGCATCGCCCATGAGGTCCTCGAACGGACCAAGGGCGGACAGGACGTCACCCTCCTGGGCATCCCCTCGCGAGGAGCACCCCTCGCCCGACGCCTGGCACGACGGATCGAACGCGTCGAAGAACTCGACGTCCCCACCGGATCCCTCGACATCACCATGTACCGCGACGACCTGCGGATGGCACCCGCGCGCGCTCTCGGCAGGACCGAGATCCCCGCGGGCGGACTCGACGACCGCGTCGTCGTCCTGGTCGACGACGTGCTCTTCTCCGGCCGCACAGTGCGCGCCGCCCTGGACGCCCTCGGCGACCTCGGTCGCCCCCGGGCCGTCCAGCTGGCCGTACTCGTCGACCGAGGCCACCGCGAGCTGCCGATCCGCGCCGACTACGTGGGCAAGAACCTGCCCACCTCCCTGAGGGAGAGCGTCACCGTCCAACTCGAGGAGACCGACGGTCACGACGCGGTCCTGCTCGGCCCGGCCCGCGCCTCCTCCACCGGAACCCTCAGGGCGGGGTCGCGCTCGCTCCCCGAGACCACGGAAGGGGACGCCTGATGCGCCACCTGCTCTCCGCCGGCGACCTCGACCGCGACGAGGCCACGCTCATCCTGGACACCGCAGCCGAACTCGCCCAGGTCGGCGATCGCGCGGTCAAGAAGCTCCCGACCCTGCGCGGGCGCACCGTCGTCAACCTCTTCTACGAGGACTCCACCCGGACCCGCACGTCCTTCGAACTGGCGGCCAAGCGTCTGTCGGCCGACGTCATCAACTTCTCGGCCAAGGGTTCCAGCGTCTCCAAGGGCGAGAGCCTGAAGGACACCGCCCTCACGCTCCAGGCGATGGGCGCCGACGGAGTCGTCATCCGACACAGCGCCTCCGGCGCCGCCCACCGGTTGGCCGGCTGGGTCGACGGATCGGTCCTCAACGCCGGCGACGGAACCCACGAGCACCCGACCCAGGCCCTGCTGGACGCCTTCACCATGCGTTCCCGACTGGGGCGCCTGGAAGGGCTGCGCGTGGCCGTGGTCGGCGACATCCTGCACAGCAGGGTCGCCCGGTCCAACGTGCTGCTGCTCACCACTCTGGGAGCGCACGTGACCCTGGTGGCCCCGCCCACGCTGCTGCCGGTCTCGGTCGGCACCTGGCCCTGCGAGGTCTCCTACGACCTCGACGAGGTGCTGCCCAAGACCGACGTGGTCATGATGCTGCGGGTCCAGGCCGAGCGCATGCGCGACTCCTTCTTCCCCTCCGTGCGCGAGTACAGCCGCAACTACGGGCTCGACGGGGAACGGCTGGAGCGGATGCCCTCCGACGCCATCGTCATGCACCCCGGCCCGATGGTCCGCGGAATGGAGATCTCGGCCGAGGTCGCCGACTCTCCCCGCTGCACCGTCACCGAGCAGGTCGCCAACGGTGTCAGCCTGCGCATGGCCGTCCTCTACCTGCTGCTCGGCGGCTCCTGACGGCGCCCCGCCCCGGGGAAGGTCCTCGTCCCGGCCCGAACACGGGTGACGGGACGGACACGAGGGACGCGCCGAGGACCCCGGTGAGGGGAACGGCCCCCGCGATCCCGCCCCGGAGCGCCGACCGCCGCACAGCACACGAACTTCACGAACACGAGAAAGCCGACATCTCCATGCCCGAAAACCATGGACCGTACCTGATCCGAGGCGCCCGCCCGTTCGGCGGCGACCCCGTCGACCTGCTCCTGGACGAGGGGCGCGTCGCCGCGATCGGTCCCGACCTGGAGGCCCCCGAGGGCACCGAGGTCGTGGACGCCACCGGTCTGATCGCCCTTCCCGGCCTGGTGGACCTGCACACCCACCTGCGCGAGCCCGGCCGAGAGGACGCCGAGACCGTCCTCTCCGGCTCCCGCGCCGCCGCCATGGGCGGCTACACCGCCGTGCACGCCATGGCCAACACCGACCCCGTCGCCGACACCGCCGGCGTGGTCGAACAGGTCTGGCACCTGGGCCGCGAGGCCGGCTACTGCGACGTGCGCCCGGTCGGCGCCGTCACCGTCGGCCTGAAGGGCGAACGACTCTCCGAGATCGGGGCCATGGCCGACTCCGCCGCCGGCGTCCGGGTCTTCTCCGACGACGGCATCTGCGTCTCCGACGCCCTGCTCATGCGCCGGGCCCTGGAGTACGTCAAGGCCTTCGACGGGGTCATCGCCCAGCACGCGCAGGAGCCCCGCCTGACCGAGGGCGCCCAGATGAACGAGGGCTGCGTCTCCGACCGTCTCGGTCTGCCCGGCTGGCCCGCGGTCGCCGAGGAGGCGATCATCGCCCGCGACTGCCTCCTCGCCCAGCACGTCGGCTCCCGACTGCACGTGTGCCACGTCTCCACCAAGGGGTCGGTGGACATCATCCGCTGGGCCAAGGAGCGCGGCTGCGACGTCACCGCCGAGGTCACGCCCCACCACCTGATCCTCACCGAGGACCTGGTGGAGAGCTACGACCCGGTCTACAAGGTCAACCCGCCGCTGCGCACCGCCGAGGACGTCCAGGCGCTGCGCGAGGGGCTGGCCGACGGCACGATCGACATCGTCGCCACCGACCACGCGCCGCACCCGGTGGAGGCCAAGGAGACCGAGTGGTCCACCGCCGCGATGGGCATGGTCGGGCTGGAGACCGCGCTCGGGGTCGTCCACAAGACCATGGTCGAGACCGGTCTGCTCACCTGGGAACAGGTCGCCGACCGCATGTCCGCCGCGCCCGCCCGGATCGGCCGGGTCTCCGACCACGGCCGCGGGCTCGCCGTCGGTGAACCCGCCAACGTCGTCCTGTACGACCCGGCCGCCCCCGTCGAGGTCGACGGGGCCGCCCTGGTCGGCAAGAGCGGAAACACCCCCTTCCGGGGCATGAGCCTGCCCGGCCGGATCATCGCCACGTTCCTGCGCGGCGCGCCGACCGTCCTGGAAGGGAAGATCAAGTGAGTATCGAAGCCCAGGTCAGCCCTGGCACCGTAGAGGGGGAGAACGTGTCCGAGGAGATCGGCGGGCCGGCGATTCTGGTGCTCGAGGACGGACGTGTGTTCCACGGCCGCTCCTTCGGCGCCACCGGCGAGACCTTCGGCGAGGCCGTCTTCAACACCGGGATGACCGGCTACCAGGAGACCCTCACCGACCCCTCCTACCACCGCCAGATCGTGGCGATGACCGCGCCGCACATCGGCAACACCGGGGTCAACGACGACGACCCCGAGTCGGGACGCATCTGGGTCGCGGGCTACGTCGTGCGCGAGCCGGCCAGGGTCCCCTCCAGCTGGCGCGCGCAGCGCACCCTCGACGAGGAGCTGCGCCGCCAGAACGTGGTCGGGATCGCCCTCAAGGGCACCCGTGCCCTCACCCGTCACCTCCGTGACCGCGGGGCCATGCGCGCCGCGATCAGCACGGTCGAGACCGATCCCCGGGCGCTGCTCGCGCGGATCCTGGAGCAGCCCCGCATGGCCGGCTCCGACCTGGCCGCCGAGGTCAGCACCGACGCCTCCTACGAGGTCCTGCCGCCCGAGGGCGTCGAGACCCGTTTCCACGTCGCCGCCGTCGACCTGGGGATCAAGGCCATGACCCCCCAGCGTCTGGCCGAACGCGGATGCCGCGTCACCGTGCTGCCCGCCTCCGCCACGGCCGAGGACATCCTCGCGCTGGACCCGGACGGCGTCTTCTTCAGCAACGGCCCCGGCGACCCGGCCACCGCCGACGGCCCGGTCGAGGCCATGCGCGGTGTCCTGGACGCCGGCAGACCGCTCTTCGGCATCTGCTTCGGCAACCAGATCCTGGGGCGCTCCCTGGGGCTGGGGACCTACAAGCTGCCCTTCGGACACCGAGGGGTCAACCAGCCGGTCATCGACACCCGCACCAAGAAGGTCGCGATCACCAGCCAGAACCACGGCTTCGCGGTGGACGCGCCCCTCGACACCCCGTTCGACACCCCCTACGGCCGGGCCGAGGTCAGCCACATCGGCCTCAACGACCAGGTCGTCGAGGGCCTGCGGCTGCTGGACCGTCCCGTGTTCAGCGTCCAGTTCCACCCGGAGGCCGCCGCGGGTCCCCACGACGCCGCCGAGCTCTTCGACGAGTTCGTCGACCTGATGTCCGCCCAGCCCGCTCCGGCTGCCAAGTAGTAAGAGGTACAGAGCATGCCGCGCCGTAGTGACCTTTCATCCGTCCTCGTGATCGGCTCCGGCCCGATCGTGATCGGGCAGGCGGCCGAGTTCGACTACTCGGGAACCCAGGCCTGTCGCGTCCTCAAGGCCGAGGGCCTTCGGGTCATCCTGGTCAACTCCAACCCGGCCACGATCATGACGGACCCGGAGATCGCCGACGCCACCTACGTCGAGCCGATCACCCCCGAGATGATCGAGAAGATCATCGCCAAGGAGCGCCCCGACGCCCTCCTGCCGACCCTGGGCGGGCAGACCGCGCTCAACGCCGCCGTCGACCTGCACGAGGCCGGAATCCTGGCCAAGTACGACGTCGAACTCATCGGCGCCAACATCGACGCCATCCAGTCCGGCGAGGACCGCGAGAGCTTCAAGGGCATCGTCGAGCGCATCGGCGGCGAGTCCGCCCGCTCGCGCATCTGCCACACGCTCCAGGAGTGCCTGGACGCCGCCGAGGAGCTGGGCTACCCGGTCGTGGTCCGCCCCTCCTTCACCATGGGCGGCGCCGGATCCGGTTTCGCCCACGACGAGGCCGAACTGCGCCGTATCGCCGGTCAGGGTCTCGCGCTCTCTCCGACCACCGAGGTGCTCCTGGAGGAGTCCATCCTCGGCTGGAAGGAGTACGAGCTGGAGCTGATGCGCGACACCAACGACAACGTGGTGGTCGTCTGCTCCATCGAGAACCTCGACCCCATGGGCGTGCACACCGGTGACTCCATCACCGTCGCCCCGGCCATGACCCTCACCGACCGCGAGTACCAGAAGCTCCGCGACATCGGTATCGCGGTCATCCGCGAGGTCGGCGTGGACACCGGCGGCTGCAACATCCAGTTCGCCGTCCACCCCGCCACCGGTCGGGTCATCGTCATCGAGATGAACCCCCGCGTGTCCCGCTCCTCGGCCCTGGCCTCCAAGGCCACCGGCTTCCCGATCGCCAAGATCGCGGCCAAGCTCGCCGTCGGCTACACGCTGGACGAGATCCCCAACGACATCACCCGGGAGACCCCGGCCAGCTTCGAGCCCACGCTCGACTACGTGGTCGTCAAGGTGCCCCGCTTCGCCTTCGAGAAGTTCCCCGGCGCCGACGGCGGTCTCACCACCACCATGAAGTCGGTCGGCGAGGCGATGGCCATCGGCCGTTCCTTCCCCGAGGCCCTTCAGAAGGCCATGCGCTCCCTGGAGAAGGCCGGCGTCGGTCTGACCTGGGCGGGCGAGCCCGGCGACAAGGAGGAGCTGCTGCGTTCGGCGGCCCGTCCCACCGAGCACCGTCTGCGCCAGGTGCAGCAGGCCCTGCGCGCCGGCGCCACCGTCGAGGAGATCCACGAGTCCACGAAGATCGACCCGTGGTTCCTGGACCAGATGCTCCGTCTGGAGGAGATGGCCCGCGTCCTGGCCGCGGCCGGCAAGCTCGACGAGGAGCTGCTGCGCGAGGCCAAGGGGCTGGGCTTCTCCGACGTCCAGATCGGTGAGATCACCGGCAAGCACGAGGACGTCGTCCGCGAGCTCCGGCACGCCCTGGGCGTCCACCCCGTCTACCTGACGGTGGACACCTGCGCCGCCGAGTTCGAGGCCCGCACCCCGTACCTGTACTCCAGCTACGACGAGGAGACCGAGGTACCCACCGGGGACCGGCCCAAGATCATCATCCTGGGCTCGGGCCCCAACCGCATCGGTCAGGGCGTGGAGTTCGACTACTCCTGCGTCCACGCCTCCTTCGCGCTCTCCGACGCCGGGTTCGAGACCGTCATGGTCAACTGCAACCCCGAGACGGTCTCCACCGACTACGACACCAGCGACCGGCTCTACTTCGAGCCGCTCACCCTGGAGGACGTCCTGGAGGTCGTGCGCGCGGAGCAGGCCACCGGACAGGTCGCCGGCGTCATCGTCCAGCTCGGCGGTCAGACCCCGCTGGGCCTGGCCCGCCGCCTCCAGGAGGCCGGTGTCCCGATCATCGGCACCAGCCCCGAGGCCATCGACCTGGCCGAGGACCGCGGCGAGTTCGGCAAGGTCCTGGCCGACGCCGGGCTGCCCGCGCCCAAGTACGGCACCGCCTACTCCTTCGAGCAGGCCAAGGCCGCCGCGGACGAGATCGGCTACCCGGTCATGGTCCGCCCCTCCTACGTGCTGGGCGGCCGCGGCATGGAGATCGTCTACAGCGAGGCGATGCTCGCCGACTACATCGAGCGCAACGCCGAGGTCAGCCCGGAGCACCCGGTCCTGATCGACCGTTTCCTGGACGACGCCATCGAGATCGACGTCGACGCGCTCTACGACGGCCACGACCTGTACCTGGGCGGGGTCATGGAGCACATCGAGGAGGCCGGTATCCACTCCGGCGACTCGGCGTGCACCCTGCCCTCCATCACCCTGGGCCGGGAGGACATCGAGCGGATCCGCTACTCCACCGAGGCGATCGCCCGGGGCACCGGGGTGCGCGGCCTCATCAACGTCCAGTACGCGCTCGCCTCGGGTGTCCTGAACGTCCTCGAGGCCAACCCGCGCGCCTCCCGCACGGTGCCGTTCGTCTCCAAGGCCACGGCGGTCCCGCTGGCCAAGGCGGCCGCCCGCGTCATGGCCGGGAGCACCATCGCCGAGCTGCGCGCCGAGGGCATGCTGCCCGCCCAGGGCGACGGCGGCGACCTGCCCGCCGACGCTCCGGTGTCGGTGAAGGAGGCCGTGCTGCCCTTCAACCGGTTCATCGACAAGCACGGTGAGGGCGTCGACACCATCCTCGGCCCGGAGATGCGCTCCACCGGCGAGGTCATGGGTCTGGACACCGAGTTCGGTCCGGCCTACGCCAAGTCCCAGCTCGCGGTCAACGGGACCGTGCCCACGCAGGGCCGGATCTTCGTATCGGTCGCCAACCGGGACAAGCGCTCGATGATCTTCCCGGTCAAGCGCCTGGCCGACCTGGGCTTCGAGATCCTCGCGACCGAGGGGACCGCGGTGGTCCTGCGCCGCAACGGGGTCCAGGCCACCGTGGTGCGCAAGCACAGCGCGGGCACCGGCCCTGAGGGCGAGCCCACCATCGTGCAGCTCATCCACGACGGAGCCGTCGACCTGATCGTCAACACCCCGTTCGGCAGCGCCGGCCAGGCCGGCCCGCGTCTGGACGGGTACGAGATCAGGACCGCGGCCATCGTGCGCGGCGTTCCCAGCGTCACCACGGTGCAGGGTCTGGCCGCCGCCGTCCAGGCGATCGAGGCCCGCGTGCGCGGTGACATCGGGGTGCGTTCCCTTCAGGAACACGCCCAAGCGCTCACGGCGGAACGTCAGGGCTCCTAGGCTGTAGCCGGTCCGGGTGTCGTGGGAGAATCCCGCGACACCCGGACCACGAGGCGATGAGTCTAGAGAGGCTGCCACGAGACATGAGCGACAACGGACCGGTGCAGATCAGGTGCCCCGTGCTGAACGTGCGCAGGGTGGACGCCTACTACGCCATCACCGTCGTCGCGCCGGGGATAGCCGAACGGTTCCGGTCCGGGCAGTTCGTGTCGGTGGGGGTGGGCGGCGATCACTCCAGCACGCTGCTGCGCCGCCCCTTCGCCGTCCACGACGTCAAGCCCGACTACGGCGGCACCGTCGAGTTCCTGTTCTCGGTGCGCGGTACCGGGACCGCATGGCTGGCCGAGCGCAGATCGCGGGACCTGCTGGACGTGGTCGGACCGCTGGGACGTCCCTTCCCCCTGCCCAGGGACCCGGTCAACTGTGTCCTGGTGGGCGGTGGATCGGGGAGCGCCCCGCTGTTCCCCCTGGCCCAGTCGCTGCGTCGACGGGGCTGCCGTGTGGACTTCGTCCTGGGAGCGGCCTCCTCCGACCGTGTGTTCAGCGCGATCACCGCGCGCCGGATCGCCGAGACGGCCACCTTCACCACCGACGACGGTTCCTTCGGGACCAAGGGGCGGGTCACCGACGTCCTGGGGCGGGTGATCGAGGAGGCCCGCTCCGACGCGGTGTACGCCTGCGGACCCATGCCGATGCTGCGCTCGGTCACCCAGGTGGCCGGCGACCACGGCGTCCCCGTCCAGGTCGCGGTGGAGGAGACCATGGCCTGCGGTATCGGGATCTGCATGACCTGCGTGATCCCGGTGGTGGGGGAGGACGGCATCACGCGGATGGTGCGCTCCTGCGTCGACGGCCCGGTCTTCCGGGGCGAACAGGTGCGCTTCGACGACGTGGGCACGATCCCCTTCGACGCCCTGGGCGCGCCCGGTTGGAAGGGGTCGAGCGCGGCCCGGGCGGCGGAGTCGACCCGGGACATCGCCTGACGAGGACGGTTCTCCCATGACAGGGCCGGCGACCTCGGTCACCGGCCGTAGAAGGCCACGAGCGAGCGAAGGCACGTGAACGCAGACCTCAGGACCAGACTGGGATCCCTGACGCTCCCCAACCCGGTGGTGACCGCCGCCGGATGCGCGGGGTCGGGACGTGAGCTGGCGCAGTTCTTCGATGTGGCGGAGATCGGTGCCGTCACCACCAAATCGGTCATGTTGGAGCCGCGGGCGGGGCGACCGTCGCCGCGGATGGCCGAGACCCCGAGCGGGATGCTCAGCACCATCGGGATGCAGGGCCCGGGGGTGGACGTCTTCCTCCAACGGGACCTGCCATGGCTGCTCTCCCGCGGGGGGAGGGCGATCGTGTCCATCGCCGGATCGGGGGTCGCCGAGTTCGGAGAGCTGGCCCGGCGGATCTCGGAGGCCGACGGGGTGGACGCCATCGAGGTCAACCTCTCCTGCCCGGATCCGGCCGACCCCTCCGGGCGGCACTTCGCCGACGACCCGGCCCAGGCCGCGGCGGTGGTCCAGACGGTGCGCTCGCACGCGCGTTCGGGGCTTCCGGTCCTGGCCAAGCTCGCCGCCGACGTCCCCGACGTGGTGAAGTTGGCCGAGGCCTGCATCGGGGCCAGGGCCGACGGGTTGACCATGATCAACACCCTGCGGGGGATGAGCGTGGACACCCGCACGCTGCGCCCGGCCGTGACCGGGGGGATGGGCGGGCTCTCCGGCCCGGCGATCCGCCCGCTGGCGGTGGGGTGCGTCTACCGCGTCCACGAGGCCTTCCCCGAGGTGCCGATCGTGGGCGTGGGCGGCGTGCGGACCGGTACCGACGTCCTGGAGTTCATGGCGGCCGGGGCCAGCGCGGTCGCGGTGGGCACGATGAACTTCTCCGACCCCTCGGCGTGCGCGCGGATCCTGCGCGAGTTCACCGAGGTGCTGGAGGCGCGGGACGTGACCCGGGTCGCGGACCTGGTGGGCATCGCCCACAGGGCGGGTATGTGAACCTCGGGCGCTTCGGGGCGTCCTGACCGGCCTGAACGGCGCTGAGGTGGCTCTGTGTGGCCGAACGGACGCTCCCGGCTTTCGGGGGTGGGTCCACGGAGTGAGACCGGCTACGGCCGTCTGGGCGGCCGTTACGTGGAAGTGACGTGGATCGGGCGCATGAAGCGCCCGATCCTGGGAACCGCACACCTTGATGGTGTGCACATGACAGTGGATGTGCATTCGTAAGCACGTTCGGCCGAACGGCGGCGAGTGCAGGACCCCGGATCCTCCGGGCACACGATTGGAGAGATCGACATGACCGCGCCTTCCGCGCCCATCGCCGTCGCGATCGACGCCGACGACATCGAGACGGCGGCGACCTGGGCCTCCGCGGTCGCGCCGCACGTGAGCACCGTGAAGGTGGGGCTGGAGCTGTACCTGCGCTACGGCCCCGAGGTGATCAGCGCCGTGCGCGGGGCCAATCGGGTCGGTGTCTTCCTCGACCTCAAGCTGCACGACATCCCGGCGACCGTCGCCGGAGCGGCGCGTAGCGTCGCGGGGTTGCGTCCTTCGATCCTGACCGTCCACGCGAGCGGGGGAACGGACATGGTCCGGGCCGCGGTCGAGGCGGCCCCGGACACCGAGATCGCCGCCGTGACCGTGCTGACCTCGATGAACGAGACGGACCTGGAGCAGGTGGGGCTGCTGGGGCCCGCGCGGGACGCGGTGCGCCGCCTGGCCGCGCTCGCGGTGGGGGCCGGCGCCCGCGCGCTGGTGTGCTCGCCTCAGGAGGTGGGGCTCGTCCGTTCGGAGGTGGGCCCCGACATCAGGCTGATCACCCCGGGCGTGCGTCCGGTCGGGGCGGACCGGGGCGATCAGTCCCGGGTGGCGACCCCGGAGGAGGCGATCGAGGCGGGGGCGGACCTTCTGGTCATCGGCCGGCCGATCACCCGGGCGGCCGATCCCGGGGCGGCGGCGGCCTCCATCGCCGCGGCGGTGCGTCGGGTCGGCGCCCGGGGTTGAGGGGTTCGCGGTGGCGGGGAGGGAACGGTCGAGAATCCAGGTCGTCACATTGGTTCGCAGCCGTCCCATCACGCACGGTTGTGGGTCACAGACGGTAAGGAAATAGGCGTGTCCAAAACCAGGAAATCGTCGCGAAGAGTGACCCGGGTCACCCCTGGGTGACCTGCGCTGGTGGCACGGTTTCCCAGCTCGGCAATCGGGACCTAAGTCCTGATTTTCGTCTCTGACCGCAATGGCCTGGTGACGGTGAGTAGTTCCTTCGATGAAATAGCCCTTGAAAGGGCACTTTACGTTGCCTAACAGGGGTCAGACCTACTAACTTGCGCAGGCGTCCGCCCTCTACAAACGAGTAGAAAACCGAGGTGACCCGGCGTGGCCCTTCCTCCCCTCACACCCGAGCAGCGCAGCGCGGCTCTCGAAAAGGCCGCCAAGGCCAGAAAAGAGCGCGCTGAGGTCAAGAACAAGCTGAAGAACGGTGGCATCTCGCTGTCCGAGGTGCTCGCCGACAGCCTCAAGGACGAGGTCATCGGCAAGATGAAGGTTTCGGCTCTGCTGGAATCCCTTCCCGGTGTCGGCAAGGTTCGCGCCAAGCAGATCATGGAGCGGCTCAACATCGCTGAGTCGCGCCGTGTCCGGGGCCTGGGTACCAACCAGCGTGCCGCCCTGGAGAGCGAGTTCGGCGACCTCACCAAGTAACGACCGAGTACGGTCGAGACACCGGACGGCGTGTCCCCCATAGACGCGTGACGGTCCCCCGCTCCCCGCGGGGGACCCGACGGTGAGGCATGTAACCCCGCGGCCGCGGTCGGCGGAACGGGTGGGCCCCAGGTCACACCCCGTCCG
The DNA here is from genome assembly GCF_035818715.1 of Nocardiopsis sp. LDBS1602. Taxonomy (NCBI): domain Bacteria; kingdom Bacillati; phylum Actinomycetota; class Actinomycetes; order Streptosporangiales; family Nocardiopsidaceae; genus Nocardiopsis; species Nocardiopsis sp. LDBS1602. Next base: position 21,019 of record NZ_JAYLVW010000012.1, on the reverse strand, counting down.
TCGCACCGCGGCCCGGTGGTATAAAGGGATCTTCCCGCGACCGTACGCGACACGCCCGCGGCGTGCGCGTGAGCCGTCCCCGCGGCGAGGCGCCGGATCACGAGGTGGGTTCCGGTGGCCGGCGATCGGCCGGTGGCCCGCCGCGCGGCGCAGACGCCGAATGGAAACCTGAGACTCACATGCCTGCGCAGAACGCGGACCAGTCCCGTCCCGTCGCCAAACGATTGACCGTCCTGTCCGGCCCCTCCGGGGTCGGCAAGAGCACGGTCGTCGCCCACCTGCGCGAGGTCGACCCCGACGTGTGGCTTTCGGTGTCGGTGACCACCCGCGCCCCCCGCCCCGGCGAGCGGGAGGGTGTTCAATACCACTTCGTCACCGACGAGGAGTTCGACCGTCTGATCGAACAGGGTGAACTCCTGGAGTGGGCCTGCTTCGCGGGCAACCGCTACGGCACTCCCCGCGGCCCCGTCCAGGAACGCCTGGACTCCGGGGTCCCCGTCCTGTTGGAGATCGAACTCCAGGGCGCCCGCCAGGTCCGGGAGTCCATGTCCGACGCTCTGCACGTCTTCCTCGCCCCGCCCTCCTGGGAAGAGCTGGTCCGCAGGCTCACCGGCCGGGGCACCGAGTCCGACGAGGTCATCCAGCGCAGACTGGAGGCGGCCAAGGTCGAGCTGGCCGCGGAGAAGGAATTCGACACGACCCTGGTCAATACGTCCGTACAGGAAGTGTGCGACGAGCTGCTAGCGTTGATGACCGCGCCCAAGGTGTGATAGCGGCCAGACCGGAACCGACCCTCCGGTCGCCCTCCGCCGGGCCCGACATCCGTCCCATCCGATCCACGTCACGGCTTCACGACGAGCCGGAGACCGTCCCTGGGGGTAACGAAGTGGCTGGTACCGAGCCCGTCGCCGAAGGCATCACCAACCCGCCGATCGACGACCTGCTGGAGTGCGTCGACAGCAAGTACAGTCTGGTCACCATGGCCTCCAAGCGGGCCCGACAGATCAACGCCTACTACGCCCAGCTGGGCGAGGGCCTGCTGGAGTACGTCGGCCCGCTGGTCGAGACCCAGGTCCAGGAGAAGTCCCTGTCCATCGCCCTGCGCGAGGTCAAGGCCGGCCTTCTCACGGCCGAGCCCTACGAGGGCAACTGAGCCTTCCCCGTCCCCGAGGGGGCGGACCGACCGCGCCCGTCGCACCCCCGCAGGGGGAGTGCGGCGGGCGCGGCCTGGTAGAACACTGGGTGTGAGTGACACAGAATCCCTTCCCCAGGTGGTCCTCGGCGTCGGCGGGGGCATCGCCGCCTACAAGGTGTGCGAGCTGCTGCGCCGGCTGACCGAGTCCGGTCACGGTGTCCAGGTCGTACCGACCGACGCCGCCCTGCGCTTCGTCGGCGAGCCCACCTGGGCGGCCCTGTCCGGCCGCCCCGTCGAGACCGGGGTGTGGGACCGGGTCCACGAGGTTCCGCACGTGCGGATCGGCCAGAACGCCGACCTCGTGTTCGTGGCCCCCGCCACCGCCGACATCATGGCCAAGGCCGCGGCCGGGATCGCCGACGACCTGTTGACCAACACCCTTCTCACCGCCCGCTGTCCGGTCGTGTTCGCTCCGGCGATGCACACCGAGATGTGGGAGCACCCCGCCACCCGGGCCAACGTGGAGACGCTGCGCTCGCGCGGGGCCGTCGTCCTGGAACCGGCCGTGGGCCGTCTCACCGGGGCCGACACCGGTCGCGGTCGACTGCCCGACCCCTCCGAACTGTTCGAGGCCGCCCGTCTGGTGCTGCGCCGCGGCGCGGTCGCCCCCGACCTGGCCGGCCGTCGCGTCGTGATCTCCGCCGGAGGCACCCGCGAGGCCATCGATCCCGTACGGTTCATCGGCAACCACTCCTCCGGACGGCAGGGCTACGCCTTGGCGCGTACCGCCGCGGCCCGGGGCGCCGACGTCACCCTGGTGGCGGCCAACGTCGACCTGCCCGATCCGGCGGGCGCGAGGGTGGTCCGTGTCTCCTCGGCGGTCGAACTGTCCGAGGCGATGGCGGCCGAACGCGCGGGCGCCGACGCCGTGGTCATGACCGCCGCCGTCGCGGACTTCCGCCCGGTCACCAGCGCCGCGTCCAAGATCAAGAAGTCCGGTGCGGCCCCGGCCCCCATCGAACTGGTCGAGAACCCCGACATCCTCGCCGGGCTGGTCGTCGACCGGGAACGGGAGGGGCTGGAGCAGACCATCGTGGGGTTCGCCGCCGAGACCGACGACGTGATCGCCAACGGTCGGGCCAAACTGGCCCGCAAGGGCTGTGACCTGCTCGTGGTCAACCAGGTCGGCGGGGGCCGGGCCTTCGGCACCGAGGACAACCAGGCCACGGTCCTGGCCTCGGACGGAGCCGTCGTGGACATTCCCACAGGCCCCAAGGAGGCGTTGGCCGATCGAGTCTGGGATCTGGTGGTCGAACGCCTCCCACGCGGGGCCCGCTGAGGTCACGAGAACCCTCGGAGCAGTGGGTCTTCGCCGGAATCCGGGAAAAATCCCCCGGTGCCACGCTGGATTCCTACCACCGAGTACGACACACTGCCAACGGGTGTCCGTTCGTGGTCGGCGACGCCGGTCACAGGGCGCCCGTCCCCACCGGTCCCATTAGAGTGGACGATAACCAACCGCGTCGGTCGGTATTGACCGCCCCCGGCAGGCAGCCGAGGACGTGCCGGAACCGCCGACACATGTCAGCCAGCAGCCGCTGCAAGGAGTCACGCAACGTGTCCCGCCGCCTTTTCACCTCCGAGTCGGTCACCGAAGGCCATCCCGACAAGATGGCCGACCAGATCAGTGACGCGATCCTCGACGCGATGCTCACCACCGATCCCGGCAGTCGGGTCGCGGTCGAGACGCTGATCACCACCGGTCAGGTCCACATCGCGGGTGAGGTCACCACCCAGACCTACGTCGACATCCCCGCCATCGTGCGCGAGAAGATCCTCGAGATCGGCTACGACTCCTCCGCCAAGGGGTTCGACGGTGACTCCTGTGGGGTCAACGTCTCCATCGACGCGCAGTCCCCGGACATCGCCCAGGGCGTCGACACCGCCTACGAGGCGCGTGTCGAGCACGAGGACGACGTCCTCAACCGCCAGGGCGCCGGCGACCAGGGCCTGATGTTCGGCTACGCCAACCGTGAGACCCCCGAGCTCATGCCGTTGCCGATCAAGCTGGCCCACGCGCTCTCCGAGCGGCTCTCCCAGGTCCGCCGGGACGGCACGGTGCCCTACCTGCGTCCGGACGGCAAGACCCAGGTCACGGTCGAGTACGAGGGCCAGACCCCGGTCCGCCTGGACACCGTCGTGGTCTCCAGCCAGCACTCCGCCGACATCAACCTCGAGGAGATGCTGACCCCGGACATCCGCGAGCACGTGATCGAGCCGGTCGTGGCCGCCTACGGTCTGGACTCCGACGACTACCGTCTCCTGGTCAACCCGACCGGTCGGTTCGAGATCGGCGGTCCGATGGGCGACGCCGGTCTGACCGGTCGCAAGATCATCGTGGACACCTACGGCGGCTACGCCCGTCACGGCGGTGGCGCCTTCTCCGGCAAGGACCCGTCGAAGGTCGACCGTTCCGCCGCCTACGCCACCCGTTGGGTCGCGAAGAACATCGTCGCCGCCGAGCTGGCCGAGCGCGCCGAGGTCCAGGTGGCCTACGCGATCGGCAAGGCCCACCCGGTGGGTGTGTTCATCGAGACCTTCGGCACCGAGCGGGTCGCTCCGGAGCTGATCGAGAAGGCCGTCAAGGAGGTCTTCGATCTGCGTCCGGCCGCCATCGTTCGCGACCTGGACCTGCTGCGTCCCATCTACTCCAAGACCGCCGCCTACGGTCACTTCGGCCGCGAGCTGGAGCAGTTCACCTGGGAGCGCGCCGACCGCGCCGAGGCGCTGCGGTCGTTCGTGGGCCACTAGGAGGAACACGTCGAGGGGCGGGCGTCCGTGAGGGCGTTCGCCCCTTCGGTGTGTTCCGGACATTCCCCGCATGGCGACTATCCAGCACCGGCTACAAAGTGTTATCACTTATGTACTTTTAGTTATTTGATATGTCGCTATGAGGAAGGGGAACATCATGGCCGTGCCGGCGACGATGTCGGCGGTCGCTCTGGCCGCGTTGATCGCCCTGCCCGGGCAACCGATCCCGGAGGAAGAGGGGCCGGTGCCGGGGGCCGGAGACCTCCACATCACCGTCACGGACGAGGCCGAGGACCGTCTGTCCCCCGGGGACCGGGTCGAGTACACCGTCAAGGTGCGCAACTCGGGCGGCGAGGCGCTCCCCGAGGCCCGGATCACGTCCTTCCTGCCCGACTCCATGCGCTACGTCGAAGCGGCCCCCGAAGGGGTCGAGACCGGACGCGCGACATGGGAACGGCCGCTGGAGGCGGGGGAGAGGGCCACGCTCACCATGACGGCCGAGGTCGTCGCGGTACCGGAGCGAGGAGCGCGGCCGGTCTCGACCGTCTGCCTCGCCCCCTCCGCCGAGGCCGCGCTGGTCTCCTGCGCCTCCTCCGTCCACCACGTACCGCGCCAGATCCCCCTGATGTGGATCGCCGCGGCCCTGGGCGCGGCACTGATCCTCGCGGTCGCGGCCGGTGGTCTCCTCCGTCTCCGGAGCGTCCGCCGTCCCCGACCCGAACCCGAGCCCGAACCGTCCGCCGAGCACGGCCCCGGAGAGGTGCCCGACATCCACGCCTTCCCGGGCCGGGCGTCCGTGCACCATCTGGACGCCCACCGCTGACCGGACCGGGGCCGGATACGCGAACGGGCCGCGCCACGAGGGATCGTGGCGCGGCCCGTCCGAGGTCGATCGGCGGGGGCCGGACTCAGCTCATCTCGTTCAGAGCCCGCTCGGCCTCGGCCAGCCAGGAACGACGCGCCTCCAGAGCGGCCTCGTGCTCCTTGATCCGACGGTCGTCACCGGCGGCGCGGGCCTTCTCCAACTTGGCCTCCAGCCCCTGGATCGCCGTCGAGAGCTGGTCGACGGTGTCCTTGGCCCGGGCGCGGGCCTCGGGGTTGGTACGCTCCCACTCGGCCTCCTCGGCCTTGCGGACCCCGTCCTCGATCTGCCGGAAGGCGCCCTCCAGACGGTCCCGGGTGTCGCGCGGCAGCTCGCCGGCCTCCTCCCAGGCCTCCTGGAAGTCGCGCAGACGGGCGCGGGCGCGCCGCGGATCCGAGATGGCCGGGATCTCCTCCCGGGCCTGCTCCAGGATCTTCTCCTTGGCCTCGGCGTTGACCCGCAGCTCGGCGTCACGCTCGGCGAACGTCGCGTTGCGCGCGTCGAAGAACGTGTCCTGGGCCGCCTTGAAACGGGCCCACAGCTTGTCCTCGCTGGCCCGATCGGCGCGGCCGCTCGCCTTCCACCGCTGCATCAGGTCGCGGTAGGCGCGGGCGGTGGGCCCCCAGTCGGTGGAGCCCGAGAGCGCCTCGGCCTCGGCGACGATGCGCTCCTTCTCGACGCGCACGCCCTCGCGCTGCTGGTCTAGGTTGGCGAAGTAGGCCTTGCGCCGCTTGGAGAAGGAGTTGCGGGCCGCGGACATGCGCTTCCACAGGGCCTGCTCGGTGGGGCGGTCCGCCCGAGGAGCCTTCTTCCACTCCTCGATCAGCTGGAGCATCCGCTCGCCACCGGACTTCCAGTGGGTGGTCTCGGCGGCGACGCGCTCGGCCTCGGCGACGATGCGCTCCTTGACCTCGCGGGCCTGGCCGCGGGCCTGCTCCTGGGCCTGCTTCTGCTCGACCTTGCGCTCCTGGGCGCGCTCGGTCAGCCGGTCCAGACGACCGAGCAGCGACTCCAGGTCGCCGACGGCGTTGGCGTCCGTGACCGACTCGCGCAGCTTCTCGATCGCGCTCATCGCCGTGGAGGCCGACAGATCGGTGCTGCGCAGTCGCTTCTCCAGCAGCTCCACCTGGGTCACCAGGGCGTCGTACTTGTTCCGGTAGAAGGCCAGGGCCTCCTCCGGCGCACCGGCCTGCCACGATCCGACGACCCGCTCGCCATCACCTGTGCGCACATAGACCGTGCCATCGTCGTCTACGCGGCCCCAAGGGTCCGTGGTCACCGTGTCCTCCTGCTGTCGTGAACCCGTCCGCGGGGGGTCGGGTTCGGGTCGTCGCGGCGATGTCCGAGCCTGTTCGTGATGGACACCACCGTGCCCCAGCACGATATCCCCACGTTCCGGTGGACAACGACGCGCCGTGTTCCGCGTCAACGCAGATCCTCGGGTCTGCCTCTCGTCCCGTGCGATCGGTCGGGCCCGGGCGCCTTCGAAAAAGGAGGCGCAGGTCGTGGGCCCGACGAGCACGGCGACGGTGACCAATATGGCATTACCACGCGGTTTGGCAAAGAGCCCGGGCGCGCGCGGTGATCGAATGGTGATCAAACGCGTTCTCATATGTGCTTTCGAGTGGCCGCCATCGCACCGTCTCGGTAGGCTCTCTCCCCACAGGAGGCCCGGGCCCGTCCGGTACGGGCGGCCCACCATCACGAACGACCCAGGACAGGACGACCACGCCGTGCTCATCGCCGCGCTCCCCAGCGGGCCGCTCTCAGCGAACTGTTACGTGATCGCACCGGCCCCGGGCGGCGACTGCGTCATCGTCGACCCCGGCCAGGAGGCCACCGGACAGGTGGACAAGGTCCTGGCCGAACACGAACTGACCCCCGCCGCGATCCTGCTCACCCACGGTCACTTCGACCACGTCTGGTCGGCCGCGGAGATCGGCGACGCCCACGAGGTCCCGGTGTACCTGCACGAGGCCGACCACGGTCTGCTGGAGGAGCCCGCCGCGGGGGTCGACGCCGGCTTCGCCGCCCAGCTCCGGATGCTGCTCGGCCCCGGCCCCTACCCGTCGCCCTCCGACCTGCGCCGGGTCGAGGACGGGGACACCCTGACCTCGGCCGGGATGGAGTTCGTCGTCGAACACACGCCGGGCCACACCCCCGGATCGGTCGTCTACACGGTGACCCCCGAGGACGGCATCCCCGTCATGTTCGCCGGGGACCTGGTCTTCGCCGGTTCGATCGGCCGCACCGACTTCCCCGGTGGGGACGCCGAGGCGATGAACGGCAGCCTGACCCGCTCGGTCCTGGCACGGCCCGACGACACCCGGATCCTGCCCGGGCACGGCCCCGGCACCACCGTGGAACGCGAGCGCGCCACCAACCCCTATCTGCGCGACATCGCCGACCGTTCCTGAGGGGACGGAGCGGCCCGACCGCTTCGCCATGTCGGCCCTTCGTCGCCCGGAACCGATCCTGGGGCCGGGCGGCGCGGTTGGCGGTAGGATTCCAGATGTTCAGGGGGCATGCCATGCCTTCAGCCGGGTCCGGAACCGGGCTCTCAGGCATCCTCACCCAGCTGTGTAGTTAGTGGACTTGGTAACTCATGCATCGTTACAGGACTCATACGTGTGGTCGGCTCCGTAAGGAGCACGTCGGGCAGCAGGTGCGCCTTTCCGGCTGGGTGCACAACCGCCGGGATCTGGGTGGTCTGCTCTTCGTCGATCTGCGTGACCACTACGGCGTCACCCAGCTCATGGCGCGCCCCGAGTCCCCGGTCTTCGAGCAGCTCAGCCGTCTCCCCAAGGAGACGGTGGTCCGGGTGACGGGCCAGGTCGCCGCGCGCAGCCAGGAGAACGTCAACCCCAACCTGCCCACCGGCGAGATCGAGATCGAGGCCGAAGAGGTCGAGGTCCTCGGCAGCACCGAGGAACTCCCCCTGACGGTCTTCCCCGAGGACAACACCTCCGAGGAGCGCCGGCTGACCTACCGCTTCCTGGACCTGCGCCGGGAGCGGATGCACCGCAACATCATGCTGCGCTCGCAGGTGGTGGCCTCCATCCGCAAGAAGATGACGGACCTGGGCTTCAACGAGTTCCAGACCCCCATCCTCACCAGCTCCAGCCCCGAGGGCGCCCGCGACTTCCTGGTGCCCTCGCGTCTGCACCCGGGCGAGTTCTTCGCGCTGCCCCAGGCGCCGCAGCAGTTCAAGCAGCTGCTCATGGTCTCCGGCTTCGACCGCTACTTCCAGATCGCGCCCTGCTTCCGCGACGAGGACAGCCGCGCCGACCGTTCGCCGGGCGAGTTCTACCAGCTCGACGTCGAGATGAGCTTCGTCGAGCAGGAGGACGTCTTCGAGGTCATCGAGAAGGTCATGACCGACGTCTTCCGTGAGTTCTCCGAGGGTTGGGAGATCACCTCCCCGTACCCGCGGATCGCCTTCCGGGACGCCCTGGAGTGGTACGGCACCGACAAGCCCGACCTGCGCGTGCCGATGAAGATGCTCGACGTCACCGCCCTCTTCGACAAGACCGACTTCCGCGCCTTCGCGGGCAAGAAGGTCCGCGCGCTGGCGGTGCCCGAGGTCGGCGACAAGCCGCGCAAGTTCTTCGACGGCATCGGCGACTACGCCGTCGAGCAGGGCGCCAAGGGTCTGGCCTGGCTCAAGGTCGGCGAGAACAACGAGCTCACCGGTCCGATCGCCAAGTTCGTCACCGAGATCGAAGAGGAACTGCTGACCACCCTGGGCGCGGGCCCCGGGTACGGGCTGTTCTTCTGCGCCAGCGAGGACGACGCGGAGATCAACCGCATCATGGCCCCGGTCCGGGTCGAGGCCGGTCGGCGCGCGGGGCACTTCGCGGAGAAGTGCTACCGCTTCTGCTGGATCGTGGACTTCCCGATGTTCGAGCGCTCCGACGAGGGCCACATCGAGTTCAGCCACAACCCCTTCTCCATGCCCCAGGGCGGGATGGACGCGCTGGAGAACCAGGACCCGCTGGACATCCTCGCCTGGCAGTACGACATCGTCTGCAACGGCGTCGAGCTGTCCTCCGGCGCGATCCGGAACCACTCGCCCGAGATCATGTACAAGGCCTTCGAGATCGCCGGCTACGACAAGGAGACCGTCGAGGAGGAGTTCGGCGGCATGCTCAAGGCCCTGAAGTTCGGTGCCCCGCCGCACGGCGGCATCGCGCCCGGGATCGACCGCATCGTCATGCTCCTGGCCGACGAGCCCAACATCCGCGAGACGATCGCCTTCCCGCTGAACCAGAACGCCCAGGACCTGATGATGGGCGCGCCCGCCCAGGTCTCGGAGCAGCAGCTGCGCGACGTCCACATCCGGACCGTCCTGCCTCCGGAGACGAAGAAGAAGTAGGACCGCTCACTCCGGTCCCACCGGGGCGGTGCGCGGGTCGACCCGTGTACCGCCCCGTCGTCGTGGAGAGGGCTCAGCGCTTGACCCCTCCGCACTGTTGGCAGCAGATGTCCTCGTCGTCGGGGTTGCTGTGGCTACAGAGCCGGCAGGTCCAGTTCCGGGTGATGCCGTCGAGGGGGATCCTCGGGACGGGATGGCGGGATACAGGGTGCATGCGCGTCCTCGTTGGGTTCGGCGAGTTCTCCGCTTCAGGTTCGGTGCCCGTAATGACCTTCCTTTGAACTTTCCACATTCGGTCACCGAGGTGAAAGCGGTGATTAAAGGGTCAAAGAACCCGACCGGAATGGGGAAGTGCGGCGAGCTCGGATGCGGCCGGGGCCGCCATCCCCTACGGTTGAGGGCGAATCACCCTCCCACACCGTGAATCGCACGCGTCCTGGAGTGAAGACGGTGCATCAGTGGTATCCACCCCATTCGAGGGTGAGGTGGGAATGGAGTGCATTTGTGCGCCACCGAGTCACGCGAGCGTAACGATTCATGCCTCGAGGTCGGCCGGGAGCGAGCCCGAGGAAGGAATCGACCGTAAATCCACCGCGTCGTCGGACGGTCGACACCGGTAGGGCGAGGTGGCGCGACCGAGGGGAGAGGGACACCGGCGTGTCCGCCCCGGCCCCTACCCGGGCCGGGTCTGCTTTCGGACATTACAATGAGCCGAATCGGAACGTTCCAGGGGTGACCGCGCCTGAGCGCGGATGTGACGTCCGAGACGACATGAGGATGAGTCATACGTGAACGGAAAAAGCGCTTCAGGCGATGGCTCCGAGGCTGTTCTCGCGGGGGCCTTCCGCCACGCTCCGGAGCCCATGGCCCTGACCGCGGCGGACGGCGTGATCCGGCACGCCAACCACGCGTTCACCGAACTGTTCGGGCGTGACGCCGACGAATTGATCGGAACGGCCTGGTTCGCGCTCTTGGACGCCGAGGAGGCCGAACGCGGGGCCCGCGCCCAGCACAAGGCCCTCGCCGGGGAACCCCGTCGTGTCCGTCTCCGGCTGTCCGTCACCGACAAGTTCTCCCAGATGGTCGAGGTCCAGATCCGGCCCCTGCGGGAGGAGCCCGGACCGGAGTCGGTGGTCGTCCTGTTCCACACCCTCTCGACCGAGGAGGCGGATCTGCGGGTCGTCGGCGACCTGCGCACGGACAACTCCGATTCCGTCCTGTGGAGCCTGGACCTGGGATCCGGCCGGATCCGCGAACTGTTCGGCCCCACCCCGCTCGGCTCCCTCCTGGCCGGGAACGACGGGGACCTGGAGAGCATCCTGGAACGCATCCACCCCGACGACACCGCCCGGGTGCGCGACGCCATGTCCGCCTCCTTCGCCGGACGCGACTACGAACAGCGCTTCCGGGTCTTCGACCGTCTGGGCGACGAGCGCTCCCTGCACGTGCGCGCCCGTTACGTCCCGGGCGACCCCGCCAGATTGGTCGGGATCGTCGACGACGTCACCGAACACGTCCAGCTGGTGCGCAGGCTCGCCGACCGTCGCCGCACCGAGGCCGAACACGGTCGTCTGGTCACCGAGCTGTCCTCCAAACTCGTCTCGGCCACCACCGTGGACAAGGTCATGGACCTGCTCAGCGAGGAGTTCCTGCCCATCTTCGGCGGCTTCAGCGCGGCCGCCCTCTACGTCGACGACGGGGTGCTGCGCGCCTCGCCCAGCGCGTTGGAACGCGGCAACGTCACCCGGATAGACGGTCGTCGCGCCGACGACACCGACTACCCGATGGGCGCCGTCATCCAGGACCGCCAGCCCCGGTTCTTCGAGAGCCGCGCCGAGATCGTCAGCCGTTTTCCCGCCGCCGTCGAGATGATGCGCTCCATACGCGGTCAGGCCTGGGCCACCGTGCCGATCTTCGGGGACGGCAAGGTCGCCCTCGGCGTGTGGCAGATGGTGTGGGACCGCCCCCACCACGCCAGCCGCGACGAGCGCGCCCTCATGCTCACCTTCGCCGGGCTGGCCGGACAGGCCCTCCAGCGGATCAAGGCCCAGCAGGCCGAACTGGAGCTGGCCGACGCGGTCCAGCGACGCATGCTGCCCCGCCAGGTCGCCAGCTTCCCCGACATGGACATCGCCACCAAGTACCTGCCCTCGCGGGCCGAGTGGCGGATCTGCGGCGACTTCTACGACGTCATAGAACTGCCCGACAACAAGGTGGGGCTGCTCGTCGGCGACGTCCAGGGTCACGGTGTCGAGGCGGCGGCCGCCATGGGGCAGATCCGTGTGGCCTTCCGCGCCTACGCCACCAACCAGTCCGACCCCGGTGTCGTCCTCGGCGAGACCAACCGGTTGCTCACCGAGACCGGTGAGATCGTCTTCGCCACCTGCGGCTACCTGGTGGTCGACCGTGGGAGCGGTGTCATGCAGGCGGCCTGGGCCGGACAGCCCCCGGCGGTCCTGGCCACCCAGGGCTCCTACGAACTGTGGTCGCCCGAGACCGGACCGCCCCTGGGGGTCCTGCCCGACACCGAGTACACCGTCACCACGCGGGTGCTGGCCCCGGGGACGACTCTGCTGCTGTGCTCCGACGGGCTCGTGGAGAGCTCGGAGGTGACCATGCAGGACGGCCTGGCCCAGGTGGGGGAGGCCCTCGCCGAGCACGGTGAGGACCCCACGGCCGCGGCCCAGGTCCTGGCGGAGATGGCACCGGCCGGACGCGGTGACGACATCGCCCTGTTGATCACCCGGATGACCCCGCGCGCCACGCCCCCGCCCGAACAGGCCGAGAGCCCCGAGAACCTCTCGGTCTCCCCCGGCTGATCCCGGGACGGCCGGAGCCGCCCACGGTCTCGCCTACTCTGGGTGGGTGTCCGAAACACTGTTCGACGATGCCGGTGCCGAGGCGGCCAGGGGACAGGAGCCGCTGGCCGTGCGCATGCGGCCCCGTACCCTCGACGAGGTCGTGGGCCAACGTCACCTGCTGGGCGAGGGCAGCCCGCTGCGCCGCCTGGTCGAGGACGACGCGCCCATGTCCGTCTTCCTCTGGGGCCCTCCCGGCACCGGAAAGACCACGCTGGCCACCGTCGTCAGCCGGGTGACCCGACGTCGCTTCGTGGAGCTGTCGGCGGTCAACGCCGGGGTCAAGGACGTGCGCGCCGTCGTCGACGAGGCCAAACGCCGCATGGGTATGAACGGCACGCGCACCCTGCTGTTCGTGGACGAGGTCCATCGCTTCAACAAGACGCAGCAGGACGCCCTGCTGCCCGCGGTGGAGAACCGTTGGGTCAGCTTCATCGGCGCCACCACGGAGAACCCCTTCTTCTCGGTGGTCAGCCCCCTGCTGTCCCGCTCGCTCCTGCTCTCCCTGGAGTCGCTCGACGACGATGACGTCCGGGCCCTGGTCGAGCGGGCGCTCGTCGACGAACGTGGGCTGGAGGGGCGCCACACCCTCACCGAGGAGGGTTTCGAGCACCTCGTGCGACTGGCGGGGGGCGACGGACGCCGATCACTGACCTACCTGGAGGCGGCCGCCCTGGTGGCGGGCCCGCCCACCTCCTCCGGCGACGAGACGTCCGAGGAACGGGCTCCGGTGGAGATCACCGCCGCCCACGTGGAACGCGCCGTCGACCGCCACGCGGTCCGCTACGACCGCTCCGGCGACCAGCACTACGACGTGATCAGCGCGTTCATCAAGAGCATGCGCGGCTCCGACCCCGACGCGGCCCTGCACTACCTGGCCCGCATGGTGGAGGCGGGGGAGGACCCCAGGTTCATCGCCCGGCGCCTGGTCGTGCACGCCAGCGAGGACGTGGGCATGGCCGATCCCACCGCTCTACAGACCGCGGTCGCGGCGGCCCAGGCGGTCGAGCTCATCGGTATGCCCGAGGCCCGGATCAACCTGGCCCAGGCGGTCGTCCACATCAGCCTGGCCCCCAAGTCCAACGCGATCATCACCGCCATCGACGAGGCCATCGCGGACGTGCGCGCCGGCCGGGCCGGCCCCGTCCCCGCCCACCTGCGCGACGCCCACTACAAGGGCGCTGCGGACCTCGGACACGGACAGGGCTACCGCTACGCGCACGACTTCCCCGGCGGGGTGGCGCCGCAACGGCACGCTCCTGACGGGCTCACCGAACGCGAGTACTACCGGCCCACGCGGCACGGCACGGAACGCCGGTTGGGCGAGGTCCTACAGAGGATCAAGGAGGTGCTCCGGGGCGGCGACCGCTGATCCGGAACACGCTCCCTCCGGGCGGGATCAGTCCGCGAACAACTCGGTCACCCGGACGACCTCACGGGGGCCGTCCTCGTCCTCGTCCTCGTCCTCGGCGAAGGTGATCTCCACGATCATCACCGGACCCCAGGTCAGATGGTCGATGAGGTCGGCGCCGGTCTGCTTCCAGGTGCCTCGCGCCTCCTCGTCGAGGAAGACGTGGTCGGGAGCGGCGCAGAACCTGGCGCACAGGACCTCGGCGTCGGGACGGATGACGGCCTCGCCCGGATCGCCCGCCTCCTCCCACTGCTCGGCCCAGGCCTCGTGGGAGGGCACACCCTGACCGCGCGGGATCTCTCCCTCCCGGGAGACCGGCGTGTACACCCAGGCACGCTCCTCGACCCCGGGCTCGGGCTCCTCCTGCTCGGCCGGATCGAAGCGGACCACGAGGGTCGAGGGGGCCTCCTCGACCGTCTCCCCGGTGTCCTCGGCGACCTCGGTGTCCTCCTCCTCGGAGACCGGATCCGCCTCGGCGCCGCCGACGAACAGTCGGGAGACCCCCCAGACGGCGCCACCGATCAGGACCAGGGCCAGACCGGCCGCGCTCAAGAGGAAGAGGGTCCGGCCGGATCGCTCTCGAGGGGCGCGCCCCTCCAATCGGATCACCTCGGGTACCCGGGCGGGCGGCTCCACCGCGTGCCACTCACGGGCCAGGGCGCGGTTGATCTCCTCGCGGTCGCCGGGGGAGGGGGAGACGTCCTCATCGATGTTCTCCGCCCGCCAGACGGCGATGACCGCGCCGATCACCTCGCGCAGGCCCGGCCTGCGCGAGGGGTCGGGATCCAGGGCCCGTTCCACCACCGGCCGGAGTCCTTTGTGGAGGCTCTCCAGTTCGAACGACCCCGCCGCCGCGCGCTCGGCGATCTCCTCGGGTTCACCCGTGCCGAAGGGCAGCCGTCCGGTCCCGGCGAAGGCCACGACCGCGCCCCAGGCGAACACGTCCGCGGCGGCCGTCGCGGGCCCGCCCCGGTAGCGTTCGGGGCTCAGCCACGTGGCGCCCGATCCGCGCAGACGCTCGGCGTCGGCGGCGACGGCGCACTCCATGATGTGCGGTCCACGCGATTCCAGGAGGATCTCGCTCGGGCGGAGCGAACCGTGGTGCACCCCGCGCCCGTGCAGGGAGGCCAACCCCTCGGCGACGCCGATGGACAGCGCGATCAGTTTCCCGAATCCCAGGCCGCCCCGCTTGGTCACGTAGTGGGAGAGCCGCTCTCCGGCCAGGTAGGACATGGCCAGCCAGGGCGGGTCGGCGTGGGCGTCGAAGGTCAGAGGGGTGACCACGCGCTCGGGATCGACCGAGGAGAGCCGTCGTAGACGCTCGGCCAGGCCCGGGAAGGGGTTCTTCCGGTCGGGGGCGAGGTTCTTCAGCGTCTTCACGGCGATCAGTCGGTCGCCGGCGTTCTGGGAGGAGGCGTCCACCGCGGCGTAGACCGTACCGGTGGACCCCTGGCCGAGACGCCCCAGGACCAGGTAGGGGCCGATCCGAGACGGGTCGTCCGGATAGAGGGGGGCGAGATCCGGGGGTACCAGTACGGAGATCTCTCGGCGAGAACGAGGGCTCATGGGTGTCCTGTCGGTGCTGCCGGGCCTGTGGAAGGCTGGTGTCCGGACATCGTAGTGAAGATCCCGCTCTGTAATGATTCCCATTCGGAAGTTCGGGAGGAGAGACGAGTATCCCGCCTCTCGACGGCGATCGAGAACATCGACACCGATCTCCGCATCGGGCCGGGGCACGCCGTGGCGTACCCGCGCGTCCCACCGAGTGACACGATAGGGTCGGCCGAAACCGGCCCGTTCCCCGGCCCGTTCCGGGCTCGGCATCGGACACGGCCGGGGAACCCGCGTCGGGTACGGCCCGGTCCCCCACCCCTCGTGTGCCCTGTGGGCGCCTCGCACGCTCCTGGCACGCTCGCACACCCTCGAAGCAACCCTGCTATCTGCCTACGGAGCCTCAATGCTGACCGGAGGAGAGGTCGCCGCGCTCGTCGCCGCGGTGGTCTGGGCGGTGCTGGCCACGTTCCTGTGCGTGGCGCTCGTCAAACTGATCAAGCTCATCAACGAGACCACCAAGGTCGTCTCCGAACTGGGCGAACGGACCCCGCCGCTGCTGGACGACGTGGCCTCCACCGTGGAACGGACCCAGAACTCCCTGGAACGGGTCGAGGAGATCACCGCCAACGTGCAGGCCTCCTCCGAGGACGTCTCCACGATGACCGCGCTGACCCGTTCGGTGTTCACCGGCCCCCTGGTGAAGGTCGCCTCGTTCTCCTACGCCCTGCGTCGTGTCCTGGGGCGCAGGAAGGCCCTGGCCGTCATGCGGGGCAGCCGTCGGAAGGCCGACGGATGATCGGCCGACTGTTCTATCTCGCCGCCGGCGCCGTCGTCGGCGGCTACGTGGTCCACCGCGTCAACCGCGCGCGCAACGCCCTGACCCCCGGAGGGATCGCCGAACGGGTGGAGGGCCGCGTCGGCGAGTACAAGGGCGCCCTGCGCGAACTCAACGAGGACCTTGCCGAGGCGGTCCGTCAGGAGGAGGACGAGCTGCTCAGGCGGTACGCCTCGGGTCCGGAACGTCGGCTCCCGCGTGGCGGTACCCCCTCCGAGTCCGAGGGGCGGGAGCGTCCGCGCCTCTGACCGCCCTCCGGGAGCGGCGGACGACCGGGATCGTCTCCTCCCCGACCTCTATGGGTACAGAACCTTCTAGAAGGTTTCGGTGCAACCGTTGGATCGGACGGAGGCGTACATCATGTATCCGCCGCAACCGCCGGGCGGCCCTTACCAGGGGGAGCCGGGCCCGTACCCGCCGGGAGGGCCGCCGCCGGCCCCCGCCATGCCCGGCACCGCGATCACCGTGCGCGTCCTGATGTTCGTCGGCGGCGCCTGCGGTCTGCTCCTCGGCCTCCTCATGTGGGGGGTCGCGGGACTGGCCGCCGGCGGCGGAGACGTGGGCAGGGAGTTCCTGCGCGGGATGCAGGAGAACGGACTGCCCCTGACGGCCTCCGAGGCCGGGGCCCTCTTCGGGCTCCTGGGACTGATCCCGTTCGTCTACGGCGTCCTGTCCATCGTGCTCGCGTCGCTGATGGGGCGTCGCAGCGCGGCGATCCTGTGGACGATCGTGGTCTTCCACATCCTGGCCGCCCTGATCCTGCTGTTCTCCATCGTGACCGGTGGATTCGGCGCGATCGTCCCGCTGCTCTTCGCGATCGGGATGATCGTCCTGATGCTCCTGCCGATCACACGCGCCTACTACGGACTCGGTACGGCCGGAGCCGGGCCGCCGGGACCCGGGGTCCACTGATCGAGGACACGCGAGGCGACGACCACGAAGGGCCGCACCCCGGGGTGCGGCCCTTCCGCGTTCACGGGCGGCGGAGCCCCGACGGTAAGGGCGCACCACCCGACGGCGATAGCCTGGGGGAACAAGTGGACCGCCGCCGTTGTCAACGATGACGGACCCCCGGTGGTCGAGACGAAACCATGCACGCGCGCGTGGCGGTTCCCTCTACGATGGGCCCCTATCGACCACGCGTGATCACGGTCCCGTGAAGGGACACGACGTCGCCACAGCAGCGGCGGAGCCAAGCACAGGAGGGCATCAATGGAGACGGCAGAGATCGTGCGCCGCTTCCTCGGTTTCTTCGAGAAGAAGGGACACACCGTGGTGCCCTCGGCAAGCCTGATCGCCGAGGACCCGACCCTGCTGCTGGTACCGGCGGGCATGGTCCCCTTCAAGCCCTACTTCCTGGGCCAGCGCACGCCCTCCTACGACACGGCCACCAGCGTGCAGAAGTGCATCCGGACCAAGGACATCGAGGAGGTCGGCAAGACCTCCCGGCACGCCACCTTCTTCCAGATGCTCGGCAACTTCTCCTTCGGCGACTACTTCAAGGAGAGGGCCATCCCGCTGGCCTGGGAACTGGTCACCTCCCCCGTCGAGGAGGGCGGCTTCGGCATCGACCCGGAGCGCCTCTGGGTCACGGTCTACCTCGACGACGACGAGGCCGAGCGGATCTGGCGCGAGGACGTCGGGGTCGACCCCGAACGCATCCAGCGCATGGGCAAGGAGGAGAACTACTGGGACATGGGCGTGCCCGGCCCCTGTGGTCCCTGCTCCGAGATCTTCTACGACCGCGGCCCCGAGTACGGGGTCGAGGGTGGACCCGCGGCGGACGAGAACCGCTACATCGAGATCTGGAACCTCGTCTTCATGCAGTACGAGCGGGGTGAGGGCAGCGGCAAGGACTACCCGATCCTCGGCGAGCTGCCCAAGAAGAACATCGACACCGGCATGGGTCTGGAGCGCCTGGCGGCGGTCCTCCAGGGCGTCGACAACATCTACGAGACCGACATCATCGGTCGGGTGCTCCACCGCGCCGCGGAGCTGACCGGCTCCGTCTACGGCGATGACCACGAGCGCGACGTGATGCTCCGCGTGGTCGCCGACCACGTCCGCAGCGCCGTCATGCTCGTCGGCGACGGCGTCAAGCCGGGCAACGAGAAGGCCGGATACGTGCTGCGCCGCATCCTGCGCCGCTCCATCCGCAACCTGCGCCTGCTCTCGGGCACCGACACGTTCTTCCTGCACGATCTGACCGCCGTCAGCATCGACGCGATGAAGGACATCTACCCCGACCTGCTGGACAAGGCCGACGTCGTCCACGGTGTGATCGACACCGAGGAGAGGAACTTCGCCGACACCCTGCGCGCGGGCACCACCCTGTTCGGTCGCGCGGCCGAGCGCACGCGTGCCCAGGGGGGCACGGTCTTCTCCGGCGCCGACGCCTTCCAGCTCCACGACACCTACGGTTTCCCCATCGATCTCACCCTGGAGATGGCGGCCGAGCAGGGGCTGAGCGTGGACGAGACCGCCTTCCGCGAGCTCATGCAGCGCCAGCGCGACACGGCCAAGGCCGACGCCAAGGCCAAGAAGCTCGGCAACGCCGACATCTCCCTGTACGCCGGCCTGCACGAGAACGCCGGTGACACCGACTTCCTCGGCTACAGCGACACCGAGAGCGAGTCGAGCGTGCGCGGGATCGTCGTCGACGGCGAGGGCGTGCCCTCGGCCAAGGAGGGCGACAAGGTCGAGATCGTGCTGGACCGCACCCCGTTCTACGCCGAGAGCGGTGGTCAGATCGCCGACACCGGCACCCTGACCGTGGACGGGCGCGGGGTGGTGGACGTCGAGGACGTCCAGAAGCCGCTGCCCGGCCTGTTCATGCACCGCGGCACCGTGCGTTCGGGAGAGATCGTCCTGGACGACGCGGTGCGCGCGCGGATCGACGTCGACCGTCGTCGGGCGATCGAACGCTCCCACTCCGCGACCCACCTCATCCACTCGGCGCTGCGCAACGCGCTGGGCCCCTCCGCCGGACAGGCGGGTTCGGAGAACCGCCCCGGCCGACTGCGCTTCGACTTCACGGCCGACAACGCCCTGGGCGCCGAGCGCATCAACGAGGTCGAGGAGGAGGTCAACACCGTCCTGTCCGACGACATCGCGGTGCGGACCGAGGAGAAGAGCCTCGACGAGGCGCTCGACATGGGCGCTCTGGCCATGTTCGGCGAGAAGTACGGCGACCGTGTGCGCGTGGTCGAGATGAGCGACTACTCGATCGAGCTGTGCGGTGGTACGCACGTGGGGTCCACCTCCAGGCTCGGCATCGTCAAGCTGTTGGGGGAGTCCTCCATCGGTTCGGGCGTTCGCCGTGTCGAGGCGGCCGTGGGCGCGGACGCCTTCAAGCGCCTGTCCAAGGAGTCGGCGCTGGTCGGTCAGCTCTCCGAGCAGCTCAAGACGCCGCGCGAGGAGCTCCCCGAGCGGATCGACGCCATGGTCTCCCGTCTGCGTTCGGCGGAGAAGGAGATCGAGAGGCTGCGCGCGGCCCAGGTGCTCCAGGCCGCGGGCGAGATCGCCTCAGGTGCCCGCCGGCACGGTTCGGCCCTGGTCGTGGCGACCGAGGCGCCCGAAGGCGCCTCCGGCGACGACCTGCGCAAGCTGGTGCTGGACGTTCGCGGCCGGCTCGGCGAGGAGGAGCCCGTCGTCGTCGCGATGACCGCGGTCCCCAAGGACCGTCCCGTCGTGGTGGTCGCCGCGAACAAGGCCGCGCAGAAGGCCGGGATCAAGGCGGGCGAGCTGGTCGGCGTGGCCGCCCGCGCCCTCGGCGGCGGTGGCGGCGGTAAGCCGGACATCGCCCAGGGCGGCGGCAGCGACCCGGCCAAGGCCGACGAGGCCCTGCGCGCGGTCGAGGCCCGGGTGGCCTCCTTCTGACCCCGTGGGTGTTCTCCGCGCGGCCCTCGACCGGCCGCGCGGAGTAGCCGGACGAACGTACCGGGGCCGTCCGTGGCACGGACGGCCCCGAACGAACGGGTGGTGTCGGTCACCTCGTCGACGTCGTCGTCCCTCTTCGCGGGGGACGACGACGCCGGCCTGCGCTCCGCCGCCACCCCTTTCTCCGGACGCGTCGCCCGAGAACGGACACCCCTCGTGAACGCTCCTCCACCTCCCCCGGGGCCGGGGTGACCTACACTCGGACGGTACGTGTCCGCCTCGGGCCCCGACGTGATCGGCCCGTCGGGGAACCGACGCCCGATCCGCCGGCTCCGCGAGGGGAAGGTCCACGTCCCGGGCTGCGCGCCGTCATCGAATCGGGCATACTGTGGCGCGTCACAGCCGATCACATGGCTTTCTGCGCGGCGATTCCCGCGATCCAGATGATGAACAGGACCACCGTGTTGAGGTTTTCCCGACAGCGGTGCTGTGCCGTCGACCGCACAGCTCCTCTGAGCAATGCCCCCGCCCGGGGGGAGACGTCCTCGTGAGACACGGTGTACGCCTGGCGATCGACCCTGGTAACGCGCGCATCGGGGTCGCGGTCAGCGATCCGAGCGGTATGCTCGCCAGCCCTGTGGAGACGGTCCCGCGCGGTCGTGGGGACGTCGAGCGCATCGCCGTCCTCGTTCTGGAACGGGAGGCCCGCGAGGTCATCGTGGGCTACCCTGCATCACTGTCCGGCAAGGAGGGGCCCGCGGCCCGGTCCTCCCGCGAGTTCGCGCACTCCTTGGCCCGACTCCTCGCCCCCGTCCCCGTCAGGCTCGTGGACGAACGGCTCACCACGGTGACCGCGCAAGGGCACCTGCTCTCCGGCGCGTCCTTCGGTCGGAAGGGGGCCAAAGGCGGTCGTGCCCGCCGTTCCGTCATCGACCAGGCGGCGGCCACCGTGCTTTTGCAGAGCGCCTTGGACCAGGAACGGTCGACAGGCCACCCTCCGGGCGAGATCGTCCGTGCCAGCCAGGGAGATTCATGACCGACAGGGATGACTACCCCGATAGTCCCTACCGTGGCCGTGCCGACCGTCAGGACGGCTACGACTACGACCCGCTCACCGATCCTCTTCCCACGCAACCCCCGTCGCGTGGCCGTAGGGCTCGGCCCGAGCCGGCTCCGAACCCCTGGGCGGAGCCCCCGGCCGCCGCCCGTCGCGCGGGGCCGCCCACCGGCGACATCCCCGGTGGCCCCCCGGCCCCCGGCCGCCGACGCAGGCCCGGGCCGCCCGCCGAGGGCGAAGCG
>NZ_JAYLVW010000011.1:0-165475 GCF_035818715.1 Nocardiopsis sp. LDBS1602 | reverse complement strand
CCGCGCTGCTGTCGGGGGGCCGCCCGCCCCCCCCCCCGGGGGCGGCCGCGCTCCCCCCCCCCGTAACCCCCCTACGCCCGCCCCCCGCCGCCCGCCCCCCCCCCCGCCGGGGGGCCCCGCGTCCGGCGTTCGCGGTCACTCGATGAGGGCCTCGGCGGCGTCGACGAGGAGCTCGTCCATCTCCTCCTCGGTGAGGGCCTGGTCGATGTCGTCCCTGCCGATCGACATGGCCGCGACGAACACCCCGCCGGGCAGGTGCAGGAGGGCGCCGCGTCCGGTGTCGACCTCTCCCATGTCACTGATCTCCAGGAGACCGCCCAGCTCGCTCGCCCGGTCGGTCAGGTACAGCTCCCGGTCCTGTGACTCGGCCACGACCTCGTAGTTGTCCTCGATGTCGGGCATGTCGGCCAGCGTGAAGCCCTCCGAGTAGACCAGGTTCACGCCGTTCTGGGCCTCATGGCTTCCGAAGAGGCAGCGGATCCCGCCCTCATCGGTCGTCTCCTCGTTGACCCGTTCCACGTCGGCGGGCTGGTAGTGCCGTACGACGTCGAGGGCGCCCGCCGCGTCGCAGTCCTCGGGGAAGGCGAACTCCGGCGAGGCCTCCTCGGCCTCGGTCGTCGGCTCCTCGTCCACGGCGGCCTCCTCCGTCGGGGCCGTCTCCTCCTCGGGGACGGACTCCTCTCCGCCACAGGCCGTGAGAGCGAAGGTCACGGCGGCGGTGAGGGCCAGGAGGCGTGCGGGGCGGTGGGGCATGTCGGTCCTTCGATGTCGGGGGAGACCTCGTTCCTCCCCTACGATCCCGCCCGTCTCCGCCCCGTTCGATGACGTGGATCACCACCCGCCGCCACCC
Organism: Nocardiopsis sp. LDBS1602; assembly: GCF_035818715.1. Classification (NCBI taxonomy): domain Bacteria; kingdom Bacillati; phylum Actinomycetota; class Actinomycetes; order Streptosporangiales; family Nocardiopsidaceae; genus Nocardiopsis; species Nocardiopsis sp. LDBS1602. Next base: position 164,625 of record NZ_JAYLVW010000011.1, on the reverse strand, counting down.
GGGCCCGCCGTTTCCGGCTCCTCCGGCTACCGTTGACGCGTGGCAAGGGACGGAAGAACCAACATGACAGCGGGCGCGCTCGCCCGACGCGGTTTCGGTGACAGCGTCCGGGCCTTGAGCCTGGTGACGGCGGCCGGGTTGGACACCTCGGACGACGTCGACGTCATCGGCGCCCTCGGTGCCGCCGCCGACCCCGATCAGGCCCTGTTGGGTCTGGTCCGGCTGTTGGAGACCTCTCCCGACCCCGACGAGGTGCGCTCCGCCCTGCGCCGGGAGTCGGATCTGAGGGAGCGTCTGTGCCGGGTGCTGGGGGCGGGCACGGCCCTGACCGACCACCTGGTGCGCCATCCCGAGGACTGGCGGGAGCTGCGCGGCGCCGACGCCGCGCGCACCCCCGAACCGGAGGAGGCGCGTCGAGGGCTGCTGCACACCGTCGGCGCCCATCCCGACGACGAGGCCCCGGTGGCCGACCCCGCCGTGGTGGAGGGTGACGGGGCGGATCCCTCCGCGACCCTGCGCCATACGCTGCGGGTCGCCTACCGCCGCCGTCTACTGCGTCTGGTCGGGCGGGACCTGACCGGGGTGAACTCGGTCGAGGAGGTCGCGGCCGAACTCTCCGACCTGGCCTCCTCCCTGCTGGACGCGGCGTTGGCGGTGGCCCGGTGGGAGTCCCCCGAGGACGCGGCGCTGTGCCGGCTGAGCGTGATCGGCATGGGCAAGTGCGGCGGGCGGGAACTGAACTACGTCAGCGACGTGGACGTCGTGTTCGTCGCCGAACCCGTCGGTGACGCGGACGAGCAGGCGGCCCTGCGCGCGGCCACCGGGCTGGCCACCGCGATGATGCGGATCCCGGCGGAGACCGACGCCGAGGGCACCCTGTGGGAGGTCGACCCGGCGCTGCGCCCCGAGGGCAGGAACGGCCCGCTGGTGCGGACCCTGGCGAGCCATGTGGCCTACTACGAACGGTGGGCCAAGACCTGGGAGTTCCAGGCCCTGCTCAAGGCCCGTCCGATCGCCGGGGACGTCGCCCTGGGGCGTGCCTACGGCGAGGCGATCTCCCCCATGGTGTGGGAGTCCTCCGGGCGCAAGGGCTTCGTGGAGGACGTCCAGGCGATGCGGCGCCGCGTGGTGGCGCACATCCCCACCGGCGAGGCCGAACGGGAGCTGAAGCTGGGGCCGGGCGGCCTGCGCGACATCGAGTTCTCCGTACAGCTCCTCCAACTGGTCCACGGACGCACCGACGAGCGGTTGCGTTCGGGCAACACCCTGCGCGCGCTGACGGCCCTGTCCGAGCACGGCTACGTGGGGCGCGGCGACGCGGCCGGACTCACCGAGGCCTACCGTTTCCTGCGCCGCACCGAACACCTGTTGCAGTTGGAGCGGCTCCGCCGGACCCACCTGATGCCCGATCCGGACAGCCCGGACGGCCCCGCCCGGCTGCGCGGTCTGGGACGGGCCCTGGGCTTCACCGCCGACCCGGTCCGGGAGCTGACCGAGGCCCGTAAGCGGGTGTCGGCCGAGGTGCGGCGTCTGCACGAGAAGCTCTTCTATCGGCCGCTGCTCAACGCGGTGGCCAAGCTTCCCGAGGGCGAGGCGCGGCTCTCCCCCGGACAGGCCGAGGACCGGCTGGGCGCCCTGGGGTTCGCCGATCCGCGCGGGGCGCTGCGGCACCTGGAGTCGTTGACGTCGGGGATCTCTCGAAGGGCGGCGATCCAACGCACCCTGTTGCCCGTGATGTTGGGCTGGTTCGCCGACTCCCCCGATCCGGACGCGGGCCTGTTGGGGTTCCGCCAGGTCAGCGAGGCGCTCGGCACCACCCCGTGGTACCTGAGGCTGCTGCGCGACGACGTGCGGGTGGCCGAGCGGATGGCGTGGCTGCTGGGGACCAGCCGTTACGTGACCGAACTCCTGCTGCGCGCCCCCGGGTCGGTGGCGACGCTGGCCGACGACGCCGATCTGCGGAGCCGTCCGCCCCGCACACTGATGGCCGAGGCGGACGCGGCGCTGCGCCGCTACGACACCCCGGAGGAGGCGGTGTCGGCGGTACGCGCCCTGCGCCGCCGGGAACTGCTGCGCACGGCCTCGGCCGACCTGCTCGGGGTCTCCTCCGTGGAGGAGGTCGGTTCGGCGTTGACCGATATCGCCGCCGTGACCATCGACGCCGCTCTGCGCGCCGCCTACAAGAAGGTGGTGGCCGACTTCGGGGGCGAGGAGCTCACCCGCGTGTGCGTGGTGGCCATGGGCCGGTTCGGCGGCGGTGAGCTGACCTACGCCAGCGACGCCGACGTGATCTACGTGCACGACCCGTTCCCCGGGGCGGACGGCGGCGAGGCCACCCGTCAGGCGATGGCGATCGTGCGAGAGCTCGCCCGGCTCCTGGAGATACCACAGGCCGAGCCGCCGTTGAAGCTGGACACCGATCTGCGTCCCGAGGGACGGAGCGGGCCGGTCGTGCGCACCCTGGACTCCTACGCCGCCTACTACCGGCGCTGGTCCCAGGTGTGGGAGAGCCAGGCCCTGCTGCGGGCGCGTCCGATCGCCGGCGACCACGGACTGCGTTCGGCCTTCCTCGCCCTGGTGGATCCCCTCCGGTATCCGGACGGGGGGATCGACACCTCGGCGGTGTTGGAGATCCGCAAGTTGAAGGCGCGCATGGAGGCCGAGCGGCTGCCGCGCGGGGCCGACCCGACCCTGCACACCAAGCTGGGACGGGGCGGGCTCTCGGACGTGGAGTGGGTGGCGCAGTCGCTCCAGCTCCGTCACGCCCACGAGCATCCCGACCTGCGGACGACCGGCACGTTGGAGACGCTGCGGGTCGCGGTCGCCCACGGTCTGTTGAGCGCCGAGGACGGCGTGGTCCTGGAGCGGGCCTGGCGGCTGGCCTCCCGCGTGCGGGGCATGGTGATGCTCGTACGCGGACGCCCCGGCGACTCGCTCCCCTCCGACCTGCGGGTGCGGGCCGCGTTGGGCGAGGCCATGGGCTACCGCGACTCCTCGGACGACGACGAGAGCGACGTCGAGGCGGAGGGGCCCGCCGAGCAGTTGACCGAGACCTACCTGCGCGCCACCCGGCGGGCCCGCGCGGTGATGGAGCGGGTCTTCTACGACGACTGAGGGCGGGCGGGGAGGACCACCGTGACGAGGAGTCCTCCCCCGTGGCGCGCCTCCAGGGTCAGGGTGCCGCCGTGGACGTCCACGACCCGGGAGACCAGGGCCAGTCCCAGACCGTGTCCCTCTCCGTCCCGGCGGGTCCGGCCCTCTCCTCGCAGGAAGGGTTCGGTGAGCCGGGCGACGCTCTCCGGTGACAGCGTCGCCCCGGTGTTCTCGGTGCGCAACACGGCCGAACCGTCCCGATCCCGATCGACCGAGATCCTCGCCCATCCTTCGCCGATGTTGTGCCGCAGCGTGTTGCGGATCAGGTTGTCGGCCAGCCGCAGCAGCAGTTCGGCGTCTCCGGTCACCGGCGCGGCGCGAAGGTCGGATCGCAGATCGACGCCGCGCCGCCGGGCCTCCTCCGCTGCCTCCTCGACGGCCCGACCGACGGGATCGGCCAGGTCCAAGGGGCGGGCCGCGGCGGTGACGGCGTCGACGTCGGCCAGCCGCAGCAGCGCCTCGGTGAGGTCGACCGCTCGGGCGTTGACCCTGGACAGGCGCTCGATCAGGGCGGGGTCGTGGCCGGGCTCTCTGCGGGCCACGTCGAGCATGGTGGCGGTGATCGCCAGCGGGGTGCGCAGTTCGTGCGAGGCGTTGGCGGCGAACCTCTCCTGGACGGCGAAGGCGTCCTGGAGACGGTCGAGCATGTGGTCGAAGGCGTCCGCCAGCCGACGGAACTCGTCGTCGGGCCCTTCCAGGCGGATCCGGTGGTCCAGGCCGCCGGCGGCGACGGCGCGGACCGCGGCGTCGATGCGGCGTAGTGGCCGCAGCACCCAGCCGGCCAGAAGCCAGCCACCGCCGAGACCGATGACGGCCAGCGCGGCCAGGACCCACAGTGAGACGTCCACGAGGGCGGAGAGGATCTCCCCTCGGGAGGTGATCCCGACATCGGAGAGGCTGGGGTCGGAGCTGGTCAGCGGGTAGTCGGGGATGAAGCGGACGACGACGTAGACGCCGACCAGGATCGCCGCCCCCGCCACGACCAGGAACGCCGCGTAGCCCAGGGTGAGACGGAGACGGGCGCTGACCGGCAGCCCCGGACGCCGGGGCGCCCGGCTCATCGTTCCCGCTCCGGGTCGACCAGGCGGTAGCCGGCACCGGGGACGGTGACGATCGGGTCCGGGTCGCCCAACACCCTGCGCAGGTGCGAGACCGCGACCCGGGGCGCGGTGGTGAAGGGGTCGGCGTGCTCGTCCCACACCTTCTCCAACAGGGTCTCGGCGGTGACCACGGCCCCGTCGGCGCGCATCAGCAGTTCGAGGACGGCGAACTGTTTGCGCGGCAGCCGCAGGGGACGACCGCCCCGGTGGGCCTCCCTACGGTAGGGGTCCAAGCGCAGGTCGCCGCGATGGAGCACCGGATCGACGGCGGTGGCCGGGCGGCGGGCCAGGGCGCGCAGACGCATCACCAGTTCCTCCAGGGCGAACGGCTTGGTGAGGTAGTCGTCGGCCCCCAGCGAGAAACCGTCGACCTTGTCCCGCAGCCGGCCCGCGGCGGTGAGCATGATGATCCGGGTTCCGGGATGGTCGCGGACCAGGACGGCGCACACCTCGTCGCCGTGGGTCCCGGGGATGTCCCGGTCCAGGACGACGGCGTCGTAGTCGTTGACGGCCACGCGCTCCAACGCCCGGTCTCCGTCGAGCGCGATGTCGGCGGCGATGGCCTCCTGGCGCAGACCCGCCTGGAGGGCCTCGGCCATGTAGGGCTCGTCCTCGACGACCAGTACGCGCATGCCGTGTCCTCCCTCGTCGGCGGCCTCCCCGGCCGCCCGGTCCCGAGTCTAGGGACGCACCCTGTTGCGGAAGTGTTGCGCGATCACTCGACACGGACGCAACGCCCCTCTTGATGGTCTGGCCCCGCACGTCGGGCACCGGCCCGGCTCCGAACGAAGGGGGAGACCCGTGGGTGCGGTACACCGTCGGACGATGATCGCGGCCCTGGCGGCCGTGTTGGCGGCCGGAGGCTGCGCGGCCCCGCCGGAGGGCGTCGAGGGCGGCGGTGCCCTGCTGGTGCTGCCGGGACCGGTGGGCGGATCCGACGAACCGACCGAGGCCGACGGGTACGTTCCGGTCGGCGAGGGGCTGGAGGTCGACGCCGACGTCCCCGCGTTGACCGGACTGGATCCGAGGCTGCTGGCCGCGGTGCGAGAGGCCGCGGCGGACGCCCTGGACTCCGGGGTCGACGTGGTGATCGTCACCGGGGGCTGGCGGAGCGAGCGCTACCAGGAACACCTGTGGGAGGAGGCGCTGCGCGAACACGGGGACGAGGAGGAGGCTCGCCGGTGGGTGGCCGCTCCCGACGCCTCCTCCCACGTCCACGGGGACGCCGTGGACATCGGGTACACGAACGCGGCGGACTGGTTCTCCCGCTTCGGGTACGAGTACGGGCTCTGTCAGACCTACGCCAACGAGATGTGGCACTACGAGCTGACCGTCGACCCCGGGGAGCCGTGCCCGCCCCCGCTCGCCGACGCCTCCGAGGAACGCGGAGGCGCCCCCGACCACGAGAATCGAGGGCGCTGAGGGGGCGTGGATCAGCCGCGACCCCAGGTGACCGCGGAGGCGGGGCCGACCCGGTTGTCACCGGGCTCCCAGTCGGCGGTGCCGTCGGTGTCCACACGGACGAGTTTCCACTCGGCGTCGGGGGCGATGTCGACGTTCCCCCGCCACTCGGGATAGGTGTCGGCGTCCGTGCTCAGGCGCACCCCGTTCGCGGGCTCCCAGGAGCCGAGTTCGGGGGTCGAACCGACCACGTGGACCTCCTGACCGGGACGGGTCTCGACGGTCGCGGTCAGGGTCCCCGGCTCGCCGGGCCCCTCTCCCCCGCCGTCGCACCCTTCCTCGCACTCGCCGCCCACGTGCAGGGCCAGGGCGCCCTCGGCGGGAACGGTGGCGGTGACCCGGCCGTCGGCGACCGTGGCGGTGCCCGGGCCGGCGGCGTTGTCGTAGGCGCCGTCGGGCAGGGAGGTCGGGGCGCTCAGCGACCAGGCCTGACCGGAGGCGTTGAAGGCCGCGAAACCGGTCTCGCCCCGGTCGAAGGCCACGCGCGCCGACCCGTCGCGCAGGCGCTCGGTCAGGTCGGTGCCCTCCACCGCGTTACGGAAGGAGACCATGCCGGCGACGGTCTCGTTCCGGTGCTCGCAGACCCAGTCGCTCCCCGAGCAGTCGCTGTCGGCGGTGATCCATCCGGCCGGGTTGCCGTCGACCTCGCCGACGCTGGGCGGCCCCTCGCTCACGTTGCCCCGGAAGTCGTAGCTCGACATCACCACGGGCGTTCCGTAGGGGTGGGCGAGCATGAAGGCGGTGGCCAGGTGGTAGCGGTCGCCATCGAGGTAGGTGAGGGTCGGCTCGTAGCGCTGGGTGTCGTGGTTGTCGACGAAGACCACCGACTCGTCACCGGTGAGACCGCCGAAGTCGGGCATCGAGGTCAGGTCGGCGATGTTCCCGTCGGCGAAGGACGACGCGAGATTGCGCTGGTGATCGAAGTTGGTGACCTGACCGTAGGGCGTGTACGCGGTGTAGGGGATCGTCTGGTCGCCGTAGACCTCGTGGTAGACGCGCGGGGCGCCGCCGAAGCCGGGGACCTCGTCCAAGGCGCCGATGATCGCGCCCATGTCGTCCTCGGGGACGTGCTTGGAGGCGTCCACGCGGAAGCCGCCGACCCCCAGGGCGACCAGCCCGTTGAGGTAGCGGACGATCTGTGCCCGGACCTCAGGGTCACCGGTGTTCAGGTCGGCGAGTCCGAGGAGCTGACAGTTCTGCACCTCCTCCTTGTCCTGCCAGTTCTCGATCGTCTCGTAGCAGGGGCCGAAGTCCTCGTAGGTGTAGGAGGCCTCGCCGTCGCCGAACAGGTCGGGGTATTCGTACAGTTCCCAGTCGGTTCCGGCGCTGCCGGGGCCCTCGTTCTCGCGGGGGCCGGTCATGTGGTTGATGACGGCGTCGACGTAGATCCGGACACCCTGGTCGGCACAGGTCTCGACCATGTTCCGGAACTCCTCGGCGGTGCCGCGCCGGGTGTTGTCGATGCGGTAGGACACCGGCTGGTAGTCCTGCCACCAGGGGTGGTTCCCGCCTTCAGCGGTCGGGACGACCACGTGTTCCTGGGGCGGGGAGACCTGGACGCCTCCGTAGCCCCGCGGACCGAGGAAGTCGACGCACTCCGCGGCGACCGAGTCCCAGTTCCATTGGAAGAGGTGGACGATGGTGTCGCCGGCCTCCTGGGCCGCGGCGGGGGTCGGGGAGGGCGGTGCCGCGTCGGCGGCGGCCGTGGCGGGGGCCGTCAGCAGGCCGGTTCCCAACAACACGGCCGCGGCCAGGGCGCCGAGCCGGGGTGTTCTCATGTGCGCTCCTTGGGGGTTCCGCGGTGGGGACACACCACCCCACCGTCGTTCTCTTGCAGTACTTGCAAGAGTTTGCGTGAGCGTGACGAAGGTAACACGGAGATCTCCCCCTGGGAACCGCCCTTCACCTCCCCTTCATCCGCGCGATACCGATGACCTCAACGAAAACACACGCAAGTTTTCCGCAAGATGTCAGCAAAAGGAGCCGGCGCGAAGGCACGAAAAAGCCGGGGGCGGGTCGGAATCCGACCCGCCCCCGGCGAAGATCCGGCCAGGACACTACCGGTGCCCTCGGCTCCTACCAGAAGACCGCCACGGCGATGTTCAGGACGGCGAGCGCCCCGGCGGTGATCGCCAGGTTCTTCGCGGGCTTGCGCTGGTTGAGCACGGCGATCACGACGACCGTCAGGGCGACGACCAGCTTGACCCCGATCTTGATGTGGTTCATCTCCGCCACGTCGCCCATCTCGGCGACGCCGACCAGCAGCAGGCCGGTGACGAACTGGAGCAGGGAGCTGTGCAGCATGACCTTGGTGGCCTTGACGTTGTCGGTCATCAACTGCATCAGGAAACCGGCGATGATGCCGGCCAGGCCGATCATGTGCAGGAAGACGAGCACCGAGTAGAGAATGTCCATGCCGACACACTACTACGCGTTGTAGTTTTCACGTCCGCCACAGCGTCCCCCATGACGTAACGAATCGGACACCCGTTCAGGCGCGGCGGGCGGCGGGGCCCCACTGGCGCCAGAACATCCACGCCAGCAACATCAACGCGCCCGCGCCCATCGCGCGGATCATCGTGTCCCGGTCGAACACGTCGCCCACCCGGGAGAACATCGTCGGCTCCGCGATCAGGAGCGTCTCGCTCGCGCAGGCCGTCGGTTCCTCGTCCCGGTCCAACAGCAGACAGGCCGTGCTCACCGCCCTGGCGTCGGCCGGCGCCGTCTCGGAGACCCGGACCCGCACGGTGCGCACGGCCTCCTCCCCCGCGGGAAGGTCGATCCGCCAGTTGGCGACCCCCTCCTCCAATACACCGTCCTGGCCGACCTCCACCACCTCCAGCGGGGCGGGAACGTGCTGGGCCAGGAGGGCCCCCTCGGCGCGTTCGGCCCCGTCGTTGGTCACCGTCGCCCGGTAGACGAACTCCTCGCCGGGCATCGGCGAGGGAGCGTCCCCGGACAGGGCCACGCTCGTCGCCTCGGCACCGGACTCCGAGGGCGTCGCCTCCGAGGAGCCCCCCTCGCCGTCCGCCGCCACCGGGGCGGACGACAGCAGAAGGACGGCCGCCACCCCCAGGACCGCGCTCGCCCTCGCGCGCCCCGATCCCCGCGCGTCGACGCGCCCGCCACCGTTCCCGAAACCGTCCGGCGTCATCCCGTACCTCTCTGGTATCCACGCTGTGACACCAACAGACAACTACGGGTCACGCCGTTCCAGGGGGTGGTGACACGCCCCGCACCTCTATCTCGATGGACCGGGCCCCCTGGTGGCCGACCACTCACCGTGAAAACGGGGGTCATAATGGCCGACATGCCCCTCATATCAGGAAAGGCCACCTGTTATGCCTCTGCATGATGGGTGGACCCGGGGGCTCGGGGTGTCTTAGGAGATCTCACGGAGGTCTTAGACGGGGGCGCCCGGCTCACGGATCGCGCCCGCGGAAAGCGGTATTTCTCCCCATGTGGCCCCGGGGTTCTCAGCGGCATCGTCGTGAGCGGGTCGGAAGAGCACCGATCCCGCGACATCCGAGGGGGACCCCATGACCTATGACGACCTTCGTTCCGCCAACGCCCACGCCCTGCGCGACGAGCGTCTCCGCCAGGCCGAACTCGCGCGGCGCGCCCGTCGACTGCGTGAGCAGGAGAGGCGTGACCGCCGTCGCCCGGAACGACGGACCCGGAGAGCATAATGGGCGCCATGCCCCTTATCTCCGACATCAGCCCTGTCTTCGTCGGCCGCCGGGACCAGCTCCGTCTCCTCGCCGACCAGGCCGAACGGGCCCGCTCCGGCGGCTCCGAGACGCTGCTGGTCGGCGGCGAGGCCGGGGTCGGCAAGAGCCGTCTGGTCTCCGAGTTCGTCGAGACCCGGACCCGGGGCGCCGTGTTCGTCGGAGCCTGCCTGCAACTGGGCGAGGACGGACTGTCCTACGCCCCCTTCACCGCGGTGCTCCGCCAGGTCCTGCGCGACCTCGGCCGAGAGGTCTTCGAGACCGCGGCCCCGGGAGGGATCGGCGAGTTCGCGCGGCTCCTGCCCGAACTGGGCGAGGCGCCGCGGGACCGACGGGAGAACCGGGGCATCCTCTTCGAACAGCTGTTGCGCCTGTTCGGCGGTCTCGGCGGGGAAGAGGGCGTCACCATCGTGTTGGAGGACCTGCACTGGGCCGACGGGGCCACCCGCGACCTCCTGGTCTTCCTCGTCCGCAACCTGGACCGCCCCGGCGTACAGATCATCGGCACCTACCGCAGCGACGATCTGCACCGTTCCCACCCGCTGCGCCGTCTCCTGCCCGCGCTCGAACGCCTGCCCGGGGTCGGACGGATCCATCTGGAACCGCTCACCCGGGAGGAGGTGGCCGCCCAGGCCCGGGCGATCCGGGGCGACGATCTCACCCCCTCCCAGATCGACTCCCTCTACCGGCGCAGCGAAGGGGTCCCCCTGTACGTGGAGGCCCTGGCCTCGGCCGAGACCTGCCCGACCGAAGAGGACCCCGACCTGCCGGACCACTTCCGCGACCTGCTCCTGGAACCGCTCCACCGGTTCGACGAGACGGCCTGGAGCGTCCTGCACGCGGTCGCGGCGGGGGCCATCGGCGGCGGTGTCGAACACGAGACGCTCTACCACGCCGTCGGTCTCCCCGAACGGGAACTGGAGGCGGCTCTGCGCGTCCTGGTCGACGCGAACGTGCTGCGCGCGGGGCGGACCGACTACCGGTTCCGGCACGCCCTGCTGCGCGACGCCGTCCACGGGGAGATCCTCCCCGGGCCGCACGCCCGCCTCCACCTGCGGTTCGCCCAACTGATCGACGAGTATCCCGACACGGTCCCCTCGGAGCGCCGCGCCGCCGAGCAGGCGCACCACTACCAGGCCGCCCACGACCTGCCGCGAGCGCTCCAGGCCGCCTGGTGGGCGGCGGTCCGGGCCGGGGAGGCCCTGGCCTTCGACGAGGAGCTGGCCATGGTGGAACGGGTCCTGGACCTGTGGGACCGGGTGCCCGACGCGCGGGAACGGGTCCAGAACCGCTCCCGTGCCCAGGTCGTGGACCGGGCCGCGGGCGCCGCGTTGGACTCGGGACGCCCGAAGCGGGCCCTGGAGCTCTTGGACACGGCCCTGGCCGAACTGCCCGAGGAACCCGAGGACGATGAGACCCGCATGCTCAGGGCGGTCCTGCTCCGCGAACGCGGCCAGGCCCTGTCCCAGGGGGTGCGGGACGGTGGGCTGCCGGACCTGGTGCGCGCCCTGGAGATGCATCCGCCGCATATGCCGGGGTACGCGCGGCTGTTGGCCGCTCTCGCCAAAGAGAGCCGTCTGGCACGGGCCGACCGCGAGGAGACCCCCGACCAACGGCTGCTGACCCGACTGCTCAGGGCCGGGCTCGGCCCCCGCGCGCTGGCCGAGCGTGCCATAGATGTGGCCACCCGGGAGGAGACCGCCGATCCCCGGGGAGAGGTCGACGCCCTGATCGTCCTGGGCGGTCTGCTCATGGAGGAGGGCGACGTCGAAGGGGGCCGCCCGCTCATGGAGCGGGGCACCCTGCGCGCGGTGGAGCTGACCGACCCGATACTCGAAGCGCGCGGCGCGGGCAACCTCGGCCACCATCTCCGAGAACTGGGCCGGCACGAGGAGGGGATGGAGGTCCTGCGGAGCTCCCTGGCCCGACACGATCGGCTGGGCTGGGCGTCGGTGCACCGGGCCTTCAACCACCAGAACGTGGCGGAGATCCTCTTCGAGATGGGGCGTCTGGGCGAGGCCCGGGAGCTGTCCGACCACACGGTGACCGCCGCGACCGAGCGGGTCCGGGTGCACTGCGTCCTGACGGTCCAGGCCCGCGCCGCGGCGGCCCAGGGCGACCTGGAGGCGGCCCGTCGGGCCACGGGGCCCAAGGGAGATCGGAGCATACTGAACGCCCATCGGATGAACGTCCTTCAGCTGCACGCCCTGGCCGCGGTGGACACCTCCCTGGCCGAGGGCGATCCAGAGGAGGCGCTGGACCTGTCCCGGACGCTCCTGGACCGGACGGCCCTGGAGAGGTTCCCCGGCTACACCTGGCCGTTGCTGGAGGCGATGGCCGAGGCCGCGCGCCAGGGCGACGATCCGAAGGTGGCCGAGCGGGTACTGCGGGTGGCGGAACGGACGGACGTGGTCGGTTCGATCATGCCCGCCTATTCCGCCTCGATCGCCGCCCTGGTCACGGAGACCGTGGGCGATGACGCGGGTCCGCTGTGGAAGGGCGCCGTGAAGGCGTGGGAGCCGCTTCCCATGCCGCTGTACCTGGCCCGGGCCCGGTTGCGCGAGGCCGAGGTCGGCGCCGCCCGCGATCGTGATCTGGCGATGTGCCGGGTGCGTCAGGTGTACGCGACGGCCGTCGAGTGCGGGGCGTCCCCCTTGGCGGCCTCCGCCGAGGGGTTGGCGCGCAGGCTCGGGGTCGGGGTCTCGGACGAGGCCCCGGCCCCGAGGACGCCGGCGGGGTTGACCGCCCGTGAGACGGAGGTGCTCCGGCTGCTCGCGGAGGGCGCCACCAACGCCCGGATCGCCGAGGCCCTGTTCATCTCGCCCAAGACCGCCAGCGTCCACGTCTCCAACATCCTCGCCAAACTCGACGTCCCCAACCGCGCCACCGCCGGAGCCCACGCCCGAAGGCTCGGGGTGGCCTGACTCACCCGGCGCCGTCGCCGTCGGAGGACGGGGCGTCCAGGACGATCCCCTCCACGACCCGGGCGACCAGGGTGTCCAGGTCGCCCTCGGGCGCCAGCACCCCCGGCAGGGTGAGGTGTTCGGTGACCATCCAGTTCAGGGCCAGGTAGAGGATCAGGACGGTGTCGCGGCCGCCCGGCATCCTCGATTCCTCGTGGAAGGCGATGTTGGCGTCCAGGTCGGCGCGGACCCGCGCGGTGAGGTCACGGCGCAGATCGGGGCGGCGGGTGGCCTCCAACTGGAGTTCCAGGGTGGCGAGGTAGACCTCGGGGTCCGAGACCATGCGCGTGATCGTGGCGCGCATGACCTCGACGAGCTTGGCGCGGTCCCGGGGGCCGACCAGCACGTCGTCCCACTCGGCCTGTCCGGGCATGAAGCGTTCGTAGGTGCGCACGCTCGTCTGGGCGAGCAGGTCGTCGCGGTCGGCGAAGTAGTTGGAGGCGGTGCCCGCGGGCACCCCCGCCCTGGTGTCGACCGCACGGAAGGTGAGTCCTCGGGCGCCCTCCTCCGCGAGGGCCGCGATGGCGGCGTCCAGCAGCGCGGCGCGTCGTTCCGGGTTCCTGACCATGGTTCTTCCTCTCCTCGGGTCTTTTCCGTTGCCAAACCACTATGCATGGAGTACTTTATCCGTAGTACTTCAACCATAGTGGTCAACCGGCCGCGGAAGTACCCCTTTCTCTCAAGGAGATGTATGCGAACCCTCACCTACTTCGTCGCGGTCTCGATCGACGGCTACGCCTGCGGGCCCGACGGCTCCTACGACTTCTACGAGGCGCCCGACCCCGGCGGCGACCTCGGGGACAACGGACGTTTCCACGTCGAGGAGTACCCCGAACTCCTGCCCACCGCCGCACGCGTCCACCTCGGTCTGGACGTGCCCAACAAGCACTTCGACACCATGCTCCAGGGCCGCGGCTCCTATCGGATCGCCCTCGACGAAGGCATCACCAGCCCCTACAACCACATGCGCGAATACGTCTTCTCCCGTTCCCTGCCCACCGACATCGATCCCAACGTCACCATCGTGGCCGGCGACCCCCTGGAGACCGTTCGCGAACTCAAGCGAGAGGACGGCCCCCTGGGCATCTGCGTCGTCGGCGGCCCCCGCATCGCCGGCACCCTCCTGCCCGAGATCGACGAACTCATGATCAAGCGCTACCCCGTCGTCGCGGGTCACGGGCGCCCCCTCTTCGAGGGCGCCGCCTTCGACCCCGCGCGCTTCGCACGGGTCGAGAGCCACACCTTCGAGGGCGGGGCCGACTACACCCTCTTCCGCCGGATCACACCCGAAGCGCCTTGAGCGGCGCGGCCCCGCCCCACCGGCTCGCGGACCGCGCACCGCCCCCGAGGACGCCCTCGGCACGGTGTGGTCCGCGAGCCCTCGATCAACGGTCATAATGCGTGTGCGGGGGGACGGACCGGGCAGGACGCTCGGGAAACACCCCGGAAACATCCGCACGGCAGACTGGTTCCGGACGACGTGTCCGGTAGGGCTCCAAGGTCGACGGACCGGAACCGGGGCCGACCGGCATCGAGGAAGGTTGATCGTGAATCGACAGCAGGAATTCGTGCTCCGCACGCTGGAGGAGCGCGACATCCGGTTCGTGCGGCTGTGGTTCACCGACGTGCTCGGGTACCTCAAGTCCGTGGCGGTGGCACCGGCCGAACTGGAGGCCGCCTTCTCCGAGGGCATCGGTTTCGACGGGTCCGCGATCGAGGGGTTCGCCCGGGTCTACGAGGCCGACATGCTCGCCCAGCCCGACCCCGGCACCTTCCAGGTGCTCCCCTGGCGCAACGAACCGCACGGCACCGCTCGCATGTACTGCGACATCCTCATGCCCGACGGTTCGCCCTCGCCGGCCGACCCGCGCCACGTGCTCAAGCGTCAGCTCGGCAAGGCCTCCGATCTGGGCTTCACCTTCTACACGCACCCCGAGATCGAGTTCTACCTGCTCAAGAAGTTCCCCGAGCACGGAGAGTTCCCCGAACCGAACGACTCGGGCGGCTACTTCGACCACACACCGCACAACAGCGCCCACGACTTCCGTCGCAACGCGATCAACATGCTGGAGGCCATGGGCATCTCGGTGGAGTTCAGCCACCACGAGGGCGGCCCCGGCCAGCAGGAGATCGACCTGCGCTACGCCGACGCGCTGACCACCGCCGACAACATCATGACCTTCCGACTGGTCATGAAGGAGGTCGCGATGGAGCAGGGCGTGTACGCGACCTTCATGCCCAAGCCCTTCACCGAGTACCCCGGCTCGGGCATGCACACCCACCTGTCCCTGTTCGAAGGCGACCGCAACGCCTTCTACGAGCCCGGCGCCGAGTACCAGCTCTCCAAGGTGGGGCGCGGGTTCATAGCCGGACTGCTGCGACACGCCGACGAGATCGCCGCCGTCACCAACCAGTGGGTGAACTCCTACAAGCGGCTGTGGGACGACCCGGCGGCCTCCGCCGGCATGGGCGGCGAGGCGCCCGCCTACATCTGCTGGGGTCACAACAACCGGTCCGCCCTGGTCCGGGTGCCCATGTACAAGCCGGGCAAGTCCAACTCCAGCCGGATCGAGATCCGTTCGCTGGACAGCGCCACCAACCCCTACCTGGCCTACTCGGTGATCCTGGCCGCCGGGCTGAAGGGCATCGAGGAGGGGTACGAGCTGCCCCCGGGCGCCGAGGACGACGTGTGGGCGTTGACCGACGCCGAGCGCAGGGCGCTGGGGATCAGGCCGCTCCCGCAGAGCCTGGACGAGGCACTGCGTCTGATGGAGAACAGCGAGCTGGTGGCCGAGACCCTCGGCGAGCACGTGTTCGACTTCTTCCTGCGTAACAAGAAGGCGGAGTGGAACTCCTACCGCCGCCAGGTGACGCCCTACGAGCTACAGCGCTACCTGCCCACCCTCTGAGGTCGGTCTTCGAGGCCCCGTCGAACCCGTTCGGCGGGGCCTCGGCCGTGTTCACCCGAGCCCGAGTTCGCGGGCCTTGGCGGCCGCCGCCGTCCGGTTGTCCACGCCCAACTTGGCCATCAGGTTCGTGACGTGCACGCTCACCGTCTTGGGCGAGATGAACAACGCCTCCCCCACCTCACGGTTGCTCAGCCCCCGGGCCACCTCCACCAGCACCTCCACCTCACGCGACGTCAACCCGGCCGGCGGAACCGCGCGTTCCGGAGCGGAGGCGGTCAGGGCGGCCCGCATCCGCTCGATCCGCCCGGGAAGACCGAGCCCGGTGCGCCCGTGCAGTCCCTCGACGCGCTCCAGCATCTCCCGCGCCCGGTCCCTCCGTCCCAGGGCGAGCAGATCGCGGAAGGCCCCTGACCAGGCGTCCATCCGGGTGATGACGTCGGCCCGCTCCGCCAGGGGCAGGGCCCGTTCCCAGTGTTCGAGCGCCGTGGCCGGGTCGGTCTCCAACCATCCGAGGGCCAGGTGCCGTCCGAGCCGGGCCGCCGGCGTGGTCGGTCGGTCCTCGCGTTCCAACACCTCCAGCAACAACCCGGCCAGCCTCTCCGCGAGCTCGGTGTCCCCGGGGTCGGCGCGGTTCCGCAGGAGGTCGACCAGTTCGGCCCATACGAACAGGTCGTGGTAGGCGTGGCGGGTGTTGCCGATGAGCCCGATGTCCTCCTCACCCTCGAAGGACAGGCGCGCGGCCTCGGCCGGTCGGGGCTCCGGGCCGTTCACCAGCAGGAGCATCCGGCCGTGGTAGTGGGTGAGGTACTCCATCGCCGAACTGCGGTCGCGGGGCAGCAGACGGACGAACGTGGCCAAGGCCCTCTCGACGCCCTCCCAATCGCCCCGCGCCATGTGGATCCGGATCATGAGCCCCTGTCGGCGGGCGGCGATGAGGTCCTCATCGGCGGGATGGTCGGCCAACACCCGCTCGGCCTCCTCGACCCGGCCCAGGGAGATCAGGTAGAGGGCGACCCCGTTGGCGTAACCGCCGCCCTGACTGCGCAGGATCCCGAGATCGGCGCAGCGCTCCAGGATCTCCCACGACAGTTCCAGGCCGCGCTCGATCTCCAGACGCCGATGCATGTTGCTCGCCAGGTTGTTGAGTCCGCGCAGCTCCACCTGGACCTCGCCCGTCTCCCGGGCGATCCCGATCCCCTCACGGAGCAACTCCTCCGGCTCGTTCGAGTCGACCGCCTCCAGCAGGGTGCCCAGGGTGACGAGGGCGTCGGCCTCGCTCGCCCGATCGCCGACCGACCGGGCCAGGCGGACGGCGGACCGCGCGGACTCCTCCGCCTCCGTCTCGAACCCCTGGAGCATCAGCACCGAGGCGGTGGCGGCGGTGATGGCGGCCTGTTCGACGTGGCCCTCCGGCAGGAGCCGGGCGGCGGCCCGCAGGTCGTCCAGGGCCGCGGTACGGCCCAGGTCCTTGTAGGCGCGGGCCCGCGCCACCAGCAGACGGGCGGACGTCTCGAGGTCGGTCTCCGGGTCGAGGTCGGCGAGCCCCTCGGTGGCGTGGTCGACGGCGCGGCGCAGGTCACCGGTGACCTGCGCGGCCAGGCAGCCCCGCAGCAGGACCCCGCTGCGGGGCAGGGAGAGCCGTTCGGCGGCGTCGGGCACCGATTCCCACAGTTCCAGGACCCGTTCGAGCAGATCGAGGTGTTCGGGGTGGGCCGCCGAGACGAGCGCCCGTTCGGCCGCCTCCCAGGAGGCGACGAGGGCGCGTGGATGGTCGTGCGCCGCGTAGGCGTGGTGGGCCAGGTGGAAGGCGGTCGTGGCGCCGGACAGCCCGGGGACCCCCGCCTCCAGTGCCTCGGCGTAGCGGCGGTGCGCGCGGATCCGCCGTCCGGGCAGCAGATCGCTCTCGACCGCCTCCGCCAGCAGGGCGTGCCGGAACACGTAGCCGGTGTCGGTCGCGGTGAGCACCCGGGCGTCGACCGCCGGACGCAGGGCCTCGTCCAGCTCGTCCTCGCCGATCCCGGAGCGTTCGGCCACCGCCGAGAGAAGGGCGTGGTCGACCCGGTCTCCGGCGACCGAGGCCAGCCCCAGGACCTCGCGGGTGGTGTCGGGAAGGGGCTCGACCCGGCGCATGAGGAGTTCGCGCGGCCCGTCGGGGACCCCGGCCCCGTCGGCGACGCCCACGAAGGACTCGACGAACAGGGGGTTGCCGCCGCTGCGCTCGTGGATCAGGTCCAGGTCGGTGCCGCTGAGCGGGGATCCGCCCAGCGCGGCGGCCTGTTCCGCGACCTCCTCCCGGGAGAGCGGGCCCAGGTCCAGTCGGGACACTCGGGGCAGCCGTTCCAGCTCGGGCAGGAGGGGCCGTAGCGGATGGGTGCGGTGCAGGTCGTCGACGCGCACCGAGATCACGAGGTGGACCGGAACGGTGTGCAGGTTGCGCAGCAGGAAGACCAGCAGGTCGCGGGTGGAGGCGTCGGACCAGTGCAGGTCCTCCACCACCAGACCGAGTCCGCCGGGGCGGGCACGCTCCTCCAGGAGGGTCAGCACCGCCTCGAACAGCCGGGCCCGCCCGTTGTCGTCCGTCGAGGGGAGACCGTCTCCCCCGGCCTCACCCGGGAGCAGACCGGCCAGCCCCACGTCGTCGAAGGGCCGTTCGCCACCGCGTGACAGGGCGCGGACCAGGGCGGTGAAGGGGGCGTAGGCGATGCCCTCCGTCCCCAGCTCCAGGCAGGCCCCCAGAGCGGTCCGCTCCACGGGGGTGCGCTCCAGGTACTCGGTGAGCAGCCGTGACTTGCCGATTCCGGCGTCGCCGCACAGCAGGGTCGTCCGGGTCTCCCCCGACAGGGCCCGCCGGGCGTCGGTGAGGAGATGGTCCAGGTGGCGTGCGCGGCCCACGAAGACCGAGCTCTCGGAGGGGGACATAGAGGTCAGTATGCCCGGAACGGGGAGCGCCCGGTCGAGTGTCGGGGCTCGGTTCCGTACCGTTCCCCGGCCGAAGTCGGCCATTCCCGGAGGCGACGGATCGGGCGGCCCCGCAGCGGGGCCGCCCCCGCGCTCACCCCTCGCCGAGCCAGAGGTCGGGGCCGAAGACCTCGTAGTGGACCCGACGGGCGGGGAGGCCTCCCCGGAGCAGGCCCGCCCGGACCTCGCGCATGAACGGCAGTGGGCCGCACATGTAGACCTCGGCCGTCTCGGGGATCTCGATCGGGTCCAGGTCGAGGGTTCCGGGGCGGACCTCGATGCCGTCGACACCCGCGTCCCCGTGGTCCCGTTCGTACCAGGTGTGCCCCTCGGCCCCGGGCAGACGGTCGATCAGCTCGGCGATCTCCTCACGGTGGGCGTGGTCGAGGGGTGAGCGGTCGGCGTGCAGGACCACGACGCGGCGCTCGGCGCCCCGTTCGGCCAGGTGGTTCAGGATCGCCACCATGGGGGTGCAGCCGATCCCGGCGGAGATCAGCACCAGTGGGTGATCTCCGTCGGCCGGGGTGACGTCGCCCGCCGGCGCGGAGACCATGAGGGTGTCGCCGGGGGCGGCGGTGGCGTGCAGCAGGGTGGAGACCTCGCCGGAGGGGCTCCGTTCCCCGGCGCGCAGACGCTTGACGGTGATCCGGCGGCGCTCCCCGTTCCATCCGGAGACGGAGTACTGGCGGGCCTGGTGGACGCCGTCGGGCATGAGCGCCCGCACGCTGACGTACTGGCCGGTCAGGAGGTCGGGGGCGGGTCCGTCGTCCCCCGGCACCAGGGTGAGGGAGACCGCGTCGGGGGTCTGTTCGCGGCGTTCGGTCACCGTCCAGGGGCGCCATACGTCGCGACCGGTGTGCCCGGATTCGGCGTACAGGCGCGCTTCCAGGGCGATGAGGGCCCCGGCCATGAGCCAGTAGACCTCGTCCCACGCGGCGACGACGTCGGGGGTGGCGGCCTCGCCGAGGGTGTGGGCGATCGCTTCGAAGAGGTACTTGTGCACGACCACGTACTGGTCCTCGGTCACTCCGAGGGAGACGTGCTTGTGCGCGATACGGGACAGGAGGGCGTCCGGGCGTTCGTCGGGGTGGTCGATCAGGGCGGTGGCGAAGGCCGCGATGGACCCGGCCAGGGCCCGACGCTGCTCACCGCTCGCCTGGTTGCCCCGGTTGAAGAGGCCGTCGAGGAGCTCGGGGCGGTCGCCGAGCATCGTGTCGTAGAAGCGGGAGGTGATCGCGTCCAGTTCCTGGGCGACGACGGGGATGGTGGCGCGGATCGTGGCCGCGGACTCGGTGGAGAGCACGCTTCCTCCTAGACCGGGACGGGTGTTCCCGGCAGAGATAATTGGTATCTGAAATGCATATTAAACCCGCGTCCCGTGGACCCCTCGGCGGGGTGGAATAAGAGATACGACCAGGTCAGGAAGGCTCTACGGCCGGTGATCCGTCCGACCGGAGCACCATCAGGGTCTGCTGTGTGGGCGGGGACACCAGGGACTCCACCGTCACCTCGTCCAGGGAGGCGTAGAAGGCCTCACGCGCCCGGGACAGCGCTCCGCGCAACCGGCAGGCCGAGCGCAACGGGCAGGGCGGATCGTCCTCGCACCCGGCCAGGTCCCCGGCGCCCTCCAGCTCGCGCACGATCGCCCCCACCGAGGACCGCCGCCCCGCCTCGGTCAGGGTGAGGCCGCCACCGCGTCCGCGCCGCGCCTCGACCAGCCCCAGCTCCGACAGCCGCGCCACCGCCTTGGCCATGTGCGAATAGGGCACGACGAGCATGCCCGCGGCGGCCCGGGTGGTGAGGAGTTCGCCCTCCTTCGCCACCGCCAGTCGCATGACCAGGCGCAGGGAGACGTCGGTGAAGGCGGTCAGACGCATACGCCCATGCTAGGTCGTGCTCTTGTGAATCGCTCCGCTCTCGTTCCCTAGCCCTCGCCCCTCGACTCCCCCTCTTCGCTCGAGGCCCTTTCCCGTCGACCCGAGCCCTCTCGCCCTCGAGCGGCCGGTGTCCCGCGCGGCATCCAGATCCACACCATCAGCAGCCCCAGCAGACCGGTCACCAGGGAGACCGTCGCCGCCATGTGCAGGCCCGCCAGGAAGGCCGTCTTGGCGGGGGCGATCAACGCGTCCCCGCTCGCGCCCAACGTCTTGGCGAACGCCACCGTGGACTCGATCGACTCCCCCACCGAGGGGTCGGGGTGACGGTGCGTCTCCTCGGTCACCCTCGTCAGCGTGGGCTCGATCGCCGGCCGGTAGTGGAAGGAGATCACCGCGCCCAGGACCGCGACCCCCATGGCGGTGGAGACCTGACGCACCGTGTTCTGCACCGCCGACGCGGAACCCGCCTTGCCCGGCGGGACCGAGGCCATGATCGTGTCCGTGGCCGGGGTGAGGACCACCGCCATCGCGGAGTTCTGGAGGAAGAAGAACACGACGATCAGGGCGACCGGGGTGGTCTCCTGGAGCTGGGTGTAGAACGCGAAACAGCAGCACACGACGGCCACGCCCACGAGCGCCAGGTTGCGTCGGCCCACCAGCCGCACCAGGGTCGGGCTGAGCGGGGCGAAGATCATCTGGCCCAGGGCCGAGGGGAGGATCAGCAGCCCCGCGACGAGCGGGCTGAACTCGCGCACGCTCTGCCAGTAGAAGCTCAGGAAGAAGATGATCCCGGCCATGCTGAAGAACAGCACCATGATCACGGCGATGGACACGCTGAACCCGGGGTCGCGGAAGAAGCGCACGTCCAGCGAGGGGTTCGGGGTCCGTGCCTCGTGCACCAGGAACAGGACGAGCACACCCACCCCGAGGAGCAGAGCGCCGTACACGTCCACGTCGAACAGGGAGGCCCGCTCCCCCGCGGTGATCACCCCGTAGATCAGCAGCACCAGACCGGGGATCGACAGCGCCACCCCCAGCAGGTCGAGACGGCCGGGGTTCTCGTTCCTGGACTCGGGGACGAGGAAGAACATCAGCGACAGGCCGATCAGGACGAACGGCACGTTGATCAGGAAGATCGAGCCCCACCAGAAGTTCTCCAGCAGCAGCCCGCCGGCGGACGGTCCGATCGCCAGCGCCAGGCCGACCGCCCCGGCCCACAGGCCGATCGCCCGTCCCCGTTCCTCCTCCGGGAACAGGTTCCTGATCACCGACAGGGTCTGCGGCATGACCATGGCGGCGCCGAACCCCATCGCCGCCCGCGCCGCGATGAGCTGTTCCGGTGTCTGCGAGTAGGCGGTCAGGGTCGAGGCCGTACCGAACACGATCAGTCCGGACACCAGCATGCGTCGCCTGCCCCAGCGGTCACCGAGGATGCCGAAGGTGAACAGCAGCCCCGCGAACACCAGGGTGTAGGCGTTGATCGCCCACGCCAACTGCGCCTGGCTCGCGCCGAGCCCCTTCGACGGATCGGAGAGGGTGCGCAACGCCACGTTGAGGATCGTGTTGTCCGCCACGATCACCAGCAGGCAGATGATGAGCACCGTGAGCCCGCCCCACCTGCGCCGATACGCCGTCCGCTCGTCCACAGGGCCTCTCCTCGTCCACCGGCCGTCCGGGTCCGTGGGACACCTACCCGGGGCCGGCATCGTGCCGAACCTCTCCTGTCGGGCGCGCACCCCCCGGAGGGGAATGTTCGGATCTGTGAAGCCGTTGATCTCGCGGAGACGGCGGCATGCGATGATGCCCTCGGGCACCCCGCTCACCCGTTCTCCCCACCGCACCGGTCCCCCGGACGGCGGGGGCGACGGGCGTGGAGGCCGTCCCACGACACAGGTATTCCCCCCGGGGAACACGCGCTCCGACGAGCGCATCACACCATCTTTTCGTCCACAGGTCCGGAGACACCCCGCAGGTGCTTCGAGACAACGGAGGAAGAACACCATGAACACCACGCCCAAGACGCCCGAGGCCGGCAACGCCCTGTACGGCGGGGTCACCAACCGCCGCGTCACCATCAGGGACCTGGCCCGGGCCAAGCAGCGCGGCGAGCGTTGGCCGATGCTGACCGCCTACGACGCCCTCACCTCGCGGATCTTCGACGACGCGGGCATCCCCGTCCTCCTCGTCGGCGACTCGGCCGCCAACGTCGTCTACGGCTACGAGTCGACCGTGCCGATCACGATGGACGAGCTGGTGCCCCTCACCGCCGCCGTCGCCCGTTCCACCAAGCGGGCCCTGGTCGTGTCCGACCTGCCCTTCGGCGCCTACCAGGGCTCCCCTCAGCAGGCGTTGGAGGCGGCCTCCCGGTTCATGAAGGAGGGCGGCGCCCAGGCGGTGAAGCTGGAGGGCGGCCGGGCCGTCGCCCCCCAGGTCGAGCTGCTGGTCTCGGCCGGTGTGCCGGTGATGGGCCACGTCGGTCTGACCCCGCAGTCCGTCAACACCCTGGGCGGCTACCGCGTGCAGGGGCGCGGCGAGGCCGCCGAGGAGCTGCTCAAGGACGCCAAGGAACTGGAGCGCGCGGGCGCGTTCTCGGTCGTGCTGGAGGCGGTCCCGGCCGACCTGGCCGCCGAGGTGACCCGACAGCTGTCGATCCCCACCATCGGGATCGGCGCGGGCGCCGGGACCGACGCCCAGGTGCTGGTGTGGCAGGACATGGCCGGGCTGAGCCCCCGGGTGGCGAAGTTCGTCAAGACCTACGCGAACCTGGCCGACACGCTGCGCGACGCGGCCTCCGAGTACGCGGACGAGGTCGTCAACGGCGCCTTCCCCGCCGAGGAGCACACCTACAAGAGCTGATCCGGTTCGGGGTCGGGCCCTGGGTCCGACCGTGACCGCGTGCGCCGGTCGGGGTTCTCCCCGGCCGGCGTTCCCGTGTCCGCGCCCGGTTCCTCCGTCGAACGGTCGAAGGCCCGTGCCGCCGCCCCGAACATCGGGAACAGGACCGCCGCCAGATGGACGAACGCCCCGGCCGCCAGGACCGGGGCCACCCCCAGGAGCCCGATCGCCGCGCCGATGCCGGGGGCGGCGATGGGCGCCCCGACTCGAGTGAGGGCGCCGAGCATGGACATGCCCCGGCCGACCATGGTCAGGGGCAGCCGCTCGAAGATGATCGCCGAGAGCAGGGGGTTGATGAGCCCGCCGAAGAGCCCGGAGGCCGCCCACACCGTCAGGACGACCCACAGGGGCACGTCCAGGGCCAGGACCAGGACGCGCGGTGGCCCGGCGACCGCCATGCAGAGGAAGAAGGTCGCCTTCCGGGGCAGCCGGTGGCCGGCCCAGGCCGCGATCAACGACCCGAGGATCGACGCCCCGCCGAGCGCTCCGGCCACGAACCCGACCGCCTCGGGCCCCATTCCGCCCTGGTGCGCCCAGATCGGCAGCGCCAGACTCATCACCGCCACGTCGACGATGTTGGTCACCATGATCATGACGGTGAGGGTCCGCAGGGGAACGTCGCCCCAGATCGCCCGCCATCCCGCGTGCAGCCGGGTGAGGTAGCCGTGTCCCTCCTCCGGGTCGGGACCGGCCCGGCCGACCGTCTCGGTGTCGCGGCGCAGCAGGACCGCCGTGACCAGCGCCGACGTGATCATGAGCGCCGCGTTGAGGTGGAGGGCGGTGAGCGCGCCCAAGAACGCGACCACCGCTCCGGCGGCGATCGGTCCGACCGTCATGGAGAGACGGTCGACGGTGCCGGTGAGTCCGGTGACCCGTTCGACCCGCACCCCGGCGGCGCGGGCGACGAACGGGGCCAGGGAGACCTTCGCCGCCTCGGAGGGGCCGGTGGCGAGCCCGATCACGGTGACGAGCGCGAGCAGGAGCGGAAAGGGCAGGAGGTCGGCGGCGAAGAGCAGCGGCACGGCGGCGAGCGCGGCGGCCGCGAGGAGGTCGACCCGGATGCTGACGGCCCGCTGCCCGATCCGGTCCAGGAGGGGACCGACGAACAGCCGGGCCAGGGTGTAGGCACCGAGCTCGCACAGGGTCACCAGACCCATGTGGGTCGGGCTTCCGGTGGTCTCCAGGACGAACCAGGGGATGGCGATCATCGCCAGGCGGGTGCCGAGATAGGCGCACGCCTGCGCGAGGATCAGCCCGGTCATGGGCCTCACGGCGCACCCTTCTCGGCGCCCGGGGGAGCCTCGGTGTCGCCGAAGGGTTCCCGGTCGGTCTCGGGGAAGGGAAAGGCGGTGAGCTGGACGTTCACCGCGCGCCCTTCGGGGTCTCCCTCGTGCGCGTATCGGGCGAGCGTCTCGCTCAGCTCGGCGCGGAGGCGTTCCATCTGCTCCAGGTTCAGGTGCAGGACACGGTCGGCCATGAACTGGGCCTCACGCCACCCTTCGGGCTGCGAGGCCCACAGGTCGACCGCGGCCGCCATGCGTTCGGACCAGCGGGCGGCGAGGGCGTGGCGCAGGGCGGTGCTGAGTTCGGGGGCCTCGGTGTCCAGGTGCTCGGGCATACGGAATCCCTTGTGGAGGACGCGCCACCAGCGTTCACGGGCGGTGCCCAGAGCCGGGTCCTCCTCGATGAAGCCGTAGGTCTCCAGTTGGCGCAGGTGGTAGCTGGCCGAGGCCGAGGAGATGCCGAGTTCGATGGAGACCTTCTTGCCGGTGGCCGGGGCCGCCTGAAGGAACTGGTAGACCCGCAGCCGCAGGGGGTGGGCCAGTCCGCGCAGGGAGTGGGCGTCCAGGACCGCGGCCTTCTCGAAGGGGTCGGGGACGGGGGTGGGGTTCTCGCCGTTCATGCCGAGAAGGTAGACGCCCAAGGTTCTTTGGCCAAGACCCCTTGGCCAAGAGATCTTGGGGAGGGGCTTCGACCAGGGCCTTCCCTCGATGTGAGGCGGACCACAGACCGAATGTCGCTCGGTAGTACAGTGACGCCGACACCAGGACCGCCACGGGCCGGTTCCGGCCCCACCGGGAGGACAGCAGATGCGCATCTCGATGCCGCTCCAGTACGCGGGCGAACCGAAGGACGCCGTCGCACAGGTCGCCGAGCTGGAGAAGGTCGGACTGGACACCGTGTGGGTCGCCGAGGCCTACGGCTTCGACAGCCCCACCCTCATGGGCTATCTGGCGGCCCGCACCGAGCGCGTGGAGATCGGCTCGGCGATCCTGCCCATGTACAGCCGCACCCCCACCCTCATCGCGATGACCGCCGCCGGGCTCGACCACCTCTCCGACGGCCGCGCGCTCCTCGGGCTGGGCGCCAGCGGCCCCCAGGTCATCGAGGGCTTCCACGGCGTCCCCTACACCCGGCCGTTGACCCGCACACGGGAGACCATCGAGATCTGCCGCCGGGTGTGGGCCCGCGAGGAACGGCTCACCTACGACGGCGACGTCTTCACCCTCCCGCTGCCGGCCGACCAGGGCACCGGACTGGGGCGTCCGCTCAAGATCATCAACCACCCGGTGCGCCCGCGCATCCCGATCCACGTGGCCTCGCTCGGCGTGAAGAACGTCGAGATGACCGCCCGGATCGCCGACGGCTGGCTGCCGCACCTGTTCATCCCGGAGAAGGCCGAGAGCGTGTGGGGCGAGGCGCTGGCCCGGGGCCGCGCCGAACGCGACCCCTCCCTGGGCCCGCTCGACATCACCGCCGGCGGTCTTCTGGCCATCGGCGAGGGCGAGGACACCAAGAGACTCCTGGAGTTCACCCGCCCGATCATCGCCCTGTACGTGGGCGGCATGGGCGCCAAGGGCAAGAACTTCTACAACACGGTCGCCCGGCGCTACGGCTACGAGGAGGCCGCCGAGAAGATCCAGGACCTGTACCTGGCCGGCCGCAAGGACGAGGCCGCCGCCGCGGTCCCGGACGAGTTCGTGGAGCTGACCAACCTGGTCGGCCCCGAGTCCTACGTACGCGAACGGGTGGAGGCCTTCCGCGCCGCCGGGGTCACCCGACTCAACGTCACCCCCATGGGCGACGACCCCGCCACGCTCATCGGCAAGATCAAGGAGTGGGTCTCCTGATCCGACGCGGTGCCGCCCGGAACCGTTCGGGCGGCACCGCGGGGCCCGTGTTCACAGGCCGGTGACGCGGATCCCTGCGTGGGTCTTGTAGCGGCGGTTGACCGCGATGAGGTTGGCCGTGAGCGCCTCCACCTGGTGGGCGTTGCGCAGTCGACCGCCGAACACGCCCCGCGCGCCGGGGATGGTCCCGGCCAGGGCGCGTACCACGTCGGTGGCCTCGCGGTCCTCGCCCAGGACCAGAATGTCGAGCTCGATCTCGGCCACCTCGGGGTCGAGCAGGAGCACGGCCGACACGTGGTGGAAGGCGGCGGTGACCCGGCTGCCCGGCAGGACCTCGGCCGCCTGCTGGGCGGCGCTGCCCTCGGGGACGTCGAGGGCGTAGGGACCCTTCTTGTCGAAACCGAGCGGATTCACGCAGTCCACGACGATCTTCCCGGCGAGCCGGTCCGCCAGCGAGACCAGCAGTTCGCGGTGGCCGTCCCAGGGCACCGCCACGACGACGATGTCGCCCATGGCGGCCGCCTCGGCGTTCTCCAGCCCGTGCACCCGGATCTCGGTGGCCTCCGCCTCGACCAGGTCGTTCGCGGCCTTGGCGGCGCGTTCGGCGCTGCGCGAGCCGAGGTGGACGGTGTGCCCGGCCAGGGCGAACCGGCGGGCCAGGCCTCTGCCCTGGTCGCCGGTGCCGCCCAACACCGCGATGCTCTTCCCGGTGATGTCCACGTCCTGTGGTGTGCTCTGTTCGGTCATGAGGCGATCCTGTCAGAGCGCTCCCGGCCGGAGAACGCGCAGGGCCGCGCGCCGGCTCAGCGTCCTTCCTCCTCCGACTCCTCCTCGTCCCAGGCCTCGTTGCGCTCGGCGGCGATGCTCAACGCTCTGGCCGCCGTCTCCCGGTCCGGGTAGGGGCCCAGCCGTTGACTGTTGGGACAGCCCTTTCCGTGCTCCACCTCGTCGTGCTTGAGACAGAACCACCAACCGTCGTCCTGAACGTCCGTCACGGTCGACCACCTCTCGTCGTTCCAGGGCCTCGTTCGGGCATCTACCCGCCCCCGGCGCGCTCTTCACACGTGTCACGTGTCGGCGTCACCGGGTACGGGCGGGTGCCCTCCGCCAATACAATCGTTGTCCATGACTACTCCGCTGGTTCCTGGGCGCATCTCGCCGCAACGTTCGGTCCCCTCGCACATCGTCCGCCCGGAGTACGTCGGCAAGAAGTATCCCGTGGAGGGGGTCCTGGGCGATGTCCAGGACGCCGAGACCATCGAGCGGCTCCGGGTGGCCGGCCGGATCGCGGCGCAGGCCCTCGAAGAGGTCGGCAAGCACGTCGAGCCCGGTGTGACCACCGACGAGCTCGACCGGATCGGCCACGAGTTCCTGCTGGACCACGGCGCCTACCCGAGCACCCTCGGTTACAAGGGCTACCCGAAGTCGCTGTGCTCCTCGCTCAACGAGGTCATCTGCCACGGCATCCCCGACGACACCGTCCTGTCCGACGGCGACATCGTCAACATCGACATCACGGCCTACAAGGACGGCGTGCACGGCGACACCAACGCCACCTTCCTGTCGGGGAACGTCTCCGAGGAGAACCGTCTCCTGGTGGAGCGCACCCGTGAGGCGACCATGCGCGCGATCAAGGCCTGCCGCCCGGGGCGACAGATCAACGTGATCGGTCGGGTCATCGAGTCCTACGCCAAGCGCTTCGGTTACGGCGTGGTCCGCGACTTCACCGGTCACGGCGTGGGCCCGGAGTTCCACTCCGGCCTGATCATCCCGCACTACGACGACCCGCGCGCCACCACCGTGATGGAGCCGGGCATGACCTTCACCATCGAGCCGATGATCACCCTCGGCGGCGTGGAGTACGACCTGTGGGAGGACGGCTGGACCGCCGTGACCGCCGACCGGAGGTGGACGGCGCAGTTCGAGCACACACTGGTCATCACCGAGAGCGGCGCGGAGATCCTCACCCTTCCCTGAGCGTGGCCTCCCAGGACCTCGGACCCGTTCCGGGGTCCTTTTAGCGCGCGGGGTCCGGAACGCCCCGATCGTGCCCGCGCGTCGGAGGAACGGACCCGCGACCCGGTCGACGAGGCGACGCGTTCCGCCGTACCCGCCGGCCTTAGAATCCTGAACCATGCACCAGAGCGCGCGCCGATCCGGACCACGGATCGCCGGTCGCGCCGGTGCGGGCACGGCGCCACCCGGGTGACCGTTCCCGTTCCGGGACCGACCGGTCCGCGCTCCCGTGAGGTCGACGGTCCGGACCGCGACGTCGCTCGGACCGTGCCCCTGCCCCGCACACCGAGGACGTTCACCCGGCGCGGCCGGGTCCCGCGCCATGGGAGTCCCGGCGCCCCCTGCCGAGAACCCTGTACGAGGCTCATGCCATCGACCGCCGACCCTCTCCGACCGACTCACAGGGATCCGATGTCATGGCGATGTTCGTCCACCTGACGCCCCGGGCCAACGCCGCCCGCGTCGAACACGCGGGGGTGCGCCCCACACTCGGGCAGAAAGGGACCAGTGGGGTCTTCTGTTTCCCCACGCTCCCCTCCTATGCCCTCACCCACCACTGGTCGCACGAGTTGAGCCGTCACCACGGACCTCGCGGCCTGATCGCCATAGACGTACGGCTTCCGGACGACGAACCGGTGACGGTCGGCCACTTCGCCGACGGGAACGGGCCGCGGGCGGTGACCGCGGCGGAGGCGGTCCGGGTGATCGTGGCGCTGCGCGATCCGCTCGGCTGGGAGGTGGTCGTCCCCCGACCGATACTCCGCGAGGAGGTGCAGGCCATCCGGGAGATCCGTTGGACGTCCGACCGGGGCCCCTTCCCCGAGTCCCCCTCCCCTCTCCTGCCGGCGCCTCGGCACGACGAGTTCCCCCAAGGCCCCCTCCCCGAATCGCTCACCCTCGCCGACCTGCCGGTGTCCCTTCCCGGCCTTCCCCGGCTCAGTCCCGTCCCCGGGCAGGCCGGAGGGGGAGAGCCCCCACGAGGGCGCTGAATCCGTCCGTTCGATGCCCGTGGACCCATGGCCCCACGGGGTGCGCGCGGGCTAGGCTCTGGCGGATGAAGATCCTCATCTCCGCGGACATGGAGGGCGCCACGGGCGTCACCTGGCCCGCCGACTGCGAGCCCGGGACCGAGCAGTGGCAGCGCTGTCGTTCGATGTTCACCGGCGACGTCAACGCGGCGATCGTCGGTCTCTACGAGGGCGGCGCCACCGAGGTGTTCGTGAACGAGGCGCACTCGACCATGCGCAACCTCCTCTTGGAGCGTCTGGACGAGCGGGCCACCATGATCACCGGCCGCCACAAGGAACTCTCGATGATCGAAGGGGTCCAGAGCGGCGACGTGGACGGGATCGTCTTCCTCGGCTACCACTGCGGTGCCGGGGAGGACGGGGTCCTGGCCCACACCTATCTGCCGAACGCGATCACCGGGGTGTGGTTGGACGGCGTGCCCGCGAGCGAGGGTCGGCTCAACGCCGCCGTGGTCGCCGAGTACGGCACCCCCGTCATCCTGGTCACCGGCGACGACAAGGCCTGCGAGGACGCCGCCTCCTACGCCCCGCAGGCCCTGACCGTCGCGGTCAAGGATCACGTCAGCCGCTACGCCGCCCGCTGTCGTCCCCCCGCGCGCACCGCCGCCGACATCACCGAGGCGGCGCGCAGGTCCCTGGCCCCGGCCGGCCGGGTCGAGCCGGTCGCCCCCGCGCCCAGGACGGTGGAGGTCGAGGTGGACTCCGCCCAGCTCGCGCAGGCCGCGGCGATCGTCCCCGGGGTGACCCGGACCGGTGAGCGCCGGGTGCGTTACACCTCCCCCGACGCCTATGAGATGATCCGGGCCTTCAAGACGGTCACGACCATGATCTCCAACCACATGGAGAAGGACTACGGCTGACCGTCCCCGCCTCGCCCGGAGGGTCTCCTCCTTCCGAGCGGTTCGGCGGACAATCGACGGGGTCGACAGGTAGAACTGTCCCCGGGGTCGGTAACGGATCGTGCCGTTCGGCACGGGCCGCCCCGGGCGTCGCCCCTGCCCGCGCCCCTCCATCGGCGCGCGACGACTCCGTCCTCATCACCTGTACCCGACGAAAGGCCGACTCCGTGGGCCACAACGACACCTTCCCGTCCGACAGTGCCCGAGAGGCGGCCCTGACGGCGGCGGGCGAGGACGCCATCCACCTGACCCGCGAGCTGATCCGACGCGACTCCACCAACCGGGGCGGAGGCGAGGGCGACGAGCGCGCCGCCGCCGAGTTCGCGGCCGAGGCCCTCGGCGCGGCCGGGCTCTCCCCCGTGATCCTGGAGTCCGCGGACCGCAGAGCCAACGTGGTGGTGCGCGTCCCGGGCACCGACCCCGACGCGGACGCCCTGCTGGTCCACGGACATCTGGACGTGGTGCCCGCCGACGCCCACGACTGGTCGGTGCCGCCGTTCTCCGGTGAGATCGCCGACTGCCCGGTCACCGGTGCCCCCGCCCTGTGGGGGCGCGGCGCGGTGGACATGAAGAACACCATCGGCATGGTCACCGCGGTCGTGCGGCACTGGTCGGAGATGGGCCTGCGACCGCGCCGCGACATCGTGCTGGCCTTCGTCGCCGACGAGGAGGACAGCGCCGCCTATGGGGCCGACCACCTGGTGCGCGAGCACGCCGATCTGTTCGAGGGCTGCACGGTCGCGATCGGCGAGGGCGGCGGCCACACCGTGCACTCCCGCTCCACCAACGGGGACCCGGTCCGTCTGTACCCGATCGGCGCGGCCGAGCGGGGCAGCGCCTGGCTGACCCTGCGCTCGCGCGGTACCGCGGGCCACGGGTCGCGTCCGCCGCGCGACAACGCGGTCGGCACCCTGGCCGCGGCCATCGCCCGGATCGACGAGCACCGTTGGCCGCTGCACATGACGCCGGTCACCCGCGCCGCCATCGAGTCCATCACCAAGGCCCTGGGGGTGGAGCGCGCGCACGGCGACATCGAGAGCAACGAGGCGGTGGACGCGTTGATCGCCCGGTTGGGGACGGCGGCGCCCCTGGTCGCGCCGACGGTGCGCAACAGCGCCGCCCCGACCATGCTCTCGGCCGGGTACAAGGTCAACGTGGTGCCGGGCGAGGCGACGGCGGGGGTGGACGGCCGGGTGCTCCCCGGCGCCGAGGAGGCGTTCACCGCCGCCATGGACGAGCTGACGGGGAACCGGGTGACCTGGGAGTACGCGCACGGTTCTCCGCCCGTCTCCGCCCCGGTGGACTCCCCCGCCTTCGACGCCCTGCGTTCGGCGCTGCTGGCCCACGATCCGGAGGCCCACGTGGTGCCGGTGTGCCTGTCGGGCGGCACCGACGCCAAGGTCTTCGCCCGGTTGGGGATCGACTGCTACGGCTTCTCCCCCATGCGTCTGCCCGCCGGGATGGACTACCCCGGGCTGCTGCACGGGGTGGACGAGCGGGTGCCGCTGGACGGACTGCGGTTCGGCGTGCGGGTGTTGGACGGCTTTCTGCGTTCTTGATGACCCGGGAGGGGCGTCGACGGGTACGACCCGTACGGCGCCCCTCCCTTTTCGGGTGCCCGAGGGCGGGTGCCCTGGAGGAGACGACGAAAGGGATGGGGACCGACGTGGGCGAGTCGACGGCCGAGGTGCGCGAGGGGTTCGAGGAGCGTAAGGGGGTCCCCGGGGCGTCACGTCCCGTTCCGTCTCCGCTGAGGCGTCCGCCGAGGCTGCGTCGAGGCGACCGGGTGCGGTTGGTGGCCCCGTGCAGTCCGGTCCCGGCCGCCCAACTGGACGCGGCGGTCTCGATCCTCACCGGGTGGGGGCTGGAGGTGGAGACCGGCCGGCACATCCGCGACCAGCACCCCGTACTGCCCTACCTGGCCGGGGAGGACCGGGATCGGGCCGCCGACCTCCAGGAGGCCTGGTGCGATCCCGACGTGCGCGCGGTGTTCTGCGCGCGTGGTGGCGACGGCGCGCACCGGATGCTCGACCTGCTGGACTTCGACGCGATGCGCGAGGCCGGGCCCAAGGCGCTGATCGGGTTCAGCGACATCACCGCCCTGCACGAGGCGTTCGCGATGGAGCTGGGGGTGACGACGGTGCACGGCCCGGTGGTGGGCACCCGCTACTTCGTGGGCGACGAGCCGGCCCAGCGGGATCTGCGCACGACCCTGTTCTCGCCCGAGGAGCGTCTGACGCTCACCTCGCCCGCCACGCGCGCGCTGGTCCCGGGCCGGGCCGAGGGGGTGCTGTTCGGCGGGAACCTGAGCCTGCTCAACGACGGGCTGGCCACACCGCACAGCCGGCTCTCCGCCGCCGGGGGAATCCTCGTGTTGGAGGACATCAACGAGGACGCCGCGCGCCTGGACCGGATGCTCACCCACCTGCTGCGCACCGGCTGGATGGACGGTGTGGCCGGGGTGGCGTTGGGCACCTGGACCGACTGCCCGCCGGACCCGGAGACGATCGCCGAGTTGATGCGCGACCGTCTCGCCCCACTGGGGGTCCCGGTGCTGTGGGGTCTGGACTTCGGTCACTGCGCCGCCCAGCTCACCGTTCCGCTGGGGGTCCCGGCGGTCCTGGACGCCGACCTCGGGACCCTGGAGGCGCTCGTCCCCGTTCTGGAGTGAGGTCCGCGCGTCGAGCAGCCCCCTCCCGACCTCGCTCTTCTCGATCGGGGTCGGGGAGGCCGGGTTACACTCGGCCCATGGTTCGTGAACCGTTGACCCAAGAGCAGATCCAGCGCGGCCGGACCCTGGGCGCCCTCCTCCGCCGGGCACGGGCCGACCGCACGATGGTGGACGTCGCGCGGGACTCCGGCATCTCGGTGGAGACCCTGCGCAAGATCGAGGGCGGCCGCATCCCCACCCCCGCCTTCTTCACCATCGCGGCCGTCGCCACCACACTGGGCCTGTCCCTGGACGACCTCCTGGCGCGGACCGACGACCCCCTCTCCCCGCCCCGCGACGTCGCGGTGTGACCCGCACGACCTCTCCCCGGGGACGGAACGCCCCCACCACCGCCTACGTTGGTTTCCACACCCGTGTCCCGGGCGTGTTCGGCACTCCCGCGCGTCGGGATGATGGTCACATGAGGGGCACGGGCGCGTGTCCGGACGACCACAGGGGGAGCAGATGAGCGAACAGGCACCGCTGACACCGAACGAGACCGAACTGCGCGGTCTCCTGGACGGGCGCTGGGCGCACGTGCGAGAGCGGGCCAGGGACGTCGTTCGAGGCGAGCGGTTCGCCCCGGTGTACGGCCTGTCGGTGGAGGAGCACCGGGCCCGGACCCTGGACCAGCTCATGGCCCTGACCGAGACCGATATGCCCGGCTACGGCTTCCCCGAGTCCGTGGGCGGCAGCGACGACGTCGGCGCCTCCGTGGTGGCCTTCGAGATGCTCGTCGCCGACATGTCCCTCATGGTGAAGATGGGCGTGCAGTTCGGGCTGTTCGGCGGGGCGATCAAGGCCCTGGGCACCGACGACCACCACCGGCGCTACCTGCCCGACGTCATGAGCGTGGCGCTGCCCGGTTGTTTCGCGATGACCGAGACCGGCCACGGTTCGGACGTGCAACGACTGCGCACCACCGCGACCTACGACCCGGCCACCGAGGAGTTCGTGGTCCACACGCCCGACGAGGCGGCGCGCAAGGACTACATCGGCAACGCCGCCCGCGACGGTCGCGCCGCCGTGGTCTTCGCCCAGTTGCGCACCCCGGGCCCCGACGGCCTCATCGAGCACGGTGTGCACGCCCTGATGGTGCCGATCCGCGACGAGGACGGCGCGGCGCTGCCCGGGATCACCATCGAGGACTGCGGCCCCAAGGCCGGCCTCAACGGCGTCGACAACGGCCGGCTCTGGTTCGACCAGGTGCGCGTGCCTCGCACCGATCTGCTCAACCGTTACGGCGACGTCTCCCCCGATGGCACCTACTCCAGCCCGATCGAGAGCCCCAACCGGCGCTTCTTCACCATGCTGGGCACCCTCATCCGCGGCCGGATCAGCGTGGCCGGCGGCGCGGGCAGCGCCACCAAGGCCGCCCTGACCATCGCCCTGCGCTACGCCGACACCCGCCGCCAGTTCACCCGTCCCGCCGCCGACGGCCGTCCGGCGGAGGAGGTGCGGATCCTCGACTACCTGGCCCACCAGCGCAAGCTCCTGCCGGCCCTGGCCCGCACCTACGCTCTGCACTTCGCCCAGGAGGAACTGGTCACCGGGCTGCACGAGCTCTCCCGGAGCGAGGAGTCCGACGACCGTGCCCAGCGCGAGCTGGAGTCCCGGGCCGCCGGTCTGAAGGCGGTCGCGACCTGGCACGCCACCGCGACCATCCAGACCTGTCGTGAGGCCTGTGGCGGTTCGGGCTACCTGTCGGAGAACCGGATCCCGCAGCTCAAGGCGGACTCGGACATCTTCACCACCTTCGAGGGCGACAACACGGTCCTGTTGCAGCAGCTCACCAAGGGTCTGCTCACCGACTTCAAGGACTCCTTCGGCGACCTGGACCAGCTCGGCCTGGCGAAGTTCATGGCGGGCAAGGTCTTCGAGACCGTCATCGAGCGCACCGCCGCGCGGCCGTTGATCGAGCGGCTGATCGCCGCCGCCCCGGGCCGGGGCGACGAGTCGAGCCTGTACAACCGGGGTTGGCACCTGGAGCTGTTCGAGGACCGCGAGAAGCACGTCATCGAGGGTCTGGCGGCGCGCCTGCGCCGTTCCAAGAAGGACGGCAGCGACGCCTTCGAGGTGTTCAACCAGGCCCAGGACCACGTCCTGGAGGCCGGTCGGGCGCACATGGACCGGGTGGCGCTGGAGGCGTTCGTCGCGGGTATCGACCGTTGCGGCGACAAGGCCACCGCCAAGCTGCTCAACCGCCTGTGCGACCTGTTCGTGCTGTCCGTGATCGAGGAGAACCGCGGCTGGTTCCTGGAGCACGAGCGGATCTCCACCTCGCGCGCCAAGGCGGTCACCGCGGCCGTGAACGAGCTGTGCCGGGGGCTGCGCCCGTACGCGGTGCCGCTCGTGGAGGGCTTCGGTCTGCGCGACGAGTGGCTGGGCGCCCCGATCGCGTTGGGCGCCGAGCACCGACGCCAGGGCGACCGGGACTGACGTCCGGAGCGACCCTAGGCCCCGTGAAGCCCGTCTTCGCGGGGCCTATGCTTTTGCGGACGTCCAGAGGAGGTGGGGCCATGTCGGCGATCCGGTTGTTGGTGCTCGGCGCGATCCGGTCGCGCGGTCGCGCGCACGGGTACCAGGTCCGTTCGGATCTGGAGTCGTGGGGCGCGCACGAGTGGTCCACGGCCAAGCCGGGATCGATCTACCACGCGCTCAACCGGATGGAGCACGAAGGCCTGTTGGCCGCCGAGGAGGCCGCCGTCTCCGGAGGGCCGCCGCGTACCGAGTTCACCCTGACCGGGGACGGCGAGCGGGAGTACCTGTCGCTGCTGCGCGACGCCCTGGCCGCCGAGCACGACGCCCGGGTGGACGTGGTCTCGGCGGGGCTCGGCTGTATGACCGATCTGCCGCGCCCGGAGGTCCTGACGCTGCTCCGCCGCCGGTTGGAGAGCCTGGAGGGGTGGCGTTCCAGCGTGCTGGAGCACCACGATCCCGAGGCCCCCGTCGACGAGGAGATCGGGGCCGTCGGTGAGGTCCTGGGCTTCTGGGTGCACTCGGCCGAGTCGGCGGCGGGGTGGACGCGCTCCCTGATCGAGCGGATCGAGGGAGGCGCCCACGTCTTCGCCGGCGAGGAGGGGTGGCGTCCCTCCGGCGTCCCGAGCTAGGAAGTGCCCGGGGAGCGCCTACTCGTCGCGCCACTCGACCAGGTCGGCGGCGCGTTCCAGCTCCTCCCGGACCACGCGTCGTTCGTCCTCGGTGAGCTCCTCGGCCATGATCGGTGCCAGCGCCCGCCGCCACTCCTCGGCCTCGTCGGCGCGGTCCAGGGCGGTGGCCAGCTCCACGAGCACCGCGTGGGCGGTGGCGCGTTCCAGGGCCGAGGCGGTCTCACCATGACGCTTGAGCGCGGACCGGGCCCTGCGGTAGGCGGCCGCGTCGTCGGTCTTGAACTCGCGATAGATCCGTACCTGGTCCAGTGCCTTGGCCAGCCCCTCCAGGGCGGCGGAGCCCCCGTACTCCACCTCCTCGGGTTCGTCCCTCTGGATGAAGATCAGCGAGTTGCCCGAGGGGTCCACGAGTGTGAAGCGGGAGGCTCCGGGGCGGTACCGGGTGATCCGGGGCAGCCCTCGGGACAGGACCTTGCCGTGGGCGGCGCGCATCGCCTCGGTGAAGGCCGAGTGGTAGGGGGCGACGTGGTCGACCATGACGAGGCAGCCGCCGGTCATCTCCGTCGTGGGGTCCATCCCCCGGGGTCCGGCGGAGAAGTGCACCTGGAGGCCGCTCAGTTCGAAGGCCAGGTACACGTAGGGCTTGAGCTGTCGTGAGACGACGGTGAAGCCGAGCGTCTCGTAGAAGGCGAGGGTCGCCTCGGGGTCGTGGGTGTGCAGGGTCGGGATGGTGATCTCGTTGGGGCGGATCGACGCGTTCCGGCTCATGGCCCTCCCAGGTTCGTGGTCGCCGGACCACCCTACTAGTCAACTTTGACTAGTTGGCTCCCCCTTCCTCCCCGAGCCCCTTCGCTCTAGGGTGGAGCCTCATCATGTAAGGCAGGTCACACCGTGAGCACCTCCCCCGCGCCCCGGTCGCCCCACCCCGCCGACGACCCCCCTCCCGCCGCCCTCGCCGAACCCACCCGTCCCGTCCGTGCCCTGTGGGTGGCCGGTGTCAGCCTGGCCAACCTCGGGATGTGGATGGCCTTCTTCGGCCCTCTCCAGGTCCTGCTCCCCGAACAGATCGGCCACGTCGCCCCCGACGGCAAGGAGACCGTCCTGGCCTGGGTGACCGGGGTCGGCGCCGCCATGGCGATGATCGCCACCCCGCTGATCGGGGCGCTGTCGGACCGCACGACCGGCCCGCTCGGGCGCCGCCGCCCCTGGGTCCTGGCCGGGGCCGTACTCGGCGCCGTCGGACTGATCGTCCTCGGCCGGCAGGAGAGCGTCACGGGGATCCTGCTGGGCTGGTCCTTCGTCCAGACCGCCCTGTCCTGTCTGAACGCCACCCTGCTCGCGGCCGTCCCGGACCACGTGCCGCGCTCCCAGCGCGGGGCGGTCTCGGGCTGGGTCGGCGTGCCGCAGTCGGCCGGGGTGGTCGCCGCCGTGGTGCTGGTGACGGTCGTGGTCACCGAGATCGCCCCCGGCTACACGCTCATCGGGCTGCTCACCCTGGCCTGCGCCCTACCGTTCGCGCTGTTCTCACCCGACCCGCCGCTGCCCCGCTCGGCCCGGCCGGCGTGGGGCGCTCTGCTCCGGGATCTGTGGGTGTCGCCCCGTCGGCACCCCGACTTCGCGTGGGCGTTCCTCACCCGGTTCCTCATCGGCACGGGGAACGCCATGTTCATCCTGTACCTGCTGTACTTCCTCCGGGACGCGGTCGGCTACGAGGAGCGTTTCCCGGGTTCCTCCGCCGCCGACGGCCTCCTGACCCTGATCCTGGTGTACACGGCGGCGGTGGTGGCCACGACCGTGGTGGCGGGGATCGTCTCCGACCGGCTGGGGCGCAGACGGGTGATGGTCTGCCTGGCCGGGATCGTCATGGGGGTGCCCGCGTTCATGGTGGCGGCCTCACCCGAGTGGACCACGTTGCTCGCGGGGGCGGTGGTGCTGGGCGTGGGATTCGGGATCTTCCTGTCGGTGGACAACGCCCTGGTCACCGAGGTCCTGCCGACCGCCTCAGGGCGCGCCAAGGACCTGGGGATCGTCAACATCGCCGGGGTCGGACCGCAGGTGATCGCCCCCGCCCTGGCCGGGCCGATCGTGGTGCACCTGGGCGGATACCCCGTCCTGTACGCCGTGTGCGGCCTGGTGTCCCTTCTGGGGGCCGCCGCCGTGTGGCGGATCGAAGGCGTGGCCTGACCTCGGGATCCTGCGCAGCAGCCGGCCGATCGACGCCTTGGGCAACCGTTCGGCGACGGTCGTCTCCGTACCCTCACCGACCCGGGGCGGGGGCGGCCCCTCCGTGCTCGCCTCGGGTCCTCGATCCGCCTCGGCCCGCAGACGCGCGGGCTCCCACCACCACCAGTGGGTCTCGGGGACCCAGGCGGGCACCTCGGCGAGGCTGGCCTCCTCGGCCACGGCGGTCAGCGCCTCGTCGATGCGCGGGATCGCCTCGATGTCGCCCGGGCGCATGAAACGTTCCCAGGGGACGAACTCGTCACCGAGGATCTGGAGCATGGAACGGCGCCAGCAGGCCGGACGGTAGCCCTCGTGGCGTCCGTGGTCGGCGGCGGTCTGGGTGCGCACCACGTAGAGGCCGACGCGGTCCGGGTTGCTCCCGCCGACCAGGAGTTCGGCGAGGGTGGCGTTGAGGTCCCGGCCGGCGGGCGAGCCCCGCTCGGCGGCGCTGGTGGCCTGATAGAGGTCGAACAGCCGCGCGAAGGCGGTGTCCATCAGGGAATCGCGGTCCCTGCGCCGCGCGGCGCTCTCCGCGAAGGCGTCCACCACACGTTGGGCCAGGCCCGGGAGGTCCCTGTCCGTTCGCACACCCACCGACACACCATCCCGTCCGTTCACCATCGCGACCGCGTTCCCGCGGCCACGCCCCTGTCCGGCCCTCCCGATCATAATCATCGGTCCCGAAGGTTACCGCTTGGTAGTGGAGCGTGGGGAACGGGTGGACGGAAGGGGTTCGCGAAGCGTGCGATCGAGCATCACGGCCCACTGGGCGACCACCCGCCGCCGGCGCGCGGTGTCGTCCGTGAGCAGATTGGCCAGCCCCAGCCCCCGGGCCAGGTCGAGGGTGGCCTGGACCGCCTCCCGGTTGCCGGGGATCGACTCGTCGGCGCCGAGCAGCTCGACCACCGCGTGGTGCACCGCCCGCCCCACCTGTTCCTCCAAGGGGATCACCCGTTCCCGCAGGGCCGGGTCGCTGGCGGCGGCCGCCCACAGTTGCAGGGCGGCGTCGAAGTCCGGACCGCTGAAGGCGTCCACCACCATCTGCACGACGGCCTCGGTACGTTCGGGGCCGGCCGGGACGGCGTCCGCCCGGCGGCGCAGGTCGGCGCTCCGGCTCTCGACCATGTGCCGCAGCGCCGCCAACAGGAGCCCCTCCCGGGTCGGGAAGTGGTGCTGGGCCGCGCCCCGGGAGACCCCGGCCCGTTCGGCGACCGCCCCCACCGTGGCCCCGGAGACCCCCCGTTCGGCCAGGCAGCCGACGGCGGCGTCCAGCAGCCGGGCCCGGGTGACCCGGCTGCGTTCCTGTCTCGGTTCCCGGTCCGATGCCGTGTCCACCGCGCGCCTCTCCCCTTGGTCGTCAGTACGACTTGGGCAACCCGAGGGACTGCTGGGCCACGTAGTTGAGGATCATCTCCCGGCTGACCGGGGCGATCCGGGCCAGACGGGCGGCGGCGATCGCCGAGCCCAGCCCGTACTCGGAGGCCAGCCCGTTGCCGCCCAGCGTCTGAACCGCCTGGTCGACCGATCGCACGCACGCCTCGGCGGCGGCGTACTTGGCCATGTTGGCCGCTTCCCCGGCGCCCGCGTCGTCGCCGGCATCGTAGCGGAGCGCCGCGTGCTGGGTCATCAGGCGTGCCTGCTCGGTCTCGATCTTCACCTGGGCCAGCGGATGCGCCAGCCCCTGATGGGCCCCGATGGGGCGATCCCGCCACACCACGCGCTCCTTGGCGTAGGCGACCGCCTTGTCGAGCGCGTGCCGGGCGCTGCCGGTGGCCAGGGAGGCGGCCATGATCCGTTCCGGGTTGAGGCCGGCGAACAGTTGCAGGAGTCCTGCGTCGGGGTCTCCGACCAGGGCGTCGGCGGGCAGCCGGACCTCGTCCATGAACAGTTGGTACTGATGGTCCGGGCTGATCAGATCCATCTCGATGCGGCGGGCCTCGAACCCGGGGGTGTCGGTGGGGACCACGAACAGGGCCGCCGAGAGTCGTCCGGTGTCGGTGTCCTCGATCCGGCCGACCACGAGGACCGCGTCGGCGACGTCCACACCGGAGATGAAGGTCTTGCGGCCGTCGAGCACCCACTCGTCGCCGTCGCGTCGGGCGGTGGTGGTGATGCGGTGGGAGTTGGAGCCGGCGTCGGGTTCGGTGATGGCGAAGGCCATGATCCTCTCGCCCGAGGCCAGCCCGGGGAGGAGACGTCGTCGCTGGTCGGGGGTGCCGAAGCGGGACAGGACGGTACCGCAGATGGCCGGGGAGACCACCATCATCAGGGTCGGGCAGCCCGCGGCTGAGAACTCCTCCAGCACGGCGGCCAGGTCCCCGATGCCGCCTCCCCCGCCGCCGTACTCCTCGGGGATGTTGACGCCCAGGTAGCCGAGTCCGCCCGCCTCCTTCCACAGTTCGGTCAGGTAGGCGCCCTCCTTGGCCTTGGCGCGGTAGTACTCGGAGCCGTAGCGGGAGGCGAGCGCGGAGACCGCGGAGCGCAGTTCGCGGCGTTCGGTCGGTTCGTCGAAGATCATGGCACCGGTCACGGGTTCGACCCTTCGTCGACGGGGTGGGAGGGGGTGGTGCTCTCCGGGGGACCTGAGGGTTCCTCGGTCCCGGTGTGGTCGAGGACGGCCAACGGTGTCCCGGCGGGCACCCGCTCGCCCGCCTTCACGGGGAGCTCCCGCACCGTGCCGTCGGCGGGCGCGGTGACGCGGTGCTCCATCTTCATGGCCTCCATGCGCAGCAGGGTCTGGCCCTCGCGCACGCTCTGCCCGACCTCGACGTCCACGGCGGTGATCGTGCCGGGCATGGGGGCGGGCAGCGCGCCCGGGTCGACGCGCGTCTCGGGGACGGGCAGGGGGTCGACGGGGGTCAGGACGACCGTGCCGGACGAGGACCGTACGTGGACGCTTCCCGGGGCACCGGGGGTCGCGGGGGCACGGTGGATCTCGAAGGGGCGGCGTACCCCGTCCGTCTCGAGGACGACCAGGTCGGGGGCGACCGACAGGACTCGGAGGCCCTCGGCGACGGGCCGGTGGACGCCCCGCGTGGAGTGGAAGGAGGAGACGATCTCGCGTCCGTCGTCGGTGAGGTGTCTTCGCTCGTGCGGGGCCGAGGGCACGTTGCGCCATCCGGCGGGCGCCCCGACGGGGGTCGGCCCGTGGCCTCGGACTGCCTCGATCGCGGCGAGGGAGGCGGCCAGCGCGGCCGCGCGTTCGGTCTCCTCGTCGGCCAGGGGACGGGCCAGGGCGACGAGCCTTTCCCCGGTGAGCAGCCCGGTGTGCAGGCGCGCGGGGTCGACCAGATGGGGGTCGCCGAGGATCCGTACGAGCAGGTCCCGGTTGGTGCCCACCCCGTGCAGGCGGGCGGTGGAGAGCGCGGCGGACAGGCGGCGCAGGGCGTCGCGTCGGTCCCGGCCGTGGGCGACGACCTTGGCCAGCAGCGGGTCGAAGTCCGTGCCGACCTCGTCGCCCGCCTCCACCCCGTGGTCGAGGCGGACGCCGTACCCGGCCGGCGTCTCGAAGAAGGCGGTCGCGGCGGGCACCTCGAAGGCGTGCAGGGTGCCGGTGCGGGGTCGCCAGTCCCGGCGCGGATCCTCCGCGTACAGACGGGCCTCGATCGCGTGACCGCGGGGCTCGGGGGGGTCCGGGGCCGGGAGAGGTTCCCCTTCGGCGATCCGTATCTGCCACTCCACCAGGTCGAGCCCGGTGACGCATTCGGTGACGGGGTGCTCGACCTGGAGTCGGGTGTTCATCTCCAGGAAGACGGGCTCGCCCGGACCGTCCTCGGTGACGGGGACGAGGAACTCGGCCGTCCCCGCCCCGGTGTAGCCGATGGCGGCGGCCAGATCGCGGGCGGCGCGGTGCAGCCGGGCGCGGAGCGCGTCCGGCAGCCCGGGGGCGGGAGCCTCCTCCAGCACCTTCTGGTGGCGTCGCTGAACCGAGCAGTCGCGTTCGCCCACCGCCCAGACGGTGCCGTGGGCGTCGGCCAGGATCTGCACCTCGACGTGGCGGCCGCGTTCGACGTAGGGCTCGCAGAACACCTCGGGGTCGCCGAAGGCGGAGGCGGCCTCGGAACGCGCGGCGTCGACCTCCCCGGTCAGCGCCTCCAGGTCGCGCACCACCCGCATGCCCCGGCCACCGCCGCCGGAGACCGCCTTGACCAGGACCGGCAGGTGTTCGTCGCGGACGTCGGCCGGGTCGAGCGCGTCGGCGACCGGTACCCCGGCGTCGCGGGCGACCCGCTTGGCGAGGGTCTTGGACCCCATGCGTTCGATCACCTCGGCGGCGGGGCCGATCCAGGTGAGTCCGGCGTCGACGACGGCGCGGGCGAACCCCGCGTTCTCGGACAGGAAGCCGTAGCCGGGGTGGACGGCGTCGGCCCCGGCGCGGCGGGCCGCGTCGACCAGGGCGTCGGGGTCCAGGTAGGCGTCCACGGGTCCGCGCCCCTCGGGAACGGACAGGGCCGCGGCGATGTCGGCCTCCCGCACGTGCGGCGCGTCCTCCTCGCCCGGGGTGTGGACGGCGACGGAGGACACCCCCAGGGCGCGGCAGGTCCGAAGGACACGGCGGGCGATCTCTCCCCGGTTGGCCACCAGCAGGGCGGTGACCGGGGTGACGTGGTCGTCGGGGGACATGTCCCTCCCTCCTCTACATGCGGAAGACACCGAAGGTGTCGGTACCGGCGACGGGCGCGTTGTGGGCGAAGGACAGGCACAGTCCGAGGACGGTGCGGGTGTCGCGGGGGTCGATGATCCCGTCGTCGTAGACCCGTCCGGACAGGAACATCGGCAGGGACTCGGCCTCGATCTGCCGCTCCACCAGTTCGCGCATGGCCGCGTCCTGGTCGTCGTCGTAGGGCGCGCCCTTCTTCGCGGCGGCGGCCCTGGAGACGATCGAGACCACCTCGGCCAACTGTCTGGGGCCCATCACCGCGGAGCGGGCGCTGGGCCAGGCGAAGAGGAAGCGGGGGTCATAGGCACGTCCGCACATGCCGTAGTGTCCGGCGCCGTAGGAGGCCCCGATGAGCACCGAGAAGTGCGGCACGGTGCTGTTGGAGACGGCGTTGATCATCATCGAGCCGTGCTTGATGATGCCGCCCTGCTCGTACTCGGCCCCGACCATGTAGCCGGTGGTGTTGTGCAGGAAGATCAGCGGGGTGTCGGCCCGGTTGGCGAGCTGGATGAACTGCGCCGCCTTCTGCGCCTCCTCGCTGAACAGCACCCCGTTGTCGTTGGCCAGGACACCGACCGGATACCCGTGCAGGCGTGCCCACCCGGTGACCAGACCCGCCCCGTAGAGCGGTTTGAACTCGTCGAACTCCGAGCCGTCCACGATCCGGGCGATGACCTCGCGGGGGTCGACCGGAACCTTGAGGTCGGGGGGCATGATCCCCAGGAGCTCCTCGGCGGGGTGGAGAGGTTCGGCCACGGGCCCGGTCGGGGCGGGGCCCGCCTTGGTGTGTCCGAGCCGGGCGACGATCCGACGTCCGATCCGGATCGCGTCGTGTTCGTCCTCGGCCAGGTGGTCGGCGAGCCCGGAGACCTCGGCGTGCATGCGGGCCCCGCCCAGGGACTCGTCGTCGCTCTCCTCACCGGTGGCCGCCTTGACCAGCGGCGGTCCGCCCAGGAACACCTTGGCCCGGTCCCGGACCATGACCACGTGGTCGCTCATCCCGGGGATGTAGGCGCCCCCGGCGGTGGAATTGCCGAAGACCAGGGCGATCGTGGGGATACCGGCGGCCGAGAGCCGGGTCAGGTGGCGGAAGGTCCCGCCGCCGGGGATGAAGATCTCCTTCTGGGTGGGCAGGTCGGCGCCGCCGGACTCCACGAGGCTGATCATCGGCATCCGGTTGCGTTCGGCGATCTCGCCCGCCCGCTGTGACTTCCTCAGGGTCCAGGGGTTGCTGGAGCCGCCCCGCACGGTGGGGTCGTTGGCGACGATCACGCACTCCACGCCGGAGACCACACCGACCCCGGTGACCACGCTGGCGCCCACGTGGAAGTCGCTGCCCCAGCCGGCGAGCGTGGACAGTTCGAGGAAGGGGCTCCCCTCGTCGAGGAGGAGTTCGATCCGCTCCCGGGCGAGCAGTCCGCCCCGGGAACGATGGCGTTCGATGTAGCGCTCCCCTCCTCCGGCCAGGGCCTTGGCGTGTTCGGCGTCGATCTCGGCCAGCCCCGCGAGCATGGCCTCCCGGGCCTCGGCGTAGGCCGGGCCCCGTGTGTCGAGTCTCGAGGTCAGGACGCTCACCTGGTCTCCTCTCCGTTCGGGGTCCGCTCCAGCAGGAGTTCGGGGACGGGCATCCGTCGGGCCCGTAGCCATTCGCCGAGCCCCTTGGCCTGGGGGTCGGCCCCTTCACGGCGGGCCGTCCCCGGG
Organism: Nocardiopsis sp. LDBS1602; assembly: GCF_035818715.1. Taxonomy (NCBI): domain Bacteria; kingdom Bacillati; phylum Actinomycetota; class Actinomycetes; order Streptosporangiales; family Nocardiopsidaceae; genus Nocardiopsis; species Nocardiopsis sp. LDBS1602. Next base: position 120,103 of record NZ_JAYLVW010000011.1, on the reverse strand, counting down.
GCGAGCAGCCCCTCGATCCAGAAGTCGACCGCGCGCAGGGAGGGCAGCGGATGACGGGTGACCCTCAGGTCGGCGACCTCGGGCAACAGGTCGCGCAACACGTCGACGGTGAGCGCGTGGGAGAGCCAGCGCCACCCCTCGTCGGTGGTCGCCCATACGCCCAGGTTGGCGTCGGGACCCTTGTCGCCGCTGCGCGCGCCCAGCACCAGACCGAGGGGGACGGTGCGCACGGGCCCCTCCGGCAGGGGGTCGGGCTGCGGCGGGTCGGGGACCTCGGCGAGGGCGAGGGTCCTGGTCGGATGAGGGATCCTCTCCCACTCGCCGTCGGGGGTGATGACGATGTGCTCGACCTCCGCGGCGGGGACGAGGACGTGGGTGGCGGCGACCCCGTCGGGGCGGGCGTCGCGCGGTGGGGAGGTGATGTGGAAGCCCGCGTAGCTGCCCAGGGCCAGTTCGACGGCGGCGGCGCCGAAGCGGCGGCCGATGACGGCGGGGTCGCGGTCGCGGGCGATCGCGCGCAGCCGGGCGGTGGCCGCGTCCTGCGTCGCCCCGTGCGGATCCTGGGCCGGGGTGAACTCGAAGCGCAGTTCCTCGGGCTCGTTCCCGGCCAGGGCGGCGCGCATCTGTCGTTCCACCCGGGCGGCCTTGGCCTCGGCCTCCAGTCCGGGGAGGAGGAACTCCACCTCGTTGCGAAAGCCCGTGAGGCCGGTCAGGCCGACCTTGAGGTCGGGCGGCGGCGGTTCGCCCTGGACCCCGTCGATCCGTACCCGGTCCGGGCCCGCCTCGGTGAGGCGGACGGTGTCCAGGCGCGCGGTGACGTCGGGCCCCGGGTAGCGGGCTCCGCGGATCTCGTAGACGAGTTGGGCGGTGACGGTGCCCACCGTGACCGCTCCCCCGGTGCCCTCGTGCTTGGTGATGGTCGACGAGCCGTCGGCCTCGATCTCCGCGAGGGGGAAGCCTGGCCGGTCCAGGTCGTGGCCGGACAGCGCTTCGGCGAACGCGTAGTTGCCGCCGGTGGCCTGGGCGCCGCACTCGATGACGTGTCCGGCCACGGTGGCGCCGGCCAGGGCGTCGAGGTCGTCGTGGGTCCAGCCGAAGTGGGAGATGGCAGGCCCCACCGTGAGGGAGGCGTCGGTGACCCGTCCGGTGACGACGATGTCGGCTCCGGCGTCCAGACAGCGGGCGATGCCGAAGGCCCCCAGGTAGGCGTTGGCGGTGAGGGGTCCGTCCAGGTCCAGTTCCTCGGCCCGGTGCAGGAGGTCGTCGCCGGTGACGCAGGCGATCCGGGGTTCGAAGCCCAACTCCTCGGCCAGGTCGGTGAGGCGGTCGGCCAGGCCCCGGGGGTTGAGGCCTCCGGCGTTGGTGACCACTCGGATCCGGCGTTCCATGATCAGCCCGAGGCATTCCCGCATCTGTTTGAGGAAGGTCCGGGCGTAGCCGCGTCCGGGGTCGGCCAGTTGGTCGCGTCCCAGGATCGCCATGGTGAGTTCGGCCAGGTAGTCACCGGTGAGCACGTCCACGGTGCCTTCGGTGAGCATCTCGTGCACCGCCGAGAGGCGGTCTCCGTAGAAGCCGGAGGCGTTACCGACCCACAGGGAGGGGGCTTCTGTCGCGGTCATGGCACGAGAGTGACATCGGACACACGAAAAAACAAGCTCTCCTGATTGTTCTTCCGGGACGAGACTCCCGTATTGGCCGGAACCGGACGCCACCGACCCGCGTTCGGGACCCCGGGACGGGGAACGCGGCCGGTATTTTGACGCGGGTGAGTACTTCCCCAGAGGACACCACCGACACCTCCTCCACCGAGACCCCCGAACCCGACGACACCACAGGTGACGCCACCGGGACCGAGGCCACGAAGGACGAGGGCGAAGAGGCCTTCCTGTCCGCGGCCCCGGCCCACGGACGCGGCGGCGGCCTGTTCGGTCCCGAGACCTTCGGCGTGGCCGGCGCCCTGCTCTTGGGCGTGGTCCTGTTCTCCACCGAACTCATCGCGATCTTCAACCAGTACGTCCTGACCGGGGCCTCCGGGGTCCTCGTACCCGCCGTCCAGGGCCAGCTGACCGGGGCCGGGCTGTTCTCCGCGCTGGCCGTGGCGAGCGCGTCCGCGGCCCTGTTCCGGGCGACGCACACGACACGCCCCTGGGCCCGTCACCTGGCCGCCGCCACGATTCTGGTCGGGCTGCTCGCGGTCCTGTTGACCGTGCTGTCCTACGTACTGTTGGGCTCCTGAACGGCGCCCCCGGGGCGCCACCGTGTCCGGAACGGCCCGAATCCCTCCATTGACCAGGTGGTTCTTAGGCCCCGCTTACACGGACCCACCGGTACGTTGGCCGCGTGAGTACCACTCCGGAAGATCACCCAGGACCCGAGAACACCACGAGCGCGCCGGAGGGTGGCGGCAAGCCGACCTTCGAACCGGCGGGGACGGAGGCCCCGCCGCGGGACGAGGCGCCCGTCGAACCCGAGACGGACCCGAACGGTGAGGACACCGACCCCGGCGAGGACGCGGAGGAGGCGCTCCCCACCGAGCCCCGCCCCGGAGGCGTCCTGTCCGCCGAGACCTTCACCATCGCAGGGCTGATCCTGCTCGGTGTGACCGTCATGTCCGGGCAGCTCATCGAGATCCTCACCAGCATGATCCTGGTGGACGGCCAGCCCATCGAGGGCGGCCAGATCAGGCAGATCAGGATCCAGCTCATGACCGGCGGGTCGATGGCCCTGATCGCCGTGATCCTCGGCGGTCTGGCCCTGAGCCTGACCGACGCGGGCAGCCGCCACTGGGCCCGGTGGGGTTCGGCGGCGACCATCCTCGTGGGGCTGATGTTCGTGGTCGTGGCGGCCGTGGCCGTCTACATGATCCCGGAGGCGGCGCCGCAGATGATGCCGCCGCCCATGCCGAACTGACGGGGACTCCCCCGCGACACCGCCCGAGACACGGAACGGCCGGGGCCCATCGAGGCCCCGGCCGTTCTCATCGCTTGCCCCGAGGACTCCCGCCGCGACGCGACCCTCGCCCACGTCCTGCACTCCACCTGGGCCTGAGGCGCCTGAACGCCGATGGGGCGGGACCGAAGGTCCGGCCCCGCCCCATCGTTCGTTCGCGGGGTCAGGCGATGCGGTCGATGACCAGCGGGGCGGCCTTCCACTCGTCGCCGGCGCCGATGTCGAACGCGCCCTCCAGGGCCTCGGCGGCCCGGTCGAAGCGCTCCGACTCGTCGGTGTGCAGGGTGAACAGCGGCTCGCCCGCCTTGACCTCCTCGCCCGGCTTGGCGTGCAGGGTCACGCCCGCGCCGAAGGACACCGCGTCCTCCTTGCGCGCTCGCCCGGCGCCGAGCCTCCAGGCGGCCAGGCCCACCTGGTAGGCGTCCAGGCGGGTGACCACGCCACCGGCCGGGGCGAGGACCACGCGACGCTCGGCGGCCACGGGCAGCGGCGCGTCCGGGTCGCCGCCCTGCTCGCGCACGAGCTCCTTCCAGGACGCCAGCGCGCTGCCGTCGCGCAGCGCCTCGGCCGGGTCCTTGGTGCCGCCCTCGCCCGGGGTCAGACCGGCGGCCAGGAGCATCTCGCGGGCCAGGGCCACGGTCAGCTCGACCACGTCGGCGGGCCCGCCTCCGGAGAGGACCTCGACGGCCTCGGCGACCTCCAGGGCGTTGCCGACCTGACGCCCCAGCGGGCTCTCCATGTCGGTGAGCAGGGCGACGGTGCGCACCCCGTGGTCGTTGCCGATGTCCACCATGGTGCGGGCCAGTTCGCGGGCGGAGGCGAGGTCCTTCATGAACGCCCCCGAGCCCACCTTGACGTCCAGCACCAGCGAACCGGTGCCCTCGGCGAGCTTCTTGCTCATGATGGAGGCGGAGATGAGCGGGATCGACTCGACAGTGCCGGTGACGTCGCGCAGGGCGTAGAGCCTGCGGTCCGCCGGGGCCAGCCCGGAACCGGCCGCGCAGATCACCCCGCCCGTGGTGGTGAGCACCCGGCGCATCTCCTCGGTGCTCAGCGACGCCTTCCAGCCGGGGATGGCCTCCAGCTTGTCGAGGGTGCCGCCGGTGTGGCCCAGGCCGCGACCGGAGAGCTGGGGCACGGCCGCCCCGCAGGCCGCCACGGTGGGGGTGAGCGGCAGGGTGATCTTGTCGCCGACCCCTCCGGTGGAGTGCTTGTCGGTGGTGGGCCGGGCCAGGTCGGAGAAGTCCAGCCGCTCCCCCGAGTCCAGCATCGCCTCCGTCCATCGGCTCACCTCGGCGCGGTCCATTCCCTGGAGGAAGATCGCCATGGCCAGCGCCGCCATCTGTTCCTCGGCGATCTCGCCACGGGTGTAGGCCCCGATCACCCAGTCGATCTGCTCGGGGGTGAGGGTCCCCCCGTCGCGCTTGGCGCGGATGATCTCGATGACGTCCATGTCACGTTCCTTCCGTGGCACTGCTTCGGTGATGGCGAGGGTGGATAAAGGGCGTCTCCCCGGCCGCGGTGGGCCGGGGAGACGCCGATGGGGTGACTATGTGAGGTTGTGCGGTCCGAAGGCCTGCGGCAGGACCCGGTCCATGGGGAGGATCCCCTCGGGCGTGTCCACGAGCAGTTCGGGCCCGCCGTGTTCGTACAGCAGTTGTCGACATCGCCCGCACGGCATCAGGGCGGAGCCCCGCCCGTCCACGCAGGCGAAGGCGACCAGACGTCCGCCGCCGGTGGCGTGCAGCGCGCTGACCAGACCGCACTCGGCGCACAGGCCCACACCGTAGGAGGCGTTCTCCACGTTGCAGCCGCTCACCACCCGGCCGTCGTCGACCAGGGCGGCGGCGCCCACCGGGTAGCGGGAGTAGGGGGCGTAGGCGCGGCCCATCGCCTCCCGGGCGGCCGCGCGGAGCGCCTCCCAGTCGACGTCCGGGGCCGTGCCCTCGGCGCCCTTCTCGTGTTCGGTCATGAGCGGCTCGCCCTCCATTGCCTACCGACGCCCGCGGGTGCCCGCAGCCGTTGCGAGGCCAGCGACAGCACCAGCAGGGTGGCGATGTGCGGGCTGTAGGTGGCCAGCTCGCGCGGCAGGGAGTCGGTGGTGAAGTACCAGAACAGCAGCACGATCGCGGCGAGCGTACCGGCCACGGCCAGACCCTTGCGGTCCTTGCGCACCTGCCACACGGCCACCACCAGCAGTACCACGGCCAGGAGCAGCAGCAGCGCGTGGATCGCGGCGCCGCCACCACGTACCTGGAGGGCGTCGGTGTAGCCGAACAGGCCCGCGCCCATGGCCAGACCGCCCGGACGCCAGTTACCGAAGATCATCGCGGCCAGACCGATGTAGCCGCGGCCGCCGGTCTGCCCCTCCTGGTAGATCTGCGAGGCGACGATCGCGAGGAAGACGCCGCCCATGCCGGCCAGACCACCGGAGATGAGCACCGCGACGTACTTGAGCGTGTACACCGGAACACCGAGGGACTCGGCGGCGTCGGGGTTCTCGCCCACCGAACGCAGTCGCAGACCGAAGGTGGTCTTCCACAGCACCAGGTAGCTGAGCGGGATCATCAGGACCGCGATGAGCGTCAGCGCCGACATCCGGGTGGTGAGGCCGATGATCAGCGCGGCGATGTCGCTGACCAGGAAGATCCCGCTCTGCGCGACCGGGGTGAGCGCCTCGGGCAGCCACGGCACGTTCAGGGTGGGGAACGAGGGCGCGGGCGGGGACTGGGCCGCGCCGGCGCCGGGGATGTCGGCGTAGACGAGGATCGACAGGTAGCGCATGGCGCCCAGGGCGAGGATGTTGATCGCCACACCGGACACGATGTGGTCCACGGCGAAGGTCACCGTGGCCACCGCGTGCATGAGGCCGCCGAACATCCCTCCCAGGGTGCCGGCCAGCAGACCGATCCAGGGGTTGTCGAAGCTCCACGCGAAGTAGGCGCCGAACCAGGTCCCGAAGATCATCATGCCTTCGAGACCGATGTTGATGATGCCGGCGCGTTCGGCCCACAGACCGCCGAGCGCGGCCAGGCCGATCGGGACCGCGAAGGTCAGCGTGGTGCGGACGGTGCCCGCGTCGGTCAGCATGTCCTGGCCGGTGATGACCCGCAGCCCCGCGAGGGACACCAGGACCGCCATCAGCAGGGTGAGGAGACGCCAGCGCCCCCACCCCTTGGGCCGGGACCTTCCGGCCACCGGCTCCATCACGTTGAGTTCCTGACTCACTTCGCCTCCCCGCCGCGCTCGCCGTCGGTGCCGTGGGCGCCGTCGCCGCCCTCGGTCCCCTCGGCGGAACCGTGCTCCGGGCCGGCGCCGTGGGACACGGTCGCGGGCTCCGGAGTGGTCTCGGTCGTGCGACCGAGCTGTCGACCGACCTGTTGCTGCTGGTGGCGACGGCCCCAGCGGTGGACGACCTCGTAGACCACGACGACCGTGAGGACGATGGTGGCCTGTGCGATGACCGCGATCTCCTGGGGGATGCCGTCGAAGGGCAGGATGCCCGCCGCCTGGTTCAGGAAGGCCCAGAACAGGGAGGCGAAGACGATGCCGACCGGGTGGTTGCGCCCCAGCAGGGCGATCGCGATACCGATGAAGCCGATACCGGTCGGGAAGTCCAGGGCGTAGTAGTGGGAGCTGCCCAGAAGCTGGGGCAGGCCCACGAGCCCGGCGACCATGCCGGAGAACAGCATGGACAGGAAGATCATCTTCTTGACGTCGACGCCGCTGGCCTCGGCCGCCGTCTTGGATTGACCGGTGGCGCGCAGTTCGAAGCCGAACCGGGTGCGGTTGAGCATCACCCAGTAGCCGATGCCCACGGCGACGGCGAGGAAGACCAGACCGAAGATCTCGCGCTCCGAGCCCAGGAAGGTCGCCGGGATGCCGGGGACCCAGCCGGACTCGGGGATCGGCGGGGTACCGATGTTGTTGGTGCTGATCTCGACCGCGAGACGGCCCTCGGTCAGCAGGTAGGCGGTGATACCGGTGGCGATCGAGTTGAGCATGATCGTCGCGATCACCTCGGACACCCCTCGGGCGACCTTGAGGTAACCGGCGATGCCCGCCCACACTCCACCGACGGCGACCGCCGTGACGATGACGACGAACTGGCTGATCACCGGGGGCAGCACCAGGTGTCCGCCGACCGCGGCGGCCAGGAGGGCCGCCAGTCGGTACTGGCCGTCCACGCCGATGTTGAACAGCTTCATCTTGAAGCCGATCGCCACGGCCACGGCGGCCAGGTAGTAGGTGGTGCTGTCGTTGATGATCTGCACCATGCTGTTGGGCCGGGTGCCGTATTCGAGCATCCGCTCGAAGGTGGTCAGGGGCGCGATGCCGCTGAAGAACAGCACGGCGGCGGTGACGGCGGTGGCGATGATCCCGGCCGCGAACACGGCGGCGAAGGACAGCGCCAGCATGGCCGAGAGCCGGTGGATCAGCAGGAAGGCGAGTCCCGCGCCGATGGCGCCGCCCAGCAGGGCGGCCGCCCACTCCTGGAGCTGGAGGTCCAGCGCCCAGGCCGCGAGCAGTCCGCCGAGCACCGACAGCACCAGGGCGGTCGGGAGCACGAGGGTCTTGTGCAGGGTCGTGTTCTTCTCGTCGACGTCGTCGCCCGGATCGCCGTCGTCGGTCCGACCGGAGGCGGTCCAGAACACGAAGGCGAAGGCCGCGACCACACCGATGATCAACGCGGCCCACCACAGCAGCGCCAGATCGAGCCCGGCGGTGACACCGGCGCCCAGGAGGATCGCGATCACCACGACGGCGGGACCGGGCAGGGTCGCGCCGGGGCGGGAGGTCCTACTCATGATCCGCCCTCGTTCTCTTCCTTGTCGGTGCCATCGTTCGCACCGGTCTCACTTTCCTCATCGCCGCACAGGCCGGCGCCGGTCATGGCCGAGCCGAGCTGTTCGGGGGTGACGGTGGCGGGGTCGGCCTCGGCGACCAGGCGTCCGCGCAGGATGACGTGGAGCGTGTCGGACATGCCGATCAGCTCGTCCAGGTCCGCGGAGATCAGCAGCACGGCCAGGCCCTCGGCCCGGGCCTCGCGGAGCTGTTCCCAGATGGAGGACTGGGCGCCCACGTCCACGCCTCGGGTGGGGTGGGCGGCGACCAGGAAGCGCGGTTCCCCGCTCATCTCCCGGCCGATGATGAACTTCTGCTGGTTACCGCCCGAGAGCGCGTCGGCGATGACGTCGATGCCGGGGGTGCGGACGTCGTACTCGGCGACGATGCGCTCGGAGTCCTCGCGGGCCCCCGCCCTGTCGATCCAGGGGCCGCGCACGCTGGGCGCCTTGGTCTGGTGACCCAGGATGCGGTTCTCCCACAGCGGCGACTCCAGCAGCACGCCGTGGCGGTGCCGGTCCTCGGGGATGTAGCCGACCCCGGCCTCGCGGATGCGCAGGGTGGACCAGGTGGTGATGTCCTCCTCCTCCAGGAGGATCCGCCCCGAGGAGAGGCGGCGCATGCCCATGATCGCCTCGATGAGCTCGGACTGGCCGTTGCCCTCGACACCGGCGATGCCGACGATCTCGCCCCGCCGGATGTTCACGGAGACGTCGTCGACGACGGGCCGGCCCTCGGCCGACAGCACGGTGATCCCGTCCAGGGACAGGACCACGTGGTCGGTGACGGTGGACTCGCGCAGCTCGGGGACGGGCAGTTCGCCGCCGACCATCAGGGTCGCCAGTTCCCGCGCGGTGGTGGTGCGCGGGTCGGCGGTGGCGACGGTGGTGCCGCGTCGGATGACGGTGATGTCGTCGGCGACCGACAGGACCTCGTCGAGCTTGTGCGAGATGAAGATGACCGTGAGGCCCTCGCGCTTGAGTTCGCGCAGGTTGTCGAAGAGCTCGTCGACCTCCTGCGGGACCAGCACGGCGGTGGGCTCGTCCAGGATGATGGTCTCGGCGCCCCGGTACAGGACCTTGAGGATCTCCACCCGCTGGCGGTCGCCGACGCCCAGGTCCTCCATCAGGCGGTCGGGGTCCACGCCCAGCCCGTACTGGGCGGACAGGCTCCTGATCCGTTCACGGGCCTTGTTGCCGATGCCGTGCCGGCGTTCGGCCCCCAGGACCACGTTCTCCAGGACGGTGAGGTTGTCGGCCAGCATGAAGTGCTGGTGCACCATGCCGATGCCGTGCTTGATGGCGTCGGAGGGCGAGTGGAAGCGCACCTCCACGCCCTTGACTCGGATCTGTCCCTCGTCCGGCCGGTGCATGCCGTACAGGGTCTTCATCAGCGTGGACTTGCCCGCCCCGTTCTCGCCGACGATGGCGTGCACGGTGCCGGGGGCCACGGTGATGTCGATGTCGTGGTTGGCCACGACGCCGGGAAAACGCTTGGTGATCCCGCGCAGCTCAACGGCGGCGGGTCCGTTCGACCCGCCGCCCGATGGCGTGCTGCTCATCAGACTCCTCTATGGGAACTTGCGGCGGGGCGTGGCGGGCCTTGACAGGGCCACGACCGGACGCCTTCGTCGCGGTGCGGCTACCGGGCGGAGCCGAAGGGGTGGTGTGCCCCTTCGGCTCCGTTCCTCGTGACCCTCGGGTCACCTCGCGGGCCCGGCTCCCGCGGTGGGCTCGGCAGCCGTTACGGCTGGGTGGGAACCTCGATCTCACCGGCCACGATCTGCTCCTTGAGCGCGTCCAGCTCCTCCTGGATCGGCTCGATGGACTCCTCGTTGGAGGTGGTGTAGTCGACACCGCCGTCGCTGAGGTCGAAGCGCTGGATGCCGCCCTCGACGTCGCCCTCGGCGGCCGCGCTGATGAGCTCGAAGACCGAGACGTCGACCTGCTTGATGGCGGAGGTCAGCACGTGCGGCTTCTGGGCGTCCTCGGCGTTGACGTACTGGTCGCTGTCGACGCCGATGAAGGTGAAGTCGTTGGAGACCGCGGACTCCAGGACACCGTTGCCGGAGGCGCCGGCGGCGTGGTAGATGACGTCGGCGCCGCGGTCGTACTGGGCCTGGGCGACCTCGCGGCCACGGGCCGGGTCGCTGAAGCCGCTCATGTCCGGCGGCTGGCTCAGGTAGTCGATCTCGACGTTGATGTCCTCGTTGACGTGCTCGGCCCCGGCCACGAAACCGGCTTCGAACTTGTGGATCAACGGGGTCTCGACACCACCGATGAAGCCGACGTGGTCCTCCTCGGTGGTCAGCGCCGCGGCGGCACCGGCCAGGAAGGAGGCCTGCTCCTCGGCGAACACCAGGCTGGTGACGTTGTCGATGCCTTCGACCTCGGAGTCGACGATCGCGAAGTCGACCTCCGGGTACTCGGGGGCGACCGACTGGATGGCGCCGTCGTAGGCGAACCCGACGGCGATGATGACGTCGTAGCCCTCCTCGGCCATCGTCGTCAGACGCTCCTCCTTGGCGGAGTCCGGCTCGCCGTCGGCGGGCTCGAAGTCCTGCGTCTGGACGCCGAGCTCCTCGGCGGCCTGCTCCAGCCCGCGGAAGGCGGAGTCGTTGAAGGAACGGTCACCGCGCCCGCCGACGTCGTAGGCCAGTCCCACCTTCAGCTCGGAGGCGGCGTCTCCGTCACCGGAGCCGTCGCCGGACCCGTCGTCGGCCGCGTTGTCACACGCGGTGAGTGCCAGCATGCTCGCCGCTGCGACGGCGGCGAACTTGGCCGCGTTACTGCGCTTCACTTGGGTAACTCTCCCCTTCGCCCTCTCAGCACTGCCGCATTCCGCAGCGGAACCGGCCTGAGTTCTGCTGCCGGACGATATCTCGTGGCCGAAAGTACACCGCACCATCGGACGGAGTTGTTATAAAGGCGAGAGCCAAGTGACATGGGGCCTTACCCGGAAGTTACCAAGAACACACCGGAGCCGGTCAACCGTCTTCCTATTCTCTGTTTTTTCACCCCCTCTTCCCTGGAGGAACACGGGTCCGGCACCGATGGTGCGGACCCCTTCACCCCTGGTCACGAGGCCCCGGTGACGCCCTACCGGTCTAGACCGGACTGACCCACTTCAGGCCTCGTCCGCGTCGACCTCCAGAAAGTCGATCACGGCCCGGCGGAACGCCCGGGAGGAGACGGCGTTGACGTGGTCCCTCTTGGGCACCTCGACGAAGGTCGCGCCGATGGCCTCGGCCAACCCCTCCACACCCGCCGCCACGGGGTCCTTCGCACCCGCCGCGAACAGGATCGGAACACCCTCGGGACGGGGTTCGGGGGTGAAGGGTCGGGCCGCCTGACCGAGGGCGCAGGCGGCCAGGGCGTCGGCGTCGTTGCCCGGGAGCCCGACGACCGTTCGATAGACCTGGTCGAAGGGGGTGTCGCCCTCACCCGGGACCCCCTCCTCGACCCCGGCCAGGGCGTTGTCCGGGCCGAAACCGCCGAGGACCAGCCGGCGCACCCGCTCGGGGGCGGTGAGCGCGAGCTCCCAGGCCAGGCGGGAGCCCATCGAGTAGCCGACGACGTCGACACGCTCCAGACCGAGCCGATCGAGCAGGTCCACCAGGTCGGAGACGAAGTGTTCGGGGAGGTAGAACGCGCTTTCGGTGGGTTTGTCACTGGCACCGTGGCCGCGCAGATCCGGGCCGATGACACGGCGTCCCACGGCCTCCAGATCACGCACCCAGCCGGTGGACCCCCAATTCATCTGGAAGTCGCTTCCGAAACCGTGCAGGAGAAGGACCGGAACGGCCTCTCCTGGGGCCTCCGGAAGCAAATCCACATAACTCATCGTCACGTCTCCGACAGGATTCGTCGTCATGAATATCTCCGTGCCTTTCACGGGTTCGAACTCACTGAGAAAAGGGACGGAGGCCCATTCAGATGTTCCTATGAACGAATCGACTCTCCGGGCCTTTTCGTTCGTGTCGACATCCGAATGGACCTCCGTGGAGGGATGATCCGATCAATCCGTCGGGGGCTTCAGACGCACCCGCCTGCGGGGCGCGGCCTCCTCCGTCGGAACGCGACCGACGATCCCGGCCTGCGGTCCGTCCTTCCTCTCGACCGTGAAGGTCACCAGAGGGGCGCCCACCGGGACGACCTGCTCCTCCTCGGCGTGCAGGCCCGCCACGACCCCGCTCTCGGGCGAGGGGATGACCACGGCCGACTTGGTGGTCTCCACCTCCACCAGCGGGTCGTTGCGGCCGATCCGGTCCCCGACCTCGACCTGCCACTCCAGGACGGTCGCCTCGACCAGCCCCTCGCCGAGGTCGGGAAGGGAGAAGGTGATGTTCTCTTCTGCCATGTCGGCTAGTACTCCAGGGTTCGCTGGACCGCGAACAGGACGCGGTCGATCGTCGGCAGGTACTGGTGCTCCAAGGGGCCGGCCGGGTAGGGCACGTCGAATCCGGTGACGCGCTGGACCGGCGCTGCCAGGTCGCGGAAGCACTGTTCGGTGATCAGGGAGGAGACCTCCGCTCCGAGCCCGGCCGTGAGCGGCGCCTCGTGGACGACCACGGCGCGCTTGGTGCGCGCGACCGAGGCCGCCAGTCCGGCGGCGTCGATCGGCTTGAGCCAGCGCAGGTCCAGCACCTCCAGCTCGACGCCGTCCTCCGCGGCCAGTTCGGCCACCTGGAGGCAGCGGTGCACCATGGCGCCCCAGGCGACGAGGGTGGCGTGCCGGCCCGGACGCACGACACGCGAGGTGCCGATGGGGTCGGTCGGCTCGCTCAGGCGGACCGGACGACGGTCCCAGTAGCGGGCCTTGGGCTCCATGTACACGACCGGGTCGTCCGAGCGCACCGACTGGAGCAGCAGACTGTAGGCCTCGCCCGGGTCGGAGGGCGCCACGACCTTCAGGCCCGGGGTGTGCGCGAAGAGCGCCTCCAGGCTCTCCCCGTGGTGTTCGGGGGCCTGGATGCCGCCGAAGGAGGGCAGACGCAGGGTGATGGGCATGGGGGCGGCGCCGCGGGTGCGATAGTTCATGCGCGCCACCTGGTTCACGATCTGGTCGATGGCCGGATAGGCGAAGCCGTCGAACTGGAGCTCCGGGACGGGACGCCAGCCGTTCATCGCCAGCCCGACCGCCATGCCCATGATGGCGGACTCGGCCAGGGGGGTGTCGAAGACGCGCTGGTCGCCGAACTCCTTCTGGAGGCCGTCGGAGACGCGGAAGACCCCGCCGAGGGCGCCGACGTCCTCACCGAAGAGCAGGACCCGGGGGTCCTCGGCGAGCAGGGTGCGCAGGGCCCGGTTGATGGCCTGCTGCATGGACAGTTCGACCGTCTCGGTCTCGGGCGCCGGTTCGGCCCTCTCGATCAGCTCGGTCACAGCTCGACCTCCTCCTGCCAGGTACGGCGCTGGCGGGACAGTTCTTCGGTGGACTCACGGAACACGTGGGTGAACAGCTCCGAGCCGTGGGGCTCGGGGGCCGTGGCCACACCGTCGCGGATCCGCTCGGCGCGGGCGGCGGCCTCGGCGTCCACCCGGTCGAGGTGGGCCTCGTCGGCGTGGCCGGCCTCGATCATGGCCGCGCGCAGCAGGTCGAGGGGGTCGCGTCGACGCCACCGGTCGGCCTCGGCCTCGTCCCGGTAGCGGCCCGGATCGTCGGAGGTGGAGTGCGGCTCGACCCGGTAGGTGAGGGCTTCGATGACGGTGGGGCCGCCGCCCTCGCGGGCCCGCTCGACCGCCTGGGCGGTGGCGGTGTGGACGGCACCGACGTCGTTGCCGTCGACGAGGACCCCGGGGAGGCCGTACCCCTCGGCGCGCGCGGCGATGGAGCCGCCCGCGACCTGCCGGTGGTTGGGCACCGACAGCGCCCACTGGTTGTTCTGGCAGAAGAAGATGACGGGTGCGCCGAAGACGCCCGCGAAGTTCATGGCCTCGTGGACGTCGCCCTCGGAGCTGGCGCCGTCGCCGAAGTAGGCCATCGCCACGCCGTCGCCGCCGCGCAGGCTCTCGCCGATCGCCCAGCCCACCGCGTGCGGCACGGGTCCGCCGACGACGGCGTTGACCGCGCCGAAGCGGGACTCCATCACGTCGTAGAGGCCGCCGTGCCACAGGGCCCGGTGGGTGGACATGTAGCCGACCATCTCGACGCCGTAGGCCAGGGCCGAGGCCATCTCGCGGTAGGTGGGGAAGACGAAGTCGCGTGCGGGATCGAGCGCGGAGACGCCGCCGACCTGCGCGGCCTCCTGGCCCCGTACGGAGACGTAGGCGGGGAAGACGCCCTGGCGCTGGAGGGCGATCGCCTCGGTGTCCAGGTCGCGCGCGGTGCGCATGTCGCGGTAGAGCCCGCGGGTCAGTTCGGGCGACAGGTGCTCCACGGTGATGGCGCCCCGGCCCGTCGACTCTGGGGATGGCATGTCGAGCGGCTCCCAACGTGGCCCTGGGTACGCGTGGAGCGCCGCCGGGGCTCGAGGTGGTCACGGTCTTGCCTTGATTGTCCGGATGTCTGGACGTTTTCGCTAGATATCACCGAACAGTCGAGATGATCGGGAACGACACGAGACTCTCGGTTCGTGATCGTCTAGGATTCAACCCTCAGAACGGAGGAAAACGACACAACACGCTGAACACCACGAACCACCACCGACCCCACCATCTCTACCCTCTCGACGGTGCGCCGCGCCATCGTTTTCCGCGACCTCCACCGAGCACGGCGAGGCGTTGCGATCCGAACACGGGGGGTACGCGACCGTCGTCGGAACGCGTACCTTCGTACCCCCGACCCACAGGAGTCGTCATAGGTACACACAGAAGCAACGAATGCGATCGAAATAGCCGAACGAAGGGTAATTTCCTCCTGATTCATGACACTTCGGCCTAGACCCCGCCCGCTCGGGGAAACTCTCGAGCCACTCCGCGCGTCAACCATGAGTACAGTCGGACTCCACCGCCATCCCGCCGGGCGGTTCGCACGAGAGGCGACCGCGCGCAAATCCCCCGACCCCCCCATCCCCCTCCGACCCACAACAGCCCGAGCGTGCGCATCCCATCTCGCCGACTGAGATCTCCATGGACGAGAACGACGTTTACCTGGCATTTCCTCGGTTCTCCGCCAAAGACGGAGACAAAGGACCGAGCACCATGACAAGAACACCTGAGGAGCACCCGACATGGCCATGGGCGAACAGCGCAGGAACGGCCGGCGGCCGGACACCACCGACCAGACCATTCTGAGCGCGCTCGCCAAGGACGCGCGAACCGGCATCACGGAGATCGCCTCACTGGCCAACGTCTCCCGGGCCACGGCCTACAACCGGATCAAGCGACTCACCGACGACGGCGTCATCCGCGGCTACTCCGTGGTGACCGACCACGCCAAGATGGGGCTGGGCGTCACCGCGCTCGTCCTCATCTCCGGTAGCCAGCCCGATTGGCGGGCCAACCGGGAGATCCTCTCCTCCTACCCGGAGATCGAGTACTGCTGGTACGTGGTCGGTTCGGCCGACATCGTCCTGCTGGTCAGGGTCGCCAACACCAACCAGCTCCGCGACCTGATCCTCACCCGGCTCCAGGCCCTGCCAGGGGTGACGTCCACTCAGACGCTCACCGTGATCGACGAGGTGGTCCATCGACCCGTCGTGGAACCGACGGACGAGGAGGAATGAACCCTCCGGGTCACCCGCCCACCAGGACGGCGATCTCCGCCTTCAGCTCGGACAGGATCTTCGAGCCGCGCGCACGGACGTCCGCGACGTCCCCGTCGACCCCCGACACGACCTCGATATAGGCCTTCAGTTTGGGTTCGGTCCCCGAGGGGCGCAGGGTCACCCTCCCCCGCACCGTGCCCTCCAGTTCGAAACGCACGGCATCGGTCGAGGGCAGACCCTCGTGCCCCTCGGCGAAGTCGACGGTCCTCGCCACCCTCAGAGGACCGAACGCGGTGGGCGGCTCGACGCGCACCCGCCGCATCGTCGCGGCGATCACGGCCGGATCGGACACCCGCACCGAGAGCTGATCGCTCAGGTGCAGGCCGTGGCGGCGCGCCTGGTCGTCCAACAGATCGACCAGGGTCAGCCCCCGACGTTTCGCGGTCGCGGCCAGCGAGGCGGCCATCAGCGCGGCGGAGATCCCGTCCTTGTCGGCGACCGGGCGCCCCTCGTCGCCTCCGACGCAGTACCCCAGCGCCTCCTCGTAGGCGAACACCCGACGCTCCCCCGGCCCGCCCGCGCGGGCCAGCCACTTGAAGCCGGTCAACGTCTCCTCGTAACGCGCCCCCCGGTCCCGCGCGATCTCGCCGAGCAGGCTGGAGGAGACGATGGAGGTGGCCACGACCCGATCGGGGCCCTCGGTCCGGTCGAGCACGTACTCGGCGAGGAGCCCGCCCACCTCGTCGCCGGTGAGCATCCCGTGCCCCGGGACCGCCAGGGCCAGACGGTCGGCGTCGGGGTCGTTCGCGATGACCAGGTCGACGCCCTCGGCCTCGCCCAGCGCGAGGGCCAGGTCCATCGCCCCGGGCTCCTCGGGGTTGGGGAAGTCGACCGTGGGGAAGTCGGGGTCGGGCTCGAACTGTTCGGCCACCACGGCGGGACGGGGGAACCCGGCCCTTTCGAAGGCCTCCAGGAGCACGCGGCCGCCCACACCGTGCAGGGGCGTGTAGGCGACGGACAGGTCACGGTCCTCCCCCAAGGGCAGAGCGGTGACGGCGTTCAGGTAGCGGTCGACCGCCTCACGGCCCAGGACCGTCCACCCCTCGCCCAACGGCAGGTCGCCGACCGGGCCGACCGCGTCGATGAGGGCGGAGATCTCCGCGTCCACCGGGGAGACGATCTGCGCGCCCGCGTCGTCGCCCTCGCCGCCCACGTACACCTTGTAGCCGTTGTCCTGGGGCGGATTGTGGCTGGCGGTCACCATGATCCCGGCGTCCGCGCCCCGTTCCCGCAGCGTGTAGGCCAGCACCGGGGTCGGCAGGGGCCCTTCCAACAGGGTCACCCGGTGGCCCGCCCCGGTGATGACGGCGGCGCTGTCCCGGGCGAAGTCCGCCGAACGGTGCCGGGCGTCGTGACCGATCACCACGTGCCGGCCGCCGTCTCCGAGCCAGGCCGCGATCCCGGCGGCGGCCCGCATGACCACGACCCGGTTCATCCGCCCGGGGCCCGCACCCAGGGCACCGCGCAGCCCGGCCGTACCGAACTCCAGCCCGGCCGCGAACCGGTCGGCGAGGTCGGTCGCCGCGGCCCGCTCGCCCGCCTCGGCCCGGCCGAGCAGGTCGGCCAGTTCGTCCCGGGTGACGGGGTCGGGGTCCTGGTCGAGCCAGTCCCGGGCACGGGTGAGGAGTTCGGTATCGGTCATCGGATCGCCTTTCGGTCGAGGGATCGCCCTCGTGGGGGGAGGTCCGGGGCGGTACGGGCCCCGGACGGGAGAGGGGCGTCGGTGCGGGGTCGGGTCAGATCCGGCCGACGATGTCGGCCAGCAGACGGCCGACGGTCTCGGCCGAGTCACGGCCGGTGGCCAGGACCTCCTCGTGGTCGAGGTTGGCCCCCTCCAGCCCCGCCGCGATGTTGGTGACCAGGGACATCCCCAGGACCCGGGCCCCGGCCGCACGGGCGGCGATGGCCTCCAGGACCGTGGACATGCCGACCAGATCGGCGCCCAACGCGCGCAGCATCCGGATCTCGGCGGGGGTCTCGAAGTGCGGGCCGGGCATGGCCGCGTAGACGCCCTCGGCCAGGTCCGGGTCGACCTTGCGGGCGATGGCGCGCAGCTCGGCGCTGTAGGTCTCGGAGAGGTCCACGAAGGACGCCCCGCTCAGCGGGGACAGCGCGGTCATGTTGATGTGGTCGGCGATGAGCACCGGCGAACCGACCGAGTAGCCGGGGGCGATCCCGCCCGCGGCGTTGGTGAGGACGATGGTCCCGGCGCCCGCGGCGACGGCGGTGCGGACGCCGTGGACGACGGCGTCGGTCCCGTGCCCCTCGTACAGGTGGGTGCGGCCCAGGAAGGCGAGGATGTGCCGGTCGCCGTCGGTGATGGAGCGGATGGTGCCGCTGTGACCGTCGACGGCCGGGGGCAGGAAGCCGGTCAGTTCGGCGGAGGCGAACTCCTCACCGGAGTCTCCGAGCAGGTCGGCGGCGGGGGCCCAGCCCGAGCCCATCACCAGGGCCACGTCGTATCCGTCCACACCGGTACGTTCGCGCAGCTCGTTCGCGGCCTGCTCGGCGGTGGCCTGGGGCGTGAGAGTCACTACGGGTTCTCCTTCATCGGTGCCGCGCGGGCGGCGGGGTGCTGATGGTGGTCTTCAGGGGGACGCGACCTCACGTCCCGGGCGTAGGGCGCGGCCTCCACGTCCAGGGGGTCCGACAGGGACGTCGGCACGAGGTCGGGCCGGCCCCCGGTCCCGCCATTGTGGCGTGACGTCATGGGCGCGTACGGGCACCGCCGCCTCCGGTACGAGGGTCATCGTGGTTCCGGAAGTCGGGGGACGGGGTGGTAGCCGGTGTCGACCGGCCGGGAGAAGACGCTCTGCATGCCGTGGTCACCGGCGTCGTGGCGACGGCCCGTGGGGGTGAAGCCGGCCGCCCGGTAGGCGCGTTCGCCGGCCTCGTTGCCGTCGTTGACGCACAGGACGATGTGTTCGGCCTCGGGAACGATCTGGGAGACGAGCAGGTCGAGCAGCGGGGCCGAGCAGGCGGTCCTGCCGATCCCGTGCCCCTGGTGTTCGGGGGACAGGTAGAAGGCGCGCAGCAGGACCGCCCGCTCCGGCTCGTCCACCAGGTCGCGCAGCACGCCGACCCGGTCGATGATGCCGAAACCGGCGCAGGCGTCCAGGGCCTGGGCACGGTCGGACAGGTCGGCCCCGGTGAGCACGACCGCGTAGGGGAAGAGGTCGGGTACGGCGTCGGCGCGGGGCAGGGTGTGCATCGCCTCGTCGACGAACCTGCGCTGTTCGGGGGCGACCCGCTGACGCGTGACGATCTCGCGCAGCGTGTCGACCTCGGGGGTCCTGCGGTCCAGGCGCACCAGGCGCAGCCCGGGAACGTTCCTGTGTTCGGTCGCGGTGGTCGCGGGGGTGTCGGCCTGTTCGGGGGTCTTCGGCGGCACGTCGTCCTCCACTCGGCTGTCGGACCGGACCCGCCCCGGGAGGGACGGGCCGGACCGTCAGTCTTACATTCCGACCGGATGCCAGACCGTCTTGGTCTCCAGGAAAGGGGTCAACCGGGAGGTGCCGGGGTCGGTGTCGAGCCAGGCGTCCTCTCCCCCGTCGGCCTCGGGGCCGGGGCGCAGTACCCGGGTGAGGGTGGCCGCCGCCGCCCTCTCGAAGTCGACGGCCGACTCGCCGGCCCCGGTCAGGTCCAGGGCGTCGACGTCGGCGTGCGAGGCCAGGTGCGGACCGATCTCGCCCACCTTGCCGGTGAGCACGTTGACCACGCCGCCGGGCACGTCGGAGGTGGCGAGCACCTCGGCCAGGTCGATGGAGGCCAAGGGCGCGCTCTCGGAGGAGACCACCACGGCGGTGTTGCCGGTGGCGATGACCGGGGCGAGCACCGAGGTCAGCCCGAGCAGCGGGGCGCCCTGGGGCGCGAACACCACGACGACGCCGGTGGGCTCGGGGGTCGAATGGTTGTAGTAGGGACCCGAGACCGGGTTCGATCCCCCGATGACCTGGGCGAACTTGTCCGTCCAGCCGGCGTAGTGGACCCAGCGGTCCACGGCCGCCGACACGTACCGGTCGGCCTCGGCCCGGGAGACCCCCAGGGCGGCGACCAGCTGGTCCGCGAACTGGGCGTGCCGGCCCTCCAGCACCTCGGCGATCCGGTAGAGGATCTGGCCGCGGTTGTAGGCGGTCCGACCGGACCAGCCGCCGAAGGCCTTACGGGCCGCGACCACCGCGTCGCGCGCGTCCTTGCGCGAGGCGAGCGAGGCGTTGGCCAGGTGTGCGCCGTCCGCTGAGGTCACGGGGTGGCTCCTACCCGACTCCGAGCGGGGAAAGGCCCCGCCCAGATAGAGCTTGTAGGTCTTGCGGACCGCGAGTCGGGCCGGAATCTCGGCCTTCGTCACGGTCGTCCGGGTCTCGGTGGCGCCGCCGTCGGCCGCGCCCTCGTTCTTCCTCTTGTCGCCGTCGCGCCGCTCAGCCAAGGTAGGCCTCCAAACCATGTCGCCCGCCCTCGCGGCCGTATCCCGACTCCTTGTAGCCGCCGAAGGGGCTGGTCGGGTCGAACTTGTTGAACGTGTTGGACCAGATCACCCCGGCGCGCAGCCGTTCGGCGGTCCAGAGCATGCGCGAGCCCTTCTCGGTCCACACGCCGGCGGAGAGCCCGTAGGGGGTGTTGTTCGCCTTGGTGACGGCCTCCTCGGGGGTCCGGAAGGTCAGTACCGACAGCACGGGGCCGAAGATCTCCTCGCGGGCCACCCGGTGGGCCTGGCCGACCCCGGTGAGGACGGTGGGCGCGAACCAGTAACCGGACTCGGGGAGCGCGCACTCGGGAGACCAGCGCTCCACGCCCTCCTCGTCGGCGGTGTCGGTGAGCTCGCGGATCCGTTCCAGCTGGGCGGCGGAGTTGATCGCGCCGATGTCGGTGTTCTTGTCCAGCGGATCGCCCAGGCGCAGTTTGGCCACGCGCTCCTTGAGACGGGGCAGGAACTCCTCGGCGATGGACTCCTGGAGCAGCAGCCGTGAACCGGCGCAGCACACGTGTCCCTGGTTGAAGAAGATGCCGGAGACCACACCCTCCACGGCCTGGTCGAGTGCGGCGTCGTCGTAGACGATGTTGGCGCCCTTGCCGCCCAGTTCCAGGGTGAGACGTTTGTCGGTGCCGGCCACCGCGCGGGCGATGCCCCGGCCCACCTCGGTGGAGCCGGTGAAGGCGATCTTGTCGGTGCCCGGGTGGTCGACCAGGGCCCGGCCGGTCTCCCCCGCGCCGGTCAGGATGTTGACCACGCCCGGGGGCAGGTCGGCCTCCTGGCAGATCTCGGCGAAGACCAGCGCGGTGAGCGGGGTGGTCTCGGCCGGTTTGAGGACGACGGTGTTGCCGGTGGCCAGGGCCGGGGCGACCTTCCACGCCAGCATGAGCAGCGGGAAGTTCCACGGGATGATCTGGGCGGCCACGCCGAGCGGGCGGGGGTCGGGGCCGAAGCCCGCGTGGGCGAGCTTGTCGGCCCAACCCGCGTGGTAGAAGAAGTGCGCGGCGACCAGCGGCAGGTCGACGTCGCGCGTCTCCTTGATGGGCTTGCCGTTGTCCATGCTCTCCAGGACGGCCAGCTCGCGCGAGCGTTCCTGGATGATTCGGGCGATGCGGAACAGGTACTTGCCCCGCTCCGCGCCGCTCATGCGGCCCCAGACGTTCTCCTGGGCGCGGCGGGCGGCGACGACGGCGCGGTCGACGTCGGCCTCTCCGGCCACGGCCACCCGGGCGAGCGTCTCCTCGTCGGCCGGGTTGAGACTGGTGAGGTGCTCACCGCTCAGGGCCGGGGTGAACTCGCCGTCGATGAACAGGTCGTAGGTCTCGCGCAGGTGGACGACGGAGCGGGACTCCGGTGCGGGCGCGTACTCGAAGATCACGGCTAGTCCTGCGTGTAGTGGTCGGGGCCCGGGTAGGTGCCGGTGGACAGCCTGGTCCGCTGCATGAGCAGGTCGTTGAGCAGACTGGAGGCACCGATCCGGAACAGGTCCGGGGTGAGCCATTCCGGTCCGGCGGTCTCGTTGACCAGGACCAGGTTGCGGATGGCGTCCTTGGTGGTGCGGATGCCTCCGGCGGGCTTGACGCCGATCCGGCGGCCGGTGGCGGCGTGGTAGTCGCGCACGGCCTCCAGCATGATGAGCGTGACCGGGAGGGTGGCGGCCGGGGACACCTTGCCCGTGGAGGTCTTGATGAAGTCGGCGCCCGCCCGCATCGCCAGGTGGGAGGCGCGGCGCACGTTGTCGTAGGTGACCAGTTCGCCGGTCTCCAGGATGACCTTCAGGTGGGCGTCGCCGCAGGCCTCCTTGACCGCGGCGATCTCCTCGTAGACCTTC
The DNA here is from genome assembly GCF_035818715.1 of Nocardiopsis sp. LDBS1602. Classification (NCBI taxonomy): domain Bacteria; kingdom Bacillati; phylum Actinomycetota; class Actinomycetes; order Streptosporangiales; family Nocardiopsidaceae; genus Nocardiopsis; species Nocardiopsis sp. LDBS1602. Next base: position 98,299 of record NZ_JAYLVW010000011.1, on the reverse strand, counting down.
AGGTAGTGGCCGGACAGGAAGGCGCCCCGGTCGATGACCATGTCGATCTCGGCCGCCCCGTCGGCGACCGCGCGCCGGGTGTCGGCGAGCTTGACCTCCATGGGGGCGCGTCCGGCGGGGAAGGCGGTGGCCACCGAGGCCACGCCGATCCCGGTGCCGCGCAACGCCTCGACGGCGACGGCGACCATGTCCGGGTAGACGCACACGGCGCCCACCTTGGGCACGGTGCGGTCGGCGGGATCGGGCAGCGCCGCCTTGACGCACAGGGAGCGGACCTTGCCGGGGGTGTCGGCCCCTTCCAGCGTGGTCAGGTCCACCATGGAGATCGCCAGGTCGATGGCGGCCGCCTTGGCGGTCGTCTTGATGGACCTGGTGGCCAGGTCCTGGGCCCGGGCTCGGGCGCCGACCTCGTCGACTCCCGGCAGGCCGTGCAGGTAGGCCCGGAGAGCGTGGTCGGTGATCGCCTCGGGCACGGTCGCGGTGTGTGGCACGGGCACCTACAGCTTCGTCGGTTCGTGTGGCCGTCCGCCGGTGACCGGTGGGGGACGGCCCGTACGGGCTCGGTACGGGGTGCGGGCCCCGTTTCCGGCCGTCAGGTGGTCACCATAACCCCGGGTCGCTTCGGCGGCGCGCCCCCGCACGTTCGATCCCCCAAGGTTGGAGAAGCCTCCAAGGAGAGGGGTGGATCTCTGTCATGGTTTCCTCCGAATAGACCCTCGAATCGGGGTGGAAACGGGGTTTTTCGACGAACTTCGACAGGGTCGGTGTCCTCTCTGGTCTAGACCGGACCACTCCCTTGGACCTCGATGGACGTCGCACCGGACCGTTATCGTGGAGGCATGGCGGAGTTTCGGATCAGCAGTGACGACGACGGGATCGACCTGCGCAGGATGGCGACCGCGTTGGCCGAATCGCAGGGGTGGGCCCGCGAGGACGTGAGCGTCTGGGACAACCGTCGGGGCGAGGTGATCGTGACCGTCGACGACTCCCTGCTGCGCAAGCCCGAGGTCGACCCGCTGCACCGGCCCCGGCACACCCCGCACGCCGTGCACGACGCCTGTGAACGGCTGCGTCGGGAGGACACCTCGCTGCGCGGAGTGGACTTCGCCTTCCTCAAGGCCGAGTGCGCCCGCTTCTTCTCGGCCGGTTGGACCCTGGCCGACGTCGAGCACGCCCTGGGCCACCGGCCCGACGGTCGCGTGTGGGAGAAGGGCGAGCGCTATCAGGGCGGCCGCTGGTTCTCGCACCGTCTGAGCGCGTGGAAGACGCCCGACGGCGACATCCGCCCCTCCCTGTCCCAGGAGGAGGCCCAGCTCCGGGTGATCGGCAAGGCCGGGCTCCCCATGGACATCGGGCTGCCTCAGGACACCGAACTGTCGCAGCGCCCGGTGGCCAGCCCCGCCGTGGCCCGGTCGGCCGCCGACGACGCCCGCCGCCTCATCCGGCAGAACACCCGCACCACCACCGACTCCCTCGCCCACCAGGACCGCACCTCGGCGCACATCCGACGCCCCGACCGCCCCTGAGGTCCCTGAGGCCCCGAGACTCTAGCGGGCGCCGTTCTCCCGTCGACGTTCCTCCACCACGGTGACCGCGGCGTCGGCGCAGCGGGCCAGCCCGAGTTCGAGCGGCCCCCGTCCCACCGCGTAGCGCCATAGGGAGGCGAAGAGGAGCGATCCGAACACGAACCACTCCATGTACCAGGGGCCGCCGGCCCCCATGGTGGTCTCCGTTTGGAACGGGATCAGGATCGCCAGCACCAGGATGTGCCCGGTGTAGACGGTCAGCGGCATCCGCCCCACCGAGGTGAGCGGGTACATCGCGCGGGGCAGCCGTTCGGCGAGCAGCATGCACACCACCAACACCACCAGTGCCTGCCCCACCGCCTCCAGGATCTCGAAGGTCGTACCGGTGTGCGGTGTCCCCACCGCCAGCCACCACCAGCTGTCGGTGGGCACCTGCCCGCTGACGTTGTGCATGGCGTCGCGCGTGTTCTCCCGCAGCTGCTCCGCCGTCCAGGCGTCCATCGAACCCAGCGGGGCCCCGGCGAGGAAGGTGCTGTGAGCCTCGGTCAGCCGGTCGATCCCGCCCATCCGCTCGAGCAGGAGCCACGGCCCCAGGTAGCCGAGCGCGGCGGCGACGGCCCCACCGACCGCCATGCGCACGCGGACCGCGGTGGCGGTCAGATCGGTGCGGCCCACCGCCATCCCGGCCAGGACGAAGGTCATGAAGGTGATGGCCGGGTAGTAGCCGGTGAGGAGGAACTCCGGGAGCGAGGTGAGCGATCCCGTGCGCGGCGCCGTCGGGACGAGGTCGCGGCGCAGTAGGAAGGACGCCACCGGGCCGCACAGGGCCAGGGTCCCCGCCGCGGTCCACAGCACGGCCGCCCGTGCCCGGAGGAACGGCAGCGCCAGCAGGAAGAACCCGGCGTAGTAGGTGAGGATGACGGCGATCGGGACCGCGAACAGGTCCAGCACCACGCCGAGCAGCCCGATGAGCACGGCGCGGGCCATGATCCGCACGATGGCCCGGCGCAGGGCGTCGCCCTCGACCGGCCGGGTGCGTCCGGTCATCAGGGCCAGCGAGACACCGGCCAGGAAGGCGAAGAGCGCCGAGGAGTTGCCTCGGACCAGCCCGTGCAGCGCCCACCCCTGTTCCTCGGGGAGCAGACCGTGGGAGGCCACCCCGAGGTGGACCGCGAACATGCCGAAGACCGCGAGGGCGCGGGCCGCGTCGATACCGTCGATCCTGCGCGCGACCGAGGAGGGCGTTCCCGAGGGCGCGCCTGTGTCGCCTGACTGATGCTGTGCCACATCCGTCAGGTTATGCCTGTTCCGGACATTCCCCTTCTTCGTGCGAGGCCCCGTACCGCCGGCCTTCGACCGGCCGGGGCGGAGTGGACGTTCCGCCCCGGCCGGTCGGAGCGGGTCAGCCCCGCTCGGCCAGGTCGCTGAAGTGGTCCAGCGCCTCGGGGTTGGCCAGCGAATCGCGGCTGGCCACCTTCTCGGGCCGCTCGCCCATGAGGATGCGCTTGACCGGGACCTCCAGCACCTTGCCCGACAGCGTGCGCGGTACCGCCGCGATCGCCCGGACCCGGTCCGGAACGTGGCGGGGCGAGCAGTCGGTGCGGATCCGTCGGGCGATCTCCTTGGGCACGTCGCCCTCCAGGTCGGCGCCCTCGCGCAGGACGACGAACAGTTCGATCTTGGAGGAGCCGTCGCCCTGAGGGACGTCGACGACCAGGGCGTCCAGGACGTCGTCCAGGGACAGGACCGCGCGATAGATCTCGCTGGTGCCCATGCGCACGCCACCGCGGTTGATGGTCGAGTCCGAACGCCCGTAGATGATCGCCGTGCCGCGTTCGGTGATCTCGATCCAGTCGCCGTGCCGCCAGATACCGGGGTAGACGGAGAAGTAGCTGTCGCGCAGACGCTCGCCGTCGGTGTCGCCCCACAGGTACACCGGCATCGAGGGGGCCGGTTCGGTGACGACCAGTTCACCGACCTCGCCGATGAGCTCCTTGCCCTCGGGGTCCCAGGAGGCCACCGCCATGCCCAGGCCCCGGGACTGGATCTCCCCCTCGTAGACGGGGAGCGTCGGGGTACCGCCGACCAGACAGCTACAGATGTCGGTGCCGCCGCTGGTGGAGAACAGCCACAGGTCCGATCCGAACTCCTCGTACGCCCAGGAGAAGGCCTCGGGGCTGAGCGGGGAGCCGGTGGAGCCGATCGCCTTGAGCGCGGACAGGTCGCGCCCCTCGCGCGGGTGGACGCCCTCCTTCATGCAGGAGGACAGGAACCCGGCGCTGGTCCCGAAGACCGTCACACCGGCGTCGGCGGCCAGCTCCCACAGGGTGTCCAGGCCGGAGGCGGGGGTCGAGGGGCTGCCGTCGTACAGGACGATGGAGGCCTTGGTCAGCAGGACGCTGGCCAGGAAGTTCCACATCATCCAGCCGGTGGTGGTGTACCAGAAGACCCGGTCGTGCTCCTGGGCGTCCAGGTGCAGGTTCAGGTTCTTGAGCTGCTCCAGCAGGATGCCGCCGTGACCCTGGACGATCGCCTTGGGCAGACCGGTCGTCCCCGAGGAGTAGAGGACCCACAGAGGGTGGTCGAAGGGGACGGGGGTGAAGCTCAGCGCGTCGCCCGAGCCGGAGGCCTCCAGCTCGGACCAGGGCAGGGTGCCCTCCAGGGTCGCGCCCGAGGAGAGGTTGTCGAGGAGGACCGTGTGCTCGACCGTGGGCAGGGCCTCTCGCAGCTCCTCGACCACCGGTCGGCGGTCGAAGTCCTTGCCGCCGTAGCGGTAGCCGTCCACGGCCAGCAGCACCTTCGGTTCGATCTGCGCGAACCGGTCGATGACGCTGCGCACGCCGAAGTCGGGCGAGCAGGAGGACCAGATCGCGCCGAGGGAGGCCACCGCGTAGAAGGCGGCGATGGTCTCCGGCAGGTTGGGCAGGTAGGCCGCGACGCGGTCGCCCTCGCCCACACCCAGCCTGCGCAGCCCCGAGGCGATGGCGGCGGTGCGCTCGCGCAGCTCGCCCCAGGTCCACTCGGAGAGCGGACGCAGCTCGGTGGCGTGCCGGATCGCGACGGTGTCGTCGTCACGCCCCTCGAAGACGTGCCGGGCGTAGTTGAGCGTCGAACCGGGGAACCATTCGGCGCCCGGCATGCTCCGGTCGGCCAGGACCGCCTCGTAGGGGGTGTCGGCCCGGACCCCGTAGAACTCCCAGATGGACGCCCAGAAACCGTCGATGTCGGTGACCGACCAGCGCCACAGGGCGTCGTAGTCGAAGTCGCGGACGGCGGTGGACCCGCCGGAGCCGAAGGCCTCGACCCCCTTCTCCCGTGCGGCCCATCGTGCGAACGCGACGACGTTGGAGGACTCGATCCGTTCCTCGTCGGGCTCCCAGAGCACACGGGGCACGCTGCTCTCCGTCATTGGCCCGCCTTCCCAATCGCGTGAACGTGTTGCTTTGAGACCCATCTAACAACACCGCGTATCCGCGCTCACGCGCCGGCCCGGGTTTCGGCGTCCGGCCCGGCCCACCGGTGTTCGCAGGTCACCGTGGGGCGGCCCGAACGCGAGGACCCCGCCCTCGACGACGCGCGAGAACGGGGTCCGCCCGCCGGAGCGGACGATGGTCACGGAGGGTCAGCTCAGGGCACGGACCGCCGCCACCGCCTCGGCCGGAGAGTCGACGACGGGGGCGCCGGTGGCCTCCAGACGCTCACGGGCCATCAGGCCGCTGGCGACCAGGACCGTGCGGGCCCCGGCCTCGCGGGCGGCGCGGGCGTCGTCGTCGATGTCCCCGATGAGGACGACCCGGGAGGGGTCCAGGTCCTGACGCCGCAGGTGGTCGATGAGGTGCTCGGCCTTGGAGTCCTTCACCGTGGCGAACTTGCGCCCGTCGACCCGGGTGAAGTGCGAGGTCAGACCGCGCTCGGCGATCAGCGGGACCAGGTGTTCGTGGGTGGCCATGGACAGCAGCGACTGGGTGCGTCCCTCCCCCGCCCACGCGTGGAGGACGTCGGGAACGCCCTGCGCCAACTCACAGGTGGGCAGGTGGCTCACGTAGCTCTCGTCGTACAGTTTCTCGACCCGCTCCCACTCGCCCTCGGCGAAGGTCCGTCCCAGCAGCTCCTCGTAGCAGGGGATGAGCGGACGCCGGAAGATCGAACGCCAATGGTCCATCTCCACCGGCTCACGGCCGAAGCTCGCGCAGACGGCGTTGACCGCGGCGAGGTTGGCGTGGTTGTCGTCCAGCAGGGTTCCGTTCCAGTCCCAGACGATGTGGTGGGGGTCGTGGTTCTCGGATGTCATCTCAGCCATTGGATGCACTTTACGACCGAACGTCCGTTCGCGATACGCGGTTTTCACCACTCTCGCCGAGGATCCTCCAGGTCATCGCCGCCTTGGAGGGCCTCCTCGGGGTCCGAACCGCGCCGGTCGCGACGTTCGGACCGTAGCCGTCGACGTCGACGCACCACCCACACCGCGGCGAACACCATCGCCGGGAACACGATGAGGATGAGCACCGGAAGGAGGATGGCCATCAACGAGGTGAGGAAGCTGACGACGTCCTCCAGGAAGGAGACCACCGGCGCCGCGCAGCCGAGGCTCATCGTGTTGATCACCGGCCGCGACAACGCCTTGACCAGGTGGAAGGCCAGAGCGATGAGCACGCCGGCGATCACCGGCCCCCAGTCCACCCCGCCGGAGGACACGGCGGCCCCGGAGGCCTCGCCGGTGATCTCGGACAGCTCCACCGTGGAGGCGCCCGCGCCGAAGGTGATGCCGCCCGAGGTCGGTCGGACGATCGTCTGGACGACGTCGTTGACGCTGTCCAGCGCCGGGAACTTGTCGGCCGCGAACTCCACGACCAGCAGCACCCCGAGACTGATCAGGGTGACGGGATGCTCCAACCAGGCCCAGGCGGGACCGAGCGGGATCAGGTCGGTGAAGCGGGCGACCAGCCCGACCAGGAGGAGGGGGATGTAGGCGTTGAGCCCCGCCGCGGAGGACAGGCCCAGGCCGGTGAGGGTGGCGAACATGCGGTTCCTTCGTGCGCGCCGAACGGAAAGAGGGTGCCGGCCCGAACCCTCGGACCGGCACTCATCGTTGTTGACGCTCGCCGGAGGCTCCCGGTTTCGCGTTCGACGCTATTGGCGGTAGTTCTCGACCTCGGAGGCCGGGCGGACCCTCGCCTCCTCCGGGTCCTGTCCGTACTCGTCCTTCGCCCTGCGTTGACGCAGCAGATCCCAGCACTGGTCGAGCGCCTCCTCGACTTGCTTCATCCGGGCGCGAGAGGTTCGATCCAGACCATCCGGGTCGGAGCGGAGCGCGTGCTCCTCGTCCATCAGACCGCGAATGGTCGTCATGATGTCCTGTTCGGCGCTGTCGCTCATACCGTCATCGTCGACGCGTCCCCGGGCCGGGGCAAGGGCTCCGGCCCGGGGATCACCCGATTCAGACCGAACGTTTACGGGAGACCACGAACGCGACCAGGGCCGCTCCGATCGCGGCCAGACCCCCGATGATCAGCGCCGCCACTCCGGGGCCGGTGACCGGGAGCGTGGGCTCGTACCCGTGGGACGGCGGCTTCGGCTTCTCCGTCGGCTCCTCGGTCGGTGTCGGGTAGCCCGTCGGTTCCTCGGTCGGCCCCTCCGTCGGCGTCGGGTAACCCGTCGGCTCCTCGGTCGGAGACGGACTCGGCGTGGGCGACCCGGTCGGGCTCGGAGACGGCGACCCGGTCGGCGACGGCGTCGGACTCGGGCTCGGAGACTCGGTCGGAGACGGGCTGGGACTCGGGGACGGGCTGGGGCTGGGCGAAGGACTCGGAGACGGCGAAGGCGAAGGTGAGGGGCTGGGTGACGGGCTCGGGCTCGGAGACGGAGTGGGTGACGGGCTCGGGCTCGGAGACGGAGTGGGTGACGGGCTCGGGCTGGGGCTGAGCGACGGAGACGGTGAGGGACTCGGAGAAGGCGAAGGGCTGGGTGAAGGAGACGGACTCGGTGAGGGCGACTCGGTCGGCGACGGCGTCGGGGTCGGAGTCGGGGTCGGCTCCGGGCTGGGCGTCTGGGGGGCGATCTGATTGCAGTCGGCGCGCACGTCACCGAGGGTCATGTCGAAGAGCGTCTCCGGTGCCCCCACGGGGTTCCCGTTCGCGTCCTGACCTTGGACGACCGCCGTGTAGTCGGTGCGGGCGTGCCCGATGAAGGGGTCCTCGATCTCGTACACGTGGGTGATGGTCACGGTGACGTGGGCGTTGGTGATCCCGTCCCCGTAGTCGCCCGGGAAGTCGAGTTCCGTGACGGCGGTGCCCGCGGAGTTCGGGGCGGGCGCGTTGATCAGTCGGCCGAGGAAGAACGGCGCGGTGGTGGAGTCCTGGATGATGACCCCGGCGGGCGGGGCGCACTGCACCCGGTTGTTCCAGGTGGAGACGGAGAGGAGACGGTGCTGACCGTCGGGCTGCGTGGGCCCTTGGGCGACCAGGCCGGCGGCCACTCCCCCACCGACCGGTAGGGGCACGTCCAGATTGGTGAAGGCGCCGTTGGCGTTGGACATGCCCGATTCCGGACCGCTCTGCACGTTCACCTCGGCGGTGCCGGTGGCGGAGGTCAGATTGTTGGAGATGTTCGAACCGGGCCCGGTGTTGATGTCCCATGATTCGTTGCCCTGGCCGCTGACCTCCAGTTCGGTCAGGGTTCCGGAGACGGCCCCGTCCCCGTAGACCGAGGGATCGAGCGTGAGGCTGCCCCAGGTGCTGGAGGCGTACGGCGTGGCGGGCTGGGCGGCGGCGTCCCTGGCGGTGAAGGTGGTCCCCGCGGCGACGGCCCCGGACGCCAACAGAACAGACGCCACTATGGCCACCCCCGTCTGACGGACCCTCGTGGTCTGTAGTGACATCCGCACTCCAAGTTACTTATCGAAACCAAACGACTACCCAGAGCAACGATAAGGGAGGGGGGGTCCGACATGTCGAAGCGACCGGCCCATCGATCTGGGAAACTCCTACTGTGACCCCATTGAGGGCGAATCGCCCTCGCCCCAGGACCCCGCGGCGGAATAGAAGGCCGAACCCCGGCCTTCAATACCACGAGGGGGTATTCTGATGACAGCTGAGCAGGTACTACACGGGAACGAAGGTATGACGGCGACCCACGGTTACAGCAGCGACAAACAGAGCCACATCAACCGACTCCGCCGCATCGAGGGCCAGATCCGCGGACTCCAGCGCATGGTCGAGGACGACCAGTACTGCATCGACATCCTCACCCAGACCTCGGCGGTCAACAAGGCGTTGCGCTCGTTCGCGCTGTCCATGCTCGACGAGCACCTCAAGCACTGTGTCGCCCACGCCGTCGCCAACGGCGGCGACGAGGCGGAGGAGAAGGTCCGCGAGGCATCGGACGCGATCGCCCGCCTCGTCCGCTCCTGACCGTTCCGCCACATCCCCCGCCCCACGGGTCTCCCGAGGATCGACGTTCGCGTATGCCCCCCACCGAGAACAGCCGTTCGAGCGCTCTGGAGCGCCACCTGGCCCTCCCGGTCATGGTGTGCGCGGCCGTCTCCGTTCCCGCGATCTTCCTGGACCTGTGGGGCGAGGGGATATGGGGCCGGATCGGCCGCCAGGTCAACTGGGCGGCCGGACTGGCCCTGTGGGCGGAGTGGATCCTGCTCATCGTCCTGGCGAAGGACAAACGCGCGTGGTTGCGCACGCACAGGTGGACCACCTTCATCGCCGTGCTCACCGTGCCCGCGCTCCTCTTCACCCTCGGCCCGGCCCAGGTCCTACGCCTGGTCCGGACCGCGGGGACACTGCGCCTGGCCCGGGTGACCCGGATCATCGAGGCCGGCGGGGTCCTACGCCGCCGTCTGGGGCTCCGAGGGACGGCGGGGATCACGGCGCTCGTCGTCACCATGGTCCTGTCCGCGGCGTTCGTCGTGACGGTCCTGGCCGACCCCGAATCGGCGAGCCGCCGCTACCTGGCCGACCTGCCGGGGAGCCTCTCCAACGCGCGGATCGCCGCGGCCCTGTTCCTGGTCGCCGCGACGACCGCCCTCATCCTGTACCTACGCCGACGGGCCTCCTCCGCCCCCGAAGACGCCTCCGGGGCCGACGTTCCCGATCAGTCCCCGTAACGGGCCCGTTCGTTGTCGAGCAGCCGGGCGCCCTCCCGACGCGAGCCCTCCGCGTCCAGGTAGTCGACCGTCTCCTTTGCCACGAACGACGAGGGGCGACCGCCGTCGGCGAACCCCAGACGGGAGACCTCGCCTCCGGTGACCGCCCTGATCCCCCAGTTGGCCACGATCCGCGCCCGCGCCGTGGTGGAGGGCACCGAGGCCACGTGGTAGCCGCGCGTGACCGCCAACGCGGGCAGTCCGCTCAGATCGAACCGTAGGACCCGGGCCAACGCGTCCCTACCGCTCAGGTCCACCACCAGCCCCATGTCCTTGTGCTTGAACTCGTGCAGAGGTCGGCCCAGGACCGAGGCGACCACGTTGTGCGCGGCGACCTCCGCCTGACGACCGGCGTACTGGGCCGTGGGCGGGCAGTAGGCGCTGTCGGCGCTCGACAGGTCGGGCACCGCCGCCGCGTCACCGAGGGCGAAGACGTCCGACAGCCCCGGAACGGAGAGGTCGGTACCGACCTCCAGACGCCCCCGCATCGTCGGCTTGTCCAGGGTCTCCATGAGCGGGCTCGGTGAGACGCCCGCCGTCCAGATCAACGTCCGGCAGGGCAGGGAGCGGCCGTCGGTCAGCACCACCTTGTCCGCGCTCACCTCGCGGACGCTCACCTTGAGCTTGACCTCGATGCCCATCCCCCGGAGCAGGTCCATGGCCTTACGGCCGAGCCGGTCCCCCAGCTCGGGCAGCACCTTGGGGGCGATGTCGACCAGATGCCAGCGGATCACCGAGCGCAGTTCCGGATAGCGACGCGCGGCCTCCTCGCACAGGCGCATCAGGGAGGCGGCGGTCTCCACCCCCGTGTAGCCGCCGCCGACCACCACGAACCGGCAGCGCTCCTCCCGCTCGATCGGGTCTCGAGAGTCGTTCGCCAGTTCCAGCTGAGCCAGGACGTGGTCGCGGAGCAGGACCGCCTCGGCCAGGGTCTTGGCCCCGTAGGCGTGCTCGGCGAGGCCGGGGATGTCGAACTCCCGGGTGACCCCGCCCGGCGCCAGGACCAGCCGGTCGTAGGGACAGGGGATCAGTTCTCCGGTGGGGCGACGCACCACCACCACGCGTTCCCGTGGGTCGACACCGATGGCGTGGCCGGGGACGAAGCGGGTCTTGCGGGTGAGCCGGTGCACCGACATGGCCACCGATTGGGGGGTGAGCAGACCCGAGGCCACCTGGGGCAGCAGCGGGCTGTAGAGCATGTAGTCGTGCGGAGCGACCAGCGCGATGTCGGCCGCCCCGTTCGGGATACGGCGTTCCAGATGGCGAACGGTGTGAAGTCCACCGAAACCCGCTCCTACCACCACGATCCGAGGCCGAGACATGTGTTCACCGCTCCTTCTCCGTGTCGGGGTCGGGACGTCCCGGGCCTTAGAGGGGCCCTGAACGGGGGGCGTACCCACTTCGCCCCTGCCGAACGTACGGGTCCGGTCGGATTTCCTCTGCCTCCCACACGAGTCGTTTCCGGGACTTTGACCCCCATTGGTCCTCGCCCGAAAAGGCATACGGGGACTTCAACCCGACGAAACCCGCCCTTGGTCGCGCACCCCGAACACTAGGTGACTGTGTGTGGTCGAGCACGAACAGAATGTGCCGACCCGTGTTCATGGAGAGGGGCAAGGAACGCGTATGCGTCCGTTCACCAAGATCGCCGCCACGACCGTACTGGCCGGAGGGATGACCGTGTTCGGTGCCGGGGCGGCGTTCGCCGCCGGGGCCGACCCGTCCCCCGAGCGGCCTCCGGCGGAGATCCCGGCCGAGGCGCCCGCCGACGTCGCCCAGCCGGTGGAGGACGTCGTCGGTGAGGCCCCGGCCGAGCTGCCGGCGGAGGTACCCGCGGAGATCCCGGCCGAGGTCCCGGCCGAACTGCCCGCCGAGGTCCCGGCCGACGTCGCCCAGCCCGTGGAGGGCATCGTGGGCGAGGCCCCGGCCGACGCCACCCAGCCCGTGGAGGACGTCGTCGGCCAGGCCCCCGTCGACGTTCCCGCCGAGGCCCCGGCCGAACTGCCCGCCGAGGTCCCGAGCGACCTCACCCAGCCCATCGAGGGCGTGACCGGTGGTCTGCTTCCCTGACGGGCCGCGATGACGAGGGGCGGACGGCCGTGGCCGTCCGCCCCTTCACGTGTCCCGGTCATGCGCCGCGGACGCCCCTGGCGATCCGCTCACCGGTCTCGGCGTCGATCGAACGCCAGTAGTCCAGGGCACGCGAGAGCACCCCGTCATCGGTGACGGACGACAGGTGCCCGACGACGTTGGAGACCAACCTGCCCCGGGCGGCGTCGTCCATGACGTCGCGGATCAGCGCGCGCGGCTGGACGAAGTCGTCGTCGTCACGGTGCGGGGTGTAGGCCTCCCGCACCAGGTCGGCCTCCTCCACGCGCCAGCCGGCCTGTTCCTCCCCCTCCTGGCGTACGGCGTCGGGCCCGCCGAAGGAATTGGGGTGATAGACCGCCCCGGTATCGGGGGCGTCGTGACGCATGTGCCCGTCCTTGGAGTAGGAGCGCACACGGACCCGGGGCCGGTTGGGCGGCAGCTCGTTGTAGTTGACCCCGATCCGGTAACGATGGGTGTCCGGGTAGGAGAAGATCCTTCCGAGCAGCATCTTGTCCGGCGAGGCGCCGATGCCCCTCACCAGGTTGGCCGGTTCGAAGGCGGCCTGCTCGATGTGGATGAAGTGGTTCTCCGGGTTGTGGTCGAGCGTCATACGCCCGACCTCGATCAGTGGATAGTCGGCGTGCGGCCACACCTTCGTCAGGTCGAACGGGTTGAACCGGTAGTCGGCGGCCTCCGCCACCGGCATGATCTGCATGCGCAGCGTCCAGGACGGGTACTCTCCGCGCTCGATCGCCTCGAAGAGGTCGCGACGGTGATGGTCCGCGTCCTCACCGGCGAGGCGATCCGACTCCTCCTGGGTGAGGAAGTCGTTGCCCTGGTCGGTCTGGAAGTGGTACTTGACCCAGAAACGCTCGCCCCGGGCGTTGATCCACTGGTAGGTGTGCGAGCTGAAGCCGTCCATATGGCGCCAGGTCTTCGGAAGACCTCGATCCCCCATCAACCAGGTGACCTGGTGCGCCGACTCCGGGGAGAGGGACCAGTAGTCCCACTGCATGGTGTTGTCGCGCAGGCCCGTGCGCGGATCACGCTTCTGAGAGCGGATGAAGTCCTGGAACTTCTGGGGATCCCGCATGAAGAAGACCGGCGTGTTGTTGCCGACCATGTCGTAGTTCCCCTCCCGCGTGTAGAACTTCAGTGCGAAGCCACGCGGGTCGCGCCAGGTGTCGGGGCTGCCCATCTCCCCCGCCACCGTGGAGAACCGGGCCAGCATCGGGGTCTCGCGGCCGGGTTGGAAGAGGTCGGCACAGGTGTAGGCGCTGACGTCCTCGGTCACCCGGAAGGTCCCGTAGGCGCCACTGCCCTTGGCGTGCACCACGCGTTCGGGCACCCGTTCCCGGTTGAACTGCGCCATCTTCTCTATGAGATAGGCGTCGTGGAGGAGGAGCGGGCCGTCCCGCCCCACGCTCAGGGAGTGTTCGTCGCTGGGGGCCGGAATACCGGCGTTGGTGGTGGTCGTGTCCTGGGGTTCGGACCGGTCGTCGACCATGAAGGCTCTCCTCGGGAAGCTGGGCACGTGTCCCGGACGCCCGGTCCGGGGCCTCGTGCGCGGATCTACCCGGAGGCCGGTCAAGCCACGTACAACGAGGGGCTATCTCACCGTCGCCCCTGCCGAGAGCAGGGCCGCGCCCCCCATCTCCAGGAGCAGGTCCGCCATCGCCTCCCGGGAGAGCTCCCCTCGACTGTGCGGCGTGGAGTTGAGCAGCCCGAAGGCCGCGTGCACCGACGCCCTGAGGGTGGGCCCGGGAACGTTCGGACACAGCTTCTCCAGAACACCGACCCACTCCTCCACGTAGCCGCGCTGGAGCCGGCGGACCGTACGCCGGTCCTCCTCGGTGAGGTTGCCCAGTTCACGATCGTGGACGGTGATGAGGTCGGGCTCGTCCAAGGCGAACTCGATGTGGCCCCGCAACAGGGCCCGCAGCGCCTCCTCCGGCCCGTCGGCCTCGGCCACCAGGGCACGTCCGCGCGCGGCCAGACGTTCGCTGATGTCCACCAGGACCGCCCCGAGCAGGGCCTCCTTACCGGGGAAGTGACGGTAGAGGGCGGGGCCGGTGGTACCGACCGCGCGCCCGAGGTCGTCGATGGTCACCCCCCGGTAGCCGTGCGCCGCGAAGAGGCGGGCCGCCGCCCGCAGGATCGCCGTCCTCCGCTTTCCCATCTCCCTGGCCATCGTCCACCCGCCCCTCACCCGCGCTCTCGCCGGTCCGGCCTCGTTCGGCGTCCGATGTCGGCACACCCTGGACACCCATGTTAGTAGTTACTAACATCACCTTTGTTAGTGAGCATTAACATCCCTCCACGAGAGGACACCATGAGCAGGGCACCTGTGCTCGGCTCGGCGGTGGACACCGCCGGGCCCGCGTTCGCCGCCAACGACGCCGCGAACCGCGCCCTCGCGCTGGAGCTGCGGGAACGGATCGACACCGCCGCCCTCGGCGGCCCCGAGAAGACCCGGATCCGCCACGTCGAGCGCGGCAAACTCCTCCCCCGAGACCGCGTCGACCTCCTTCTCGACCCCGGATCCCCCTTCCTGGAGATCGCCCCGCTGGCCGCCTACGGCCTCTACGGCGCGGACGGCCACGACGCGCCGGGCGCCGGCATGATCGCCGGGATCGGGCGCGTGGCCGGACGCCCCATGGTGGTGGTCGCCAACGACGCCACCGTCAAGGGCGGCAGCTACTACCCGATGACGGTGAAGAAGCACCTGCGCGCCCAAGAGGTGGCGCTGCACAACCGTCTGCCGTGCGTCTACCTCGCCGACTCCGGCGGCGCCTTCCTCCCCATGCAGGACGACGTCTTCCCCGACCGGGAGCACTTCGGCCGCATCTTCTACAACCAGGCCACCATGTCCCGGATGGGCATCCCCCAGATCGCCGCGGTCCTGGGGTCGTGCACGGCGGGCGGCGCCTACGTCCCCGCCATGAGCGACGAGGCGGTCATCGTCCGGGAGCAGGGCACCATCTTCCTGGGCGGCCCGCCCCTGGTGAAGGCCGCCACCGGCGAGGTCGTCACCGCGGAGGAACTGGGCGGCGGCGACCTGCACTCGCGCGTCTCCGGGGTGACCGACCACCTCGCCGACGACGACGCCGACGCCCTCGCCCGGGTCCGGACCATCGCCGACACCCTCGGCCCGCTCGACCCGCCCGCCTGGGAGACCCGGGAACCGCGTCCGCCGGCGCTGGACCCCGAGGAGCTCTACGGCGTGGTCCCCTCCGACACCCGCACCCCCTACGACGTGCGCGAGGTGATCGGTCGGATCGTCGACGGCAGCGAATTCGCCGAGTTCAAGGCCGAGTACGGGACCACCCTGGTCACCGGGTTCGCGCACATCAACGGCCACCCGGTCGGGATCATCGCCAACAACGGCATCCTGTTCGCCGAGTCCGCGCTCAAGGGCGCCCACTTCATCGAACTGTGCGACCGCCGCTCGATCCCGCTGGTGTTCCTCCAGAACATCTCCGGCTTCATGGTCGGCCGCGACTACGAGGCCGGTGGTATCGCCAAGCACGGCGCCAAGATGGTCACCGCCGTGGCCTGCGCCCGCGTCCCCAAGTTCACCGTGGTGATCGGCGGGTCCTTCGGCGCCGGCAACTACTCGATGTGCGGCCGCGCCTACTCCCCCCGCTTCCTGTGGATGTGGCCCAACGCCCGCATCTCCGTGATGGGCGGTGAACAGGCCGCCTCGGTGCTGTCCACCGTGCGCCGCGACCAGAAGGAGGCGCGCGGGGAGGAGTGGTCGACCGAGGACGAGGAGGCCTTCAAGGCCCCCATCCGCGACCAGTACGAGGAGCAGGGGAGCCCCTACTACTCCACCGCCCGCCTGTGGGACGACGGTGTCATCGACCCCGTCGACACCCGCGACGTGCTCGCCATGGCCCTGTCCGCCGCCCGCCACGCGCCCCTGGACCCCGTGGGCTACGGCGTCTTCCGGATGTGAGGAACCCTTGACCACCACACCACGCACCATCTCGGGGAGTCACGGAGTCGCGCGCGTCCTGGTCGCCAACCGGGGCGAGATCGCGCTGCGGATCATGCGTACCCTGCGCCGCATGGGCATCAGCCCGGCCACCGTCTACACCGACGCCGACTCCGAGGCCCCGCACACCCTGGCCGCCGACGTCGCTCTGAGGGTGGAGCACTACCTGGACGCCGACGGGATCGTCGCCCTGGCCCTGGACTGCGGGGCCACCGGCGTGCACCCCGGCTACGGCTTCCTGTCGGAGAACGCCGACTTCGCCCGCGCGTGCACCGACTCCGGCCTGGTCTTCATCGGCCCGCCCGCCTCGGCCATCGAGGCCATGGGCGACAAGATCCGCGCCAAGGACACCGTCGCCGCGGCGGGGGTGCCCGTCCTGGGCGGCTTCGCCGAGAAACCCGGACAGCCCTTGGACGACGACGAACTCCTTCGCGCGGCCGAGGAGACCGGCTACCCGCTGCTCATCAAGCCCTCCGCCGGAGGCGGCGGCAAGGGCATGCGCTCCGTGTACGCGCCCGAGAGCCTGCTCGCCGACGCCGCGGCCGCCCGCCGAGAGGCGCTGGCCTCCTTCGGTGACGCGACCCTGCTGGTGGAGAAGCTCGTCCGGCGGCCCCGCCACATCGAGGTCCAGGTCATGGCCGACGCGCACGGCCACGTCCTGCACCTGGGCGAACGCGAGTGCAGCCTGCAACGCCGGCACCAGAAGGTGGTGGAGGAGGCCCCCTCCCCCCTGCTCACCGAGGGGCAGCGCCGGACCATGGGCGAGGCCGCCGTCGCCGCCGCCCGATCCTGCGGCTACGTGGGCGCCGGCACCGTCGAGTTCATCGCCGAGACCGACCCCGACGGAGGCCTGTCCTTCTCCTTCCTGGAGATGAACACCCGCCTCCAGGTGGAGCACCCGGTCACCGAGGAGGTCGTCGCCGTACGCGGCGAGCGCGGCGTCGACCTGGTGGAACTCCAGGTACGCGTGGCCTATGGCGAGGCCCTGCCCTTCGCTCAGGAGGACGTCTCCTGGGAGGGGCACGCGGTGGAGTCCAGGATCTACGCCGAGGACGCCGACCGCGGTTTCCTGCCCTCGGGCGGGCCGATCCTGCTCTTGGAGGAGCCCTCCGGCCCGCACGTGCGGGTGGACTCGGGCATCGCCCGGGGCGGGGCGGTCACCTCCGACTTCGACCCGATGCTGGCCAAGGTCGTCACCTGGGGCGCGGACCGTGCCGAGGCCCTGAACCGGATGGACGCCGCGCTCGCCTCCTACCGGCTGCTGGGCTGTGTGACCAACACCGCCTACCTGCGCCGCCTCCTGCGCCACCCCCGGGTGATCGCGGGCGACCTGAGCACCGACCTCATCGCCTCCGACCCGCCCGAGGAGGCCCCCGACCTCCTCTCCTCCGTGGCCATGGCCGCCGCCCTGGACCACCAGCTCGACCTGGAGATCGGCCCCACCGCCGACCGGTTCGCCGTACCCGACGGTTGGCGGATGGGCGGCCCCGCCTGGACCCCGTGGAGACTGCGGGCCCCCGGCCACGACGCCGTCGTCGTCCGGGTCCGACGCGACGGCGCCCCCGGGCGCTACCTGGTCGCCCTGGCCGACCGGGAGCCGGTCGCGCTCGGGGCCCGCCGCTCCGCGGACGGCACCCGGCTCACGATCACCGACGCCGACACCACCGTCACCTACGCCCGCGCCGACGACCCAGCCACCGCCCACCGGTGGCTGGGGCTGGAGGGCGCCGCCTGGAGCCTGCACGAGGAACCGGTGACGGCGGCGCTGCGCGAGGACGACGCGGCCGCCGACGGCACCGTCCGCAGCCCCATGCCCGGCACCGTCCTGGACGTACCGGTCCGGGTCGGGCAGACGGTCACCGCCGGAACCACCCTGGCGGTGGTCGAGGCCATGAAGATGGAGCACTCCGTGCCCTCCCCGATCGACGGGACCGTCGCCTCCGTGGCGGTCCGCACCGGTTCCTCCGTGCCCATGGACGCCGTCCTGGTCACCGTCGAACCCGAGAACCCGGCCGACACCCCTTCCACCTCCACCGAGGAGCAGCGATGAACCGCCACGAACTCTCGACCGAGCACGCCGATCTGCGGGCCGCGGTGGAGACCTTCGCGCAGACCGAGGTCGCGCCGGTGATCGGCGACTTCTACGAGCGCGGCGCCTTCCCCTACGAGATCGTCGCCAAGATGGGCCGGATGGGCCTGTTCGGGCTGCCCTTCCCCGAGGAGCACGGCGGCATGGGCGGCGACTACTTCGCCCTGTGCCTGGCCCTGGAGGAGCTGGCCCGGGTGGACTCCTCCGTGGCGATCACCCTGGAGGCCGGGGTGTCGCTGGGCGCCATGCCCCTCCACCGCTTCGGTACCGAGGAGCAGAAGAAGACCTACCTGCCCCGGCTCACCTCCGGCGAGGCCCTGGGCGCCTTCGGGCTGACCGAACCCGATGGCGGCTCCGACGCCGGTGCCACCAAGACCACGGCCCGTCTGGAGAACGGCGAGTGGGTGATCAACGGGACCAAGTCGTTCATCACCAACTCCGGGACCGACATCACCGCTCTGGTCACGGTGACCGCCGTGACCGGTGAACGCGAGGACGGCCGGCCGGAGATCTCCTCGATCCTCGTCCCCAAGGGCACCCCCGGTTTCTCCGTCGGCCAGAAGTACTCCAAGGTCGGCTGGAACGCCTCCGACACCAACGAGCTGGTGTTCGAGGACTGCCGTGTGCCCGAGGCCAACCTGGTCGGCGAACGCGGTCGCGGCTACGCCCAGTTCCTGCGCATCCTCGACGAGGGCCGCATCGCCATCGCGGCGCTGTCGGTCGGTCTGGCCCAGGGCTGTGTCGACGAGAGCGTCCGCTACGCCCACGAACGCCAGGCCTTCGGCGGCAGCATCGCCCGCTACCAGGCCATCCAGTTCAAGATCGCCGAGATGGAGGCCCGCACCTACAGCGCCCGTCTGGCCTACTACGACGCGGCCTCTCGGATGCTCGCCGGCGAACCCTTCAAGAAGGAGGCGGCGATCGCCAAGCTGATCGCCTCCAACGCCGCCATGGACAACGCCCGCGACGCCACCCAGGTCTTCGGCGGCTACGGCTTCATGAACGACTACGCCGTGGGCCGTTTCTACCGCGACGCCAAGATCCTGGAGATCGGCGAGGGCACCAGCGAGGTCCAGAAGATGCTGATCGCCCGCGAGCTCGGCCTTCCCGCCTGAGACTCCCACCGACCGCGGCCCCGGGGACAACGGCGTCCCCGGGGCCGCGCTGTACACAAGGAATGTGGACGACTTCAAGGGGCTGGAGAGCGCACTGGAGATCATCGGGATCCGAGTGTTCGGGGGGCGACCGTGCGTGATGCGCGTTCGGCCGGCATCATGGGTCCGCTCAAGGCCCCTCATGCCCCCGAGGTCCCGGCGCAGTGCCCCTCTCCCTCTTTCCCCGTCCGCAGGACCCCACCGAGGTCCTCCCCCTGAGTGCCCACGACCCGACGAGGCTGGGCCCCTATCGACTGCTCGGGCGGCTCGGCTCGGGCGGGATGGGGACCGTCTATCTCGGTCGCTCTCGTACCGGCCGTTCGGTGTCGGTGAAGGCGGTGCATCCGGAGCTGGCCGACGAACCCGAGTTCCGTGAACGTTTCGCCCGGGAGGTGGCCGCGCTGCGACGCGTGCGCGGCCGTTTCGTGCCCCGGTTCGCGGGCGCCGCGCCCCGGGCGGAGATCCCCTGGCTGGCCACCCTCCACGTCCCCGGTCCGACCCTGCGCGAGCGGGTCGAGCACGTACGCCCGTTGCGGGCGGGGGCCCTCATCGCTCTGGCCTCCGGTGTGGTCACCGCCCTGGCCGACATCCACCGGGCCGGGCTCGTGCACCGGGACCTGAAGCCGGGCAACGTCGTCCTCTCCCCCTCCGGGCCGCGTGTCCTGGACTTCGGCGTCGCGGCCTCGGCGGCCTCTCTGCCCTCCTGCGGGCGGATCTGGGGCACCCCGGGATGGGTCTCCCCCGAACGTCTGCGCGGAGGGGCCGCCACGACCGCCTCCGACGTGTTCAACTGGGGGCAGGTGACGGCCTACGCCGCCACCGGGCGCAACCCGTTCGGCACCGGACCCGTCGCGTCGGTCGAGGAGCGGATCCTGCGCGGCGAGGCCGACCTGATCGGTCTGCCGGCCGAGCTCCTGCCCATCGTGCGCGCGGCGCTGGCCCCGGATCCGGTCCTGCGCCCCTCCCCCGCCCAGCTCCTGTCATCGCTGCCGCGGCAGGACGGTCCCCTCACCCGGCGTTCCTGGTGACCCGGTTGGCCACAATCGGACACGCATCACTCTGAGCCTCCGATCCACCACGACAGGTGACCGAGCGTGGTCTCTCGGCCGACCAGAGGCCCGTGCACCGGGATACCAGAGGTGTACGAGGCCGGTGTTGTACCGGTGACGGCGAAGAGTGATCACACGGGGGTGACAAGTGGACGAGGGCGGCACAGAATGGACTCGTAAGGCCGACGCGGCCCCCTGTCACCGGGCCCGCGACCGACCCGGATCGCCACGACGCCTCGCACGGGTCCACCGGCCCTCACACGTTCCCCACCGGAGGAGACACCGGATGGAAGGCGCTCTGCCGCTGATCGCCCTGGTCGCCGTGGTGGTGTCCGCCGGAGTGATCACGGTCGCCGCGCACTTTCGCCAGGAGCGGGTCGCCGAGCTGCGCGGATGGGCCCGGGAGCACGACTGGGACTACGTCGAACAGCACCCTTCCCCGCTGGCGGACGCCACCCTGCCCCGGGAACTTCGCGCCCCCGGCGTCCGGGCACGCCACGTGCTCACCGGCCGACGCGGCCGCCACCTGGTCACCCTGTTCGAGCTCGACCGCCCCTCCGGCCGGGGAGGGGACGGTCCCGCGCCGCGCCCCCACCGGATCGTGGCGGTGCGCGCGCCCGGCCCGGGCGCGGAACTGGAGATCCACCGCCGTGATCTGTCCCGCACCGTGTCGTTCGACGGTCGCGGAGAACCGGAGGAGATCGACCGCGCCTTCGCCGGGGCCTTTCACACCAGCGGTGACGACGAGCGTTTCGCCCGCGCCGTCCTGACCCGGGGGACCGTCGCGTGGCTGTTGTCGGACTGTCGTTCCCGGTCGCTCCCGGTCCGCTTCTCCGGCGGGCACGTCCTCACCTGGGCGCCGATGCGACTCGACCCCGCCCGTGCCCTGACCGCCGCCGACTATCTGATCGATCTGGTCGACCGGATCCCCGGCCGGGCGTGGGGGCTCAACACCGCCGGTTCCTGAGCCCGGACACGACTACCCCCGGCGCACGCACCCGGACGTTCGGCCACCCGGTGTGGTCCCGATAAAATCCGCCTTGCCCGAACCACGAGGAGTAGGACCCGATGAGCGACCCCAACGCCACGCACCGCATCTCGCGCGCGGATCTGTTCCGCGACGACGAGGAGGAGACCACGGCGGACCCCGACGCCACCGCGCAGATCTCCCGCGAGGATCTCTTCAAGGAGGACCCCGCGCCCCGCGACCGCCGGGAGCGGAACTGACCCCCTGGAGAACACGAGGAGCGCCCGCCCCCACGAGGGGGAACGGGCGCTCCGTGGTTTCAGGGGACCGTCGCGGTCAGCGGCGTTCGCGCACGGTGGCGACGATCTCGGCGACCGCCTCGTCGATCGGGACGCCGTTGTTCTGGGAGCCGTCGCGGTAGCGGAAGGACACGGCCCCCTTGCTGATGTCCTCGTCACCGGCCAGCAGCATGAAGGGCACCTTCTGCTTCTGGGCGTTGCGGATCTTCTTCTGCATCCGGTCGTCTCCGGCGTCGACCTCGACCCGGATGCCCTCGGCCTTGAGCCTGGCCGCGATCTCCTGGAGGTAGGGCACGTGCTCGTCGGCGATCGGGATGCCCACCGCCTGGACCGGGGCCAGCCAGGCCGGGAAGGCGCCGGCGTAGTGCTCCAGGAGCACCGCGAAGAACCGCTCGATGGAGCCGAACAGGGCGCGGTGGATCATGACCGGACGCTGACGGGAGCCGTCGGCGGCGGTGTACTCCAGGTCGAAGCGCTCGGGCAGGTTGAAGTCCACCTGGATCGTGGACATCTGCCAGGTGCGGCCGATGGCGTCCTTGGCCTGGACGGAGATCTTCGGGCCGTAGAAGGCCGCGCCGCCCGGGTCCATGACCAGTTCCAGGCCCTGCTTCTCGGCGGCCTGACGGAGGATGCCGGTGGCCTCCTCCCAGACCTCGTCCTCGCCGATGTACTTCTCCGGGTCCTTGGTGGACAGCTCCAGGTAGAAGTCGTCGAGGCCGTAGTCGCGCAGCAGGTCGAGGACGAAGGTGAGCAGCGAGTCGAGCTCGCCCGCCATCTGCTCCTTGGTGCAGTAGATGTGGGCGTCGTCCTGGGTGAAGCCGCGGGCGCGGGTCAGGCCGTGCACCACGCCGGACTTCTCGTACCGGTACACGGTGCCGAACTCGAACAGGCGCAGCGGCAGTTCACGGTAGGAGCGCCCGCGCGCGTCGAAGATCAGGTTGTGCATCGGGCAGTTCATCGGCTTCAGGTAGTAGTCCTGACCGCCGTCGAGCTGCATGGGGGGGTACATGCCGTCCGCGTACCAGTCGAGGTGCCCCGACTTCTCGAACAGCGTGCTCTTGGTGGCGTGCGGCGAGTAGACGAACTCGTAGCCGCTCTCCTCGTGGCGCTTGCGCGAGTAGTCCTCCATGACCCGGCGGATGATGCCGCCCTTGGGGTGGAAGACGGCCAGTCCGGAGCCGATCTCGTCCGGGATGGAGAACAGGTCGAGCTCGGAGCCGAGCTTGCGGTGGTCGCGCTTCTCGGCCTCCTCCAGGAAGGTCAGGTACGCCTTGAGCGCGTCCTTGCTCTCCCAGGCGGTGCCGTAGATCCGCTGGAGCTGCGGGTTGGTCTCCTTGCCGCGCCAGTAGGCGGCGGCGGTGCGCATGAGCTTGAAGGCCGGGACCACCCGGGTGGTGGGCAGGTGCGGGCCCCGGCACAGGTCCTTCCAGCACAGCTCGCCGGTGCGCGGGTGGACGTTGTCGTAGATGGTGAGCTCGCCGGCGCCGACCTCGGCGGAGGCGCCGTCGGCCGCCTCGGCGGCCCCGCCCTTGAGACCGATCAGCTCCAGCTTGTAGGGCTCGGTGGACAGCTCGGCGCGGGCGTCGTCGTCGGAGACCGCGCGCCGGTCGAAGCGCTGCCCCTGCTTGATGATCTGCTGCATCTTCTTCTCGATGCTCTTCAGATCGGCCGGGGTGAAGGGCTCGGCGACGTCGAAGTCGTAGTAGAAGCCGTTCTCGACGGGCGGGCCGATGCCCAGCTTCGCCTCGGGGAAGAGCTCCTGCACGGCCTGGGCGAGGATGTGCGCGGTGGAGTGGCGCAGGATCGCCCGTCCCTCCTCGGAGTCGATCGCGATCGGCTCGACGGTGTCGCCGTCGGAGAGCTCCAGGGCCAGGTCGCGGGGTTCACCGTTGACCAGGGCGGCGATCACGGTCTTGCCGTCCGCCTCCAGTGCCTGGCCCGCGGTGGTCGTGGCCGCCACCGCACGCGAGGTTCCGGCGAGGGTGATATGCAGCTCAGACGCGGCGGACACGGTGACTCCCAGGGATACGTCGATGTCATGGATACGCACCGGCCGCCGGTGACGGCGGCCTGGTGTTTCGTCACCGATGCTATCGGCTCCGTGATGAGGTCGCCCCGTCGTCCACAGGGCCCGGGGACGATCCCCCCATCGGCCGCTCGGGGCCCGTCGGGGCGGGGAATCCAGAACGGACACCCGTGATTCGGTCGGAGAATCGGGGCGATCCGGGCCGGGGGGACGAGGTGCTCCGAGGCCCTTCGAAGCCCTGGCGGCGGGGCCTCCACCAAGGACCTATCGGACTCTTCGTGATCTTCCGGTCTTTTCCTCAGGGCATTGATCCGCATCACGAGATCGGTGAGAATCGGCAGACATCCGACGCCGCACCGAGTTCGTGACCCGAATGCCATCAGATGTAACGACCGAATACTGTGAGCGCATGTCACCGAGTCCTCCAGACGGACCTCCAGCGACGGAGACATCCCACCGGCACCGCACCCGGGTACGCCGGTGGAGGAGGCTGCGCGCGCGGCTCAGACTCTTCCGCCGACGCATGCACACCCACCCGGTGCTGCACCTGCCCTGGCGGATCCTGGTCGGGACGGTGGGCGCGGTGGTCGTCGTCGCCGGGATCGTCATGCTGGTGATCCCCGGCCCCGGTATCGCCTCGATCCTCTTGGGGCTGCTCATCCTCAGTACCGAGTTCCGTTGGGCTCGGCGCCTCCTCCATCCGGCCAAGGTCTGGACCCTGCGCGCCGAACGGTGGGCGCTTCGGACCAAGGACGACCATCTGCGGCGGATGCGCCGCCGGCGGGCCGCGCGACGTGGACGGACCCCCGACGAATAGGCGGGACCTTTCCCGGAGGGGGTGGCCGCCGAAATCGGGGCCGTGGAGCAAAGTCGCACGTTGCCCGGCATTGAGACGACCGAAACGAAAAAAGAGGGAGCGGATCCGTAACGATCGGATCCGCTCCCTCTTCGAGGTGGGCGATACTGGACTCGAACCAGTGACCTCATCGGTGTGAACGATGCGCTCTAGCCAACTGAGCTAATCGCCCCTCGGGCCTGGGCCCCCGTCCGGCCTCGTCGGCCTGACATGTAGAACTCTAGCGCATGTTCGAGGGTGCCTCGCAACTCGACCACCGAGCCGCCCCCGAAGAGACGTGACCGAGGTCACATTATCGACATGAAGACCCCCATTGGAGTTCCACGGACGCCCCTGATCCCCGCGATGAGTAGGAGTTCCCGGCTTCACGACCCCTCCGAGGACGACCACGAGTTGACCTCCGCGTGACACGGGCCACCCATCATGGGGAAATCTTTGGTTTCCCCTGGTCATTACAGTGACGAAGGATCGTGGTGCCGCCCCGCGGCGCGCTGGGCCCGCTGGGCGGGCAGCGAGACCTCCGGTCCCACCGACCAAGAAAGTCTCCGTACTCACGTCATGATCCGCGGACAAGCGCGTTGGAGCGAGTGAGACGGCAACCGGCCGGCGCCCCAGGAACGCCTGGGCCGGACGAGAAAAGGTTTGGCGAACATGAACAGTAGCGATATCACTGCCACCGCCGAGCTGGGCCTGCGACTCGTGGTCCCGGAGCGCACCGCGGTTCCCCTGGTCGCGCGACTCGACTACAGCGCTGACGACCCGTACGCGATCCGCGTGGCCTTCCACACCGGCGAGGACAGCCCCGTCGAGTGGATCTTCGCCCGCGAGCTCCTCACCGTGGGCATCGTGCGCCCCGTCGGCGAGGGCGACGTCCGGGTGTGGCCCTCCAAGAGCGAGGGTGGAGAGCGCTCGGTGAGCATCTCCCTCTCCTCTCCCTTCGGTCAGGCGGAGTTCGACACCCAGGTCTCCCCCCTCGCCGAGTTCCTCCACCGCACCTACGAGATCGTCCCGGCCGGCCAGGAGGGCAGCTTCGTCGACCTCGACGAGGAGATCCAGCAGCACCTCCACTCCTAGAGAGTGGAACGGAGCCCGGCACCCCCGTGGGGCGGCGCGAGCGGGGCACCGACACATCGGCGGAAGAGTGAGGGGACGACGCCTGGGCGTCGTCCCCTCACTCGTTCCCGTTCCCGAGGACCCCGGTCACGGGTCCTGGTCGTCCGCGGAACGCTCGGCGAACACCGCCATCGCCTTGAGCGTGATCGGCCCCGGCTCCGACGACACCGTCCGGTCGTCGATGGCCAGGATCGGCTGTACGTCGCGCCCGGTGGAGGTCAGGAACGCCTCGGTGATCTCGGGCAGACGCTCCATGGGAACGTCCTCCTCCTCGCCGCCGAACCACTCCAGGACCAGCTCGCGGGTGATGCCGGCCAGCGGCCCCGCCGACAGCGGCGGGGTGACCAGCCGGCCGTCCAGCACCACGAAGACGTTGCTGCCGGTGCCCTCGCACAGGTTCCCCGAGATGTTGCGGAAGATCGCCTCGCTCGCGCCCCGCTCGCTCGCGTAGGCCAGCGCGCGCACGTTGTCGGCGTAGGAGGTGGTCTTGAGCCCCGCCAGGGCCCCGAACTCGTTACGCGGCCACGGAGCCAGCGCCACGGTCGTGTGCGGGGCGATCCCGGGGAAGGGCGACATCGCCACGATCATGGTCTGCTCCCCCTCCCCGCGGCCCGAACCCAGCGGCCCGGTCCCGTCGGTGACGGTGATGCGCACACGGGCGTCGGTCACCTCCGCGTTGGCCTCCAGGGCCCGGGCGACGCCGTCGGCGATCAGTTCCAGGTCCGGCTCGTCCATGCCCAGGCCGGTCGCGGAACGCGCCAGCCGCTTCAGGTGCCGGGTCAACGCGAACGGACGCCCGTTCCGCGCCCGGACCGTCTCGAAGACGCCGTCCCCGACGGTGACGCCGTGGTCGACCACCGGAATCAGCGCGTCCTTCTCCTCCAGCACCGCGCCACGCCCATGGCCGGCTCCGGCGATCCACACCCTCATTGCAACCCCCACTCTCAAGAGCCCTGGTCGGGCCGGTGTCATCCTCGAATCCTGCCACTTCGGAGCGGGTGCCCGCCGGGAGATGCCCCGAACCGGGCCCTACCCGGCGCCGTCCCCCCTGACAAGACCTGTGACCGGCACCGGCCGCGAGGCCTCTCCACACCGTCTTTCGCGACCCCGTTCTCGCTGGTCCGGACACCGGAACACGCCGGTGTTCCGCCCCGTCCCACGAACGATGGCCGGACAGATAAGTTACGAATGACTATCATCTGGGCAACGCTTATGCGGGACCGGTGGCCGTACCCCCACGACGGTGACCTCCCCGGAACGTCCCGCAGAGCACGCGCTCCAGAACACACAAGGCCCCGCCTCCGACAGAGCAAAGAGAGACATGACCCAACCGAGCACCGCCCGCGGAGAACTCAGCTGGCTGCTGGACGACCTCCTGACTCGCGCTTCGGGCACTCAGCACGCCATCGTCCTGTCCACCGACGGGCTCCTCATGGCGACCTCCAGTGGCCTGGACCGCCCCGCCGCCGAACACCTCTCGGCCATCGCCTCCGGACTGCACAGTCTCGCGGGAGGGGCCAGTCGGCAGTTCTCCGCGGGCGACATCCGCCAGAGCATCATCGAGATGGACCGCGCCTTCCTCTTCGTGGCCGCCGCCGGCGAGGGCGCCTGC
This sequence comes from Nocardiopsis sp. LDBS1602, assembly GCF_035818715.1. Taxonomy (NCBI): domain Bacteria; kingdom Bacillati; phylum Actinomycetota; class Actinomycetes; order Streptosporangiales; family Nocardiopsidaceae; genus Nocardiopsis; species Nocardiopsis sp. LDBS1602. Next base: position 71,368 of record NZ_JAYLVW010000011.1, on the reverse strand, counting down.
ATGGCCCTGATGTCGGACGCCGACAGCGACGTGGGCCTGATCGCCTACGAGATGAACAAGGTGATCGAGCGCGTCGGTCAGTACCTGTCCGCCCCACCCCGGCCGGACATGCCCTCCACCCCCGCGCAGGCGGAGAACTGATCCTCGTTCCGTACGCACGCGCGGGGATCCGCCCCTGCCGCCGCGGTGGACCTCGACGGTCCGCCACGGCAGGGCACGGAACCCCGTGGGGAAGTCGATTTCGCACTTGCCCGAAGATCCGCTAGAGTTCTTAACGCAGCGAGGGACGCGGCACCGGGAAGAACCGGAGGCCACGGAACACTCGCCGCGCGGACGTGGCTCAGCTGGTAGAGCATCACCTTGCCAAGGTGAGGGTCGCGGGTTCGAATCCCGTCGTCCGCTCGAAGGGTCCGAACACGATCGCCTCGGCGACACGGTAGGATCCAGGGACGGGAGAGATCCCGTACCACATGCGGACGTGGCTCAGCTGGTAGAGCATCACCTTGCCAAGGTGAGGGTCGCGGGTTCGAATCCCGTCGTCCGCTCGGAGAAAGGCACGCATGGGTGCCGCTCGGCCCCCCGTGCCTCCAGCCGGAGTGGCCGAGTGGTTGAGGCAAGGGACTGCAAATCCCTGCACACGGGTTCGATTCCCGTCTCCGGCTCCATGCGTACCACATTTCCATAGGGGCGATTAGCTCAGTTGGCTAGAGCACTACCTCGACACGGTAGGGGTCACAGGTTCGAGTCCTGTATCGCCCACAGGTAAGGCCGAAGGCCGGGATCCACACGGATCCCGGCCTTCGTCGTTCCCGGGGTCCGAGCCGGGCGCACCGCTCCCCCGCCGGGAGGACTCGGACCGCGCGACCGGCTCAGATGCGAGCGCCGATGGCCCCGGCCCCCCGTGACAGCTCGGGCAACCAGGTGAGCAGCTCCTCCGCGCTGGTGACGTCGGTCGTCGTCACCAGGTTGAGCGCCCCGGCGAGTTCCTTGTCGGCGTCGTACACCGGCACGCTCAGGCTCAGCGCGCCCAGTTCCCGCTCGGACTCCGAGAGGTGGTAGCCGTTCTCGCGCACCCTGCGGATGTCCTCCATCAGGGCCCGCTCCCCCTGGACCCGCCCCGAGGCCAACGCGACCTCCGGGAAACGGCGAACGTAGTCCTCGATCTCCTCGTCCGGCCAGGCGGCGAGCAGCACCTTCCCACCACCGACGTCGAGCGGCACGCGCCGTCCGATCGGGAACTGGTAACGGAGGGGATCGGCTCCGCTGACACGGGCGACGAGGATGCGTTCGTCCCCCGAGCGGACGAACACGGAGGAGGTCAGCCGCGTGGTCGCGGAGAGCTCGGTGAGCACCGGCGTGGCGATCGTGCTCATCCGGTCGTTGACCACGAAGCCGTGCGCCAGCCCCAGCACCACCGGGCCGAGTGAGTACCCCAGACGCCCCTGTTGGACGTAGCCACGCCGCACGAGCTGGTTCACCGTCCGCTGTGTGGTGGCCAGGTGCAGGTCGGTCTCCCTGGCGATGTCGCTCAGCCGCAGCGGACCGCGCGCGCGTTCCAGGCATTCGAGCACGTCCAGCGCACGGTCGAGCGTGCGTCCCTGGTTTCCGCCTCCGGCGCCCATGCTCGCCTCGTCACCCCTTCTTCGTTCTCTTCTGAGGATTTCCTCGCCCCGGGCGATGACCTCCAAGCCCGTGGAATACGGCGATCCGGCTCGCCTCCGTTCCCTCCAAGGTAGCGGAGGGGTTTCCGGGAGGTTGACAGCCGAGAGAGCCACAGGTCACACTCCCTATCAATCAACAAGATAAACTATCACTCAATGATAGCTGGTGCATGATGAAGGTAGCCGTTCTGGGACTGGGCGAAGCCGGCGCGATCTTCGCGGAGGCCTACGCCGCCGCCGGTCAGCTGGTCATCGGCTTCGACCCCGCGAGCACGGTGCGGACCCCCGAGGGCGTCGATCGGGCCTCTTCGATCGCGGAGGCGGTGGCCGGGGCGGACGTGGTCCTGAGCCTGGCCACGGCCGCCCACGCGGTCTCCGTCGCCCGTGAAGCCGCGCCCGCGTTGCGGTCCGACGCCGTCTACATCGACCTCAACGCGGCCTCACCGCAGGTCAAGACGGATGTGGCACGTACTGTCGATGGTGCGGCCCGCGTGGTCGACGGGGCCCTCATCGGTTCGGTCGTCAAGTTCGGGTCGAAGGTCGACATCCTCCTCGCGGGCCCCGCCGCCGAAGAGGCCGCTCGGATGCTCCGGGTCGTGGGCGCGAACGCCGAGCCGATCGGCGAGACCGTGGGCGCCGCGTCGGGACGCAAGCTGCTGCGCAGCGTGTTCATGAAGGGGTTGGGGGCGCTGATCACCGAGGCCTTGGACGCCGGACGCGCGGCGGGCGAGGAGGAGTGGATGCGCGAGCAGGTGGCCGCCGCCCTCACGGACGGGACCGCCGCGCTCGAGCGGTTGGACAACGGGACACGGCTGCACGCAGTGCGGCGCTCCCAGGAGCTGGACGCCAGCATCGCCCTGCTGGACGAACTCCACGTGGAGGCCCCGGTGAGCACGGGCGCGGCCGACCGTCACCGGTACCTGGCGCGTGTGACCGACCACCCCGACGAACGACTGATCGACGCCTACGCGACGATCCCCACCGCCGCCATCGGGGACGCGCGGGACCGGCTCGGTTTCCTGTCCTCCAGGATCAGGCCCGTCTGGGCCGGGGCCCGGCTGTCGGGGCGCGCCCTGACGGTGCGGACACGGCCCGGTGACAATCGCGCGTTGCACGAGGCGCTGACCGTCGCCCGCCCCGGCGACGTCCTGGTCGTGGACGGAGGGGGCGACGACTCCCGGGCGCTGTTGGGCGAGCTCATCGCCGAACGCGCCATCAACAAGGGGGTACGCGGGATGGTGATCGACGGAGCGGTCCGCGACGCCGACGAACTGCGCGAACTCGGCTTCCCCGTCTGGTCCGCCGCGATCTCTCCCGCGGGGCCCTACAAGGACGGGCCGGGCCACATCGGTCGCACCATCGCGGTGGGCGGCGCGGTCTGTTCCCCGGGGGACATCGTGGTGGCCGACGGGGACGGCGTGTTCGTCGTGCCCCGCCTGGAGGCCGAGCGGACCCTTGCCGCCGCCCGGCTCGTCCTGGCCGACGAGGCCGAACGCCGCGAGGCGATTCGGAGGGAACGCGCGTGACGATCCCCTCCCCCACCCGGTCGCTCCCCCGAAGCGACACATCGCCCGTCCACGGGCACCAGAGTTCCCCTCCACCGAAAGTCGACCCATGCCGATCGCGCTACTAGCCCTCGCGGCGTTCATCGCCGTGATCATCGTGTGGAACGTCGTGTTCAAGCGGAACATGGGCGAGGCCATGCTGCTCGGACTCGTGGTCACCGCCCTGTTCGCCGGAACACGGGCCCCGGAGTACCTCTTGGGAGGGCTGGCCGACGCCCTCACCCACGACGTGCTCTACGCCGCCCTGGCCTTCGTGTTCATGGCCTACCTCATCGACACGACGGGGCTGATCCAGAAGATCCTGGCCATCCTCAACTCCGCCTTCGGACGCCTCCGGGGCGGCCCCGCGTTCATCGACACGGCCGGTTCCGCCGTCTTCGGGGCCCTGTCCGGCTCCAACTCCGCGAACACCGCCTCCAGCGGTTCCTTCACCGGCCCCTGGATGGTGCGCACCGGGTGGACCCCCACGCGGGCGGCCACCGTGCTCGCCGGCAACGGCGGGATGGGCGCGGCTCTGCCACCCAGTGCGTCGATGGTCATCATGATCGGCTTCGCCGGAGGGATGGTCACCACCGGCCAGGTGTATCTGGGCCTCCTGATCGCCGGGCTGTACCAGATCCTGCTGCGCATCGGTCTGGTCACGTACTTCGTCCGCCGTGACGGTGTCCCCAGGGTGGACGAGCACGACCTGGTGCCGATGCGTACGTCGCTGCGTCAGGGGGCCGGCGCGCTGACGATCTTCCTCGGCGCCCTCATCCCCATCGCCGTCACCGTGGGCCCCCTGGCCACCTACCTCACCGAGGCCACGCCACTGGGCGACGCGGTCGGCGACATCTCCCTGCTGACCTGGATCCCCATCCTCATCATCGGCTTCTCGCTCATCGCCGGTCGGGACCGTCTCCCGCGGACGGTGCGCGGCTGGTCCCGTCTTCTGGACGGCGCCCTGCCGAAGTTCGCGACCATCGGCGCCCTGCTGTTCTTCGCGATCTCCGCGAGCGAGATCCTGGGGCGCCTGGGCCTGGCGGAGGACGTCAACGTCATCCTGGAGTCCCTGCCCGTCGGTTCCACCGTGATGGTGGTCGTCGTCGGCCTGGTGATCACCCTGGTCGCCGGTCCGCTCTCGTCCACGGCCACCCTGACGGCGGTCGGTCAGATCTCCTTCCTCGCGCTGGTCGGCGTGGGGGTCGACCCTCTCCTCGCGATCATCGCGATCCTGGTGTTCGCCTCCACCGAAGGGGCCTCCCCTCCCGCCTCCGGCTCGATCTTCGTCGCCGCGGGTCTGACCGGGGCACGGCCGGAGAGCACCTTCCTGCCGCTCATCGTCTACTACATGATCCCGATCTTCCTGATCGGCTGTCTGATCGGTTGGGGCGTCCTTCCGGTCCTGGGGGTATGACCATGCTCGCTCTCAAGCCCCGGACCTTCGGCGTGGTCCGCGCGCTGTTCAAGGTCGGTCTCGTCTGCTGCCTGGCACTAGGAGCGCTCCTGGTCCTGGGGCAGATGGCCGGAGTCCTCACCCAACGTCCGGACTGGGTGACCGGCGCCTCCGACCTGCTGTTCGTGCCGAGCGTCGGCGCGGCGGCGACCTTCGGTGTCCTCGGTTTCATCTGCAACTACCTCGCGCCGGAGGAGCCGGAGTCCGAGGACGACTGAGGGTCCGGGAAGGGCGGGACGGGGCGCGCCGTCACCCGCCCCGCCCTTCCCGGTGTCGGGGTCAGAGGTCGCGGTCGGGAGCGTCCAGGGCCAACCGATAGCCGCGCTTGACCACGGTCCGGATGATCCGGGGGTCGCCCAGAGCGGTGCGCAGTCGGGCGATGGCGGCCTCCACCGCGTGGGCGTCGGCGTCCTCGCCCAGGCAGGTGAGCAGCCGGGCCCGGTCCAAGACCTGCCCGGGGCGATGCGCCAGAGCTCTCATGACGCGCATCAGGGTGGGAGAGAGCGTGCGGGCGACGCCGTCGACCAGGACGGCGTGACCTCGCGGTTGGAGATGGTGCCCGGCCACCTCCAGAGTGGGGTACCGGGCCGGCAACTCCTCGGCGAGCCTGCGGATCTGGGCGCCGACGCGCGCGCGTTCGGGCCTGACGGTGGGGATATCGTGCGCCACGAGCGGGCGGGCGGTGACCGACCCCACGCACATGGCCAGGACGTCGCCGCGCAGGGCGTGGACCAGGTCGGCCCGGCGGCCGGTGGCGTGGGCCCGGGCGAGCAGTCCGGCCGCGGCGGGGGCGCTGGTGAAGGTGACGGCCTCCGCTCCCCCGGAGACGACGGTCTCGATGAGACGGTCCAGGGCGGCCGTGTCCTCCGGCTCGACCCAGCGGTAGACGGGGACCTCGATCACCTCGGCCCCGGCCAGGCGCAGTGCGGCGGTGAAGTCCGGCAGCGGTTCACCGTGCAGCTGGACCGCCACGCGCAGGCCTCGGACACCTTGGGCGAGCAGGTGGTCCAGGACCTCGGCGGAGGATTCCGAGTTCGGTGACCACTCTTCGGTGAGACCGGCCGCGCGGAGGGCGCCGCGGGCCTTGGGGCCTCGGGCCAGGAGACGTGAACCGCGCATCCCGGTCAGGAGCCGGTCGGCGACGCCCCACGTCTCGCACGCCTCGATCCAACCGCGAAAGCCGATGCCGGTGGTGGCCACGACGATGTCGGCGGGGCGACGGGCGAGTTCGTCGGAGACCGAGGCCAGGCGTCGGTCGTCGCTGATCGGGACGATGCGCAGAGCGGGGGCGGACACGACCCGGGCCCCTTTGCGGCGTAGCAGGGCGCCGATCTCCTCGGCTCTGCGGGCGGCGGTCACGGCCACGGTGAAACCGGTCAGTGGCCCGGAGGGCGTGGCCCCGCTCGCGGAGACGGTGTCGTCGAGGGTGGTGGGGACCGTGTTCACGGGGTCCCCTCCTCGGTGCGGACGGCGATCTGCACCGAGGCGCCTCTCCGTCGTACGGGCCAGGTGGTCAGGCACGTGTGCTCGTCGTCCAGGCCGCGCCCGGTCGACAGGGAGAAGACGTGCTTGAGCATGGGAGAGGCGATGGTGGGCTCCCCCGCCCGGTCGCCGACGATACCTCGGGAGATGACGGCGGCCCCGGTGTAGGGGTCGATGTTGTCCACCGCGTACAGGCGATGGTCACGGGTGCGGAACAGGGCCGCCTGGCGTCCGTCGGGGAGCAGGACGGCCACTCCGTCCTCGACCCCCGGCAGGTGCGCGGGGCAGGCGTCGATCCAGGTCGTGGTCGGCTGGACGGTGGCGGTGATCATCGTGGTCCCTCCTGGGGTCGACGGGCGGGCATGCCCAGGTCCACGGACGCGCCGGCGGGCACGGGCTGGTCGCGGACGGTGGTGAAGTCGATGGTGGGGTCGGGGGCGTGGGGGGCGTTGGCGAAGGAGACGAACCGGGAGAGCTTCTCGGGGTCGGCCAGGACGGCGGCCCACTCGTCGGTGTAGGAGGCCACGTGGCGTTCCATGGCCTCCTCCAGTTCCGCGGCGATCCCGAGGCTGTCGTCGATCACGACGTCGCGCAGGTGGTCCAGGCCGCCTTCGAGGGACTCGATCCAGGGCGCGGTGCGCTGAAGCCGGTCGGCGGTGCGCACGTAGAACATCAGGAACCGGTCGATGTAGCGGATGAGGGTGGGCTCGTCCAGGTCGCCTGCCAGGAGTTCGGCGTGGCGGGGGGTGAAGCCGCCGTTGCCGCCCACGTACAGGTTCCACCCCTGGTCGGTGGCGATCACCCCGAAGTCCTTGCCTCGGGCCTCGGCGCATTCCCGGGCGCATCCGGAGACGGCGGACTTGAGTTTGTGGGGTGAGCGCAGACCCCGGTACCGCTCCTCCAGGCGGATGGCCAGACCCACCGAGTCCTGGACCCCGTAGCGGCACCAGGTGGTGCCCACGCAGGACTTGACGGTGCGCAGGGCCTTTCCGTAGGCGTGTCCGGATTCGAAACCGGCCTCCACCAGACGCGCCCAGACCGCGGGCAACTGTTCGAGGCGGGCGCCGAAGAGATCGATGCGCTGCCCGCCGGTGATCTTGGTGTACAGGCCGAAGTCGCGAGCGACCTCGCCGATGACGATGAGCCGCTCGGGGGTGATCTCGCCGCCGGGGATCCGAGGTACGACCGAGTAGGTGCCGTTGCGCTGGAGGTTGGCCAGGTAGCGGTCGTTGGTGTCCTGGAGGGTGGCCTGCTCGCCCTCCAGGATGTGACCGTTGCCCAGTGAGGCCAGGATCGACGCGACGGCGGGTTTGCAGACGTCGCATCCGTGTCCGGTGCCGTGGGAGGCGATCAGCGCGGAGAAGGTGGAGACGCCGGTGGAGCGGACGATCTCGACGAGTTCGGCGCGCGAACGGGTGAAGTGCTCGCACAGGGCCTTGGACTGTTCGATGCCGGACCGGGCGAGGATCCGCTTCAGCATGGGCACGCACGAGCCGCAGCTGGTGCCCGCCCCGGTACGGGCCTTCAGAGCGGGGACGTCGTGGTCTCCATCGGCGATGACCCGGGAGAGGGCGCCCTTGGTGACGGCGTTGCACGAGCAGATCTGCGCGTGGTCGGGCAGGGAGTCGGCGCCCAGGTCGGCCCCGCCCTCGGGGGTGATCAGGGAGAGCGGGTCGCCGGGGAGGGGGGAACCGACCAGGGGGCGCAGGGCGGAGTAGGCCGAGGCGTCGCCGACCAGGACGCCGCCGAGCAGGGTTCCCGCGTCGTCGGAGACCACGAGTTTGGCGTAGCGGCCGCCCGCGGCGTCGTTGACGACCACGTCCAGGGCCCCGGGGGTACGGCCGTGGGCGTCGCCGAAGCTCGCCACGTCCACGCCCAGGAGTTTGAGCCTGGTCGAGGTGTCGGCTCCGGTGAAGACGGCCTCCCCGCCCAGAAGACGGTCCGCGACGACCTCGGCCATGGCGTTGCCCGGGGCGATGAGGCCGTAGACGGTGCCGCGGTGCTCGGCGACCTCGCCGATGGCGTGGATGCGGGGGTCGTCGGTGGTGCAGGTGTCGTCGATGACGACGCCGCCGCGTTCGCCGATCCGGAGCCCGGCCGCGCGGGCGAGATCGTCGCGGGGACGGACGCCGACCGAGAAGACGACGAGGTCGGTGTCCAGGCGGTCTCCTCCGTCCAGGACCAGGCGGGCCGCCCTCCCCTGGGGGGAGGCCTCGATGGCCGTCGACGCGGTACCGGTGTGGACGTGGACGCCCAGATCGGTGACCAGGGCGCGCAGCAGCGCGGCGGCCCCCTGGTCGATCTGCGCGGGCATCAGGTGGGGGGCGAGTTCCACCACGTGTGTCTCCAGACCCAGCAGGCGCAGGGCGTTGGCGGCCTCCAGCCCCAAGAGCCCACCGCCGACGACCACGCCGGTGCGGGCGTCGCGGGCGGAGGCGATGATGGCGTCCAGGTCCTCGATGGTGCGGTAGACGTGGCAGCCGGGCAGGTCGTGGCCGGGGACGGGCGGCACGAAGGGGGTGGATCCGGTGGCCAGGACCAGACGGTCGTAGCGCAGTCCACGGCCGCGGGCGGTGGTCACGGTGCGGGCGTCGCGGTCGATGGCGGTGACGCGTTCGTCGACGTGCACGTCGACGGTGGGGCCGGAGAGATCTCCCAGGGAGAGGTCGTGGGCGTCGGCGCCGTCGAAGTAGGAGGACAGGGCCACCCGGTCGTAGGCGGTGCGAGGTTCCTCTCCCACGAGGGTGACGTGCAGGTGACGATCGGTGTCACGGTCACGGAGGGCCTCGACGAGGCGGTGGCCGACCATGCCGTTGCCGACGACGACGATCTCTTCCATGGTGTGCGCGGCTCCTCCTGCTACGGGGGCGGACGGATCCCAGACAACCTCTCGAGTGTTTCCGTCGGGTCGGCCGCGTGTGACGCGGTGGTTTCGTTGTGCCGCCATCGCGGTTCGAGGGCGTGTGATGTCACGGGGGCGTGTCGTCACGGCGGGCGCGCCCGGGGCCGGCCCCGGGCGCGCGGTCGCGAGGCGGCGACCCCGACGGATCACCCCGCCGGGGCGCTGCGCATCCCCTCCAGCACGGCCCGTACCTCGCGCACGCATCCACCGCAGCCGGTGGTGGCGCGGGTGCGTTCGGCGATGTCCTCTCGGGTGCGGGCCCCGTCCAGCCACGCCTGTTCGATCTCGATACGGCCGACCGCGTTGCAGCGGCACACCGGCGCGTCCCGTGCCTCCCGAAGACCCGAGGCGGGAAGGGGCGCTCCTTGGAGCAGGGCCAGCCGGTCCGAGGGCACCGGGTCGCCGGTGTCGTAGAGTCCGGCCAGGGTGGCGGCGGCCTCGGGGAAGCCCAGCAGTACCGCGCCCACCACCTTCTCCTCACGGACCGTCAGCTTGGCGTAGCGACCGCCGTAGGGGTCGCTGATCGTCACCGTCTCCGCGCTCGGAGAGCCCTCTTCCTCGTGGACCCGGCCGAACGCGGTCAGCTCGATGCCCTCGGCCTTGAGGCGGGTCAGCGGTCGGGCTCCGGTGTAGGTCGCGTGCGGTGCGGTGCCGGTCAGGCGTTCGGCCAGGACCGCGGCCTGTTCCCAACCCGGCTGGACGAGCCCGGCCCCGCCGCCGGGGTGGCGGGCACAGTCTCCGATGGCGTGCACACGCGGGTCGGAGGTGGCCATGCGGTCGTCCACCACGACACCGTGATCGACCTCGATCCCTGCGGAGGCGGCCAGGTCGGTGTCGGCTCTCACCCCGGCCGCGACCACGAGGGCGTCGCCGGGCAGGACCCGGCCGTCGTCCAGTTCCAGTCCGGAGCCGGGGGTCCAGCGGACGGCGGTCCGACCGGAGTGGACCGTCACGCCCAGGGCGGCGTAACGGTCGGCCAGGATGCCCGCGGCCGCTCGGTCGATCTGGCGGCACATGATCCAGGGCGAGGCCTCCACCACCGACACCCGTACCCCTCGGCCCACCAGGCCGCGTGCGATCTCCAGCCCCAGGACCCCTCCGCCCAGGACCACCATGGGAGCGCCGGGGCGGGCCACCGCGATCAGACGCCGACAGTCCTCCAGGTCACGGAGGACGCCCACCCCCTCCCCCGGTCCTCCCTCCGAAGCGCGCACGCCCGGGACCGGAGGAAGCACGGCGCGTGCCCCCGTGGCCAGGACGAGTTCGTCGTAGGGCAGGCGGGAACCGTCGTCCAGGGTGAGGACGCGTCGTCGGGTGTCCAGGTCCGTGGCGGCCGTACCGGTGCGCACGGTGATCCCCGGCCCCTCGGGTACGGGCAGCCGGATCCGTTCGGCGGTGTGGTCCCCGGCGAGCACACCGGAGAGCAGGACCCGGTTGTAGGCGGTGTGGGGTTCCGCTCCGACCACGCTCACCCGCACGTGTTCTCCGGACGGGTCCAGACGGGCGACCTCTTGGGCGAAACGGGCACCGACCATGCCGTTGCCGACGACCACGATCCGGCGGGGAGAGGTGTTCTGGAGGGTGTTCAACCGTGACCTCCGGGTGTGGGAGCGCCGGTCTCCTCCGGAACGCCTCGGCCGCTCCGGTCCGGCGGGGCGGGTTCCAGACGCACGGCGCTGACCTTGAACTCGGGCATACGGCTGGTGGGGTCCAGCGCCGGATGGGTGAGGTTGTTGGCGGACTGTTCGCCCGCGAAGTGGAAGGGCAGGAAGACGGTGTCCAGGCGGGCCGTGGGCGTCAGACGCACGCGGGCGAGGGTGTGCCCACGCCGGGAGACGACCCGTGCCGTATCCCCGTCGGCCAGCCCGACACGGGCCGCGGTGGCTGGGTGCACCTCCACGTACGCCTCGGGCTCGGCGGCGTCGAGTTCGGCCACACGCCTGCTCTGGGCCCCGGACTGGTAGTGGCCCATCAGCCTGCCCGTGGTGGCCACCAGGGGGTGGCCGGGATCGGTCTCCTCGGCGGGGGGCCGATGGTCGACCGGGACGAGGCGGGCGCGTCCGTCGGGGTGGGCGAAGGAGTCCAGGAAGAGACGGGGTGTGGACTCCTCGGGTGAGCGCACCGGCCAGTACAGCGCCTGACCGTCGGCCAGACGTTCGGGCGTGACCCCGGAGTAGTCGGCGGCCCCTCCGGCGGAGGCCCGTCCGAGTTCGGCCAGGACGGTGTCGGGGTCGGTGGGGAAGCGATCGGCCGGCTGTCCCAGCCGTGCGGCCAGCGAGGAGAGGACCTCCAGGTCGGTCCGGACCCCGTCGGGCGGGGCGGTGGCCCTCTCACGGCGCAGGATCCGCCCCTCCAGATTGGTCATGGTGCCGCGTTCCTCGGCCCACTGGGCCACGGGCAGGACCACGTCGGCCATGGCGGCGGTCTCCGAGAGCACGAAGTCGGCCACCACCAGTAGATCCAGGGAGTCCAGGCGGGCACGTACACGCGCGGAATCGGGGGCGGAGACCACGGGGTTGGAGCCGAACAGCAGAAGGGCGCGTGGCCCGTCGGGGGTGCCCAGGGCGTCGAGGAGTTCGAAGGCCGAACGCCCCGGGCCGGGCAGGGAGTCGGGCTCCACACCCCACACCCGGGCCACGTGGTCACGGGCCTCGGGGTCCTCGATGTGCCGGTAGCCGGGCAACTGGTCGGCCTTCTGGCCGTGCTCGCGTCCACCCTGGCCGTTGCCCTGACCGGTGATACACCCGTAGCCCGAGCCCCGACGGCCCGGTAGTCCCAGGGCCAGGGCCAGGTTGATCCAGGCCGAGACGGTGTCGGTCCCTTTGGAGTGCTGTTCGGTGCCGCGCCCGGTGAGGATGTAGGCGGCGTGGTCTCGGGCGGCCCGGCCCAGCAGGTCGGCGGCGGCACGGATGTCGGCGGCGGGTACGCCGGTGACACGTTCGGTGCGTTCGGGCCACCAGGCGGCGGCGTGTTCCCAGGCGGCGTCGAACCCGGTGGTGCGTTCGGCGAGGTACTCCTCGTCGCACCGGCCCTGTACACGTGCGGCGTGCAGTAGCCCCAGGGCCAGGGCCGTGTCGGTGCCGGGACGGGGCGCCAGGTGGAGGCCGCCCCGATCGAGGGCGACCTCGGCGGTGGCCGAGCGACGCGGGTCGATGACGATGAGGGCGGGCGAGGACAGATGTCCCATCATCGGCGGCATGGTCTCGGCGGGGTTGGCCCCGGCGAGCAGGACCACGTCGGCCTCGGCGACGTCGGTCAGGGGGAAGGGCATGCCCCGGTCCAGGCCGAAGGCCCGGTTGCCCGCGGCCGCCGCCGACGACATGCAGAAGCGGCCGTTGTAGTCGATCTGGGAGGTCGCCAGGGCCAGGCGGGCGAACTTGCCCAGGGTGTAGGCCTTCTCGTTGGTCAGGCCGCCACCGCCGAAGACGGCGACGGAGTCGGGGCCGGCCGCGGCGCGAAGGGCCATGAGGCGTTCGGCGACGTGATCCAGGGCGGTGTCCCAGTCGGTCTCGACCGGATCGGAGTCGCGGTCCTTCCGCAGCAGGGGGCGGGTGAGCCGGTCGGGGACGGTGAGGACCTCGGCCGCGGTCCATCCCTTGCGGCACAGTCCACCCCGGTTGGTGGGGAAGGGGGCCGGGCGGACGGCCGGACGTCCCTCCGGCCCCCGCTCCAGGCGCATGGCGCACTGGAGCGCGCAGTAGGGGCAGTGGGTGATGGTCATCGGGCCGTGGCCCCGACGTTCTCGACGGCGAGGGCGGGGCGCGCGGGGCGACGCATGTACACGGCCCAGGTGACCAGCGCGCAGAGAAGGTAGAAGGCGCCGAAGGCGAGGAAGGCGGGCGCGGTGGAACCGGTCGCGGCGAAGGACTCGCGGAAACCGACGTTGATGCCCACGCCCCCCAGAGCGCCGACCGCGCCGATGAGGCCGAGCATGGAGGAGGCCACGCGTTTGGCGCGGGCCAGGGCCCGGTCCCGGGACTCACCGGCGGCGACGGCGTCCTCGGCGCGGGCCGCGTGGATGGAGGGGATCATCTTGTAGGTGGAGCCGTTGCCCAGTCCGGTGAGGGTGAACATCACCGCGAACGTCCCGATGAACAGGGGTGCCCGACCGGTCTGAACGGCCAGGACGAGCACGGCGGCGCAGGCGGCCATGGCGGTGAACACCCACAGCGTGACGCGGGCCCCGCCCAGGGAATCGGCCAGTCTTCCTCCGACCGGGCGGACGAGGGAACCCACGACCGGGCCCAGGACCGCGATCCCCGCGGCATGGACGGGTTCCAGGCCGAACTGGGCCTGAAGCAGCAGACCGAAGGCGAAACCGGTGCCGATGAACGAGCCGAAGGTGCCCACGTACAGCAACGACATGATCCAGAAGTGGGGGTCACGGACGGCCGACAGGTGAGCGTCCGTCTCACCACGTGGGTGGACGAGGTTGTTCATGGATCGGTGGGCCCACCAGACCGACAGCAGGATCAAGGGCATATAGAAGAGCGGGACCAGGTGGCCCGCCGATGTGGTGAACAGGGCGATGACGGTCAGGCCGACCAGCTGGACGGTGGCGACCCCGATGTTGCCGCCACCGGCGTTCAGTCCCAGGGCCCACCCCTTCTCCCTCTCGGGGAAGTAGGAGTTGATGTTGGCCATGGAGGAGGAGAAGTTTCCGCCGCCCACACCGGCGGTGGCGGCCAGGACCAGGAGTAGCCAGAAGGGGGTGTCGGGGTTCCGGACGAGGAAGAACGCGGCGACCGTGGGGACGATGAGCGCCAAGGTCGCGATGACGGTCCACGTGCGTCCGCCGAAGACGGGCACCGCCAGGGTGTAGGGCACTCGTAGGACGGCACCGACCAGGGTGACCACCGACAGCAACAGGAACTTCTGTTCGGGGGTGGTGGAGAAGCCGTGCTCGGGGATCATGAACAGTACGAGCACCGACCAGATGCTCCACACCGAGAAGCCGATGTGCTCGGAGGCGATGGAGGCCCAGAGGTTGCGGCGGGCCACGTGGCGCCCCGTCTCCTCCCAGAACCGCCGGTCCTCGGGGTCCCAGTGGGAGATCCGGTCCCCGACCGCGCGCGGCGCGCGTCGGCCTGTCTCAGAGGTCACGTCCGGTGCCTTCCTACTCGACGGCTGTCGACCCTACCGAGGGTAGGAAGGCCGTGTTGCCCGGAGATGTCCGTCCGTGAAACACGAGAGACGGCCGGCTCACCCGGCGAGCACGGCCGTGGTGAGCGCGTCCGTCGGCGACGGATGATCCGTCCGGGGTCTCCGTCAACCCTGCTCGCCGTTGACGGCGAGTCTGCGCAGGGTCTGCTCCGAGGCGGTCGTCATCTCGTTCGGGACGCCGAGGGAATCGAGGAATTCGGCGGTGGCCCGCACCTCCTCACTGCGCCGGGAGGCGTGCTTGACGGTCCCACTGAGGAAGCGGTCGACCAGCTCCGCGCCCCCCGTGAGCTGGGAGGCCACCTGTTCGCGCACCCATTCCTCCGCCCCCGCGGCCCTACCGGCCACGACGGCCTCGCACACCACCGAGGCGAGGGGCTTCATCAGGGAGCTGCGCAGGAGCTTGCGCGCCGTGGCCTCGCCCGGCTCTCCGGGCAGGACCTCCACGTCGGCGCCCAGGGACGCGCACACCCGCGCGACCTCGGGGGCGCCCGGACCACTGGCGATGAGGGCGGTGGCGGCTCCTCCGATCGTCATCGGGCCGAGGATGGCCACGTCGGCGAACCGGGCCCCGGTGGCCTGGACCTTCTCGCCGAGAGACCTCATGACGTCGGGGGTGGCGGAGGTGAGGTCGGCGTAGACGGTGTCCGGGGCGAGCGCTCCGAGCACGCTGTCCGCGACGGCGGGAGCGACGGAGGCGGAGGTGAGCACCAGCACCATGCCCGCTCCGGCCACGGCCTCGTGGGCGGACTCCGCGCGCCGGACGCCCTCGGGGGTGTCCGTGGGGCCGGGGTCGAAGCCGGTGACCTCGTGGCCCGCTCCGGCGAGCGCGGTGGCGTAGATGTTTCCGGCCTCACCCAGGCCGATGACGGTGATGCGCATGGTGACCTTTCGT
This sequence comes from Nocardiopsis sp. LDBS1602, assembly GCF_035818715.1. Taxonomy (NCBI): domain Bacteria; kingdom Bacillati; phylum Actinomycetota; class Actinomycetes; order Streptosporangiales; family Nocardiopsidaceae; genus Nocardiopsis; species Nocardiopsis sp. LDBS1602. The sequence continues at coordinate 56,268 of NZ_JAYLVW010000011.1, read as the reverse complement.
CGTGTGGGAGCCGACGACGGGCCGGGACCGCGCACGAGTGCGCCCGCTCGGTCCGGTCGCCGCTCCGCCGTGGTCCGGCGGGCGGCGTTCCCGATACGGGGTCGGGCGCTGGGCCGGATCACGGAAGGGGGTGCCGCCCACTGAGGGCGGAGGCTGCTCTTCGGAGTTCGGGGACGGCCTGACGCAGGCGGTCCCGGGATGTGTGTTCGGAAGGCCCGGAGACGGAGAGGGCGGCGAGCACCTCCCCGGTCGGGCCGGTGACGGCGACGGCCGCGGCGGCGACGGCGACGTCGCGCTCACCGATGGTCAGGCTGTAGCCGTCCTTATCGATGTCCTCCAGTTCCCGGCGCACCCGCTCGGGATCGAGCGGTTCTCCCGAGGCGTTCGCGCACCCTTCCGACATCGCCACCACGGCGTCCCGCTCGTCCTTGGGCAGGTGGGCCGCGATGACCTTGCCGGACCCCACGTAGAGGGGGAACCAGCGGCCGATCGGAACCTGGTAGTGCAATTGAGGGCTGCCGTCGACCCGCGCCGCGAGCACGCGCTCGAAACCGCTGCGCACGTAGAGGGAGGAGGTCAGCCCGGTGACCGAGGTCAGACTCTGCATGACGGGCCGGGACTGCCGGGTGAGCCGGTCGTTGACCAGGAACCCGTGGGCCATGCGCAGCACGGCCACACCCAGGCGGTAGGTCTGGTTCTCCGCGACCACGAGGCCTCTGCGCTGGAGTACCGCCAGCGACCGGAGCACGGTCGCCGGATGCAGGTCCACCAGGCGGCACAGGTCCACCAGACGCAGCGGAGTCTCGCTGCGCTCCAGGGCCTCCAGGACGTCGAGGGCACGCTCCACACTGCGCACCGTGGGCTGACCCGACGACTCTGTGGCCACTGCGGAACCCCTCAGACTCTGGAGCTGGATGTCCCGCAAATGCTACAGGGCGGCGATCCTGGCCCGAGCCTCCTCCTCGCCGGCGTGCTTGGCCTCGGCCGCCGCGACGATCTCCTCCAGACGGTGTCGAGGGATGACGGTGACCCCGTCGTCGTCGCCCACGATCACGTCACCGGGGTTGACCACCACACGGCCCACGGAGACCGGCACCTGGAGCAGGCCGGGGCCGTTGCGGTAGGGGCCGGCCGGGGTGACGGCGCGCGCCCAGGTCGGGAAGCCGATGGCGCCGAGGTCGTCGGCGTCGCGGATGGCTCCGTCCACGACGAACCCGGCGAGCCCTCGGGCCTTGGCGCGTCTGCCCATGAGGTCGCCGAGCAGGGCCCTGTGCGTGACCGCCTGGCCGTCGATCACGAGGACGTCACCGGGTGCCGCGGTGTCGATCGCCTCGTGGATGAGCTTGTTGTCGCCCCCGGCGGTCATCACCGTGAAGGCCGGTCCCACCACCTTCGCGCCCTTCCAGACGGTCGAGATGGCGGCCTCGGCCACGTACAGGCGGTCGAGCACGTCACCGACGTTGGCCGCGGGTAGCGATCCCAGGCGGCGGTACAGGTCTTCGGGAAGGGGCGTGGTCTGTCCCGTCATGGGATTCCTTTCGAGGGTGCGAGCCGCCGAGTATGTTCAGCGACACGTCTAACATTTCACCTAGCGAAGTTCATTGTCAATGTATGAAAAATTGACAGCTCCTCACACACGAATCGTGACTCTTGGTGATGGTTCGAGGCGGGGCGCCCGCCCTGGATCGGGCCGCGCCCCGCCTCAGCGAGTGGGAGGACCGGCGGGTCAGGCCGCCGGGGTCTCCTGGTCGTCCTTCTGGAGGTAGGAGGCCAGGAACGCGATGACGCCGAAGGTGGACGCGAGGGTCACCGCGGGGACCAGCAGGTGGTCGGACGCCGCGCTGACGAGCCCGGGCAGCGACAGGAGGGTCCCCACCAGCTGCCCCAGCACCATGAGGATCGCGACGAGGAAGAACGCGGCGAACGTCGCGACGAAGAGGACCCGGAGGATGCTCAGCGCGAGGTGGCGCGGCGACTGTTTGCGTTCGGACATCGTGTGCCCCTTTCTGTTCGGGCGGATGGCCGTGCCACCCGCCTGGGACCGCGGTGGATCAGACGACGAAGATGGGCAGGATTCCCCAGCCCACGAGGCAGGCCAGGAGGATGATGGGCACGAGGTAGAACAGGATCAGCGGAACGAAGGTCTTCTCCGCCTTGACCTGCACGATCCCCGAGGCGATGAAGATCGGCGCGGAGGGCGGAGAGGACCCCTCGGTCGAGGCGGCCACCAGCGGCACGACCAGCGCGATCACCGGATCCACACCCACGGCGACGAGGCTGAGGAAGGACACCTGGCCCACGGCGGTGAGGGCGGCGGTCGATGTCAAGGGGATGGAGACGATCGCGATCAGGAGTACGGTCAACGCCACCATGAGGAAAGGCCCGGCGTTGAAGTAGCCCAGCACCTGCTCGACGTCCTCGGCCAGGCCGAGGTCCGCGAGCACACCGCTGGCGGCCATCGCGAAGATCAGCAGCGCGCCGATGGTGCCCAGGCGCGGCATCGCCGCGAGCACGAAGTCGTACCACTGGCGCGCGCTCCCCGGCAGCTCACGGCGGCCGACGATGGCGGCGATGAGGATGATCAGGATCGGGATCCAGGTGATGAGCGAGATGTCACCGAGCGCGTCCCCGAGGCGGTCCGGCGAGCCCAGGTACTCCGAGAGCGGACCGGTGGTCACCGCGATCGGGATGAGGGCCCCGAGGTAGATGAGGGTGGCGGGCCAGCCGGTGCGCCACACCCGACCGAACGGCAGACGGGCCTGATCCTCCGCGGACCGTACGCCGTCCACCCGGATGAAGGCGAACGCCACCACGAGGCGATGCAGAACCTGGTAGAGACCGGTGACCAGCAGGGCCAGGTAGATGTCCCCGGTCGAGACGGCCGCGCCCGCGAAGCCGAGCATGATCACCATGGACGAACTGGGCGGCAGGGCTGCGCCCATGCCCCCGTTGCCCGCGAGGATCGTGGCCGCGCGCGCCCGGCTGAAGCCGTTGCGCACCATCCAGGGCCCGGTGACCGAACCGGTGGAGGCGACGTTGCCCGAGTTGGAGCCCGACAGCGCCCCCATCACTCCGGACGCCACGATGTCCACGTAGGCGGGGCCGCCCCGTAGTCGCCCCAAGGCGGCGTTGAGGATGTCGAGGATCTTGTTGATGAGGCCGGTGCGCTCGATCATGTAGGCCATGAACACGAAGGCCAGCGCGGCGTAGATGACCTCGTTCGAGGTGGTGTTCACGAGACCGGAGACCATCGCTCCGAAGAAGTCCCCTCCCGCGAACAGGCAGGTGGCGATGAAGCCGAGGAACATGGCCTCGCCCATGTTCCTCTTGAAGACGGCGCTCCAGACGATGATGACCGCGATGAAGGCGGCCAAGGCCAAGAGTGCAGAGGGCATGGGAGGCTCCCGAGCTCGGTGATGTGGGGACGGCGTCGCGGATTACGCCGGCGATGGCGCGCACCGCTCGGAGGAATCGAACGGTCGGCCCGATGGGGAGGTCGTCCTCGCCCGCATGTCGACACTTTTCACCTGAATGAAACAACGTTTCAAACAGTGAAGTTTAAGTTCGCTGTGTGAAGTGTGTCCCAGGTTACGTCGAACGTCAACCGTTGGCCGGAAATCTCTTGACCTGCGATGAAGCGGTCACACCACGCACATGACCGAGGGCACGCTCCAGGCACGCGTGGCGCACCCCACCGCGATTCGTTCGGCGAGCGGGGCGCTTCGGGGCCCTGAGGCGGGGGTGGGAAACGGACCGTCCCGCCTCAGGGGACGGGGCCTGACCTCAGTCCGCCCCCCGTTCGGCGATGCTCTCGGCCAGGGCGAGTGTGCGCAGGGCGGCCGTCACCACCGGCGCGTCGATGAAGCGACCATCGGCCAGGGCGATCGCGCCGCCTCCGCGGGCCGACCCGACGGAGGCGCACTCGGCCGCCTCCGCGATCTGGCGGGCACGGGACACCTCCTCCTCGGAGGGGGTGAAGGCCCGCCGGATCACCGGCACCTGGCGGGGGTGGATCGCGGTCCGGCCGAAGAGTCCGATGTCTCGCCCACGCAGGCAGGAGCGGTACAGGCCCTCCGTGTCCCGGACTTCGATGTAGGCCGCCATGCCCGGTGCCGCCAGCCCGGCGGCGGCCGAGGCGACGACGATGCGGGTCCGCAGCCAGGAGAAGGCCTCGTCGCCCCTGAGCCCCAGCTCGGCGGTCAGGTCCGCCTCGCCCAGGGCCAACGAGCGCACGGCGGGGTGCGCCGCGATCTCCGAGACGTTCTCCACCCCCCGCGCGGACTCCAGGAGGCAGTCCACGGGCACGCCCTCACCGACGGCTTCGACGACGAGGTCGACGTCCTCCGCCGACTCGATCTTGGGCACCCGGACCCCGTCCGCTCCCCCCGCCGCCACAGCGGCGGCGTCGAGCGCGAACCACTCGCTGTGCGGCGCGTTGACCCGGACGTGCACCCGCGCCCCGTCGCCGACCGGCTCCGCGCGGCGGGTCTCGAGGAAGTCCCGCACGTGGCGCCGGGCCGCGTCCTTGACCGGCGGCAGGACCGCGTCCTCCAGGTCCAGGATGACCGCGTCCGCTCCGGAGGCCATCGCCTTGGCGAAGCGCTCGGGCCGGTCGCCGGGCACGTAGAGCCACGTGACCAGGGGCGTCTGTACGGCGCTCATCAGATGACCCCCGCTTCGCGCAGCCCGGTCCGGGCCTCCTCGGAGTAGCCGAGCTCCGCCAGCACCTCGTCGGTGTGACGGCCCTTGGGCGGACCCACCCACCGGATCTCGCCGGGGCTCTCGGACATACGGAAGGGCACGTTCTGGACGGCCACGCTCCCGAGCTCGTCGTCCGGGACGTGCACGATCGTCTCCAGGGCCCGGTACTGCGGATCGGTGGCGATGTCGGACGCGTCGTAGATCGGCGCGATGGCCGCCTGCGCCCGGTCGAACTCCTCGATCACCTCGTCCGCGTCGCGCGCGGCGATCCAGGCACCCACGGCCTCGTCGAGTTCGTCGGCGTGCTCGTAGCGGGTGCGGCCGGACGCGAACCAGGGTTCGTCCACCAGGTCCTCGCGGCCCACCAGGCGCATCACGCGCTCCGCGATGGACTGGGCGCTGGTCGAGATCGCCAGCCAGCGGCCGTCCCGGGTCCGGTAGGTGTTGCGGGGCGCGTTGCTGGTGGACCGGTTGCCGGTCCGCTCCGGGATCGCCCCGGTCGCGTGGTAGGCGGTGAGCTGGGGGCCGAGGACCGTGAGGATCGGCTCGATGATGGCCAGGTCGATCACCTGGCCCCTACCGGTCTCCTCACGGTGGTGCACGGCGACCATGACGGCGTAGGCCACGGCCAGCGCCGCGATCCCATCGGCCAGGGCCAGGGGTGGGAGCGTGGGCGGACCGTCCGGCTGCCCGGTCATGGAGGCGAAGCCGCTCATGGCCTCGGCGAGGGTGCCGAAGCCCGGACGGTGGGCCATCGGCCCCTTCTGCCCGAACCCGGTGACGCGGGCGATGATGAGCCGGGGGTTGCGTTCGAGAAGCGTCTCGGGGGAGAGGTTCCAGCGTTCGAGGGTGCCGGGGCGGAAGTTCTCGATGAGGACGTCGGCCTCGTCCAGCAGACGGAGCGCGACCTCCTGCCCCTCGGGCCGGGAGAGGTCGAGCGTGGTCGTGCGCTTGTTGCGGGCCAGCATCTTCCACCAGAGCCCGACCCCGTTCTTGGTGGGCCCGTGCCCCCGGGCGGGGTCGCCGCGACGGGGGTGCTCGACCTTCACGACCTCGGCCCCGAAGTCACCCAGGTAGGTGGCGGCCATCGGACCCGCGAAGAGCGTGGCAGCGTCGACGACCTTCAGGTTGCTCAGTGATCTCATATCAAACAACCTATAAGATATATAAACAGGCGCAAGGGGGTCGCCTCCGACGAACCACCCGGACCCCGGCGGGGTGGGGGCGCCGGGCCTCTAAGCTTGGTTCCATGAACATCGTGTCGACAGGGAGGTCCTCTTTTGTCCGCCTCTGGTAGCGGGGAGACGGCGGGGCTCCCGCGCACCGGGCGCCCCCCGACGAGCAAGGCCGAGTACGTCCACGAGACGCTGCGACACGAGATCGTGAACGGGGTCCATCCCCCCGGCGCCTCCGTCAACCAGGACGAGGTCGCCACCCGTCTCGGGGTCTCCATCACCCCCGTGCGCGAGGCGCTGCGCCGCCTAGAGAGTGACGGCCTGGTGACCTACCGCGCGCACCATGGCGCCACCGTCTCCGCGCTCGGCGTCGAGGCGGCCGAGGAACTCCGACAGCTGCGCGCGGCGGTCGAGGGTCTGAGCGCGCGCCTGGCGGCCCAGCGGATCACCGACGCCCAGCTGGCCGAGCTCACGGAGGTGCACGACCGCATGGTCTCCGGACGCGAATCGGCCGACTCACAGGATCTGGCCCGGGACAGTCACCTGTTCCACCAGATGGTCGCCGATGTGGGAGGCCCCGCCTTCCTGGGTGGACATGTCCGTTCCCTACGGCGCAACAACCCCATCCTGGAGACCGTCTCGCGCTGGAAGGATCCGGCCAGGGCCACCCTGTACCTGAACGCGCACGGGCGGATGTTGGAGGCCTTCGCTCAGAGGGACGGGGCCGAGGCCGAGCGCCTGATGGCCGAGCACATCCTGGCCTCCCCCGGGGGGAACGGCTCCGATTAGGGCCTCCCCAGGACCACGCCGCCGGTCGGACGGCACCCGAACGGAGGGCGCTCCGGGCCCGGGCCCGGAGCGCCCTCCTCGATCATCCGCCCTCGGTGAACCGCAGCCGGTACAGCGCGGACACGGAGGTCGCGATCGCCCTGCACTGGGTGAAGTGCGGCTGGGCGTCCGGGTGCTCGATCGCCTTGGTGAAGTGCTCCTCGCTCTCCCACTGCGCGTAGTTGCACACCTTGGTGCCGTCGAGGCCGACGTGCACGTTGGCCGAGACGAAGCCGGGGAAGTGGCGCATGACGTCCTCCGTCGCCTCGTGCAGGAGTTCCACCAGCCTCTCCTGGTCACGGGGTTCGACCGTGAACGTGTTGATGAGCGCGACGAGATCGCGATCGGTATCGATGACGGCCATGGCGGGCTCCTTGTGTCGTCTTCACCGTGACCCGCGATCTCCACGCGTGATCCGAGCATGTTCGAACACGTTCCGTGACGACCGGGAAGCCGTCCGGGGCCGCCGAGGGGTGCGCCGAGCTCCGCCCAGGGGTCGTGACGCCGGTCGCGGGGGTCGAGGGCGGGCTCGGACAGGATACGACGTCGCAGGTCGGACGGCACGCAGCGTACGTGGGCGAGTCGATCCCGGCCGCGGTGCCGGTGAGGCGAGAGGGGGAGCCTCCCCCACCCCCGGAGGGATGTGACCGGAAGCACGTCGGCGCCGGAAAGCCCGTACCCACCGGCCCGGCGCCCTCTCCGGCACCCCTGTGAACTTCTGTGCCCTGTACCCCTGGTGTTGTCGTTTCCTATCATGTAAACGTTTACACGCACCGTTCTCGACGGTGCCGCCCTGGAACGCACGAAGGAGGTGGGGGACGCGATGGTGGGTATCAAGGACGTCGCCGAGGCCGCGGGACTGTCCGTGGCCACGGTGTCCCGGGCGCTCAACGGGAACCCGTCCGTCAGCGACGCGGCCCGTGAGCGGGTCCTCGCCGCCGCCGACGCCCTCGGCTACCGCCCCAACGTCGTGGCGCGTTCGCTGCGCACCCACCGGACCGGCACGATCGGCCTGGTCATCAGCGACGTCCTCAACCCCTACTTCACCGAGTTGGCCAGGTCCGTGGAGGAGGAGGCCCGGGCGCTGGGCTACAGCGTCATCATCGGCAACGCCGACGAGCGGGCCGACCTGGAGGACCACCACGTCCGCAACCTGCTGGAGCGCCGGATCGACGGTCTTCTCGTCTCCCCCGCCGACGGCCACTCCCCCAGGACCCTGGAGGCGGCCTCGGGCCCCACCCCGGTGGTCTTCGTCGACCGTTGGATCCCCGGGGTCGACGTCCCCGTGGTGCGTTCCGACGGGCGCGGCGCGATCCGGGACCTGGTCGACCACCTGTGCTCGCTCGGTCATCGCAGGCTCGCCATCATCACCGGTCCGACCGCCACGACCACCGGACGCGAGCGGGTGGACGCCTTCCGCGAGACCCTGGCCGCGCACGGGATCCCCCTGCCGGAGTCCTACATCGGCCGCGGCGACTTCCAGGTCGAGAGCGGTCGGCTGGCCACGGAACGCTTCCTGGACCTGCCCGAACGCCCCGACGTCGTCTTCGCCACCGACAACCTCATGGCGCTGGGCGCCCTCGACGCGATCGGGGAGCGCGGCCTGCGCGTGCCCCACGACATCGGTCTGGCCGCCTTCGACGACATCCCGTGGTTCTCGCACACCGATCCGCCGATCACGACGATCTCCCAGCCCACGGCGGAGCTGGGACGGGTGGCCGTACGGGCGTTGGCCGACCTCGTCGAGGGCGGGGCCGCCTCCTCCACGGTCCTGCCCGCCCATCTCGTCGTACGCCGCTCCTGCGGCGAGCCCGATCCCCGAACCCCGAGCGGAGGAGCCGCACGTGAGTAGTCCGGACGAACTGCTGCGCATCGAGGGGGTGCGCAAGGCCTTTCCCGGGGTGGTCGCCCTCGACGAGGTCGACTTCGACCTCCGTCGCGGCGAGGTGCACGTCCTCCTGGGCGAGAACGGGGCCGGCAAGAGCACCCTCATCAAGGTGCTCTCCGGTGCCCATCGCCCCGACCGGGGGCGTGTACTGGTCAGGGGCGAGGAGGTGATCATCCGTGACGCCCAGGACGCCGCGCGGCTGGGCATCGCCACCATCTACCAGGAGTTCAACCTGGTCCCCGACGTGACGGTGGCCGAGAACATCTTCCTGGGACGTCAGCCTCGACGTTTCGGGCTCATCGACCATCGCCGCATGGAGGCCGAGGCGGCCCTGCTGTTGGACCGGGTGGGCGTGGACGTGTCCCCGCGCGCCAAGGTCCGCGGTCTCGGTATCGCCCAACTCCAGATGATGGAGATCGCCAAGGCGCTCAGTCTGGACGCCGGGATCCTCATCATGGACGAGCCCACGGCCGTGCTGACCACCGAGGAGGTCGAGCGGCTCTTCGCGATCGCCCGAAGGCTGCGCGACGAGGGCGTGGGCATCGTCTTCATCACCCACCACCTGGAGGAGATCGCCGCGCTCGGCGACCGTGTGACGGTACTGCGCGACGGCCGTTCGATCGACCGGGTGGCGGCGTCCACGCCCCAGGACGAGCTGGTGCGCCTCATGGTGGGTCGCGACATCGAGGAGCAGTACCCGCGTGAGCGCCCCGAGGCGGGCGAGCCGCTGCTGAGCGTGCGGGGTCTGACCCGGGCCGGTCGTTTCCACGACATCGACCTGGACGTACGGGCCGGCGAGGTCGTCGGACTGGCCGGTCTGGTCGGCGCCGGACGCACCGAGGTGGCCCGCGCCGTCTTCGGCGCCGACCCCTACGACTCGGGAACGGTCGAGGTCCTGGGCCGACGGATCCCCGGCGGCGACGTGAACGCGGCCATGGGCGCGGGTCTGGGGCTGGTGCCCGAGGACCGCAAGGGCCAGGGCCTGGTGTTGGACGCCTCGGTGGAGGAGAACCTGGGCCTGGTCACCCTGGGCCCGACCAGCCGGGTCGGGTTCGTGGACCTGGCCGGGCAGCGGGCCTCGGCCCGGCGGATCGCCGGCGAACTCGGTGTCCGTATGTCCGGCATCGACCAGCACGTGCGCACGCTCTCGGGCGGCAACCAGCAGAAGGTCGTCATCGGCAAGTGGCTGCTCGCCGACTCCAAGGTGCTGATCCTCGACGAGCCGACCCGGGGCGTCGACGCCGGCGCCAAGGTCGAGATCTACCGTCTCGTCAACGAACTGACCGCCTCCGGTCACGCGGTCCTGATGATCTCCAGCGACCTCCCCGAGGTCCTGGGGATGAGCGACCGGATCCTCGTCATGGCCCAGGGCCGCGTCACCGGTGAGCTCTCCGCAGAGGAGGCCACGCAGGACGCCGTGATGTCCCTGGCCGTCGCCACCGACCCCGAAGAGAACGTAGTGGAGGGCCGGAATGGCCACTGACACAGCAAAGAGCGGCGGCGCCCGGTCCGTCGTCGGCCGTTTCCTGTTGGAGAACGGGGCCCTGACCGCGCTGGCCGTCCTGGTCGTGGTCATGTCGCTGCTCTCCGGCGACTTCCTGACCGCGCAGAACCTTCTGAACGTCGGTGTCCAGGCGGCCGTCATCGCGGTCCTGGCCTTCGGCGTCACCTTCGTCATCATCTCCGGCGGGATCGACCTGTCGGTGGGGTCGGTGGCGGCGTTGTCGGCGACGGCGCTGGCCTTCCTCGCCGCGATCGACGGGGTGCCGATCTGGCTGGCCGTGGTGTTGGCCGCCGCCACGGGTACCGCCTGCGGTCTGGTCAACGGGGCCCTGATCGCCTACGGCAAGCTTCCGCCGTTCATCGCCACTCTGGCGATGCTCTCCATCGGACGCGGGCTCTCCCTGGTGATCTCCGAGGGCAGCCCGATCGCGCTGCCGGACCCGGTGGCCCGTCTGGGCGACTCCCTCGGCGGCTGGTTCCCCGTCCCCGTGCTGATCATGCTCTTGATGGGTCTGGTCACCGCCGTGATCCTGCGTCGGACCTTCACCGGGCGCGCGATGTACGCGATCGGCGGCAACGAGGAGGCGGCCCGCCTGTCCGGGATCCGGGTCGAGCGGCAGAAGCTGGGCATCTACGCGCTCTCGGGTCTGTTCGCGGCCGTCGCCGGTGTCATCCTGGCGGCCCGTCTGGCCTCGGCCCAGCCGCAGGCGGCCCAGGGTTACGAGCTCGACGCGATCGCCGCCGTCGTCATCGGCGGCGCCAGCCTCGCCGGTGGTGTGGGCACCGCTCTGGGCACCCTGATCGGCGCGCTGATCCTCGCGGTGCTGCGCAACGGCCTCAACCTGCTCTCGGTCTCGGCGTTCTGGCAGCAGGTCGTGATCGGTGTGGTCATCGCGCTCGCCGTCCTGTTCGACACGTTGCGCCGCCGTTCCGGTGGCGCGGGCGGTGGTCCGGGCGCGGGCGGTCCGGGTGTCGGCGGTGGTCGTCGCGGGGTCCGTCTCGCGCTCGCGGCCGCGGTCACCGCGCTGGTCGTGGGGGCGCTGTCCTTCCTGGTCCCGAACTCCTCCTCCGACGGCCCCCGGGTGGGGATGTCGCTGTCGACGCTCAACAACCCGTTCTTCCTCCAAATGCGCGACGGCGCGCAGGAGGAGGCGGACGAGGCCGGGGTGAACCTGATCGTCACCGACGCCCAGGACGACGCCTCGCAGCAGGCCGACCAGATCCAGAACTTCATCAGCACCGGCGTCGACGCCATGGTGCTCAACCCGGTGGACTCCGACGCCTCCGGTCCCCCGGTGCGCGGCGCCAACAACGCCGACATCCCGGTGATCGCCGCCGACCGCGGTGTCGAGGGCGCCGAGGTGGAGACCCTGGTCGCCTCCGACAACGTCGAGGGCGGTCGTGAGGCGGCCCGGGTGATGGCCGACGCGCTCGGTGAGGAGGGTCGGATCGTGGTGCTCCAGGGCACCCCCGGCACCTCCGCCAGCCGTGAGCGCGGGTCCGGTTTCGCCGAGGGGATCGCCGAGTTCCCCGACATCGAGGTCGTCTCTCAGCAGCCCGCGGACTTCGATCGTTCGCGCGGTCTGGACGTGATGACCAACATGTTGCAGAGCAACGGCGACGTGGACGGTGTCTTCGCGGAGAACGACGAGATGGCCCTGGGCGCGGCCGCGGCGCTCTCCTCCGCGGGGAAGGAGGCCGTGGTGATCGGCTTCGACGGCACCCCCGAGGGAGTCGACGCGGTCGGTGAGGGCGTCCTCTACGCCACCATCGCCCAGCGGCCGGCCGAGCTGGGTCGGGCCGCCGTGCGCAACGCGATCGCCGTGATCGAGGGTGAGCGGATCGAGGAGACCGTGAAGGTGCCGGTGGAGGTCGTCACCGAGGACAACGTCGACGACTTCTCCTGACGTCGTCTCCCGTCGCGGGCCCCGTCCACCAGGGCGGGGCCCGCGGTGTGTCCAGGGTGTGGACACACCGTTGTCAGGCCGTCGCGCCCTGATTAGCATGACCCGGGCCACACCCGGACCGGTCCCCTCCCTCGCCCCGGGGTCCGGTGAGAACGTTCGGAGCCCCCGTGAGACCACGCGCCCTCGTCGTCCCCCTGTTGTCGGTGTCCCTCCTCGCGGGTTGCGCCTCCCCGAACGCGGAACCCTCCGGGGAGGCCGCCGACGAGAGCCGTCTGGACCGGGTCCTGGAGGCGGGCGTGATCCGGGTGTGCACGACCGGCGACTACCGTCCCTTCACCTATCTCGACCCGGAGACCGACGAGTTCGTCGGCATCGACGTGGACATGGCGCGCGATCTGGCCGACGACCTGGGTGTGGAGGTCGAGTGGGTCCAGACGAGCTGGGACGACCTGATGGAGGACTTCCTCGCCGACTGCGACATCGCGGTGGGCGGCATCTCGATCAGTACCGACCGCTCCCGTCAGGTGTACTTCTCCGCGCCGGTGATGGAGGACGGCAAGACCCCCATCACCCTGTGCGAGAACATCGACGACTATCGGACGATCGAGCAGATCAACCGGCCCGGGGTCCGTTCGATCATGCCCAGCGGCGGCACCAACGAGATCTTCGCCGAGGAGCACTACCCGGAGGGCACGCTCATCCGACACGACAACAACACCGTCTTCGACGAGATCGTGGCGGGCAACGCCGACGTCATGACCACCGACGCCTCCGAGACGCTCTGGGTGGCCAACGAGTACGAGGAGCTGTGCGCCGTCCATCCGGAGGAGCCCTTCGACTACTTCGAGAAGGCGTTCATGCTGCCCCGAGGCGACGAGGTGATGAAGCACTACGTCGACCAGTGGTTGAACATCGCCCTCCACGACGGGACCTGGGACGAGGCGGTCGAGCCCTGGTTCGGCCCCGACGTGGAGCTGTGAGCCGGGCGCCTCTCACAGATGGGTGAGGGGCGCCTCGTTTTCGACCCAGCGCCAATCGACGGGCTTCCACTCCTTCTTGAGCCGGTTGCGTCGACGGTTGTGGTCGGCCAGGGCCTCGGCGACGACGGGGCCGAGGTCGGCGAGGTCGTCCGGGATCTCGATGTCGAGCATGAGGCCGTGCTCGGGCCGGATCAGGATCAGGGTGCCGTCAGGGGCGCAGGCCATCGGCTTCAGGTGCCGCAGCCCCTTGTAGGCCTTCTCGGTCGTGGGCAGCCTGGCGAGCAGCCGACCGTCGGCGTCCCACATGTACAGGCCGGAATGGTTGACGTGATAGGCGCGGCCTCGGGCCGGGTCGGTGACGACGGCGTAGTGCTCTCCCGGGATCGGGGAGGAGTCTCCCCGCCCCGGGCTCTCCAGTTCGCCGATCAGGGTGCCTCGGTCGTCGATCAGGGCGTAGCTGTAGGAGCTCCACCGGTCGGGTCGGGGGCTCTCGAAGAGGGGGATGACGAAGCGGTCCTCGGCGAGGACCCGATAGGCCTCGTAGTGGAAATCGGCGCGGCGGGGCGACAGAGACCAGACGCCGCCGCAGCCCCGGTCCCGGACCTCGGTCAGGAGGCTCGGGGTGGGGCGGTTGCCCGGTCCGGCCGGTGCCCCGTCGTGGATCGTGTGGGGGAGGCGCGGTGATCCCTCGTCCGCGACCCATTTCCCGGTGAACGGGCCGTCCCCCGGGACGACCAACGCCTTGATGATCCTTACGGTCGGCCGTTCCTCGGCGGTGAGGGGGTCTTCGGCCAACCCGATCAGGTTGGGTCGCGTCCCCATCCCGCCGGCCTCCCGTTCCGGGACCACGCACAGGAGCCGCCCGGCAGGGGTGGTGCGGATCAGCGTGGCGAAGCCGCCCCTCAGGTGTTCGGAGACGTCCCATTCGTCCCAGGAGGTGGACCGGTCCCCTCCCCAGGAGCCGATCGTCCCCCGCAGCTCGGCGTCGACCAGGAAGACCTCCCCTTGAGCGGCGGTCAAGGCCAGGGAGCCGTCGGGCAGGACGCACAGATCGTCGATGGTCGTCGGTAGCCCGCCCAACGTCTCCCGCTCTCCCACCCCTCGGGACAGGTGGAGGACGAGTCTGCCGGCGAGCCCTCCGTCGGGGCGGAACCGGGAGATCAGGTGGGCGCACATCCCCTCCTTCCTGCCGGCGGAGATCTGGCGGATCCGGGTCAGCAGGTACCGGTCGCCCTTCGGGGAGACGTCCATGCACACGTGTTCGACGCCGGAGTAGGCGCCCGGACCGTCCATGTCGGACAGCAGGAGGGAGCCGGGCAGGGTGAGGGGAAGGGTGCGTGCCATGCCCACACTCTGCCCGCACGGTACGACAACGGCGCCTCGTGCCAGGTCGGAGCCGCTCCCAGGGGGCCGATCCCGCGGCCGTCGGACCGGGTCGGCCGGCCCCGCGGATCCCCGTGCCGCACGCGCTTCCGGCGGCCCGCAGGGCCGTACCCAGGGGCTCTACGGTGAGCGCGCATTGGATTTCGGCGATTTTGTATGGAAACATCCCATAGTTGTCGTGCTCTCCTGAACGGTCGCCCAATTCTCTCCGAATGGGAACGCGCCCTCAGAGCGAGAGCACCGACCCGTCCTGTCCCCTACAGATCGAAAACTAAGTGCAGTCATTTTCTGAAGAATCCACCCTCACGCAGTTGGGCACGCCCGGCGTGCTCGCCCTTCTTCTCCTCTTCTACGGCGGCACCATGTGGATGTCCGTCGCGATTTCCAAGCGCAAGGAGAGCGCCGACGGCTACATGACCGCCGGCAACCGGATCGGCTTCGGTATCTCCGCCGCCTCCATGACCGCCACCTGGATCTGGGCGTCCTCGATGTACGCCTCGGCCACCGCGGGCTACACCTACGGTGTGGCCGGGCCCATCCACTACGGGCTCTGGGGCGCGCTGATGATCCTCTTCATCTACCCCTTCGGTAAACGGATCCGCGCCGTCGCGCCCAAGGCGCACACGCTGGCCGAGGTCATGTACGCCCGTCACGGACGTTCCTCGCAGCTCATGCTCGCCGGATCCAACGTCCTCGGCTCCGTCATCTCCCTGACGTCGAACTTCATCGCGGGCGGGGCGATCATCGCGATGCTCTCCCCGCTGAGCTTCGGCGCGGGCATCGCCATCGTCGCCGGAGGCGTGCTGCTCTACACCCTCTGGTCCGGCTTCCGCGCCTCCGTGCTGACCGACTTCGTGCAGGTCGTGGCGATGCTCGGCGCCGCCGCGATCGTCATCCCGGTCATCTTCTTCGCCGCCGGCGGCTCCGAGATGTTCGAGGCCGGCCGCGCCATGGGCAACGTCACCCCGCAGCAGGAGAGCTTCTTCTCCTCGGACGCGTTCATGAACCAGGGCGCGCCCTACATCGCCGCGGTGCTGGCCTACGCGATCGGCAACCAGACCATCGCCCAGCGGCTCTTCGCGGTGCGCGAGGACCTGATCAAGCCCACCTTCGTCACCGCGACCGTGGGCTACGGCGCCACCGTGATCGGCGCGGGCATGGTCGGCGTCATGGCCCTCTACCTGGGCGTGCAGCCGCTCGACGGAGACGTGAACAACCTGCTCCCGCAGATGGCCGCCGAATACCTGCCGCTGCTCCTGCTGGGGCTGGCCTTCCTCATGATCATCGGCTCCCTGTCCTCCACCGCGGACTCCGATCTCGCGGCGCTGAGCTCGATCGTCATGGCCGACGTCTACGGCCAGTCCGTGGGTCGCGAGAAGGCGAACCCGAGGACGATGCTGCTGATCGGCCGCGCCACCATGGTCGTCGCGACGGGCGTCGCCCTGTACTTCGCGACGGCGAGGTTCAACATCCTCGACCTGCTGGTGTTCGTGGGCGCGCTGTGGGGCTGCCTCGTGTTCCCCGTCATCGCCTCCTTCTACTGGAAGAAGGTCACCAACCTCGCCTTCACCGTCTCGGTGCTCGCGGCGCTCGCGATGTTCCTGCCGGTGCGATTCGAGTTCATCGCGCTCACCGGGGCCTGGGCCGTCCTCGTCGAGGCCCTGGCGATCGTGGGCGTGGGTGTGGTGCTGGGCATCATGGCCTTCGGTTTCTTCGGCCGTAAGGCGGCGGTCTGGGTGGGCGTGGTCGCGACCGTGGCGACCCTGCCGTTCGGCTTCGACTTCCTCCGCGACTACGCGGTGCTCTCCGGCTCCCTGGTCGCCTACGCGGTCTCGTTCCTCGTCTGCTGGGCGCTGTCGGTGCGCTCCAAGGCGGACTTCGACTTCGAGACCATCAAGCGGGTCACCGGGGACTTCGACGACGGTGGCCTCGACCCGCGAACGCAGGCCAACGAGAACACGGACGAGCCCGCGCCCACCACCACGAAGAACGAAGGGAACTGATCATGTCGGCGACCATTCTCACCGCCTACGTCCTCATCTGGCCGGTCCTCGTGGCCGGCGTCCTCGTGGCGATCGTCCGCGGGTTCGCCAAGGACGTGAAGGAGGCCCGCAAGGAGGGCCGTCCGCTCATCTGATCCCGTGCCCGGCCCCGACGGGGCGACGCACGCGGGATCGTCCGTCCCGGACCGGGACGGTCGGCCGGGGGCCGCTCGCGGTCACCCCCTCCCCCGGCTCCACCGCCCGTCACGATCGGCTTGTCGCCGAAGTCGACGACGAATACCCCGAGAAAGCGCGTGGTTCCCCGGAACATTCGCATAATCACCCTCGGTGATCGAAGTGGTCCGTTCTCCGCTTTCTCCGCACGGATTTCCGCCACGATCGAACGCCGGACGGCGCGCGAAATAGGAGCCGCCGTCCGGAACCGCGAACGTATCCGCCCGTGGATATTCGAGGAATTCACGCGCCCGCGTCTCATGGAGCGGACCGGATCCTCACTCTCCGGTGAAGACCGGATCGACACGGGCGAGGGAGGCGGCCACTCCGGCCTCGCTGTCCTCGGTCGCCAACAGGCGGGTCTGCTCGACGATCTCCCGTTCCAGGGCGGCGGGCAGCTCGGCGAGCAACCCGGCGCGCATGGTCGCCTTCATCGAACGCACCGCGAGCGGAGCGGAGGCGGCGATCCGATGGGCGTACTCCAGAGCCGCCTCGCGGACCGCGCCGTCCTCGACCAGGAGGTCGGCCAACCCGATGGCGTACGCCTCCTCGCCGGGGACCCGACGGGCGGTGTAGAGCATGTCGGCGGCCTTCTGGGCGCCCACGATCCGGGGCAGGGAGACACTCAGCCCGAACCCCTGGTGCAGTCCGAGGCGGCCGAAGTTGGCGTGGAAGCGGGTTCCGGGAGAGGCCACACGGAAGTCCGCGGAGCAGGCCAGGCCGAGTCCCCCGCCCACGGCGGCGCCCTGGACGGCGGCGATCACCGGGACCGGAAGCGAGTACAGGCGCAGGCCCTGACCGTAGATGGCGCTGAGCGTGTGCACGGGGCTGTCGCCCACCCCGCCCGAGGCGAAGTCCACACCGGCGCAGAAGTTCTTTCCCTCCGAGCACAGGACCAGGGCCCGGACGCCGTCGGCGACCAGCCTCTCGACGGTGTCGGCGAGCTCGGTGAGCACGTCGAGGGAGAAGTGGTTGTCGGGCGGACGGTGGACCTCCACGACGCCGACGTGATCGTCGACGTGGACGGACAGCTCCTCGCTCATGGGCGCCTTCCAGTGGTTCGGGCCGGAGACGGGGGGTGGACGGCCACGAGGGTATCGGGCCGCCCTCATCGGCCCGGCGGCGGTCCACGGATGACGCGCCCGGAGTGGGCGCGGTCCGTTCCCGCCGGGTGCCCCCTGGTTAACGTGACGCCATGAGCAACGAGATCGATCCGACCGTGCCGCCCAGCGGGGACGGCTGCCGGGAGTGCACGGAACAGGGCGGCTGGTGGGTGCATCTGCGTCGCTGCGCCGCCTGTGGTCACGTGGGCTGTTGCGACAGCTCCCCCGGACAGCACGCGACGATGCACTTCCGCAGGACCGACCATCCGATCGTCCAGAGCTTCGAGCCCGGCGAGGAATGGTTCTACGACTTCCGCACCGAGGCGGTGGGCCGGGGACCGGAGCTGGCCCCACCGACCTCCCACCCGGAGAGCCAGTCGGTACCGGGCCCGGCCGACCGGTTGCCGCCCGACTGGACGAACCGGGCCGGCGGTTGAGGGGGCGACCCGCCGCCCCCTTCGCTCGGCCCCGGCGGGGTGAACGGGCATAGTGGTGCCATGACGGACGCACAGCCCACCGTCGCCGACGCGGGCGACAGGTACACGATCACCGACGGCGGCGAGGTCGCCGGGTTCACCCGGTACGTGGACGCGGGGAACCGACGCATCTTCTTCCACACCGAGATCGAGGACCGTTTCGCCGGGCGCGGACTGGCCCGGACGCTCGTGGAACGCGCTCTGGACCACACGCGGGGGCTGGGGATGCGGATCGTTCCGGTCTGCCCCTACGTGCACGGTTACGTGGATCGGCATCACGATTTCGACGACGCCCTGGAGCCGGTGACACCCGAGATCCTGGAGATCGTCCGGACCTCCCAGTACTGACCGCCGGCCCGGGGCCCGTCCCCGGGCCGCCCCTCGGCGGGCCGGGAGTGGATCACGGGCCGGGTCGTCCCTACCGTGGGGGTGACCCTCCCCTTCGATACCGGAGCGTGCCCGCATGACCACCGCCCACGACATCCCGGATCTGCTCTCCCCCGAGTTCCACGACGACCCCTACTCCGCCTACGCGCTCCTGCGCGAGCACGCCCCGCTGCTGTGGCACGAGCCCACCTCCGGTTACGTGCTGTCCCGCTACGCCGACGTCCGCCGTGTGTTCCAGGACCGGGAGGGGGCGTTCTCCACCGAGAACTACGCCTGGCAGTTGGAGCCGGTCCACGGGCGCACCATCCTCCAGCTCGACGGTCGTGAGCACGCGGTACGTCGGGCCCTGGTCGCGCCCGCCTTCCGGGGGCGGGACCTGAGCGAACGCTTCCTGCCGGTGATCGAACGCAACAGCCGTGAGCTCGTCGACGCCTTCCGCGACACCGGGCGCGTGGACCTGGTCTCCCAGTACGCGACACGGTTCCCCGTGAACGTCATCGTGGACATCCTGGGTCTGGACCGGGCCGACCACGACCGCTTCCACGAGTGGTACACCTCGATCATCGCCTTCCTCGGCAACCTGTCCCAGGACCCCGAGGTGACCGCCGCCGGGCTGCGCACCCACGACGAGCTGGCCGCGTACATGCTGCCGATCATCCGGGAGCGGCGGAACGACCCCGGCGACGACCTGCTCTCCCGGCTCTGCCTGGCCGAGGTCGACGGCACCCGGATGACCGACGAGGAGATCAAGGCGTTCTGTAGCCTCCTTCTGGCCGCCGGCGGGGAGACCACCGACAAGGCCCTGTCCTCCCTGTTCGCCAACCTGATCGCCCATCCCGAACAGCTGGCCGCCCTGCGCGAGGATCGTTCGCTGGTGCCCCGCGCCCTCGCCGAGTCCCTGCGCTACACCCCGCCGGTGCAGATGATCATGCGTCAGGCCACCCGGGACGTGGAGTTCGACGGTGGAACGGTGCCCCGGGGCGCCACCGTCACCTGTCTGATCGGGTCGGCCAACCGCGACCCCGAACGCTTCGCCGACCCCGACGCCTTCGACCTGTTCCGGGAGGAGCTGTCGGAGGCCACGTCCTTCTCGGCCGCGGCCGAGCACCTCTCCTTCGCCCTGGGGCGGCACTTCTGTGTGGGCGCCCTCCTGGCCGAGGCCGAGGTCCGGGTGGCCGTCGACGACCTGCTCGACGCCATGCCCGACCTGCGCCCGGCCGAGGGCGCGGCGCCGGTCGAGCGAGGGCTGTTCACCCGGGGGCTCGAGGCCCTGCCGTTGGAGTTCTCCCCGGTCCCCCGCGCTCGCCGCGCCGACTGACCGGGTCCGACTCGCGCGGCCCGGCCCCGGACGGGCCGCGCGAGGGCTCCGGGCGGCTCAGCGGCCGGTCGGGGAGAAGAGCACGGGGAGTTCGTGGAGGCCGCGCATCCACACCGAGGGACGCCGACGGAGCTCCTCCGAGGGCACCGCGAGACGCACGTCGGGCAGCCGGTCCAGGAGGGTCTCCACCGCGACGCGGGCGATCGTCTCCGCGATCATCGGCGCCGGGAAGGGGCAGCCGTGCTCGCCCGCGCCGAACGACATCTGGGCCCGGTTCGTGGTGTGGACGTGCGGCTCCCCGGTCTCCAGGCGCGGGTCGCGGTGGGCGGCGGCAGGCCCCAACACCAGCAGATCCCCCCGTTCGATCCTGCGTCCTCCCAGTTCACAGGCTTGAACCGCCCAGCGGCCGATGATGTTCTGGGTGGGGGTGTCCTTCCACAGCACCTCGTTGAGCGCCTCGCCGACGCTGCCGCGTCCCCCTCGCAGGGTGAGCGAGAAGTCGCCGTCGAGCAGCATGAGGCGCAGGGTGTTGCCGATCCAGTCGCCGGTGGGCGCCTGGGCCGCCGTCAGGACCACGAGCAGGTCGACGACGGCCTCCTCGTCGGTGAGCTCGGCCTCGTGCGCCAGCAGGCGGGAGGGCACGTCGTTCCTCGGGTCGGCGCGCCGTTCCATGACCATCCGGACCATGCGTTCCCGGAGCCTGCGGTGGGCGCGGGGCGCCTCCGGCGTCACGTCCAGGGAGACCAGGACGTCCTGGACCAGGTCGGGCACCTCCTGTTCCGGGATCCCGTACAGGCGGGCGACCACCTCGGCCGGGATCCGGTGGGCGTACCGGTCGATCAGGTCGGCCCTCCCGTCCCCGGAGAACCGGTCGACGAGCATGTCCGAGACCTGACGGCACAGGGCGTTCAGGTCGGCCCGATGGACGGCGCCCAGGGCGTCGCCGACCGCGTCGATCCGCCTCCGGTGTTCGGCCCCTTCGGTGAACGTCACCGAGGGGGTCCACATCACGTACGGCATCAGCGGCCAGTCGTCGTCGACGCTCTCCCAGAGGTTCCACCGCCGACAGTCGCGAGCGAACCGTTCGGGGCTGCGGGTGACGTGGTGCAGTTCCCGGTAGCCGAGGACGAACCAGGCCGGGACGTCCCCGTCGAGGAGGACGGGCGCCACCGGACCGAACCTGCGGCGCATCTCCTCGTAGAGCGCCTCGGGTTCCCTCGCGATCTCGGGACCGTACAGGCGCATGGCGTGCTCGTGGTCGGGGGACGGACGCGCGGGCTCCGTCCCGGGGGATACGACCCCCGTGTCGTCGTTCACGTCGGTCCCTTCGGGGCGCGGCCCGTCGGTCGCTGTCCGGTCAGAGGCGTTGGAGGGCATGGAGCACCTGTTTCAGGGTCTCGGGGTCGTTCCGGGTCCCCTCTCCGTTGATCGGGGGCACGGGGTGGCGGGCGATCACCGCCCCACGATCGAGCAGGTCGCCCAGAAGGATCCGTACGACGCTCAGCGGGAGCCCGAGCCGGGCCGCCAGCTCCACCACCGCGACCGGCCGGGCGCACAGACGCAGGATGTCCACGTGTTCGGACTGCATGTCGGGCGAGGGGCCGGACTCGGCGACGACGAGGGACACCGGGTCGAGGGCGACGTCGACGCCGCGGCGCCCTCCGATGACCGTGTACAGCCGGTCGGGGCTCTCCACGCCGACGGGCCCGACCGTCACCACGGGGGCGCCGTCTCGTGGTCGCCGAGGGGGGACGGGTCCGATCCCGGGTGGAGCCGATCGGGGTGTTCCCAGACCTCCTCGGCCAGAGCCCGTCCCCGGGAGAGGCCGGTCCCGTTCCCCCAGGGCATCGAGGGGCGGATGTCCTCGTCCTGCGGCTCGATCCCGGGTCGGGCCCCGGCGGGCGCCCCGAGCCGGGCCCCTCCCCCGGACATCTCCCGGGCGACCTCGTGGGTCCGGGCTCCGACGTCCTCGCCCTCGAACGTCTCCTCGGCCGGCGCCGCTTCCGGTCGAGGGCCCACGTCGGTGAGGAGGGCGGGCGGGATCAGCATGACGACCCCGAGCCCGCCCCGTGCCGAGGGACGCAGGCTCACCTTGAGCCCGTACGCGGCGGCCAGGCGGCCGACCACGGCCAGCCCCGTCCGCGAGCCGGGCAGGGTGGACAGGTCCCGGGGCTCGGCGAGAAGGCTCTCGATGTGCCGGCGCTCCCGGTGGCGGATCCCCGGTCCGCTGTCCTCGACGGTGATGGAGACCCCGGTGTCCTCCTCTTGGGCGTAGACGTGCACGTCGGTGTCGTGGGCGGAGAAGCAGGCCGCGTTGTCCATGACCTCGGCCAGCGCCTGCATGACGCCCTCGGCGGCGTGCCCGACCACGGCCGTGGTCCCGGTGTGGTGGAGGCGGACACGGCGGTAGGCGGTGATCCGCCCCATGGCCCCGCGCAGGATGCTCTCCATCTCGATGGGCCGGGTCCAGCGTCGTCCCGAGCGGCCGCCGGCCAGGACGACGAGGCCGTCGGCCAGGCGTCCGGTGCGGGAGACGTTGTGGTCCACCTCCAACAGGTCGGTGAAGACGTCGGCGCGATCGCCGTAGCGTTCCTCCAACCCTCGGAGTTGGGCCAGCAGGGTGGTCAGGTGGGCCTGGAGCCGCGCCCCCGCGTCGGCGGCGGAGAGCATCGCCGTGTCGCGGCGGCGGTCGGCGGCCAGGAGTTCGCCGAGCACGCGGCGGCGCAGCCGTTCCACGACGGGGTCGACCCGGCGGAACTCCCGGCTCAGGGTCTCCTCCGCGAGGGGCCGGTCCTGCCGGATGCGGAGCAGCATGAGGGGGAGGTCGAGGTCGGCGAGCGAGGCGACCTGCTCCTCGATCCGCTCGGCCGTGTCCCGTTCCTCGGCGGAGCGGCGTTCGGCGCCCGCGATCCTCGTGGTGACGGCGTGGGAGAGGCGGTCGATGGCCGGGTGTGTGGGTCGGGCGTGCTCGCCCAGGACGTCGTGGACCGCCCTGCCCTCGCTCACCGCGTGGGAGAGGGCGGGCAGGAGGACGTCCACGACCCGGCTGGCCTCCTCCTCCAGTAGACGCGCCCCGGCGCCGACCCGGGCCGCGTGTTCCCGGGCGTTGCGGGCGATGGCGACCTGGTGGACGGCCACCGCCACGGCGACGCACAGCAGGAGCGCGGCGACCCCTCCGAAGAGGCCGACGGCCGGTCTGGCCGGATCGGGGCTCTCGCTCACCGTCCAGGACCAGGCCGGAACGATGACCGCGGAGGCGACCAGAAGTGCGACGAGTGCCTGTTGGCCGGGGCTCGGAAGGGGCCGTTTCCGGTCGGACAGGTGTGCTGTCATGGTGATTTTCCTGGCTGCGTGGGCGAGGTGGGAGAGAAAGGGCCGCATCGCCCGACCACACGGGCATGGGCGTCCCCACTGGAGCCCGGAAAGGGTCGATCGAGGCGGCCGGATTTCACGTTAGACCACCTCAGAGGGGAGTGTGAGCTTTCCCGGGAACACATCCGAAAGGCAGATCGGAGCATCCCTCTCCCCGGACGACAAAGCAGAGGAAAAGAGAGCGGCCCCCTTTGTTTGGTTTTCTCACAAAGGGGGCCAATGCGGTTTTAAGGGCCTTTTTCCTAGAGAACGCCCTTGGCCGCGGTGAGGATGACCAGGAGGGGCACCCGGCGGTCGGCGGGGACCACGTAGTGGCCGCGGCGGCGGGTGGTGAGCCATCCGGCGGAGGCCAGCAGGTTGACGTGGTGGTAGATCTGCCCGGTCGTACCGAACCCCTCGCGCTCCTTGAGTTCGGCCACGGTGGAGACCCCCGAACAGACGGCCTTGAGGATCGCGAGACGGACCGGGTGCCCGAGCGCGTCGAGGGTGCCGGACAGGGCGGACCAGTCCAACCCGTCGACCTGGTCGACGGTCAGACCGTACTGCCAGCCGAGGGGCCCGTCGTCCCCGTCGAGGCGGCCCGCGTAGACCACCGCCCCGACCCCGTCCGGGACGGCCTCCTCCAGCCCCTTCAGCACCCAGAGGTCCTCGGCCCTCGCCCCTTCCGCCTCCGATACGGGCATGGAGGGGGCCGGGCCGCGTTCCAGCTCGGCGACCCGGCGTTCCAGATCGGCGAGGCGTTCCTGTGTCGATCGTTCGCTCACGCGGCCAGAATAGCCGATTATCCGAAATTACGTAGTAACGGACTGACCAGCTCGAAAATACAGAGAAAACATGACTTTGCCCGATCCGAAGCAACCGCTTCCGTGCCCCTTGCCCGACGTGCCCCATCATGAAGGAGCGGCGTTCGGCTCCGCTCGCCCGTGTCCATCCGAGGTTCCGTCCCCCGGCGACCGGTTCGGCCGGACGGGACGACCGGTAAGGAGCACACCCCATGCGCTCGTCCAACGGTTGGCAGTACTTCGTCTGCACTCTGCTCGTCGTCATCGGCGCCATCAACATCATCCAGGGGCTCACCGCGATGTTCACCCCGGCCTTCTTCCTGGCCGACGAGTCCCGACTGCTCATGTTGGAGTACGAGGGCTGGGGCCTCCTGCTCGGAGGCTGGGGCGTGGTCATGGTCGTCGCCGGTCTGGCGATCCTGTCCGGCAGCGCCTGGGCCCGGATCTTCGGTATCGTCCTGGCCTCCGTGAACGCCCTGGCCCAACTGGCCTTCCTGATCGCCATGCCGCTCTGGTCGGCCATCGTCATCGCCATCGACATAGTGGTGGTCTACGGGCTCACCGCTGGCTGGCCCTCGGCCACCCGCGACGAGGAGGACCCCGAGACCCGGAACTCCGCGTACCGGGCGGGCTACCGGGCGGCCCACGAACGTCCCGCGTCGACCCCTCCCCCCACCCGTTCCCCGGAGCACGGCGACCAGCGTCGCAGGACCAACGGTTGAGCCGTCCCGTTCACCGCCCCGTCCCGCCGGTTCCGGGACGGGGCGGTCCGTGTTCGGCCCCCGCGAGGCTCGGCACGGTGGGGGCGTCCGCACTCGTCACCCGGCGAGAGAGCGCCTCACGCCCCTTCACCGCGGACCGGCCCGACCGATACCGGACGAGAACACTCCCTACGCGGAAAAGGGCCTGTGGACGACCGGGGGGAGCGTCTCCGGAGAACGTAGGGTCGAAGTCATGACCTCCCCCCGTCCCGGCCTCTCGCCCTCCGTATCCGTGTCCGTGATGAGCCATCCCGACCGCGCCGAGGCCGCGCGGCGCCTGGCCGACTCCCTGCCAGAGCTCTCCCCCGTCGTGATCCCCGACCCCGATCCCCAGGGCCCGCCCTCGGCCCTCCGCGCCGCCGGGGCCGCCTGGGCCGCCGCCCCCGAGGGGGCCGGCCACCATCTGGTCCTCCAGGACGACGCCCGACCGGCCGCCGGGTTCGCCGCGACCCTGGAGCGGGTCCTGCGGGCCCACCCCGAGGCCGCCGTCTCGCTGTTCGTCGAGTGGGGTTCGCGCACCGCCGTCCTGGCCCGCTGGGCGGTGTACACCGGGGCCGGAGCGGTGCCGGTGGTCAACCCCTACGTGCCCACCGTCGCGTTGGCGCTGCCGGCGGAGCACGCGAGAGCGCTCGGCCGCTTCCTGGCCACGGCGGACGAGGACGAGGCGGACGACCGCGCGGTGCTGAGGTTCGTCCGTCGCTCCGGGCTCACCCCGCTGGTCGCGGTGCCCAACCCGGTCGAACACGACGACCGGCCCAGCCTGGTGGGCAACTCCGACCACGGGATACGCCGGTCGGCCTGCTTCACCCCATCTCCGGCGGCCGACCTCTCCCCCGCCGTCCTCGAACCGCCCCGGTTCCTGCCGTTCCTGCGCTGGAACATCGGCACCCCGGTCCTGATCGACCTGGATCACGACGTCCCGGAGGCGCACCGCCCCTTGGCCGAGGTCCTCGACGCGTGGGGTCTGCCCGAGGACGATCGGTCCGAGGCCCTGCGGAAGGGGATCGAGGCGGGCACCCTCTCCGAGGTCGTCCCCGAACCGCACCTGACCGCTCTGTGGCACACGGTGGTGGCCGAAGGGGTGGTGCTCCGCTCCCGATGGCCGGAGGTCGTCGACTCCCTACGCTCTCGAGCCGACGGACCGACGGTGCGCGCGGCCCTGGCCTCCCTGGCCCCGGGGGCGCTCCGATGCCTCGTCGACGTCGAGGCCCTGGCCCGCCACGAGGCCGAGGTCGTCGACCTGGTCCTGGCCGGGCTGGAGTACGGGGCGGCCCACGGCCGGATCCCGAAGGGGTGGACATGACCCTCATCGCCCCGCCCATCTCCCCCTTCCGGAAGACGAGGTTCCCTTCATGATCGACCCGTCCACCCGATCCGCCGAGACCACGTCGAGCGTCCGGATCTCCTGCGCCGTGATGAGCCACCCCGACCGCGCCGAGGCCGCGCGGCGCCTGGCCGACTCCCTCCCCGAACTCTCCCCCGCCGTGGTCACCGACCCCTCGCCCGAGGGCCCGCCCACCACCCTGCGCACCTCGCTCGCCGCCTGGGCCGCCGCCCCCGAGGGGGCCACCCACCATCTGGTCCTCCAGGACGACGCGGAGCCGTGTCCCGGCATGGTCGAGGCTCTGACCCGGATGGTGGCCGCCCACCCCGAGCGGGTCCTGAGCCTGTTCTGCGAATGGGGATCGGGCACCGCCACCATGGCGCGCTGGGCGGCCCTGGGCGGATACGGGCTCGCCGAGTGCGCGGACCGCTACGTGCCCACGGTCGGGATCCTGATGCCCACGCCCCTGGCCCGACGGCTGGTGGCCTCGGTGTCCCCCGAGGGCCGAGAGGAGGAGCCCGACGACGAGGCGACGGCCCGCTTCCTGGAAGGGGTCGGCCGTCCGGCCCTGGTCACCGTGCCCAACCTGATCGAGCACGATGGGGACCTCAGCCTCGTCGGCAACGCCCACCGGATGGGGGTGCGCCGTTCGGTCCTGCTGCGCGAGAAGGGGGATCCGGCGCCCTCGCCCCGGGTGCTGCGCTCCCCCGCGCGCGTCCCGTTCATGAGTTGGCGTCGGGCCCGCGCGTCGATCGTCCGTCGGGACATCGACAGAGGCGTGTACGACCGTCACGACGGTCTGGTCCGGGCCGAGGCCGAACGCTCGGGGACCTCGCGTCGGTCCGTGGTCGAGGCCCTGGACCTGTGGCTCGACACCGCCGAGGCGGGGCATCGACTGGAGGGGGCGCTGGGCTATGGGACGACGTACGAACTGTGGCTGACGGCGGCCGTGACGGCCCTGTGGGCCCCGATCCCCACCGCCGATCTGCGCTCGCCCACGCCCGCGGCGCGCAGGGCCCTGAGAACCCTGGCCCCGGGCGGGCTGCGCACGGCGGTTCCCGAGGTACTGACCGACGCCGGGCTCCGCGCCGACCTGGACGCACTGGTGGGCGCCGCCCACGACTTCGGCGTCGCCCACCGTTAGCGGACAAGGCCCTGCCCGTGTCCGCCGGTCGTCCGGCGGACACGGGCGCGGATCAGCGCTTCTTGACGTGCAGCCGACTGGTGACGGCCAGCCGGTTGTAGAGGTTGATCATCGCGATCGCCGACATCAGGGCGGCGAGCTCGGTGTCGTCGTAGTGCTCGGCGGCCTCGGCGTAGGTCTCGTCGGACACCCCGTGATCGCCCATGCGGGTCATCTCGTCGGTGAGGGCGAGGGCGGCCCGCTCGGCCGGGGTGAAGATGTCGCCCGCCTCGTACCAGGTGGCCACCAAGAAGAGCCGCTGCTGACTCTCCCCCTCCTTGAGGGCGCGCTGGGTGTGCAGGTCCACGCAGAAGGAGCAGCCGTTGAGGACCGAGGAGCGGAGCTTGACCAGTTCGAGCAGCCGGATGTCCAGCTCCTCGGCGATGACCTGGTCGATCTCGTCCAGCTTCTTGTAGACCTGGGGGACCTTCTTCGCCCAGACCACGCGTTCGTTCGCCATGGGGCGCCTCCTCAACCATCGGTCGTCCTGTCGAGGCCGATGCTACGGCCGGCCCCTCGCCCGAGGTCGGCAACCCCCCGAGGAGCCGCGTCGACCCGGGTCAGTCCGGGTCGCGGGCGTCGTGGGCGAGCAGCGCCAGTTGGATCCGTCCGCTCAGGTCCAGTTTGGTGAGGGCGCTGGACACGTGCGCCTTGACCGTCCCCATCGACATGTACAACCGTTCGGCGATCTCGGCGTTGGACAGTCCTGCCGTCACCGCCTCGGCCACCTCGCGTTCCCGTGCGCTGAGCAGCGCGAGCCGGGCTCGGGCCCGGGCCCTGCGGTCCGCCCCGGAGGAGCGCTCCTCGGGGTCCTGACCGGCGACCCGGTCCATCAGGGCGCGCGCCACGCTCGGCGACAGCACCGGCTCTCCCGAGGCGGCCCGTCGTACCGCCTCCACGATGCGTTCGGGGTCGGTGTGCTTGAGCAGATAGCCGGCGGCTCCGGCGCGCAGGGCCCGGGCCACGGTGGCGTCGGCGTCGAAGGTGGTGAGCACGATGACCTGGGGCCCGGGGGCGTTCCCCGACCGCAGTTCCTCGGTGGCGGCGATCCCGTCCATGACCGGCATGCGCACGTCCATGAGGACCACGTCGGGCCGGCATTCGGCGACCGCCTCGCGGACGCCCGCCCCGTCCTCGCTCTCCCCCGCGATCACGATGTCGCCGTCACCGGAGAGCATCATGCGCAGCCCGGATCGGACCAGGGGGTCGTCGTCCACGAGCAGGACTCTGATCAGGGGTCTGGTCACCTTCACGGCACCTTTCGATGGTCGTTCCTCCTGGAGGCGTCGGCCCCCTCCTCGGGCCAGGGGAGGACGACGGCCAGCCGGAAGCGGCCCTCCTCGGGCCCGTACTCCAGACTCCCGCCGTCCAAGCGGACGCGTTCGCTCAGCCCGGCCAGCCCCGCCCCGGTCCCCGGCACCTCGCGCCCCGCCCGGCCGACCGGCAGCGCGTTGACCACCACGATCTCCAGCGCCCGCCCGGGAGCCCCCGAGGCCTCGACCGTGGTCCTCGCCCCGGGGGCGTGCTTACGGACGTTGGTCAACCCCTCCTGGACCACCCGGTAGGCGGTGCGCTGCACCTGGTCGCGGGGTTCGGCGTCCTCGGGCAGGTCGAAGGAGGCGTGGACCCGCTCTCCCGCGTCGACCGCCTCCTCGACCAGCCGGGGCAGGTCGGTCAATCGCGGCTGAGGTGTGCCGCCCTCTTCTCCGGCGAGGTCGCCGGAGCGCAGCACGTCGAGGATGTCGCCGAGTTCGTCCAGGACGCGGTGGGCGTTGTCGCGGATCACCCGGACCGCGGCGCCCACCTCGGCGGGTGTGGGGGGTTCGCCCCGCCCGCTCTCGGCCCGTTCAGTGCGGTAGGCCAGGGCTCCGGCGTGCACGGACAGCAGGGACATGCGGTGGGCGACGACGTCGTGCATCTCGCGGGCGATCCGGCGGCGCTCCTCCACCCGGGCCAGGCCCAGGCGCTCCTCCCGTATCTCCCGCTCTCGTCGCACGTCCTCACGGAGCCGTTCGACGAGTCTTCGTTGGGAGCGGATGGCCGCGCCCCAGGCCACGCAGGCGTTGAGCATGATGACGATCGCGACCATCGTCACCCCGACGGCGCCGGGGGTGACCGGGACCAGCAGTGCCCAGGGCAGGGACAGCACCGTGGCGAGGGTGGCCGCGCCGATCGCCATGAGGGGCGGCCGGTGGATCGCCAGGGAGATCAGGCAGACGAGCAGGGCGCCGATCACCGCCACCGAGAACGAGGAGACCAGGATGATCCCCGTGGCGACCGCCAGAGGGTGGGAGCGCCGCCACCACAGGGCGACGCAGGCCGGCGGTAGACAGCTCAGGTCCGCCCACAGCACCCAGGTGGGCACCCGGTCGGTGGGGTGCAGGTCGTTCCCGTAGGCGGAGAAGGCCAAGAGTCCGCAGACCAGTACGAACACGGTGAGCAGGACGTCCACGGACAGGTCCCGACGGCTCCGTTCCATGTCCCTCCCCCTCCGTATCGTCCGAGTCCCCAGGGTAGAACGGGTTCTTCTCCGGTGCCTCGACCGTCCGGCCGGCGTGGGCGCGCCGGTCGGAGGGGGAAGTGGTCGCCCGACCGACCGCGGATGTCCGTACGGCCGATGCGCCCTTCGAACACGGGCTCTCACGATGGGGACATGACAAGCGCTCACGGACCCGAAGAGAGCGTGCCGGCGTTGGAGCTGGACTCGCTGACCAAGACCTTCGATGAGACCCGGGCCGCCGACCGGGTGAGCCTCTCCGTGCCGAGGGGGTCGTGGACGGGGCTGGTCGGCCCCAACGGGGCGGGGAAGACCACCTCGCTGTCGATGGCGGTGGGTCTGCTGCGGCCCGACTCGGGCACCGCCCGTGTCCTGGGCGTGGACGTGTGGGCCGAACCGGTCGAGGCCAAACGTCGTCTGGGCGTCCTGCCCGACGGTCTCTCCCTGCCCGAGCGGTTGACCGGCGGCGAGCTCCTCGACTACTGGGGGCGGCTGCGCGGCCTGGATCGCGATCTCACGCGTGACCGGAGCGAGGAGATGCTCCGGATCCTGGAGCTGGATCGGGCCGAACGGAACGGGACCCTGATCGCCGAGTACTCGACGGGGATGCGCAAGAAGATCGGGCTGGCCACGGCCCTGCTGCACACACCCGAGGTGCTGGTCCTGGACGAGCCCTACGAGGCGGTGGATCCGGTGTCGGCGCGCGTGCTGACCGCGATCCTGCGCCGCTACACCGACGGCGGCGGCACCGTGATCATCTCCAGTCACGTGATGGCCCTGGTCGAACGGATCACCGACCGGGTCGCGATCATCGCCGACGGTCGGGTGCTGGCGGACGGGCCGCTCGACCTGGTGCGCGGAGACGACCCCGCCTTGGAGGACACCTTCGTCCGGTTGGTCGGCGCTCGTGAGGTCGGGGAGGGGGATCTGGCGTGGTTGGGGTTCTGATCCGGCTCGAATCCACCCTGGGGCGGCACGGCGCCTCTGGGACGCGTGGCGGCACCCTGGCTCTGCTCGTGGGCGGGGCCGCTCTGACCTGGTACGTCACCGTGGTCGCCTCCTCCGCCGAGGTCAGGTCGCAGCTGTTGATGCTGCTCGGCGCCGTGTGGGCCGGTGCCTGGATCCTGGGGCCGACCATCACCAACGGCGTCGGGGTGCTGCGCCCGCAGTACTTCACCCTGTTGCCGTTGGAGCGTTCACAGGTGGGCACCGGTCTGTGGGCGACCGCGTTCGTGGGGGTCGGGCCGGCGCTGACCCTCGTGGCCATGGCGTCCACGGCCCGTCACGCCTGGCTCTCGGAGCCCGCCACCCTCTCCCTGGGGCTGCTGGGGATGCTGTTGTCGGTGGTGTTCATGGTGTCCCTCTCCCGTCTGGTGTTCCGTGCGCTGGGGGCGGCGATGCACACGAGGGTGGGCATGGAGATCGCCTCGGTCCAGTGGGGGCTGATCGTCGCCGGCCTGTTCTTCGGCTGGGCGGCGATCGGGCCCGCCCTCTCGGCGGCCGGGGACCTCGCCGAGCGGGGGTTCCCGGCCCCGGTGGTCACGGTCCTGGCGGCCCTGCCCACCTCGTGGCCGATCGCGGCCGTGGACGCCGCCGCCTCCGGGGCCTGGGGCGCCGCCTTCGGCCTGTTGGGGGCCTTCACCCTGCTGACCGCGGCGACCGTGCTGGCCACCGTGCGTCTGCTGGCCCCGCGCGTGAACGCCCGAGGTCGGGGAAGGCGTTCACGTCCCCTCGGGCGTCGACGTTCGACGAGGCGCCTCCCCCTCCTTCCGGACGGTCCACTGGGCGCGGTCGTCGGCAAGGAACTGCGTTCCTGGTGGCGGGACCCCTGGCGGGCCCTGGAGCTGCGGTCGGCCCTGTACGCGGGCCTGTTCATCGGCCTGTTCGGGCTGATGGCCGACCGTCCATGGATCACGCTGTCCGCCGGGGTGTTCACGGCGCTGGTCATGGCGATGGGCGGCTCCAACATGTACGGCCACGACGGCAGCGCCCTGTGGCTGACCGTCGTGGGGCAGGGCCGGGACACGGTCCGCGCCGACGTGCGCGGGCGTCAGATCGCCATCGCCCTGCTCATCGTGCCCGGCACGCTCCTGCTGGGCCTGGTCTCCGTCCTCGTATCCGGGGAGCCCGACGCGTCGCCGTACGTGCTGGCCGGGCTGCTGGTGGTCCTCGGGGTGGGCAACGGTCTGTCCGTCCTGCTGTCCGTGGTGGCGGCGACCCCCGGGGTGGAACCGCATCTGCGGGTGGACGCCAACGACACCGGGGACACCCGGGTCCAGGTGTGGACGTCGCTGATCGCGATCCCGCCACTGTCCTCCCCCACCATCGTGGTGGCCCTGCTGGCGGGGGGTTGGTGGGCGGTCCCGGTCGCCCTGGTCAACGGCGCCGCGGGGGCCTGGCTGTTGGGTCGGCTGGCCCACCGGCGGCTGGCCGCGCGTCTGCCGGAGACCTTCGCCCGGATCCGTTACGGCGGTCGGGTGGCGGAACGGTCGCTGCCCCGGTCCGGTGGGGACCCGCTCGATCTGTTGGAACGGACCGCTCTGAGCACGAACGAGGACACCCGTCCGACCGGTTCGTGAGGTTCCGGGCGTTCCGGGCCGTGTGGACGGCGGCCCGGGGCCCGGTCATCCCCGGGAGGTCCGGACCGTCTCGAAGACGGGGGTCAGGCCGTCGAGGAAGGCGGTGAGCGCCAGTTCGAAGCTGTCCTCGTCGATCTCGGTGGCGACCTCCGCCAGCAGGTGGGCCTGGGAGAGGTTGGGGTACCGGTCACGGTAGACGCGCGCGTCGTCGTCGAAACCGCGCGCGAAGGAGCGGGTGGCGGCTCCGACCACCAGGTACTTGGTGGAGGCGCCGATCATGGTGGCGTAGCGCGGCGGCCATCCGGCTCCGACCAGACCTCCGTGCACGACGTCGGCCCGGCGGAGCGCCTCCTCCCTCCGTCCGGGCCCCGAGGCGATCACCGGCAGCAGGTTCGGATGCTCGATCAGGGCCGCACGGTAGGAGCGGGCCCAGGTGGCGAGTCCGGCCCGCCAGTCCCCGCCCTCGAAGCCCGAGACGTCGATGTCGGCGGTGACCTCGTCGGCGATGTCGCCGAGCAGCTCCTCCTTGGTCCGGTAGTGGCCGTAGAGGGAGGCGGCCCGCACGTCCAGCTCCTCGGCGAGCCTGCGCATGGAGAGCCGTTCCAGCCCGTCCCGGTCGAGGAGTTCCAGCGCGGCCCGCCGGATGACCGGTTTGCTCAGGATCGGCGTCTTGGGTCGGGCCACGGAAAGGGTCTCCTTCTGCGCTGGGCCATCACGGGGCCGGTCGGTCCGGCGTCCGCCGATCATCGCACGACGTCCTGCGGCCGTCTCGGAGCCGACGCCCCTCTCGAAGACGACCACCCTTGCGGTCATCGCCGACCACGTCGTACCTTCGTATAACCGAACACCGTTAGGTTAATGGGAGCGGCCGTGATCGATTTCTCCTTGAGCGAAGAACAACGGGCCATCCGGGACTGGGTGCGGACCTTCGTACGACGCGAACTCATGCCGTTGGAGAACGAGGCCCTGCGCCGCGAACGCCAGGGGCACCCGCCCGGTCTGACCGCCGAGGAACGCCACGGGCTGCGCTCCCTGGCCCGCTCCTCCGGTTTCTGGGGCGTGTCCACCCCGCAGGAGTACGGCGGCATGGGGCTGGACGCGGTCACCGAGGCCCTCATCGAGACCGAACTCGGCCGCACCTTCCTGACCTTCAAGTTCGGCGGCGAGGCGGACAACATCCTCTACCACGCCGACGAGGAGCAGAGACGGCGCTACCTGCTGCCCACCATCGAGGGCGAACTCCGGTCCTGTTTCGCCATCACCGAGCCGGGCGCCGGCTCCGACGCCAAGGCCATCCGCACCCGCGCCGTCCGGGACGGCGACGCGTGGGTCCTCAACGGCGAGAAGACCTTCATCACCGGCGGGAACGAGGCCGATTTCGCCCTGGTGTTCGCGGTCACCGACCCCGAGAAGGGCGCCGACGGCGGCGTCACCTGCTTCCTCGTCGACCGCGACATGGGGTGGACCTCCGAGCCCATCGACACCATGGGCGAGCGTCGCCCCGCCTCCCTGGTCTTCCAGGACGTGCGGGTCCCGAACGCCAACGTCCTGGGCGAGGAGGGCCGCGGCTTCGCGCTGGCCATGCGGTGGATCGGCAAGGGACGCTACCTGCTGCCCGCCCGCGCCCTGGGCGGCTGCGAACGCCTGCTCGACATGGCGATCGAGTACTCCCGGACGCGCGAGACCTTCGGGGCGCCGATCGCCGACCGGCAGGCGATCCAGTGGATGATCGCCGACTCCCAGACCGAGATCGAGGCGCTGCGGCTGCTGGTGCTGCACGCCGCCTGGCTGGTCTCCCAGGGGCGGGACTCCCGGCACGCCCAGTCGATCGCCAAACTGTTCGGGGGCGTGAAGGCCAACGAGATCGTCGACCGGGTCCTCCAGATCCACGGCGGCATGGGCTACACCCGCGAACTGCCGATCGAACGCTTCTACCGCGACCTGCGGCTGTTGCGCATCTTCGAGGGCACCGACGAGATCCAGCGGCGCACCATCGCCCGCGACCTGCTCAAGGGCCACGTGAAGGTCGGCGCGGGCCTGACCTGACCGTACGCGCCCATCGTTCCCGCTACCGGGGGCGGTGGGCCGTGTCCGGCAGGGTGTGCAGCGAGAGAGGGGCCGGCGGGGGCAGTCTCGCTCCGGAGGTGTCGGCGCGGAACGCGTGGAGCAGGTAGGCGACCAGCCTCCGGGAGGCCGCCTCGTCGTCCGGAAGCGTCGCCACCAGACCGGCGTGCGCCAGCATGACCAGGACGAGGTCGGAAGGGTGGAAGTCGGACCGCAGGGCGCCCGAGGCCTGCGCACGGCGCATCAGACGCACGAGATCCCCTTCGGCGCGTGCCCGGACCCGCGCGTGTTCGTTCGCCCGCTCGGGGAAGGTCGCCATGAACGCGGCCGGAAACCCCCGTTCCTCCCGTTGGAGTTCGCAGAGCGTCTCGACCAGTCGGACGAACCCCTCCCAGGGGTCGGGGTCCGCCAGAGCGTCCACGAGCGCGTTCGCGCAGGTCCGCATCTGTCGCTCGAACGCGCTCCGGACCAGGTCGTCCCGGGTCGGAAAGTGGCGGTACAGCGTCGCCACGCCGACCCCGGCCCTCCGGGCCACCGTCGCCACCGGGGCGTCGATCCCCCGCTCGGCGAAGACCTCGCGCGCCGCGACGAGCACACGCTCCCTGTTGCGTCGGGCGTCGGCCCGCATGCCTCCGGTGTCCCCGATCCGAGAGGATCCCGCCATCACCGTCTCCCACTTCCGGTCCGTACGGACGATCGCGTCCACCGCAGAGCCTACGGTCGGCCCCGGATCCCCGTCACGAAGGTGGAGTCATGGACGATCGGATGATGAGGGCGGTCCTCTTCGACCGCTACGGCCCTCCCGAGGTGCTCTACACGGCCCGGGTGCCGCGTCCCGAGCCGGGGCCGGGAGAGGTGTTGGTGCGTGTGCGCGCGTTCAGCGTCAACGGTGGTGAGACGGCGGCCCGGGCCGGGCGGGTCCGGATCCTGACCGGTCGGCGCTTCCCTCAGCGGACGGGGCTGGACTTCGCCGGTGAGGTCGCCGCCCTGGGCGTCGGCGCGACGGGGTTCGCGATCGGTGAGCCCGTGTGGGGCGTGCTGGGCCGTACCTCCGGGTTCGGTAGCGCGGCCGAGTACGTGGTCGCCTCCCCCGAGCGGCTGGGCCGGATCCCCGACGGGACGGACCCGGTGGCGGCGGCCGCGCTGCCGGTCGCCACCACGGCGGTCACCGCGCTGCGGGACAAGGCCCGGCTGCGGCCGGGGGAACGGCTTCTCATCCGAGGCGCGGCGGGCGGTGTGGGCAACGCCGCCGTCCAACTCGGACGGGCCTACGGCGCGAAGGTCACCGCGCTGGCCCGGGACGCCAACCTCGACTTCGTCCGCGACCTCGGGGCGCACGAGGCCGTCGACCACCGGTCGACCCCGCTCGAGGCCCTGGGCCGTTTCGACGTGGTCATGGACACCGTCGGGACCGGGCTGCCGGCCTTGCGGGGCCTTCTGAACCCGGGCGGTCGCATGGTCGCCATCGCCTTCGACCTGTCCCGTCCGGTCGGGTCGCTCGGCGGTATCGCGCTCAGCGCGGTCCACGGGCGCGGCCGGGTGCGTTTCTTCAGCGGCGACCCCCGTCGAAAGGACTTCGACGATCTGGCCCGCCACGTGGTCGAGGGGTCGCTGGTCCCGGCGGTGGACACGGTCTTCTCCCTGGAGGAGACGGCCGAGGCGCATCGGGCCCTGGAGGCCGGTGGGGTGCGGGGGAAGTACGTGGTCAAGGTCGACTGAGAGAGGTCGCCCGCAAGAACACGGGGGCGTCGAGGAAGGGCTGTGCGCACCGTTCCTCGGCACCCCCGATGTGGAGGCGTGGCCTAGGCCACGTCAACCAGGTCCACGACGAAGACAAGGGTCTCACCGGGCTTGATGAGACCGCCGGCGCCGCGGTCGCCGTAGGCCAGGTTCGGCGGGATGATGAGCTCGCGACGGCCACCGACGCGCATGCCCATGACACCCTGGTCCCAGCCGGGGATGACCTGCCTGGCACCGAGCTGGAAGCGCAGGGGCTCGCCGCGGTTCCAGCTCGCGTCGAACTCCTCACCGGTGGAGAAGGCGACGCCGACGTACTGGACGCTGACCTTGCTGCCGTGACCGGCCTGGTCGCCCTCACCGACCTTGATGTCCCTGATCTTCAGCTCGGTGGGCGGGGGGCCGTCGAGGAAGTCGATCTCGGGGCGTTCGAGCGCCATGGTGGGTCCTCTCTGATTCATGTGAACGTCGAGGGCCAAGGTTATCGGTGATGTCCGAGTGCTCCCGAAGCTCCGACCGGCCGGGACGAGCACCGATGGGCGACCGCGCTTCTCAGTCGGAGCCGACGGTCGCCGCGATCACGTGACCGTGTCCCTCCACCTTGATGGGACCGCTGTCGGCCTGCACGAACACCGATTCACCGCGCCGTAGGAGCATGCCCTCGCCGACCTCGGCGACCAGTTCGACGTCGCCGTGCAGGGCCAGCACCACGGTGGGCCCGTTCCCGGGCAGGTAGGCGGTGATCCGTCCGGGGCCGATCTCGTGGAGGGCGAACTCGGGGGCGGCCGGGCGGAACTCGCGGCGTCCGTCGAGGAGGTCGGGGCGGGCGTAGGGGATGGGCAGGACGGAGAAGTCGACGACGTCGAGCAGTTCGGGGGCGTCGACGTGCTTGCCGGTGAGCCCGGCCCGGAGCACGTTGTCGGAGCTGGCCATCACCTCGATGGCGGTGCCCTGGAGGTAGGCGTGCAGGTTGCCGGCGGGCAGGAAGAGGGCCTGCCCCGGCCAGAGGGTGATGCGGTTGAGCAGCAGGGCGGCGACCGCGCCGGGGTCGGCCGGGTAGCGGTCGGCCAGGTCGGTGATGATTCCGGCGTGGGCGCAGAGCCGTCCCCGCTCGGCCCACTCGGTGACGAAGGCGTCGATCAGTCGGGGGCGGTCGGCCTCGGGCAGGCTGAGCAGGCGGGTGAGCGCGGCGCGCAGCGCGATCCGGGTATCTGGGTTCGACAGATCGTCGCGCAGCAGGGCCGCGAGTTCGGAGTCGAGTCCGACCAGGTCGGCGAGGGCGGCGGAGGGCTCGCGGAAACCGCACAGGGCGTCGAAGGGTTCCAGCGCCAGCAGCAGCTCGGGCTTGTGGTGGGGGTCCCGGTAGTTGCGGTGGGGGGCGTCCACCGGGATGCCGGCGCGTTCCTCGGCCTCGTAGCCGGAACGGGCGCGGGCGGCGTCGGGGTGCACCTGGAGGGAGAGGGGCGCCTCCGCGGCCAGGTACTTGAGCAGGTAGGGCAGGCGGGCGCCGAAACGGGCGGTGGTCTCGGGGCCGAGGACGCGGTGCGGGTCGTCGGCGATCAGGGTGGGGAGGGGTCTGGAGCCGTCCTCGCAGTGCACGGTGCTGGGGGCGCCGTGGTGGGCCCCCAGCCAGAGTTCGGCCTGGGGTCCGCCGTCGGGCTCGACCCCCAACAGGTGTGGGATGGCGGCGCGCGCTCCCCAGGCGTACGGTCGTACCTGGTTGGTGAGCCTGTGCATCCGCTCCCCGCTTTCCAGTCTGTGTTCTCTCACCCCGTGGACACCCTGGTGAGGTGGGAACAGTCTGGCGAAGAGACGTTCTCGGGTCGACACGGCACGCCCCACTCCTCGAGGTAGTGCACGCCTCACCTCAGCCGGCGTGCGGGCCCGAGGTCGGTCCGGGAACCGGCCTCGGCCACGAAGTTACTGGGAAGTAAATCATGATCCGAGACACGTGAACAGCACCACACGATCACCTTCCGACGACACCGGCCACCCCCGGGCCACCGGCTCTCGGCCGGCCGACGGGGACTGACATTATGCCCGTCCGAGTCCCGTTCCATCCCCTGACGAAGGAGAACCGATGCGCCTGCGCCGCGGCGGCCCCGAGGACGCCCCCACCCTGCTGGCCTTGTTCGACGAGGCGGTCGCCTGGCTGACGGCGCGCGGTTCGGCCTCGCAGTGGGGCACCGAACCCTGGTCCGGGATCCCGGAGCGGGTGGCGTTGGTGGAACGGATCGCCGGCGAGGAACTGTGGCTCGCCGAGATCGACGGAGCCGTCGCGGGGGCCCTGGCCGTCGCCGAGACGCCCATCTCCTACGCCCCTCCGGTGGACGAACGGGAGCTCTACGTCCACCTGCTCCTGGTCTCGCGGGGGCACGGCGGACGGAACGTGGGCGGCCGGCTGCTGGACCACGCCCGCGGCCTGGCCCGGGAACGGGGGATCTCTCTGGTCAGGGTCGACTGTTGGGCCGGCGGGGACGGGGAACTGGTCCGCTACTACGAGGGACAGGGGTTCACCCCCTCCCAGCGCGTGCGGGTACGTGACACCGAGGCGCAGGTCTTCGAGGAGAGGGTCCTCCCCCGCCCCGCACACGGGGGCTAGCGCGCGCGACGCACCTTGTCGGACTCCTCGACGAGCCGGTCGATCATCTGCCCGGTGAGCTCCGGGTCCGGCGGGGCCAGTCCGGCGATCGCCGCCATGTACAGGCCGTCGCCCGCGCGCAGGATGATCTCGGCGAGGACGGGGTCGGTGAGCTCCTCGTGCAGCAGTTCGCGCCAGTGCTCGAACAGGTACTGCACGTGCCGGACCGCCTCCTCCTCCAGCTCCTCATGGCTGCGCAGGGCGGCGATGAGCGCCCAGTACAGCTCCTTCTCCTCCGGACTCTGCGGCAGCGAGGTGCGCAGGAAGACCCGGACCAGGCCCTCCTCGCTCTCGCGCGCCTGTCTGAACTCCTCCTCCGCGAGTTCTCGCAGTCGCTCGATCAGCCCGTTCACCATGGCCGCCTTGGACGGGAAGTGGTAGAGCAGCCCGCCCTTGGACACCTCCGCCTCCCTCGCCACGGCCTCCAGGGTCACCGCGGAATAACCGCCCCGGATCAGGGTGTCCTGTAGAGCGTCGAGGATGCGGTCGCGTGTGTTCGAAGTACTCACGATTGACACTGTACCGTCCGGACGGTACTGTACCGTCTGGACGGTCGAAGAGTCCCGAAGTGTGTCTCGAGCCCACCCGGTCGACCAGGCTTCCCGTCCGCCCGGACGATCTCCGCACTCCGCCGGGCCACCT
Organism: Nocardiopsis sp. LDBS1602; assembly: GCF_035818715.1. Classification (NCBI taxonomy): domain Bacteria; kingdom Bacillati; phylum Actinomycetota; class Actinomycetes; order Streptosporangiales; family Nocardiopsidaceae; genus Nocardiopsis; species Nocardiopsis sp. LDBS1602. Next base: position 16,821 of record NZ_JAYLVW010000011.1, on the reverse strand, counting down.
CCGCGAGCTCGACCGAGCCGCGATCCACCCCGCGATCGATGACGAGGGAATGATGAGTACCGCCGAGGCCGGAAACGGCTCCACCCGCGCACACGCGAGCGACGGGAGGCCGCCCGCGCTCGCGGGGCCGCGCGAGTGGGCCGCACTCGCCGTCCTGGTCCTGCCCGTGCTGTTGATCTCGGTCGACATGACCGTGCTCGGCTTCGCCGTGCCCGCGCTCAGCGAGGCCCTGAGCCCCACCGCCGGTCAGCTTCTGTGGATCATCGACATCTACGGCTTCATCCTGGCCGGGCTGCTGATCACCATGGGCTCGCTCGGCGACCGGATCGGCCGACGACGACTCCTCATGATCGGTTCCGCCGCCTTCGGCGTGGCGTCGCTGATCGCGGCCTTCTCGCCCAACGCCGAGGTGCTGATCCTGGCCCGCGCCCTGCTGGGCGTCGCGGGCGCCTCGCTCATGCCCTCGACCCTGTCGCTGCTGCGGAACATCTTCCTGGACCCCCGCCAGCGCCTGCTGGCCATCGCGATCTGGGCCTCCGGTTTCTCCGGAGGCGCGGCGCTCGGCCCCATCCTGGGCGGTTGGCTGCTCGAGCACTTCTTCTGGGGTTCGGTCTTCCTGATCAACCTGCCCGTGATGGTGTTGATCCTGATCCTGGTGCCCCTGCTGGTGCGCGAGTCGCGCAACCCCGACTCCGGTCGGATCGACCTGGTGAGCGTGCTGCTGTCCCTGGGCGCCATGCTGCCCGCCGTGTACGGCATCAAGAAGCTGGCCACCGGCGGTGTGGACGTGCTGCCGTTCGTCTCGCTCGTGTTCGGTCTGGCTCTGGGCTACCTGTTCGTCCGCCGACAGAAGAAGCTCGACGACCCGCTCATCGACGTCCACCTGTTCCGCAACCGCGTGTTCAGCGTGGCCGTGGTCACCAACCTGATGATCGTGTTCTCGATGGTGGGGTCGCTGTTCTTCCTCACCCAGTACCTGCAACTGGTGCTGCACGTCTCGCCGATGCGCGCCGGCATGGTGCTGGTCCCCGGTCTGGTGCTGTCCGTCGTGGCCGGTCTGGTCGCCGCCCGCGTGGCCCGGTACCTGAGCCTGGCCACCGTGATCGGGGTGTCCCTGCTGGTCACCGCGGGCGGGTTCGCCACCTTGATCTTCACCCCGGCCGACGACGTCACCCGGGGTGTGACCCTGGTCGTGATCGCCTTCGCCCTGATCGCCCTGGGCACCGGTTTCGCCGAGACGCTGACCAACGGCGCCATCATGTCGGCGGCCCCGCCCAAGCGGGCGGGCGCGGCCTCGGCGATCTCCGAGACCGCCTACGAGATGGGCGGCGCTCTGGGCGTGGCCATCCTGGGCAGCGCGTTGACCGCGTTCTACCGGGCGCACCTGACCGAGATCGACGGGGTGCCGACCGCCGCCACCGACGCCGCCCGGGAGACCCTGGGCGGTGCCACCAACGCCGCCGATCAGGTGGGCGGCGCGGCCGGTGCCACCCTGCTGGACAACGCCCAGCTGGCGTTCACCAACGGCATGCACATGACCTCGACCATCGCCGTGGTGATCGTGCTGGCCGCCGCGGTCCAGGCCTGGTTCCTGCTGCGCGGGCAGGGCAACCCGGCGGTGGAGGGGCAGGCCACCGACGAGGAGCGACGCGAGGAGCCCGAGGCGGAGGCCACCGTCGAGGAGGAGCGTCCGGAGGCCGTCCTGGCCGCCGCCGACGCCACGAACGACGGCGCGGACGACACCGTCAGGTAGTCGGGCCGCCCACGTACCGCACGGCCCCCGGAGAAAGGCTTCTCCGGGGGCCGACCCGTGTGCGGACCTCAACGGTCGTAGGGCGGCCGGGGCAGTCGCAGCAGCTCCACGTCCTCGCCCGGCCCCTCCGGCGGAACGACCGCGTAGGCCTCCGCCAGGGCGGCGCCCCACAGGCTCGCGGGACGGTCGTGGCCCACCGGCACGGCCCCCTCCGGCCCCAGACGCACCGCGACCAACGAGGTCCGGCCCGGTCGCCCCCGCACCTCGCCGGCCAACGGCATCCGTCCCGCGCCGGCGGTCGGTTCCGTACGGCCGAGCATCCCGGCCAGCAACGGCACCAGAAGAGTCAACGAGGCCACCAGCGCCGCGTTCGGGTTGCCCGGCAGCCCCACGAACACCGTGTCGTCCGAGTGCGCCAGCAACTGCGGATGTCCGGGGCGGCAGTCCACCCCGTCGACCACCACCTCGGCGCCCGCCTCCCGCAGGACCGTGCGCAGATGATCGGCCGGCCCCTTCGATGAGGATCCGCACACCACCACCACGTCGGCCTCGGCGTCGGCCAGGGCCGCGCTCAACTCTTCACGTACGTCGCCCAGGTGACGTGTCCGCACGGCGCACCCACCGGCCCAGGCCACCACCCCGTCCAGCATCGGGCCGATCGCGTCCCGGACCACCCCCGCCCCGGGCAGCCCCTCGACGGCGATCTCGTCCCCGGTGACCAGCACCTCGACCCGGGGCATGCGTACCCGCAACAGGTCGTGTCCGAGCGCCGCCGCCAGTCCCAGGACCGCCGGGGTCACCTCCGTCCCCGCCGGCAGTACCGACTCCCCCGGGGCGATCTCCTCACCGCTCCAGCGCACGTGACGGCCCCGCTCCACCTCACCGTGGATCCGGTCCTTCACGACCGTGGCCCCCTCGTAGGGCAGGACGGCCTCGGTGCCCTTGGGCACCAGCGCCCCCGTGGCGATCTCCACCGCCTCGCCCTCGGCCAGGCAGACCTCCGAGACCGGAACGCCCGCCAACCGCACCCCCACCGGACGCCAGGGGCCCATGCCGCGGACCGCGTAGCCGTCCATCGCCGAGGCGTCGAAGGAGGGCGATCCCACCAGTGCCCTCAGATCGTCCGCCAGCCGTCCGCCCAGCGCCGAGGCCGACGGAAGCACCCCGATCGGACACCCCCACCGCTCCCCCAGCCCTCGGGCCAGCTCACGCGCCCGATCCCAGGGGGTGGAACCCCGATGGCCACCGCACTCCGCCACGACCATGCCCTTTCTTCGCCGCCAGGGCGCGTCCCCGACCGATCCGACCCACCCGAGGCGGACGCTACCGGGCGCGCGGGGCACCGTCGTCGACCGCCGCACCCGCCCCTCGAACTCCGATTTGCCGTCTGTCGAATCTCCGCTAAAGTCTTTACCAGCAGCAAGGCGCGGCCCACGGAAACGGGGGCGGCCCGGCAGCAAGCGGACGTGGCTCAGCTGGTAGAGCATCACCTTGCCAAGGTGAGGGTCGCGGGTTCGAATCCCGTCGTCCGCTCGGAGGAGACATACGGGTGAGCGATCACCCGGCGTGTACTCGGTGGAGTGGCCGAGAGGCGAGGCAGCGGCCTGCAAAGCCGTCTACACGGGTTCGAATCCCGTCTCCACCTCGAGCAGTATCCGGGGCGATTAGCTCAGTTGGCTAGAGCACTACCTCGACACGGTAGGGGTCACAGGTTCGAGTCCTGTATCGCCCACCCCGGACTAAGGCCGGAATCCACAAGGATTCCGGCCTTAGTCGTTTCCACCCCCTATGACACACGCCCCACCGACCCCACGGGCGGCCCCTTCCCGCGAGGCGTCCGACTCATCATCGAGAGCAAGGGCTCTACTCGAGGACGTCCCAATGGTGAGGCACACGTTGGTCAGGGGCCGTGCCCGAAGTGCGCGGTCCCCACGGAGGACCCCGATCGGAGCCGCTGCGTCTATAACCGGGGCTACCCTGAGTTCTCCGGTACAGCTCCAGCGGCAGCAGGGACCCCCATGGCGGACACCACAGACCGACCGGACGACGAGCCCGAAGGTAGCAGTAAAACCGACGAATCAAGCAGTTCGGACAATATCTCGATTAAGTCCAAAGGGAAGGACAGCACCTCGATAGTCGTTACCCATGGCGCCATTGCTCACCTTCACTTTGGCCGCCACGTTGAGACCACCGAGAAAGAGTATCCTTCCAGGCTCCACGATGAAACCGCCGAGACGGACACGCCCAAGAGTTTGGACTCGCAGAAGGAAGAGGTCTACCTCGGCGTTCTACAACAGAAGCATAGGCACGTCGAGGTGAACTTCTGGATCAGCATCATCTTCATTGTGGTCGGCTTTGGCGTCATCTTGGCAGGTCCCGTTGTGGCATTAGTAAGCGAGGATGTATCCGCGCTGATGGTGAGCCTATTGGGAGCTCCGTTCGCAGCGATCGGGGTGTGGCTGAGGTGGCACGTGCGGCAAACCAGTAGTGCTCTGGATGCACGCGTCGACCGCATTGAACAGCAGATAGACAAAGACCACGGGCTGCAACGGGCCACAAGACTGACCGATCGGATCAAGAACCCCGAGTTGCGCGATCGTCTACACGCGACGGCGGCCATGGAGGCACTGGGAGTAACCCCAGACCCCGAGACGACGGCAGGCCGGATCTTTGCTGAGGCTGAGGTAATCGAGCCGGAGGAGATCGAACCGGGCGCCTCCAAGCCTTGACGCCCGGGAGTATGCGGGGTCCAGTCCCTACCATGTCAGCATGAACCACCTCGGGGTACGACTCGACTAACTGAGCTACGTTGCCGACCTATCCCAGGAAAAGCTGGCCACCCTACTCAACGATCCTCCCGCCAAGCCTGGCCTTCGTGACGCGCATCGTCGGTTTCGTCCACTGTGTTGACGCCCATGTTGAGGATCTGTACGAGCAAACCGAGTAGAGCGCCCCCTCTGCCCGAGGAAGAGGCTCATGGTCACGAGCTTCTTACAGAGCTGAGACGGCCCGAACGACGAGTAACGAGGGTTCTCGGTTCGGGCGTACGGGGGAAGAACAGCAGCGGGATCACTTGGTCCCTACCCACGTGGGACCTCACCTGATGGAACGGGGCTTAGCAACAGTTTCTAGCCTTCTCGGTCCTCCTCGCTGGGCGGGGCCAAGTAGGGGCCACAGAAGGATGCAGCCCCCACAGAGGGCCCCGATCGGAACCGTCGGATCTCCAGTCCCGTGGCTCCGACATCCATCCGACCCTCATGTTCTACGCTGCTCCGGCTCACTGAGTACGGAGCGCTCTTCCTCACGTCGGTGTACGAAGGTTCGTGGAGGGGCCGAAGGTGGTGGTGACACCCCGGCTCGCTCCCCCACACCCTCATCCGGATCCAGATCCGGGCAAGAGCCTTCGCCACCCGGACGTGGCGGGGCTTGGTGAGCGTGGCGATGCGGGCCCCAACGAACTCCGTGAAGGGGTGGTCCGCGTTATCCGAGGTCGACCGCACCGCCACGCCGGCTTTTACACCCCAGCACACGTCACCGAGATGCAGGGGACGGAAGGTCTTCGCTTACAGACCTTTGAGCTATAGCACCCCTGCCATCACACACCCAGGAGAGGTCACCACCTCGCGCCCCCGTGCAGACATGACCAGTCTCGGCCACCTAGAAGACAATACAGCTTCCTCCATGCGAAAATATCGCGCCTCGACATTTTTACAGCAACCACAAAACGGAGAATATCTGACCCGTGAACCGAAAAGCAGTAGTATTCTCCATACTGTCTCTCGCAATATTCCCAATATTGATGGCCCCGATTCTTGGAATCGAAAGAGCAGCATGGCTCGCGTCAATAACCGCAGTCCCACTGGCCGCCCTGATCTCACTTCACACTTCAATACAGACAAACAAGAAAACAGAAGAAACACAACAGAAACACGAAAGTGCCGCCCCTCAAGCCGAAAACAGGGCAACCCCAAACCAAGAACCGAGGAGCAGAACCGAACTTTCGACACGGATAAAAATTGAGCAGTACGCAAACCCCCTCATCACGACAACCTTCTTTGGAATTTTCAGTGGCCTTGCCTCGCTAATAGTTAATACAACCCATGGAGGATGGTACGCCGCGGCATGCGGAATCGTTTTAATGTTTGCATCAGGAGTTGCACACGAGAGATGGACCTCAACCGCCCGAAAAGATCTACACCACGCCTTCGGAACCCATATTGCAGCCAACGCATGCCTGTTCGGGCTGATCGTAGCCCCGAGCATCGCAGGTGGAACCGGGCAGCTTGCAGCATCCCTCACCGGGACGGGCTCTGAAAACTTTGGAGCTCTCGCCGGAGCAATCAGCCAGGGAGCAATCCCCGCAGCAATTGTTTTCCGCCTCGGAATGCTCACAGCCGGAGGATACGAAGCCCGAAACCGAAAGGATGACAGCCAACGACAAAAAGAACGCGAAGAAGATTGGAAGAAAATGCGCCCCCACATCGGACCCGCATTCTCGATGGCCTTCATCGCCTTCACCGGTAGCTTGTTGATCTCTGCACTATTCAATCGGCCTGAATATGGAGCCACGATCGGCTTCATCATGGCACTGGTGATAATATCCGCAGACATCAGCGCGAGAAGCGCCACCCTCAGACAGTGACGACAATCCAGGCTCTGAAATGATTGATACCAGACAACAAATTACAAATATTGCTCATTCTACTCGAATCAGCTTCATGAGATCAGCAGTCGATATCCGATACTGGTTTCCGATCCGCACCACGTTTACCGGGAACTCCCCCGAGCATGCCAGTTCGTAGGTCAAGGGCGGCATCATCGGGTCCGAGGGTATTCGGGGTGGACAGGTTGAGGGCGTTGACAGCGGTGCGGAGTAGGTGAGCGAGTTCTTCCGGGCTGGTGAGGAGATCCCTAGGGTTTCCCGGGGCGACCGGAGTTGTTACCGGTGAAAGGTGTGGGGGTGTGTTTCCAGCAGCGCCGTCCGCTGATGTAGGCGCGAGTGGGGGTTGCTCCGCAGAGCCTGTCCTGTTCTCTGAGGTAGTGATGGCAGGGCTCGTGTTCTTGGCCCGGCATGGAGTCGGCGATCCACGCGGCGATCTCTGGAGGTAGCGCCGTGTCGTTGGGTGGCTCGGTGGTGGTTGGTGGCCGTTCTCGGGTGGGGATGGGGATGGTCGGGGTGTCGTGGCCGGGCGCGCGTGGGGTTCGGGCGCCCCCGGTGGAGCGTGAACGGCGTTTCTGGGGCTGATGAAGGATGGAGTCGTGAGATTCGTAGCCCTTGTTAATCCTGTGTGTGGGGGTGGTGAGGGCCCGTAGGTGCGGAGGCAGGTCGGCTTCGGTGAACGGACGCCCTTGGGCGTGGGCGTACTCCTCGTAGTGGTCGGGTGTAACCCAGAGACGGCTGACGGTGCGCATATTCGCCGAGGGAATCGCGATCGGCACAAGGAGACCTCCGGCGGAGTTCTCGATGAACTCCTCCAAGCGGGTGGGCGAGCGCTCCCAGATACCGTGCTCTTTACCGCAGTCCAGAGTGAGGGGCCCAGGGACAGGGCAGCGGCCAGGGATGTTACGACACCACTCCCACCTGTAAGCGCTGATGCCGTCGGAGACCCACGCAGCACGGCCATGGAGCAGCTGTTCGGGAAGCATCTTGTTGGCCATGGACCAGGGAACCTTGTTGATGAGCTCACGGGTCTGGGACTTCGCGCTGTAGTCGGTGGTGAGCCAAGATGGTGTATGCCCATTCCGGTAGACGGTGTTGGTGCGCTTGGTGATGGCACCTCTGCCTGGCTGGGCGATCTGGATCTGCCAGTTGATCTGACGGCCTTCAGGGCCGAGGACGACCACGTCCGCGCGACCCTTGGCACCGACCCCGTAGTCAGCGGATAGGCCTGCGTCGGAGGCATTGGTAGCGATGCGGTCTCGCCAGGCTTTTCGTTCGTCGCTCTCGACGGAGTCGCAAGAGCCTTCCTCTGAGGAGTGGTGAGCGACTTCCCAGAACCCGTCCCTGAGGCGTTTGCTGCGCACGTACATCGAGGCTTTGTCTCGGCGAACGGGAATCTTCAGGCACCGGGTGCACAGCAGATCGCCTTTGCTATAGGAGCGGCGTTTGCCCGGGGATACATAGAGAAAGGTGCGGAGCTGGTCGGGGGCGAGGCCGAAGTCGTCCAGGTTGGGGTCGATCTCCAGACCAGCCGCGACCCACAGGACAGGAGCGAGTTCATCTGTCATGGCTACCTCGAGGAGGGGGGAACAGGTGTGTCGATGATCGCTGTCGGGTGCGTCAAAATAGGCGGCCGACAGGTTTGCTAGAGACTCCTCTCCTAGTGCTCAGCAGACGTGCAGGTGCAGTGAGAGGTTGTCCTGCACTTCACGGACTTGACGCAGCGATCGAGAATTCTCTTTGGGGCAGCAGTCGCTGTCATGGATCGAGTGGACGAGTATGTGCAACAGGAGACCGTTCGAGGCACCCCGAAGGTCCATAAGCGGGCGCCGATTCTGGGCCCTTGGGCGCTGGTCGCCTGCGAGTTCCTAGCGATCTTCCGCCTGTCCCCTGCTTGGGAGGGCCTGCGCTCGTAGAGGCCGCGTTCCTTCACGAGGCGGCCCCAGCCCTCTTTCCGGTCGAAGTGTTCACCGATCGCCTTCCCATCGGCTAGCTCTCCGTGCTCCTGTTCCCATTCCTCAGCCCACATCCAGGCTCGGGCCTGGAACGGTGAGTGGGGGTGGGGAACCTTCTTCTGCCCCGACGCATCCACAAGATGCAGATCAGCTCTCGGAGAGAACCACCCCCTGTAGGTCCCGCTCATCGTCTGCGGACGCAGTGCGTACGCTCTTGGCCGTGGTGCGGAACTCGCGCATGAGCACGTACGCACCGATCAATGCGAACGACGGCCAGGCGTGAATGATCCGCGACCACATCGTGGGGTCGGCGACCGCGACGTTGGCCGCCGGCGAGGCGACCGAGCCGAGGATGAGTAGCGCCCAGGGCAGCAGGCCGCCTCTGCGTCCGTATCGGGCATCGCTGAGCAGGGTCGTCATGGAGGCGCCCACGATCATGCCGTCCACCAAGAGCGGGAACAGGGCCGCGCACCACTCGGGTTCGCCGTGGTGCAAGGCGAGTTCGTACATGTGGGAGTAGAACACCACCCCGGCGATACCGGCGAGCATCAGCACAGCGGCGATGGTCATCACTCGTGACCAACGGGAGAACTCCATCACGATCACTTCTTTCGTGTGATCGAGACCTTCACGAAGGCCGGAATCCACACGGATTCCGGCCTTCGTCGTTCCCACCCCTTCGTTCCTCGCCGGCGAGCTCGCGACCCCGGGCCACCACCGTCACCACCCCCACCTCCCAAAGACCCGCCCTCAGGCCTGGGGGATCAAAGCAGCCAGGCGCCGCGCGGCCTCCGCCACCGCCACGCCGATCGCCTCGGGGTCCTTCAGTTCCAGGACCGAGACCCCCACCGCGGCCACGGGCTTGCCCTGTCGCCCTACTACGGGGGCGGAGACGCCGCTCACCGCGTGGGTGACCTCGCCGTGGGTGATGGCGTAGCCGCGGCTCCGGGCCTGGGTCACCTCTTCTCGTTCCCGTTCGCGCGGCGGCATCGCAGAGAGGAGGGCAAGTCCCGCCGAGCCCTGGTCCATCGGGTCGACGCGGCCTGCCCGGAAGGCGATGTGCGCGTGCGCGCCGCGCGGTTCGACCACCATGAGCGCCCTGGCCTCCGCCTCCCCTTCGGGGACGACGAGGTGCGCGGTGGCGCCCTGGGTCTCCGCCAGTTCCATGAGGACGGGTCCGGCGACGGTGCGCAGGTCGACCTCGACGGCTTCGGCCAGGGACACCAGGCCGGGCCCGAGGGTGACGCGTTTGGAGGGGTCGCGGGTGCACAGGCGGTGCTCTTCCAGGGTGCGGATCAGCCGGTGGGCGACCGTCCGGTGCACCCCGACCCCTTCGGCGACCTCGGAGACCGTCAGCCCGTGTGGGTTGCGCGCGAGCAGCTCCAGCACCTCGATGCCGTTGTGGAGCGTCTTCGAGGTCTTGGTGTCGGGCCGGTCTCCCTGTGCAGGTGGCACGCGTTTCCTTTCGATGGCGGACACACGTCACCCCCTTGACGGGAGTGACGTGTGACACGTACGTTAACTTTTAATCGCACGGTGCGTGCGATTATAGCACACTGGAGATTCATGGACACCCCGACGGCCTCCCAGATCCACCAGTTCTACGCGCGGCAGTCCCACCTCATCGACTCCGGTCGCGCGCGGGAGTGGGCCGACACCTTCACCCCGGACGGCGAGTTCCACTCACCGACCTATCCCGAACCCGTGGTCGGGTCCGCGGCCCTGGCCGACTTCGCGGCCGGGTTCCACCGCCGGGCCGCCGAACAGGGCGAGGTCCACCGGCACGTGGTCACCAACGTCTGGGTGCGCTCCGACGAGGAGGCGCCCTTCGACGGCGCCGTCGTCGAGGCCTACCTCCAGGTCCTGGCGACCACGATCGGCGGATCGACCCGCATCCTGCGCATGACCACCCTGACCGACCACCTGGTGGTCTCGGAGGGCCGGTGGTCGGTCGCCAGGCGCGAGGTGCGCCGCGACGACTCCCCCGCCTGAGACTCGCCCCTCACCACGAGACCCCACTCCCCTCATCCTGAAAGGAACCCCCGATGACCCAGCACGAGGGCACCGGCCCCGCACGCGTCGACGACCGGCCGGTGACCGCGCTGTATCCCGAACTGCTCGGCACCACCGCGGTGGTCACCGGAGCCGCGCGGGGTATGGGCCGCGCCTTCACCCGCGCCCTCGCCCTGCGGGGTGTCAACGTCGTGGCGGCGGACATCGACGACGCGGCCATGAAGGCGACCGCTGAGGAGATCAACCGGAACGCGGCGGCGGAGGCGCTCGTGTCGACCCCCGGCAGGGTCCTGTCCCGCCGCGTCGACGTGACCGTCGCCGAGCAGCACGACGAGCTGGCCCGCGTCGCCCTCTCCGAGTTCGGTTCCCTCGACTCCTGGGTGAACAACGCCGGGATCTTCCCGTACGCCCCGGTCGGGGAGATCGACACCGACCAGATGAGCGCCGTGCTCGACGTCAACGTGCAGGGCGTTCTGCACGGGGCCCAGGCCGCCGCCCGCCACATGCGTCCGGGCGCGGCCATCGTGAACATGTCCTCGATCTCCGCGGTCCGGGTGCGCAAGGGGCGCGCGGCCTACTGCGCGTCCAAGGCCGCGGTGGCGCACCTGTCGGAGTCGTTGGCGGTCGAGCTCGGGGACCGGGGTATCCGGGTCAACTCCATCGCTCCCGGCTTCATCGACACCGAGATGACCCGCTGGCTCCAGGACGACCCCGAAGCCCTCGCGGCCGCCATGGACCGGGTGCCGCTGCACCGGGTGGGCTCGCCCGAGGAGGTCGTGGGGGTGCTGCTCTTCCTGCTCTCCGACAGCAGCAGATACGTGACCGGCCACAGCATCGCCGTGGACGGGGGGTCGCGCCATGTCTGAGGCCCACGAGCACGACGTGATCGTGATCGGTGGCGGCGGTGCCGGGTTGGCTGCTGCGGCGAGCGCCGCCGAACGGGGGGCCAGGGTCCTGCTGTTCGAGTCCGAGACCGAACTCGGCGGATCGACGCAACTGTCGGCCGGCCTGTTCACCGCTGCGGGCACCAGTGTGCAGGCGGCGCTCGGCGTCGAGGACTCCCCCGAACGCTTCTACCAGCACTACATGGACCTCAACCAGTGGATGCTGGAGCCCGGGCTGATCGAGACGTTCTGTCGGCGGAGCGGTCCGGCGCTCGAATGGCTCATCGGGCTCGGCGTCGAGTTCCCCGCCGTGCTCTCCACCAACGCCCACACTCCCGGTCTGACCCGGGCCGGGGTGGAGGACGTCTGGCGTGGCCACGTGCCCAAGGACCAGGGGTACGGGCTGGTGAGCGTCCTGGCCGCCGCCTGCCGGGAGCGACGCGTGGAGGTCGTCCTGAACACGCGGGTCGAGGACCTGTTGTTCGAGGACGGACGTGTGGTCGGCGCGGTCGCGGACGGCGTCGAGGTGCGCGCGGCGGCGGTCGTGGTGACCACGGGCGGCTTCTCCCACGATCCCGCCCTGTTGGAGGAGCACTATCCGGACGCGCTGAGGTCCGGCGCGGACGGCTTCGTCGTCGCCGCCGAGGGCAGCCGGGGTGACCACCTGCGCTTCGCCGACCGGGTGGGGGCGTCGGTGACCGGGTCGGGATGGGGTCTGATCCTGCCCACCGCCTACTTCCAGCGCCGGCACCACTGGCAGTCGGGGTTCCCGCCGCTGTCGCGGATCCACGTGGACGAACGGGGGCTGCGCTTCATGGACGAGGACGCCTCCTACGCGGTCTCGACCGGCATCATCGACGCGCGGGGCGGCCGGGTCTGGTGCGTCTTCGACGAGCGGGCGAGGAGGTCCCTGCCCGCCGGCTACTCCGACTGGACCCCCGACCGGATCACCGAGGAGGCCGAGGCGGGTCGCACGCTCCGCGCCGACACCCTGGAGGAACTCGCCGGCATGATGGGCGTCCCGGAACGGGCCCTGGTCACCACGGTGCGGGACTGGAACGAACAGCTGCCGTACGGCCGGGATCCGCTCTTCCTGCGGCACCGCACCCTGGAGGCCAAGGGGCTGACCTCACCGCCCGACCCCATCGGTCCCGGGCCGTACTACGCCGCCCGGTACCTGCCGACCGAACTGGTCTGCACCCACGCCGGGCTGGCCGTGGACGGCCGCGCCGCCGTCCGCGACCGTTCCGGCCGGCCCATCGACGGCCTCTTCGCCGCTGGTGAGGCCGGTGCCGGGGTGCTCGGTCCCCGCTACGTCGGCGGCGGCAACGCCGTCTCCAACGCCGTCACCATGGGGCGCATCGCGGGCCTCGAGGCGGCCTCCGGGCTCTGACCCGGAATCCCCCGATTCATCAGGGCCGCGGTGTCCGATCCCGGCCCGACCTGCCCACTAGGAGGCAGCATGTCACTGGACCCCCAGCCGCCCCGGACCCCGGAGCGGACCTCAGAGCGGACCTCGGATCACGGCGACTTCCGCTCACGTCTGAAGGTCATCCGCGCCGCGGTGCTCGGAACGATCGTGGAGTACTACGACTTCGGCATCTACGGTTACATGGCGACGTTCGTCGCGGCCCTGTTCTTCGTATCGGACGATCCGACCGCGGCGATGCTGGGCACCTTCGCCGCCTTCGCCGTCGCCTTCTTCATGCGGGTGCCCGGCGGGATCTTCTTCGGCCACATCGGTGACAAGTACGGGCGCAAGCAGGCGCTGTCGTGGACCATCCTGCTCATGGTGCTGGCCACGGCGCTGATCGGGGTACTGCCGAACTACTACACCCTGGGCATGTGGGCGACGAGCATGCTCGTCTTCTGCCGCTGTCTCCAGGGGTTCGCGGCCGGCGGCGAACTGGGCGGGGCCAACGCCTTCGTCGCGGAGTCCGCCCCGGCGCGTTGGCGCGCCACCCAGACCTCGCTGGTCAACTCCGGCACCTACCTCGGTTCGCTCTTCGCGGCCCTGGTCGCGCTGACCGCCACCAGCGTCTTCACCGATCAGCAGATCCTCGACTGGGCATGGCGGATCCCGTTCCTGCTGAGCCTGCCGATCGGTGTCATCGGCCTGTACATCCGCAGCCACCTCGACGACACCCCGCAGTTCAAGGAGCTCAGCGCCCAGGGTGAGACCAAGAAGGTCCCCGTACGCGACCTCCTGGTCACCAACTGGCGATCGGTCGTGAAGATCGTCTGCCTCGGCGCCGTGATCACGGGCGGGTACTACATCGCCTCGGTGTACGCGGCCACCTACCTTCAGACCACGGCGGGGCACTCCTCACAGGTGGCCTTCGCCTCGACCTCGGTGGCCATGGTGCTCGGGGCGTTGACCCTGCCGCTGTCCGGTTATCTGGCGGACACCGTCGGCCGTAAGAAGGTCCTGTTCATCGGGAGCGCCGGAGCCGCGCTCCTCGGCGTGCCGATGTTCATGATGATGGCGGCGGGGCCCGCCTGGGCGGCCTTCGTGGGTCAGTCCGTGCTCTTCGTCCTCGTGTCGGTGGTCAACGGCGCCTCGTTCGTCACCTACGCGGAGATGCTCAGCGCTTCGACCCGCTACAGCGGCATCGCCCTGGGCAACAACGTGACCAACACGCTTCTGGGCGGTACCGCCCCCTTCATCGCCACCTGGCTGATCAGCGTCACCGGGAACGACCTCGCCCCCGCGGGCTACTTCGTTCTCACCGCCCTGATCACCCTGGGGGCCGTCTTCTTCGTGACCGAGACGCGCGGCAGCGAACTGCGCATCGACTAAGGGAGCGGTTCATGGACCACCACGGACTCAAGGGCCTCACGGTCGTCGTCACGGGCGCCGCCACCGGCATGGGCCGCGCCGAGGCCACGGAACTGGCCGCGTGGGGCGCCCACGTATGGATCGCCGACGTGGCCAAGGATCCCGGCCGCGAACTCGCGCGCACGCTCACGGACCGCGGCGGCCGTGCCGAGTTCTTCCGCCTCGACGTGACCGACCCCTCGGCGTGGGCGGACCTGCGCGACGCGCTCACCGAGGGCCCGGGCGTCGTCCACGGCCTGGTGAACAACGCGGGGGTGAGCCACCGTCACGGCATCGTCGACACCGCCGACGAGGACTGGCAGCGGGTGCTAGACATCAACCTGTCCGGAATCTTCTACGGCATGAAGTACCTCGCGCCCCTGCTCAAGGCCGCGGGCTCCGCCTCTGTGGTGAACGTGTCCTCCATCGCCGGGATGACCGGCTACTTCGCCGCCGGGTACGCGGCGAGCAAATGGGGGGTCCGCGGCATCAGCAAGACCGGTGCGCTGGAGTTCGCGCCCTGGGGCGTTCGGGTCAACTCCCTGCATCCCGGCCTCGTGGACACGCCCCTGCTGTGGTCCGGCGCTCCGGAGTTCGTACACGAGAGCCTGCGTTCGGTGCCCGCCGGGCGGGTCGGAACACCCGAGGAGATCACCGACGCGGTGCTGTTCCTGTTGTCCGACGCCTCGCGTTACGTCACCGGAACGGAGCTGGTCGTGGACGGCGGGATGACCTCGTCCGGGCTCTACCACCGTCTGCTCTCGGGGCTCGGCGAACAGGAGGCGTGAGGGAACGGCCGAGGCCCGGTGCGGCTCTGTGGCAGCCTCGCCCCCACGCCGGCGGGGGTGGCCTCCCCCTTCTCGTGGCGTGGGGCTGGTTCGGCAGTACGGCTCTACCGGGTTCGTCCAGGGTGACGCGGTGAGTCGTGGCCTGTGGTCGGTATCGATCTCTGCTCCATAGGAGGACGACCGGTCTTCTGTGGTGGAGGCGGTGGTGATCGGACGATCCCCGAAACGCCCTCCGTTCGAGGCGACCGGGCTCATCATCGAGGGCGAAGACCCCGTTCGAGGCGTCCCGATGGTGGAGGCACACGTTGGTCGGGGGCGGCACCCGAAGTGCGCTTCGGGTGCGGCCCCCGCGGAGGGTCCCGATCGGAGCCGCCGGGTCTCCAGTCCCTGGGCTCCGACATCCAGCCGGCCCTCACGATCTATGGCTGCTCCGACCCGTCGAATGCGGAGCGCTCTTCCTCGCATCGTTGCGCGAAGGTTCGTGGAGGGGCCGGAGGTGGTGGTGACACCCCCGGCCCACTCCCCCACGACCCCACCCGGATCCAGGTCCGGGCAGGGCCTTCGCCACCCGAAGGCGGCGGGGTCTGGTGGGCGTGGCGGTACGGGACCTGACGGACCTCACGGAGAGCTGGTCCGCGTTGTCCGAGGTCGACCGCACCGCCACACCGGCTTTCACACCGCTGGCGCGGTCCGCAGACGGATCATCGTCCGGGCTCGGTGAGCAGGCGTTGGACATCGGACTTGAAGTACCGGCGATGTCCGCCCAGGGTGCGGACCCAGCGCAGTCTGCCTTCCTGAGCCCACAGGCGGACGGTCTTGGGATCCACCCGGAACGCTTGCGCGACCTCTTGGGGGGTGAGCAGGTCCATGGGGTCGACATCCGGCTGCGTCATGTTCTTCTCTCAGGGGGTCGTTATCGGGGGTCAAGGAAGTTCAGGGGGTTGGGTCGTGTGCGCCAGGCCCACGGCAGGGGCGCGGAAGTCGTAACAAGAGGAGGTTCAGCGCGCCGGTGTCCGTGTCCGGGCGGAGTGCAGTGCGGCCAGCACTTGGACCAGGCGTCCTTCGGCGTCGTCCAGCAGGGCGTTCCTGCGGGCTTGGCTGTTACCCGCCCACTGGGCGCGGGTGAGATAGCGGGCGGCGTCCTCAGCCGCGCTCGCCCCGGCCAACAGGGTGAGGCCGTAGGCAGGGCGGGCGGCCTGGTCCCACGCGGCGCGGGCGCCCTCGACCTGCCGACGCCGGGTCTGAAGCGGCAGTTGGGCCTGATCCCACAGCAGATAGGCCTGCTCCCGCCCCTCCTGGTCGGCCTCGTAAGCATCGAGAAGCCTGGTCAGAAGCTCGTGAGAGGGGCGAATGCGTCCGGTCTCGATCCGCGAGACCGTCGACTGATCCACCCCCGACAACCGATAGCCGCTCAACCCGGCCGCCTGACGCAACCGCTTCAGGTGAACGCCCAACGCTTTCTTGGACTCGACGCACAGGGAGTCCGCGTCCTGATCCACCTGAGCCTCCTTGATCTTCGCCAATGTGGGCTGTTCGGGGCCCGGTGGACGAGAGGTGCGAGAGCTTCTCTGTGCTTCCGGGCGAGCTGTGACTCGGGGGGTGGGCCCCAGGAGGGCGCTCCTTAGAGCGCGCCTCCTGGGGCACCGGACGGGCCACGCGTTGCTGCTGCCAGGCCGCAAGTGCCCCGTCGTCTTAGTGAGGTCGGTCAGGCGAGGGTGCGCACCAGCGCGTCCCAGGCACTGCCCGGCAGGTTCAGGCGCACCTGGTCGGGGTTCTGGGTGTCGCCCATCAACACGTTCCCGCCCGCGATGAGCTTGGCGGCGGCGCAGTTGGAGGCGCCCTGCGAGGCCTCGGCCTTGTGCCAAACACCAGCGGTCAAGGACCTACGACCCTGGGTCTCCACGATCTTCATGAAATATCCTCTACCTGCTTGTTCTTGCGGTTGAAACC
>NZ_JAYLVW010000010.1:0-197202 GCF_035818715.1 Nocardiopsis sp. LDBS1602 | reverse complement strand
CCTGATCCGCACCGAAGTCCAGATAGTCCTGACCCAGGAACGTGCCCACCAACCCCCGATGAGCGGTCACCACCCCCTTGGGCACCCCGGAAGAACCCGACGTGAACATCACACACGCCACGTCCTCCGGAGACACGTCCAGGCCGAGGTTCTCGGGATCGAGAGCCCCGATCCTCTCCGCCTCGATGTCGACCGCCACCTTGCGCGTCTCGGGCGCCTCCAGAACGGAGGACGACGCCGAGTCCCCGATCAGGGTGCGGATACCGGCGCCGTCGACCACGGCCTCCAACCGTGCCTTGGGGAAGGCCGGATCCAGCACCGTGTACCCCGCACCCGCCTTGAGCACCGCCAACAACGCCACCACCATCTCCGGCGACCGAGACAGATGCACCCCCACGATCTCGCCCGACCCCACCCCCTCCGCACACAGATATCGAGCCAACCGGTTCGCCCGAGCGTTCAACCCCCCATAGGAGACCTCCTCACCCTCGAACACCAACGCCACCGCCTCCGGCGCCCGCACCACCCTCTCCTCGAACACCTCGTGCAGGACTCGGTGACCCTCCGTCGTCTCTTCTCCCCGACCGAAACCCTCGACCACCTTCCGGGACTCGTCCTCGGAGACCGGGTCGAGATCCCCGAGCACGACGTCCGGGTCCCGGCGGATCGCCTCAAGGACACGGATGAAGGAGTCCGTGTACCGCTCCAGTTCCTCCTGGGAGAAGACCGACGGGTTGGCGTCGAAGTCGATGTGCAGGGCGCCTCCCCTGCGCCGCTGCAGGATGTCGATCCTCAATTCCTCGATGGGTCCCTGGAAGATGTTGTGCGGTACGCAGGGAAGCCCACCGAAATCGACGTCGTAGTCGAAGGACATGATGTTGATGAGCGGCCCGAACTCGCGGCGGGTCTGCGGGGTCTGGCCCAGTAGCCGTCGGGTCAGCGCGACCGGATGCCTCTGGTGCGGCAGGCAGGCCCGCAGGGAATCCGCCACGTCCCGGGCCACGGAGGCCACGGTTCCGACCGGGTCCACGTTCAGACGCAGAGGGATGACGTTGGAGGACATGCCCGGGGTCCGACGGCTCAACCCCGTGGTGCGCGCGGCCACGGGAAGGCTGATCAGAATGTCGCTCTCCCCCGTCCAGCGCTGGGTGTAGGCGGCGACGGCCGCCATCAACAGCTGTTTCCACCCCGTCCCGGCCTTCTTCGCCGCCCTTTCGATCTCGGCCACGTCCTCCTCTCCCACCAGCCGGGTGGAGCGCAGGTAGTGGCGACGGGGCTCCTCACGGCGCGGCATGAGCGAGGTATGGTGCGGAGCCCCCTTCAGGTAATCGGCCCAGAAGCGGGTGTCCTCCTCCTTCTCCGGCCCGTTCTCGTAGTCCCGCGCCTCGGCCAGGAGTTCACGGAAGGAGCCCAGGGGTTCACCGGCCCCCGTGCCGGCGAGCATCCCCGAGTACACCTCCGCGACGCGCCTGGCCAGGAGCATGAACGTATAACCGTCGACCATGAGGTGGTGCGCCCGCTGATACCAGAGGTGATGATCCGGTCCCAGACGGAACAGCGTGTGGGTATAGAGGGGGTCCCGGGTCACGTCCAGGGGCGTGGCCAGGTCCTTCCTCATGATCTCCAGAGCCGAGGCCCGGGGATCCTCCACGTCGGTGAGGTCGACGGTCCGCATGGGGTAGGTCAGGTCGGGGTCGAGACGTTGACGGGGTCCCGACTCCGTGACGAGGAAGCGCATCCGCAGGATTTCGCACTCCTCCACCATCGTGTTCACGGCGGATTCGAGGGCTCCCGCGTCGATCGCCCCCCGGAGCTCGTAGTACTCGCCGTTGTTGAGCATCGGGCTTTCGGGGTCCGATTCCCGGATGAACCAGAGACCGCTCTGCGCTTCGTTGAGCGGACGGGTTTCATCGAAGTCGCGGAGCATCGTTTCTCCCTTTTTCCTTTTCCAGATCGGCTGAACGATTCCGGTTCACCGAGGGACACCGGACATGGAGGATCCCGGCCCTGTACGAGGGCGGGGACCTTCACAGAGCGCGCGTCTCCTCCTTCGAGGTCCGCGCGGGCGACGAGGGGGAGTGCAGAAGGACGTCCTCCGGTGAGAGCGCGTCGGGCGAGTACACACCGAGGGCGCTGATGAGCAGCCTGGCCTCCATGGCCAGAGCGTCGACCAGGTTGATCAGACCGTTCTCCGGGTCCTCGTCCACCGCGATGAGCGCTGCGCGTCCAAGACCCACGGCGCGTGCCCCCAGGGCCAAGGCCACGACGGCCCTCCCCGCCTCCCAGATCCGTCCGGAGGCGAGCAGGCAACCCTCCGGTTCCCCGATACGACGCAGACACTCGCCCAAGGGCAGGCCCACACGGTCGAGGAAGACCGTCGGGGCCCAGCCGGACCCGCCTTCGGCCCCATCGACGGTGACCGCGTCGGCGCCGGCGGCCCACGCCACACGTGAGGCGTGCCCGACGTCGCGGCCGGGCGGCAGCTTCACCCAGATCGAGGCCCTGGGGAAGTTGTTCCGTGTGAACCGGATCTGCTGGTGGAGGATCTCCTCGGTGAAGGTCCCGGGGCTGGAACCGCGCAGTCGCAGACCGCTTTCCGGCCCCCAGGGGTCTCCGACGGCATAACGGTCGGTGAGGCGGTCCGCGTCGGCGTCGCCGATCAGGGTCATACCGCCCAGCCCCGGCTTGGCGCCTTGGCCGACCTTGAGTTCGAAGCCCAGACGGCCCGACTCCAACAACGGGGTCGCCGACGGGGAGGAGTAGAGCTGGTTCCATACCTCGGCGTCGGCGTCCTCCGTACTCTGCTGGACGACCACGCCGCCCCTGCCCGCGGGCAGGCCTTCGACGTAGGACTCCAGCCTGTTCACGAGAGAGGAGTCCGCCCTCGCTCCGTGGACGGGCGCCACGTTCTCGCCCACGACCATGGGGATGCCCAGCCGGCCGGCCTGCCGCCCCACCGATAGCGCGAGCTCGGTGCCTACCCGGGTGGATCCGAACGCCGAGACGTAGACGGGGAGCGTGGAGTCGAAACCTCCGATCCGGGTCTCCAGGTCGACGTCGCCGAAGAGCGGTTCGCGCGCCAGGTCTATGAGCTTCTCCAGGCGGCGGGGCATGAAGACCGGCGGCACGAGCCGTGCCCTGTCGAGCGGATCGTCGGTGATACGCGAGATCACGTCGGCCCCCAGGACCGCCCTTCCGTACTCGTCCTCCGGTGGGAAGATCGCCGCGGCGCCCTTCCGGGCCCGCTCTCGGATCGCCTCTTCGGGCAGGCCGCGGGCGTGTAGGCGACTCATGCCGACACCACCCCGGGAAGCTTCGGGTAGGCGGTGACCTGCCACAGGGATTCCATACCGGTCAGATAGCGCAGGAGTCTCTGGAGTCCCATTCCGAACCCGGCGCTCGCGGGCAGGCCCTGGCGGGCCTCCTTCAGGTACCAGCCGTACTTGGCCGGATTCTCTCCACTCTCCCTGATGGCCGTGACGATGGACGCGTAGTCGCATCGACGCTCACTGCCGCTGACCAGCTCTCCATAGCCGCCATGGCCCAGCAGGTCGAAATTGCGCAGGACCCCGGGACGTTCGGGATCCTCCATGTCGTAGAACCCGCGTGAACCCTTGGGGTAGTCGGTGATGAAGAAGGGCTTGTCGAACTTGTGGGACAGGAGTGTCTCGCCCTCCCAGTCGATCTCGGTGCCGGCGTCCTGGTCGTGGCCCACCTCGCGGAGCGCCTCGACGGCCTCGGCATGGGTCCGGGTCTCGAAGTCCTCCTGGAGCAGTTCCTTGAAGAAGACCGCGTCCCTCCCCAGGCCGCGCAGCAGTTCGGGGACCGTGTCGATCACGTGTCGGACGACGTGGGCGAGCAGGCCGCCGGCCGTCCTCATGGCCTCCTCCCGCGAGGCTCCGGCGATCTCCACGTCGATCTGGTGGAACTCGAAGAGGTGGCGTCCGGTGAAAGCGGTCTCCAAAGGTTCGGCGCGCACGTTCGGAGCGATGTAGAAGAGTTTGGGGAAGCCTCGCAGCGACGCCTGCTTATAGAGGATCGCGCTGGTCATGAGCTTGTAGCGGTGCCCGTAGAAATCGACGTCGAGCTGTTTGGCCCCGCGGCCTCCCGGGTCGGTGACCGGCCCGGTCAGGGGCGGCAGGAGTTCGACGAACCCCTGTCCGCGCAGATGGTCGCGGGCGGCGGCCAGCGCCTCCTGCTGGACGAGCATGATGTCGCGCGTCCTCTTCGCGGTGAGGTGTGCTCCCAGGGGCGGGATCTGCGCGATCTCTTCGAGGGTGCCGTGGTCGTGCATGGTTCCTCCGTTCCGGAGCGCCGGTCGCACCGGTCGCGTCGGTGGGCGGGCCGGTCGTTCACCCGGCCCGGTCGTAGCGCTGTTCGACGTGATGGAGCATCGTGAGCAGGGCGTTCGCGGTCAGTCGAGCTGGGCGGGCGGCGCCCAGAGAGGGGGCGATCGGCATGTTCCCCGTGGTCAGCCAGCGGAGCCGACCTTCGTCGTCGATGTAGCCGCGCGCCTCTCCCCGGTTGTCCGGGTGCAGGCAGAAGGGGAGATCGAGACGGCCGAGTTCGAACGCTCTCGGCAGGGCGCGTCCTACGTCGCGGTCGATGTCCAGAACCGCCTCGACCAGTGCTCTGGCCTCGGCGAGAACACCACCGTCACCGGCGTCGTACACCCGGGGCCCGCCCCCCTCCGACGCTCGGGCGCCGACCTCCAACGCTCGAACGTTCTCCTCGATGGTGGGGATACGGTGGGCCTCGGCCTCGGTCTTGACGATGACGCGCGCGGCCCCGGCCCGTACCGCGGTGCGGGCCGCCTGTTCCAGTAGGCGCCTCGCGCCCCACGACGTACGCGGGTAGACGCCCATGTAGGCGTAGAACACCACGTGCCACTGGGTATCGGGCAGATACTCCCCCGCGAGCCTGCGCAGGGCGAGTACGGCCTCCTCGTCCTGCCGGGGGTCGGTCTGCTGGGCGTAGCTGAGAGAGACGCTGTCGATACCGTGCTGCCGGAAGAAGATCCCCTCCAGCAGGCTGATCGCGACGAGCAGACCGGGCGGACAGAGCTGACCGAGCATGCAGCCGCCGAAACTCTCCATGTGGGGTCGGACGCCGTCGGAGCCGGACGCCGCGAAGACCTCCATGCTCTCGGCCCAACAGTCGACGGCCTCCCGCAAAGGGGTACGGCTGTAAGGAAGGCAGTAGGAGACGGGACCGCCCTCGGTGGCGTCCAGCCCCAGGCGTCCGAGCGCACGGAAGATGTCCTGAGGCCGTGACGAACCGTGTCGGACCTGCACGGGAAAACACTCGTCCCTGACCCCGTCCAAAAGCGCGACGGTCTCCTCGTCCGGCCGGGCGACGATGGGGTAGCCGTTGAGTTCGATCCCGTCCCTCAGAGCTCGACGGGCCGCCTCGTGGTCGCCGATCCGGGTATAGCTGTCCAGGGTCAGGGTGCCGACGGCGACCGCGTCGGCGGCTCTGGTCCTCTCCAACCCGGAACGCATACGGGCCAGGTCGCCGAAGCCCATCCGTGGTTGGACGACCAGACGCCCCCTGCGTTCCGCCTCGGCGACGAAATCACCGAACGAGGCCCCGGTGATCCGTTCCGCGCCGATCACGACACCGCTCTCAGTCCACGCGCCGACACGAACTCACGGAAACCGGCCAGATCGTCCTCGCCGAAGACCGCGTCGAATCCCTCTTGTAGAAGGCGACGGGTGAACCCGACGTCACGGACACCGTCGACGCCCAGCTTTCCGCCCACGACGAAGGGGATCCGTTCGAGACCGGGCACGGACCGTACGTTCCGGATGAGGCCGAGGGCGTCGTTGAACCCGTGCCCATTGACACTGCTCACCACGACCAGGTCCGGACGCCGCTCCAGGCATTCTCGGATCAATGTCTCCTCCGGAACACAGGATCCGATGTTCACCACTTCGTGCCCCATTTCCTCCAGCAGAAGCTGAAGAAAGATCAGGTTCCAGGTATGGGAGTCGGAAACGGTACTGGAAACGATCGATTTGGGACGGAATCCCGTAGCGCCGT
The DNA here is from genome assembly GCF_035818715.1 of Nocardiopsis sp. LDBS1602. Lineage (NCBI taxonomy): Bacteria > Bacillati > Actinomycetota > Actinomycetes > Streptosporangiales > Nocardiopsidaceae > Nocardiopsis > Nocardiopsis sp. LDBS1602. The sequence goes on along the minus strand of NZ_JAYLVW010000010.1, from coordinate 191,160 downwards.
CACCGAACATTGATCCCACCTCGAAAATGGTGCCGAGCAGTTGATTGCTTTTCTGTAGAGAACGTACTTCTCTCATGGCCGGAGAACGGGAAGAGCCATCGGCAGGTTCGGCGGCATATGCGCCGGTCGACTTTCAGACCGCGATGCGTACGGGCCCGTCGACGGTGAGCCCGCCCGGTACGCGCCGTGCGCGCAGAACACGCACCAGGTTGAGGGCGTGGACCCTGGACCGGCCCGTCCCCCTCTCGCAGCGGACCAGCCCGCGGGTGATGAGCCCGTTCAGCACCCGACCACAGTCCGCGATCGGAAGACCGCCGTTCCGGGCCAGGTCGTCGGTGCGCTCACCCTCGATATCCGCGCAGAGCAGGTCCAGGACGACCTCCTCCTGTGGGGTGCAGGAGGTCGCGACCCTGTTCAGAGCGTCTGCGGGCCCGGAGACACCCGCGCCGGTCAACGGGGTGAGGAACGGCAGAGGGTCCTCCCGCAGGCAGGAGAGCAGTGTCGCGGGGTCGTACAGGGTCAACCAGGTGGCCGCGCAGACCAGCGCGCCGGGCAGCCGGTCCAGAAGGGAACAGATCTCGGCCAGGCACGCGGTGTCCTCGGGGTCCGGGCTCGGCGCGATGCGCGTGTCCCTCAGGTGCCAGAGGAGGACGTCGATGGCGGCGGCGGGAGAGAGCGGAGCCAGTGGGAAGACCTGTTCTCCGGGCTCTCCGTAGGGACGCTCCGCGACGGCCAGCACACGCATCTCCGAGCACTCTCGCAGCAAACGCGCCAAGGCCAGAGGATCGGGGGCACCCGGGCGAGGCTCGTCCAGGACCAGGAGGGCCGGCCGGTCCCCCACCGCGCGGGAGAGCGCGGCCAGCCCACGGTGCCCCCCGTCCACGACACCGAACGGGGAGAACAGGTCCTCCACCGCACGCTCGACCAACTCGCCCAGCCCCGTGCCATGTTCCGCACAAGGGGAGAAGGGCGTGTGCCCTGTACCCATCGCCCATAGGACGGGGATCGCTCCGGAACGGTGGCAGCGCCGCGCGACCTCGACCGCGAAACGGCTCTTGCCCACCCCCGGGGCCCCGGTCACCGTCACAAGCCGTCGACCGGGGGAGGCGAGCGCCGTGGCGAGGGCATCGGCCTCGTTCCGGCGTCCCAGGATCGGGGTGCGCGGGACCGGAGGGGGCGCCTCCGCGGCGTACGGGCCGGAGAGATCGACCGGGTGGCCGGTACGTCTACCGGCGGCGGCCAAGAGGTCGGCGCCATCACGCTCGTTGAGTCGCAGCGCCCTCGCGAGCAGGCGGACCGTGTCCTTGCGGGGGTGACGGGCCCGACCGTGTTCCAGGTCCCGAATGGCCCGGACACTGATCGTGGAGAAGTCCGCCAACTCCTGCTGGGTGAATCCGATGCGAGAGCGATGCCGACGGAGCAGATCGCCGAAACGGTGGTTCTCGATACGGGATGCCATCCTGCGCGCCCTCTTTCCTCTGAGTCACTTCCGAACGCGACCCATCCTGGAAAGAAGCGCTATCCCCGGCGCATCCTCCGGTGAACCCCCGACCGATCCGGCGCGTTCCGGTCCACGACGGCGAGGGAGCACACCCGTCACCACCACCGTTCACCTGCGATGACGCGGCTCCTATCATGGCCCGTGTCGTGCTCGGAGGAGCGGCCACGCGTTATCGTCGTCAGGGATAGCGACGTGATAGCGAAACCATCGATCCGGGGATGCTCCTCGTCCCTAGATTCGTGTTCATCGAAGGAACGAACACGAAAGGCAGCACGATGAGACTCCCCCTGAGCATCGCCGCCGTCCTCCTCGCCGCCCTCGCCCTCGCCTCCCCGGTCGTCCTCACCGGGACCGCCCACGCCGATGCCTCGACGGTCCAGATCAGCCTGAAGAACGACCCCTGGGAGCCCTAGGCCGTAGCGTCCCGATGATCTCTTCGGCCTCGGCCAGTTCCCGTTTCGATCCTCGTTCGGAGAAGACTCCGGCCGCCTGTTCCGCCAACTCGATGGCCTGTTCCCGCTCCCCCAGGCCCGCCAGCAGCCGCGCCAGGTCCAGACCCACCTCGGCCCGACCCTCCCGATCCCGGATCTGCTCGCGCACGGCGAGGGAACGGCCGAGGAAGCCCCGCGCCTCGTCCGTGCGCCCCAACGATCCACTGACCCGACCCAGGTCGTGCAGAAGGTAGCCCTCCCCGATCGGGTCGCGTAGCTCGCGCACCAGCTCGAACGACTCGGAGAGGATCCCGAACGCCTCCTTGTGCTCTCCCCTCAAAAGCGCGTACTGACCCAAACGTCGCATCACCTGTGCCCGGCTCCGTGGATCTCCGGTGGTCTCGGCGTACTCACGTGCGCGAAGGAGACAGTCCATACCCCGTTCCTCCTCGCCCAGAGACATGTACAGGTGCCCGCTGAGCAAAAGGGCCCGGCCCATGCCCGCGATATCGCCGATCGACTCGAAGCCCGTGTGCGCCCGCTCGCAGTACTCCAGCGCGCGACGCCGATCGCCGCCCATGTTCGCCAGATGCGCGAGTTCGCGCAGGCACTTGGCCCGGCCGAGCGTGTCATCGAGCCCGGTGAAGGCTTCGAGCGCCGTGGTCATGGCGAGCTCGGCCTCGTCATTGCGCCGTTGGTCCAGGTAGAGACAGCCGTAGGAGAAGGTGAGGGCGGCGATCCCCCTCCGGTTGTCCGCGGCACGCACCGCCTCCATCGCGGATCGGTTGGCCGCCGCCCACTCGTCGGTGTGACAGCGCCGTCCGAACAGCGTCAACAGCGAGACGGCCAGGTCCCAGCAGAGTTCGTCCAGACCGGCCGCCGCGGCGATGTCCACGGCCGCGTACAGGTTGTCCTGCTCGCCTTCGAGCCAGTCCATCGGATCGACGAGCACCCGTTCGACCAACCGACGAGGCGGTCGCCAGCGCGACCCCTCACCGTGCAGAAGCAGATAGTCCCCGCCGTGGATACGACGATTGGCCTCGTCCACCAGACCGAGCCAGCCTCCGACCAGACGGACGGTGGCCTCCGCCCGATCGGACTCCGTCTCCTGTTCGAGGAGACGTTCTCGGGCGAACAGTCGAATGATGTCGTGGTAGCGATAACGAGGGTCTCCGCCCGGATCGATCCCGGTGACGTCCAACATCTGCGCGTCCACGAGCGGTTCGAGCAGGTCCGACGGATAGAGGCGACGGTCGTCCAAGAGCGCTCCCGCGACCCAGCCCGGCTGGCTCGCCCCCTCCGTGAGGGCGAACAGGCGCAGAGTCCTTCGTGTCAACGCGTCCATACCGTCGTAGGTCAGGGAGAGGCTGGCACGCACCCCCAGCTCGCCATGGGTGAGTTCGTCCAAGCGGTGACGCTCGTCGGAGAGACGGTTGACCATGGAGGCCAGCGACCAGTGCGGCCGCGCGGCCAGGCGCGCGGCGACGATACGCAGTGCCAAAGGCAGCCTGCCGACCGAACGCACCAACGCCTCCGCCGCGGCGGGCTCTCCGTCCACCCGGTCAGGACCGACGATACGGCGGAGGAGGTCGAGGGAAGGCCCCTTCTCCAAGACGTCGAGTTCGGCGAGGACCGCCCCCGGCACCCCGGTGAGTCTGGCCCGGCTCGTGACGATCACACCACAGCCCGAGGAACCTGGGAGGAGGTCCTCGACCTGGCGTTCCGATCGGGCGTCGTCGAGTACCACCAGGACCCGGCGATCGGACAGGAGACTGCGGTACATCTCGGCCCGTTCGTCACGTCCCTCCGGAACGGCCTGGCCGGGGATGCCCAGAGCGCGCAGGAAGCGGGCGAGCGCGTCCGCGGTCTCCGTGGGTTGGTCGCGGCTGCCCCTCAGGTCGCAGTAGAGCTGTCCGTCGGGGAACCGCTCCTCGCCCAACCGGTGCGCGACGTGAACGGCCATGGCGCTCTTCCCGACCCCGGGCCGGCCGATGACGACGGCGACACCGACGGCGTGTCCGCGCTCGGGCACGGTGAGGGTGGACTCGACGGCCTTGATCCACTCGGAACGTCCGACGAAGTCCGCGGTGTCCGCCGGTAACTGGCGGGGGCGGGCTTCGATGCCAGCCGGGGACGAGCCCGGATCGTCCACGGCCTCTTCGGACCGAGGCCGCGCGACGCCGGTCCGGACGGGCACGGTCGAAGGCGTGGAGACCGAGGAGGCCCCGGGATCGGGGGTCCGGATCCGACCGAGGAGAGAGGGGTCGGCGGAGAGTATGGCCGACTCCAACGACCTCAGTTCCCCGCCGGGTTCCAGCCCCAATTCGTCGATGAGCAGATCCCGCCCCCTGCGGTAGGTCTCCAGCGCCTCGGCCTGGCGCCCGGAGCGGTACAGGGCGACCATCAACTGCCCCCTCAGCCGCTCGCGCAGGGGGAAGTCCTCGACGAGTGCGGTGATCTCGCCGATGAGTCCGTGGTGGAGCCCGAGTCCGAGTTCGAGATCGAGGTAGGTCTCGATGAGGCTGATCCGGCTCTCGTCCAAACGGGTGGCCTTGGTTCCCAGACTGCGGCTGGAGACACCGCTGAGCGTCGCCCCCCGCCAGAGGCCCGTGGCCTTGCGCAGGAGGACCGCCGCCTCCGCGTCACGTCCCTCCCTGATGACGACCTCGGCCTCGGCGGCCAACCGCTCACAGCGGCGAACGTCGATGGCGTCGGCGTCCGCCTGCAACAGGTATCCGGGCGGCCGGGTCACGAGGACGGCACCGGTGGAGGCGAGGCTCTTGCGCAACCGGGAAATACAGATCTGCACTTGAGTGCGCGCGGTACCAGGTGGATCTTCGTCCCATATCGCGTCGACGAGCGAATCGGTGGAAACGACGCGTCCCGCGTCCAGCAGCAGGGCGGAGAGGACGACCTGTTGTCGGCCCGGAGGGATACGCACATGACCAGCGGATCCTTCGACCTCCAGAGGGCCGAGAATTCTGAAGGGAGGGTCCCCCAAATCCTCGGCAAGTGTTCCTGATCTGATACCGAACCCTCTTCCCGCCAGGGCCAGAACAGGCCGAACAAAACTTCCTGAAAAATCCCGTCGAATAATTTAGCCATGCCAAAGCCGAGGCGTCAACGCCACCAACGCGAAAAGCCGGGAAATCCCTGGTAGCGAGATGATAGTGAATGAATAGCCGGAACCGGGATCATGATCATCCAGGCCTGCACGCCCCTGCGGCCTCCCCGTTTTCATCCCGGATCACGGCCATCGAAGACACCGGAGAAGAGAGGAGGTGACGGACGTGTCAATCGGAAACGGTTGTGACTTCCCATCACCAAAAGCAACGATCACCTCACTGGGAGTGGAACACGTTCGCCTGTCCTACCACTATTTGGATACCGGTGACATTGATGGATATGTGTCGCTTCTGGCACCCGATGTGCAGATAAAGCGGCCGGACATGCCTCTGGCCCACGGGCGTTCCGAGGCGGAAAGGTTCTGCGGCGCCCACCTCGGGCCACGCGGCGTCCACACCCTCTACAGGGTGTTCGGCGAGGCCGGGAACATCGCCGCCGTCGGCCGGTTCGCGTCCGCGCGGAATGGACATCTCCTCGGCGGAGAGGAGACGGACTTCGTCGATATCTTCACCTTGGCCGAGAACGGCCTGATCCTCGGCCAACGCCGTTTCCTGTCACCGACGTACCCCCACGGCCGACGCTTCGACGAGACCTCTCCCCGATGACACGCCCGTCCACGCCGGCGCCCACCCTCCCGGTGTCCGTCCGCCGGGCGGGTCTTCTGCGTGACGGGGCCGGAGCGCAGTGCGACGGCCATGGCCACAAGCGGTCAAACCAGCCCCTGAGACCCTCCTGAACTGGGACGTTCGGTAGAGTTCCGACACGGTTCCCGAACGGAACGACGGTGTACCGGGGTCTCGGCGTGTCCGACCCCGGAGGGCATGAGGAGAGTGGGTCGGGCGGGATGGGACTTTTCCTGAGCACCGCCTTCGGATTCCCCACCGTCCTGTTCACCCCGCTGCTCATCGTCGTCCTCGGCTACTGGATCTTCGTGATCGTCGGCGCGGCCGACACCGAGACGCTCGACAGCGTGGACGCCGACGGCGACGCCACCGGGCTGAGCGCCTTCCTGAGCCGGGCGGGGATGGGAAGAGTCCCGGTGACCGTGGCCCTGACCATGCTCGTCTCCGTGGCCTGGTTCGTCAGCATGATGGGGAGCATCGTGACCAGCCTCGTCGGCACCACCTCGACCCCCCTGCTGTACGCCCTGGGGGCCGTCGTCCTGCTCATCGCGCTGGTCGCCGCCTGGGCGGTCACCAGCGGCCTGGTGATGGGCCTCCAGCGCTTCCTGCCCAAGCGCGCCGGCGGGTCCAAACACGAGCTGGTCGGCCGCACCTGCCTCATCCGTATCGGTGAGGCCCACGGGTCCTTCGGCCAGGCCGAGATCACCACCGCGGGCGGGGCCGCCATCTCCATCCCCGTGCGCACCACCGGCGGCGAGATCCTCCCCGTCGGCGGTACCGCGCTCATCTTCGACCACCGGCAGGAGGACGACGTCTTCCTGGTGACCGCCTTCGATCCCGCGCTGGATCCCGGACAGTCCTCCTGACGCCACACCCCGTTCCACCGGTTCCGCTCCCTTTCACCCGCCGTGAGCAGGGACTTTCTTTCGTCCGAATGGAACCGTTCGTCCCATCGACGCGTCTCACCCCGTGACGAGCGCTTCCGGTACGGCCCTCCCGCGACCGTCCTCCAGCCTCCCGGTACCGCGCGTCCAGACCCACGTCACTCGTAGAAAAGAGACCCCTACGTGTTGCTGAGCGCCCCCACCACCGGTCAGGACGCGGCCGACGCCGCCTTCATGACCGTCGGCGTAGCCCTCGCCATCGGTATCGTCGTCCTCCTCGCCCTGCTCCTGATGGTGACCAGACTCTTCCGCAAGGTCGAACAGGGCAAGGCCCTGATCATCTCGAAGGTGCGGGACGTCCACGTCACCTTCACCGGCGCCATCGTCCTTCCGGTCCTGCACAAGGCCGAGGTCATGGACATCTCGCTCAAGACCCTGACCCTTGAGCGCGGTGGCCGCGAAGGCCTGACCTGCAAGGACAATATTCGCGCCGACATCAAGGTGTTCTTCTACGTCCGGGTGAACGAGACCGCCGAGGACGTCAAGAAGGTCGCGAAGGCGATCGGCACCGAGCGCGCCAGCGACCAGGACACCCTCCAGGAGCTCTTCAACTCCAAGTTCTCCGAGGCCCTCAAGACCGTCGGCAAACAGTTCGACTTCGAAGAGCTGTTCACCCACCGCGAGGAGTTCCGCCAGGCGATCGTCTCCCTGATCGGCACCGACCTCAACGGCTACATCCTCGAAGACGTCGCCATCGACGAGCTGGAGCAGACCCCGCTGCACCAGCACGACTCCAACAACATCCTGGACGCGCAGGGCATCTCGAAGATCACGGAGCGCACCTCCAAGGAGCACAAGCGCACCAACGAGTTCGAGAACGACCGCAAGAAGGAGATCGACCGCCAGAACACGGAGACCGCCGAGACCCTCGCCGAGCTGGAGAAGCGTCGCGAGGAGGCGGCCGCCAAGGCCAAGCGCGAGATCGAGATCATCCGTGCCCGTGAGGAGGCCGAGACCGCCCGCGTCCAGGCCGAGGAGCGGCTGAAGGCGGAGACCGCCAACCTGCGCACCAACGAGCAGCTCGGCGTCCAGCACCAGAACCAGCAGCGCGAGATCGCGGTCGCCGAGAAGAACCGCGAGCGGGTCATCGCCATCGAGAGCGAGCGCATCGAGAAGGACCGTCTGCTGGAGGTCATCGGCCGCGAACGCGAGACCGAGCTGAGCCGGATCTCCAAGGACAAGGAGGTCGAGGCCGAGAAGCGCGAGGTCGCCGACGTCATCCGTGAGCGTGTGGCCGTCGACCGCACCGTCGCCGAGCAGGAAGAGGCGATCAAGAAGCTGCGCGCGGTCGAGGAGGCCGAGCGCCAGCGTCAGGCCATCATCATCCACGCCGAGGCCGAGGCCCAGGAGAACCTGGTCAAGGACATCAAGGCCGCCGAGGCCGCCGAGGCCGCGGCCAAGCACAAGGCCCAGGAGGAGCTCACGCTCGCCGAGGCCCGTCAGCAGGCCGCCGAGCTGGACACCCGCGCCAAGATCCGTCTGGCCGAGGGGCTCCAGGCCGAGGCCGCGGCCGCCGGTCTGGCCGAGGTCCAGGTCCGCGAGCAGGACGCCGAGGCCGTCGAGAAGCTCGGCCGCGCCGAGGCCGTCGTGGCCCGCGAGAAGGCCGAGGTCGAGGCCGACGCCATCGAGAAGAAGCTGCGCGCCGAGGCCGCGGGTCTGACCGACAAGGCCGAGGCGATGGCCGCCCTGGACCAGGTCAGCCGCGAGCACGAGGAGTACCGTCTCCGCCTGGACGCGGAGAAGGAGGTCCGCCTCGCCGGGATCGACGTGCACCGCCACATCGCCGAGGCCCAGGCCACGGCCATGGCCGCCGGCCTGGAGAGCGCCGACATCAACATCGTCGGTGGCGACGGCGCCTTCTTCGACCGCATGGTCAACTCGATCGGCATGGGCAAGGCCGTGGACGGCTTCGTCAACGGCTCCGACACCGTCCAGGCTCTGGGCAACGGCTGGCTCAACGGCGAGGGCGACTTCGCCGCGGACATGAAGCGGATCCTGGCCGCGGTGGACACCGAGGACCTCAAGAACCTCACCGTCTCCGCCCTGCTGCTCAAGCTGATCGGCGCGGGCGGCGAGGACACCGGCAAGCTGAACCGGCTGCTCGGCACGGCCCGCTCTCTGGGGCTGGACCAGCTGCCCGTGACCACTCTCGCCCCCGTGAAGCAGTGAGGTAGTCCTCCGTGACCGAGGCCCAGTCCCAGGAGACCGAAGGCCCCGGGCCCGAAGCCGAGGACGCGCGGACGCTGGACGCGGGCACCTACGAGGTGCTCCGCGCCCGGCTCCGTGAACAGACCGGCGAGCTGGCCCGGCGGACCGAGGAGCTCAACGACCGCCGTCTGGAGGTGTTCGGCGGCACCGAGCTCTCCCTGCTCGGCACCGAACGCATCCGTACCGAGCACAACTGTGCACCCCGCGACCTGGTGAGCGTGGGGGACGGTACCGACGGGGCCGTGTTCCTGTTCGGCTACAACGTCTACATCGGGATGCAGAGCACCACGCACGTCTCCGACGTGTTCTCGCTGCACCGATACGAACACGACGGCGATTCCTTCTCGTTCGTCGACGCACCCGAGGACGCCGTCTCCGGACTGCTCTCCGACGAGCGTTTCCGGCAGGAGTTCGAGCGGCTCTACCGCTACTACCGCGACGCCCGCCTGCTCCAGTTGAGGCGGGTGGAGGAGCGTCTGCTCGCCGTCTTCCAGACCGGGCCGAGCACGGAGGACGTCCGGGTGCTGCGGTGGTCGGTCTCCCCCACCGGGAAGATCGCCTACCTCGACGACCGGGGCGAACGCGACCACGTGTTCCCGCCCTCGCACGAGTTCGAGTGGGTGGAGGCCACCCGCGAGGACCACGTGCAGGGGCGGCACCCGCACATCTCGATCCACGACGAGTTGTTCGTCGAGACGGTCGGCGGCGACCTGACCATCAAGATCGAGAACAACACCGAGGTCGGCGAGGGCATCTACAGCGAGCCCGTCGACGAGCCGCTCCAGAGTCTGGCCGACGCGGCGGTGTTCCACGCCGAGGTCGGCCCGCTCATCCTGCTGCGGATCCTGCCCTACAACGAGTCCACGTGGCGCTACCTGGTCTTCAACACACGGACCAAGGGGGTCGAGCGTCTCGACGGCATCGGCCAGTCCTGTCAGCGTCTGCCCGACGACCAGGGGCTCATCTTCCCCGGCGGCTACTACCTGTCCACCGGGGTGGCGCGCACCTTCGACACCGACGTCACCGACCTGGAGTTCGAGCGGGTCGTGCGCTCGCCCAACGGCGAGGACGTGCTGTACGTCTTCCACTCGCGGGCGGACGGCCGCAGTCTGCTGCTGCCGTACAACACCATCCGCAAGGAGGTCGCCAACCCGATCGTCTGTCACGGCTACTCGCTGTTCGACGACGGGACCATGACGGTCTTCCGCGACAACTCGGGCGAACCCACACGGGTCCACCCGATGCAGGTCTGGCGGACCCCGTTCGTCTCCGACGTCTACGCGGCGGCCCAACCCGTGGGCACCGGACCACTGGAGCGGATCGGCAACGCCGAACTGGTCCAGGGTGTCTCCGAGTGTCTGTCGGTGGCCCGGATCGCCGAGGACATGACCCCCTCCAGCGAGGTGTTCGCCGCCCTCATCGCCTCCTGCCGCCGGGTCCTGGACCGGTTCCACTGGCTGGGCGACGACGAGCTCGGCGACCTCGCCTCCCCGCTCACCGAGGTGCGCGGCACCGCCGAGCGGGTGCTGGAGGAGTTCGAGACCGTCCAGGCCCTGACCCGTCAGGCCGCCGAGACCCTCGCCGAGACCGAGGAGAAGGTCACCTCGCTGATCCGCCGGTCCCGAGGGGAGACCCCCCGGTCGGCGGAGGGATGGGTGACCCGGCTGACCGAGCTGCGCCGGGCCCAGGGGCGGACCGCCACGCTGCGCGAGACACGCTACGTGGACACCGACCGGATCGACGCGCTCGAAGGGCGTCTCGACGAGGAGATCGCCTCCACCGGCCGGCGCACGGTGTCCTTCCTCGAACAGGAGGACGCCTTCGACGGCTACCACTCCGAGGTGGAGCGGCTGGTCGAGGAGGCCGAGGCCCTGGAGGCGGTCAGCGCCGCCACCGCCGTCGGCGAGCGCATCGCCGAACAGACCGAAGGGCTCCAGGTCGTCACCGAGGTGATCGGTTCCCTGGACATCGGCGACGCCCAGGTGCGCACCCGCATCCTGGAGCGGATCAGCGAGGTGATGGGCGGGGTCAACCGCGCCCGCGCCACCCTGGACTCCCGGCGCAAGGAGCTGCTCGCCCTGGAGGGGCGGGCCGAGTTCGCCGCCGAGTTCGCCCTGCTCGGTCAGGCCGTCACCGGGGCGATCGCCGCCGCGGACACCCCGGACGGCTGCGACGAGCAGCTCGGCCGGATCATGCTGCAACTGGAGAACCTGGAGTCGCGCTTCGCGGAGTTCGACGACTTCCTCCAAGAGCTGGCCGACAAGCGCGAGGACGTCTACGAGGCGTTCTCCACCCGCAAACAGGCCCTGGTGGACGAACGGTCCCGCAGGGCCGACCGCCTGGCCTCCTCCGCCGCCCGGGTCCTGGAGGGGGTGCACCGGCGGGTCGCCACGCTGACCACCCTGGAGGACATCAACACCTATTTCGCCTCGGACGCGATGGTGACGCGGCTGCGCCGCACCGTCGAGGAGATGCGCGAACTCGGCGACACCGTGCGCGCCGAGGAGCTGGAGGGGCGGATCCTCGCCGCCCGACAGGAGGCGGGACGGGCCCTCCAGGACCGCGCCGACCTGTTCGAGGGCGGCGTCGGCGGCGAGACGATCCGGTTGGGCCGCCACCGCTTCGCGGTCAACACCCAGCCGATCGACCTCACCCTCACCCCGCACGACGGGCGTATGTCGGTGGCCATCACCGGCACCGACTTCCGGTCGCCCGTCACCGATGAGGCCTTCCAGGAGACCGAACGGCTGTGGGACCGGCTGCTGGTCTCCGAGAGCCCCGACGTGTACCGGTCCGAGTACCTGGCCACGTCGATCCTGGCGAGGGCCGAGGACGGCGAGGGCACGCCGACCCTGGAGGCCCTGAACGAGGCCGTCCTGCACCCCGAGAACGGCGACTCCCTGGCCTCTCTGGTCCGCGGGGTCGCCGAGAGCCGCTACGACGAGGGCTACGAACGGGGCGTGCACGACCAGGACGCCGCCCGGATCCTGGCCGCGCTGCTCCGTCTGCGCGCCGGCGCCGGACTGTTGCGCTACCCGGGAGGGGTGCGCGCGGTCGCCCAGATGTTCTGGGCGTTCGGCGCCGACAAGGAGCGTCAGCGCGCCTGGCGGACCCGGGCCGGCTCGTTGGCGCGGGCCCGGAGCGTGTTCGGGGCCCGACGGTCGTCGGCGATCGAGGCGTTGCGCGCCGAACTCGCCGGGAGTGTGGACTCCTTCCTCGTCGAGACCGGGCTGTACCAGGACACCGACCTCGACCTGGTGGGCGAGTACCTGTTCGAGGAGCTGGCACTGGACGGCCCCAACGAGCGGGGGTTCGTCTCCGGCGCGGGTGCCCGCACCCTGCTGGACCGCTTCCACCGTGCCCTCGGCAGCACCAGGGAGACCACCCGCAAGGCCTTCGAGGAGGACCTGCGGAGGTTGGGCGACGACGTGTCCGCCCGTCACCAGTTGGTGACGGCGTGGTTGGAGGCCTACGGCACCACGTTGGAGGAACCGATCGCCGAGGGCGACCTGCCCGAGGCCGTCGCCCTCGAGCTGGCCTCCGTGGACCGCTACGAGTCGTCCGCCGCCGTGGAGGAGCGGGTCGCGGGGCTGCTCGGCTCCCACCCCCGCGTCACCGAACGGTCCCTCACGGTCCGGCTGGACGAGATCCTGCCGCGCACCCGACGGTTCCGGACCCTGGACGTGCCCGCCTACCGGGACTTCCAGCGGCGACGCAACGAACTGGTGGCCGCCGAACGCGAACGTCTCCGGTTGGACGAGTACCGACCGAAGGTGATGAGCGGCTTCGTCCGCAACCGTCTGCTCGACGAGTCGTACCTGCCGCTGATCGGCAACAACCTCGCCAAACAGCTGGGGGCGGCCGGCGACGACAAGCGCACCGACCAGAGCGGGCTCCTGCTGCTCATCTCCCCGCCCGGCTACGGCAAGACCACGCTCATGGAGTATGTGGCGAGCCGCCTGGGCCTGGTGTTCGTCAAGGTGAACGGGCCCGCCCTCGGGCACGGGGTCACCTCGTTGGACCCGGCCGAGGCACCGGACGCCACCTCCCGCCAGGAGGTCGAGAAGATCTCCTTCGCGTTGGAGATGGGCTCGAACACGATGCTGTACCTGGACGACATCCAGCACACCGATCCCGAGCTGTTGCAGAAGTTCATCTCCCTCTGCGACGGCCAACGGCGGATGGAGGGCGTCTGGGAGGGCCGTACCCGCACCTACGACCTGCGCGGCAAACGGTTCGCGGTGTGCATGGCCGGTAACCCCTACACCGAACAGGGCAAGCGCTTCCGGATCCCGGACATGTTGGCCAACCGCGCCGACGTGTACAACCTGGGCGACGTGCTGTCCGGCAAGGAGGAACTGTTCGCGCTCAGCTACATCGAGAACGCGCTCACCTCCAACCCGACCCTGGCCCCGCTGTCGACGCGTGACCGTGAGGACGTGTACACGTTCGTGCGCATGGCCCAGGGCGACGACTCGGTCGGCACCGACCGGTTGAAGCATCCGTACTCGGCCGCCGAGGTCGACCGGATCGTGTCGGTGCTGCGGAAGATGCTGCGGGTGCAGGAGGTCGTGCTGGCCAACAACCAGGCCTACATCGCCTCGGCCGCCCAGTCCGAGGACTCGCGCACCGAACCGCCGTTCCGACTCCAGGGGTCGTACCGGAACATGAACCGGCTCGCGGAGAAGATCGTGCCGGTCATGAACGACGCCGAGGTGGAGGCCGCGATCGACGACCACTACGTGGGCGAGGCCCAGACCCTCACGTCGGGCGCGGAGGCCAACCTGTTGAAGCTGGCCGAGCTGCGCGGGGTGATGACCCCCGAGCAGGAACGACGCTGGACCGAGGTCAAGGAGGGCTTCCGTCGGGGCCGTGCGCTGGGCGGCGCCGAGGACGACCCGATGACCCGCGCCATCGGCGCGATGGGCCTGCTGGCCGACCGTGTCGGCGAGATCGGCGCCGCCCTCGACCACGACCGACGCTGATCACCCACCCCGAGGGCCGCCGTGACCCCCACGGCGGCCCTTCGTGTGCCACGGCTCGTCTCCGTCCGTAAGGGTCCCCTCCTACCGGTCGCCCTCGGGAAGGATCCGGCGTCGGTGTCGGAAGGCGTCGAGAAGAAGGTGCCCTGTGCTGCGCGGGCCGCTCCGAACGTGAACGGAGCAGGGGCCCGGACCGGCCGCAAGCCTCTACGATATGGGGAACACGATCGCCTCCCCCGGAACGGCTCGGTTCCACAGGGACGCCCTCATGTTCGATGGGCTCCGGCACGGGAGGCTCCCCGACCTCAGGGGGATCGACGCTCGATCCGCTGGATCAGCCCGTCGATGATGATCTCCGCCCCCTCTTCGAAGACCTGCGCGGCGTCGACCCGGCCGAAGGCCGGAAGACTGCGCCTGAGGTAGGGGTGGCTCTCCAGGCTCTCGGCCGAAGGACCTGTGCGCCCGGGAGCCTCGCCCTTCGGAGGGTTCCTGGAAGTGAACCCCTCCACCGAGGAGAGTACGTGGGCGGTGAGCAGCTGGGATATCGCCACCGCCTCCTCCTCGTCGAATCCCGCCCGGAGAAGGATGCCCAGCGTCGTCTCGATGTGACCGAGCCGGTGGGGACCCGTGGGCGGGCGCTCTCGCAATAGAGCGGCCGAGTCACGGTGTGCGAGCAACAAGGTTCTGAACTGGCGCAGGCCACTGATGAGCTGGTCGGGCCAGGGAAGGCCCTCGTCGATATGGATCGCGTCGGCGCAGATGGCCTCGGCCACCAGGTCGAGCAGCTCCTCCTTGTTCTTGACGTGCCAGTACAGCGTGGGCGATCGGACACCGAGTCTGGCCGCGAGCCTGCGCGTACTCAGCCCGGCCAGACCCACTTCGTCCAGCAGTTCCACGGCCGCACGAGTGATCCGGGGGCGGTCCAGGGCATGACGATGCCGCTGCTGGGTCGAGCCGGGTTCCATGGGACCGGACATTAGCAGTGACAGAGAGACCTATCGTTGGTAGCGTTTCCCTATCAGTGATAGAGAACAAGTGGAGGACAGGGTGAACACCTCTTCCTTACCGAGGCGAGGTTCCTCGAACGACACGGTCTGGACGCGTCGACTCCAGATACTCGTCTTCGTCTGCTCTCTCGTCTTCACCATCGGCACGACCCTTCAGAACTTCGTCATCGTCGATGCCGCGATGCTGCGCCACACCATGGAGCTGGCCGGTCTGGGTCCGGCGGAGGCCGCCGAGAGCGTTCCCGGTTTCCTCACGGGGTTCCGCGCCGTCGGCTGCGTGTTCATCGTCGGAAACGCCCTGGGCATGTTCGCCTTGTGGGGGCGCCCCTGGGTCTACTGGTGGGCCCTCGCGATCAACGCGGGACAGGCCGCCGGAGTGGTGATGATCCCGCCTGAGGTCTTCCGTGCCTCGGCCGACCTGTACGGCCCGGCCGGTCTACTACCCACCCTGATCACAGACGGCGGTGCCCTCGTCCTTCTGGTGGTCCTGCTGGGTTTCCTCCTCGCCTACCGGACGACCTGGGCGAGGAGGCGCCCCGCTCACGCCCCCGGGTGACGGGCGGTCGTACTCGGAGCGACCTTCCGGCCACTCTCGGGCGAACCTCGTCAGAGACGGATGGTCTCGCGATTCGGGTCCGTGATCATCTTCGGGTCGCGGTCGCGCAGGAGGGCGACGATCGGGGCGACGGTGTCGGCCTTCTGAGCGTATTCGCCCTCTTCGGCCTTGAGCCCCACGACCTGGAAGAACAGCACCAGGCCGTTGTCGGTGTCCATGACACGGATGTCGACGTCGGGCACGATCGCGAGCGAGGTCATGTCGCCGTTGGCGGGCTCGCCGCCCAGCGGGGCGGGGGTGACGATCCAGTGGCCGACGTCCAGGGCGGTACCGGCGAGGAACTGCGAGGCGAGCGCGTGCAGGACGCGGAGGATCCACGCGGGCACGGTCTCGTCGCCGTCCTCGCGCGGGATACGGCAGGTGAACTCGAACCCGGCTCCGGAGACGCGCTTCTCCTCGCTGGTCTTCTCGCCCAGTTCGGTGAGGCCGAAGGTGACGAGGAGCCAGTGTCCCTCCAGGGGGTAGGCGAGCACCCCGTTCAGGCCCTCCGTGGAGCCGTCGGCGGCGAACTGGACGGTCAACGGACGCACGTCCGGGTACTTCTCCGCCCATCCCTCGTAGATCCGGGTGAGTCCGGGAAGGATCTCCAGCATCGTGTGTCGCTCTCCTGCTCGATGTACGACGTCGCACCCCAGAGGATACGAGTGCCCCGGGGGCACCCCGACCGACGTGTGTGTTTCGATCATGCCCTCGGGGTGAGAGAGACCACGCGGGCCCTGAGAGACGAACGGGAAGAGGACCATGCGAGATCTGAACACTCCGTCCGGCGAGCGACCACTGCCGGTCCTGGGTCAGGGGACCTGGGGCATGGGCGAGACGGCCTCGGCGCGGGCGGACGAGGTGGCGGCGTTGCGGCACGGGCTGGACCTGGGTCTGGGGCTGATCGACACGGCCGAGATGTACGGCTCCGGCGGCTCGGAGGAGGTGGTCGGCGAGGCGATCCGTGGACGCCGGGACGAGGTGTTCCTGGTCAGCAAGGTACTACCGCACAACGCCGACCGGTCGGGCACCGTGGCCGCCTGTGAGCGGAGCCTGCGTCGCCTGGGCACCGACCACCTGGACCTGTACCTGCTGCACTGGCGTGGCGGGCACCCGTTGGAGGAGACCCTGGAGGCCTTCGCCGAGCTGCGGGACGCGGGGAAGATCGGGGCGTTCGGGGTGAGCAACCTGGACACCGACGACATGCGCGAGCTGCGTTCGGTCCCCGGCGGCGAGGAATGCGCCACCGACCAGATCCTGTACAACCTCACGCGTCGGGGGCCGGAGTTCGACCTGCTCCCCTGGTGCCGTGAGCACGGGATCCCGGTGATGGCCTACTCCCCCATCGAGCAGGGGCGCCTTCTGGGCGACGAGGTGCTGGGCCGGATCGCCGAGGAGCACGGGGCCTCGCCCGCTCAGGTGGCCCTGGCCTGGATCCTGACGGACCGGAACCTGTGCGCCATTCCGAAGGCGAGCAGGGTCGAGCACGTCGAGGCCAACCGGGCGGCTCTGGACCTGCGTCTGACCTCGGACGATCTGAGGGCCCTCGACGAGCGCTTCCCCGCTCCCACCGGGAAGGTGCCGTTGGAGATCCTCTGATCCCTCGGACGACACGGCGATGTCGGTCTTTACGAGGACCTTGCATCACCCTCCGTAGTGTGTTCCCCCTCTCCTCGACGGCAGGAGAGGGGACCGAACGGGAGATACCGAGTGAGCAGCAGTGATCCGACCGCGGCGGGGGGCGTCGTGGGGTGGGTGGTCGGCCTGATCGAGCCGTTGGGCGGCCCCGGAGTGGCGCTGGCTCTGGCTCTGGAGAACCTCTTTCCGCCGATCCCCAGTGAGGCGATCCTCCCCTTGGCGGGGTTCACCGCGTCCCGCGGGGAGCTGGGGCTGGTCGAGGTGATCGTCTGGGCCACGATCGGGTCGTTGACAGGCGCCGTGATCCTCTACGGGTTGGGGGCCTGGCTGGGTCGGGAGCGTTTTCGCGCGCTCGCCGGGCGGGTGCCTCTGGTGAAGGTCTCCGACATCGACCGGACCGAGGCCTGGTTCCTGCGGCACGGCACCAAGGCCGTGTTCCTGGGGCGGATGGTGCCGGTGTTCCGTAGTTTCATCTCGATCCCGGCCGGGATCGAGCGGATGAACCCGCCCCTCTTCCTGTTCCTCACCGCTCTGGGCAGCACCCTGTGGAACACGCTCTTCATCCTGCTCGGCTACCACTTGGGCGAGCGGTGGCACCTGGTGGAGGGGTACGTCGGGATCGGATCCAAGGTGGTCCTGGGGGCGGTCGCGGTGGCGTGCGTCTGGTTCGTGGTGGCCCGGGTCAGGGAGCGTCGGCGCGCGCGAAGAGAGGGCGGCAAGGGCGGAGAGGCCCGTCCCGACGAGGAGGAGGACACATTCTCCTGTCCTTGAGGTGAGAGTCCGGGGCGCCGCGGCGAGGGGTCTTGTCGGGCTTCGGGGAACGGTTGTAACTTTCCTCCGAGTCACACGCCCATGAAGAAAACCGCCGACAGTGCTCCGGTCGGTGTTCCTTCTCCCCTCGAACCCGCTCAAGAGGTGGATCCGTGAAGACCCCCCGACCGCGACGCCTGCGACGCGCTCTGACCACACTCACCGCCCTGGCCGCGGCCGCGCTGCTCTACGCGCCGCAGACCGCCTTGGCCGACACCCCCGATTTCGTGCCCACTCCGGCCGACACCCCCGCCGAGCGTGAGGCCGCCGACCGTCAGGCCTTGAACGACAAGCTGGCCGCCACCGCCATCCCTCCCGGCCCGTTGAGTTTCGGGGCCGAGCCCCTGGCCGCCGCCAGGAGCGCGGCGGAACGGGCCGCCGCCGACGCCTCCTGCTCCATCACCTCCGAATCGGCCACCGCCCTGGCCCTGGCCCCGGTCTGGCCGGAGGTGTCGGCGAGTTCCCCGCTTCCGCCCTCGCCGATGACCCTGTCCCGTTACGACAACCAGTCCGGCCTCTACGATCCCGCCGGACGCGACGGGCTGTTCTTCAACCCCGGCGTGGGCCTGTGGCAGATGGACTCGGCCGGCCTGGGCACGAACAACACCGCCGGCGAGGCCATCGACTCGGTGTGGGTCTCCGACTTCGTGGTGCCCTACATCGTGAACAAGTACTGCGCCGCCCTCGAAGGCGGGGCCGCCGCCCCCGACGCCCGCGCCCGGGCGTGGGCGGACTGGAACGCCTGCCGCGGCGGAGACTGCGACACGATGTACTGGCGCGCGATGAACACCGGGATCACCTCGGACCCGTCGGTGAACCGCTATGGCGGGGCCGAGCCCCGCACCTGCGCCTTCGGCGGGACCTCGTACGACTGCCTGTTCGTGGACGTCTCCAAGGCCCAAGGGGCGACCTGGTGGACCAATCCGGGAAGCGGACGCTCTCCCGTGCCGCATCCGTTCTACGTGTTCAGGGCCGGCGGCGAGGAAGTGCGCGTCTGGTTGGCCGAGGATTCCGGTCACGGAACGCACGTGAGCGTGACACGGCCGTTCGGCGGAAACGCGCGTGACTCCCTGACCTGGACCGATGGCCAGGGGGTGTGCGACACGACCGCGGGTCGTGGAGCCTGCTGATCACGGAATGTCGAATAGAACGGGCTCTGGTCTCTTATGGGACCAGAGCCCACTTTTGTTTCTCGTAGTTCCCTCGGTAACACGTAGAAGAACCGAAGGCCACGTTCCAGAAAAGGATCAATACAACCTCTATCGACCTGCGAACTTACATGTTACTTTCTTTCTCTCCCGGGGGATCCGATTGGCAGATACCGACAAAGAGGTCCTGATGCCCCATTCGACGGCACCCGCGATCGACCTGCCCGAGCTCGACTTCGACGACATGGAGGTGATGAGCGTCCGCGAGGCGGTCGCCGTCCCGGAGACCGGCGCCACCAGTGGCTCCAGCTCCTGCACCTCCACCTCGTGCTGCGGCTCCAGCAGCTGCTGCTCCGGTGGCTCCTGCGGCTGACCCGCACACGACACGGACCAACCTCCGTACCCCGTTTCACCATCCCCACACAACCCCAGACGGAATTCGCGCTCTCTCACGGGAAAGCGTGAATTCTCCATGGGCGCACCGGTTGTATCGCGCCCACATCCCCTTCCCCCGTCCAGAAGAAGGTGCCCGATGGCCACCAAGGAAACCGCTGTTATCGACCTGCCCGAGCTCGACTTCGACGACATGGAGGTGATGAGCGTCCGCGAGGCGGTCGCCGTCCCGGAGACCGGCGCCACCAGTGGCTCCAGCTCCTGCACCTCCACCTCGTGCTGCGGCTCCAGCAGCTGCTGCTCGTCGGGATCGTGCGGCTGACCTTCTCCAAGGGCGACCCCGCTTCCGTCGGGGTCGCCCCCTCTCACCGTCCCCCACGCCCCCAGAAGAAGCAGGACGAGGGCCGCACGTGTACGCGATCAACGCCACGGACATCACCAAGGACTATGGGAAGGGAGAGGTGCTCCACGGCATCTCCTACCGGGTACCCGCCGGACGGATCGCGGCGCTGCTCGGCCCCAACGGGGCGGGCAAGACGACGCTGATCGAGATCCTCGAGGGGCACCGCGGTCGTACCTCGGGCACCGTCGAGGTACTCGGCCTCGATCCCGGTAACCGGCGCGACTTCGCCGAGCTCCGCACCAGGATGAGCGTCGTGCTCCAGCAGACCATGTTGGAGCCGGGCCTGTCGGTCCGCGACATCGTGCGCCGGCACGCCTCCTATTACCCGGACCCTCTCGACGTCGACGAGGCGCTCGCCCAGGTGGAGCTCACCGAGAAGAGGAGCGCTCTGGTCCGCTCCCTCTCCGATGGTCAGCGCCGCCGTCTCGACCTGGCGTTGGCCCTGACCGGCCGCCCCGAACTCCTCTTCCTCGACGAGCCCACCACCGGGCTCGACCCCGTCTCCCGACGTCGGATCCGCGCGCTGGTCGCCGGTCTCCGGGAGAGCGGCACCACGGTCGTGTTGACCTCGCACGACCTGGCCGAGGTACAGGAACTGGCCGACCGCGTGGACGTGATCCGCGACGGGGAGTTCATCGCCTCGGGCACCCCGGACGAGCTGGTCCGGGACTCGTCGGCCTTCACCGTGGTGGAGTTCGCCGTTCCCGAGGGGGTCGATGGACGCCTGCCCGAGGGGGCCGCGCTGGTCAACGGTCGCGCGCGCATCCAGACCGACGACCAGGACGCCGTGGTCGAACGCGTGCAGACCTGGGCCCGGGACGAGGGGACGCGCATCAGCGGTCTGACGATCGTTCCGCCCAGTCTGGACGACGCCTACGTGGCGATGTTGGAGAACCGGCGACCCGAGACGGAGAGGTCCGAATGAGCACCACCGAGGCCGGGGCCCGCCGCTCGCCCCGCACGCGACGTCCGAGCAGTTTCCTGTTGCACGTGGACGGGGAGCTGAAGGAGTTCTGGCGCTCCCCCATCACCTTGGCGTTCATCGTGGCGATGCCGGTGATGTTCTACGTGGGCTTCGGGTTGGCGTTCCGTTCCCAGGCCGACGAGATCCGGCTGGTGGGCGAGCACGAGATCACCCAGGCCAATCTGAGCTTCGGCGGCATTCTGGGGTTCGCCCTGATGTCGGTGGCCTTCGCCAACGTCGCCATCGGGTTGGCGATCCGACGCCACCACGGTCTGTTCAAGCGTTTCCGCACCACCCCGGTGAGTCCGGCGACGGTGATGGGCGCCTATCTGGTGAACACGCTGCTCACCGCCGTGATCGTGCTGGGAGTGGTCACCGCCATCGGTCTGCTCGGTATGGGTGTGACCATCGACCCGGCGCGTATCCCGCAACTACTGGTCGCGTTGATGCTCGGCTTCGTGTGCATGGCTCCGTTGGGGGCGGCCGTCTCCCTGCTGCCGCCCAACGCCGACGCGGCGGTGCCCATGGTGAACGGCATCTTCTTCCCCGCCGCCTTCCTGGCCGGAGGGTTCGTCATCCTGCCCTTGGGCGACGCGGTGAGCGCCGTGGTCGACCTGCTGCCCGGCCGTCCGCTCACCGTGCTGATCCAGGGTTCGCTCTCCGAGGCGGGTCCCGTCTGGGACTGGCCGTCGGTCTGGCTGCTGTCGGCCTGGTCGCTGGTGGGCACGGTGGTCGCGCTGCGCTGGTTCCGGTGGGCCTCCGAACGTGAGCCGCGCGGTTTCGGTTCGGCCAAGCGCCGGGCGGAGACCTCCGAGCGGGAGGACGAGGGCACGGAGGCCAAGGGTTGAGCACGCCTTCGTTCACCCTGGTGGAGGGCCCCTACCTGGTCTCCCGAGTGAACCTGTACCCCCATCGGTGGTTGCGCGCGTCCGACGAGGGGGCCCGGGAGGACGGCGCTCTGGCGCGTTCCCTCGTCGAGGAGGAACACGCGCGCGAGCGGCTTCGCGAGGACCTGTTGGAGGCACTGCACCGGGCCGCTCCCACTCTGGACGAGGGCGGCCCGGGTCGGGAGGGCCATCGACGCGAGGCCTTGGCTGCCAAACGCGCGGTGTTCAACCGTCGCCCACCGCGTCCGACCCTGTACGGGCATCCGGTCACCGCCGAGGTGCCCGGCCTGGCGGAGTGGACGGAGAGTCGGCGACGATCCGAGGCCGCGGCCGCACGTATGGACGACGGTCACGAGGCCGCCCTGAGCGCCGAGCGCGCCGTCCTGGCGGAGTGGTCCCGTCATCCGTACGTGGACCGTTCGACCGCGCTGTCCAGCGCCGATCTGCATCGGGCGGTGGCGGCGCGGGCCGCCACCGACGCCGATCCGGACAAGCGGATGCGCAAGGCCGAGGCGTCGCTGGTGCGGTACTTCTCGCGCTCCACGCTGAAGGTCAGCCCGTACTCGCTGTACACGGCCGTGCACTTCGACGATCTGGAGGAGCCCTCCTCCCCCGGTCTCGCGGGCGGCCCCCTCTCCCCCTCTCCCCACGCGGATCTGCGACGACTGCTGATCCGCCAGGCCGGTCGCGCGCTGGCCGCCGACCCCGAGGCCCGCCCCGGGCTGGAGTGGGTGCTGACCGGTGGTGCCCGACGGATCACCGACGCCGAGGGCGGCCCTCTGCTCGTGGTGCGCCGTCGTCGCTGGACACCGCCCTCCTCCGGGCTGCGCGCCGAGGCGTTCGGCGAGGAGGAGGTCCGACTCCCGTTGACCGGGGCCCGGGGACGGTTCGTCGAGGCCCTGGAGAAGAGGGCGGCCACGCCGGTGCGCTGGGACCTGCTGTGCGAGGCCGTCACCGCCGACCTCGGGTACGCCCCGGAGCAGGTGCCGTCCGTGTTGGAGCGGCTGGTCGACGTCGGGGTCCTGGTGCCCTGGGCACCCGCGCCCGAGCAGTCGCCCGGGTACGGGCGCCGCTGGCACGAACTGGCCCGGAGCCTGCCGGGCGCGACGGCCGAACGGGTGGCCTCCGCCTTCGACGCCACCGAAGAGGTCCTGTCCGGTTTCGCCGAGGCCGACGGGGCCGAACGCGCCCGTGGTGTGCGTCGGCTCCAGACGGTGTGGTCGTCGGCGGTGGGTGTCGAGGGCTCGGCGACCTCGCCGGTGGTGGAGGACTGTCTGGTATCGCGAGGTGTTCCGGTGGAGCGCCCCGTGACGCGACGGTGGTCGGCCGACCTGGAACGACTGATGCCGTTGCTGTTCGCCTTGGACGATCAGCGCGTGCTCTCCGGCGCCCTCGAGCAGGTGTTCGTGGCCCACTACGGGCGGGGCGGACGCTGCTCCGACCTGGACGCCTTCGCCCAGCACGCCCGGGCCGCCTTCCCCCTCACCCAACGGCTCATGGGCGGCGACCCCGCCGCCCTGGCCGACGCGGACGAGGGTCTGCGGCGGGTGCTGGCCGCGCGGGCTCGCGCGGTCGACCATCTGGTGGGGCTGGGACGTTCCGACGCGGAGCGGATGGAGGTCGACCCGGCGACGGTGGACGAGGTGGCGTCGCTGCTGCCCGAACGCGAGTTCCTCGCCCGCCGTTCCTTCGCGGTGTTCGGCCAGGCCCTGACCTCGGAGCGGACGGAGCACGACGACCGTCTGGTGATCAACCACGTCTACGGCGGTCGGGCACGCTACTTCAGCCGTTTCCTCGGGCACCTGCCGGAAGAGGTCCGCGCCCGGGTCGCCGAGCACGTGGGCCGGCTCGGGCCGGAGGACTCCGACACCGTGCACATGCGGTCGGCCCTGGGCTTCAACGCCAACCTGTCCCCGGCCCTGGCCGGGGAGGAGGTGGCGCTGCGCGACGAGCCGACCCTGTCCCCCGGTCCGGCCACCCGCGACCTCGCCCTGGTCCACACACCGAACGGGCTCCGTCTCGTCCGGTCCGACGGGTCCGGGATCGACCCGGTCTACACCGGTTTCCTGGTCCCCCACGCGCTGCCCTACGACGAGATGCTCGTGGCGATGGTGGCGGACTCCCCGTTCTTCTCCTTCGGCGATCTCAGCATCGACCTGCACGAACGATGGACCGAGCGGAACGGGACGGGTGAGGCGCCGAGGATCGATTTCGGTTCGCTCACCCTCTTCCGTCGCCGTTGGGGCCTGGACACGTCGATGTTCACCGCCCGCGACGGCGAGTCACCGGCCGGACTGTACCGGCGGGTGAACGTCGAACGTCTGCGTCGGGGGCTGCCCGACGAGGTGTTCGTCCGGCCCCTCCAGGGGTCCAGGCTCGGTCCGCTGGAGCGGGCCATGGCCCCCAAACCGCAGCACGTGGACTTCCTGAGCCGGCTGCACACCACGACCGCCGCCAAACGGCTGGCCCATCTGGGCCCGACCCTGATGGCGGAGGAACTGTCCCCGCACCCGGCCACCTCGGGGGTCGACAGCCCCGATGGTCGGCACGCGGCCGAGGTCTTCCTCGAACTCTCCACGGTCCCCGGCGCCCCCGGAACCGTGCGTCCCCCAGAGAACCCCCAGGCGAAGCGAGGCTGACCCCTTGACCGTCGGACTCAGAGTGACCTACTACGACAGCGACAAGAGCGCGCTGTTGGGCGACTGTCTCGTGCCCGCCGCGCGCGAGGCCGCCGCCAGGGAAGGGGTCACCGCCGCGTGGCTCCACCTGCACTGGCGGCTCGGCCCGCACTGTGTGCTCTACCTGGACGGATCCCCCGAGGCGGTGGCCGAGGCGGCCGACCGGGCCGAACGACGGCTCTCCGCCTTCGTGGAACGACACCCCTCGCGAAGGGTGCTGGACCCCGCCGAATACGAGGGCTTCTCCCGGAGCATGGGCCGGTTGGAGCTGGTGGAGGGCCCCTACTCCCCTCTGACACCGGACAACTCCGTGCTCCGCCTGCCCGGCGATCCCGTCGACACGTTCCTGCGCGGCCCCGAGGCGATCGCGCTCAAGGGCCGGGTGCTCACCGACGGCCTGGACCGGGTCGCCGACCAGGTCGACGGACGCGGAGGCCGGAGCGCGGTGACGGCGAACGTGTTCTCCGGGATGGGCGCGATCGCCACGCGCTACCCCGAGTGGGGGCTCAGGTCCGGCTACCAGGCGTTCCTGTCGCATTGGAAGGAGTACTTCCACTGGTCGGACTCCGAAGGGCGGGCCCAGGAACGGCTGGCCGCCTCCTACCGAGGGCAGCGGGAGAACCTGGTGGCGACCCTGCGCGGGATCCACGAGGGCGACGGCGCCGACCCCTACGCCGAGGCCTGGGGCACCTGGGTCGACCGTTGGCTGCCCGAGGCGGTCGCGCTGGCCCGGCAGGGACACATCCTGCCCTTTCCGCACCCCGAACGGCAGGAGACCGCGGCCCGGCTCGGCGACGACGTGGGCGTGCGGTGGAGCGGTTCCGACGAGCGTTCCTACAGCGACTTCCACCGTGAGTTCCGCAAGTTGGACTTCACCCGGCTCGGTGACGGGCACGGGTTCGCCGCGTTCCGCTTCGTCATCAACTGCTTCTTCGACCTCCTTCCGTTGATGGGCGTGACGCCGATCCAGCGCTACTCGGTGGCGTACCTGCTCACCGAGGCCGCCCAAGAGGTGGTGGGCGAGTCCTGGGAGGAGACGGTCCGCAGGGTCGTCGACCACCAGAGTCGGGACCCCGAGCTGCGGCCGACCCTGCCGTGGAGGGGTGACGGCGATGTCTGAGCCCTCCACGAACCCCGTCCGTCTCAAGAGCGCCGTGCGCGCGCGTTCCCTCGCCGAGGAGGGGGTGGCGTTGAGCATGGGCGCCACCGCCGTCGTGGTCCGGGGGTCCCGGGCCGACACGGTGTGGCGCGCCCTGGAGCCGACGTTGCGCGCCGGTTTCGAACGGGAGACCCTCCTGGGCGGTTTCCCCGAACGCGGCCGTCCCTTCCTGGCGAGCATCCTCGACCAACTGGAGGAGCACGGTTTCCTCCGCGAACTCGAACCCGAGCCCGAGGACCTCGACCCGGCGGAACGGGCCGCCTACCCGCATCTGGAGTCCCTGACCCGCCGCCCGCACGCCGCGCTGGCGGCGCTGCGCGAGGGCACGGTCCGTGTCCGTTCGTCCCACCCGGAGCTGGCCGCCGAGGCGGCGCGCGCTCTGGTGAGGGCCGGCGTCGGCACGGTCCGGGTCGACCCCGAGGACGCTCCGGAGAGCCCCCTTCTGTTGACCACCCGGTGGGAGCCGGCCGAGGGCGAACCCGCCGAGCACCTGATCGCCTCGGGCGGCGGCCTGTGGCTGTCCGGTCCCCGTGATCGGTCGGCCGGCCCGGACCTGGTCGCGCCGCTGCGGAGATGGTTCGCCTCCCGAAAGGAGACCGCGAACGGCACCGCCCCGGACGAGGGCGCGTCCCGGCTCGTCCACACCCTGGTCTGCGCCCAACTGGCGCTGGCCCTGGTGGCCCACGTGGCCAGGGACGCCGAGGACGCCGCGCCCGCCGAGGACGCGGAGTTCATGGTGACCACGGACGAGCTCGTCAGCGAACCGCGCGTGTTCTCGGTCCTTTCCCCGCTGAACCCCGAGGCCACCGGCCCGGTCCCCGTGTGGGAAGCGGCCGAGCCCCCCGAGGTGCCCGCCCTCCTGGACTCGGTGACCCACCTGTGGGACCGGGTGTTCGGCCCGGTGGCCGAGCCGCGCCCCGGCTCGCTGCCCCAACTCCCGGTGGGTCTGGCCCGCTCCGGCACGGTGGTCGGCTGCGGCCCCACCACCGCCGAGGCGCGTCTGGACGCCCTGCTCCGTGCCCTGCGCCCCGAGGTGTGGCTCCCTTCCGCCGCCCCGGTGGGCCTGGGGCTGGGGCTGACGCCCGAGACCGCGATCGGCGCGGCCGTGGCCGACCTGGCCCTGCGCATGCCCGGGGAGCGCTGGAAGGACGTGGCCGCGCCCGATCTCTCCCCCGGTTCCCGCCGTCTGTGGGCCGCGCTCACCCTGCGACTGGGTGTGACCGCGAGCCTGGTCGTCCACGCCACGGACGACGGGCTCCACCGCGCCCGGGTGCTCCCGGAGACCGAGGACGCGTTCTCGGGCGAGGGCGTGGCCCCGCACCCCGACACCGCCGTCCAGGAGGCGCTGCTCCGCGCGGTCGCCTCGGCCCGACTCGCCGAGGAGCCTCCAGGGCCACCCCTGGACGCCTGCGGCGGCGGCACTTCGCGGACGCTCTCCGACCTCGCCCGTTGGGCGTTCGGGACACGCGCGGTGCGCCTGTCCGCTCCGGAGGGCGCGGACCGGCTCCGCGACCTCGGCGTGCACTCGGCGGTGGCCTCATGGAGCTAGGACGTGTCCCCGTGGCCGACACTCGAGGAACGATCCCGCCCCGCCCCGACGACGCGAACGCGCTCCCGGTCGGCGCCACGCTGGACCACCCGCGCGAGTTCCCGGTCGACGGAGGGATCCTGCACACCGCGACGGGTGGACCGCTGCTCTTCCTCGGCCCCTGGACCCCCGACGGCGCGAGCGGCTGCGCGCGATGCGCCGGTCTCTGGCGGTACGACGTCGAGGGCGAGACGGCCGTCCACCGGCCGACCCCCGACGGCCTCCTCGACCTGTGGGAGGGGGTGTTCGACGCGCTGGTCACCGCCACCGACCCGACCGACCTCCGGCTGTCCCTGATCGCCCTGGACCGCCGGGACGGAACCCTGACCCGGCACCGCTTCGTCCCCCATCCGCACTGCGACCACTGCCCTCGGAACGGTGACGAGAGCGCGGGCGCGGACGACACCGACCCGCTCGGCCTGGAAACACCCGCGCCGACGGTCGGCGACTCCCTGCGTGTTCGAAGGATGGACCGCGAGGTCCTGCGCGAGAGACTGCTCGACTTCCGGTTCGGCCCCGCCGCCCACATGTACCGGGACGAGGAGTCCCCACTGGCCCTCGTGACCTGTGAGACCGTCGCTCCAGGACGCACGTCCCGCGAGGGCGGCTACGGGCGCTCCACCCGGTTCACCGACAGCGAGGTCCCCGCCCTCCTCGAAGGCGTGGAACGGGTGACCGGCGGGCGTCGGCTGTCGAGAACACCCACCGTGCGCGGCTCCTACGCGGAGCTGGCCTCGGACGCCGTCGACCCGGCCCTGCTGGGGCTCCACGAGGAGGAGTGGTACGGCCATCCCTCCTTCGACCCGGTCCCCTACACACCGGCCACCCCCACCACCTGGGTGTGGGGCTGGTCCACCCGGGAACGCCGCCGCGTCCTGGTGCCCGAACACGTCGCCTACTGGCACGCCGGACCGCGCGAGGAGCGCTTCCTGTACGAGTCCTCCAACGGCTGCGCCGTGGGCGGTTCCCCGGCCGAGGCCGTCCTGTACGGCCTGTTCGAGGTGGTGGAACGGGACGCCTTCCTGCTCACCTGGTACTCGCGCACCCGACCACGCCGGATCGAGGGCGTCGACGACCCGGACCTGAACCACCTCACCGACCTGATCACCGAGCGCGGCCTGGAGCTGTCCCTGCTCGACATCACCTCCGACCTGGGTGTTCCGACCGTCCTGGCGATGGTCACCGCCGAGGAGGGGGCGGTGCGCGAAGGGCTCGCGCCCGCGTTGAGTCTGGCCACCGGAACCCACCTCGACCCTCGACGGGCGCTGATGGCGGCCGTCGAGGAGACCGCCACGAACGCCCTGATGTACCCCAAGTGGGTGCGGATGCGGGAGTCGGTGTCCGTGGAGCGCTGCCGGCCGATGCTCGACGACTTCACGCTCATTCGGACCCTGGAGGACCACACCGGCGTGTTCGGTCTCTGGGAGGCCCGACCGATGTGGGAGTTCCTGCGCCGCCCGGCCGGCGTCGTCGGCATGGACGAACTCGTCGCCGGTCGGCCCTCGTCCTTCGCCGGCGTCGACCTGGCCGCCGTACTGCGCGAACGTCTGGCGGCCGTGCACGCGCTCGGCCTGGACGTGATCGTCGTGGACCAGAGCGGCGCCCCCTATA
This sequence comes from Nocardiopsis sp. LDBS1602, assembly GCF_035818715.1. NCBI lineage: Bacteria > Bacillati > Actinomycetota > Actinomycetes > Streptosporangiales > Nocardiopsidaceae > Nocardiopsis > Nocardiopsis sp. LDBS1602. The sequence goes on along the minus strand of NZ_JAYLVW010000010.1, from coordinate 162,464 downwards.
CCGAGGCGGTGGGCGCGCACTCGGTGAAGGTGATCGTGCCCGGCGCCCTGCCGATGACCTTCGGCCACACCCATCTGCGCATTCGTTCCCTGGAGCGGCTGACGCGGGCCTCCGAGCTGATCGAAGGGGGGATCCCGTGGGAGACGCCCGGCGAGGTGTACCCGATCCCGCATCCGTTCCCGTGATCGCCGCGACCGGCGGTCCCGAAGGGCGGGGCCGCGCCGAGGCGCTCGCGCACTTCCACCGGCAGTCGTACGCCAAGGACGTGGCCGCCGTGGAGACACTGTTCTTCGGCGAAGAGATCTCGAACGGCCTGGCCCGGCCGGTTCCGGGGCAGGTCCGTCCGGTGTCGCCGGCCCTGGCCCCGCTCCGCGCGGTCGACGCCGCCGGTCCCGACCTCGGCGGGTCGTGGACCTCGGGCCGGCGGCTGCTCGCCGCCTGCGTCGAGGCGGTGCGGGTCCGGCGCCTCTCCGCGGCCGACCGCTACCCGGTGCACCGCGCCTACCCGTCGCCCCGGGGGCTCTTCGGAGCCGACCTGTTCCTCCTGCCCCGGCACGGAACGGACTGGTGTCTGCGCGTCGATCCGCTGTCGCACGCGCTCCAGCCCTTGACCGACTCCGGAGCACCCGACGATCCGGAGACGGCGCTGGCCGGGGCCCGCGTGGTCGTAGCGGTGGACCACGGACGCTATCCGCCCGAATACGGCGGACTGCGGCCCTCGCTGGCCCTCCTGGAGGGCGGCCATCTCCTGGCCACCCTGGGACTGACCCTGACCAGGGCGGGGCTGGCGCCCCGGACCCACGTGGGTCCGGCCCATCCCGCCTGCGTCGACGCCGCCCCCTTCCTGCCCGAGGGCATGGAACCGAGCGCGGCGCTCACCCTGGAGCCCTCGGAAGGGGCGGGGACGGCTGGAACGGTGGAGCTCTCATCGGAGGCGACGGCGCGCACGGCCTCCGTCGCGGCACGCCCCGGACGTTCCCTCCGCCGTTGGTTGGACGAGCGCACCAGCGGGGTCTCCACCGCCAACCTGGTGACCAGTGCCCACGTCTCCCCCGAGGAGGGAGACGGGGTGACGTCGTCGCTGGTCGCGGCGCTCGCCGAGGTCCACTCGGCCGCCGGGACGGCCGGGGCGCCACGCCTGTACCGGCACGCCCTGCGCGAGGATCGGGTCGACGACCGCGTGGTACGCGAACTGGCCCCCGACGGCGGCGCGGGCCCCGAGCGCGAGGTCCCGCGTACCGGGGAGACCAACTTCTCCGCCACGCTCGGACACACTCTCGCCGTGGACTTCCCCTCGTGGGCACGCGCCCACGGCCGGCACGCCGAACCGATCCTGCACACCCTTCTCGGCTGGATCGCCCAATGGGGGTGCCTCGGTGCCGCCGCCACCGGGCTGTGCGCCCGCCCCATGCGCAACTACGCCGAGGAGGAATGGGGGGCGGTCCTGGGGCTGGAGCCCGGGCAGACCCCCGCCTACCAACTGTGGGTGCGCGCCGAACGCGGCACCTACATGGACATCCCCGTCGACGCCGATCCCCCGGAGGCCCCATGACCCGCACCTGGTCGGCCGTGTACGTCCACCTGCACCGCGGTCGTGCCGACATCGACTCCTTCCTCCTGGAACACCTCGCCCCGGCGGCGCGGGAGCTGGTCGAGGGCGGTCACGCCGAGGACTGGTTCTACCTGCGTTATTGGGACGGCGGACCGCATGTTCGCGCCCGCTTCCTCAACGCCGACCCCGACGCCGTGGCGGGTTTCGCCGAACGCATGCGCGTCCTGGCCAAGGAGACCTCGGCGAGCGCCCTGGAACTGGACCGCGACTCCTACTATTCGGATCTGCCCCAGGCCGACCCGGAGCGGTGGCACACCGACGGCGACGTGCTGGAGGCGATCTACGAACCCGAGACCGAACGCTACGGCGGCCCCCGGGCCCTGGAGGTCTGTGAGGACTTCTTCTGCGCGAGCACCAGGATCTCCCTGGCGGTCCTGCGCTCGGCCCCCCAGCCCGGGCAGCGTCAGGTGGTGGCGGTCGACCTCGCCACCCTGGCGTTCGGGGCGCTGGGGTTCGACGACGTGGAGGCGGTCCGCCAGGCGCGCGGCTACCACTCCACCTGGGACTTCTCGGCGGAGGTGGCGCGTGGTGACGCCCGGGCCCGGTCGGAGGCGGAACGGCTCTTCCACGCCTCCCCCTCTCGTTGGTTGCAGCGTCGACCGAAGGTGGAGCGGCTGGTGGCGGGCGAGGGGTCGTCCACCCACCATCTGTGGCACCGGGAGATGCGCGCGACGGTCGACCGGCTGCGTCGGATCGACGCGGAGGAGGGGTTGGCCAACGGCATCGATCGGATCATGTGGTCGCTGCTGCACATGACCTGCAACCGGCTCGGCCTGGACATCGACGACGAGCGTCGGATCTCCTGGCTGCTGTCGTTGTCCTACCCGCGCTGGGAGCCGCCGGGCGACTACTTCGAGCCCGGCGTGAGCGCCCCGGATCGGGTGTACCTGGAGGCCGGCAAGTACCTTCCCGGAACGATGGCGGGCGAGCACGCCCCTCGGGAGGTGGCGCCGGAGGGCGAACGCCCCGGGGCTCTGGCGGCCCCGGTCGTGGAACTGCCCGAGCCCGGGCCGTTGACCATGACGTTGGGCGAGGCTCTGGCCGAGCGTGAGAGCGCCCACGGGGACCTCTCGTCTCGGATGGACCTGTCCGAGCTCTCCGACCTGCTCGGGCACTCCGCCGGTCTCAGCCGTACCCGGGGCGGACGGACGGGACGACATCGCCCCCCGCGTACGCACCCCTCGCCGGGTGCGGCCTACGCCACGGAGGTGTGGGTGCTGGTCCGTCACGTGGAGGGGTTGGAGGCCGGCACCTACCGCTACCGTGCGGAAGGGCACCGGCTACTGAGGGCGGACGGCCCCGCGGACGTGGAGCGGCTCATCGAGCTCTCCCCCTTCCTGCGCGCGGAGGCCGACGGACGGCCCGGCGTGGTGGCCGACGGCCTGGGCGCCCTGGTGGTGCTGGTCGGAGACCTGGGCCGGTTGCGCGAGGGGTACGGGCAGAGGGCGCTGCGCCTGCTGCTCCAAGAGTGCGGTCACGTGGCGCAGAACCTGTCGTTGTGCGCCACGGCGTTGGGGCTGCGGTCCCTGGTGGTCTCCGGGTTCGCCGACGACGCGGCCAACGCGCTGCTGCACCTGGACGGGATCGACCGGACGGTGCTCTCCCTGATCCCGGTGGGCTCCGGCGAACGAGGGTAGATAACAGGGTGAGGTGCGGTCCGGCAGGTCCCGACGGCTCCGGACCGCCCGGCCCCCTTTTCGGCACGACCGATGCCGATCGTCACGGATGTCCGAAAGTTGCACTTTCCTTACTTTCGCACTTTTGACGCGTACTTGGCGTCACACGCGCACCTCGCTACTGGCGCCGGGGGCTACTCAGTAGTAACATTGACTTGTTACTAGTCGGTAGATCCGCGTGTACAGACACCGCGGCAAGGGACACAGCGGAGCTGTCCATGACGCATTACAAGAGCAACCTGCGCGACATCGAGTTCAACCTCTTCGAGCTGTTCCGGCGCCAGGACCTGCTGGGCCAGGGCCCCTTCGAGGAGCTGGACGAGGAGACCGCGCGCACCATCCTGGACGAGATCAACCGTCTCGCCACCGGTGTCGTCGCCGAGTCCTTCGAGGACGCGGACCGCAACCCGCCGGTCTTCGACCCCAAGACCAACACCGTCGCCATCCCCGAAAGCCTGAAGAAGTCCTACCAGGCCTACATGGACGCCGGCTGGTACAACCTCGACCTCCCCCAGGAGCTCGGCGGCCTCGGCGCCCCCCGCTCCCTCGTCTGGTCCGCGGCCGAGCTCATCCTGGGCTCGAACCCCTCCATCCACATGTACTCCGCGGGCCCCGGCTTCGCGAGCATCCTCCACTCCGAGGGCAACGAGGCGCAGAAGAAGTTCGCCGAGCAGGCCATCGAGCGCGGCTGGGGCGCCACCATGGTGCTGACCGAGCCCGACGCCGGCTCGGACGTCGGCGCCGGCCGCACCAAGGCCGTCGACCAGGGCGACGGCACCTGGCACATCGAGGGTGTGAAGCGCTTCATCACCTCGGCCGAGCAGGACATGACCGAGAACATCTTCCACCTGGTGCTGGCGCGCCCCGAGGGCGCCGGCCCCGGCACCAAGGGCCTCTCGCTCTTCCTCGTGCCGAAGTACCTGGTCAACGAGGACGGCTCCCTCGGTGAGCGCAACGGCGCCTACGTGACCAACGTCGAGCACAAGATGGGCCTCAAGGCCTCCACCACCTGCGAGCTGACCTTCGGCGACAAGCACCCCGCCATCGGCTACCTCGTCGGTGACAAGCACGACGGCATCCGTCAGATGTTCCTCATCATCGAGTACGCGCGCATGATGGTCGGGACGAAGGCGATCGCCACCCTCTCCACGGGCTACCTCAACGCCCTGGAGTACGCCAAGAACCGCGTCCAGGGCAACGACCTCGCCGGGAGCAAGAACTCCCCGAAGGTCACCATCACCCACCACCCGGACGTGCGTCGCAGCCTCATGACGCAGAAGGCGTACGTGGAGGCCATGCGCTCGCTGGTCATCTTCACCGCCACCCAGCAGGACGCGATCCAGGTCGCCAAGTCCAAGGGCGAGGACGTCACCGAGCTGGAGGCCATGAACGACCTCCTGCTGCCGATCGTCAAGGGTGTCGGCTCGGAGCGCTCCTACGCGCTGCTCGCCGAGTCCCTCCAGACCCTGGGCGGCTCCGGGTTCCTTCAGGAATACCCGATCGAGCAGTACATCCGCGACGCCAAGATCGACACCCTCTACGAGGGCACCACCGCGATCCAGGCCCAGGACTTCTTCTTCCGCAAGATCGTGAAGAACGGCGGCCAGGCCATCGGCAAGCTGTCCGCCGAGATCAAGGCCTTCGCCGAGAGCGAGGCCGGCAACGGCCGCCTGAAGGAGGAGCGCGCGCTCCTGCTGAAGGCCCTCGGCGACGTCGAGAAGATGGTCGAGATCATGGTCGGCCACGCCATGGGCTCCGCCGAGGACTCCCGCGAGCTGTACAAGGTCGGCCTGAACTCGGTCCGCCTGCTCTTCGCCTTCGGTGACGTGGTCCTGGCCTGGCTGCTGCTGCGCCAGGCCGAGGTCGCCCTCAACAGCATCGACGGCGCCGACGAGGACGACAAGAACTTCTACACCGGCAAGATCGCCGCCGCGACCTTCTTCGCCGAGCAGTTCCTGCCGCGCGTGACCGCCGAGCTGAAGATCGCCCAGAACGTGAACCTGGGCGTCATGGAGGTCCCCGAGGAGGCCTTCTAGTCTCCACGCTTCGGAGGCCCGCGGCCACCGGAGGAGAACATCGCCCGAGGGGCGGGACGGTCCGACGACCGTCCCGCCCCTCGGCGTCTCCCGGGCCCGCCCGGGGTCACCACAGGAGGGACGTGGTCCACGACTCTCCGTCGGCGGACACGTAACAGAAGGCCTCCCTGATCCCGTAGTCCCAGGCGGACTCGTTCGGCGCGATGTAGCCGACGTAGTACGTGGACGGCGTGAACGCCGGATCCAGGGCCTGTTCGCTCATGGGGCCACAGGTCGCGTCGATGTCGGCGTCGAAGGACCCCCACCCGGGCCACACCTCGCCCGAAGGGGAGTAGGAGCCGATCACCTGGGCGTCGTGCGCCTCGCCGCACGAGGTGAGCTCCACCTCGTAGAACTCCGTGCCCGCGGGTTCGAGGAAGCAGTCCCCCGACTCCAGGGTGCAGACCGTCGCGTACCCGGGAGAGGGCTCGCAGAGATCGGCCGGGGAGATCTCCTCCCCGCCGGCGAAGGGGTCCTCCGTGCCCGACATCCCGGTGTCCGTGTCCCCCGACGCCTGGGAGACGGTCTCCGCCTCGACGAGGACCACGACCGCGGCCGTCCAGCCCAGGCCCCACAGGCAGGCCGCCAGGAGCCCGAACACCGCGAAGACCACACTGATCGCCTTGGCCGCCGCGAAACCGCCTCCGGCCGCGGCCCCTCCCCCACCGGCCGCCGGGGCGAAGGCAGCAGCGGGCGCCGCCGACGGAGTGAACGAGGCCGCCGCGCCCGCCGGCTCGGGGAGCGGCGGCGGGAACGCCCCGATTCCAGGGTCCGCCGGAGCGCCGGGGCCTCCGGCGGAGGGGGTCCAGGGGCCGGTGTGAGCGCCGGTATCGGAGGGCGTGCCGGGGCCGGAAGGGGTAGGGGAGGGTGGAAAGGCACCGGGGCCGGAAGGGCCCGTGGACACCGGCGGGCCGGCCATCGACCCTTGGGCCTCCGGCGACATGGAGGGGCCGCCGGGGCCGGAAGGGGTCCCTCCCGCCCGGCCCGTCTCCGCGAGCTGTGTCGAGGACGGGGCCCTCAACACCTGGACGAGGGCGATGATCCCGAGAACGACGGCGACGGGGATGGGCAGGATGAGGAAGCCCAGCAGCCCGAGGACCAGCGCCGCGATCGAAAGACCACTGATCTTTCTCTCGTGGACGGTGTTGTGCACCGTGTGGTGCACGTTGCTGGTGTTGTCGCCCAGGTGGATCGGCCCCTGGTGGTCGCCGCCCACACCCACGTTGTGGTGTCCCGAGACCGTCGACCAGGACACCCGCGTCTCCACCATGGCGGAGAGTTCCGCCGCCAGCCCCGGTTCTTCGCGCAGGGCCCGCCCGATCCGGGCGTGGAGGTCTCCGAGCGCGGCGGGATCGTTCGGCGCCGCGGCGAGCCTCTCGACCGCGACACCGACCTCCGAGTCCTTCCCGCCACGACGCAGGAGGGCCGACAGTATCCGCTGCCCGAGGCCCACGGTGCCGGAGGCCGCGACCTTCCCCGTCTGTGAGAGCACCGCCCGCCCGTAGGCGTCGATCGCGCTCCGGATGTACGGAAGGACCTGGGAAACGAGCGTCTCGACGTCTGACAAAGGTGCCCCCGTTCGGGTCCGATGGCAGGCGTCACGGTGGCGCACACGTCCGCGCTTCGGAAGAGAGCACCACTATAACGACGCACCGAAAGAGAACAAGACAGAATTCGATAACGGATTCCCCAATCCGAACGTGTCCTCTTATTTTCCATACCAGAGGAACAACATCACACACTCCCACCTCGTTGGAGGCCCTACATCACAGTGGATCCTGGCACACCACCGCCGAACGATCGGGGATTGCAGATAAAGCACCCGTTCCTTCGAAACGCCCTCCCAAAGGGCTCATCGAATCAACGGAGATCCCGAAATCCGATGGGAGGACATCCGCTCTTCGAAGTGGCTTCGGCCCCTGGGAGACCGCCCACTTCGGCACTAGCCTTTCGGGGTGCTATGGACCGTTCTCTACCTCGTGAACCCGACCACCGTCACGGTGGCCCTCCTCCTGTCGTTCACAGTGGCGCTGTTCCTCGCCCGCGCACGACCCCCGATACGCGCCCTCACCCTCCTCTCGGGCGCCCTCTACATAGCGGTCCTCATCGCCCCGCTCTCCGCCCACCTGTCGCCCGGCGAGGGGGGCCGTTCGGTGATCTGGGACCCCACCCTCTCCTTCCAGGACATCGGCGACGCCCCCGACCCCCTCGCGAGCTTCGGAGTGACCCTCGAAGACGGGAGCACCGTCCACTACTCCCACAAGGAGCTCACCCCACGGGAGCGCGACACATGGGGCACCCCCGGCACCGAGGCGCTGTTCGTCCACGGGGAGCCGGGAGAGCTGACCGTCACCGACGTGAACGGAGACCGGATGGAGTCGCCTCCGACGGTGGCGCTCGTCGAGGAGGAACTGGAACAGCAGGCGGACTATGCGGAGCGGCTGGAACAGGAGGGCCTTTGGGGCCACAGCGGCGGGCTCGCCCTGCAAGAGCGTGTCCTCAACACCCTGTTGTTCGTACCGATCGGGGTCGCGGCGTTCTTCGCCTTCGGCTCCTGGGCGGCCCGCCTGCTCTTCGGCCCCGTTCTCTCCCTGCTCATCGAGACGGGCCAGTGGGCCCTGGCGACCGGCCGACTGGCGGACACAGGCGACCTGCTGGTCAACGGAGTGGGCTCCTTGCTCGGCACCCTGTTCGCGCTGGTCGCCGTCGGCGTGGTCTCCCTTCTCCCTCCACGTCGCCCCTCCCCCTCTCACCCCGAGCCTGCGTGAGCGCGCCCCGTCGATGCGAGGGACGAGAACGAGGACGCCCGGAGCGCGGTGCCGTCCTCTGTCCGCGAGCATCGGACCGAACCTTCACCGCGCGATCCTCCAGATCATTCCCAGGCTCGTTTCATGACATCCGGGTCTTGAAGGTCGGAGAAGGCCTCCGCGAAGAGTTCGAGGTCACCGACGGTCACCGAGGCCTCGAAAGAGCGGGCCGTCCGCTCCAGAGAACGCCTCAGATACTCGCTCCGAGACAACCCCTGTCTCTTGGCATCGGCGTCGATCGCCCGTAGAACACTGTCCGGCACATCGCGGATCAGGATGTCGGCCATGAGGACCACCTCCAAGTGACGCTCAACGATCTCAAGCCCGGCGGTGGTCGTGCGGATCTCCGATCGACCGCCGATGGGGTCCTCTCGATCGTCCGTCCGTCAGGAGGCGAGGTTCCGGGAGCGCGCGCGGATGAAGAACGCCAGCGCCACCGTGGCCAGGGTCGTGCCGACCGCCATCGGGGTGAACGCCCACTGGTAGGAGGTCGGCTCGTCGGGCAGCGCCTGAAGGAGAAGGCCCGCCGCCACGGTGCAGACGACCGCGGTGCTGAAGCCGCTCATGTTGACGAGACCGGAGGCCACCCCGGTGCGGCTCGCCGGGATCCCGTCGCGCGCGAAGTCGAAGGAGATGGTGGGCGCGACGGTCTGCCCCAGCGCGCTCACCGCCAGCACCGTGATCCCCAGTGCCACCGGCGGCCCTCCCGGCCACGCCACCAACAGCAGCCACCCCAGGCTCAGCGATCCGCCCAAGATCAGGGCCAGGTGGACGCGTACTCCCGGCCGCCGTCCGATCAGGGCGCCGGCGACCGGCGCCACCCACAGGGCCCCGGCGGCGAGTCCGGTGAGTCCGAGCGCGGCGGTCCCCTCGGCCAGGCCCAGGCCGTTCACGAGGAACGGGTAGCCCCACAGCACCATCATCATCGTGAACGGAGCCATGACGGCCGCGTGGTGCGCCATCCCGATCCGGGGGCCGTCCGCCCTCAACGCCTCCTTGAGCGCCTCCCACACGGAGATGGGTTCGGCGACGGTGGAACGACCGGCCGCGCCCTCGGGACGGTCCCGTACGACCAGAAGCACCAGGAGCGCCATGAGCACGGTGAGACCACCGGTGGCGAGGAAGGCCGCGACCCAACCGACGTTGTCGAGGGCCCAGGCCATCGGTGCGGCACTGGCCACCTGCCCACTGCCGCCGACCACACCGGTCAACCCGCTGACCAGCGCGTAGCGCGACCGGGGGAACCACAGGGCGGCCAGACGGATCACGTTGAGGAAGACGAGCGCGTCGCCGAGCCCGATGAGGAACCGCCCGGCTACGGCCACCTCGATCCCCGGGGCGAGGGCGAAGAGGAGCGACCCGAGGGCCATCGCGATCGCACCCATGACCAGGGTGTAGCGCGGGCCGAGCCGGTCGGCGAGCAGTCCGGCCGGCACCTGGAGCAGCACGTAGATCAGCAGCTGGAGCATCGGAAGCAGGGAAAGGAGGGCGGGTCCCACGTCGAACCGGCTCTGGGCCTCCAGGGCCGCGACCCCCAGACCGTTACGGTGCAGCATCGCCAGGAAGTAGCCGCCCACCGCGACACCCCAGACCAACCAGGCGCGCGACCCGCCCACGGGCTCGGCGGAAGAGTCTCCGTTTGCTGTCGTCCTGCCACCGGATGTCTCGGTCTGGGTCACTTCGCCACTTCTCTCTTGCTTTCGGAGCGCCCACCAGTGTCCTCCACGCGGGTGAAGGCCCACCGCACCGGGGGTGACCAGGAACGCGAAACGAACGGGAATGTCCGCCTGTGCGGCGGGTCCGCCCTTGGTAAAGACCGTTCTCAGGTGCCCCCATCCCCAACAAGCGGCAATAAGTCACCCTGAGTGATCGAAAACAGCCCCAGAGTCGTCGAATCGGGTGAGACTGACGACAACCGACATGGGACCAAGGGCCCGATATCCCACTTCAAGACCATGAACGCATGTTCGAATAACCCCACATGACATGGACATTCGTATTCCAAACAGGTCGATGCGCATCTGTTAGATGTGAGATGCACCACTCTTTGAAGCCTCGACTACATGGGGTTGGTTGCTGCTAGCATCCGGAACGCGAAGGATAACTACGAGGTAACGACTTGGTTCACACCTCACCAACTTCGCGGAGAAGGGCCCGTCGGCTCCGTAAGGCGTCACACCCCTCTCACACCGCGGCGTCGTGGCCGCAACAAGCGCACACGGTCAGCACACCCCGCGGTACCCGACACTTACTGGAGACGACCTTGAGTCACTGGCGCCTGAACAACCCCCGGGCCTCCCGGGCGAAGTCGGCACTCGCCAGACGGGTCAAGCACAAGCCCCGCCACGCCTTCTGCGCCCAGCGCGCCATCACGGCGCTGCTGAAGGAGCTCGCCTCCGTGGCCACCCGTCCCCTGTACTGGTCCGGTACCTCGGAGATGGCCGTCGCCTCCGTCATGCGCGACGTCAACGTCTGGTGCCGCGACGGCCGCTTCTTCTGGAACGACCTGCTCCAGGGCGGCACCGTCTCGCATCCCGCGAGCGACCCCGCCGGGGCCGCCGCCCTGCTCAACCCCTTCGCTCGGATCCCCGAGCCCGCGCACTACTACACGCACCGCCAGCCGGTCGCCGCCTAGGACGTGTCACTCCCGGGCCGGCACACGCGCACACCGCTCCACGCGCGTGAGACGGCCGAGGCCCGGGTCATCGCGTGAGTCCCCGCCTGGACACCGACACCGTCGTCGTCGGCCTGGGCGCGATGGGCTCCCAGGCCCTGTGGCGCCTGGCCCGTAACGGTGTCGACGCGATCGGCGTCGAACGCTTCTCCCCCGGCCACGACCGGGGGTCCTCCCACGGCGAGTCCCGCATCATCCGGACCGCCTATCTCGAAGGCTCCGAGTACGTTCCCCTCGTCCGCGCCGCCTGGCGTGCCTGGGACGAGCTCCAAGAGGCCGCCGGCACCGAACTCGTCGTACGCACGGGCGCCCTGATGCTCGGCCGCCCCGAGAGCCCGGCGATCGCCGGATCCGTCACCGCCGCGGAACGGCACGGACTCTCCTATGCGCGTCTCTCCCCTGCCGACCTGGCCGAACTTCACCCTCGACACCGTGTCCGTCACGACGAGGAGGGGGTGTTCGAGGAGGCCGCAGGCGTCGTCCTGCCCGAACGGGCCGTCCTGGCCGCCGTGAACGAGGCCCGTCGTGCCGGAGCCCGCGTCCTCACCGGACGGACCGTCACCCGGATCGAACCCGACCCCGACCGACCTCGCGTATGGATCGGCGATACCGAGATCCGTGCTCGACGCGTGATCGTCACCGTCGGGGCCTGGCTGACCCGACTGCTCCCCGGCCTGGCCGACCTGGGCGGTGGCATCCGGGTGGAGCGCCGTGTACTGGGCTGGTTCCCGATCACCGACCCGCTCTCCGCCTCGCTCGAACCCGTCTTCGCACGTGACGAGGCCGACGGCACTCTCTGGTACGGCTTCCCCAGCATGGACGGGGGGCGTACCCTCAAGATCGGGATCCACGCCGAGGGCCCCGAGACCCGGGCACCCGAAGGCCGCCGCCCCGGAAGCCAGTGGGGCGAACCCGTCGACCCCGACGTCGGCCCCCGTCCCCCGGACGCGGCCGATGCCCGTCGTCTCGGCGCACTCGTCACCGGGTTGCGCGGGGTGGCCCCGACACCGGAACGAACGGTCTCCTGCATGTACACGATGACCTCCGACGAGCACTTCCTCATCGGCCGTCATGACGAACTGCCCGGTCTGGTCCTGGCCGGAGGCTTCTCCGGCCACGGCTTCAAGTTCGCCTCCGCCGTGGGCGAGGCGTTGGCCGATCTGACGGGAGAGGGACGCACGGACCTGCCGATCGGTATGTTCGACCCACATCGTTGGGACGGGTGACCCCCACCCCGACGCCTCTCGTCGGCGACCTCCCTCGCCCCGTCGTGACCGGCCCCGTACCAGGGGCGCCACCCACCCCCAGGTCGGTATCGTGCAACCTCTCTCGCCCAGGGACCCTCTCTTCATCGGACCCTATACTCTCCGTGCTCGAGTGCGCACGAATCGTATGGGAACGGTCTTTCTCGGCACCTCACCCGACGGCCACCCCGCCACCGTGAAGCCGGTCGACGAGGAACTCGCGCGTGATCCCCGTTTCCGTCGACGCTTCGTCCGCGCGATCCACGCCTCCCGGCGTATCCGCGGCCCTCATACCCCCGCGCTTCTGGACGCCGACCCCTACGCGTCGATCCCGTGGATGGCCACCGAATACCTTCCCGGCCCTTCGCTCGCCCAGGCGGTCACCGAGTGCGGCGCGCTCCCCTCCTCCGCCCTGCCGCCCTTGACGCTGGGTCTGGCCGAGGCTCTGCGCACGGCCCACGACGTGGGTCTCGCGCATCTGGACCTGAGCCCGGACCACGTGCTCCTGACACCGCACGGCCCACAGGTGATCGACTTCGGGATCGCGGACGCCGTCGAGGGGGCCGGTCCCCTCTCCCGCATCCTCGGCCCCGGCCTCGCCGGATCACGTGCGGGGACCCGGGCCCCACTGCCCGACGACGTGTTCCGTCTGGCCGAGGTCGTGGTCTTCGCCGCGACCGGGGCCGATACCCCCGCCCCGGACCTCGCTCCGCCGCCTCCGCTGCGGGCCGCACGGGTCCGCTCGCGCTTGGGCGAGGTCCTGCCCGTCCCGCTGCGGGAGATGCTCGCGTCCTGTCTGTCCGAGGACCCCGCCGACCGACCGAGCGCGGGAAGTCTGCTGCTGCGTCTGCGGGTGTCGGCCGTTCCCGGAGACGGTCGACTGCCCGAGGCGTTCACCGAGCAGATCGATCGCACCGTCGTCGACCTGCGTTCGACGCTGACAGGGGATCCCCCCTACCGGGCTCCCCACCTGAACCCGCTCGTCCGGTTGGCCCCCGAGGAGGAGCCTCCGCCCACGTCGGCGCCCCCTCCGGTCGACCCTGTGGACCTCCGGGAGGAGGGATCCCCCGCGCCCGCCCACTCCGGTGCTCCGGTCCGCCCCATCTCCCGGGAACCGAGGCGGCGGTTCCCGACGGCCCCGATCTCGATGTGCGCGATGGCGCTGGTCGCCGTGCTCTGTCTGGTGCTGTTCGTCCTACGGCCCGGCGCCGAAGGGGGCGGTGGAGCCGCAGCGGGCTTCGCTCCGCTCGCCCTCGACGATCCACTCGTCGGGCTGGCCTTCACGCCCCAAGGCGGACTGTGGGTGCACACCCGGACCTCGCTCGAACTGTGGAAACGGGGGGCCGGATCCCCCTTGTCCGTCCACGAACCCGCTCCCCGGGAGTTCGCGGTGCGCTCCGACGGGGCCTTGGTGGGTCTGTCCTCCTTCGACCGGGTGGAGCTGTGGCCCGCGAGCGGAGACGCCCCCGAGGTCCTGGTCGAGGAGGAGCCGGATCGGGGCATGCTGCGTTCCCTGGCGTTGAGCCCGGACGGCACCATGGCCGCCACCCTCTCCAACACCGATCCGGCCGGTGCGGGGGAGCACCTTCTCCTCCTGTGGGACCTGACGGGCGGAGGGCTTCTCGCGGAGACGGTCGTCGACGGCATCCCCGAGGCGCCGTCCTTCAACCACGACGGCACCCGGCTGGTCGCGCTCGTCTCCGACGCCTCCGGCGGCTCCGTGCTGTCGGTGTGGAACACCCCCGATCTGTCACCGCACGGCGTGATCGAGGCCGACCCGGGCGACGACGCCCGACGTTCACGGGTCACGGCCTTCGCCACGGCGCCCGACCGGGACTTCGCGGCCGTCGAGTACGGCGAGGACGCCGACCTGGCCCTGTACGACCTGGCCGCCCTGACCTCGACCATGACCTTGGAGCGCCCCTCGGACACCCCGCCCGGCTCCAGGGCCCGATCCCTGCTGTTCACCCCGGACGGAGCGACCCTGATCGGCGGGCAGGCACCCGTCGAGGGGCCGCATGGCCTCACCGGGGGTTCGGCGTGGGACAGCGCGACCGGTGAGCTCCTCACCGTCGGGGCCACCACCCTCTTCCCGATCCTCGCGGTGGGGCCGAAGGGGCGTGTGATCGCCTCGGGGCATCCGAAGGTCGACGAGGTGGTCTTCCTGGAGACGATCGCCCTGGGTCGGGTCGGCGACCCCTGACCCCTCTCCGCCCGGCCCCGCCCCGTCACCGCGGGCGAGTCCACCTCCCCCGGAGGGGTGCGAGCGCCGTCCGGAAGAGGTCATCTCCCTGGGGGCTTTGTCCTCGACCGGCTACATTGACGGGGTACCTCCTCCCTCGTACGCCCCTGGACCAGCCGGAACACCAGGTCCCGCACGCAGTAAGGACCCGCAGCCGTGCAACCCCTCGCCGTCGACGACCCCTCCTCCATCGGACCCCACCGACTTCTCGCCCGCCTCGGCGCCGGAGGCATGGGCAGGGTCTATCTCGCGAGAACCCCCGACGGCCACCTGTGCGCCATGAAGGTGGTCAAGGAGGAGCTCGCCCACGACGCCCAGTTCCGAGCCCGGTTCGCCCGCGAGGTGCGCACCGCGCAACGGGTGCGCGGCCCCTTCACCCCGGCGGTCGTGGACGCCGACCCCGACGCGCAGGCCCCCTGGATGGCCACCGAGTACGTCCCCGGCCCCACCCTCAAGGAGGCCGTACGGGAGAACGGCCCCTTCCCCGCCGAATCCCTGCTGGTGCTCACCCTGGGGCTGGCCCGCGCCCTGTCGACGATCCACGCCGCCGGGCTGATGCACCGCGACCTCAAACCCGGCAACATCCTCCTCTCGCCACGCGGGCCCCAGGTCATCGACTTCGGTATCGCCCGCGCCGTCGAGGGCACCGTGCTCACCAGGACCGGCCAGACCTTCGGCACCCCCTCCTACACCTCGCCCGAACAGATCGTCGGCGAGAACGTGACCCCGAAAGCGGACGTGTTCTCGATGGCCGGCGCGGTGCTCTTCGCGGCGAGCGGGCTCCCGCCCTTCGGCGAGGGCACGTCGATCAGCGTGCTGAACAAGGTCATGAACGGGGAACCGAACCTCGGAGCGCTCCCCGAGGGACCGTTGCGACCGTTGCTCGCGCGTTGCCTGGAGAAGGACCCCGCTCGACGTCCCGACGCGGACGAGATCCTCCACGAACTGTCCGGAACGCCACTGCCCTCGGCCGAGCACGGATGGCTGCCCACCCGGGTCGACCGACAGATCGACGCCAAGGCCGTGGAGACGGAGCGGGCCGGCGCGAACGAGCACACCACCGTCCCCATGGGCGGCGGATCGGCCACCGTCCCCATGGCGGAACAGGCCCGGCAGGGCCCGGAGTCGTGGTGGCGCCGCAGGTCGGTGGTGGTCGCGGCCGCCGCCGTCTGCGCCCTGATCCTGCTCGGCGGGGGCGCCCTCGCCTGGACCGTCCTTCCGGACCGGGCCGAAGACCCCCCGCCCACGGCGGGAGGGGGCGGAGAGGACACCGACTCCGACGGTTCGGACGCCGAGCCGCCGGGTGAGGGGGCCGACGACGAGGAACGTCCGGCCTCCGACCACTTCGCCGGCTTCGTCTACACCATCGACTTCTCCGAGGACGGGGACCTCGTCCACGTCTTCGGCTCGGGCACCCTGTCCACCTGGGACTGGCGCACCGGAGAGCTGATCGAGGACTACCCACCGGCGACCGGCGCCCGATTCACCTCCACCGGCTACGTGGCGTCCACCGTCGAGCAGTACATCCGTGTCTGGGACGGCGGCGTGGACGACCGGATCGCCGTCCTGGGGCGGACCGAGGAGTTCGGCATGTTCGACATGCCGGCGATCACGAGGGACGGTTCCACGCTGGCCGCCCTGGCCAGCCAGGACGGGACCGTCGAAGGCGACCCCTTCATCCAGATCTGGGACGTGGAGAAGGGCGAGGTGACCTCCGACTTCGAGGTGGAGGGCATGTTGACCCACCTGGAGTACGCGCTGGACGATTCGGTCCTGGTGGGCGTCCTCGCCGTACGCGACTACTCCGAGTCCATCGCCACGGTCGTCTGGGACCCCGAGACCGGGGAGGAACTCCACCGCTTCGACGACGCCGAGACCTACGACGCCAGGGTGTCGGGCGACGGCGAGACGCTCGTGGTGGCCGCCGACGACGAGAAGGCCTTCGTGGTCGACCTCGCCGGCGGGGACGTCCAGGACCTGGACGTCCCCGAAGAGGCGGTGGGGGAGCTCGGGTACGTCGCGCTCTCCCCCGACGGCTCGGTCGCCTACGGCGCCTCGTCCCTCTTCGGCACCTCCGAGGGCTACATGTGGGACACCGCCACCGGAGAACCCCTGCCCTCCGAGGGCCTGGAGTTCGACTCCGTCATCGGGGTCGACCCCGGCGGGGAGTACCTCGCCACCACTTCCACCGACGGTGGAGTCACGAGCGTCCAGATCCTGAACGGCGATTTCGAGATCGTCGCCGAGATCTCCTGATCCCCGGAAGGCAGTCATGCGTCCATCCGCGCCGAACGATCCCCGAGAGATCGGCCCCTACCGTGTCGTCGCCCTGCTGGGGTCGGGCGGCATGGGCCGCGTCCACCTCGGGCTGGGCCCCGACGGCACCCCGGCCGCGGTCAAGGTGGTCCGCGCCGAATACGCCTACGACCCCGGTTTTCGCGAACGGTTCGCCCGAGAGCTCGACCTCGTCCGGCGGGTCCACGGGCTCTTCACCCCCCGTGTCCTGGCCGCCGACACCTCGGGCCGGACCCCCTGGCTGGCCACCGAGTACGTGATGGGGCCCTCCCTCCAAGAGTTGGTGCAGGACACCGGCCCCCTCCCCGAGGAGACCGTGCGCTTCATGGGTCGGGCCATCGCCCAGGCGCTCGAACGCGTCCACGCGTCCGGGCTGGTCCACCGTGACCTCAAGCCCGGGAACGTCATGGTCGCCGGCGAGGGACCCCAGGTGATCGACTTCGGGATCGCCCACACCCTGGGCGACGCCCAGGACGGCGGCGAGGACCGGTTCGTCGGCACCCCCGGCTTCATGTCCCCCGAGGCCGTGGGCGGGAAGGCTCCAGGGCCGCCCGCCGACGTCTTCGCGCTCGGCGGCGTCCTGATCCACGCCCTCACCGGGCGAGGGCCGTTCGGAGACGGGCACCCCTCCACCGTCCTGTACCGGATCGCCCACCTCGAACCCGACCTCGAGGACGTCCCGGAGTCGCTGCGCGGGATCGTCTCGGCCTGCCTGGCCAAGGACCCGGCGTCCCGGCCCACCGCCGCGCAGGTGGTGCGGGACCTCGGAGGCCCCGTGTCACCGGCCCCGATCGCCTCCTCCTGGTTGCCTCCCGCGGCCGCCGAACGCATCGCCGGGATCGCCGACGAGTACCGCGACGCCGTGGCGACGGGTTCGAGGGCCGGAGGCCGGGGACGCCTGGGCGGCCGACTCCTCATCGCGGGGGCGGCGGCCCTCGCCCTGACCATGGTCGCCGGCCTGGGAACGTGGACCGCGGGCCAGGCCGGCCTGATCGGTGGCCTCCCCGGCGATCCCGAGGAGGACCCGGGGGTCGCCCAACGCGAGGTCTGCTCTCCGAAGGAACACCTGGCGCCCGAGTTCGCCGAGGCCGCAGAGGACGAACTCACCCCGCCCAACACGGACGAGGGCATGTTCTACACGAACTTCTCCTCCGACGGCGAGGTCCTCGCGGTGGCCGGCACCGGGGGCCTGGCCCTATGGGACTGGCGGGAACAGACGGAGGTCGCGCGGATCGAGACGGAGATCCCGGCACGGTACGGCCACCCCACGTTCAGCCCGAACGACTGCCTCCTGGCCTACGCCTCCGACGACGGCGCGCACGTCTACCACCTGGAGAGCGGGGAGCACACCGTCTACGCGGAGGGGTTCGACATCGGATCGATCGCCTTCACCCGAGACGGCGGCCGGCTGGTCGTCGGGTCGGGCGACGCCTCGTCCGACTCCACCGTTCTGCTGTACGACCTGGAGACCGGAGAACTGGGCACCACCCTCGCCGACGGGCCGACGAGCGTGAGAGCCCTCGCCGTCAGCGCGGACGGCTCCCACGTCGTCGCCCAGGACTGGCTCGAACGGCTCTACCTGTGGAACGTGGAGAGCGGGGAGATCATCGCCGAGGGCACCGACAGCCCCGCCCTCAACCCCGAGGCCGTGTACTTCGTGGACGACCGGAACCTCCTCCGACCGGAGGCGACGGGGGCCCGACGGCAGAACTTCACCGACACCTCCGACGTCACCCGGTTCGTCGACGAGGACATGGAGGAGGACTTCAGGGTGCACGACGTCGAGTACAGCCTCGAGGCCGACCGGGTCTACGTCACCTACGTCCCGGGGGACTACGACTTCTCCAAGGCGTACATGAAGGTGTGGGAGTACTCCACCGGAGAGGACCTGACCGCCGAGGCGAACGAGGGCTACATGCACGAGATCAGCGTGCATCCCGAGGGCGAGGTCCTCATCGGCGTCCCGGGCAACGGCAACGGCATGTGGGTCGTGGACGCCACCGAACTGCGGATCCTGGACCGGCTATGAGCGCGCCCGTCGACGTCCACACGCACCTCGTCACCCGGTAAGGCCCATGTTCCCTCTCCACCCGCACGATCCGCCCTCCGTCGGTCCCTACCGTCTGTGCGCCCGCCTGGGCGAGGACGCCTACGCCCGCGTGTACCTGGGGACGGCCGACGGCCGCGACCCGGTGGCGGTGAAGATCGTCCGTCCCGAGTACGCCACCGACCCCGGGTTCCGCTCGGCCTTCTCCCGCCAGGTGGAGGCGGCCCGCGGCCTTCCGGGACGCCACGTGTGCTCGATCCGGGAGACCGACGTCCGAGGCGCGGTCCCCTGGGCCGCCGTCTCCCGCCCCCTCGGCCCCTCCCTGACCGACCTGGTCCGCGACCACGGTCCGCTTCCGGCGGACGCCCTCCCCCCGCTGGCCCAGGCGCTCGCCCAAGGCCTGGCCGACCTGCACGCGGCCGGCCTGGTCCACGGTTCGCTCTGGCCGGACGGTGTACTGATGGCCTCCCGATCGGCGCTCCTCGCCGACCCCGGCCTGGAATGGGCGACCTCCGACGCCGGACGACGCGCGCCGCATCCGGCGTTCGCGGCACCCGAAGGGGGAGCCTCCCCCGCGACGGACGTGTTCTCGTGGGCCGCCACCCTCTGCTACGCCGCCGGCGGGGTGGAGGGCCCCGCGGGCCTGGCCCACGTCCCGCTCCAACTCCGAGGACTCGTCGACACCTGCCTCAAACTCGATCCGCGACTACGCCCCAGCGCCGTCGACCTGGTGCGGATGTTGGGCGGCCCCGCCGAACCGCCCGCCTGGCCTCCTCGGCTCCGCTCCGTGATCGACGCCGTGGCCGACCGCCAGCGGAACGCGCTCGCCTCCCCTTCCGACCCTTCCGACACGACGGACGCGGGCGAGGGGAAGAGGCCCGGACGTGGTCGTCTTCTCGCCCTCGGCGCCGGCGCGCTGACCCTGGTCGTGCTCGGTTCGGTGGGCGCGGTGATCGCCTACGACCGGCTCGGCGGCCCCTCCGAGACGAACGACCCGGAGCCCGAAGGCACCGCCCTGGTCACCGACGCGGACTGTCCGGACTCCTCGGCCCACCCCGCCCCGGAGACCCCCCTGCCCTCGGGCGTCTCCCTCTCGAACCCGGTGTTCTCCGCCGACGGGGACGTGCTGGCCACGACCTCGACCGAGGGGCTCTCGATCTGGGACTGGCGCGAGGGCGAGGAGATCGCCCGCCCCACCGACTCCGTGAGCGTCGGTTCCCGGAGCACCCCGGTGTTCTCCCCCTTCGGCTGCACCGTGGTGGTCCCCGAGCTCGTGGAGCCGGAAGGGCGCGACGACAGCATCACCCTCGCCCACGGATACGACCTGGCCGCCGGGACCGACACCGAACTCCTGGGCCCCCAGGACGGCCCGGACGAACAGGGACGTTGGATGAGCAAGCCGCTGAACGTGCAGGCCTTCGGCTTCTCTCCGGACGGCCGACGCCTGGCCGTCACCCTGGACTCCCGGCTCGGGGCCGAGGCGAACACCCACGTCGTCGACACCGAGACCGGCGAGGCCGGAGAGCCGATGCTCTCCAGGCTCCAGTACACGACCACCTTCGTGGACGACGACCACTTCGCCACCAGCACCGGCGACGAGATCGCCATCTGGAACGCCGACACCGGCGAGAAGGTCCGCGAGTTCCGAGGGTCCACGTCCACCTCGCTGGCAGTGGACGTCGCCGGTTCCCGCCTCGCCTACCTCGACGACGATCGGATCGTCCTCGTCGACACCTCCGACGGCGGCGAGATCGCCTCCTTCACCCGCGAGGAGTTCGAGACCGACGACTCCCCCCTCCTCCTCGACCTGGTCATCGACCCCGAGCGGAACGTCCTCCACGCCAACTGGATGGTCTCCGTCGGTGACGCGGCCTGGAACCACCACCCCTACGCGTGGGACATCGAGACGGGCGAGGACCTGTGGGCCGAGGCGGAGGACCCCGTCCGCTACTCCGGGCTCGCCCTCCACCCCGACGGTGAGGTCATCGCCGCCACGACCGCCGCGGACTCCCGTCTCGTCCTGCTCGACCCGGAGACCTTCGAACCGATCGACACCCTCCACTGAACCCGCCGCCCGCCCCTCCCGACCTGGGAAGGGCGGGCGAGGGACGGCGTACGCCCCGTTATAGAACGCACCAGTAGACTTCGCCCGGAACGCCGTACCGCATCGTCACGAGAGCCCTCATGCGTCAGCCCTCCGCCGATGACCCCCACCGGATCGTCGCCCCCTCGAAACCGGCGGCGGAAAACGCGTCCACCTGGGCCTGGACCGGGACGGACGCACCGCCGCCATCAAGGTCGTCCGCGCCGAACAGGCCCGCACCCCCTCTCGAGGTCCCGCCTCCGCCCCCGGCGGCTCCCGGCCTCCGGCCGGACGCACCCCGGCTTCCGTGGCCGATACCGGCCACGAGGACACGGCCCCACCACCCCTCCCCCACCGGGTCGGCCGACCGGCACCGGTGAAACGGGGCCACCGCCTCGGCGCGACGACACCACGACGACCACAAGGAACGATCCACCGTGCATCCCCTGGCCCCCTCGGACCCCGTCCGTATCGGACCGCATCGTCTCCTCGCTCGACTGGGGGCGGGAGGCATGGGCGAGGTCTATCTGGCCCGGACCCCGGCCGACCGTCTGGCCGCCGTCAAGGTGACCAGAGCCGAGTTGGCCCAGGACCGTGAGTTCCGCGCCCGGTTCGCCCGCGAGGTGCGAACCGCCCGTATGGTCACGGGCCCCTTCACCCCGGCGGTCGTGGACGCCGACCCCGACGCGCCGGCCCCCTGGATGGCCACCGAGTACGTTCCCGGACCCACCCTCAAGGAGGCCGTGCGCGAGAACGGCACCTTCCCGGAGCCGTCCCTCCTGGTACTCACCCTCGGTCTGGCCCGTGCCCTTCAGTCGATCCACGCCGCCGGGCTGATGCACCGTGACCTCAAACCGAGCAACGTCCTGCTCTCACCGCGTGGGCCCCAGGTCATCGACTTCGGCATCGCCCGCGCCGTCGAGGGCACCGTCCTCACCAAGACCGGCCAGTCCTTCGGCACCCCTTCGTACACATCCCCCGAACAGGTACTGGGGCAGGAGGTCGGCCGAACAAGCGATGTCTTCTCCCTCGCCGGGGTGGTGGTCCACGCCGCCACCGGTCGGGCTCCCTTCGGGAAGGGTCCGGCGGCCGAGGTCCTGTCTCGACTGGTGAGCCGGGACCCGGATCTGGATGGAGTGCCGGAAAACCTGCGCCCCCTCCTCACCCGCTGCCTCGCCAAGAACCCCACCGAACGCCCCTCTTCCGACGAGATCCTCAGCGAACTCTCCTCATTTCCGCTGCCCGCCGCCGAACATGGTTGGCTTCCCATCGAGATCAATCGCTCGATCGACGTACGGCAGCAGGAGGCTCGGCAGGCCGTCCACTCTGGAGGGGCCACCTCTCGGGGAGCCTCCGGCTCCGATGTCCCGAGACCGAAGAGGCGGCGCGCCGGTCTCATCGCGGCGGGGGCCGGTACGGCCGCGCTCATCCTCGGAGCAGGGGTGGCTTTGGCCGTCGTCTCTCCTTGGAAGGGAGACGAAACGACCGAGGAGATCGCCACCGGACAGGAAGGATCACCGGAGGACTCCGTGGAGGAAGAGGACGCCCCCGGGATCAACGGTTCGGTCTACGGCCTGTTCTTCACCCCGGACGGGGACGAACTGTACGTTCACACCGCTACCGAACTGACCCGTTGGGCCTGGGAAAGCGGGGAGATGCTGGAACGTTACTCCACCTACCCGGGTTCCTTGGACATCGCGGACGACGGAACCGTCGTCACCGCTCATCAACCGACCGTACTGGTGCGTGATCCCGACTTCGAGACCCTCGCCCAGTTCAAGCTCGCAGAAGAGCCCAGCGAGGACATCCTCTTCCATGACACCGTCTCG
The DNA here is from genome assembly GCF_035818715.1 of Nocardiopsis sp. LDBS1602. Taxonomy (NCBI): domain Bacteria; kingdom Bacillati; phylum Actinomycetota; class Actinomycetes; order Streptosporangiales; family Nocardiopsidaceae; genus Nocardiopsis; species Nocardiopsis sp. LDBS1602. Next base: position 139,880 of record NZ_JAYLVW010000010.1, on the reverse strand, counting down.
ATCAGCCCGGACGCGTCCCTCGTCGCTCTGACCGTGGTCACTCAGGAGAGGGATTCCCGCCTCTACCTATGGGACTGGCGGGAGGACACCGTCGTGTTCTCCACGGAACTGGAGGAACCACTGCTCGACATGAGGTTCGACCAGACCGGGGAACTTCTCCTCCTGACCTACCGTGACATCTATCCCCGGGTCTTCGTACATGACGTCGAGACCTTCGAAGAGGTCGTCAGCGGCCCGGGGAGCGCACCGGACAGCGAGTACGACTTTCAGTTCTACCCCTCGGCGATCTCCCCCACCGGAGACATCATGTCGATCCATATGGACGACCATGTCCTCGTGTACGACTTGGAGAAGGGGGAGAACCTCCACGAGATCCCGCTTCCCCTTCACACCGGCGGCCTGGTCTTCTCACCCGACGGGACCATCCTGTACTCCTCCGGGGCCTCTCGAGCGACCGGTGACGAATCCGGTGGGCGAGCCTGGGACGTGGCGTCCGGGGAGGAACTGACCTCCGGACACACTCTGCTCTTGGAGAAGGTCACACCCCATCCGGACGGAGAGCTCTTGGTCACCGTGGAGGACCAGACCCTCCTCGTTCTGGATGCCGAGACCTTCGAGTTGGTCTCCGAGATCGGCTGACGGCCTCCCCCCTCCACACCTGACGGGTGGTTCGCACACCCGCCGGTTCCTTCGGTCCACGCGACATCGACAAGGCGTTCATGCTCCCCCTCCATCCCCACGACCCCCCTTTTGTCGGCCCCTACCGCCTCTTGGCCCGGCTGGGCGAGGACGTCGACACACGCTCCTACTGGGCCACCGGCCCGAACCGACCACCCGTCCGGGTACGGATCGCACGACCGGAAAGGGCCACCGACCCGATTTTCCGAGCCGCCTTCGCCCGAAGGATGGAAGTATCCCTCGCGGTCTCCGGACCTGACGTGGCCCGCGTCGTGGACTTCGACCCGACCTCACCCGTCCCCTGGGTCGCGGCCGAGAACCCTCCCGGAACGGACCTGGCCACATTCGTACGGACACACGGCCCGCTCTCCGTCTCCGCTCTGCACGCCCTCGCGGTGACCACCGCTCGAGGCCTGGCGTCCCTTCATTCCATAGGACACGCGCACACCGAACTGCGGCCACAGAACGTACTGCTCGATGAGACCCGGGCCCTCCTGTCGAGTCCGGCCGCGTCCTCTCTGGACAGCTCGAACGACACGTACACCTCTCTCACCCCACCGGAAGGGCAGGGGACCCCGGCGGGGGACGTGTTCTCCTGGGCGGCCGTCCTGTGCTTCGCCGTGAGCGGTACCACCGACCCGAGAGGGGTGGAGAGAATGCCCCTTCACCTGCGCGGGGTCGTCGACTCCTGTCTCCAGGCCTCCACCAGGATGCGACCGAGCGCGACCGACCTGATCGAGATGCTCGGTGGCGCCGCCTCCTCGACCTCATGGCCGCCCGAATTCGGCTCCCTCATCACCCGGGGAGCGGACGAGATGCGCCGTCTGATCCCCGAGACACCCGCTCCCCGAACGACCGATCATCGAAAACGACTGCTCGGCATGGCGGGGGCCGCTCTGGCCCTGACCTTGGTAGCCGGTACCGGGATCACCTGGGGCTACCTGCGCCTCAACGACGGAGACGAGAGCCTCGGCTCCGAAGAGCCTGAGACCGGGACGGAGGGACTGATCACGAACGCCGATTGCTCCGAGGAATCGGCGTTTCCTTCGCCCTCCGGTCCGATCGAGGACCTGGACGCCATGCAGGTGGAGTTCTCACCTGATGGGCGTCTTCTCGCCATCGGCAGCTTCAATCACGGGCTCACGCTCTGGGACTGGCGGAAGGGCGAGGAGTTCGCACGGCCGATCGAGGAGTTGAACGGCATAGGTTCCATGGAGTTCGCCCCCATCGGGTGCATGGTCGCGGCGACATCCCTGCGCGACGACGCCGACCAGGAACAGGACTACCGGGTCACCACCACCTACGACCTTCCATCGGGTGAGGCCGTGGACCATCTCGGAGTCCAGCCTCCCCCGGGCCCCGACGGAAGCCTGACCCGCCGTTCCCTATGGGACTTCTCCTTCAGCACCGACGGCGCCTACCTGGCCATCGGCAACCGACCCGATTTCATGGAGGAGAATCGTGAGGCCGTGGGGATCATCGACATGCGGACCGGAGAGATGAGCACCACCCTCGCCCTCAGATCCGCCTACAACCTCGCGTTCCTCGACGAGAGTCGACTCGCCGTCGCCACGGGAGGGGAGATCTCCCTCTGGGACGTGGAGACGGGCGAAGAGGTACAGAGAATTCGAAATGTCATCGAGAACAGGATGGCGGTGGTGGAGGGAGAGGACCAGATCGTCCTCATCCGTGATGGCCGGATCGACTGGTTGGATCTGGAGGACGAATCGACGATCGTCTCGTTCCCTTTGGACGACTACTCCAAGGCCGACGAGACCGAGCAGGGCGCGTGGATCAACGACCTGTCCGTCGACGGGGAACGCGGCCTGGTCCACTTCTCATGGAGCACCAGAAGCGATGATCCGGACCCGGACGATCTGGGCACCGACCGAGAGAATCAGACTCACGGCCACCTCTGGGAGGTCGAGAGCGGAAAGGACCTGCTCGACGGGAACGAGACCCTGATGACCCGCCCCGTCGCCTTCCTCCCCGAAGTGATCGCCTCCGTGAACCAGGACGGCGGCGTCGATCTGATCGACCCAGAGACCCTGAAGGTCACCGACGTCATCGGATGAGACCGACTTCGGTGACCTCCGAACGATCACGGGCCCTCGGGCCGACTCTCTCGGGTCGGGGGAGGTCCTGTTATCGGAAGCCCAGGACCGTGACCCCGCCCCTGTCCTCCTCTGGACGCTCGACCATGACCACGGAACCGGGTACGGCCAGGAACCGGTCCTCACCCAGAAGATCCATCGTGACCTCGCGGTCCTGAGACGCCAGGGAGGTGTCCAACCTTCGAGGAAGAGCGACCTGCTCGGGCTCGGTCTCCCCCGCCCAAGGGGCCACCGTCAGGAGGTCTCCCGTCCCTCTCCCCGGTTCGAGCTTGAGCAACGACTCCTCCAGAGGAAGGAGATAGGCCGACACGGCCTGTGTGCTCACCGCGTACTCGCCCGTGGCCGCCACCGTCTCTCCGTCGAAACCGCGCAGCTCGTAGTTGTAGACCCGTTCCTCATCGGTCCGGCCCGACAGAAGGTAGCCCGTCTCCAAGGTCCTGACGAGGAACCGGTCGCCCCGTTCCTCGACCCCTTCGCCCACGACCTCTCCGGAGACGGGGTCGATGACCACCGTCTCGGCGTATCGTGTGCCGCCCTCGGGCTCATAGACGGACCCCGCCTCGTCGACGGCGAGCAGCCCCCCGATCCGACGGAGACCACCATCCGACACCAGGAACTCTTCATCGGCCCCGGTCATGGACCACAGAACGGAACCGTCGTCGAGGTTCAGAGCGGTCAACTCCGTCTCACCCGAACCGCAGACCGCCCTTACGACCACCGTTTCGGGGAAGACGACGGGACGCTCCGTCCGCTCGACCTTCGAGTCTCCGCAGGAGAACAGATCCTCGGTCAGCCAGAGCTCCTCACCGTCCACGTCAGAACGCAGGAGCGCGTCCAAGCGGGGCTCGGGCGGAAGGGACAACAGACCCGCGTCGGTCGCCGCGTCCACGTCGAAGACGCCCAACTCGGAGACGTCGTCCAGCAACATTTCCTCGTGTTCCCCGATGACCTCACCGGTGGCCCCGTCGAGGACCACCCGGCGGCCGGCGACCCCCTCGCTCCCCTCGGAGGCCGCACCGTTCTCCGACCGGTCCTGAGGTTCGTCCGGGAAGAGCACATGGACTCTCTCCCCCGAGGCGGAGACGTCCGTCCACACACGGGTGCCCTCCACCCGATAGCTCCATCGTTCCTCTCCCGAAGCCCCATCGAGAGCGACGACGCCGTCCTCCAAGCGCACCAGAACACCGCTCGGCAGGGGGGAAAGGGTCGGAAAACCCACGGCCTCCTCGTCGGACCATTCCCACGCCTGTTCCGTGACCGTTCCCGGGATCCCGTCGGAGGACCACTCCCCCGACAAGGGCTCGTGCCGGACACGGGAGTCCCCTCGTAGCACCAGCCAGCCCCCGACGAGCACCACCACGAGCACGATCACCGCGCCCCGACACCACCAGGAACGCAACAACGACCCGATCATCAGTCCTCTTCCGGCCTACCGCTGTCGTCAACGCTGGGATTGTTGTTGTTATCGACCTTCGAGTCGCTGTACCCCTCTTTATAGGTCTCGAGGATCTCCGCTCCTCTTCCGTCATCGACCCCTGAGAGGAGTTCCACGATCTCGTCCTGGACGTCGTACATCACATCGCTGTCATAGCCGACGATCGCCACTCCCCCGTCCCGGTACTCGAGGTGATCGTAGCCCGCGAGATCCTCGGCGCTCAGCACGTCGTTCTCGATGTAGTAATCGACGATCGAAGTTCCCATGCCGATGTGGTTGGCGCTGATAGAGGTCTCGCTCTGGGCGTTGGTGTCCGGCACCGGGCCGAGGTCGAGACTCACGGAATCGGTGGCGGCGTTGGTGATCGCGCTCTGCGCGCCGGAGATCATCTCGCCGATCACGAGATCCGTCACAGGACTCTTCGTCGATATGAGCGAGGCCGGTTTGAAGGCGAGATCGATCAAGAGCTCACGTCCGGCGACCTTCCTGTCATAGGCCTCCTTCTTCGCGTCGTCCTCCGAGCTCATCCGGCTCTCGGCCTCATTGATCAACGCGCTGTTGATCAACCAGTCGAGTCGGCTGGTGTCCTGACCGGCTCCACGCGGGGAGAGGTCGTTCTCGAACATCTCGGAGACCAACCCCTGAGAGTGCATCTCGGAGATGGCGACCATGGAGGTGGCCGCCTCCGGCCCACCCGCGACGTACTCGAGGAACCTCATCCTCTCGTCCTCGCCGATGAGCATCCTCCCGCTCGCGTCACTGAAACGAACGCCCTCTTCGGTGTTGTTGAGGCTGAACTCCTCGACGTAGGCTCCGAAGACGTTGACCAGGCCATTGGCCATCTCATGGTTGACCTGGGTGAAGGAGAGACCGCTCTGGCCGAAGAACTCACCCTGGTTCCCGCTGTACACACCGCCGGTGAGGTCGGTCATACGTTCGTAGCGGTCCTTGTCGGTCAAGAACTCGATCAGGTCCTTGGCGACCTCGTCCACCTTCTGGGTGTCCTCCCCGGCGGCCTCTCTGGCCTCCAGGATCCAGTCCGTGTAACCACTGGCCGCGGCGCCCCCATCGGTCCATTCCTGAGTGAAGATGGCCTCTAGGGCGGCGTGCCGCTTCTCCTCGCCGTGCATGTCGGAGCCGAGCCTCGGGTGCTCGTACCAATCTCCGGGACCGGAGATCATGTCGGCGTTCGCGTCGGCGTTCCTCGTAGCCACGCCCAGCACGGACTCCATGTGCTCGATGGTCTCGAAGGAGTGGAGCGCGTGGGGATCGGAGAGGGCGTCTCCGACCGTCAGGCCCATGGTCAACGACAGGCCCCGGCCACCCTCGATCCCCTCGGGCACATGGCCGAAGAGATTGCCGAGACTCTCCCAGTTGTGATCCTGCATCCCGAAGTTCGGATCGCCCTCGACGGCGAGCCGCACACTCGGGGGAAGGTCATAGTAGCCGCCGGGAACGGAGTCATCTCCGTGCTTGAGCCGCGGATCGCTGAGAACGAGAAGCCCGGTGCCGAGGGCACCCAGGAACAGCTCCGAGTCCTCCTTCCCCATGAACTCCGGAGCGATGTTCGCCAGATGAGCGACATCCACTGTCTCCTCGAGCTTGTCATAGAATTCCTTGAGGAATTCCATGTCCTGAGGATCCATCTCCGCACCGTCGACGTTCCGGGCTTCCTCGGCCCGCCAACCGACACTCGAGAGAATCGCCATCAATTCATAGTAGCGATCGTCCAACGGCTTATCGCCGTTGACGTATTCGAGCACCTCATCGACCATCTCCTCCGGGTCGATGTCCTCCGGAATATCACCGAACGAACCACCGAGGTTGAAGTAGGACCAGTTGATGTAACCGCCGTTCTTCAACCTCTCGATGGCGTCGGGGGAAGGAGCCCCACCCCGAAGGTCGTCCGAGATCTGTCCGACCTCCTCGGTCGCCTTCGTATGAGCGGTCTGCTCATCGCCCTCGAGCTCCTCTATGAGAGCCCTCAAGGCCTGCTCCGCCTTCTCCGACTTCGAAGTCCAAAAAGGCAGATTCGGGAAGTCGATCGCCGAGGTCGAGCCGTAGTCCTCACCGACCTCGGAAGCCTCGGTGTTCCACCTCTCGACAAGACGGGTCCGCTCGTCCCTGTAGGTCTGGAGCACGTCGGCGAGCTCCTCCGTCAGAGCCGCGCAGAAGTTGATCGCGCCGGCCGCCTTCTGCCACTGGACCTGATCCTCGGTTCCCATGGAGCTGATGTTCCACATGATGAGGCTGGAGAACTCCATCGCCGCATCGTCGTGGGCCCCCTCCAGGTCGTGGGACCTGCCCAGGATCCTGGCCTCCATCGTTGTGAGGTCTTCGGCATAGGTCCTCAGCAGAGAGGGGCTTCCCTCCACCACCTCGTTGAACTCCGGCCGGAACCCCTTATAGGAGACCAGCCCCGGGATCGAAGCGTCTCCGCCCTGAGACTCACCAGGCACAGCTCTCTCCTCCTACGTCAGTTTCCGAAGTTGACTTCAGGGATATCGGGCCAGGCTCCGCGGTAGACGTCCTCGGCCTCGTAATCGGCCTTCGCGATCTCCGCCGCACCGCTCTGGGTGTCCTCCGCGAGGTTCAGACCGTTGGTCTGAATGATCTCCAGCTCCGGTTTCACCTCGGACCTGAAACCGCTGTAGCCGCTCGAGGCGTCGCCGGCCGCGGACATGATCCGAGTGATCAGCTGATCGAAGTCATCGTCCAGACCGACCATCGCCTGCGCCAGCCCCTCGGCGACCTCACCCTTGCTGTATCCCTGCCAAGGATTGGCTTCGAGCTCGTCCACGAGCCATCCACTCCGTTTCCTTCACCAATGAAAAATCGACCGGGCAATTACAGAGAATGATCGAGACGCCACACAGAGCTCTGATCTGGAGATGAACGCTCCGGCATCCGAGACGGCCCTCGGTTCCCGATATTCGACTACAGGAACACACGAAAAGTTCCTCATGCGTCCAACACGGAAAGCCATCATCCGGCCGAGAACGCCGCTACCCCCGAGGAGACCACCAAGACCGACGCAGAACATGTGGGGGATAGGGACATCAGATTGTCGACCTCGACTTCGATCCGACCGGAAGAAGGTCCGGGAACACCTTGATCCGCCTCACCCGACGGCGTACGGCCGGCGTCCCGCGGTACCTCAGAACCAATACAACAAGCGGCGGCCACGGGACAAGGGGCGCACAACGACCGATCGACATCTGATCGGTCGGGCAGGAGGATCCTACCGAAGGCACATGAACGCGTCGTCACCGACCGGTATCGGTCTCGCCTCCTCTTACCGGCAAGAGCCCGAGAGGTGGCGGTGTACAGGGGATGAGCGGGCGCCCGACCGAAGGAACACGAAAGCCGGACTTCTTCCCTCAGGTCGAAGCCCGGCAGGGTCTGCGCGATGGACGGAGGATCGGTGGGCGGGACCCCCGTCTACGCTCGCGGCTTCAAGAGAGACCCGCGACTCTCGGGATCTCGTCGAAGGGGTACTCCCGCACCAGGACCGCCCCCGGAACCTCCTGAAAGGTCCCCGGCCCGAACTCCCGATCCTGCTCCCAACGCGAGAACATGTCGCTGACGTCGACCTGTACGTCAAGGTCCACGACCCTCTCCCCTTCATCGCCCCAAGGGAAGACCGAGATCCTCGCGTTCCCCTCTTGCTGATCGTTCCGCAAGGAGAGCAGGCTCCGGTTCAAGGGGAGCAGGCCGGTGACCGGGTGCCCCTGATAGCCATCCACTGTGACCGACCGTTCGACTTCACCGGAGAAGTCGCGAACCTCCAGGTGCCGACGCCAAAGATCTTCCTCGATCTTCTCAGAACGACTGGCCAGATAACCGTCCTCCAGGGCACGCACCGGATCGTCCCCGACCAAAGCGGGAATGTCGTCTACCAAAACCTCCCCCTTTTCCGTGTCGATGATGACGGTTCCACGCAGTCGAGCGTGGTTCTGCAGAACCGCTTTATCACCGACAGGAGCGAAGGTGACCTCATCGAGCGTCTCGTAATGATCAGAGGGGAGGGAGAAATCCTTCCCCGAACTCAACCGCCAGTCCTCAACACCGTTGTCAGGATCGAACGAGACCAGCATCGATTCGTCCATCCCGCACTCCAGGTGGACCACGACCCCGGTGGGAGAGAAGAACCCGCCCAGGATCGAGACCACTCCGCTCGATCCCCCGTCACATGTGATCTCATCACTCGACCATCGGGACCCGTCCTCCCAGTCCTCCCGCCGGACAGAAGCGGCCTTCCTCTCCTCCAAGCGGGCGAGAACGAATCCGTCGTCCGCCATCAGCCCCAGGTCCTGGATGACGAAAGCTCCCTCTTGGAAGTTCGTGTCCTCGATCTCTCGCACCGACTCGCCATCCGCCGAGTCCAGAAGGATCATCGACCCCGGAGAGGCGATCGCCACCAAAGAGCCGTCGGGGGAGACCGCCGAGGCGGAAGAGACGCCTACCTTCCGATAGCTCCAGGCTTCCCGGCCGGTACTCGTATCCAGGGCCACCACTCCATCGTCAAAGACCAGAAGGGCGCCCTCGGAGAGAGGAAGGATCCTCTCCACGACCATCTCCTCATAGCCCACCCCCTCCCACACCCATGCCTGTTCGGAGACCGTTTCCGGGATCTCCTCGCCCCCATCGAGGCGATCGTTCCTCACATGGACGACCTCACCGACAGCGGGTTCTCCCCCATCGGCATCAGAGGTCTCCACGGTCGAGCAACCCGTGGCGGCGACCATCACCAGCACACCCGCCGACCAAAGAAGTCCGTGCTTCATACTCAGAACCCGAATGACAAGAGATTCCACCACGAAAATGAGCAAAAAATAGATTTCAATAATAAAAATTTGATCAATTAGCGAAACCCATTAACAGTCACTTTTCCTTCCCCTGAGCCACATCCGGCATCACGATCGATTGATACAACAGCCCCGGGAACCGCTAGAAAATTCTGCAACCCACCTTGAGCCTCCGGACACGGAAGTTCTATCTCGACCTCTTCTCCACGCCAAGAGACAAAACGAATAACCCCACTATCCAAATATTCCTTCGAAACAAGATCACGCAACTTTCTTTCAACAACACCCCCCTCCAGGAGAAGAATATCACTCGGACTTCTGGAAATCTCTCCATCCGAGCGAACAACATCCTTCACGAAATCCCCCTGAAAATCTTGGAGGATGTAACCGCGATCAGACTCTTCCCCTTCTCGATCATTAACATCGATCAAGTACCCTTCTCCCGTTGTGAGAACAGGGTATTCTCGTTCATCGAGAACAGGGCCCTCGGAGATGATATTTCCCGTCTGCGGATCGATCACGACCTCTTCGACACCAAGGCTTCCAGGAGCAGAGAAATCACTATCGGAACTCGAGAGCGCAGCATAATCTCCGACATTCCTGACCCGCAAGAAACTATCGGGAAGAGCGACCGACCCGGAGTCGATTCTCCAAGAGACCTCTCCGGAATCCATGTCGAAACCGAGAAGAAAAGTTCCTTCAGAGCATTCGACCGAGGAAATGAGAACTTCAGGGAAGGCGGAGAAATCCACAGAAGAAGGATCTCCTGAATCACAAAGTTCTACAGCATTCTTATCCCAGACTGATTCAGAATCAAAGGAAACAAGACCTAGCGAGTATTCTCCAATCTCCTGATCTACTGAGAAAAAAGCTCTACCCTTATCTGTCAGGACACCGGCCTCATAAAGTGCTTCTTCAGGCCCCTGCGAGTCCAGCGATCCGCTCTGTACAGACTCTCCGCTCACAGAATCCAGCACCTCGAACCCGAACCTCGAGGAACCGTCCCCACCATCGCCATTCACATACTCAGTGACGTGCATCACATGCTGCATATCCGGAGATACCTGAGTCGCCTCATCAAGAAGCTCGTGCCATTCGGATGATATTTCCCCCACTGATGAATCACTGAAGGACCAGATCTCCTCTCCGCTTTTCCCGTCCAGCGCAAATACACCATGAGCCGTGGCGATCAGGGCTCCCTGAGGAATCGCGTGAACACTCGAGTTTCGATTCGGGTCTTCACCGACCCAGGTCCACGACAGACCCCCAATCTCTTTGGGAATCTGATAATTCTCCGGCTCCCCTACCAACTCCCTACGTTCGACACCTTGATCGACAACCAGGAAAAAATATGAAACAATAAGCACAAGAACGATAAATATCGAGAGAAGGATGACTCTCCAAAGTCTCCCCAGTTTCCCATTTTCCTTGAGCTGCAAGTTCACTTGATATCCAAATTCAATAGATGAAGGCTACTCAACTGGAAAAGCGTCGATGTATCTATTGAAGAGCTCGTACTGCCCCTCGTCGACGTTATTCCTCATAATGTTCTCGATTTCATTTATCACATCCACTCTATCCTTTGCTGAAATATCACTACGGATGCCAATTCCATTTTCCCCCATGATAAGATGTTCCGAATTTTCGATATCTTTCCTTGTCACGCCGTAGTCATCACTACTGACATAGTGGTCGAGCAAAGCCACACCCACACGAAGTCCGTTTACATTCTCACTGGAATTAATTCCGGCCTTGACTTCTTCCTCGGTTCCAAGGTCAAGAACGATCGGACTGGTCGCCGCGTCCTTGACAATATTTTCTCCCAGCTCCAGAACAACACCGATAGTGGCATCAGTCAACGGATTTGTTCCACTTATTCCGTTGCCCGCCGAGAAGACCAGAGCGACCGCCGCCTCTCTACCTTCGATCTGCCTGTTATAGGCTTCAATCTTTGCAGCCTCGGCGTTCATATTTCTGCTGGCAGCCTCATTCTCCAAAGCTTCTCTAATAAGGTGCTGAATCCTCCAATTCTCTTGACCAGCTTCCTTCGACTTAGCAAATTGCGCATCGTAGTCGCCATCAAGCCTGATCAGCTCTTCAATCTCTTCATTAACCCGGGTTTCCGCTATGGCAACCATTGCTACTGCCGCTTCTTCACCACCAGCGATAATTTCAAAGAACTTCTTGGAAGTTTCATCTCCGACCTCGAAGCTACCTCTCTCAGCATCATAAGAAACTGATGCCCCACCCCCTTCCTCGCCAAATTCATGTCGATAGGCGTCAAAAATAGGAAGAAGCGACTTCGCGAGCTCAGGATTCAATTGAGTAAAGGAAAGATCCGGATCATCCTTGTCTCCGTTTTCAACGTTTGTCAAAAAGTCAAAACGAGTGACCATCTCTCCATCTCTCCGAATACTCCTTTCTTCGTCATCAGTAATATGGTCAATGAAGTCCGCACTAGCACGACCAGCACGCTCATTATCTTCCGGATCATCACTGAAGGCGTCTTCCGCAATCCATCTGGTAAGGCCTCCCGCAGCTTCTCCTCCATCATCCCAATCATTAATAAGGATGTGATCCAGAGCTGTTTTTCTCAGTTCGTCGAGATCATCAGGGTCGACACTCGGGTGGTTATACCAAATGTCTTTATCATCACTCGACACGCTTTCGTTGTCGCTTCTATTGGGCCCTGATATAAGGTCGGCGTTCGCATCCTTATTTCTCGTGGAAACCTCTAGGATGTCCTCGAGAACCTTGGTCATATTCTCTCCGTCCGGACGCGTTTCGGGGTCTGCCGGGGCTCCCCCGAGCTCTCCGGCCAGGAACCCACCTACCGAAAGACTCAAAGTCACTGAAAGGCCTCGACCACCGGAAAGGTCAGAAGGAGTGTGAGCCAGTAGATCACGAACCGCCTCCCACTGATCGACGCCAATGGGAGTGTTCTCCTGATTCGCCTCCACAGCGTTCCGAAAGCTCTCTGGAAGATCAGAATAACCTCCAGGCGATCCACCAATAGACAGACTCTTATCAGAGAGCGCGAGAAGTCCCCCGCCCAACGCTGCGAGCGCTGCTGAAGCGTCTTCGGGGTCCAAATTCTCCTGGATCGCGCTGGGAAGATAGATAATACCGTTGCTCTGTCTTTCCAAAGCATCGTAGAAATCCTTCAAAAACTGCATCTCTGAAGGGCTCATATCGATCTCATCGATCTCTTGGGCCTGCATAGCACGCCACCCCAGAGAAGAAAGAACAGCCAACATTTCATCATACTCTTCATCCATCTCAGACGGATCATTAAGGCTCCAGGCGTCACCCACCTTCTCTGCCATTTCTTCTGGGTCAAATTCCTTAGGGAGAGCTTGCTCGTCTCCGGTTATATTAAAGTAGGACCAAGTGATATATCCGCCGTTCATGAGACGAAGTACAGCATCGGGCGTCGGGCCATTACGCAGATCATCACCCAAGGTTAGGGATGTGGAGTCAAGTGTTCTATAGGCTTCTGCTTCTTCACCCTCCAGCTCACTCTTTAGAGCATCCAAATCGGCTTCGGCCTTCTCTGCCGGAGATTTCGTTCCCATCAAAGAGATCATGGGAGGGGCTTTGTCCAGACCTTCGGCCAGCGCTGGAGCCTCATTGTTCCAGCGATTGATGATCCTGAGCCTTTCATCCTTATAGGCCTTTGCAGCGTCATACCACTCCTCGGTAATTGCCGCGCAGAACCTCATACTCGCTGCAGCGTCCATCCATGTGTCAAGATCATCCGTATAGTCACCCGTAATACTCCACTGAATAAGGTCGGTGAACGCCTGAGCGGACTCATCGAAGGTTCCACCCAGGTCGTGTGCACGACCCAGGATTCTGGCTTCCAACTCGATCATATCTTCTGCGAGCTTACTAATGGCCGCAGGGTTGAAATCCGGATCTGAGTTCATCAATAGATTGAATGACCTTGTACTGTACAGACCGGTCGAACTGGAAACCTCCATGGCCGTACTGGTCTCGCCATTGAAGGTCACGGACCTAACAATATCCACAAAAACTCCAAAAATAAATATCAGAAATTCACTTCGGGCATCTCGTTCCATGCCCCATTGTAAACTTCACTCGCCTCATAGTCCTCTTTGGCTATCTGAGCAGATCCCGACTGAATGTCATTGGCCAGGGCAAGACCATTTTCCTGGACGGTTCTAATCGTGGGCTGAACATTATTCCTGAACGATATATAGGCCGTGCCGATCAAAGAACCCGTCTTGCCCACAGCTTCATTCATAAGCAGCTCGAAAGTATCTTCGAGTCCCACCATGGCCTCTGCCAGGATCTCGGCCTCGTTCCCTTTGAGGAACCCTTCCTCTGGGTTCGCGCTCAACTCATCCATGTTCATGTCCTCCTCTTCTGGTGGGCTGGGTTCTCCACCCATACCACCTCATGGGTACGACAAAGAAAGAGCTCCCCGCCTGAGCAGGGAGTTCCCTCTTGGTGCACGATATTCTTACTGTGATGGTGTTTCTTATCAGAAGGTTCCCGTGCGTTCGCCGACGAACTGGAAGAGCCCCATTCCCCACGCGAAAATGGGAACCATGGCGAGAACGACGACGATCTCCGTCCAGTTGAGCAACCTCCGCAGAGAGGCTCTCGGGACATCCGTGAGACGGATACCGCTCAAGATTCCCACGGTCGCCCCCACCATCAGTACCGCCGGAGGCAGCCAGGGGCCAAGAACCTGGTATTGACCGATTGTGGCCACTCCTGCGGCGCCGATTCCCAGAACCCCGGCCAACCGCAGAGGGAGGACGTGACGGATCCGATCGAATACACGCGACCGGAGAAGGAGAAGAGCAGACATCAGAACACAGAGCAACAGGTCGGGGAGACCGTCCGCGTAATAGGCGAGGAGGAGCAGCACCATTCCGGCACTCACCCCCGCGCCGGTGATGATGCCCAGTAGAAGGCGATCGCTGTTACCGAAGGTCTCCTCGAAGCGGTCGGTGGAGACCTGCCCGGACCGGCCCACCTCGTAGTCCAGGCCGGAGAGCCCGCCCATCACCATCGCGGTCCTGGGCAGCACGCCCACGCACAGCACCAGGGCCAGGGCCATCGCACGCGCGCCCTGGATCGGTTCCACGAAGATCCCGACGGTCACCAGGACACCAGCGGCCAGAGCGAGGACCCCGAGGCCCGCGATGTAGGCGAGCCCCGTCTTGTGCAGTGACCAGCCGACGATCGCCACCAGTAGTGCCCCGGAGAGAGCGAAGGCACCGGCGACCAAGGGGTCGGGGCCGCTCACCAGACGCCCCCCGATCAGGGCGGTCGCGGCTCCCCAGAGACAGGCGGCGGAGAACAGTATGTGGGCCACCACCGGCAGTGGCCGACGTGCCGCGTACACCATGATCGCCAGGGAGAACGCGGTGCCGAGTGAGGCGGTCGCCAGGTAGAGAGGAGACGGTCGCAGCCACATCATCAGCGCGAGCATCAACAGGGGGCCGACCGCGGCGACGATCAGGCCGAAGGAGAGCGTGACGGTGGAGTTCCAGATCCACGCGTGCTCGTCGACCTCGTCCTCGACCGCGCCTCGTACGTCGTCGACGTTCTGTGGGCGCTGCGGCGCGCTGTGCCGATTGAGCAGGAGCACGTCACCGTCGTAGACACCGGCGTTCTCCAGGGGTTCGTCCCCGTGGATGGGTTCCCCGTCGGCGGTGCTGAGCGTCCAGGTCCCCGGTTCGGTGCTCTCATCGTCCGGAACGCAGACCTCGATGATCCGAGGCATCAATGTCGCCACAGGGACTGTTCCGGGCAAGGCCAGGTCAGCCCATTTCTGCGGGCCGGTGACCGTGACTCGGCAGTATCCGCTCACACCAAGGGTTCCTTTGTTCTCGACTGAGGGTGACACTCCGACCTCGCGAAGGTCGGCCGTGAATAGGATGGTTCACGGCGTTCGCGAGATTATCCTGAGCCCCGAGCGTAGTCACCAGACACCAGAGCCCCCGACGGTGGACGGAAGAGAGAGAACTGTGGCGACCAGATCGGTCCCGCGGCCCGCCCGCAGCACCCCCAAGTCGCCAGGCGACAAACCCCTGGTCATAGCGACGCCGCCGCAGATGCCGGAGAACACTCCGGCCGGAAGCTCCGGCGCGATGATCATCATGCCCATCATCACGGGCTCGGGGTCGTTGCTGATGTCGATCACCATGGGTCATCGACCGCTCATGGCCGTCGCCGGTGTGATGATCATGGTGGCGAGCGTCATCGTCGGCATCATCATGTTCGTGTCCCAGTACAACGGACCGCGTAAACGCATCCGTGAACAACGGGAACGTTATGTCGATTATCTGGATCAACTTCGAGAGATCATTCGTGAGGTCGCCTCGACCCAGCGGGCGGACAACGCCTTCCGACATCCTCGACCGGAACTCCTGACGGAACCGTCCCGCTCGAGGGCTCGAAGATGGGAGCGAAGGGCGAGCGATCCGGACTTCCTCGAGGTGCGGGCCGGTGTCGGGACCCGCCCCCTGTCACGGAGACTGCAGCTCAAGGTCGACACCTCCAACCCGCTGGTGGTCTACGACCCCGTCTGTCAGGGTGCTGCGGAGCAGTTGATCGACCTGTACGCCGACGTCCCCGAGATGCCTCTCGTGATCCCGCTGCGTCAGCACGGTGTCATCTCGATCGTGGGGGACCGTACCGCGGGTCGTGGTCTGGCCCGAGCCCTCGTGGCACAGATGGCCACCTTCCATTCTCCCCACGACCTACGCGTGGGCGTCGTCCGCGACAAGAAGCTCCGAGCCCAATGGGAATGGCTCAAGTGGCTTCCCCACAACACTTTCGATGAGGCCAAGGACGGGCCGTTCCCGGCTCGGTTCGTCAGCGTGAACAGCATGCAGATGGCCGAGATGATGGCCGAGGAGATCGAAAGCCGCACCGTCGACCTGCAACGTCGTAGGAACAAGGCGCCCGGCCCCGGTACTCGGCGCCTGGTCGTCATCCTGGACGGAGAACACCAGTCGACGCTCTCGGGTCTCCAGGCCGAGCCCCCCGTCACCTCGCTCGCGGACCTCGGTATCCACGTGATCGCCTTGGTCGGTGACAAGCGCGAGGAACCGGAGGCGGTGGATCTGAGGCTGACGGTCTCGGCGGACGGAACCCTGACAGAGGACGTCGAGGACGCCGACGACTCCGAGAACGGAGATCGCACCCCTCTGGCGGGGCAGGCCGACAACGCCACGGTCGCACACCTGACCACGCTGTCCCGGACCCTTGCCCCGTACGGCATCTCGGTCAGCGACGCCGACGACGCCATGCACGAGACCGTCGGTCTTCCGGAGATCCTGGGCGTGCCGGACGTGGCCCAGTTGGACACCCGTAAGACGTGGAGACCCCGTAGCACCGGTGACTACCTGCGTGTCCCCATCGGTGTGGGTCCGCACGGCAACGTCGTGCTCTTGGACCTGAAGGAGTCGGCCTTCGGCGGTATGGGGCCGCACGGTCTCGTGGTCGGCGCGACCGGTTCGGGTAAGTCCGAGATGCTCAGGACGATGGTGGCGTCGTTGGTGATCAACCACGACCCGGATCACCTCGCCCTGCTCTTGGTGGACTTCAAGGGTGGCGCCACCTTCGCGGACACCGACCGGCTTCCGCACAGCGCGGGCCTGATCACCAACCTGGCCGACGACGACTCTCTCGTCATGCGGTTCCGCGAGGCGACCTTCGGTGAGCTGACGCGAAGGCAACAGGTGCTCAAGGAAGCGGGGAACCTGCCCAACCTGCACGCCTATGAGGCGGCCAGGGAGGAGAACCCCGACCTGAAGCCGCTCCCGCACCTGTTGATCATCATCGACGAGTTCTCCGAGCTCCTCACGGCCCACCCCGACTTCGCCGAGTTGTTCGTGGCGATCGGCCGTATCGGACGTTCCATCGGTGTACACCTGCTCTTGGCCACTCAACGCCTGGAGGCGGGCAAGATCCGGGGGCTGGAATCCCACCTGTCCTACCGAGTGGGTCTGCGTACCTTCTCCGAGGCCGAGAGCCGGGAGGCGATCGGTGTGGGCGACGCCTACCATCTGCCTCCGGAGCCGGGTTCGGGCTATCTCAAGGTGGACACCTCGGTGTTCGAGCGGTTCAAGGCCGCCATGGTCTCTCAGCCCTACGTCCCGCCGGACCCGGAGGAGGAGACCGAGGAGGACGTTCCGATCCTCCCGCTCTTGTCCTTCAATGGGCTGGACAAGGCCATGGGGACCGACAGCTCTCTCGTCGAGTCGCTGGTCCAGTCCATGCGGATCGACGCCAAGGAGGCGAAGAAGGAGGCCAAGGAGGAGTCCCGTACGACCCTCCAGGTGACCATCGACCGCATCGTCGCCTCCGGTGCCGAGCGTGTACGTCCCGTCTGGCTGCCCCCGTTGCCCGAGCTCCTCACCTTCGACACCGTGTTGGAGCACCTGGGTGAGGGGACCGGTTTGAGCGACGAAGGGGTCGAACCGGAACCGTCCGAGGTTCGCGCGGTCCTCGGTCTGACCGATATCCCCCGCGAGCAGAAGGTCGTCCCCACCGAGCTGGACTTCACCGGTGGTGAGGGCAACGTCATTCTTCTGGGCGGGCCCCAGTCCGGTAAGTCGACGCTGTTCAGGACCATGATCACGAGTTTGGCCTGGCGTTACCCGCCCGGCCGAGTGGCCGTGTACGCGATCGACTACGGAGGCGGCGCGCTGCAGGCGATGGAGGACCTGCCGCATGTCGCCGGTGTGGCCGGGCGGACCGACCCCGAGCGTGTGCAGCGGGTGCTGATCGACGTCAAGACCCAGCTGGACCGTCGTCAGCGCCTCTTCCGTAAACACCGCCTCGACTCTCCCGCAGCCCTCCGTCAGGCTCGCTCCGAGGGCAAGGTTCCCAGCGGCACCATCGGGGACATCTTCCTGTTGATCGACGGCTGGTCCGCGGTCCGGGAGGACTTCGAGGAGGCCGACGAGCTGCTGATGGACATCGCCACGCGGGGTCCTTCTCTCGGGATCCACTGTGTCCTGTCCGGAGCCTCGAACACACAGATCCGTTCCCGCCTCCAGGCCCTGTTCGGTGGTCGTCTGGAGCTGCGTCTGAGCGACCCCATGGACTCCGGTCTCAGCCGCAGGGTCGCGGAGACCCTGCCCAAGGACCAGCCCGGACGCGGTATGGGCGCGGACGAGCGTCACTTCCAGATCGCTCTTCCCCGTGTGGACGGGATCACCGACGCCGAAAGCGTCACCGATGGCATCCGGGATCTCATCGAACGGGTGAAGACGCGCTGGCCCCAGAAGGCCGTCCAGGGTGTCAAGACCCTGCCCGAGAAGGTCGAACTGGAACGCCTGCTCAGAGGCCATAAGATGAGTGCCCGCCGCAACGAGCTGGTCTTGGGGCTGGCCGAGAGCACCTTGAGCCCCGCGCGGACCAACCTGGCCAAGGACCCGCACCTGCTCGTCTTCGGTGACCCGAAGAGCGGCAAGAGCACCTTCGTCCGAGGAATGGTCAAACAGATCATCCAACGCTCACACGAAGAGGTGGGCGTGGTCATGGTCGACTTCCGGCGCAGCCATCTGGAGCTGGTGCCGCAGGACCACCTCCTCTCCTACTGCACCAACGTGGACCAGACCGCGGCCGTCGCCAAGAGTCTGGCCAAGGCCCTCAAGGAACGTCTGCCCGGCCCCGACGTCACCCCGAAGCAGTTGCGCGAGCGCAGCTGGTGGAAGGGGTTGGACCTGTACATCGTGGTCGACGACATGGACATGCTGGGGAGCAGGAACAATCCACTGGCCCCCCTGGCCCCCTATATCTCGCAGGGCGCCGATCTCGGTCTGCACCTCATCGTGGCCAGGCGTACCGGTGGCGCCGGGCGTGCCATGTTCGAAGCGGTGATGCAGGCTCTGAACGACATGGCCACCCCGGGCGTCCTCTTCTCCGGAGACCGGAGAGAGGGCCGGATCTCCAACGGCGTGGCCTCCAAGGAACTTCCACCCGGTCGTGCCCAGCTCTCCTTGCGGGGGCGCAGACCGGAGCTCCTCCAGGCCGGATGGAGCGATCCGCCGGCCTGAGTCCGCTCGTGTGTTCACCCGGTTCGGGTGAACACACGAGCCCCTGGATTCCCATGGATCAGAACCATCCCGATGGGAAAGGCGTCCCAAAAGCGGACGGGCCCGTGCTCCGGCCCGGGCCGGTGACAACCGGCAGGGTCTCACTCACACCGTGTGGAGGAAGAGATGAGGTTCATTGACCTCGCGAGTACGAACTGGCTATCGTCCTCCACGTCCGGTAGTGAATGGCATCGGTTCGCGATGCCCTGCCCCTGTTCCAGGTAGCCGAATTCCCCACTTCCCTCGAAGGAAAGCGCATGAGCAGCGATCATCTCGATTTTTCAAACGTCAACGCCATGGGCGAGGGCAGCCAGGGCACCCTCGACCAGGCCGACAGCATGACGCAGGACATCCGTAACCTCATCGGTGACGTCGAGGGCATCCCGGAGGGTCTCCGCGGTCCCGAGGCCCCCTTCAGCGCTGCGGGCGCGAACCTCGTGGACGCCTTCTCCGGGCTGTTGACCTGGTGCCAGACCAACGGGATGAACCTGGGCGAGGCTCAGAACGAACTGAACCGTCTCACCTCCGAGGCCGAAGAGACCTACAGCGCCGCCGCCGCCGAGATCGACCCCCTGGCCCGCGGCGTCAACCGCTGATCCGTTTCAGCGAGAAAAGACTTTTCAGGAAAAGAGAAAGGCGATCATGTCGGATCAGCACTACAGCCGGATCAGCACCATGGAGAACACCTCCATGGACCTGTCCGACACCAACGGACGTTTCCAGAACATCATGGACGCCCTGATGACCACGGCCAACTCCACCTTCGGGGCCTGGGAGGGCGCGGGTCGCGAAACCGCGATGACCGAGAACGAAGAGTTCCAGACCAAGTACGAAGAAGTTCAGCAGGCGTTCCAGAACCTCATCAGCTCCAACGACGAGGTCATCGACAAGATGTCGTACCTGCACAAAAACCTTGAAACGATCTTCACCCGGTAAACTCGAAATCGATGTCCACCGCAGCCACCTCCCCGACACCTCCGCCCGACCCTGATCCTCAGCTCCCGGAGGCATTCCACTACACGCCCGACGAGGAGAAGTACGTCCTCCAGGCGGACGCTCTCCGGCATCGGCAGTTGAGGTCGGCGATGCTCTACGGCTCCAGTCGCTACTGGCGCCGTCGGCAACGGGTGTGGCCGGCGGTGATCGGCGGTCTCATCATCACCGCTCTGGTCTGCGGGGTCATCGCCCTGATCGGGGCCTTCGAGCGGCAGCAGGAGGTCAACGAACAACGCGGGATCGGGCAGTTCCGACAGCAGTCGGCCCCGGTCTCGGTGTTCGAAGCCCCCCTGCTGCCGGATCGGGTCTGACGTTCGTCGGACCCCTCTCACCTCTCCACCATGAACAGGGGGTCGATCTCTCGTGTCCGACTCCGCGCCCGGCCCTTCCTGGGCCCCCGGGTACGACACCTCGGACGTCCTGAAGCAGGGACGTCGTGCCGTGATCGTGCGCGCGACCCGCGCCACCAGCGGCGCCGACGTCGTGCTCAAGGTGCTGGCCGCCGACGCGGGGCGCAACGAGCTCGACCGTCTGCGCACGCTCGGCGGGGTCTCCGGTGTCGTTCCGCTGTTGGACGCGGGGACGACCACCGCGGGCGACATGTTCGTGGTCCTGCCCCACTACCCCGATGGTTCCTTCGCCGACATGCTCTCCCGGGTGGGCCCCGCGCCGATCCAGGAGGCGGCGGCGGTCGCCAGGAGCATCTCTGTGGCGCTGGGGGCCATGCACGCCCGGGGGTTGACGCACAACGACGTCACCCCGGGCAACGTCCTGCGGGCCGGTCGGACCCCGGTGCTGACCGGGTTCGGTTTCGTGATGCCCGTGGGGCAGGCCTTCTCGCCGCCGGAGGCCTCGGAGGAGGTGTTCCTGCACTCGTCCCCGGAGGCTCTGCGGGGCGAGGCACGGACGCCGGCGTCCGACGTCTATCAGCTCGCCTCGACGATCTGGACGATGTTGACGGGGCAGGCGCCCTTCTCGTCCACCGACGGCGGCCCCTTCGATCCGCACGCCTACGCGAATCGGGTGTTGGGCGAGGCCCCTCGTCCGATCGGTCGTCAGGACGTCTCGCGGAAGCTGCGCGGGGTCCTGACCCGTGCGCTGGCCAAGCGTCCGGAGGAGCGTTACGCGAACGCGGCGGAGTTCAGCGCCGCCTTCGAGCAGGCCCGCACCTCGCGACCGGCCACCACCATGTCCGGGTCGAACACCCCGATCACCGGAGGGAACGCCCCTCTGTCGGGCCCGAACGAGCCCGTGCGGGATCCGTCCGGTGGCCACCCTCCCCTGTCGGGACCGAACGCGGCGTTCTCGGGACCGAACACCCCCCTGTCCGGTCCGAACACGGCGTTCTCCGGACCCAACCCTCCCCTCTCCGGCCCGAACGCCTCTCTGAACCATCCGACCGGAGGACATGGTCCGCAGGGTGGCGCCACCGGAGGCCACGCGGCCTTCTCCGGGCCCCATCCGTCCCTGTCCGGGTCGACCGGGCCGAACGCCCCGATCACCGGAGGGAACGCCTCCTTCGGCCCGGGAACCGGTGCGTCCGCCACCGGTGGGCACGCCCCGTTCTCCGGTCCGAACCCGGCCTTCGGCGGCCCCGAGGCTCCGTCCTTCGGAGAGCACCGGGGCCCGGCGGAGCCCGTGCACCAGGAGCGTCCTCAAGAGCCCGCGAGCGGACCTCAGAGGCCCTTCCAGGCCCCCGAGCGCCCCGCAGCACCACCGCCCGTCGAGGAGCCGCCAGCCGGATCCTGGTTCCCGCCCGACCCCCCGAAGCCCGAAGAGCGGAGCCTGCGCTCCGAGACCCCGGCCCGCCTCCAGACCTCCACGAGTCTCCGTTTCCCGAACCGTCCGCTCCCCACCCCGGAGGAGCGTGAGCGGCACGGGGCCGTACCCGAGCGAGAGTCGCCCAACACCACGGCCGAGATCGCGATGGCGCGTCTTCGGGGCGAGGAGATCTCCCCGCGTGTGGCCTGGGCCCGCTTGGAGGGCTGGACCGGTGGCGCCGAGGACTCCCGGCTGCCGGTGGACGAGGTCGTGGAGGAGAAGCGGGAGGGGACGGACCCCGTCTGGGACGCCCCCGACCCGGCCTCCGGAAGACAACCGCGTTGGCGGGAACACCTGCACATCGCGGTGACGGTCTGCGGCATCCTCCTGGTCACCTCGGTGGCCAGCGCGTTCGCGGCGACCTCCTCTTCCGGACCTGTGGTCGCGGCGGCGGAGGACGAGGAGACGGAGACCGCCGAAGGGGCCGAGGGCGAGGAGGCCGAGGCCCCCGCGGTCACGGCCGAGCCCTCTCCGCTCCCGTCGGTGGATCCGCCCACCGACGTCGCGTTGGACGACACGCTCAGCGGGGTCACCCTCACCTGGACCGATCGCACCGGTGGCACGGGGTCGTACTTCGTGCTCGGCGGGCAGCAGGGGCACGATCTGATGACCCTGGCCAGAACCGGACCCGGCGCGGTGACGGCGCAGGTGAGCACCGAGAACACGGTCGCCGAGTACTGCTTCGTCGTGGTGGCGGTCGAGGGTGGGTCGGCACCCGCCGACGAGGTGTGCACCTCGCGCGCGGCCGAACGCGCCGAGGCCGAGCGTCGGGCCGAGGAGGAGGCCGCCGCCGAGGCGGAGGAAGAGGAAGCGAAGGAGGAAGAGGAGGAGGACGCCCAGCCGTCGGACGCACCCTCTCCGAGCAGCGAAGACTGAGTTCGGCCCCGCTCCGGTGACGTCCGCCGGATAACGTGAGGAACCGGGAGAACCGTCGCATGACATCGGTGATCCCATGTCTCGGACAGGTTCCTCAGCCCCCTCTCCCCCGAAAGGCGACCCCATGCGGCGTTCCCTCGCTCTGGCCTCGGCCGTGTGTCTGCTCGCCGTGACCGCGTGTGATTCCTCCTCCGACTCCTCGGACGGCACCCCCGGCACGGTCGAGGAGCTCACCGAGGACGGGCTGGTCGGCCTGGCCCTGCTGCATCGAGGGTTCGAGGGCGGTGACCCGGAGACCGACCAGGTCCTGGTCTTCCACGACCCGGAGAGCGGCGTTCCGCTCCAGCGGATCGAGCTGCCCGACGGCGCGGTGGACCCGATGTCGCCCGACGTGCCCGTGTACGGACAGTTCTCGGAGGACTGGCAGTACTTCGCCTTCGCCACCCGTGAGCCCAACGCCGTGCACCTGGCGGTCCTGACCGATCCGGACGAGGCGGAGGACGACGAGGTGGAGGGGTTCTCCTATCAGCCGGTCGAGACGATCGCCTCCTCTCAGGGTGGGCTCGTGTCACGGCCGATGATCCACGGGGAGCGCCTCTGGTACGTCCTCGGCAACGGCGACGGTCAGCCGCCGCAGGTCATGTCGGTCCCCTTGGAGGCGCCCAACGGCACCCCCAACCAGGAGGGGAGTCTGGCGTTGGGCGAGGGGAACCGTCCCAGCGACTGGGCCCTCACACCCGATGGGTCCCTGCACATCCGTAACAGCGTGCCGACCCAGCAGTTGACCGGCGGCGAGGGTTCGGCGGTGGTCAGGGCGACCAACGGCACCGTCGTCAACGCCACCCTGACGACCAATGGCGAGCAGTGGCAGACCTTCGACGGCACCGAGGTGTGGGGCGGCGGCGACGCGCTGCTGCGTCCCGACGGCAACGGTGAGGCGCCCGACGGGCTGTACCTGTTGTCGACGGAGGGGCAGGGCTACACCGCGACCCGCCTGTTGGAGGACGAGCCCGGACCGGTCGTGCAGTACGCGCCGGCCGAGGAGCGTGACGCGGTCCTGCTCCAGACCGAGAACGCCTGGTTCCGGGTGGACCTGGGGGAGGAGGGCGCGGTCGAGGCCGAGGAGGTCTTCCCTCTCTACCAGGACGCCTCCATGGAGGGGTGGCCCCTGGTCGTGCGCTGGGCCCAGAACCCTCCGGGCGATCCGAGCGCCGAGCCCTCGGACGCCTCCGAGGACTGACCGGGGCCGTTTCCGGCCATCGGACACACCGGTGTCCTCCTTTCCCCACGCTCGCGGGAAACGGTTATAGCGTGAAATTCCATGGCCCATGCCCGGAGAGGACCCGGATCATGTCGAAGCAGGACCGTCCGCGCGGAACGATGGCCGCTCTGGACCGGCTGATCGAGAGCACCCGTGCGCTGGGAAGGGCGACGACTGTCTTCGGTGATCCGGTCACGTCCGGCGCGACCACCGTGGTGCCGGTGGCGCGGATCAGCGCGCTGACCCTGATGGGCGGCGGCACGGGACGGTTCGTCGTCTCGAACGGCGACGGCGCCGGCGGTACCGGCCTGGTGCGGGCCCGGCCTTCGGGGTTCCTGGTGGTCTCGCCCGAGGGCGCCGCCTACCGGTCGATCCGGCAGCCGGTCACGAGGCTGGTCCTGCCGTTGGCGGCGATCGGCGCCCTGACCGCGGCCCGGATCGTCGGGGTCTCCCTGCGTGAGGCGCGTCGGCGCAAAGCCCTGGAATCCGCCCGTCGGGAGTCGGAATCGTGCTGCGGATCACCGGAGATGTGACCTGGGCCGTACCGTCGCGAAACGGCCTCCTGTAGCGTTACCGGGCTCGTGAGGCACGGTCGTACGGAGGTCGCCTCTTGTCCGGGGTCATCGTCGGTTTCGGGGTCATCGCCAGCATCGTGGCCATCGGGTACATGCTGGGCCGACTCTCCCTCCTCGGGCCGGGTGCCAGGGAGGTCCTCAGTCGGCTGGCGTTCTACGTGGCCAGCCCGGCTCTGTTGTTCACGATCCTGGCGCGGACGGACCTGTCGATCCTGCTCTCGCCGCCGGTCCTGGTGAGCGTGTTGAGCGTGGTGGTCGTGGCCCTGGCCTTCCTCGTGGTGGGCGTGATCCGCAGGTGGGGCGTCGGCCGCACCACGGTGGGCGTCCTGGGCTCCTCCTACGTCAACGCGGGCAACCTCGGCATCCCGATCGCCTCCTACGTGCTCGGCGACGCCTCCCTGGTGGCGCCGATCCTGCTGTTCCAGCTGTTGGTCCTGGCGCCCGTCTCATTGACCGTCCTGGACCTGAACAACGGGAACGTGCGCGGGGTGTGGCCGGTGTTCCGCCGTTCCCTGGGCACCCCTGTGCGCAACCCGGTGGTGATCGCCTCCCTGGCCGGGGTGGCGGTGTCGGCTTCGGGGTGGGTGCCGCCGGAACCGTTGATGGAACCCTTCGACCTGGTCGGCGGCATGGCGGTGCCGGCGATGCTGTTGGCCTTCGGGATCTCGCTGCACGGAAGCGCCATGCCCGGCAAGGGCGGCCCCGAGCAGGTCCCGGTCCTGTTGGCCGTCGCCTTGAAGTCGGTGATCCAGCCGCTGGTCGCCTGGGTCCTGGGGGCTCTGGTGTTCGGTATGGAGGGCGCCGCCCTGTTCTCCGTGGTGGTCCTGGCCGCCCTGCCCACGGCGCAGAACGTGTTCAACTACGCCACCCAGTACCGGACGGGCGAGGTGCTGACACGAGAGGTGGTCCTGTTGACCACGCTGCTGACCGTCCCGGTCCTGTTCGCCATCACCTTTCTGCTCGGCTGATCCGGCCCCTGAACGGAAGGCGGGCCCACGCGGCGTCGGTCGGCTCCGCGATCCGTCGATAAAAACGTCGGCCAAAGGTTGGTCATGGTCCGGTTGCGGGAATACCGACTTCGAGGGCCCGCCCCCACCCCCTTGGGGGACGGGCCCTTCCAACGTGGAAGGGGCCGGCACGTCGCGACGTGCCGGCCCCTCGTCCGTGGCTCTGGGGAAGACTATCCCCAGGCCAGAGCGGTCAGCTCCGGGTCCTCCAGCGCGGTGCCGATGTCACGCAGCACCTTGGACCCCAGCTCGCCGTCGACCAGTCGGTGGTCGAAGGACAACGACAGGGTCGTCACCTTGCGGATCTTCAGCTCGCCCTTGTGCACCCAGGGCATGTCGCGGATCTGGCCGAAGGCCAGGATGGCCGCCTCGCCCGGGTTGATGATCGGGGTACCGGCGTCCACCCCGAACACACCGACGTTGGTGATCGTGATGGTGCCCCCGGACATGTCGGCCGGGCCGGTCTTGCCCGCCCGGGCCGTCTCGGTGAGCCGTTTCAGGGACGCCGCCAGTTCCGGCAGGGTCTGGGATTCGGCGTCCTTGATGTTGGGCACCACCAGGCCTCGCTCGGTGGCCGCCGCGATCCCCAGGTTCACGTAGTTCTTGACCACGATCTCCTGGTTCTCCTCGTCCCAGGAGGCGTTGATCCCCGGGTGGCGGCGGATCGCCATGAGCAGCGCCTTGGCCACCAGGAGCAGCGGCGACACCTTGACGTCGGCGAAGTCCGGGCGCTCGCGCAGGCGGGCGACGGCCTTCATCGTCCGGGTGACGTCCACCTGGAGGAACTCGGTCACGTGCGGGGCGGTGAACGCGCTGTTCACCATGGCGGCCGCGGTGTGCTTGCGCACGCCCTTGATGGGGATCCGCTGTTCCCGAGCGCTCCGATCCGTCTCGACCGGGGTCTCCGGAGTCGGGGCGGCCTCCGGCGCGCGGACGGCCTCGACCGCCGCGTGGACGTCGTCGCGGGTGATGATCCCGTCCTTGCCGGTGGGCGAGACCGTCGCCAGGTCGATCCCCAGGTCCTTGGCGAGCTTGCGCACCGGCGGCTTGGCCAGCGGACGTCCCTCGCTCCGGACCGGGGCCGCGGGAGCCGCGGGTTCCGGCGTGGTGGGGGCCGGAGCCGGTCGGGGCGCGGGCGCCGCCGGGGTCGGGGCCGTGGCGGCGGGTCGGCGACGAGGACGGCGCTGCGTCGAGGCCGCCTTCTCCCCGTAGCCGACCAGCGGCTTCTCCCGCTCCTCGGTCTCGGCGCCCGTGTCGGCCTCGGCGGTTCCGCCGCCGGAACCACCGGTGCCGTCGTCCACGGTGATGATGACCGTGCCGACCTCCACCGTCTCGCCCTCGGCGGCGAACAGCTCCTTGACGGTGCCCGAGTACGGGCAGGGCAGCTCGACGACGGCCTTGGCGGTCTCGATCTCACAGATCATCTGACCGTCCTTGACCTCGTCACCCGGCTTGACGTACCAGGTGAGGAGTTCGGCCTCGATCAGCCCTTCGCCGACGTCGGGCAGTTTGAACGCGTGCACGCCGTCGACCGCGGGCGTGCTCTTCTGAATCGCCATGTCTTGCGGTTTCCCCGATCTAGTACGCGAACGCCCGGTCGACCCCGTCAAGGACGCGGTCCAGGTCCGGCAGGTAGTACTCCTCCAGCCTGGACTGCGGGTAGGGGGTGTCGAACGCGGCCACGCGGATGACCGGCGACTCCAGGTGGTAGAAGCACTCCTCGGTGACCCGGGCGGCGATCTCCGCGCCGGGTCCTCCGGTGAGGGTGGCCTCGTGGGCGATCACCAGACGGCCGGTGCGCTTGACCGACGCGTTGATGGTGTCGTAGTCGACGGGCGAGAGTGAGCGCACGTCGATGACCTCGATGGAGTGGTCGGTGTCGGCCTCGGCCGCCTGGAGGGCGGTCTTGACCATCGGCCCGTAGGCCAGCAGCGTGCAGTCGGTGCCGGAACGCGCGATCCGGGCCGAGTTCAGGGGGGTGACCTCCTGGAAGGAGGCCTCGGTGTCGACCTCGGCCTTCTCGTAGTAGCGCCGCTTGGGCTCCAGGAAGATGACCGGGTCGTCGGACCGGATGGCCTGCTGGATCATCCAGTAGGCGTCCTCGGGGTTGGCGACGCTGACCACGCGCAGACCGGCGGTGTGCTGGAAGTACGCCTCGGGCGACTCGCTGTGGTGCTCGACCGCGCCGATGCCGCCGCCGTAGGGGATGCGCATGACGAGGGGCATGCTCAGCTTGCCCGCCGAGCGGCGACGCATCTTGGCCAGCTGGGTGAAGGTCTGGTTGGCGGCCGGGAAGAAGAAACCGTCGAACTGGATCTCCACCACGGGGCGGTAGCCGCGCAGCGCCATGCCGATGGCGGTGCCGACGATGCCGGATTCAGCCAGCGGGGTGTCGATGACGCGGTCCGCGCCGAAGTCCTTGTGCAGGCCGTCGGTGACCCGGAAGACACCGCCGAGCCGGCCGACGTCCTCGCCCATGACCAGGACCTTGGGGTCGTGCTCCATGGCGGCGCGCAGGCCGGCGTTGATGGCCTTGCCGATCGTGAGGTTGGTTCCCATGGCCTAGCGGCCCCCTTCCGCGCCGGCGTCCTCGAAGGAGGCCAGGTAGTCGGCGAACTCGGACCGCTGTCGGTCGATGTGGACGTTGGGTTCGGCGTAGACCTCGTGGAAGATGTCCAGAGGCTCGGGGTCGGGCATCGAGCGGCACTCGGTGCGGACCCGCTCACCGACCTTGTCGGCCTCCTCGTCGATCGCCGTGAAGAAGTCCTCGTCGGCCAGACCGTTGAGTTCGAGGTAGCGGCGCACCCGCAGGATCGGGTCCTTGGCCTTCCACTCGTCGAGTTCGGCCGCGTCCCGGTAGCGCGTGGGGTCGTCGTTGGTGGTGTGCGCGCCCATCCGGTAGGTGAACGCCTCCACCAGGGTGGGGCCGTTGCCGCTGCGGGCGTTGTCCAGCGCGGCGCGGGTGACCGCGAGGCAGGCGAGGACGTCGTTGCCGTCCACGCGTACGCCGGGGAAGCCGAAGCCGGCGGCGCGTCGGTAGATCGGCACGCGGGCCTGGCGCTCCAGGGGCTCGGAGATGGCCCACTGGTTGTTCTGGCAGAAGAAGACCACCGGGGCGTTGTTCACCGAGGCGAAGTTGAACGCCTCGTTGGTGTCGCCCTGGCTGGTGGCCCCGTCGCCGAAGTAGGAGATGACGGCGGTGCCGTCCTCGCCGACGGCGCCGTCGCGCTGGACGCCCATGGCGTAGCCGGTGGCGTGCAGCGTCTGGCTGCCGATGACGATCGTGTACAGGTGGAAGCCCTGCTCGTGCGGGTCCCAACCGCCGTTGGTGACCCCGCGGAACATGCCGAGGAGTTCCTTGGGCTCGATCCCGCGGCACCAGGCGACGCCGTGTTCACGGTAGGAGGGGAAGGCCATGTCCTTGGCGCGTAGAGCGCGGCCGGAGCCGATCTGCGCGGCCTCCTGGCCCAGGAGCGAGGCCCACAGGCCCAGCTCGCCCTGACGCTGCAGGGAGACGGCCTCGCTGTCGACCCTGCGGACCAGCACCAGGTCACGGTAGAGGGCGCGGATCTCCTCCGCGCTGATGTCCAGGGGGTAGTCGGGGTGCTCCTTGAGCTCCCCTTCCGGTGTCAGGAGCTGGATGAGCTCCGGTTCCTCGTGCGCGGCGGTGTCCGACACGTCGCTCCTCGGGTTCTCGGGGCCGACTTCGCGTGGGTGAACGCTGATCGACCGTTTAACGGTCCACGCGCACCCGGGGTGTCGGATGGGCGCGGACAGTCCTCCCCATATCGTGACAGAACTCACTATGGAGAGCGCAAGCCCCCAGCGACACCTTTTACGCTGCGCGAGCCATGTTCTCTCATCGCCGGCCAGGCCGATTATCAGGGCTTCCTAGCATTTACAAGGACTTCCAACAACTTTGTGACAACGTGGCCGCGCCCTGCCCCAGCTCTACCACGTGAACACCCTCGGACCTCCGGGATTCGGGGTGAGAGGACCTCGAGCCTCCCCCGATCCCGACGTATCCGCCGTTCCGGACGGGGACCTCGTCGAAGGACCGGATCCCACTCGCATGTGCACGATCTTTACCGAGAACGGGCAGATCAGAGCTTGATAGGCAAGTGAAAACTTGCCTATAGTGGCGACGTGGACGACGAGATCTTCAAGGCCCTCGCCGATCCCACACGCCGGAGCATCCTCGACGAGCTCACCGAGCGGTCCGGACAGACCCTGTTCGAGATCTGCTCGCGCCTGAACATGAGACACGGGCTCACCATGTCCCGCCAGGCCGTCTCGCAGCACCTCGCGGTGCTGGAGAAGGCCGGGCTGGTCGAGATCCGGCGAGAGGGACGCTACCGATTCCACGACCTGGACCCCGAGCCGTTGCGACACCTCGTCGAACGGTGGACCGGTCCCCGTACACGGGAGAACGACACATGAGGATCGACCTGACCAGCGTCTTCGTCGACGACCAGGCCAAGGCGCTGGACTTCTACACCGACGTGCTGGGCTTCGAGAAGAAGAACGACGTCCCCGTGGGGGACGCCCGGTGGCTGACCGTGGTCTCGCCCGAGGCCCCCGAGGGGCCCGAACTGCTGCTGGAGCCCTCCGGCCACCCGGCCGTGGGTCCGTACAAGGAGGCCCTGGTCGCGGACGGGATCCCCGCCGCCGCCTTCTCCGTCGACGACGTGCACGCCGAATACGAACGCCTGCGCGCTCACGGGGTGCGGTTCACCCAGCCGCCGATCGACGCGGGCTCGGTCACCACGGCCGTCCTGGACGACACCTGCGGCAACCTCATCCAGATCATGCGAGTGGCCTGACCGGTCGAGGTGTCGGCTCGGATCGACGCATGACATCCGTCATCACCGGTCCGATGAGGAACACGGAGACGACCGGTTACGCGCGCCACTACTCGCGGTGGTCCTCGGAAATCTAGATTCGAGACATGGACCGCGAAGAAGACCGCAGCACCCCGACACCTTCACCGGAACCGGCCGGAGGCCTCCCCCCGACGGGGATCGACCCGACGGGCCACGCGCCCTCGGCCCCCGTCGGGGCCGCCGCTCCGGCCCCGAGACGACGGGGCCCTCGCCCCGTCCCGCCGGGAGTGGAGTACCACCGGGTCCTCGCCGACGACCGGCGCCGGATCTGGCGGGGTATCGCCGCGCTCGTCCTGCTCTTCGGCGGAATGCTCGCCTTCTCGTTCGGGTTCACGATCCTCGGATCGCTCGTCGACATGGCGCTCGGCCGCCCCAGCGTGCTCCTCGGCGGCGACGAGTTCACCCCGGCCACCCAGGCGTCGGCCCTGATCGGGCTCGCCCTGCTGGTGCCCTGGAGCATGCTGATCCAGCGATGGCTCTACGGGGTGAAGGGGGCCTCGCTGCACTCGGTGCTGTCGGTCTTCAGGCCGGCGGTCTTCGGCCGGGCGTTCCTGGTGATCCTGCCCATCTGGGCGGTCTACATGACCGTCTTCTCGATGTTCACCCCGATGCCGGAGGGGGTGTGGCGGCCCTCGGACCTCGTCCTGATGTTCGGCATCGTCCTCCTGCTCACACCGTTGCAGTCGGCCGGTGAGGAGTACGGCTTCCGCGGTCTCGCCTTCCGGGTCGCCGCGAGCTGGGGCAAGGGCCCGCGCGCCGCGCTCCTCCTCGGTGTCGCTGTCTCCGGTCTGTTGTTCATGCTCGCGCACTTCGCCCTGGATCCGTGGCTCAACCTCTACTACCTCACCTTCGGCGTGACCCTGGCCCTGATCACGTGGCGGACCGGAGGTCTGGAGGTGGCGGTGGTCGTCCACGCGGTCAACAACACGATCGCCTTCCTGCTGACGCTCGTCACCCGCAGCGACCTCGTCGAGGGGATGGACCGCTCGGTGGGCGCCGGCTCGGCGATCATGCTCGTGCCCTGCGTCCTTCTGATCCTGATCACCATCGTGGTGTGGGCGCGCACACGGGAAACGGGACCCGCGCTCACACCTTCGGAAAGGGAGACGCACGAGGCCCCGCGAGAACGGTGACGGGTCGTTTCGGGGAAAAGGCGGAGGGGGCGCACGCATTCGCGGGGACGGCCGCCCTTCGCCGCCGTATCCGGAGGTTCGGATAACGGCGGAGGCGTGTTCGTCGTCGCCTCTTCGGGGGTCGTTCCCGGTCGGTCCGGGAAACGTCCGGAGAAAGAGGGGTCACGGCCTTTTCCGAACGCCGCGAAGGCGTTCGTCCAGGCCTTCTTCCCGGGCCCTCGTCCACCCTCTCCTCGGGCCCGGAACGGCCGTTCACTCGGCCGCTGTACGCGCCTTCGGAGCGGGCACCCTCATACCACGCTCACGCCCGTAGTCGGCGAGCATCTCGCGCAGTTGACGGCGGGCTCGGTGCAGGCGGGACATGACCGTGCCCAGCGGGGTCCCCATGCGCGCGGCCACCTCCTTGTAGGCGTAGCCCTCGATGTCCACGAGGTAGATGACCTCCTGGAACTCCTCCGGAAGACGGGCCAGGGCCTGCTTGATGTCGGAGTCGGGCAGGTGGTCCAGGACCTCGGTCTCGGCCGACCGCATTCCCGAGGAGGTGTGCGCCTCGGCGGCGGCGAGCTGCCAGTCCTTGATCTCGTCGGTGGTCTCCTGACGGGGCTCCCGCTGCTTCTTGCGGTAGCCGTTGATGAAGGTATTGGTCAGGATCCGGTAAAGCCAGGCCCTCAGGTTGGTGCCGGCCCGGAACTGATGGAAATTGGCGAAGGCCTTCGTGAAGGTCTCCTGCACGAGGTCCTCGGCGTCGGCCGGATTGCGCGTCATACGCAGAGCCGTCGGGTAGAGCTGGTCTGCGAACGGCGTGACCGCGGTGGCGAAGTCCAGTGTCTGGCCCTCGTCGCGGGCTCCACCGGCCGTGGAGGTCTGATCTTTCTCGAGAGTCGTCAAGTTTCCCCCTAGGGACGACCGAACGATCACTTCCACCTTGTTAGACGCAGCTTCACCTTCCCAATGATGACATCAATGTCCGTGATACGGGTCACGAACGTACCGAAACCGTCCCCGATACCCGTAAGTGTGCGGTAAAAGTCCCGCGTGGCGACTGGCCGGAACGCGACACCGTCCTCCGGTGTCATACGCTGACGTCGCCACCAGGCGCGTCCCGACGAGGCGCCCTTCGGACGGTGGATCCAGTGGCATACCCGTTTTTCCTGTGGAGGACCTGTGGCCCGCGTCGTGGTTGACGTCATGCTCAAGCCCGAGATCCTGGACCCTCAGGGCCAGGCCATCGCCGGGGCCTGCTCCCGACTCGGCTTCGAGGGGGTCGAACAGGTCCGCCAGGGCAAGCGCTTCGAGGTCGAGGTCGAGGGCGAGGTGGACGAGGCCAAGCTCGCCGACGTCCGTCGTCTGGCCGAGACCCTGCTCGCCAACACCGTCATCGAGGACTTCGAGGTCCGTCCCGCCTGATCGGTCTCGACCTCCCCAACGGCCCCGGTCTTCCCCGCCCTCACCGGCGGGGACCGCCCTTCGACGGGTAATCGGACGGCGGGAACGGACACACCGTTGGTCCCACGTGCCGGAAGTGTCCGGCTTGTTCGGCCGCGTCCCCCGAGGGCGCGGCTGTTCGTTTTACCCGGAGCGACCTCGGGAAGGCTCCCTAACGTGCCGAGACGGTCACCGACACGGAGCACGAGAGGTACACGGATGGACACCGTTTTCTCGATCTCCCTCCCCCGAGAGGCGTACACGGTCGCCGTCGTACGCGACGTGCTCGGCGCCCTCCTGGACAGGATGGGGATGTGCCGGGCCTGCGTGGACGACATCCTGCTCTCCGCTTCCGAAGCCTGTGCGAACGCGGTCGAGCACGGCGACCCCGCCGCCGACTACGAGGTCGGGGCCGAGTTCGCCCCCGGCTGGTGCGGACTCCGGATCTCCCATACCGGAAGAGCGCCGAACCCCGGCGCGCTCGCCGCGAGGTTCACCTCGGACCGCACGCCCCTCCCGGGTCTGGAATCGGAATCGGGCAGGGGCATCTTGCTGATGCGGTACCTCATGGACGAGGTCGCCTTCCACGGAGAACCGCACACCACCGTCGTCCTGCGCAAACGCCTCACCGCGTGCGACCCGGCCGCGAACGGGGCACCGCCGCGGGACCACCGATCCTCGTCCGGACAGCTCGCCCTGTCCTGATGCCCCCGCACCGGCCCCGCGCCCCGTGGACCGTCCACACGGGGCGCGGTACCCCGCCCTCCGGACGCCGTGACGCATCCCACGGACCTGTCCGGTCGTACACCTCCACCCCTCCCAGAAGGGGGTTCCTTGGGAGGATCGCACAGGAGCACCGCCTCGGAAAGGGGTGACGGTCGTACCCGAGTACAGGTGAGCGGGTACGCTGCGGGGGTAGCGGACGCTCCGTTCCCGTGACGGGGCCAGGCACCGACCCCTCCCCGTCGAACAACAACCCCGGAGTGTGCTCATGACAGCCCGTGTGGGCGTCGTCACCTTCCCAGGCACCCTTGACGACAAGGACGCCGCCCGCGCGGTGTCCCTGGCGGGTGCCGAGCCCGTCTCCCTCTGGCACGCGGACGCCGACCTCAAGGGGGTCGACGCCGTGGTCCTGCCCGGTGGGTTCTCCTACGGCGACTACCTGCGCTGTGGAGCCATCGCGCGGTTCGCCCCGCTGATGTCCGAACTGATCCCGGCGGCGCGTTCGGGCGCCCTCCCGGTCCTGGGCATCTGCAACGGCTTCCAGATCCTGTGCGAGAGCCACCTGCTGCCCGGTGCCCTCACCCGCAACTCCTCCCTGCGGTTCGTCAACCGCGACCAGGTCCTGCGGATGGAGAACACGAACACCGCCTGGACGAGCTCCTACGACGAGGGGCAGGAGATCCTGGTCGTCCTCAAGAGCGGCGAGGGCGGCTACGTCGCCGACGAGGAGACCCTCGACCGGTTGGAGGGCGAAGGCCGGGTCATCGCCCGCTACGTCGGCTCCAACCCCAACGGCTCCCGCCGCGACATCGCCGGGGTGACCAACGAGCACGGCAACATCGTCGGGCTCATGCCCCACCCCGAGCACGCCGTCGAGGCGCTCACCGGCCCCTCCACCGACGGGCTGGGCTTCTTCACCTCGATCCTCGGACACCTGGCGGCCGGAACCCCGGCCCACGCCTGACGCACACCGGATCGGCGCGACCGCCGAACCGACCTCACCCGACAGGGGGACGACTCGCGATGATGGCGCTGCTGCGCTCCCGGAAGACCATGTACGTCCTGGTGGGACTGGTCGTGATCGGCCTCGTGGTCTCCGGGGCCATCGGCCTCTTCCAGTCGTTCAACTCGGCACCCGTGGCCACGCCCGGGGCGCAGGGGCAACAGCCCCCGCCCCAGGCGCAGGGCGAACAGCCCGAACCGCCGCCGGAGGTCGGTGCCCTCGGCAGCCCCCCGTCCGGTTTCACCTACGTGGACCAGGACGAGGCGCACTGCGCCCAGGGCCAGTGCTTCCGCCTGATCCTCATCGCCGGCGAGGAGGGCGAAGAACTCGACGTCGACGCTAACGAGGCCGTCGAGACGGTGTACGAACACCTGCTCGGCAACGGCTGGCGCCAAGAGCTCCCCGAGAACGCCGAATCCTCGGACGACATCGCACTCGCCGACTCCGTCCTCACCGACGGCGAGACCCTGGTCGCCGACTCCTCCGCCCCGGCCGCCGGCGCAGTGCCGGTCCTCATGCTGGGCAACGCGGGCATGCCCGCCTACTGATCCGACACCGGGCGGCGGACACGGCCAAGGCCCGGCCCGAAGAACCCGCGCAACTCCGCGACACCCGAACGGAACCACCGCATGTCTGAAGTACCCGGCCTCGACACCGTCGCCACGGCGCACGACACCCCGGACACCCCTCAGCCGTACGCCGAACTGGGCATGGCCAAGGACGAGTACGAGCGGGTCCGCGAGATCCTGGGCCGCCGACCCACCGCGGCCGAGCTGGCGATCTACTCGGTCATGTGGAGCGAGCACTGCTCCTACAAGTCCTCCAAGGTGCACCTGCGCCAGTTCGGGGAGAAGGCCCCCGAGAGCGACGCCCTGCTGGTGGGCATGGGCGAGAACGCGGGCGTCGTCGACGTCGGCGAGGGCAACGCCGTCACCTTCAAGATCGAGTCGCACAACCACCCCTCCTACGTGGAACCGCACCAGGGCGCGGCCACCGGTGTGGGCGGCATCGTCCGCGACATCCTCACCATGGGCGCCCGCCCCGTCGCGGTGATGGACGCCCTGCGCTTCGGCCCCGCCGACGCCGACGACACCAAGCGGGTCCTGCCCGGCGTCGTCTCGGGCATCTCCTTCTACGGGAACTGCCTGGGCCTGCCCAACATCGGCGGTGAGATCGGCTTCGGCCCCGGCTACATCGGCAACCCGCTGGTCAACGCCCTGTGCGTGGGCGTCATGAAGCACGAGGACATCAAGCTCGCCCAGGCCCCCGGCCCCGGCAACAAGGTGGTCCTGTTCGGCTCCACCACCGGTCCCGACGGCATCGGAGGCGCCTCGGTGCTGGCCAGCGCCACCTTCGACGACGAGTCGCAGGCCAAGCGGCCCAGCGTCCAGGTCGGCGACCCGTTCATGGAGAAGCTCCTCATCGAGTGCAGCCTCGAGCTGTACGCCGAGGACATGGTGGTGGGCATCCAGGACCTGGGCGCCGCCGGCGTCTCCTGCGCCACCACCGAGCTGGCCGCCGGAGGCACCGGCGGAATGCGGATCCAGCTCGACCGGGTCCCGCTGCGCGACCACCGACTCACGCCTGAGGAGATCCTCATGAGCGAGTCGCAGGAGCGCATGATGGCGATCGTCGAGCCCGCCAAGATGGACGCCTTCCTGGCCGTCTGCGACAAGTGGGGCATCCTCGCCACCGAGATCGGCGAGGTCACCGACGTGACCCCCGAGGAGGCCGAACGCGGTGGCCGCCTCGTGATGACCTGGCACGGCGAGACCGTCGTCGACATGCCGCCGAGGACCGCCTCCGACGAGGGCCCCGTCTACGAGCGCCCCTACGCGCGCCCGGACTCACAGGACGCCCTCCAGTCGGACGACGCCGCCGCACTGCCCCGCCCGAAGGACGACACCGAACTGCGCGAACAGCTCCTGCGCGTGCTCGGAGCCCCCGGTGTGGGCGACCCGACCTGGGTCACCAGCCAGTACGACAGTTACGTGCGCGGCGACACCGTCGTGTCCACCCCGCACGACTCCGGCATGATCCGCATCGCCGACGACTCCGACCGGGGCGTGGCCCTGGCCACCGACGGCAACGGCCGCTTCACTCGACTCGACCCCTACACGGGCACCCGCCTGGCCTACGCCGAGGCCTACCGCAACGTCGCCTCCACCGGCGCCCGCCCGCTGGCCGTCACCAACTGCCTCAACTTCGGCTCCCCCGAGGACCCCGGGGTCATGTGGCAGTTCGCCGAGGCCACCCGCGGTCTGGCCGACGCCTGCAAGCAGCTCGGCACCCCGGTGACCGGCGGCAACGTCAGCTTCTACAACCAGACCGGTGACGTGGCGATCAACCCCACCCCGGTCATCGGCGTGCTGGGTGTCATCGACGACGTCAACGCCCGTCTGCGTTCGGGCTTCGACGTCGACGGCGCCCACGTGTTCCTGCTCGGCGAGACCCGCCCCGAGTTCGGCGGCTCGGCCTGGGCCGACGTGGTGCACGAGCACCTGGGCGGGCTGCCGCCCGAGGTGGACCTGGCCGCCGAGGCCGCGCTGGGCGAGGTCCTGGCCACCGCCGCCGAGCGGGGCCTGGCCACGGCCGCGCACGACCTGTCCGACGGCGGCCTGGGTGTCGCGCTGTCCGAGTCCGCGCTGCGCGGTGGCCGGGGCATCCGGGTCGAGGTCACCGAGGACGTGTTCACCGAACTGTTCAGCGAGTCGGCCGCGCGCGCGATCGTCTCGGTCGGCCCCGAGCAGGCGGAGGCGTTCACGGCCCTGGCCGCCGAGCACGGCGTTCCGCTCCGGCGGATCGGCACCGTCGGCGGCGACGCCCTCGTGGTCGAGCACCCCGGCGGCTCCGTGGAGGTCGACCTCGACGACCTGCGCTCCTCCTACGAGGCGGCCCTGCCCGCCCTGATGGACGGCGTGTAGAACCGAACGACCGAGGGGGCGTCCCGGCCGGGGCGCCCCCTTTCGCATGTCTTGAAGAGGGAGGCCGTCCGGGTCCCCTTCGCGACGCTATGGGATCGTACGACCGCGGTTCCGGCCGGAACGGCGTCCAGCGCCCTTCGCCCGTTCCGCCGGATCGACCGCCCCCGAACGGACGACGAGGACATCCCCCGGACCATGAACGAGACCCCCCGAAAGCGCCGCGAGGACGGACACGGACCGATCGCGTGGATCACCCGATGGAAGGTGGCCCTGGCGGTCGCGGCCGCGCTGGCCCTCATCGTCGGGATCGGCGTGTTCACGCTCCTGCCCCGCGACCACGAACACTTCACCTCCGACGGAGAGCCCGAGATCGGAGACGTTCCTCGCGAGATCGACCACATCGCCTGGGAATGGGACACCCCCGAGGACCACTCGATCGTCACAGTGATGCCCGGGCTCGCCGGACCGGTCGTGGTCATGGAACGAGGCGTCATCGGACTCGACGGGACCACCGGCGGGGAGCTCTGGGGCTATCTCAGCGACCTCGATGGCTCCGATGTCAGCGCGTCGGTCACCCCCGATGGGCGCTCCGCCGTCATCGCGGAGGTCCGTGAGGGCGAGAACCGAGTCTCCCTGCTGGACAGCGGTACCGGAGAGATCCAGGAGAGATACGAATACCCCCTCGACTCCGAACCTCCGAGTCTCCTGAACCTGTCCGACCACGACTGGATCGAGGCCCGGGACGGCGGCATCGTCGCCCGCGACCTGCACAGCGGGGACATCGCCTGGGAGCACCTACCGGAGCGGGGCTGCGAGATCCAGGCGCTCCGTGGATCGAACACCTTCGGAGACACGGCCGACTACTCCGTGGCGACCAGCGGCGAACACTACGTCATGGCCGAACTGTGCGAGGAGCATCGAGAGGAGGGTGAACCCGACGCTCCGCGTTCACCGGGGAATCTCGTCGTCCTGGACGCGTGGAACGGAGAGGTCTCCTGGACCGTCGAGGACGATCTCCTTCTCGAGAGGGAGACCCGCTCGGAGATCGACGTCCCCTACTCCGCCGGTATCAACGTCTCTCGTGACGAGAGCGCGCTCCTGGCCGAGACGACCTCCGGCTCCACCCTCTTCGTCCCGGCCACGGGAGAGGTCCTCCACGATGACCTCCGGAGTCTTCAGAGGGACGAGGGACCGGGCAGGATCATCGACTTCGACGACGAGAACGTCGTCGTCTCCGAAAAGACACCCGGGAGCACAGGCCTCCCCGAGTTCACGAACACGAGAACAGGAGACGGAGAGATCCTTCGACGAACCTCGACGGAAGACCCTCTCAGCGGCGACCCCTTCGAATACCACCGGATCCGACCGGCCGGGAGCGCCTCCTACTCCCTCCCCCTCGACGGCGGAGTCGTCACGCCGGGATGCGTCGACAAGTGCGCGGAGAGGAACATCGACGAAACGGTCCTCTTCCTCCCCTGGGAGGGCAAGACCCCGCCGCGGGCCATCGGGTCCGAGAAGGTCGAAGCGATCGTCCAGAGCGGGAGAGGGGTCTTCGTGGAGACCCCTGGAAGCGTGGTCCTCTATCGGCCCGGCTCCGAGGGCCACCTCATCGGCCTCGCATGACGACGCGCCCCCGTCACTCGACCCCCGCATCACGAGGAGAACCCGCGATATGAACAAACGGAGGATCTCCGCGACCGCGCTCTGCCTGGCCCTGGCGACACCTGCCTGTACCGGCTCCGGTGGGTCCGTGATCCACCGGGTCGCCGACGGTTCGCCGACGACGCCCGAGGCCGTGGTCTCCGTGAGCGAGGTCGGTTGGGGGTGGAGTCCCAGCGAGGGCGAACGTGTCTCGAAGGTGCACGCGGGACCGACCGGGACCATCATCGAACTGACGGACGGACTGGTCGGCCTGCGCGGCGACACCGGCGACGAACTGTGGCGTTACCAGACGCCCGAGGCGGAGGGGTTCTCCGCCTCCTTCTCTCCTTCGGGGGAACGCGTCCTCGTCTCGGCCTCGAACGAGCCCGCCCTGCTACTGGACACCTCTACCGGGGAGGCCGCGGCCCGGGACCTCGACTGGAACGGCGCGGGTCGTCTTCTGGACGGCGAGCTCCTGTTCCACCGTGAAGGCGAGGCCACCGAAGCCCTCCACGAGGTGACCGACCTGGAGACCGGAGCCTCCCTCTGGCGGCAGGAGGAGTCCCTCACCTGCTCCGAAGGCGGACCCTCCCGGACGATCACCACGCTCTCCTTCCCCGAGGCGATCGTCCTGCTCCTGCACTGTTCGGAGGACACCTCCGAGGACGCGCTCCGCGTTCCCGCCCCCGACACGGTGAACGCCCTGGTGGCGTTGGACCCGAAGGACGGCGAGGAACTTTGGCGTCGGGAGGCCGAGGACACCGAGGGCCGAGGCCTGGCGGAGGCGAAGCTCCTCCAGGGCCGCCTGGTGGCCGACCTTCCGGGTGAGGAGGGGTGGACGATCATCGACCCCGCCGATGGTGAGGTCCTCGCCGAGTCCCCGAAACCGGTGTTGGAGCTCGGGGACGGCACCTACCTCGCCGGTCCGGATCACCTGGCGGAGGATCCGAGCCACGAGCTGCGGACCTTCGACGGAGAGGTGCTCTCCTCGGTCACCCTTCCCGACGGGCGCTTCTCCGGAGACACACCGGAGACCGCCGTCGGGTTGCCCGACCACCTGCTCACCATCGACATGGAACGCGGCTCCGACGAGGACGCGATCGACGTCGTGGTGACCCCCTGGGACGACGAGGGCGCGGAGGACGTCATCACCGCGACCACCACCGCCACGGCGAGCAGTCTCGATCCCGGTCGGCTGCTCTCCGTGCCCGGGTCGGTCATCGCCTATGTCCCGGTGGAACGCGGGGCCGGCATCGA
The DNA here is from genome assembly GCF_035818715.1 of Nocardiopsis sp. LDBS1602. Lineage (NCBI taxonomy): Bacteria > Bacillati > Actinomycetota > Actinomycetes > Streptosporangiales > Nocardiopsidaceae > Nocardiopsis > Nocardiopsis sp. LDBS1602. The sequence continues at coordinate 99,232 of NZ_JAYLVW010000010.1, read as the reverse complement.
CACCATCGAGGGCGTCGTGGCGCTCAGGTGAGCACCTACGAATGAACCCGCCCGCGCCGGCCCGAGTCCCTCGGGCGGGCGCGGGTCTCTCCGTCCTCGGGGCGGGTCAGATCCTTCCGTCGCCGCAGTCGACGTGGTCGGCGACGCTCGCCTCGTAGGCGTCGTGGGTGTCGAAGGCCCCCTGGTGCTCGTCCATGTAGGCGTCGACGAACTCCTCGCCGGTGACGTCGTCCCCGCACCAGGTGACCTCGTTGTGGTACATGGCGTCGTTCAGGGCGCCGTCGATCCGGCTGAAGTCGATCGTGGTGTCCCAGGCGTCCTCGTCGAGCTCGACGACGTACCCGTCCAGGTCACCGTCCTGGTAGCCGGCCTCCCAGTCCACGTCCGCGTCACCCCCTCCTTCGGGGACGATGATCCCTTGGTCGAACAGGAGCTCACGGGCACCGCCCATGTTCACGAGCACCTCGTCCGATCCCACTTCGTCGAACATCCGGTCCAGGGTGACCACCCGCACCTGACGTTCGACCCAGAAGACCGAGACGAGTTCGGAGGCGTACTCGGTGTCCGGTGGGGGCTCGGGTTCGGCGGAGGAGCAACCTGCCAGAGCCAGGACGATCGACAGAGCGATGATCGAGAAGGCGGGCCCGCGGCCCGGGTGGCGGAACAAGCTGCTCCTTCGGGGGCGATGGTCGGAAGGTCCACCCCATTCTGTTGAAGGAGACGGGCCCACCGCGCACCGCCCCTCCCCCGCCGTGCGCGTTAACGGCCCCTGCCTGAAGGGCACCCCGGAGGAAGGACCCGGTCCCACTGGGGTAGGACTACTAGGAGGAGGTGGAGGAAGATGGAACGCGCCAGACGTGGCAGCTTGAAGGGCGCGCTCGGCAGCCATGACCGCCCGGCCAGCGCCCTGGGTTTCCGGCGGGTCCTGGCGGTGTTCGGGGCCCTGGTACTCCTGTTGGGCACCATCGCCGCCGTGCTCTGGACCGACCAGCTCTGGCTGGCGGTGCTCCTCGGCGCGGGCTTCGTCGCCGCCTGTGTGAACGTCTACTGGGTGAACCGGCGGCTCCACTACGAGCGCCCGCACCACTGATCCACACCGTCGGGCGAAGAGGACGGTAGAGGCCGGAGCCGCTCCGGCCTCCCCCTTCTCCGTTCAGCCGACCTTCAGCTGTTCGTCCCCGAAGTCGGCCACCAGAACGAGTGTTCCGCCCAAGGCCGTGACGTAACGGTCGAGGACATCGCGGGTCGAGATGTCACCGGATTCGATCTGGGAGACCCTGGAGACCGAGACCCCCATTCGACGCGCCACCTCGGCCTGCCCCAGCCCTCGATGCCTCCGCATCTCGACCAGACGCCAAGCCCTGGCCTGGTCTTGGAAACGGGCGACCTCGGCCTCGAACCGCTCCACCCCGCCAGAGGTCTCGACGGCCTTCTCCAGATGGCCGCTGTCACGCCGGCTTCGGCCCATGCTCATGCCTCGTCCGCCTCTCGCCGTTCCCCATGCGGTGCAGGGTTCGAGAAGATCCTAAAGCCCCTGTTCGGGGATATCGGGAGAACCCTGCTCCGTCACCGTCAGGGGTGGAGGGTGATGGCGATGGGGCGATGGTCGGAGTGGGGCACGTCCGGGGCGGCGGGGTCGCTCGGCCTCCAGTCGTCGGTGACCAGGATGTGGTCGATCTGCTGCTCGGAGCGGGCGGCGGCGACCATGGTGGGGAAGGGGCGCGCGTCGGCGAAGGCGTCGTGGAGGGTCTCCCCCAAGGGCAGGTCCTCGGGTTCGAGGTTGAGGTCGCCCGCGACCACCACGGGCGTGCCGCGGCCGTGGGCGGTCTCGGCGATCTCCATGAGGGCGGCCAGTTGGGCTCGGGAGCTCGGGTCGGCCAGGTCGTAGCCCTCGGGTTGCAGGTGGGTGGCGATCACCGTGACATCGGCGCCCCGCCAGGTCAGGGTCGCCTCCAGAGCCTGGGCGCCGGTGGGTCCGCTCGCGGGAAGGGTGTGGCCGCGCACCTCGGTGACCGGAAGGTCGGTGAGCAGGGCGTCTCCCCAGAACGGGCCGTCGGCGGGCCCCCAGTAGGCGGTCATGCCCAGGTGTTCGGCGAGCGCAGACAGGTGGTCGTGACCTCCGTTGAGCAGCCAGCCCCGGTCCACCTCGCCGAGCGCGATGACGTCGGCGTCCAGAGCGCGCAGGGTCTCGGCCTGTTCGGCGGTGGACAGGCGTCCGTCCATGCCGAACCCCATGCGCACGTTGTAGGCGGCCACCCGTAGGCCCTCGGAGCCGGGTTCGGCGGGGGTGGTCTCGGCTCGGACGAAGAGGGGTGCGAGCGTGACGACCAGGGCGAGGGCGGCGGCGCCGACGGCCCCGGGCATGGTCCGGGCCGGTGGGGTCGTGTCCGTTCCGGGGCGGAGCGGGAGCGCCGCGGCGAGGAGGAGCAGAGCGAGGAACGGTACGTACGTGTTGGGGATGTGCAGGTCGTAGGCGGCGTAGAAGGCGAACACCAGGACGACGAAGAGCAGGAGCCCCGAGGCGGCGAGGGTCCCGGTGCGCGCCGCGGTGGCCCCAGGGGCGGGGCGGGACACCGCCAGCCCGGCGCAGGCGGCCAGGGCGAGCTGTCCCGGGACGAGGAGCGCCCAGGTCCAGGTGGGCGGCACTCCGGGCACGTCGCCGTCGAGTGAGGACGCGAGCGACAACGCCGTCAGGACCACGAGCATCAAGGTCAAGGGGACGAGGGGGCCCGGGACGAAGGCGCGGGGTCGGGCGGTGACGGCGACGGACAGGACCGCGACGACCGCGATCACGACCGACGCGTAGGGGGTCTCGGCGAGGGTGCGGGCCACGGCCGGGTTGGCGGTGTAGAGGCCGGTCAGGAAGAGCAGAGGCCCCAGGGAGAGCCAGGCGCGGGGGCCGACGGGGGCGGGTTCTCCCGCCTCGGCCCGCAGGGTCCACAGGGACGCGGCGAGGAAGGCCGCGCACACGACCACGACCCCGGTCCAGACGAGGACGCCCTCGCGCCAGAGCGGGTCGACGGTGCCGAGCGCCGTGTGCGCGACGGTCGAGGCGGCCGTACCGGCGACCACGCCGATCATCACCTCGTGCGCGTTCGTTCGACCGTCGGTGGCGGTGGCGGCCACGACGCAGGTCAGCCAGACGACGCCCAGCCCCACGAGGGCCGAGGACAGGTAGAGCTGGGGGTCTCCTCCCTCGGTGGCCTGGAGCGCGATCCGACCGATCGCGAGGAGGCCCGCCGTGACCAGGGCGAGGGTGGCGGGCGGCACCCGCCGGGTCAGGAGTACGGCGGGGAAGGGGAGCAGGAACCAGGCGAGGGCGTAGGCGCCCATGACCTCGGGGCCGGTCGAGCCCGCCTGCCCGAAGAGGGTGATGAGCGAGGGGAGGAAGACCCGGAGCACGTCCAGCAGCAGGACGGTTCCGAGGAGTGTGGCGAGGCGTCCCTGACGCATGGTGCTCCGCTCTGTGGGGGCAGGCGAGGTTCCGAAGGATTCTCACCTTCTCCCCCGGCCCGTGGCAAGGGCGAAGACCCCGGGCACGGGTGGGGGCGGCGACCACACCGGTCGCCGCCCCCACTCGTCGTCCACGCGTCAGCGGGTCTCGTGGCCTTCCGGAAGCCACTTCTCCCACACGTCGCGGTTCTCGCTCACCCAGATCTCGGCCGCCTCGGGCGGAGAGATCCCCTGGTCGGCGATCATCTGCGCGACCTCGTTCTGCTGCGAGTTGGTCCACTTCCAGTTGTCGAGGAAGCGGTACGCGTAGTCGTCCTCCTCCACGAAACCGGCCCTGAAGATCTTGTTCAGGTCGTAGACCGGGTAGTCACAGGGAACGTCGTCCAGGTCGGCGTCGCAACCTTCGTGATAGTCGGGGAAGTCGACCTTGACCAGGTCCACCTCCTCCTGGAACCACTGCGGGTCGTAGAAGTAGAAGAGCACCGGCTCCTCGTTGGCGTAACGGCGCCGCACCTCGGTGATCTGCGCGGCCTCCGACCCGGCGTAGACGATCTCGAGGTCGAGGTCGAAGGCGTTGATCATCCCCTGGTCCTGGCTGACGAACCCGGGGGCTCCGGCCAGGAACTCGCCCTTGTCGCCCGTCTGGGCCGTCCGGAACAGGTCGGTGTTGGCCTTCAGACCCTCCAGGGTGGTGATCTCCGGGTACTCCTCCGCGAGGTAGGCGGGGACGTACCAGCCGATCACACCCTCGTTGCCGTTGGGACCGCCGTCCACGGCGGTGCCGTTGCCGTCGGGTCCGTACAGCTCGAACAGCTCCTCGTGGCCCCAGTTCTCCACGATCACGTCCATGACGCCCTGATCGAGCGCCTGCCAGGAGGGCTGTTCGTCCACGCGGATGAGCTGGACCTCATAGCCCATCTCCTCCCGCAGGATGTTGGCCAGTACCTCGGCGCTGGCCTCGTAGCCCACCCAGCCGTTCACGGCGATCCGGACGGTGTTGGGGTCGCGGGCGATCTGATCGGTGCGCACCGCGCAGGAGCTCACCATCACCAGAGCCAACCCCACGGCGAGCGACCGGAGCAGGACGCCCCTCTTCAGAAACCTAGGCACGGGGTGCCCTCCTTCCCTGCGTCACCCGGTCCAGGAACAGACCCAGGAACACGATCGCCAGGCCCGCGGCGATACCCAGGCCCAGCTCGTTCTGCGCCAGCCCGAGGACGACGTCGTTACCGAGCGCGCCGGCGCCGACGAGGGCGCCCATCACCACCATGGACAGGACCAGGATGATGCCCTGGTTGACCGCCAACAGCAGGGAGCCGCGCGCCATGGGCAGCTCCACCTTGGTGAGCAGCTGCCACTTCGTGGAGCCCTGGGAGACGGCGGCTTCGAGGGTGCCCTCGGGCACCCCGCGGATACCGTCGTTCACCAACCTGATCACCGGGGGCAGGGCGAAGATGACCGCGGCCGCCAGGGCGGGCACGGGGCCCAGTCCGAGCAGGGCCACCGCCGGGATCAGGTAGACGAACGGCGGCAGGGTCTGCATGAAGTCGAGCACGGGGCGGAACACCACGGCGACCACGTCGTTGCGCGACATCAGGACACCGAGGACCACGCCCAGCGCGATGGTGACCACCGTGGCCACCAGCACCTGGGAGAGCGTGGCCATGGCGTTGTCCCACACACCCAGGAGGCCGATCGCGATGAAGCAGAGCGCGGAGATCACCGCGACCCGCCTGCCCGCGAAGATCAGCCCGAGCGCGGCGGCGGCGAGCGTCACCAACCACCACGGCGATCCGCTGAGCAGGTTGTCGAGCGGTCCAAGGATCCAGCTCTGTGTCCAGGAGCCCAGAGCGGCGGCGGCCGGGCCGATCGCCGCCTCGATCGCCTTGTCGAAGGCGTTCACCGGGATGTCGATCCGGAGCGACAGGTCGCGCGGCCAGCCTCCCAGGTCGAGGAGACGGCCCACGACCATCGCCGCGACGGCCGCGGCGAGCATGCCGCCCAGGAGCGGCAGCCGATAACGTGCTTCGATCCGCGGTGTGTGCGCTCCGTGGCCGACCGCGCCGGTGACCCGATCCATGGCGATGGCGAGCATGACGATCGCCAGACCCGCCTGGAACGCCTGACCGACGTTGATCTTGGACAGCGCCTGATAGATGGCGTCGCCGAGACCGCCCGCTCCGATGACCGAGGCGATGACGACCATGGAGACCGCGAGCATGATGGTCTGGTTGACGCCCAACAGGATGGTGCGCTTGGCCAGCGGCAGCTGCACCTTGGTGAGGATCTGCCACGGGGTGGAGCCCAACGAGGTCGTCGCCTCGATGGCGCCCTTGTTCACCTCGCGGATGCCCAACGCGGTGATCCGTACGACCGGCGGGAGCGCGTAGACGGCGGTCACCACGGCGGCCGACGCGTTACCGATGCCGAAGAGCAGCACGAACGGCAGCAGGTAGGCGAAGGCCGGCATGATCTGCATGAAGTCCAGCACCGGACGGATGGCCCGGTAGAACCCCTCGCTCCGACCGGCCAGGATGCCGAGCGGGATGCCGAACAGCAGGGCGATGAACACCGAGGTGATGATGAGCGACAACGTCGTCATCGACTCGTTCCACAGCCCGGTCAGCGCGAACACCGCGAAGGTGGCGAGGACCAGCAGGGCCACCCGCCATCCCGCGACCCGCCAGGAGGCGAGCACGCCGATGACGGTCACGCCGAGCCAGGTGAACGTGTTCAGGACCTGGTTGATCAGCACGACGGCCGATCCGAGGCCCACGGAGATGTAGTTGAAGAAGTAGAGGAACAGCGGGCTGTCGTTGCGGTTGGCGACGATCCAGGCGTAGACACCGTCGAGCCAGGCCATGAAGGCGCTGCCGGTGGCGCCCGGGAAGCCGCCCGCCCAGGACGGGGAGCCCATCAGGCGGGTCAGCTGGTAGCCCAGGATCAGCACCACGACCACCAGCAGGGCCTGGAACCAGCTCCTGCGCAGAAGCCCGCCGTCGCCGTTCTCCGTGTTCTCCGTGCCGGCCTCCTTGGTGCCGGCGGGTTCGGTCACCGTGGCCATGTCACCCACCGTTCCCCGTCGAGGCGGCGCCCCCGGGGTCGACGACGTCGTCGGAGATCTCCTCCACCGTCTCCTCGACGATCGCGTCGACCTGCTCGGAGCCCTCCAGCTGATCCTCCGCGATGGCGCGCAGTACGTCGTCGCGGCCCACGTAGCCGAGGAGGGTGTCGCCCTCCACGACTCGGACCGGGGCGGTGCTCGCGGCGAGCATCGGCAGGACCTCCGCCAGGACGGTGCCGGGTTCGGTGGTCGGGCCGTCGGTGCGCTCTTCCGGGTAGGCGTCGCGGACCAGCCATCGGGCGGTGAGCACGGTCGTGCGGGCCACGTCGGAGGTGAAGTCGGCGACGTAGGAGTTGACCGGACGACCGACCACCTCTTCGGGGGTGCCCACCTGGACGATCTCTCCGCTGCGCATGATCGCGATGCGGTCGCCCAGCTTGAGCGCCTCCTGAAGGTCGTGGGTGATGAAGACGGAGGTCTTGTTCAGCTCCTTCTGGAGCCGGACGACCTCGTTCTGCATGTCGCGGCGGATCAGCGGGTCCAGCGCGCTGAACGGCTCGTCGAACAGCAGCACCTGCGGGTCGACGGCGAGGGCGCGGGCCAGGCCCACGCGCTGCTGCATACCTCCGGAGAGCTGGCCGGGACGGGAGCTCTCGTACCCGCTCAGGCCGACCATCTCGATCATCTCGCGGGCCCGCTCGTAGCGTTCGGCGCGCGGCATTCCGCGCACCTCCAGCCCGTAGGCGACGTTGTCGATGATCTTGCGGTTGGGCAGGAGTCCGAAATGCTGGAAGACCATCGCCATCTTGCGCCGACGCAGCTCGCGCAGACGCTGGTCGGAGGCGTCCCCGATGTCCTCGCCGTCGAGCAGGACCGAACCCGAGGTGGGCTCGATCAGGCGGGTCAGACAGCGGATGAGCGTGGACTTGCCGGACCCCGACAGCCCCATGACCACGAAGGTCTCGCCTGGGCGCACGTCGAAGGAGACGTCGCGCACCGCGACGGTGCAGCCGGTCTCCTCCTTGATGCGGTCGCGGTCGGCCCGCTCCAGTTCGGTGCCGATGACGTTGTCGGCGTTCTTACCGAAGATCTTCCACAGGTTGCGGACGGAGAAGGTGACGTCCGTGGCGCCCGGGGGCGTGCTCTCCTCGGCGGTCTGCGCGCTCATCGGGCCTCACCTTCCTCGGCCCGCCGATCCTCGCGGATCAGGTCGGCGGCGCGCTCCCCGAGCGCGAGCACCATGACCATCGGGTTCGGGGTGGGCAGGGTCGGGAACACCGAGGCGTCGGCCACGCGCAGCCCCTTCAGCCCGCGCACGCGCAGGCGGGGGTCGACCACGGCCGCGTCGTCGTCGACGGCGCCCATACGGCAGGTGCCCGCCGGGTGGTAGACGGTGTGCGCGGCGCGACGGCCGTACTCGGAGAGCTCCTCGTCGGTCCGGACCTTCGGCCCGGGGGCGACCTCGCGCTTGATCCAGGACTTGAACGGCTCGGTCTCGGCGACCTCGCGGGCGATCTTCAGGCCGTCCACGATGGTCTGCTCGTCGTAGCCCTCCGGGTCGGTGAAGTAGCGGAAGTCGAGGGCGGGCTTGGCCTCGGGGTCGCCACTGGTGAGGTAGAGCCTGCCTCGGGAGCGGGACCGGGGGATGTTCGGGGTCATGCAGACCGCGTAACCGTCCTCGGGCGAGTCGTAGCCCAGCCGCTTCGTGTTGTCGTCGAAGGGGATCTGGTAGATGTGGAACATCAGGTCCGGGCGCGGGTCGTCGCCTTCGTGACGTCGCACGAACAGGGCCGCGTCGGAGTCCATCACGGTGTTCTCGGGGATCCGACGGGTGGTCTCCCACATGATGATCGACTCCGGGTGGTCCTGGAGGTTCTCCCCCACACCCGGCAGGTCGTGCTGCGACTCGATGCCCAGGGCGCCCAGCTCCTCGGCGTTACCGACACCGGACAGCATCAGCAGTCGGGGGCTGTCGATCGCGCCGGCCGACACGATGACCTCGTGACGGGCCTTGACGGTGATCCGCTCGCCGTCCTTGGTCGTGGCGGTGACCCCGGTGGCGCGGTCGCCGTCGAAGAGGATCCGTCCGACCCAGGTCTCCAGCAGCACGGTGAGGTTCTCGCGCACGTCCATGATCGGGTGCATGTAGGCGACCGAGGCCGAGGAGCGGTAGCCGGTGTAGGGGTCGTAGGCGATGGACAGGAAGCCCGCGCCACCGGAGAAACCGTCGCCGTGCGAGGTGAGGGCGTTGAAGTCCTCGATCACCGGGACGTTCGCCGCCTCCGAGGCCGAGGACACCCAGTCCTTGACCATGTCGTTGCGGTCCTTCTCGGCGATCGGGATGATGTTGCACTTGATCCGGTCGGCGTAGGACTGCACGGTGGCGTTGTCCCAGCCCTCGGCGCCGGCGGCGACCCACTCGTCGAGGTCCTCGGCGAAAGGCCGGAAGCTGATCAGGGTGTTGTGCGAGGAGCAGCCGCCCAGGACCCGGGCGCGCGAGTGCAGGATGTGCGAGTTGCCGTTGGGCTGCTCGGTGGTGGTGTACCCGTAGTCGAGTTCACCGTCCAGGACGCTCAGCCAGTCGCGGAGTCGGAGCACGTGCTCCAGGTTCCGGTCGTCGGGTCCGCCCTCGATCACGCAGACGGTGGTGCCGGGGTCCTCGGTGAGCCGGTTGGCGATCACCGAACCCGCGGTGCCACCACCGACGATGACGTAGTCGTACACGGTCTCTTCGTTGGACACGACCCGGTTCCTCTCGTTGTGTCACGCATGGGGGGCGTCGGGGGAAACCGACCTGTGCTGCGTCGGGTGTCTCTTCTTCTCGTGGAAAGGCCCGGCCGAGGGCACGGCGGAAGCGCTCGTGCCCCCGAACGGGCGGGGCCCCGGGATCGTTCGAACCCCGGGGCCTGGGAAGGTCAGCCGAACCAGCGCTGCGGTTCGGGAGCCAGGTTCCGATAGATGTGCTTGGCCTCGCGATATTCGTCGAGACCGGCCAGGCCGAGCTCGCGGCCGACGCCGCTACGACCGAAGCCGCCCCACTCCGCACCCGGGAAGTAGGGCCCGTAGTCGTTGATCCAGACGGTGCCGTGGCGCAGGGCGGCCGCCACACGCTCACCACGGGCGGTGTCGTCGGTCCATACGCCGCCGGAGAGGCCGTAGTCGGTGTCGTTGCCCAGCTCGATCGCCTGGGCCTCGGTCTCGAAGCGCTCGACGGTCACGACCGGACCGAACACCTCGGTCTGCACGATGTCCATGGCGCGGTCGCAGTCCACGAACACGGTGGGACGGTAGAAGTAGCCGTCCTGGAGCCCGGGGTCGTCGGGGCGCCTGCCTCCGGCGATCACCCGCGCGCCCTCCTCCACGCCTCGGGCCACGGCCTTCTCGACCTTGGCCCGGTGCTCGGCGGAGACCAGGGGCCCGCAACGCACGCCCTCGTCCTGGCCTCGGCCGATCCGGATGGCCTCGGCGCGGCGGGCCAGCTCGGTGGTGAAGGCGTCGTGGATGTCGTTGTGCACGATGAGTCGCGCGCCGGCCGAGCACACCTGGCCGGAGTGGAAGAACGCGGCGCTGAGCGCGTAGTCCACGGCCGTGTCCAGGTCGACGTCGGGGAAGATGATGTTCGGGTTCTTCCCGCCCAGTTCCAGGGCGATCTTCTTGACCGTCTCGGAGGCGGCCGCCATGATCCGGCGCCCGGTGACCAGGCCACCGGTGAAGGAGACCAGGTCGACATCGGGGTGCTCGGACAGGGGCGCGCCCGCGTCGGGGCCGCTGCCCATCACCAGGTTGACCACACCGGCGGGGATGCCCGCCTCGGTGGACAGCTCCACCAGCTTGGCGGTGGTCACCGGGGTGACCTCACTGGGCTTGATCACCATGGTGTTGCCGGCGGCGATCGCCGGGGCCATCTTCCAGGCGAGCTGGAGCAGCGGGTAGTTCCACGGCGTGATCATGCCGCAGACACCGACGGGCTCGTAGACGATCTTGCTGTGGACGCCCTCGGGCGCGGAGACCAGACGGCCCGCGTCCTTGTCGGCGAGACCGGCGTAGTAGCGGAAGACGTTGGTGACGTCGTCGACGTCGATCCCGCCTTCCTCGATGGTCTTGCCGGTGTCGAACGACTCCATGATCGCGATCTCTTCACGGTCGCGCTGGAGCAGGTCGGCGATCTTCTCGAGGACGCGTCCGCGTTCGTCCGCGGAGGTACGACGCCATTCACCGGTGTCGAAGGCGCGTCGGGCCGCGGCGATGGCCGCCTCGGTGTCCGCTCTTCCGCCCTCGCTGACGATGGTCAGGACGGAGGCGTCGGCGGGGTCCAGGATCTCCCGGACCCGCCCGTTCTTCGCCGCTCGCCACTCACCGTCGATGTAGAGGCTGGTGGCGGTGGCCGAACCGGGCTCTGCCAGGTACGGCGCGGACGGCAGGGTTACGTAAGGGTGCTTCACGGATCCCTTTTGCCCAAGATCGGTAGTCACAAACTGCCTCGTCTCATAAGTCACACTCACCCCAACGTTGCCATAGGCATCACTGATCAGGCGAAACGCCGACCGGTGGACTATGGGACACCCCTTGGTGGTCTGTATCACCGGCCCTTCGAGGACAGACCTACGTCCCACCCCGCGCTCACGGTCTTGGAACACACCGCACTGGGGAATACCGGAACGAGACTTTGACGTACATTTAGGTGTACCTAAGTCGGTTCGTCCCGCTCATCCGGGGCACCCCTTGGAGTGCCGACCGCGAACCCGATCGAGGAACGCATGCTGCTCGAACAAGAACGTCGCGACGTCTGCCTGACGGCCCGGTCCATCGCCCGACACCCCGGCACCGCGCCCGGCGAGGCGGGCACCATCAGCGTTCGCAGCGGGGACCTCGTGGTCGTCACCCCGCACGGAATCCCCCTGGAACAGCTCGGCCCCGGTGACTGCCCCGTCATGTCCCTGGACGACCGTGTGCTGGAAGGACGGCGCGACCCCGCCGCCGAGGCCACCCTCCACCTGGCCGTCCACCGCGACGCGGCCGAACACGGTCGCGACGTCGGCGCGGTCGTCAACGCCTTCACCATCGACACCGTGGCCGTGTCGACCGTGCTGGTCGAGCTCCCTCCCATCCACCACCGCGCCGCCGGTCTGGGCGGCGCCGTCGCCGTCACCCCCTACGCCCCTTACGGCACCGGCGACATCTCCGACCAGGCGGTCAAGGCCCTCAAGGGGCGCGACGCCGCCCTGTTGGCCGGCCACGGAGGTCTCGCCCTCGGCCGGAACCTGGAGCACGCCCTGGAGAACCTGCGGCTGCTCGACTGGCTCAGTGGCACCTACCTGCGCGCCCGTCAGGTCGGCGAACCGCGCGTGCTGTCCGAGGAGGAGCTCGCCGAGATCCGTCACCGCGACACCTACGGCTGGGCCGGACCCGACCCCTTCCTCTAGTTCCTCCCCCACCGAAGCCCACGGGGCCCGCGACGATGTCGCGGGCCCCGTTCCCGTGAAGGCCGACCCCTCGTTCCGGTCGGGTCGGGGGATCTACGGTCGGTGGCCGATACGGGGGAAGGGCTCGATGGAGAAGACGACCTCCACGGGGACCTCGAAGTAGCGGGAGATCCGCAGCGCCAGGTGGAGGCTCGGACTGTACTCGCCCCGCTCCAGGTAGCCGACGGTCTGATAGTGGACGCCCAGGGCCTCCGCCAGCTGCCGACGGGAGACCCCGCGTTCGGCCCGCAGCATCGCGATCCGGTTGTGGATGATCTCGGTGGACGCCTTGTCACGGCGACCGACGCTCTTCTCACCAGGCACGCTTCATCGCCTTCTCCCGGGCTTCCTGGACCCTCGACCCCGACTGTTTCCGGGCCATCCTCCGCAGCACCCACTGTGCGAGGAGGAGTCCGACCACCGCCCAGCCTGCCAGGACACCGGCGACCAACGGCAACTCCCACGAACCCGCGAGTTCGAAGGCCGCGTAGGAGTCCGGCAGGAGGGCGGCGCGAAGCCCCAGGCCGAGCCAGTACACCGGCAGGAGACGGCCGATGTCCAACATCCAGTCGGGCATGAGTGTCAAGGGCATGACCAGGCCGGAGAACATCAGGACGACGACGGTGGGCAGCATCGCCAGAGAGACACCCGTTCGGGCGTTTCCGACCAGAGCGCCGATGATCGCGCCGATGGGCGCGAGGGCGAGCACCCCGAGGACGCACACCCAGAGCAGCACCAGCACGTCGGTCCACCGCTCGAAACCGAAGTCGTCGACGAGCAGCAGCCCCGGCACCACCGTGAGGAGCGCCATCGTGACGGCCACGGCCGCGATGTGCGTGGACTTGGCGACGGTGTAGCCCAAGAGCCCGCGGGGGACGGCCTTGGCACGCAGTAGCGTCCCGTCCTCACGTTCGCTCGCCAGGGTCTGTAGGACGGTGGCGATACCGAGGATCGTCAGAGAGAAGGCCAACCCGCCGCTGAGGACGAACGCCCCGGGCATCTGGACCTCGCCCTCCCCCAGACCCATCGTCTGGAAGATGAGGGCCAACCCCAGGAACAGGCACGGCATGTACAGGTAGCCGAACAGCTCCTGACCGTTGCGGAAGGACAGTCCGTACTCGATCCGACCGCGGGAGAGACCGGCGCGGACCGCGTTGAGAGTGGGGTTCATCGGTTCTCCTCGTCGAGGTCGGCGGGGGCGACCTCCGCGTCCCCGCTCTCGTACCGCCGGACCATGGTCATGTACACGTCCTCCAGGGACGTCCGGGTGACCTTCAGGTCGGTGATCCCGTCGCCGTGCACCGCGTACAGTTCCGCGATGTGCCGGGCCGGGGCGTCCGTGCCGTGCACGTGACGCCGCCCGTCGACGGTCCAGGTGACCTCGCTGTCCCCGGCCACCGAGGCGGCCAGTTCGTCGGGGCTGCCCTCGGTGACGATCCTGCCGCCCGCGAGGAGGAGCACGCGGTCGGAGAGCTTCGCGGCCTCGTCCAGGTCGTGGGTGGTGAGCAGGATCGTGGTGTCCTCCTCGTCGACCAGCCGGAAGAGCAGGTCGTGGAACGCCTGACGGGCCTTCGGGTCAAAGCCCGCGGTGGGTTCGTCGAGGAAGAGGATCTCGGGACGACCGACCACGCCGATCGCCACGTCCAGGCGCCGCCGCTGTCCACCGGAGAGGTGTTTGATCCGCTGCCCCGCGTGCTCGGTGAGGCCGACCAGGGCCAGCAGCGTGTCCGTGTCGTAGGGGCGGAGCCGGTCGGGGGTGGAGTAGGGGGCGTGGAAGCGACCGAAGTGGTGGAGCAGGTCGCGGACCTTCCAGGCGCCGTGGTCGCGCCAGGACTGGAGGACCACGCCCAACCTCGCCCGCCAGGCCTCGTCCCCGTGTTCCGGGTCGGAACCGAGGACGTCGACCTTCCCGGAGGAGCGGCGCCGGAAGCCCTCCAGGACCTCCAGAGTGGTGGTCTTCCCGGCCCCGTTCGGACCCAGGAGCGTGATGATCTCGCCGCGCCGGGCGGTGAGGTCGATCCCCTTGAGGACCTCCTTCCTCCCGTAGTTCATCCGCAGGTCCTCGACGCGCAGGACGATCTCCGCTTCGACTCCGGCGGCCAGGGCCTCGGACCGTCGTGTGACCGGTGTTCCCATAGCGCACCTCCTCCTATCCATAGGATCTCTTCTTCTTTTGATAGTAGGTGTACTACATCTATGAGTACAGCCGCTGTTGGCGAGCACATGCGAAGATCAGAGAGAACCGGACCCGTCCACGCAGGTCGATGGGGGAATGAAAGGACGTGACCACATTCGGCCACCCGGGATGCGGGTACGGATAGCCGGGAATCCGCCACTCTCGGACATGACAATGGTGCCGACCACCCACCCGCACGGCAGGAGGCTCCCATGCGCTGTAGTTACATCCGGCTTCTCGTGAACGACTACGAGGCCTGCTTCCACTTCTACTCCGACGTCCTCGGACTCCCGGTGCTCTGGGGCGACGAGAAGAGCAGGTACGCCGAATTCGATGTGCGCTCGGGGACCCGCCTGGCCCTCAACCAGCGCGAGGTCATGGCCGAGGCGTTGGAGACCGACACGGCCGACCCCGAACTGCCCCACCAGGATCGACTCGCGGTGATCTTCGAGGTCGACGACGTGGACGAGGAGGCCGCGCGGCTGACCGCCGGCGGAGCCCGCCAGGTGATGGAGCCCCGGGACTGGACCGCCTGGGGCATCCGGGCCGCGCACTTCCGCGACCCGGACGGCTACCTCCTGGAGATCAACCGGCCCCTGATCCCCATGGTCGAGTTGGACGAACCCGTGCGGGACATGGAGTCCTCCGAGGGCTGAGCCGCCCGACCCGGGCCGACCGGAACGCGGCCGTTCAGGAGGCCACGTACTCCCTCAGCAGCTCGTTGACCCGGTCGGCGCGTTCCACACCGAGAAGGTGCGCCGCCCCGGAGACCACCTCGAACCGGGAATCGGCGATCCCGTCGGCCAGTCTGCGCCCGTGTCCGGGTGGGAGCAGGGGGTCGTGCGCGGCGGAGAGCACCATGGTCGGAACCCGCACACCGGAGACCAGGTCGCGCTGATCCATATGGACGATCGCGTCACAGAGCGACGCGTAGGCGACCGGGTCGACCCCGCGGAGCTCATCGGTGAGCAGAGCCGCCACCTCGGGGGCGTCGGCCGTGAAGCCGGGGGTGAACCAGGGCAGGGTCACCTCCTCGACCACCGCCTCCATCCCACCTTCACGCGCCCGGTCGGCGACCCGGGCCCAGTGGTGCATGGGCGGGGTGCGCGACGCGGACGCCAGCAGCGCGAGCCGGTCCAGGGAGCGGGGGGAGTTGGCCGCGATCCACAGCAGGAGCGAGGATCCGAAACCGGCCCCGACCGCCGCCACCCGACCGAAGCCCAGCTCTCCCAAGAGCCCCAGCACGTCCAAGGCCAGACCCTCGACGGAGTAGGGCCCCTCCGGCGTCGGCGAGAGTCCGTGGCCCCGATGGTTGACCCGAAGGACCCGCCGGTCGCGGGTGAGCTCGGGAAGCTGTGGTTCCCAGACCGACATCGTCGTGCCGAACGGCGGTACCAGCAGGACCACGGGGGCGTGGGCGGGGCCGTCGAGTCGGTACTGGAGCGGAATCAGAGCCATGGAACCTCCGGGTCGCCGGAACGCCAGGTTATCCGTAGTGCTTTCGGGAGGGCCAGAAGGTTCCAGGGCCCGCGTGGAGTGGAGGACGGGAATCGACCGCCACGCTCTCTAGTGTCGAGGCATCCGAGACGGCGAGCTGTGAAGGAACCACCATGACGACGAACAGCAGCGTGAACGGCACCATCGACGTCGAGCGGGAGGCGCTCCTGACGTTCCTCGCCGAGCAGCGCGAGTTCCTGCTCACCACTCTCCAGGGCCTCGACGAGGAGCGGGCCACCCGGCGCACCACGGACAGCTCCCTGCACCTGGCCGGGATCGTCAAGCACCTGAACGAGGTCGAACGCTCCTGGATCGCGTTCATCCAGGACGGGCCCGTCGAGGTCGACTATGAGGACCCCGAGACCTTCGAGAAGCACGAGAACGGTTTCCGACTCCTCGAAGGCGAGACCCTGGAGGGAATCCTGGCCGAGTACGCGGAGACCGCCCGGGCCACCGAGGAGTACGTGCGTTCGCTCCCCGACCTGGAGGTCTCGCACCCGCTTCCGGAGGCCCCCTGGTTCGAGAAGGGTGTCTCCTGGACCGCGCGCGACGTCCTGCTGCACATGCTCCGTGAGATCTCACAGCACTGTGGTCACGCGGACATCGTCCGGGAGTCCCTGGACGGGCAGAAGACCATGGGCTGACCACCCGCGACACGCCCGGGTCGCTTTTCTCCGTAGCGCGCTCGTCACCCTCCGCATGCGGGACGATGGGGTCGTCCCACCCCCGAGAGCCCGAGGAGCGCGGAGTGAGCCCGACCTGGATCGACATCGACGACGAGGCCCTCCGGGAGACCATACGGTTCTCCGGGGCCCGGAGCGAGGACGAGGCGGTCAACCTGGCCCTGCGGGTCTACGCGGCCCGCCACCGGAGCCGGGCCGAGACGATGCACGAGCGCAACCGGGCGGAGGCCGCCGCCAAACGTCGGGCCCCGGAGGACTGACGGCGGACGCCCCCGGAAAGACGGCGCCCCGGTCGAAGCCTCTTCGGCCGGGGCGCCCGTCGTCCCTCGGACGGACTTTCGCGCACGAGGCGGACGAGACCACGGGAAAGGCGACGGGGGCGCCCTCACCCTTCGGTGAGAACGCCCCCGTTACGAGGTGGCGAGGGTCGCCTCCGCATCCCCCCTCAAAGTACGGAGGCGACCCCCGCTCTGGGAAGCGGCCCACGACTCCTCCCCCCTGGAGTCGCGGCCTGGAAGGTCTCTCCGCGGAAGCGACCTTGTCGTTCCGCGTTGATAGAAACAGTACCCACCACGACCACGAAGAACAACCCTCCGTCACGAGAAATCACTTAAAGTGATCGTCATTCCTCGGGGCATGAACCGCCAAGCCACTGTGGCGATCGTCAACCAGGGGTCATGGGCGCCTCCTCGAAGGTCACGCATAGCCTGGACGGGTGAGCTCACCTCTCCTCAATCCACGCTGGCTCGGCATCCACCTGGCGGCCGTGCTCGTGGCCGTCGTGTGCACCGCCGGTACCTACTGGCAGGGCACTCGCGCCTTCGAGCCCGACCGGGACGTCATCACCAACCCCGTCCAGGAGCTCGCCGACGCGATCCCCGTGGACGACCTGGGCGAGCCCGGCGCCTACCTGCACCCGGCGCTCACCGCGAACACCGCGGTCGAGATCACCGGCGACTTCCACGTCGAAGAGCAGCTGCTGGTCCCGTGGCTGTTGGACGGGGTCGAAGGGTACGCCGTGGTGATCCCGCTGGTCACCGACGAGAACGCCGCGATGCCGGTGAACCGGGGCTGGGTCGAGGACCCCGAGGCCGTTCCGGCTCCCCCGGAGGGAGAGGTCACCGTCACCGGATGGCTCCAGCCTCCGCAGGACGCCTCGGAGGGCTACATCCCCATGGGCGACCCGCCGGAGGGGACCGCCGAGCGGATCGCGCCCTCCGTGCTCACCTCCTCGTGGGACGAGCAGCTGTACGCGGCCTACCTCACGCTGCCCGAGGGGGCCGCCGGAGGGGACGGCCTCACCCCGGTGCCGCCGCCGGAGCCGCCCACCGAGTTCAAGATCAACTGGCGCAGCCTCAGCTACGCGATCCAGTGGGCGATGTTCGGGGTCTCCGGAGTGGTCTTCTGGATCATCCTCATGCGCCGTGAAGCGAGCGAGGCCCGCACCCGGGAGTCGGGTGGGGCCTCGAAGGACGACGGAGCGCGGCCGGATCAGCCGGTGGGCGCGGATTCCTGAGCGCCGGCGAGGGCGGCGGCCTCCTTGGCCCGCTCACTCTTGACCACACGGTGCTCCACCACGAAGCCGAGGATCGGGATGGTGCCCGCGAGCACCACGCCCAGAGTGCGACCGGCCCCCCAACGCCGGTCCAGCGCCACCCACAGCACGACCAGCACGTACAGCATGTAGATGTAGCCGTGCGGCATGGCGATGAAGAGCATGAGCGGGGACTCGGGCCCGAACCAGTGCTCGGCCCCCCGCGGGGCGGGCGCCAGGGCGAACATGGAGTTCTCGCCGACCAGGTACTTGGCGGGCATGGCCAGGAAGGTCAACCCCAGCAGGAAGACACCCGTCACGTACGCCAGCACCCGGTACAACGTGAACGACACACGGCTCTTGTCCACTGCACACACCCATTCGACGACTTCACCCGAGGAGGGTCGGGTTCCCCTCCATCGAGGCTAAGCGCTGTTCGGAACCGCACGACGCCGGGGTGGGCACGACCCGGACAATCTCACATCCGTGTTCGCCCCACCCCGGAGCGCCGTCGTCAACGACCCTTGCCCGAGACCCGCACGGGACTGCTCCAGCGTCCGTCGGACCTGGCGGTCCAGGCCTTCGGGATCATCCTCAGGGACAGGTAGGCGTCCACCACCCGGATCGGGAAGAAGAACAGCCCGTAGAAGAGGTAGGACGGGCGACGCCGGACCATGGTCATGACGCAGGTGAGGATGTAGTCCGGCACCAGCAGACCGATGGCCAGGGCGGTCAGCGGTAGGAGCGCCGTCACCGCGGTGAACGAGTCGGTGAAGAACGGGACCCCCGACAGCAGGTCCCCGGCGAACGTGCCGAGCAGCACGAAGGCCGCCAGCGCGACGGTGAACAGGAACATCAGCGAGACCAGGACGACCTCGATCACGTAGAGCACCAGGCAGAGGCAGAAGAGGCCGGGCCACAGGCGGTGGCGGCGAATCGTCTGCCAGAAGCCGAGCGTCCAGCGGCCGACCTGTTTCCGGTAGTCGCGGAAGGTGAACGGGTCCTGGCTGTAGGCCTTGGTGTCCGGGTTCATCGAGACACGGCCGAGGCGTTTGTGGTGCACCTCGAAGGTCATGTTGAAGTCCTCGATCACCAGCCCCGGCGGGTTGACGGTGATCTTCTCCAACGCGCTGCTGCGGTAGACGCTGGCGAAGCCCGGCACGATGAAGGAGACGTTGGCGCGTTTCCAGGTCTGACCGAAACGCATGAAGTACTGGAGCATGAAGTACAGGCGGTCCCGGTAGGCCGAGATGATCCGCCCGACGAGGGAGCGTTCCCTCGGCTTCCACTCCGAGACCACGAAGCCGGCGACGGCGGCCACCGAGGGGTCGGCGAGTTGCCGTTTGGCCCCCTCGACGTAGCCGGCGTCGAGTTCGGTGTCGGCGTCCAGGATCAGGACCCCGTCGTAGTGATCGGTCAGGGAGAACTCCTCGATGACCGCCTCGATGGCGCCGGCCTTGCCCCGGTTGGTGAGGAGTTCGAGGACGTTCACCCCGGTCTTGGCGGCGATGTCGGCGGTGGCGTCCTTGGACGAGTCGGAGACGACGTAGACGTCCCAGCGTGGGAACAGTCCCAGAGCCGAGGAGATGGCCGTGTCGATCACCGGTTCCTCGTTGTGCGCGGGGATGATGACGGCGATGGTGATGTCATCGGGGTCCCTGGGCGCGAGGCCGCCGGAGGAGTCGGGTGCGGCGAGGGCGCCGCCCTCGTCGCCCGACGTGGTGTCGGAACCGGCGATCTCGACGGGTCCGCCCGCCCCGACGAGCACCTTCTCGTGTTCGCGGCCGCGGACCGCGGTCCGGCTTCCGCGACGTTCGGGCCCGCGACGGAACACGGACCTGGCACCGTCCTCGGCCAGGCGGAGTAGGCCGAGGATCGTCCACAGCAACAGGTTGAGCCCGAAGGCCATCCACAGGAAAACGTAGCCGAGGGCTCCGAGACCGGAGGCGGCGGCGAGCCCCGTGGCGAAATCGAACCAGAAGACGAAGAGTGCGACGACCAGGACCAGGGCTGTCAACCCGGTCAGCAGGCCACCGATGAAACGCGCGATACGCACAGCCCTAGGACCCTCCGAAAGTTATCGGTTTCGGCCCGACATTAACCCGCGATGTCGGCGTTAGGTTGACGCCCCACGCGGGCGCGAGGTTCACCCGACCTCACGTCCTATGTAGGCCACGAAAATCGTATACATCGGGATGCGATCAGTGGTAACCATTAGAGGATAATTTGTGGCGAGACTCCGGAGGAGCACTACTACCACCGGTTTATCCGCTTCCGCTATGGAATCAGGAAAATCCTCGTCAATCGTGAGCCAACGAAGAAGGAGAATGACCGGCATGATCGGCGAATCGCGTTCATCCTCGCCCGATCCTGCCCACCCCGACCTCCGGAACGATCGCGAGAACACCGACGCCACCTGCGAAAACGAAAGACGTACGCGCGTGGCGATCCACCAGCCCCACTATTGGCCCTGGTCGGGGCTTATCGACAAGATAGACCGCTCTGACCACTTCGTCATGCTCGACACGGTTCAGTTCGAACGTCGGGGCTGGCAGAACCGGAACTACATATCGGGAACCGGGGAACCGGTGCTGCTCACCGTGCCCGTGGTGCAGGAGAGTCGCTCCGAGCTCATTCGGGACAAAAAGATCGATAACACTCGAAAATGGAGAGAGAAGCACTATAGAGCACTCGCGGAACACTGTTACCGCAAGGCACCGTACTGGAACGACCACAAAGAGGAGATCGCCCATCTGTACGAGAGCGAGTGGGAGGACCTGTCCGATCTGGCGATAGCGACCACACGCCTGCTGTTGCGCGGATTCGGCATCGACACGCCGATCCTGCGCGCCGGAGAGCTCGGGGACTTCCCCGGGACCAAGAGCGAGTTGCTGGCCCAGATCTGCGCCAAGGTCGGGGCGAACACGTTGATCTCGGGAAACGGGGCCAGGGGCTACCTGGACCCCGAGATTCTGCGGCGTTACGGGGTGGAGGTCGAATGGCAGGACTTCCGCCATCCGCGATATCCACAGCACACCCGTAAGGCCACCGAAACGTTCGTTCCCCGCTTGTCCGCGATCGATCTCCTGCTCAACGCCGGACCGAACTCACTGCATGTCCTCCGACAAGCGAGAACCGGCACCTGACAAAGTTCGGTGACATGGATCACCGATCTCCCGGACCACGATCGCGGTGCGGTTCGACGACGGCCCGGGTGACCACGATCGCCCTGATCATTCGGCTAAGAACGGGAAACCCAGCATGACGACGGACTGGTCTCAGGAACGCCTCCTGATCTACGCTCCCCACCCCGATGACGAGACCCTCGGCTGTGGCGGTCTCATGAGCAAGGCCAAACGGGCGGGCGCCGAGGTCTACGTGCAGTTCATGACGGTCGGGGACACCGCCGACGAGTCGCCCAAGGGCTTCTCCACGGCCATGGAACGGCACACCGAGATCAAGAAGGTCTCCGAACACTTCCTCTGGGACGACTGGCACATGGCGCTGCCGGGGGACGCCTACCACCTGCGGCTCGACTCGGTCCCCCGGGTGGACCTGACCCGGTTGATCGAACGGGAGAGCCCCATATCGATCGCGCGGTTGGAACCGACCGTGGTGCTCGTACCGCATCGCACCAGCTACAACCAGGACCACCAGGCCACCGCCGAGGCGGTGCACACCGCGCTGCGCCCCTCCGACACCCGCCTGCGACACCACCCGCGCCTGGTCCTGGCCTACGAGGAGGCCGCCGACCAGTGGCGCGCCGAGCCCGCCGACTCTCCC
This sequence comes from Nocardiopsis sp. LDBS1602, assembly GCF_035818715.1. Lineage (NCBI taxonomy): Bacteria > Bacillati > Actinomycetota > Actinomycetes > Streptosporangiales > Nocardiopsidaceae > Nocardiopsis > Nocardiopsis sp. LDBS1602. Next base: position 77,580 of record NZ_JAYLVW010000010.1, on the reverse strand, counting down.
AACCTCATCGTCGAACTGGAGGAGGAGGACCTGCTGGCCAAGCTCCACGGCATGGAGCTGTACGGCTCCCAGACCCACTCGCACCCGCACACCCGCTCCGAACTCACCCTGCGCAGTCTCTCCGTCCTGCGGGGCATGCAGGCCGGGGTCTGTCTGGGCGAGGGCTATCACGTGCTGCGCCACCTGGCATGAGCACGCCCCGGGACACCCATCGGGGCTCCCCCACCCGTCACCCGAACTCTCATCCCTTGTGAAGAGCACCAACCAACATCGCCCGTAGTGGAGGGGAAACCATGAAGGCTGTCATCACCGGCGGCGCCGGCTTCATCGGCTCGCACCTGAGCGACCATCTGATCGCCCAAGGGCACGAGGTCGTCGTCATCGACGATCTATCGACCGGTTCCTTGGACAACCTGTCCCGGATCCGGAGTTCACCGGCGCTGCGCTTCGTCCAAGGGGACATCCTGGACCGAGATCTGGTGGACTCCCTCGTCGAGGGGGCCGACGCCGTCTATCACCTCGCCGCCGCGGTGGGCGTGCACACGATCGTCGACAACCCGCTCCGTTCACTGAGGACCAACCTGCACGGGACCGAGAACGTCGTCGAGGCCGCGGTACGTCACCGCGTCCCCTACATGGTCGCCTCCACCAGCGAGGTCTACGGCAAGAACGACGCCGACGGTCTCACCGAGCACGACGACCGGATCTACGGTTCACCGCTCAAGAGCCGGTGGTCCTACGCCGCCGCGAAGGGTCTGGACGAGCTGGTCGCCTACGTCCACGGGACCGAGTCCGACGTGCCCTGCGTCATCACCCGTTTCTTCAACGTGGTCGGGCCCCGCCAGACCGGCCGTTACGGCATGGTCGTCCCGCGGTTCGTCGACCAGGCCGTGTCCGGTGAGCCCATCACCGTGTACGGCACCGGCACCCAGCGCCGCTGCTTCGGTTCGGTGTTCGACGTGGTCCCCACGCTGCCCCGTCTCCTGGAGACCCCGGAGGCCTACCACCAGGCGGTCAACCTGGGCGGGCACGAGGAGATCTCGATCAAGGGGCTGGCCGACCGTGTCGTGGAGCTGACCGGATCCGAAAGCGAGATCACCTACATGGACTACGAAGAGGCCTATGGGGAGGGGTACGAGGACATGCAGCGTCGCTACCCCGACACCTCGCTGGCCCGACGGTTGATCGGCTACGAGCCGACCCGGGACCTGAACGCGATCATCGACTCCATCATCGAGTACCGCCGTTCCGTCGAGGCCGTGCCCACGCCGGCCTAGAGAGCATCCGGCCGCCGTGGAGGGGAACGAACCGGGCGCCCCGCCGCCCGACCCCTTTCTCCCATGACCGGCCGTCGTCGCGCGTCGAACCGCGAGACCGGGCGAGCACGGGGCCCGTTCCCCCGTATCGCCTCGGACGAGGACCACACCCGTCGTAGGGAGTGGGGAGGCGGCACCGACCGTTCTCTCCTCCGGCCCGTTCCGCCCGTTCCAGGGCATGGCACCGGGCTCCACGACCGCGAAGGACGGCGCCCCCGTTCGGCCCGTTCTCAGGGCAGGATCGCCGTCATCGTCACGGCCACGGTGAGGGAGAGGACGCCGATCCCCAACAGGACCATGGCCCAGGGGCGGGCCACACTCGCCGGCGGTCCGGTTCCTCCGGGCTCACGCAGACCATGGTCGGTCCGTCGCCATCTCCGCCACAGATGCAGCCCCAGGAGCGCGACCAGCAGAAGGACCAGGGCCAGGACGCCCACACGGAGCGGGACCGGGGCCTCGCGCAGGACGGCGGCCCCGGGCACCAGGGGGCCGCGCAGGTAGAGCAACCCCACCAGGACCAGCAGGATGAGTGTGCGCTGCCAGGACAGCAGGGTGCGTTCCGGTTGGAGGCCGGGGTCCCGCCCCTCCTCGGTCACAGCAGGTTGCCCAGCAGGACGAGCAGGCACACCAGCCCCACCGCGAAGGCGGTGATGAGCGGCAGCCCGCTCATCCGGAGGGTGCCGCCACTGCTCATGATCCGCTGCACCCTGTACCAGCGCACCGGGGCGTAGACGGTCACCGCCCCGGCGAGAAGGGCCAGGAGCAGTCCCACCGCCGTGCGCGGGCCCTCGGCCCATCCGAGCGGCAGCAGGTGAAGGACGGCGACGGCCCCCGCCAACAGGGCGAGGGCGGTGCGGATCCAGGCCAGGAAGGTGCGCTCATTGGCCAGGGTGAAGCGGTAGTCGACGGTTCCGGCCTTCTCGGGGCCGCCCTCGTCCTCCGTGCCCATCGCTCCCCCGGACGGTTCGTGTTCGATCCCTGTCTCGCGTGGATCCGGTCCCCCGACCGAAGTCCACGGTCACGACGATGAACTCATGTCGCTCCGGCCGACACTAACCTCGCGAGGGCTTTCCTCCCAAACAGATATGAACCACGTGTTGGGTAGGAAAAACCCTGGCCGTCCGGCTATTCGGTCGTCTTATCGGGCATGCGGAACAAACGAGCGGGCACGACCGCTGTAGCACCCAGGAGGATGGCAGTTGGCCACCGGTCGACACCACAGTACGAACGAAGAGCAGGAGACCACGTGCCCACCGTCGAACTCACCAAGGACAACTTCGCCGAAACGCTGAAGGACAACAGCTTCGTTCTCATCGACTTCTGGGCGGACTGGTGCGGGCCCTGCCGGCAGTTCGCCCCGGTGTTCGAGAACTCCTCGGACAAGCACACCGACATCGTGCACGCGAAGGTCGACACCGAGGCCCAGCGCGAGCTCGCCTTCGAATTCAAGATCCAGTCCATCCCGACCCTGATGATCGTCCGTGACCAGACGGTCATCTACAACGAGCCGGGTGCGCTGCCCTCCGAGGCCCTGGAGAGCCTGATCACCCAGGCCAAGGAGCTCGACATGGACGAGGTCAAGCAGAAGATCGCCGAGCAGGGCGAAGGACAGAAGTAACGAGGCGCCGCCCCGGGAACGGGGCACGTCGACCCCGCCCCGGCGGGCCCCCTCGGAGGGCCCACCGGGGCGCATGTCATTCCGGGGGGAGTCCCCCGCGCCCCGATCACCATCGCCCCGCCGAAGAGGTCGCACGCGCCGCCGTACCGCGCCCTTCGCGAGACCCGCCCGGACCCGCCGGTCACTGTCCGATCCGGTGCGCCGCAGGACGTTCGGACGCTCTCCGGAGTGGGAGGACACCGAGACGTCACCGGATGCTTCCCACTCCACCGCCCACGTTCATCTTGGCCACGAGGTTCGTTCACCTTCGCTTCATGCACACCCTTTTCCATGGGACTCGACCGCGCTCCGCGGGTTCCACCCCCCGAACGACACCACCGCGCAAGCACCGTCCCAACCGGAAGTGGCCCCATGTCTGTCAGCAACACCGCGTCCGCTCGCGGCACCGAGTCCGGCCGCGGGATCGCCCCCGACACCGTCCGGTACAACCGTGAGGTCCCCGGCCTGGGCGACCCCGTCTTCGACATCGTCGACCTGTCGATCCACTACGGGACCAACAAGGCCGTGCGCGATGTGAACATGAAGGTGGGGCCGCGCCAGATCACCGCGATGATCGGCCCGTCCGGCTGTGGCAAGAGCACGGTCCTGCGCACCCTGAACCGGATGAACGACCTCATCCCCGGCGCCCGGGTCGAGGGCAGGGTGACCTACCACGGTGAGGACCTGTACGCCCCCGACGTGGACCCGATCGAGGTGCGCCGCCGGATCGGCATGGTCTTCCAGAAGCCCAACCCGTTCCCCAAGTCCATCTACGACAACATCGCCTACGGTCCCCGGATCAACGGGATGCGCGGGAACATGGACGACCTGGTCGAGGAGACCCTGACCAAGGCGGCCCTGTGGGACGAGGTCAAGGACAAGCTGAAGGAGAGCGCCTTCGCCCTCTCCGGCGGCCAGCAGCAGCGCCTGTGCATCGCCCGCACCATCGCGGTGAACCCCGAGGTCATCCTCATGGACGAGCCCTGCTCGGCTCTGGACCCGATCGCCACGCTCAAGATCGAGGACCTGATGTACGAGCTGGCGGCCGAGTACACGATCGTCATCGTCACCCACAACATGCAGCAGGCGGCCCGCGTCTCGGACCGGACCGCGTTCTTCACCGCCTCCGTGGACGACGACAACGAGCGTTACGGCAGCCTCGTGGAGTTCGACGAGACCGCCAAGATCTTCAGCAAGCCCGCCGACCAGCGCACCGAGGACTACATCTCGGGCCGCTTCGGGTAGACCCTCCGCGTTCCACCCGACCGCCCCCTCGACGAAGTGGACCCCGCTCATGACCGCGCTCACCTCTTCCTCCCCGGTCCCCTCCCCTATGGGCGCGCCGGACGACGAAGGACGTGTGGAGCGGATGGAGGGTCCGCTCAGGGTGCTGTTGGTGGAACCGGAGTCGGAGCAGTCCCACCGGCTGGTGCTCTCGCTGAGCGGGCACGATGTGGACATCACCGTGTGCGTGGACGGCGCGGAGGCCCTGCTGCGGGTCGGAATGCTGCGTCCGGACACCCTCTTGACCAGTGCGGATCCGCCCGAGGTCGACCTGGAGACGCTGGTGCGGGTCACCCGCCGGGCCATCGACATCCCGATACTGATCGGGGTGGGGCCGGGCGACTCCCAGCGAGCGGTCCGGGCGTTGGCCGCGGGCGCGACCGCCTGCGTCAGCCGGCCCTACCGGATCCCGGAGCTGGCGGCGCTGTTGCGCGGTTCGCTGCCCGGCTCGGAGGGGCTCCCCGAGGTGGGGACGCCCCGGCCGACGGCGCTGCGCTCGGGCGACCTGGAGCTGGACGCCCTGGGACACCGCCTGTTCGTGGACGGACAGCCGGTCAACCTGGCGCTGCGGGAGTTCGGGATCATGGACTTCCTCCTCCGGCACAGCGGACGGGTGGTCAGCCGGGAGGAGTTGTGGACCGAGGTGTGGCACAAGCCGCTGCCTCCGGTGAACAACACGATCGCCGTGCACATCCGGCGGCTGCGGCACAAGCTCGGTGACTCCGAGGCCCGCCCGAGGTTCATCCACACGGTGCGCGGTATCGGCTACCGGCTCGACACCGGACAGGGCTGACCGCACCGAAAAAGCATCCAAGGATTTCTCGAACAGGCCCCCCGGTGAACACCGGGGAGGCCCTTCTCACATGTCCGGGTCATTTTCTTCGAAGACACATGGAGAGGTGAACCGAAGAGAAATCCGAGGTGTCATCGACATCTCCGGGTCACCCACGTGACAAGACCGAGAGCCCCGACGTCACCGCAGCTCAGGGCGGATCGATGCTTCGATCGGGACGATCACCGAGAATCACCGTCGCCACCACACACCGTACCCGTTATCGAATGGTGACACTGATTCACCCGGCATTCACCCTTCTTCTACCGAACGTCCTCTATTTCGATGTCACCACGACTTTCTACGCGCTTACTGTCGTTTCACGTCAGCCCCGACAGCGGTGATTCAACGAGGAGAACTACGACATGCGCAACGGGCGTTCCAAGCTCGCCGTTCTGGCGGCCATCCCTCTGCTCGCGGCGGCGTGCAGCAACGGGGGCGGGGAGACCGACGCGACGGGTGACGGTGGTGGCGACCTCAGCGCGTCGCTGACCGGCGCCGGCGCCAGCTTCCCGGACCCGCTCTTCCAGGACTGGATCTACACCTACAACTCCGACGTCCAGTCGGGCGTGGACATCAACTACCAGAGTGTCGGTTCCGGCGCCGGGATCGAGCAGTTCCTGGAGCAGACGGTCGACTTCGGTTCCTCCGAGGAGTACCTCGGTGAGGAGAGCCTGGAGGCCGCGGCCGAGGCCCGCGGTTGCGAGGCCGTCCAGTTCCCCGTCGTGTTCGGCTCCGTGGTCATCGCCTTCAACAACCCGGACCTCGACGGTCTGGTGCTGGACGCCGAGACCATCGCCGGCATCTACTCCACCGAGATCACCAGCTTCGACGACCCGGCGATCGCCGAGCTCAACCCGGACATGGACCTGCCGAGCGACGAGATCGTCCCGGTCCACCGCTCCGACAGCTCCGGCACCACGGCCGTGTTCACGCACTACCTGGCCACCGAGGTCGAGTCGTGGGCCGACGAGTACGGCGAGGGCAAGGAGCTCGACTGGGCCTCCGGCCTGGTCGGCGGCCAGCAGAACGACGGCGTCGCCCAGGGCATCAGCCAGAACCCCGGCGGTATCGGCTACGTCAACCAGTCCTACGCCCAGGAGGCGGGGCTGTCCGTCGCCAAGGTCGTGAACGCCGACGGCACCCCGATCGAGCCGACCCTGGAGTCCACCATCGCCGCCTCCGAGGAGGCCGATGTTCCGGACAACTTCCAGTTCGCGATCGACGGCATCGGCGGCGAGGGCTACCCGATCGCCGGTACCAACTGGATCTTCACCTACACCTGCGGCTACGACCAGGAGTCGGCCGACGCCATCATCGACTTCTGGACCTGGGCCCTGACCGACGAGTCCGCTCAGGACCTCGCCGGTGAGCTGGGCTACGCCCCGCTCGGCGACGAGCTGACCGAGCGCGTCATCGCCGAACTGGAGAAGACCAACTCCGAGAACGGCGACGAGGGCTAGACCCCTCCCCCTCAGGGGCCGGGAACGCGGGTTCCCGGCCCCACCCCCTCCCTCCGCCCCGGGGTCACAGGGGTGAACCGCTCTCCGACTCCCACGAAAGCCATCAAGAGGAGAAGCACCATGTCCACTGAGGCCCCCGAGGCCCCGGCCCCGGAGGAACCCCGGCGAGGGTCGCTCCACTCCGGCAAGGGGAGGATGGCCGACCCGATCTTCAAGTGGGCCGTCGCGGCCTGCGGAACCATCGTCCTGGTCATTCTCGCCCTGATGGTGATCCGCACCACCTCAGAGGCCTGGCCGGTCTTCGTCAAGGAGGGCTTCTTCGGGTTCCTCTTCGGCCAGGAATGGACCACGGGGAACTCCCGTACCGAGATCACCGGCACCTACGGCGCCTGGCCCTTCATCTACGGCACCCTGGTCACCTCGACCATCGCGATCGTCATCGCGCTGCCCCTGGCGATCATGGTCGCCTTCTACATCACCCACCTGGCGCCGCGCCGGCTCGCCAAGCCCCTCTCCTACACGGTGGAGCTGCTCGCCGCGGTGCCCAGCGTCATCTTCGGCCTCTGGGGTCTGCACTGGTTCCTCCCGAACGTGCTGCGCCCCTTCTTCGAGGTCCTGGAGAGCGTCCTCGGCTGGTTCTTCCTCTTCGAAGGCCCGATCCGGGGCGTGGGCTACCTGTCCGCCGGCATCGTGCTGGCCATCATGATCCTGCCGATCATGACCGCGATCATCCGCGAGGTCATCGCGGTGCACCCGATCGACCAGCGCATGGCCGCCTACGCCCTGGGGTCGACCCGCTGGGAGGTCATGCGCAAGGTGGTCCTCCCCGCGAGCTTCTCCGGGATCGTGGCCGCGGCCATGCTGGGCCTGGGACGCGCGCTGGGCGAGACCATCGCGGTCCTCATGCTGATCGGCGGTTCCCAGTCCTGGGGCGCGAGCCTGTTCGGCACCGGCAGCAGCATGGCCTCGCACATCGCCGCGACCTTCGGTGAGGCGGGCCCCGAGGCCCGCACCGGGTTGATGGCCATCGGAGTCGCGCTGTTCCTGGTCACGATGATCGTCAACATCCTCGCCCGCGTCATCGTCTGGCGTCTGGGGCGCATGACGGGAGACGCCGCCGTATGAGCACCATGACCACGACTCCCCCGCGTCCGCACGTTCCGCTGAGCACCCGCCCTCCGGGCTCCTCGTACCGACGTTTCAAGGACCGCGCCGCCACCGTCGCCCTGACCGGCGCGATGATCCTCGCGATGATCCCCCTCGTGCTGATCATCTTCGAGGTGACCCGGCGCGGCATCGGCGTGCTCAGCCTGGACTTCATCACCCAGACCGAGCCCCCGCCCCGGCGCGAGGGCGGCGGTTACGCGGCCGGTTTCTTCGGGACCCTGTACATCATGGCGCTGGCCGTCCTGATGTCGATCCCGTTCGGCATCGCCACCGCCGTGTACATCGTCGAGTACGGGCCCAACCGGCTGACCTCGACGATCCGCTTCTTCACCGACGTGATGACCGGTATCCCGTCGATCTTCGTGGGTCTGTTCGTGTACGGCCTGCTGGTGATCGGCTGGGGCGGCATGGGCTTCGGTACGTTCGTGGGCGCGGTGGCCATCGCGGTGATGATGCTGCCCATCGTGACCCGGTCGGCGGAGGAGATGCTGCGGCTGGTCCCCCACGAGATCCGTAACGCCAGCTACGGTCTCGGCGCCCGCAAGTGGCAGACGATCGTGCACACGGTACTGCCGGCCGCGGCGCCCGGTCTGACCACGGGTTCGATGTTGGCGATCGCCCGAGGCATCGGTGAGACCGCGCCGCTGCTGCTGACCGCCTTCGGTTCGGGTCTGATCGTCACCTCGCTCCAGGGCTCTCCGCAGGGCGCCGTGCCCATGCAGCTCTACCGGGGTGCCGCCCAGCCGTTCGAGGCGGGGATCGACCGGGCCTGGGGCGCCGCCCTGTGCCTGTTCCTGCTGGTCCTGGCGTTCACCATCGTCGCCCGGTGGATCGGTTCCAAGGCCTCCACCAACGGCTGACCGTACGACCATCCGATCCGGGGGGTCGCGTTCCTTCGGGAGCGCGGCCCCCCGGGCCTTTCGAGGGGCGGTCCGACGGCGGTAGCCTTGCGCGAGCCGACGCCCCCGCACCAGACGGAGAGTGACCCCGAATGCCCGACACCACCGAGTACGCCGCCACCTTCGCCCTCGTGGACGCGGACGGCGACGGCCTCATCTCCGCTCAGGAGCTGTCCCGGTTGATGCGCAACCTGGGCGACGAGACCACCGACGAGCAGGCCGCCGAGGTGGTCCGGGCGATGGACTCCGACGGCGACGAGCGGATCTCCCTGGAGGAGTTCGCCCGCTACATGTCGAGCGGCCGGAACTGACGCACCCCCACCGTCCCCGGGTGGTGACCGCACGGACGGCGATCACCACCGGGTCGGTCTCCGCCTAGCTCCGGGGGTCCGAGGCGAGGTAGACGACGTCGGGCACGCCCCGGGCGACCACCACCTCCACGACCTCCACCGACGTGAAGCGGTCGCGCAGCAGCCCCTCGAAGGCGTCGACGGCGTTGGCGCTCCAGAAGGCGAGCACGCCCTCAGGCGCCATCAGGCGGGAGAGCCGTTCGATCCCGGCCGCCTCGTACAGACGGTCGTTGTTCTCCACCACGGTCCAGTCGGGGCCGTTGTCGGTATCGAGGCAGATGACGTCGTAGAGGACGGGTTCCGCGGCGGACGCGGCCTCGGCCAGCCAGGCGACGATGTCGGCGTTGTACACACGACAACGCGGATCCCGATGGACGTGGTCGGCGGCCTCTCCCAGCTCGTCGTCGTGCCAGGCGATCACCTGCGGTTCCAGCTCGACGACGTCCACCCGCGAGACCCTCGGATGGTCCAGCGCCTCACGGGCGGAGAAGCCCACGCCCAGACCACCGATCAGTACACGGGCGTGCGAGCGGCCCTTCGGCAGGGCGGCCAGGCTCGCCCGCACCATCTCCCGTTCCGAGGTCCCGTCCCGAGTGTCCATGAGGAAGACGCCGTTGGAGTAGATCTCGTAGTGGGCACCCACCCGGCGTAGTACCAGGTCACCACCGGTCTCACCGGTCACCCGGGCCAGGGTGACCGTCTCCTCCTCGGGCGCGAGGCCCCGCGTTCGCTGGTTCATGGCCCCCATTGTGCCCATGGCCCGTACGGTGTGTGTCCGGTACCGGGCGTTCGGCGACCGGCACGGCGCGACGCGTGCCGGCCGGTCGGGGGTCGAGAGGAGCGACCGGGCAGGTCGGGGCCATGGACCTCACGATTCACACCGGTTTCCCGTCGTGCGCGCCGAGGGCCTCGCGGACCACCGCCGTGATCCGGTCGATGTCACCGCGTTCGGCCACGGGCAACGGCACCCCGACCGAAGCGCGGGCCTCGGCGGCGTCCCTCAGAAGGCGGGCGGCCTTCTCGTGGTGGCCGGCCAGCGCCTCGGCCCCCGCCAGCCCCTCCATCGCGAGCGCGAGCGCACGAGGGTCCCCGGTGCGTCGGGCCGCGACGAGCCCCTCCTCGTGCCTCCGGTACGCCGTGGCGACGTCCCCGCGCAGTTCGGCGACGAACCCGAGCTCGGCCTTGATCAGAGCGGTCCCCGCGTCTCCGGCGAGATCGTCCAGCCAGCCGACCCACCGTTGCAGGTACCGTTCCGCGTCGTCCAGACGTCCCTGCCGTCGGGCCACCATGGCGAGTCCGACCTCGGCGAACTGTTCGGCGCTGGTCGCGGACCGGTCGACGGCGACCCGGAGGGCCCGCTCGTGCAGGCTCCGGGCCGCTTCGAGGTCACCGGTGAGCAGGGCGATACGGCCCAGGCCGGACAGTCGATAGGAGACCTGGGGCCACAGGGCGAGCTCCTCGGCGGCCCCCAGCCCCTCACGGTGCAGTCGGGCCGCCTCCTCGTAGTCCTCGGTGATCTCGGCGTGCTTGGCCAACACGTCCATGGCCTGAAGACGGCCCCAGGCGTCGCCGAGCCCTTCGAACAGGGCCAGACTCCGCTCGGCGTCCCGCCGGGCACCGTCGAGATCTCCGAGCAGGATCGCCTGCTCCGCGCGGCCGGCCAACGCCCCGGCCGTCCCCCACCGGTCGTTCGTTCCCCGTGAGGCCTCCAGCGCCCGGTCGAAGCGGGCGACGTTGGCGGAGACGTCGTGCCCCCCGGTCACGGCGGTGCTCATCAGCCAGATCGCCCGGGCCCGTTCCCTCGGCCCGTCCAGTTCCTCCGCGGCCCGGAACGGGTCTCCATGGACGGGGTCGCCGCCCCACAGCGCCAGGATCCTCTCCCAGACCCGCGCGGTACGGACCCCCTCGGTGTCCGGCCCGCGCCCGGCGACCTCCAGGGCCCGGTCCAGCGATCTACGGCCCTCGGAGAGGCGTCCCCGCAGGAACCAGTACCAGGCCTGGGCGTTCACCAGGCGCAGCGCCGTCTCGCCCTCCCCCGACCGGACGGCCCTGTCCAAGGCGAGTCGAAGGTCGGCGGTCTCCCGGTCCAGCCGTTCCGACCACGCGCGCTGACCGTGACCGCGCAGCCCGCGTTCGGCCTCCTCGGCGAGAGCGATGTGGTGGTCGACGTGTCGACGCTCCGTCTCCTCCCGGTCGCCGGCCTCGTCGAGCCGTTCGAGACAGTAGGCGGCCACCGACTCCAACAGGCGGTAGCGGGTACCGGAGGCCCCGCGCACCACGGTCACCAACGATCGGTCCACCAGGGTGGCCAACAGTGGGAGCACCGACGATCGCGACAGTTCCTCGTCCGAGCAGACCGCCTCGGCGGCCTCCAGGGAGCATCCGTCGGCGTGGACCGCCAATCGGCGCAGCACCGTGCGCTCGGGCTCCGTCAGCGGCTCCCAGCTCCAGTCGATCATGGCGCGCAGGGTCTGCTGCCGTTCGGGGACGCCGCGCCGACCGACGTCCAGGATCCGGAAGCGATCGTCGAGGCGGTCGGCCAGCTCGTGCACCTCCAGAGCGCGCACCCGGGTGGCGGCCAGCTCCAGGGCCAGCGGCAGACCGTCCAAGCGGCGGCAGATCGCCTCGACCGCCTCACGCCGTTCAGGGTGTACGACGAACCCGGGGACCGCGTCGGCGGCACGGGCGACGAACAGACGTGTCGCCGAGGCGAGGTCGAGAGGAGGCACCGGCCACACCGTCTCCCCCGCGAGGTTGAGCGGTTCCCTGCTCGTGGCGAGCACGCGCAGCCTCGGGCACTCCCGGAGCAGGCGGCCGGTGAGCTCGGCGACCGGTCCGATCACGTGCTCGCAGTTGTCGAGGATGAGAAGGGTCTCGCGTGTGCGGAGGGCCTCCACCAGGCGTTCGACGGCCGAAGAACCCACGACCGCGTCCTCGCGCAGGTCCAGGGCGGCGGCCATGGTGTCGACGATCTCGGCGACACCGCCCGCGCCGGCCAGTTCGACGAGCCGCACCCGCCCGGGGAAGGTCTCGGGAGCCCGGGTGGCGGTCCCCAACGCCAGACGGGTCTTTCCCACGCCACCGGGTCCGGTGAGGGTGACCAGACGACGCCCCTCGTCGAAGAGCGACCGCACCCGGGCGACCGCGTCCTCGCGCCCGACCAGCTCGGTCAGCGGTTCGGGGGGTTCGTCCCGCCCACGGGGTTCGAGCGCCGGGTCCTGGGTGAGGATCGCGCGCTGGAGGTCGACCAGTTCCGGGGAGGGGTCCACTCCCAGCTCCTCACGGAGCCGTTCGCTCAGATCGCGATGGTTCTCCAGGGCCTCGCTCTGCCGTCCCGAGGCGTACAGCGCCCGGATGTGGGCCGCGCGCAGTCTCTCGCGCAACGGGTGTTCGGCCACGAGGACGGCGAGTTCACCGACGAGCGGTCCGTGCCCGCCCAGGGCCAGACGCGCCTCGGCGCTCTCCTCCAGGGCGAGCATCCGTAGCTCCGTCAACCGCCGGACCTCGGGAAGGGCGAACGTCTCGTCGCCGAAGTCGGCGTAGGCGGACCCCCGCCACAGCCCCAGCGCCTCGTCCAAGAGCGCGACCCGCCTCGCGAGGTCCCCGTCCTCCCGCGCTCGGGTCAGAAGGTCCTCGAAGCGGTGCGCGTCGATGGCCTCCCGAGGAACGTCGAGCCGGTAACCGGCCGGTCCGGAGACCACCAGGGACCGCCCTCCGGGTTCGGCCGCCTCCAGCGCCCGTCTCAACCGCCAGACCCTGGTCTGCACCGCCGCCGCGGGCCTGGCCGGAGGGGTGTCCCACAGGTCGTCGACGAGCCGGTCGACCGAGAGCGGGCGGCCGGCGACGGTGAGCAGGTCGGCGAGCAGCGCCCGGACCCTCGTCTCGGGAACGCCCACGGCCTCACCGTCCGACGATCGGACGACGAGCCGGCCGAGCACCTCGAAACGCACCGGCTCATGGTATCCACCCGGGCCGAGAGCGGACCGAGAGCGGTTCGAGAGCGGCCCCGCGCACGCTGACGACATGACATCGAAGAGACCCGTCACCATCATCGGCCTCGGCGCCATGGGCACCGCCCTGGCCGAGGCCTACCTGAACGCCGGACACCCCACGACGGTGTGGAACCGCACCGCGAAGAGGATGGAACCGCTCGTCGCCCAAGGCGCGATCGGCGCCGCCACCGCCGCCGAGGCGGTCGAGGCGAACGATCTCGTGATCGCCTGCCTGTCCGGCTACGAGGCGACCATGGAGGCCTTGGCCGAGGCGAAGCCCGCCGGCCGCACCCTCGTCACCCTGAACTCCGGCACGCCTCGGGGTGCGCGTGCCATGGCGGAGTGGGCGGCCGAGCGCGAGGTCCGCTTCCTGGGCGGAGCGGTCAAGAACGTCCCCTCGGCGGTCGGTCTGCCGGACACGCTCCTGTACTACAGCGGCGACCGCGACGTGTTCGACGAGTACGAGGAGACCCTGAGAGTGATGGGCGGCGACACCGTCCACCTGGGCGCCGACCCCGACCTGGCCGCCCTGCACGAGCTGGGCGTCGGCGGCATCCTGCTGCCCTCGCTCCTCGGCTTCTACCAGGGGGCCGCCCTGGTCGGCTCCCGGGGCGTCACGGCGCGGAGCATCGTCCCCTACGCCACGAAGTGGCTGGAGATGATCATCGCGCTCCTCCCCGAGCAGGCCCGTCGGATCGACGAGCGCGACTACGGCGAGCCCGAGTCCGCCCTCGGCCTGTTCTACGACACCATTCCGGGCGACCACGAGATCGGCGTCGAGGGGAACCTCGACGTCGAGTGGCACCGACCCATCCACGACCTCCTTCAGCGCGCGGTCGACCTGGGGCACCACGACGACTCCATCGCCGCCCTCGTCGAGGTCCTGAAGAAGGAGGAGGACTCCGAATGAGCGATCGCAAGGTGACCGTCATCGGCCTGGGGCCGATGGGCCGGGCCATGGCGCGGGCCTACCTGTCCGCCGGATACACCGTCACGGTGTGGAACCGGACCCCGGAGAAGGCCGGGGACCTGGTCCGGGAGGGTGCACACCGGGCGGACACCCTGGAGGAGGCCTTCGGCGCGGGCGGCCCCGTGGTGATGAGCCTGACCGACTACGACGCCGTGGACGCGATCCTCGATCGGGTCCCCGACGCGGCCCTGGCCGGAAGCACCATCGCCGACCTGACCTCCGACACCCCCGAGCGGGCCCGGCGGACGACGGAGCGGATGTCCGCCAAGGGCGCGGTCCACCTGGTCGGAGGCGTCCAGGTGCCGCCGCCGCTGATCGGTACACCCGACGCGGTGAGCTACTACAGCGGTTCCAAGGCGGCGTTGGAGGAGCACCGGGCGGCCCTGGAGGTCCTGACCGGGCTCGATCACCTGGGCGAGGACCCCGGCCTGGCTCCGTTGTACTACCAGATCGGCGTCTCCATGTTCTGGTCCGGCCTGCTCGGCTACGTCCAGGGCCAGGCGCTCGCCCAGGCCAACGGGATCGGCGCGGAGGAGTTCCTCCCCCGGGCCCTGAAGAACATGGACTTCGGGTACTTCCTGCGCTTCTACGCCGCGCGGATCGACGCGGGCGAGCACGGTGGCGACGTGGACACGCTCACCATGGGGCGGGCGAGTCTGGAGCACGTCCTCCACACCGGCGAGTCCTCGGGTGTGGACGGTCTCCTCACCCGGGCCCTGATCGACCTCGTCGGGCGCGGTATCGCCGAAGGACACGGTGGGGACAGCCTGACCAGTCTGATCGGGGTGCTGCGGACGCACCGCTCGGAGTGAGCGTCGCCTCCCGGCCCGGGCCTCTCCCCGCAAGGGGAGGGCTCAGGCCGGGACGGGCGTCGCCGGGGAGCGGCGGAACCGGTGGGCCAGCGCGACGGGGAGGGCGCACGGCCAGCCGAGCGCGATCGCCCACAGGGCCCCGGTCACGGCCCCGAGCAGAACGTAGGACAGGAACAACAGGGGTCCCGAACCCAACGCCAGGACCGCCGCCCCGGACCGCAGGGCGTTGGCCGCGGCGAGGCCGAGGACCACCCCGGCCCAGGAGGAGAGGAAGACCCTCCACGTATTGGCGGCGGGCCTCAGCAGACCCGCCCTGCGCACCCACCAGGCGGCGACCACCGCCAGGACGGCCACGGCCAGGAGTTCGACCGTGAGGTTCCAGCCGGGCTGACCGACGAAGGCGACGAACCGCAGTCGGGGGAAGGCGAAGGGCACGCCCAGCGAAGTGGGCAGGAGCAGCCAGGCCGCACGCGCGCCCAGCCAGGTCACGAAGGCGACGTTCCCGAAGAGGAGGCAGGGGAGGAGGGCGGACAGTCCGGCGATGGGGGGCAGGGGATTGCGAATATTATTCACCTTCTGCATTCTAGTGATCCAGGTCTCATCTTCACACCCCCGAGTCCGGTCCACAGGAGCCAGATGCAGCCCCCCGGAAAGCGCGGGCTCGTCCCCGCCGCCCTCATCGTCCTCGTCCTCCTTCTCGGGAGCGGTGTCGCGGCCCTCACCCGGCACGACACCGACGCGCCCGTCCGATACCTCACCGACGACCAGGGGCGTGCCCTCTTCCTCCACGGTCTCAACACCTCCGGCTCCGCCAAGGACGATCCGGACCGTCTCCCCTGGATCACCGAGGAGGACGTCCAGACCGAGTACGACGCCATGGGGACCAACTTCGTCCGCTTCCTGATCCAGTGGCAGGCCCTGGAACCCGAGGAGGGGGCCTACGACGAGGACTACCTCGACGAGGTCGCCGAACGGGTCGACTGGTACGCCGAACGCGGCTACCACGTCCTCCTCGACATGCACCAGGATCTCTACGGCCGCTTCACCAACACCGAGCAGCACTCCGGCAACGGGGCCCCCGAGTGGGCCACCAGGACCGACGGCCTGCCCGTACGGCCCCGGGAACAGTGGGAACTGGTCTACCTCGAACCCGGCGTGATGCGCGCCTTCGACCACTTCTGGGGCACCGCCGGCGGAGACACCGACCTCATGGACGCCTACGCGGACGCCTGGCGACACGTCGCCGGCCGGTTCGCCGACGAACCGGCCGTGATCGGCTACGACCTGATGAACGAGCCCTTCGGCGGAAGCCTCCAGGGCACCGACTTCGAGGCCGGTCCCCTCGCCGAGCTCTACCGACGCTCCATGGAGCGGATCCGCGAGGTCGACCAGGACACGTGGATCTTCGTCGAGGGACAGGCCGTGGGGGTCAACTGGGGTCTGCCCTCCGCCCTCCCCCACCTGGAGGATCCGCGCGAGGGGGAGCCGCGCGTCGTCTACGCCCCGCACATGTACGCCCTGCCCATGGACCTGGGACAGCCCTATGAAGGCGACTCCAAGGGCGGGATCGACGCGAGCGTCGAGGCGTGGTCCGAGCACGTCCGTCTGGTCGGCGAACGGCTGGAGGCCCCGATCGTGCTCGGCGAGTTCGGGCTGGACATGTCCGGTGCCGGGGCCCCGGAGTTCGTGGAACGGATGTTGGAGGAGACCGAGACGATGGCGGCGGGCCGCACCTACTGGTCCAACGACCTGGACGGTTGGGGACCGTGGGAGGAGGCCGACGACGGCGGGCTCGACCCCGGTCCGCTCGCCCACGTGATGAACCGCGCCTACCCGCGCGCCGTGGCAGGTGAACCCCTCGATTGGGGATACGACGCCGAGGCCGGAGAGCTGACCGTGCGCTACACGGAACGGGACGGGGTGTCGGGGGCCACCGAGCTGTACCTGCCCTCGGACGTCTTCGGAGAGGGCCACGAGCCGACCGTGGTTCTCGGCGGGGACGGCTCCTGGGACGCCGAGTGGGACGAGGGGATGCGGGTCCTGCGCGTGACCGTCACCGGAGCCGCCGACGGAGACGAGACCGTCCTCACCGTCACCCCCGAGTGAGACACCTCGGGCCCGGCGGCCCCCAAGGAGCTGCCGGGCCCGACGGACCGGATCAGAGCCGGCAGGCGTAGATGTCGGTGACCAGGATCGCGCGGGCGCCCAGACCCCACAGGTCGTCCATGATCCGCTGGGCCTCCTTGCGGGGCACCATCGAACGGACCGCGACCCAGCCCTCACGGTGCAGCGGGGAGACCGTCGGCCCCTCCATGCCCGGGGTGAGCGCGACCGCCGCCTCCAGGTTCTCGGCGTGCACGTCGTAGTCCATCATCACGTAGTCGCGCGCCACCAGAACACCGCGCAGCCGCCGCAGCAACTGGTCGATCTGCGGGTCGTCCGGGGCGTCGGTGGGCCGGATGACGACGGCCTCGGAGACGAGGATGGGGTCGCCGAAGGTCTCCATTCCGGCGTTGCGCAACGTGGTCCCGGTGGAGACCACGTCGGCGACCGCGTCGGCCACCCCCAGCTGCACCGAGCTCTCCACGGCGCCGTCGAGGTGGATGACGCGCGCGTCCACGCCCTGGGCGTCGAGGTAGGAACGGAGCAGACCGTCGAAGGAGGTGGCGATGCGCTTGCCGTCGAGGTCGGCGACGCTCATCGAGCCGCCGCCGGGGGCCGCGAAACGGAAGGTGGAGCCGCCGAAGCCGAGGGCCAGGACCTCGTCGACGGGGGCGCCGGAGTCCAGCAGCATGTCGCGTCCGGTGATCCCCGCCTGGAGGATGCCCTCACCGACGTAGACGGCGATGTCCTTGGGGCGCAGGAAGAAGAACTCGGTGTTGTTGTCCGGGTCGACCAGCACCAGGTCGCGGCTGCTCTTGCGCTGCCGGTACCCGGCCTCGGTGAGCATCTGGACGGCGGGTTCGGACAGTTGCCCCTTGTTGGGCACGGCGATACGGAGCATGTCGGGCATGTTCTGGGTTCCTTCTGTGGCTCTCGCGTGTACGGGGACGTCTGTGGCCGGCGCGTGTCCCGCACCCGGGTGGGCGCGGTGGGGCACGAGCGGCCTAGAGATGCTTGTAGACGTCCTCGAGGCGCAGGCCACGGGCCAGCATCAGAACCTGGAGGTGGTAGAGGAGCTGCGAGATCTCTTCGGCGGCCTGCTCGTCCGACTCGTACTCGGCCGCCATCCAGACCTCGGCCGCCTCCTCGACGACCTTCTTGCCGATGGCATGGACGCCGGCATCGAGTTGGGCGACGGTCCCGGACCCCTCGGGGCGGGAGCGTGCCTTCTCTGACAGCTCGGCGAACAGCTCTTCGAAGGTCTTCATGGTCTCTTTCCTCGACCGACAGTGCGCTACCAGGGTAGGCGCTTCCGACACCCGGTGACCAACCGGGGACCGGAAGTCTCACCATGTGGGAGGGCCGGCGCGCCGAGCGGGCGTCGGAGCTCAGGCCATACGACGGGCGACGGCCCGCACCAGGGAGCGCGGCAGCACGCGCAAGAGCCCATCGGCGGTCTTGTAGGCGGCCCCGGGGACGACCACGGAGCGCCCCGCGGACCAGGCCCTCAGGGAGTCCCGGACGACCTGTTCCTTGGCCACGAAGGCGAACTCGGGCATCCCCTGTTCCTGGACGCCGCGGGTCATGTCGGTGCGGACGAACCCGGGGAACACCGTGGTGACGTACACGCCCTTTCCGCGCACCTCGGCGGAGACGCTCTCGCTCCACAGGGCGATGAACTTCTTGCCCCCGCCGTAGACCGACCCTCCGGGGTTGGAGGGGACCTCCCCGGCCATGGAGGACACGTTGATCACACCGAGCCGACGGTCCGCTCCGGAGGCGGCGCGGGCGATCTGGACCGGCAGGACGGCGCGGGTCAGATGGAGGACGGCGCGGACGTTGAGGTCGATCATCGCGTCGATGTCGTCCGGTTCCTGGTCGACGAAGACGCCGCCGTCGCCGCGCCCCGCGTTGTTGACCAACAGGTCGATGGGGGCGGTCCCGTCCGAGCCGTGGGCGGAGACGCGCTCGACCACGGTGGCGAGCCCTTCGGGGGTGCCCAGGTCCGCGGCCAGGACCTCGATGTCGGTGCCGTAGCTCCCGCGAAGGTCCCCTGCGAGGTCTTCGAGGTTCTCCCGGCTCCGCGCCACGAGGACCAGGGAGTAGCCGCGCTGAGCGAGGCTGCGCGCGTACTCCTCGCCGATGCCGCGGGAGGCGCCGGTGACCAACGCCGTACGGGACGGGTCGGGCCGGTTTCGGGTCCTGTCCGCTTCGCTCATGGCTCCAGCGTAGGGCGTGGGCCCTCGGTTCCCGATGGCGCCGTGGTGATGACCACCCGGTGTTTCCCGGACAAACCCTTCCTCGCTCTCCCCATGGGGGCGACGAGGCGTTAGCGTTCAACCATGTCCGAGACACAGAGCCCTGCCGGACCCCTTTCCGCTCTCAGGCTGGAGGAACGTCTGCGTGACACCAGGCTGTTCTTCGGCCAGGCGTTGCGCACCTTCCACGCCACGGGTTCCATCGTGCCCAGCAGTGGCGCGTTGGCCTATGAGATGGCCGAGTACGTCCGCCGACGCCCCGACCCCGAACAGTCGCTGAGCATCCTGGAGGCGGGCGCGGGCACGGGCGCCATCAGCCGCGGGATCGCCGCCGCGATGCGTCCCGGCGACACGATCGACCTCGTCGAGGCCAATCCGGAGTTCGCCGCCCACGTCGAGGAGCTGCTCAAGACCGACCCCGAGATGTCCCGGGTCGCCGACTCCGCCGCCGTGCACGCCTGCCTGGTGAACGACATGGGGACCGACCGCACCTATGACGTGATCGTCTCCGGGCTGCCGTTCGCCAACTTCACCGCCGAGCAGGTCGAGAGCATCCTCGACCACTACTTCACGGTGCTCCGCCCCGGCGGAACGCTGTCGTTCTACGGGTACCTGTACACGAAGCAGGTCAAGGCGGTCATCGCCAAGCGCGAGGACTACCTCCGTCAGGCCCGGAGCGGCTGGGTGGTCCAGGACTGGATCGACCGCTACCGGATCGACTCGGCGAGGGTCTACGCCAACATCCCACCGGCCTGGGTGCACCACCTGCGCAAACCGGAATGGGAGTCCTCCGGGGAGCGTCCGCGCGCACTCTGATCCCCGGTTCCCGACCCGATATGTTCCGGTCCCGTCTCGCATGAACGGCCACCACGCCGTTCGTCCGGGGCGGGACCTTGGTCGTCTCTTCACGAACCAAGCCAATTGTGCGCGCTTTGCGGGGAAATGTCGGAATTTTACCCATTGATGCACCCGAGTTGCGTGCAATGACCGGAAGGGCGCCGACCTCGACCTCCCCACGTCGAGCACCCTCGAAGATCGTCCACAGGCTGTGGACGACTTTTTTTCCCACGCCCTCCCGCCCACCCTCAGAGTTCCGCGCACCATGAGGGGCGAGCGGGAAGGAAGCACATCGAAGCAGGTCAGAGCGGAGAGGTTCCACAGAAGCGAGCGCCTCCCCGGCCTCGGAGGCCACACCCCGAAGCCCGCGTCACTGCACTCCGCGACGAGTGACCCACCCCAGGTCAGCTTGTGGGCCGCATCACCGGAAGCTCGAGTCGCGTGTCCTCTGTGACGC
This sequence comes from Nocardiopsis sp. LDBS1602, assembly GCF_035818715.1. NCBI lineage: Bacteria > Bacillati > Actinomycetota > Actinomycetes > Streptosporangiales > Nocardiopsidaceae > Nocardiopsis > Nocardiopsis sp. LDBS1602. Next base: position 57,183 of record NZ_JAYLVW010000010.1, on the reverse strand, counting down.
CGGTAGTCTCGCGTTGACTTCTGGGGGAGATGACCTTTTCCGGAACGACCGGCATCACCCGGTTCGCCAGAGCGGGCGTTAAAAGTTCCTGATGTCTGTTCAAAGTCCCCCGAGGCTCATCCCGCGCCACCATCCCTGCGTCTACGTTTTTCACACCAAACCCGTGTGAACGGAAAGCATGCGCGCGGAGTCCCATATCTCACCTATTTTCCCAGGTCATGCCATAGACCAGCGGAGGAGGCAACGTGACGCTCACCCAGGCGGTCGAGGGGGCTTCGGTCACGCCCACGAGGGCGACCGACACCACGCTCGAAGCCATGCCCCTCGACGTGCGCCAACGCGTCTCCGCCCTCGCGCGAACCTCACGGCTCCTCGTGGCCTGTGACTACGACGGCGCGCTGGCCCCCCTCGGTACCGACCGGCACGGGCCGCTCCCCGGAGCGGTCCGCGCCCTGCGCGACCTCGCCGACCTGCCCGGCACCGTGTGCGCGGTCGTCTCCTCCCGTCCCCTGCGCGACCTCGCCGTCCTCTCCCGGCTTCCGGCCGAGGTCCGGCTGGTGGGCGCCTACGGCACAGAGTTCGACACCGACCTGACCATCGACCCCTCGCGTCCGGGTCCCGGGGCCCCGCCCTCGGACAAGTCCGCCGCCCTCGAACTGCTGCGCGAGCAGGTCGACGCCACCGCGCTCCTCTACATCGGAGGCGGCGAGGGCGAGGAGCCGGTGTTCATGAACCTGAACACCGGAGCCGACGCCGGCATCCGTGTCGGCGCCGAGCCCACGGTCGCCTCCCACAGCGTCCCGGACACCCCGACCGCCGCCACCCTCCTGGCCCTGCTCGCCACCGAGCGCCGCTCCTGGGTCTTCGGCGAACGTCCCACGCCCATCGAGCGCATGTCGATGCTGTCCAACCAGGCCTCCGTGGCCCTGGTCGGCCCGGACGCGCGCCTGCTCTGGTTCTGTCACCCGGAGCCCGACTCGGGCGCCCTGTTCGCCGAGGTGCTCGGAGGCCGCCAGGCCGGGGTCTTCTCGATCGCCCCCGCGCACGGCGGGCTGCCCCTCGGCCAGCGCTACCTGCCCGGAACGATGACCGTGCGCACCCGCTGGTCGCGCCTGGAGGTCACCGACTACCTCACCCACGACACCGAGCCCGGACGCACCGACCTGGTGCGGGTGATCGGCGGCGTCACCCCCGCCACCATCGAGTTCGCCCCCCGCCCCGACTTCGGCCGTGCTCCGATCCGCATCACCGTCGAGCCCGAGGGCCTGCGCGTCCAGGGCGCCGACTTCCCGATGGTGCTGCGCTCCCCCGGCGTGGAGTGGCACATCGACCACGACGGCACCGACGACATCGCCCGGGCCACCGTCCACCCCAGGTCCGAGCGCCCCGTGATCCTGGAGATGCGCTGCGGCACCGACTCCCTGGCCGCAGAGGAGCGGACCGAGTCCGAGCGCCGTGAGCTCGCCGCGCACCACTGGTCGGACTGGCTGGAGACGCTGGAGCTCCCCGCCACCGAGCGCGCCCTGGCCGAGCGTTCCGCGCTGACGCTGCGGGGTCTGTGCACCCCCACCGGCGGGGTCATGGCCGCGGCCACCACCTCGCTGCCCGAGGAGATCGGCGGCGTCCGCAACTGGGACTACCGCTACTGCTGGCTGCGCGACGGCGCCCTGACCGTCCAGTCCCTGGTCACCCTGGGCTCCACCGTCGAGGCCGAGGCCTTCCTGGAATGGGTCCACCGTGTCGTGGACTCCCTGCCCGGCCCGGAGCTCCTGCGTCCGCTGTACTCCCTGCGCGGCACCGACCTGGGCCCCGAGGAGGTCATCGAGTCGCTGTCCGGGTACGCGGGCTCCCGCCCGGTCCGGATCGGCAACCTCGCCGACCGCCAGGTCCAGCTCGACGTGTTCGGCCCCGTGGTCGAACTCATCGCCCACCTGTCCCGGGAGCGCGGCACGCTGGCCGACCGCGACTGGGAGCTGGTCCGCTCCATGGCCGAGGCGGTCGCCCGTCGTTGGCACGAGCCCGACCACGGGATCTGGGAGGAGCGCGACGAACCCCGTCAGCGCGTCTACTCCAAGGTCATGTGCTGGGTCACCCTCGACCGGGCGCTCACCCTCGCGGAGACCTACGGTCGTCGGGCGGAGGCGTCCTGGGCGGGTCTGCGCGCGGAGATCGCCGAGGAGGTGCTGGACAAGGGCTGGAACGAGACCGTACAGGCCTACACCACCGCCTACGACGGCACCGACCTGGACGCCGCCTCTCTGCACATCGGCCTGTCCGGAATGATCGACCCGACCGACGAGCGCTTCCAGTCCACGGTCACCGCCGTGGAGGCGGAGCTGCGCAGCGGGCCGACCGTGTACCGCTACCACCGCGACGACGGTCTGCCCGGCGGCGAGGGCGGGTTCCACCTGTGCACCACCTGGCTGATCGAGGCGTACCTGCTCACGGGCCGCCGCGCGGAGGCCGAGGAGCTGTTCAAGCACCTGGTCGACGCCGCGGGTCCGACCGGTCTCATCCCCGAGGAGTTCGACCCGGTCACCGAGCGGGCGCTGGGCAACCACCCGCAGGCCTACTCGCACCTGGGCCTGATCCGCTGCGCCCGCCTGCTGGACACGCACCTCTGAGCGCCACCCCGCTCGACCGGTAGCGTCGACACCGACCCCACGGGGCGTCCCGCACGGGACGCCCCGTCTCCCTTCCCCCAGGAGAAGTCATGTCGACCCCGCGCGCCCGAAGGACCTCCGCTCCGAACAAGGTCCTGGTCACCTTCCTGCTCCTCGCCCTGTCCGTCATCGGCTTCCAGGCGTTCGTGGGGCCGTCGGTCCTCCCGATCGTCCCGGCCGACAGGCCGCACGAGTTCGCCAACGGGCTCGGGGTGAGGCTGCTGAGCATCGCGCACACCCACGAGGACGGAGAGCACCTGGTGACCTGGAGCGTCGAACTCCACAACCCCGGCGACACCGACCTCGTCCTGGACCCGACGACCGCCTGTCGGCACGTCATGCCGCCCGAAGACGTCGGGACGCCCGGGTCTCCCATGGAGCACACCGAGAGCGTCGTCGTCCCGGCCGGACAGGTCACTTACTGGTCGGACTCGTGCCCCTCCCCCGACTCGGGCCGCTGGTGGGCGTACACGGTGCGTTTCGACGATCCGACCGAAGAGCACCGCTACCCGCCGCTCACCCTGCTCGGCCGCGCCCACTGAGCCCGGACCGGGGGTCCGGGGCGTCGCCACGGTGGAATGTCCCTGGTGACGGGTAGGGTTCCGGAACCCATCGGACACCTGAGAGGCCCCCGGATGGTCGCCGTCCTCGATCGCCGCGCGCTCAACCGCGCCACCCTGGCACGCCAGTTCCTGCTCGAAAGGGTGGATCGGCCGGTCACCGACCTGGTCTCCCACCTGGCCGGGCTTCAGGCACAGACCACCCACAGCTGGTACGTCGCCTTCCAGAACCGGCTGATCCGACCGGATCCGGAGGAGGTGGGCCGTCTGCTCACCGACGGCGCGCTCGTGCGCATGTCGCTGATGCGTTCGACCCTGCACCTGGTCACCCCGGAGGACGCCCGCGCGCTGCGCTCCGTCACCCGGGAGGTCATGGCCCGGGACCTGCGGAACAGCCGGCATGGCAGGGCCACCGTCGGTGTGGACCACGCCGCGGTGGTGGCGCGGGGCCGGGAACTGCTGGAGGAACGGCCGCTCACCGCGCGGGAACTGGGAGAACGGCTCGGCGAGGACTGGCCGGACGTTCCCGGTGAGCACCTGGCCTACGTGGTGCGCTGTCTGCTCCCGGTCGTGCAGACACCGCCGCGCGGGGTCTGGGGCGCCTCGGGACGCCCCCTGCTGGCCCCGGCCGACCGGTGGACCGGGCTCGACATGGAGGTCGAACCCGACCGGGAGGGCCTGGTCCTGCGCCACCTGGCCGCCTTCGGACCGGCGAGCGTGCGCGACGTACAGGCATGGTCCGGGCTGACCCGGTTGAAGGCGGTGGTGGAGGGGATGCGGGACCGGCTCGTGTCCTTCCACGACGAGCGGGGCGTGGAGCTGTTCGACCTGCCCGAGGCGCCGCGTCCGGGGCCCGACGTCCCCGCCCCGCCGCGGTTCCTCTACGACTTCGACAATCTGCTGCGCGCCCACGCCGACCGGAGCCGGGTGATCTCCGACGAGGGGCTGCGACGCATCGCCGTACGCAACGGCATGCCCCCGGCCACCGTGCTCATGGACGGATCCGTGGCCGCCACCTGGAGGGTGCTCCGGGGCACCGCCCCGGTGGTGGAGGTGGCCCCCTTCGCTCCCCTCCCCTCCGGCGAGGCCGAGCGGGTCGCCGAGGAGGGACTCGCGCTCCTCGCCTTCCTCCGGCCGGACCGTGACGACGGCCGGATCGAGTTCGTCACCCCCGACTGACCCGGCGCTTCACCCGTTTTCTACATATGTATCCGGATCACGGGGCCTACACGGGTATGTGACAGGATTCGAGGGTGACTGAAGAGTTCCGCGCCGCGTTCCAACGCGTGCTCGACACCGCCGCCGGCCAGACACCCGACTTCCCCGAGGCCGTGCGCGAAGCCTTCCGGCTGTCCTCCCACGTGCCCACCGAGGAGTTGGAGACGGCCCTGGAGGCGCTGGCCCCGGTGCTGGGCGACTGCGAGCCCTACCCGGGTGTGGCGGCCGACCTCTCGGTCCTCGCCGGAGCACTGGTCGAGTCGGGCGCCCCCGCCGGCCAGGTCGGTCTCGAAGTACTGCGTCAGGTCGGAAGCTACGGACAGGCCGCCGTGGCGTTCCTGCACGCGTGGGAGAAGACCGGCGGAGGCCCCCTTCCCGCCCCCTCCGAGGTGAGCGAGACCGAGGAGAAGAGGGTCGAGGAGGTCCTCGGTGAGAACGCCCCGTTGGCCACCATGGGCTGGTGGACCGTCCAGCGCTACGGCCTGGCCGCCAAGGCCATGCTGTGCGACGCGGGGGTGCGCTCCGCCGTCCGCGCGGACGCCGGGGCGATGAAGGGGCTCGGTCAGATCGTCCAGGCGCTCTCGACGCGACTGAGCGAGTTCGGCGAGATCTCCGAACTGCTGCGGATGGCCGAGGTCAGCCGGGTCCTGGTCCTGGACCGCGCCTCCCGACGAGGGTTCCGGGTGCGCTTCGACGGGGTCGGCGACAACTTCCAGCTCCACACCCTGCTCGCCGACGCCCTGATCGGCAAGGAGGGGATGCGACTCCCGGGATCCCGCCCCGACCCCCGCTGGGTGGCGGCCTCTCTGGACGCCCCGGTCGACCCGCTGGCCGACGTGGTGCGCGGCGAGTGGGACCTGGTCGGCGGGGACGGCACCTGGGTCGGCAACGAGGCCTGCCCCGGCGACATCCCCGAGGTGAACGGCGAGCGGGTCCTGGTCCTGGAGCCCCAGTCGCTGCTGCACTCGTGGCGTGCCGGACGGCGCCACCCGCACATCACCGGAGAGTTCACCGTCCTGTCCGAACTGACCCCGGACGAGGCGGCCTCCTGGTGGACCCGTCTCCATCCGGCCGGGGCGGTCCGTCACCCGCAGGCCCCGCCGATCGAGAACGACGACGCCGGCACGGACCCGGCCCCCCGTCACTTCGGGGAGGCCGCGCACTTCGCCGAGGTGGACCCCGGCCCCTCGTCGGTGCCCTTCCCGGCGCTGTCCCCGGAGGCGGATCCCTCCGGCCCCGACGCGGCCGCGCTCGTGGAGCCCGGACCGTCCTCCGCCCTCCCCTTCGACCCCGACCCCGAGCCCTTGGACGAGGACGAGGACGAGGAGTTCCCCGGAGCCGCCCCTTGGGCCGGAGCTCCGGTGACCCGGATCGACGAGGAGGACCTCTTCCCGGTCCCCGACGCGGGCCCCTTCCGCGACCCCGATCCGCTCGGCGGACCGATCGAACCGCCCTCCGACCTCTTCGACGACCGCCCCGAGGCGACGTCCGACCTCTTCTCCCCCGCCCCGGTGGAGAACGAGAACCCGCCGCCCTCGACGACCTCGGACGAGGGAACGCCCGAGAACGTCGAGACCGAGGGGCCGGCCCCCGGCTCCCGCCTGCTGCCGCCTCTTCCTCCCGGGGTCTCGGACAGCTTCTCCTGGGCTCCGCACTGGAAGTGGCCCGCCCCGCCGCGGCGTCCCTGACCCGAACCGCGCCCCACACCACCCGTGAAGAGCGCATATGACAGTTGTCATGCCGATCCCACGCTTCTCTCACACGGAGTCGGTGACCGATGCGACTGTCGTGAGAAGCGCTCCGGCGAGAATCTGGGTACATGATGACGACGACGCCCGCTCCCCGTTCCGACTCCGATAGGTCCGGCGACGACCGGCCCACCCGTGAACAGGCCCTCAAGGCCGCCGAGCAGGCCTGGATGGAGCACGAGCAGGAGCTCGGCCGCGAGGCGCTCCGCTCCCTCAAGCCGTGGAAGGGCAAGGCCCAGCGGCAGGACAAGGTCCTGTTGACGGTGGCGCTCCTGCTCCCCGCGCTGCTCCTCCTCACCCTGCCGCTGCGCCCGTTGTTCATCGCCGACCACCCGCTGGCGCTGGCCCTGATCACCGGAAGCCACGCGGCCGTGGGCGCCGCCTCGGCCTTCATCGGCGTCGGGCAGGGCGGCGCCCTGTGGGTGGTGATCCTGGCGGGTGTCATCGGCAAGATCAAGATCGATTGGATCTTCTGGTGGCTGGGCCGACGTTGGGGGCGCGGCATCGTCAACTTCCTGATCCAGGGGGAGCGCGGGCGCCGTTTCGCCGACCGTCTGGAGACCATGAACCCCTGGGTCATGCGGGCCCTCGTACCGTTGAGCTACCTGCCGGGCGTCCCCGCGGGCATCACCCACGTGATCGCCGGAGCCAACGGGATGCGCCTGCACGTCTACATGCTGCTGAACGCGCTCGGCGCGGCCTTCGTCACCTCCATCGTCGCCCTCGTCGGCCACTCCTCCGGTCAGACCGGCGTGGACGTCGTGCTGCTGATCGACAAGTACGCGCTGTGGATCATGCTCGCGCTCATCTTCGGCATGGCGCTGTACCCGACGTTCACCGCGAGCCGCGATCAGAAGGCCCGTAAGACGGCCGCGCTGGAGAAGGCCGCCACCGAGTACGACGCCGAGACCGCCCGTCTGGAGGCCGAGGGCCGCTCCACGGAGTCCACCATCGCTCCGACCGCCCCCACCGGCGAAGAGAACCCTCGGTGACCCGTCCGCGACCACGGGTAGCCCACAGGTGGGGCGTACGCGGATAGGCTGGCAGACGGCAATCCGTCACCTTGGGCAACGCCGGCTGCACCTGGTGCGTCACCAACACTCTCAAGGAGATCCCGTCATGGGACAGCAACACTTCGACCTGGTGGTCCTCGGAGCCGGACCCGGCGGCTACGTCGCGGCCATCCGAGGCGCCCAGCTCGGCCTCAAGACCGCGGTCATCGAGGAGAAGTACTGGGGCGGTGTCTGCCTCAACGTCGGCTGCATCCCGTCCAAGGCGCTCCTGCGCAACGCCGAGCTCGCGCACCTGTTCCACAACGACGCCGACACGTTCGGCATCAAGGTGGAGGGCAAGGTCGAGTTCGACTACGGCAAGGCGTTCAGCCGTAGTCGCGAGGTCGCGGACGGCCGGGTCAAGGGCGTTCACTTCCTGATGAAGAAGAACAAGATCGCCGAGCTCGAAGGGCGCGGCACCTTCCTCGACGACCGCACCATCGAGGTACGGGGCGCGGACGGGGAGACCACGACGGTCACCTTCGACAACGCCATCATCGCGGCCGGCTCCTCCACCAAGCTCATCCCGGGCACCTCGCTGTCCGAGCGGGTCGTCACCTACGAGGAGCAGATCCTCGAGGAGAAGCTGCCCGAGAGCATCATCATCGCGGGCGCGGGCGCCATCGGCGTCGAGTTCGCCTACGTGATGAGCAACTACGGGGTCGACGTCACCATCGTGGAGTTCCTCGACCGCGTGGTGCCCATGGAGGACGAGGAGATCTCCAAGGAGATCGCCCGCGCCTACAAGAAGCTCGGCGTGAAGGTCATGACCTCCACCCGGGTGGAGAAGGTCGAGGACACCGGCTCGGGGGTCGAGGTCTCCGTCACCGGCACCGACGGCGCGCAGCAGGTCCTGAAGGCCGACAAGCTCCTCCAGGCGATCGGGTTCTCCCCCAACGTCGAGGGCTACGGCCTGGAGCGGACCGGTGTGGAGCTCACCGAACGCGGCGCCATCGCCATCGACTCCCGGGGCCGCACCAACGTCCCGCACATCTTCGCGATCGGCGACGTCACCGCCAAGCTCATGCTGGCGCACACCGCCGAGGCCATGGGCATCGTCGCCTCCGAGACCATCGGCGGCGCCGAGACCCAGGAGATCGACTACCGGTTCATCCCGAGGGCGACCTACTGCCAGCCGCAGATCGCCTCCTTCGGCTACACCGAGAACGAGGCCAAGGAGGCGGGCTACGACGTGCAGGTCGCCAAGTTCCCCTTCGTGGCCAACGGCAAGGCGCACGGCCTGGGCGACAGCCGCGGTTTCGTCAAGATCGTCTCGGACGGCAGGTACGGCGAGTTCCTCGGCGCCCACATGGTGGGGCCGGACGTCACCGAGCTGCTGCCCGAGCTGACCCTGGCCCAGCAGTGGGACCTGACCGTGCACGAGGTGGCGCGCAACATCCACGCCCACCCGACGCTCAGCGAAGCGGTCAAGGAGGCCGTGCACGGCCTGGCCGGTCACATGATCAACTTCTGATCCGACGTCGTTCGTCGAGGCCGGTCCCGGGTCGTCCCGGGGCCGGCCCCTTCGTATCGGGCGGGCGATCCTCGGGGCCTCCGGGGGCGGAGAGGTCCGGGCTCCCCGAGGACGCGGGACTTGCTAAGTTTCCCTGTGTCCCCCGCCGTCTCCCCTCACACGAGCACGGCGCACCCCGAACCGAAAGCCACCCATGCGCCTCATCCCGTCCACACCCCTGTCGTGCCTGGGCACGGCCGTCGCCGCGGTCGTCATCGGCGGTGTCGTACTCGTCGGCTGCGACGTGGTCGACCTCGACCTGGACCTGAGTCTGTCCAGTGGGGACGGCGCGGACGCCCCGGACGAGGAGGCGAGCGCCTCCCCGAGCCCCGAAGCGGAGGACGAGGAGGAGCAGGACGCCTCGTCCTACGGGCTCCCCGAGTCCTGTGAGGCGGCCTCCGCCGCCCAGATCGTCGGAGACCTGGCCCCCGGCCCGGTCCTCAGCGAGGAGAGCGGGCCCATCGACGGGTTCGAGGACGCCGAGCAGCTCTCCTGCACCTTCAGCGAGGGCGGCACCGAGCCGGGCACCCCCTCCTTCACCATCGTCTTCACCTCCGGCGCGGACCCGAGCGCCTCCCCGGACCTGGTCCAGGTGCCCGGAGCCGAGGCCGAGATGAACTGGGAGGTGGACGTCGACGTGGACGTCGACACCTACCACACGGAGGAGTCCGACGACCTCGGCGGCGACCTGGAGTACGTGGGCACCGTGGACGGTTCCAGCCGCCACCTGTACCTGGAACTGCCGGGCGACTTCTACGTCACCGCCATCGCCTACTTCGACGACGTCGAGCGGGGCGACCTGGAGCGTGTCGTCTTCCAGGCGGCCGGGCAGATCCGTAACTGACGAAGGGGGCCGGAGTGGACCGGGAGGGGCCCGTACGCGGGGTCGGCGGACTGAGTCGGGCCGAGCTGGAGGCCGGGCGCGACCTCCTGCTGCCCGACGTCCTCTCGGAAGGGCTCCCGGTGGTGTTCTGCGGGCTCAACCCCGGGCTGACCAGCGCGGTCCGGGGGCACCACTTCGCCTCACCCGGTAACCGGTTCTGGCCGGCCCTGGCGCGCTCGGGGTTCACCCCGGGCCGTTACTCCCCCGACCGGGACGGCACTCTTCCGGAGCTGGGGATGGGCTTCACCAACCTCGTGGCCCGGGCCACCCGGGGTGCGGACGAGCTGGAGCCCGAGGAGTTCGTCCGCGGTGCCGAGGAGCTGCGCCGCAAGGTCCTCGAACTGCGTCCGGGGTGGCTGGCCTTCCTGGGGATCACCGGGTACAGGGCGGGGTTCGGGGACCGGCGCGCGAAGGTCGGTCCTCAGGAGACCACGATCGGCGGGACCCGGCTGTGGGTGCTGCCCAACCCGAGCGGACGCAACGCGCACTGGACGCCCGAGGGGCTGGCGGAGGAGTTCGGCCGGCTGCGTGCCGCGGCGGGCCTGCCCGACCGATCCCTCCCCACAGGACGTTCCTAGCCGACCGCCGGGGCGCCCCACAACCCCGTGTCCAGGGCCCGTAGACAGCGCGCGACACGCGCCGCGGGCCCTTCCCCGCCCCGCTCCGGAGCGTCCGAGGCGGCCCAGTCCTCGATCGACAGCCGTACCGCGTCGGTGACGGCCGCCGCGGCCAGTCTCAGCACGATGTCGTCCTCCTCCCGCCCGGTCAGCCGGGCGAGCACGGGCACCAGGAGCACCTCCGATTCCCGGTTGACCCGGTGCCAGACCGCGCGCAGGGAGACGTCGTCCCGCGCCGCGCGGACCAGCCCTCGCGCCCTCTCCAGTTCCTCCGTCTCCTCGGCGCTCTCGGGGGTGAGCTCCGCGAGGATCGAGCGTTCCACCGCCTCGGCCGGGTTCCCCCCTGGCTCGAAGGAGACCAACCGTTCACGCCACCGATCGGCCCCGGTGACCAGCAGAGGGGCGACCGCCTCCTGTTTCGTGCGGAAGTAGCGGTAGAAGGTGCGCGGAGAGACCCCGGAGGCGCGGGCGATGTCCTCCGCCGTGGTGCCGTCGACACCTTGTTCGGTGAACAGCTCCGCGGCCGTACGGGCGATCTCCAGCTGGGTCATGGCCTTGCGTCGCTCGGTGAGCGAGGGCCGGCCCCGTTCTCGTGGGTTCTCGGTGTTCATCACCGCCATGGTAGGCCCACCACTGCCAGGGTGACCTTTCATGCATTTGTGGCACATTGTGCCATCAAGGCATATTATGCAGTCGTCGCACGTGCGGCCGGACAGAGGGCCCGACCGCCGGAAGAGTGGAGGAAGCCATGAACCGCTTCGAAGGACGACGCGCCCTGGTCACCGGCGCCGGCTCGGGTATCGGCCAGGCCACGGTGCTGCGCCTGCTCGACGAGGGCGGCACCGTCGTCGCCGCCGACGTGAGCGAGACCGGACTGAAGGACACGCTCGCCCGCGCCGGCACCGCCGTCGACCGGCTGACCACCCTCGTCATGGACATCGCCGACGAGGACTCCGTCCGCTCCGGGGTGCGCTCCGCCGTCGACACGCTCGGCGGAATGGACGCTCTGGTCAACGCGGCCGGCGTCCTGCGCTCGTCGCACACCGAGGAGACCTCGCTCGAGGACTTCGAACGGATCCTGCGGATCAACCTGGTCGGCACCTTCCTGGTGATCCGCGAGTCCCTACCGGCGCTGCGCGGCGGCCGAGGCCCCGCCGTGGTCAACTTCAGCTCCACCTCCGCCGCCTTCGCCCACCCGTACATGGCGGCCTACGCCGCCAGCAAGGGCGGGATCCAGTCCATGACGCACGCCCTGGCGAGCGAGTACGCCGGGGACGGGATCCGCTTCAACTCCGTCCAGCCCGGCTCCGTCTCCAGCGGCATGACCGACGGCAGCGGGGCCAGCGGACTGAGCCGGGGCCCCGGACTGCCCGAGGACGCCGACATGCGCCTGTTCGCGAAGCTCTCCCCCGCCCTCGGCGACGGCGGTTTCGCCGGGGCCGACCGAGTGGCCTCGATCGTGGCCATGCTCGCCTCCGACGACGCCGCCTTCGTGACCGGGACCGAACTGCGCGTCGACGGCGGCACCCACTTCTGACCGCCCCGGATACACGAGAAGGGGGGCCGTCGACACGATGTCGACGGCCCCCCCTTTCTCCGTGTGTTCCTAGTACTCGACCGGGATCTCCTCGAACTCGCCGAACGGTCCGGCGCGCAGCGTCAGCTCCTCGACGTCCACCGGGGGCGCCGGGAAGACGGCGACCAGCTCGTGGGTGTTGCCGGGCTGGATCGTGTGCACCTCCTCGGCGAAGCTGCTGTAGCGGTTCTCGCCGAAGTCCATCTGGGCCACGTAACGGACCAGGCCGCTCTCCGGCTCGAACAGCTGGAAGCCGCCCAGGGTGCCCTTGTTGAACTGCTCGGGACCGCCCGCCACCGTCTCGCTGCCGCCCAGCTCGGGGGCGAGCGGCTCATCGGTGGTGTTGGTCATCGCCACGGTGCCGATGACGTAGGCGCCGTCCCGACGGAGCGGGTAGATCTCCAGCCGGATGCCGTCCTTCTCGCCGTCGGCGACCACGGAACCCGGGTCGTCGCTGTAAGGAGCGGGCCAGGTGACGTTGCGCTGGGCCACGCCCAGACCGTCGTCGTCGTACTCCTCGTCCTCGGTGGCCTCGACCGTCGGGTTGAAGACGTAGGAGAACTCCACCCGACGGTTACGGGCGCGGGCCTCCTCGTCGTCGGGGCCGCCCTCGCGGGCGATGGGCTCGCGCTTGCCGCGCCCCTCGACCTCCAGCTTGTAGTCGGTGCCGAGCTCCTCCGCGAGCAGGTCGCGCACGCTCTCGGCGCGCTCCACCGACAGGTTGTCGTTGTAGGAGTCGTTTCCGATGCCGTCGGTGTGACCGACCACGGTGATCGTGGGGTCGTCGGGGTCGACGTTGCGGGCCAGCGTGGTGGCGGCGCGCCGGACCACGTCCGCGGCGTCGGCGGTCAGATCCGAGCGGTCGAACTCGAACATCACGTCGGAGTGCAGGGAGATGATCTCCCGATCCCCGTCACGGGTGGTCGAGGCGATCTCGGAGTCGACGAAGCTCTGCACCCAACCCTCGTCGGCGACCGCGTCCTCGTCGGGCCGACGGTTGGCGAAGGTGAGGTTCTCGCCTCGCGGGGGCGGGTCGTCGAGCGTGAGGTGCTTCGGCCCGTTGGGGTCCTCCGGATCCTCGCGCTCGTTCTCCACGTCCTGGACCGGGATGCCGGTCATGGCGCCCAGACCGCTGCCGACGAAGGTCACCTGGGACACCTCGTCGGGCAGGCGGGGGAAGTAGCGGGTGTACTCGTTGGTGACCCCATCGTGCACGGGGTACAGGCCGTCCTCGTTGGGGCTCTCCGAGCCGTACTTGAGGCCCTCGTCGTCGAGGAACTGCCGGTACACGCGGCCGGTCAGGGGGTCGACCAGCGTGTGCGCCATGCTCAGGTTCCGGTTGGGTCCGGAGAAGTCGTCCGGGTAGGAGACCTCGTAGTGCATGACCGTGTAGTCGTCGGTGCGCTCCAGGCCGGTGATGGCGAAACGCATCTCGGCGTCCTGGCCGGTGTCCTGGAAGATGCGTCCCTCACGAACGTAGGGGAACTCCTCCTTGACCTCGGGCGGGCCGGACGCTTCTCCGAAGGTCTCGGACCACCAGTCGGACACGACGGTGCAGCCGCTGAGCAGGAGGCTGCCCGAGACCATGAGCGCGACCACGGTGAGGGGCGTCTTGCGCGCCATGTGGGGGAACTCCGATCATTGAGAGGACGTACCGGAAACATCCTCTTGTACTCGCGGGGTCGAACCGACCATAGTGCCCTGTCACGGGCTTCGGGCACCGGCCTGGCCAGCGACGACCCCTATGGGAGATTCTTCGCCGATACCGCCCGGAAACGGTACCCGTCGTCCCTCTCCGCCCCGTGAAGGGGGGCGCGTCGAAGCCCCGTCCTCCCACGTCGGGCACGTAACGTCATGGGTCGACGACGGAAGGACGTGCGACGGTGAGGGGCCTCGGATGCGTCGGACCACCCTGGCGGGCTGCGGTGTCGTGATCGCCCTCGCTCTGACCGCGTGCTCCGGTGGGACCGAGGCGCCGGACGAGCTCGGGGAGGCCTCGAAGGGCCCCGTCGAGTCCACCGCCTTCGGACCGGACTGCGCCGACCTCCCGAGCGAGGGCCCCGGCAGTCTCGCCTCGATGGCCGAACAGCCCTTCCTCACCGCCGTCGCCGAGAACCCGGGACTGAGCCGCCTCGCCTCCGCCCTGGAACGGAGCGGGTTGGAGCGGGAGTTGGCCGAGATCGACGACATGACGGTGTTCGCACCCGTCGACGACGCCTTCGACATCTACCCCGAGGAACAGGTACGGGAGCTCTTCGACGACGCCGACCTGCTGGCCTACCTGATCGGCCACCACGTGACCCTGGGCGAGTACGGCAGCCGCGATCTGGTCGAGGGTTCCCTCCCGACCTTCGGCGGAGACCGGATCAGCACCGCGGAGAAGGACGGGGAGTACACGATCGAGGGCTACTCCCCGGTGGTCTGCGCGGACGTCCGCACCACCGACGCCACCGTGCACATGGTGGGGATGCTCCTCATCCCCACCTGACCCGACGTAACACGGTCTCGGAACGGCGCCCGCCGAGCACGCTCGAAGAATTCTCGAAAAAGATCGTCCCTTCACCCATCCGGTCCGTGTCCGGCACCGAACCCCCCATGTGACCAACGAGACGAGCGGGGGGCGGGCCCCGCGACACGAAGGGCGACGACGGACCGCCGTCGGGGCGGGCGTCGGCCTGCTCGTCGTCGGAGCCTCGCTCGGCTTCGGCGAACTGGCCGCGGGGCTCTTCCGTGTGACGTCCCCGGTGGTCACGGTCGGCGACGCGCTCGTCGACAACAGCCCCCCTCTCCTCATGGAGTGGGCGATCTCGCTCTTCGGAACCGCCGACAAGGCGGTACTGATCGCCGGAATCCTGTCCGTCCTCGTCCTGGTCGGGGCGGTCCTGGGCATCATGGCGTCGATCCGTCCCGCGGTCGGATACGTGGGGCTGGGGCTGTTCACGGCGGCCGGCCTGGCCGCCGTCGCCCTCCGCCGCTCCGACGACCCCGGGGCGGCCGCGGCCGTCGTCGCCGGAGCGGTGGCGGGGGCCGCGGCGCTCACGCTCCTGCTGCGAGCCGAGCGCCGCCGCTTCGGACCAGAGGGAGGAAGGGAGACCGGGACACCGGCGGACACGGGGGGCGACCCGCTTCCCGCACCCGCTCCGGAGGAGTACCGAGGGCCCGGGAGACGCGGTCTCGTCATCACGGCCGCGGGGGTCCTGGCCGTCTCCGGTTCCGCCGGTGTCCTCGGGCGCCTGTCGGCCTTGGCGGGGGCCGATGCCGCCTCCCGTCCCGGGGCGGCCCTGCCGATCCCGGCCCGACCGTTGTCCGACCTACCTCCCGGCACCGACCTCGGCGTCCCGGGGCTGACCCCCTTCACCACCCCCGAACGGGACTTCTACCGGATCGACACCGCGCTCACCATCCCCAGGGTGGACTCCTCCCGATGGAGACTGCGCGTGCACGGCATGGTCGACCGCCCCTTCGAGATCGACATGGACGAACTCATGACGCGCGACGTGATCGAGGCGGACATCACGTTGGCATGTGTGTCCAACCAGGTCGGCGGGGACCTCATCGGCAACACCCGCTGGCTCGGTTTCCCCCTGGCCGACCTTCTACGCGAGGCCGGTGTCCGTTCAGACGCCGACCAGATCCTCAGTACCTCCACCGACGGCTGGACCTGTGGCACTCCCACGGAAGCGGTCATGGACGGTCGCGACGCCCTTCTCGCCGTGGGCATGGGTGGCGCGCCGCTCCCCCACGTCCACGGATATCCCGCCCGGATGGTGATGCCCGGCCTGTACGGATTCGTCGGCGCGACCAAATGGGTCACCGACATCAAGCTCACCCGCTTCGCCGACGAACGGTCCTACTGGGCACGGCGCGGCTGGGGCGTACAGGCCCCGATCAAGACCATGTCCCGCGTCGACGTACCGGCCCCGCTGGGCCGGGTCGAGGCCGGAGACGTCGTCCTGGCCGGGGTCGCCTGGGCCCAGCACCGCGGGATCGACGCGGTGGAGGTCCGAGTGGACGACGGCGACTGGTGGGAGGCCGAACTCGCCGAGGTGCCCGGCATCGACACCTGGGTCCAATGGATCGCCGAGACCACGGTCGGCCCAGGGGTCCATTCGGTCGAGGTCAGGGCCACCGACTCCACCGGCTACACCCAGACCGCCGAGCGTGTCGACCCGATCCCCGACGGGGCGACGGGCCGACACCGCATCCGCTTCACCGCCGACTGAACCCGACGTCGGCCTCACGAACCCGAGAACACGAACACCCACCGAGGAGAGAACGATGATCAGCAAGAACACGCTCACCGTCGCCGCCGCTGCCGCCGCGATCGCCTTCGGCCTGACCGCCTGCGGGGGGATGGACGGCTCCGCCACCGAGGAGGACACCGAGGCGGGCGGCACCGAGGAGACCACCGGCGGAGGCATGGACGAAGGAACGCAGGTCGCGGGTGAGAACTTCGGACCGGGCTGCGCCGCCGTGCCCGAGGACGGCGACGGGAGCTTCGAGGGTATGGCCCAGGACCCGGTCGCCACCGCCGCGTCGAACAACCCGCTCCTGTCCACCCTCGTCACCGCCGTGGGAGAGGCCGATCTGGTCGACACCCTCAACACGGCCGAGGACATCACCGTCTTCGCTCCCACCGACGACGCCTTCGCCAAGATCCCCGAGGAGGACCTGAACGCCCTGCTGGACGACAAGGAGCGGCTCACCGAGGTGCTGACCTACCACGTGGTGGAGGGCGAGCAGGCCCCCGAGGCGCTTGAGGACGGCACGTTCACCTCCCTCCAGGGCGAGAACGTCACCACCGAGGGCGCGGGCGAGGAGTTCACGGTCGACGGAGACTCGAAGGTGGTCTGCGGCAACGTCCAGACCTCCAACGCGACCGTCTACATCGTCGACACGGTGCTGATGCCCTCCTGATAGGAGGATGGACCGAACCGGCCCCGGACGGTCCACGCGATGACGCGTGGACCGTCCGGCCCTCCGACCGATCACGACCACGGGCCGGGGCCGAACGTCGCTCCCGTATCCCGCCCGAACCAAGAGCCTCATCCCCGAGACGAGAAGGATCCGGATGGACAGGGCAGTGACCGCGCCGCAGGACGCGGCCCATCCCGCCCCGCTCGGGCTGGAGGAGTTGCTGCGCCTCGTGGCGCGCGGCGACGAACAGGCCTTCGGTCGGGTCTACGATCTGATCTCCCCTTCCGTGTACGGCGTGGTGCGCCGGATCCTGCGCGACCCGGCCCAGTCGGAAGAGGTCGTCCAGGAGGTCCTGGTCGAGGTCTGGCGCACCGCCTGCCGTTACGACGAACGGCGTGGCGGTCCGCGTGCCTGGGTGATGACCCTCGCCCATCGCAGGGCGGTGGATCGCGTGCGATCGGAACAGGCCGGTAGGGACCGTGAGGCCCGCGCCGCGGCCACCGACACGAAACGCCCCTACGACGAGGTGGCCGAGGAGGCCACGGGGCGGCTCGAACGGGAACGCGTGCGCCGATGTCTGGAGACCCTGACCGAACTCCAGGAGCAGTCGGTACGTCTGGCCTTCTACGGCGGATACTCCTACCGTGAGGTGGCCGGCCTGCTCTCCGCTCCCTTGGGGACCGTCAAGACGCGCATGCGCGACGGGCTCATCCGGCTGAGGGACTGTCTGGGGGTGGAATGGTGAGAAGGACGCTGAACCAGGACCCGCACACCTTGACGGGTGCCTACGCGTTGAACGCCCTCACTCCGAGTGAGAGCCTGCGCTTCGAGGACCATCTGGCCCACTGCGAGTCCTGTTTTCAGGAGGTGCGCGGCTTCTTCGAGACCTCGGCGCTGTTGGCGTCGGCCACCGCTCGGACCCCGCCCCCCGGGCTGAGGGAGCGGGTACTGGCGGAGGTGGCCGAGACCCGACAGCTGGCCCCCGCCCCCGAACGCCTCCCCGAACCGCGACGACGTGGTCGTTCCCTGTTCCCGACGCTCGCCCTGGCCGCCTGCCTGCTCCTGATCCTCGTCCTGGGCGCGGTCGTCATCGACCAGAGCCGTCAGGTGGACGAACTCCGGGCCGAGGAGCAGCGGATCGCCGCCGTACTCGCCTCTCCGGACTCGATCTCCACCAGGGCCGAACCCATGGAGGGGGTGAGCGTCACCGTCGTGAGTTCCGAGATCCAGGGCGCCCTGGTGTTCAGCGCACACGGCCTGGAGGCCCTCGATGAGGAGGACTACCAGCTCTGGCTGACCAGGGCCGATGGCGGCGTCGTCTCTGCGGGGGTGCTCTCCGTCGACGCCTCCGGATTCGTGTCGCCGGTGCTGGCGGCTCCGAGTGAGGAGGATGAGGGCATCGCGGTCACGATCGAGCCCGAGGGCGGTTCGGAACACCCCACCTCGGATCCGGTGATGGCGATGCCGGTCACCGACTGACCTCTCGAGCCCTCCCCGAACCCGCGGCCCCCGTCCTCCCCGGTGGGGGCCGCGTCCCGCACGTGAGTGTCAGGCGACGACGAGTTCCTCCGGCGGGGGCAGTGAGCGCATGGTGGGGCCGAGGGTGAACAGGGCCGCCAACGCCGACACCGAGGCCATCACCAGGAACACCGGCACCGGGCCCGCGTGGTCGAACACCACCCCGATCCCGACGATGCCGATCGGCTGGGACAGCAGGGACATGAACGTCACCGCCCCCAGAGCCCGCCCCTGGTAGCCGTCCGGGACGGCGGCCGCGACATAGCCGAAGAAGACCGCGTTGACACCGGGCACCAACGCGAACACCACCGCCACGATGAGGCCGAGGGGGAGCGTTCCCGGGACGGCGACGAGCGCGAGCGCGCAGACCGGCGCCGACCAGGCGGTGATCAGGAAGATCCGGGTGGGGCTCAGCCGCCGCACCACCGGGCCGGCGAGCAGGGAGCCGACCAGCCCGCCCATCCCGGCCAGCGACACGGTCAGACCGACCACCAGGTGGGAGGCGCCGCGCTCGTCCGCGGTGGCGATGAGAGCGAGGAAGACCCCCGCCTGAGCGAAGGCGATGTTGAATCCGACGATCCATCCGATCATCGGGCGGAGTACGGGGTGCCGGGCGAGCAGGACGAAGCCGCTCACCGTCTCGCGCGGGCTCCACGGTTCCCGTTCGGGTTCCCTGGACGCCTGCATGGGTCTGCGGATACGGAGCAGGAGCGCGGCCGACAGCAGGTAGCAGACGGCCTCGGTGACGAACGGGAAGGCCCGCCCCAGGCCGAAGAGAGAACCGGCGATGGGCGCTCCGAGCGCCGTGGTGCTGAAGAAACGGATCTGGTTCTGTGCCGAGGCGTCGGCCATCTGGGAGGCGGGCACGAGCTGTTTGATCGCGGCCACCGCCACGGGGTTGGAGACGCCCATCAGAGCGGAGGAGGCGGCCGCGACTCCGATGACCAGAGGCACCCCGACGTCGTCGCCGCCGAGGAGGAGTCCCGCGAAGGAGACCAGCAGTACGAGGCGTCCCAGGTCGCAGAAGAGAAGGATGGCGCGACGGTCGGCCCGGTCCGCGAGGGCCCCGCCGACCACCGCCGTGATCATGGTGGTGGCCACCTGGACGGCGCCGATCACCCCGGCCTGAGAGGCCGATCCGGCCAGGAGGAGGACGAGGAGCGGGTAGGCGACCTCACCGCTCTCCTTGCCCAGCCCCGCGAGGAAGCGGCTGGTCCACAGGGCCTGGAAGTCCTGGTTCCTGATGAGCGGGGTGGTCGCGCCCTCCCCGTCCTCCGGCTGTCCTGGGGACAGGTACGGCTGTGGCCGGTCCGTGGTCATGGCGTGCGGCTTCCCGTGATGTGGCCGTCGGGTACCGGAGAGGGGCTCGGACCCACTGATCGGTCTGCTCCACCCACATCGCCGGTGCCTCGAACGCTGTGGGACCGTCAGGGGCGGAGAACGGGGGCCACGGAGGAGGGGTCGGAGGGCGGGGTGTTCATGTCGTCATTATGCGCACATTGTGGACACTTGCCAGGTTCTCGGACTGTATGACTGACTTTTCCGGGCGAATGGCCACTATCGGCCGCTCAGGCGCACGGAACGACTCCGCGCGCACACGTACCGTCCCCGTCCACCCACCGACGCGTGACGTCACCGGCGATGTGACCCGAGGTCCTTCCCTCGATCCCTCGGATCGCGACGACGGCCGCCCCGAAAGGGCACGCCGACCGTGTTCGGGTGTTCCGACCCGGCGGGGCACCGCGTACCACCGGGTTCCGTATTCTTCGTGTGCCCCTCACGCGACCTTTCGAAGCACGACCCCCGTGTTCCCGAAGCCGAGCGGCACGAACACCCTTCGACCTAGCCGCGGAGGGGGAGCGGGTCCAGGGCCGTCCGGGGCTCCTGGGAGGCGCGCGGAGGACGTGCGCTCTCGGCGGCGGCCTCGATGGTCCACGGGGTGCGTTCGACGTAGGCGACGACCAACGCCACCAGCAGCGATCCCCCGGCGACCAGGACGTAGGAGGCGGTCCACCCACCGGTGAGTTCGCCGAGCAGTCCGAACAGCAGCGGCCCGCCGAGGGCGATGCCGCTCCCCACCCCCTGCACGAAACCGGACAGGGCGGCGGCGCCTCGCGGTGTGGAGCTGCGGGCGTTGATCATGGTCATGGTGACCACGAACAGGCTGGTGCCCAGACCGAGGAAGAGCACCCACAACGGGGCGAACCCCGGCGCCAGGGCCACGCCCAGGTAACCGACGCCGTAGCCGGCCAGACCGAGGGCGACGATCGGGAAGGTGTTGCCCGCGCGCAGTGTGATCGTCGGCGCGACCAGCCCGAACATCAGGCTCGCGCCCACCATCAGGGAGACCAGGCTCCCGGCCGCGGCGGGACTGTGCCCGGCGTCGCTCAACAGGGTGGGCAACCAGGTGAAGAGCGTGAAGACGTTCCAGGTGACCATGCCGAAGAGCAACGCCATCCGCCAGGCCATGCCGATCCGGAGGATCGGTCGGGCCAGGGCCGGACCTCCCGTGGCGGTGGCCGTCCGGCTTCCGGTTCCTCCACGGCCGCGACCGACCCACTGGGCGATCCACAGGAGGGAGGCGATCAGGGCGATGCCCGCCCACGCTCCGAGAGCGATCCGCCAACCGGCGAGCTCGGCCAGCGGGATCGCGACCAGGGGCGGAAAGAGCGCTCCGAGGTGGATCGCGACCATCTGGACGGTGCTCAGGGCGGCGAGACGGTCGGGGAAGTACTGCGCGATCAGCGGCGGCAGCACGACGTTGCCCAGGGCGGCTCCGGTGAGCGCGACACCGGTGAGCGCGAGCAGGGTTCCGGTATCGGGCGCGAAGGCGCGCAGGACCTGGCCCACCCCGGTGAGCAGCATGCTCAGCGCCGCCGTGGCCTCGGGGCCCAGCAGGCGCATGATCGCCGGTGTGATCAGCCCGAAGATCGCGAAGGCGACCAGGGGCAGGGTGCCGAAGACACCGATGACGGTGGCGGCGAAGCCGAACTCGTCGCCCACCGTGGTCAACAGGGGCGACAGGGAGGTGACGACGAGGCGCAGGTTGAGCGCCGCGCAGACGATCGCGACCAGGGCCAGGACCCGGCCCCGGGGTTCAGGGCGCACCGACGGTCGGTCGGTGTCGGCCGCGACAGAGGAAGGTCTCATGGTGACGGACGTCCCTTTGTTGTGCGGTGGTGCGTCATCGCACCGTTGCTGGGCCGACCGGCGGGCGACGGTGCCTGCCAGGTGAGGTTCTCCCCCTGGCGAGCCAAATACGACCTTTTCCCTTAGATGTTATGCACACGCCGGACCAGAAAACAAAGCACCGTATTAAGTACGTGTAAACTCCCCATATGGCTGATCTTGATGAACTTGATGCGGCGATTCTGGCCGAACTCCAGTCGGACGCACGGAAGACCAACCGCGACGTGGCCGCGGCGGTGGGCGCCTCCCCCACCACGACGCTGGATCGGACCCGGGCATTGCGGGAGAAGGGTGTGATCCGCGGCGCACTGTTGGACGTGGACCTGGAGGAGATCGGCCGGCCGGTTCAGGCGCTCGTCACCGTCAGTGTCGAGAAGCCCTCACGCCACAACATCGAGTCCTTCCGCGACTGGGTCGGCTCCCTGCCCGAGACCCTGTCGGTCTTCGTCACCTCGGGCGACGAGGACTTCCTGGTCCACGTGGCCCTCCCCGACAACAACAGCCTGTACTCGTTCATGGTGGACCGTCTCACCGAACGACCCGAGGTCGCCGACGTGCGCGCGTCGATCGTCTACGAACATCTGCGCAACCACCGCGTCACCCCCACCAACACACGGAGGCGTTGACCCCGGTCGGCGGGGCTCCGAGCGGCGGGGGCTAGCCTTGCGGCGTCCTCGCTCCCGGCTCGAAAGGCCCCATGACCACACCGATCGTCGTCGCGGTCCTGATCGCGGCCCTGTTACACGCCTCCTGGAACGCGATCGCGCACTCCATCACCGACCGTCTCCTGGGGTTCGCCCTCATCGGAGCGGGCGGGATGCTCGCCACCCTGCCGTTCCTGTTCGTGGTCGGCCTGCCGCCGGTCGAGGCCTGGCCGATCCTGTTGGGCTCCCTCCTCACCCATCTGCTCTACCTCGGCCTGTTGATGCTGTCGTACCGGACCGGCGACTTCGGGCAGGTGTATCCGCTGGCCCGGGGGACGGCCCCATGGGTGGTCGCCCTCATCGGGGTGGTGTTCCTCGGTGAGACCCTGCCGCCTCGGGAGTTCATCGGGGTACTGGTGATCTCGGCGGGTCTGATGGTGCTGGTGTTCGCCGGCGGCATGCCGAAGCGGCACCACGTCCCCGCGCTCGCGGCGGCCTTCGCCACCGGCCTGGCCATCGCCTGCTACACCGTGGTGGACGCCTACGGCGTGCGACTGACCCAGAATCCGCTCGGCTACATCACCTGGGTGATGATGCTCCAAGGGCCGGTGTTCCTCCTGGTCGCGATCGCCACCCGACGGCGGAGGCTGGTGGCGCAGCTGCGCCCCATCTGGAAGGTCGGGTTGACGGGCGGCGCCGTCAGCGCCGGCGCCTACGGCCTGGTGCTGTGGGCCCAACTGTCGGGGGCCGTCGCCGGTATCGCCGCCCTGCGGGAGTCCAGCATCGTCTTCGCCGCCCTGATCGGCCTGGTGTTCTTCCGCGAACGCTTCGGTCCGGTGCGGATCCTGGCCGCGGCCGTGGTGGTCGCGGGGGTCCTCCTGCTCGCCCTGTGAACGGACAGGGTGAGTAGAAGTACTCAGAGGCGCGGGCCCGTCGTCGGTGGTCTCACCGGACATGAAGACGCACAGGCACCTCCCCTCCGCCCTCCTCGTGACGGTCGGCGCCGGCCTGCTCCTGACCGGCTGCACGTTCCCGCCCCTCTCCCCCGCTCAGATCGACGGCTCCCCCACGGCCGAGCCGGTCGAGTCCTCCCCCGAGGCCGAGGCGACCTCTTCCGCCACCACCCCCGAGGCGTCCGAAGCCGGAGAGGTGGTGTGGCTGGTACCGCACAGCACCGAGTGGACGACCACCTACGACGCCGATCAGGACCTGTACCGGTCCACGCTGGACGACACCGGCTGCGACGTCATGCACAGCCGGACCACCGGGGTGGCGAGGGCCGGCGAGGAGGGGCACGAGCCGATCGACACCGTGGACCGGCTGCTGACGACCGTCGCCGAACAGACCGGGGACACCCCGGTCGAGGAGCCCACCGAACCCCTCTCCCTCATGGCGGAATCGGGTGAGACCTTCGATTTCGAGACCAGGCTGGCCACGTTCGACAGCGACGGGGAGAACCGCACCGTCCGCGCGGCGGCGCAGTGGTTCGACGACACCGAGCTCCTGGTCAGCGCCTCATGCCCCTCCGACGAGTGGGAGGAGAACGGCTTTCTCATCACCATGTTCCTGGGCGTGACCTCCATCGACGGGGTCTGAGCCTCCGCCCGCGTCCTCCGGTGACACACCCTCGGATCCACCCGCCCCCGAACCCGGCTCGGGGGCGGCGTAGGGTGTGCCCTGTGACCGAAGTCTCATCACCGCACGAAGTGGGCGAAGCCGCCGAGGTCCGCCGTATCCAGCGCGAACTCGGACTCCCCGGCCTCGTCGACGTGCACACGCACTTCATGCCCGACAACGTCCTGCGCAAGGTCTGGGCCTACTTCGACGCCCTCGGCGAGGGCGTGTGGCCCATCACCTACCGGTTCGACCAGGACGAACGTCTCGCGGTCCTGCGCGACCTGGGGGTGCGACGCTTCACCGCGCTGTCCTACCCCCACCGTCCGGACATGGCGCGATGGCTCAACTCCTGGTCCGCCGGGTTCGCCGCCGACCACCCCGATTGTCTGCGCAGCGCCACCTTCCACCCCGAGCCCGACGCCGCGACCTACGTGGCCGAGGAGATCGCCTCCGGGGCCCGGATCTTCAAGGCGCACCTCCAGGTGGGCGCCTACGACCCCCGCGATCCACTGCTCTCCGACGTGTGGGGTGCCCTCGCCGACTCCGGCACCCCGGTGGTGGTCCACTGCGGTTCGGGCCCGCTGCCCGGCAGGTTCACCGGCCCGGGCCCCTTCTCCGAGGTTCTGCGCGACCATCCCCGCCTGACCGCGATCGTCGCCCACGCCGGGGCTCCGGAGTACTCCGCCTTCCTCGACCTGGTCGAGCGGTACGAGCAGGTACGCCTGGACACCACCATGGCGTTCACGCCCTACACCGAACGCTCGGCCCCCTTCCCACGCGCCGAACTCCCCCGGCTGCGGGACCTCTCCCACCGGGTCCTGCTGGGGACGGACTTCCCGAACATCCCCTACGCCTACGTCGAGCAGATCCGTTCCCTGATCGCGCTCGATCTGGGGCCCGAACGGTTGCGCGGCGTCCTGCACGACAACGCCGCCGCCCTGTTCGGGATCTGAGACCGGCCCGCCGGCCCGAGAACCATCATCCGTCCACGTTCGCAACGACGTCGTCCAAGGAGAGAGGGCACCGTGGAGCTCACCCTGACCCCCCTGGAGTTCGCCCGCCGCACCCGCAGGCTGTACCCGCAGCGCGAGGCGGTGGTCGACCGGGATCTACGCCTGACCTACGAGCAGTTCTTCGACCGCTGTGACCGCTGGTCGTCCGTCCTCCAGGGCATGGGGGTCGTCAAGGGCGACCGGGTCGCCTACATCGCGCCCAACACCCACGCCCAGCTCGAATCGTTCTACGCGGTGCCCCAGCTGGGCGCGGTGCTCGTCCCCGTCAACTTCCGGCTGACCGGCGAGGACTTCGTCTACATCGTCGAGCACTCCGGCGCCAAGGTGCTGTGCGTGCACGCCGATCAGCTCGACGCCGTGGACTCGGTGAGGGACCGGATGCCGGGGGTGGAGCGCTTCATCGCGTTGGAGGGCGCCCGCGAGGGTTGGGAGGACTACGAGGCGCTGATCGCCGACGCCTCCCCCGGCTTCGAGCGCCCGGAGATCTCGGAGACCGACCTGCTCACCATCAACTACACCTCGGGGACCACGGCCCGCCCCAAGGGGGTGATGATCACCCACCGCAACGCGTACATGAACTCGGTGGGCACCCTGCTGCACCTGCGGATCGAGCTGGGACAGCGCTACCTGTGGACCCTGCCCATGTTCCACGCCAACGGGTGGACCTACACCTGGACGGTGACGGCGGCCGGAGGCACCCACGTGTGCCTGCCCGCCATGGACCCGGCACGCGTGTTCGAACTGATCAGGGAGGAGGAGGTGAGCTGGCTGTGCGCGGCCCCGACCGTGCTCATCATGCTCGCCAACACCCCCGAGAGGGTGCGCGGCGACGTGCCGTCCGGCGTGCACGTGGTCACCGCCGGCGCCTCTCCCGCCGCCGAAACCATCGAGCGATTGGAGGGCGACTTCGGCTGGACCGTCACCCACGTGTACGGCCTCACGGAGACCACGCCCTTCATCACCGTTTGTGAGCGACGACCCGAGCACGAAGGGCTGTCCACGCGCGAACGCGGCGCCCTCAAGGCCCGGCAGGGGGTCGAGCTCATCACCTCGGGCGAGCTGCGTGTGGTCGACGACGAAGGCGTCGAGGTGCCCTGGGACGGAAGGACCGTCGGCCAGATCACCGTGCGCGGCAACGTCGTGATGAGCGGCTACTACAACGACCCCGAGGCCACGGAGAAGGCGATGGGCGACGGCTGGTTCCACACCGGTGACGCCGCGGTCACCCACCCGGACGGCTACGTGGAGATCCAGGACCGGATCAAGGACGTGATCATCTCGGGCGGGGAGAACATCTCCTCCGTCGAGGTGGAGGGGGTGCTGCTGCGACACCCCGCGGTCCTGGAGGTCGCCATCGTGGGGGTGCCGCACGAACGCTGGGGCGAGACCCCGCGCGCCTCCGTGGTCCTGCGCGAGGGGGAGACCGCCACGGAGAAGGAGATCATCGCCTTCGCCCGTGACAACCTCGCCCACTTCAAGGCGCCCACCCAGGTGGAGTTCGTGGAGAGCCTGCCCAAGACCGCCACCGGAAAGATCCAGAAGTACGTGCTGCGCGGCGGCGCCTCCGCCGTCTCCCGCCAGTAGCGTCGTGGCGCCCGGCGTCGGACGCCGGGCGCCACGCCCTCACATCGGCGACGGGGTGAGCAGCACGAACCCGGCCCCGAACGGGTCGGAGCAGACCGCCAGGCGTCCCACGCCCGGGGCGTCCTCCGGCCCCATGAGAACCTGGCCGCCCGCGTCCCGGAGCTCGGCGATCACCGCGTCGCAGTCCATGACGTGGAAGACCGGATGCCAGTCGCCCTTCCCGTCGGTCTGCGGCAGCTGGTCCGGCGTCATCTCCATGGCCCCGCCGAAGTACCGGTCCTCCCCCGTGCCGGCCGGACGGATCATCGAGTACCGTTGGGAGCCCTCCAGCTCGATGTCGGTGAACTCCCAGCCGAAGAGGCCACCGTAGAAGTCCTTGGTCCCCTGGGCGGAGGGCGTCCACATCTCGGTCCACATGAGGGCGCCGGGCGCGTCCGTCAACTCCAGGCCGGAGAACGAACGGGGCTGCCAGAGCGAGAGATCTCCCCCCTGGGGATCGGTCAGGTAGGCGGTCCGGCCCAGATCGAGCACGTCCATGGGCTCGACGTGGACGGTGGCGCCCAGAGCGGTGGCCTCGCGCAGGGTCTCGTCCAGATCCGTGGTGTACCGGTAGATGGACCAGACGATCGGCTGCTCCTCGTCCCTCGTGGGGCTGATCGCCCCCACCAGGGCCCCGTTCAGCCTGAAGTTCACGTACCCGCCGGCCTCCGGACCGGCCGACTCCGCCTCCCAACCGAACAGGCGCCGGTAGAACTCGGCCGTGATCTCGGGATCCGGGCTCGCCACGTCGATCCAACAGGGTGACCCGGGAAGATGGTCGGTGGTGATCATGCTCCGCCTCCAGTGAAGATTCCCCCACGAGTGTGCTTCGCGACGCCGACATTCCGGGGATCCGACCGGCAAAGTCTCGACAATCCCTCGCCCCGGATCAGCCGTGGCCGCCCTCCGGATCCAGGAGCACGAAGCCCGCCGCCGACGGGTCCGAGCACACCGCGGTCAGACCCACCCCGGGCGCGTACTCCGGGCCCATGTGCACCCGGCCTCCCGCGTCCAGGACCGCGCTCGCGGTGGCGTCGCAGTCGGCCACCTGGAAGATCGGATGCCAGTCGGCGGCGCCGTCGGTCCTGGGGAGCTGCTCCGGGGCGACCCCCATGAACCCGCCGAAATAGCGCTCCTCGCCCATGCCGATCGGCCGCAGGGTCGTGTACGCGCTGTCGCCGCCCGGTAGAAGGATGTCGTCGTAGCGCCAGCCGAACAGGCCCCGGTAGAACTCCTTGGCGCCTTGGACGTCGGGGGTCCACATCTCGACCCAGCACAGGGTGTTGGGCCGGTCGACCGCTTGCAGGCTGGAGAACGTCCCCGGCTCCCAGAGGGCGAACCAGCCTCCCTGGGGATCCGTCAGGTGTGCCATACGTCCCAGCTCGCGCACGTCGGTGGGCTCCACCTCCAGGGTCGCGCCCAGGTCGCGGGCCCGGTGGACGCTCGTCTCCACGTCGTCGGTGTGGAAGTAGGGCGTCCAGGCCGGTGGTTCGTCGTCGACGATGCGCGGACCGATCCCGCCCACGGCCTCCCCCGTCGACCTCATGACCAGGTAGTCCCCGAAACGCTCCCCCATCGTCTGGGTGCGCCAGCCGAAGACCCTCCCGTAGAAGTCGGCCGAAACGATCGGGGCGTCGGACCCCAACTCGAGCCAGCGGGGCGAGCCGACGACGAAGTCGGTGGTGATCATGTGCTTCCTCCTTCTCGCCTCCCCCACGAGTCTGAGGCGCATGAGCACACCGGAAGGAGATCGACCGGCAAAAACTCGACAATCACCCCATGTGAGAAGTGCGGGATGATCATCGGACGTAACCACCGCCCTTCGAGGAAGGAACCCTCCGTGCACGGACGCCTCCACCATGTGGGACCGGTGATCATCGACGTCGTGATGGAGGTGGACTCCGTGCCCGTGCCCGGCGGGGGCGCGTTCGCGAGCTCGGCCGTAACACTGCCGGGCGGCGGGTTCAACGTGATCGCGGCGGCCGCCCGGGCCGGCATGGAGGTCGTCTACGGAGGGGCGCACGGCACAGGGCCGAACGGAGACCTGGTCAGGGCCGCCCTTCGGGACGAAGGGGTGGCGGTGGCGCACCCGCCCAGGCCGGAGGACACCGGTTTCTGCGTCGTCATGGTGGACTCCGACGCCGAACGCACCTTCGTCACGAGGCTCGGGGCCGAGGTGGACCTGCCCTTGGCGGATCTGCGGCGGCTGCGCCCCGCATCGGGCGACTTCGTCTACACGGTCGGGTACTCGCTCCTGCCAGGGGAACGCGCGGACGAACTGGCGACCTGGCTCGAAGGGCTCGCCGACGGGACGCGACTCGTGCTCGACCCGGCCCCGGTCGCGGGCATGATCCCGACACGGACCCTGGAGCGGGTCATGCCCCGAGTGGAGGTCCTCAGCCTCGGTTCCGACGAGGCCGCGACGCTCTCCGACGAGACGGACGAGGAGAAGGCCGCCGCCCTGCTGGTCGAGCGGATCGCCCCCGGCGGTGTCGTGGTGCTGCGCCGGGGCGCCCGGGGCTGCCTGGTCGCCCGGGAGGAGACCGGGGTCGTCCCGGTTCCGGCGTTCCCGGTGTCCGCCGTGGACACCAACGGCGCCGGCGATGCCCACGTGGGCGTGTTCACGGCGGGGCTGTCCCGGGGGACCGATCCGGTCGAGGCCGCCCGCCGCGCCAACGCGGCCGCCGCCCTCGCCGTCACCCGCCGAGGCCCGTCGACCTCCCCCCGCGTCGAGGAGCTGGAGGCCTTCCTCGCAAAGCACCGCCGGTAGCGGTTCCCGAAGGACGATTCAGGCCGCTGAGCGGGACGATCCATAGCCTGGATCAAATATAGGAGTACACTTCTATTAACTGTACTTCTATTAATCGCTCAGGGTGGTCGTCATGCGCAAGCCCTCCGAGATGTTCGACCGCGACTACGAGTGGTCGGCGTTGTCCCGGTTCATCACCGACGAACAGCCCGGCGCGACCCTGGGTGTCGTCTCCGGGCGTCGCCGTCAGGGCAAGACCTTCCTTCTGGACGCCGCCTGTCGGGCCGAGGAAGGCTTCTACTTCGGAGCGACCGAGGCAACGGATACCGAGTCGTTGCGCCGAATCAGTGCCGCGCTCACCGCGCATGTCCGTCCCCCCACCCCCTACCACTTCGCCGACTGGTCAGAGGTCGTCGATTCGCTCTTGGCACTCGGAGCGGAGCGGCCGGTACCCGTGGTCATCGACGAATTCCCCTACCTGGTCAAGGCCAATCCGGAGCTCCCCTCCATCATCCAGGAGGCGTTCCGTCCACTGCGTGAACAGCGTGCCTCCTCACGTACCCGGATGCTGCTGTGCGGCTCGGCCCTGTCGTTCATGGGCAGGCTGCTGTCCGGAAACGCTCCCCTTCGAGGGCGCGCCGGCCTGGAACTGGTCGTCCGCCCTCTCGATCATCGACTCGCCGCCGAATTCTGGGACATCACCGACCCCCATCTGGCGATGAAGGTCAACGCGATCGTCGGTGGCACCCCCGCCTACCGTCGTGAGTTCGCCCGTGGCGACTCACCGAGCGGGCCGGAAGACTTCGACGACTGGGTCGTCCGTACTGTCCTCAACCCCGAGACCCCGCTCTTCCGAGAGGCACGCTATCTCTTGGCGGAGGAACCCGATCTGCGCGATACCGCCCTCTATCTCTCGGTTCTGGGAGCCGTGGCCGACGGCAACGCCACTCGCGGTGGCATCGCGAGCCACATGGAACGCAAGGCCACGGACATCGCCCACCCCATCAACGTTCTCGAAGACGCGGGCCTACTGCACAAAGACTCGGACGCCTTTCGGGAGAACCGCCCCACCTATCGCATCTCCGAACCGTTGATCGCCTTCTACCACGCGATCATGCGCCCCGTATGGGACCAGTTGGAACGCCCGGGAAGCGCGTCCCGGGTCTGGCAGGCGAGCCGTCGCCGTTTCGTCAGCAACGTCCTGGGGCCGCACTTCGAGCAGGTCTGTCGTGAGTGGGCCCTGCATCACGCCGATCCTGATCTTCTCGGCGGCCTGCCGGCCCGGGTCGGACACGGAATCGTGCACGACACTCGAGCGCGCACCGGTCATGAGGTGGACGTGGCCATCGTCGGTATCCCCGATGGAAGCCGGAGGCCGCCATTGCTGGGTATCGGTGAGGCCAAGTGGAACGACACCATGGGCGCCGCCCACATCGAGCGTCTCCGACATATCCGTGAACTGATCGCCAGAGGCGGACGTTACGACACCGAGCGAACCCGCCTGTTCTGCTTCAGCGGTGGCGGTTTCAACGACAAGGCCCGCGCCGAGGCGGAGACGTCTCACGACATCCGACTGATCGACCTACCCACCCTGTACGGTCGGGCGTGAGTTCTCACCGGCGTCCGGATCTCCCCGGCGCACGAAACGCTCCGCGCTCCTCAAGAGGCATGTGGGCGAAACGGTCCGAGATGGCGATGTGCCCCTCGGCGGGGCCGAGGGGCACATCGGTTCGTCTCCGCTCCCGTCAGGGCTGCTGCGGCGGGAAGGGCCTGGTCGGAGGCTCCTGCTGCTGCGGGGGCCGCTGAGGCTGAGGCGCCTGCTGGGGGTACTGCCCAGGCGGGGGGAACTGCTGCCGGGGCGGGAAGCCCTGCTGTTGAGGCTGCTGAGGCGGAGGCGCCTGCTGCTGCGGGTACTGCTGCGGCGGGGCGAACCCCTGAGGCCGAACGGGCTGCTGCCCGGCGGCGAACACCTTTTTCGGGAGAAGCGTCACGATCGCCGCGATGAGCAACAGGAGCCCCGAGATCCCCAGCAGGATCGCGCCCGAACCGGCGGAGGCGTAGGCCTGACCACTCGCGGACGAGCCGCTGCCGAAGCCGTTGATCGTACCGACGAGGCCGAAGAGGATGGCGAGGACGCCCGCGGTGATGACGGCCCACTTCTTACCGGTCATCAGCGACACCACGGAGAAGGCGATCACCGCGATGAACCCGATGAGCATGACGGCCCCCTCGCCGGGGGGCGCCTCCTCCGAGAAGTAGTTGACGCTCACCGAGTAGCCCCGGTAGGACGCGGAGGCGATCGGCATGAAGAGCGAGATGACCCCGATGAGCGCGAGCACGGGGACGGCGAAGCGGACCCAGATCGTCCAGTGCACGGCGCCCGAACCCTCACCGGACCTCTCGCTCACCGTCCGGGCCGCGCTCATGGCGGCGGGCGCGACGGTGTCGGCGAAGTAGGTCTTCGCGCCGTTCGCCAGGTCCTTGGCACCGGAGGCCGCCTGCGAGGATTGCGCCCCGGTCTGCGGCGCTCCCCCCATCGGAGGTTGCCCGGGCCGCCCGGGTCCGCCCACAGGAGGCACGGGTCCGTTCCGCGGCCCGCCGACGGGCCCCTGGGGGCCGGTCTGGAGGGGGCCACCGCCCATAGGGGCCTGGGGACCGCTCTGCGGCGGCCCTCCCATCGGCGGGCGGGGGCCGGTCTGCGACGGCGGGGCGGCCTGGGGCGTGTTCTGCCGAATGTGCGCGGCCAGGCCTCCATCACAGTTCGGGTGACGCAGGATCGACGGCCAAAGGTCCGGTCGGACGGCGGCGATCCGCCGTAGGGTCTCGGAGTCGATGCGCGGGTCGGCCAGTTCCTGGGCGGAATACCCGGCGGGATCGCGTGGCCCGGGCGAGTTCATTCGTGCTCCTCGGGGAGGGGGGTGGAGGATGCTCGGCGCATCAGAGCACAAAGTACCAGCGGCCTTTCCGTGGAAACGGCCGCCTCGCGGGGTGATACTCGACTCGAACCGCCCTGCCGTGCCTCGAAAGCGTCGACGCCGAGACGGAACGAGCACCGCTCCGCTTTCCGTCCATGAACAGGACGACCAAGAGCGAAAATCGGCGTCTTCCCAGTTCAGAGGTGGCTCAAGACCCTTGGACACGGAAGGGACGGCCCACCTCGAGAACGCTCCGATTCGACGCTCTCCGAGAACATGAATCAGTGTTTGAAGTGCACGAACAGACGGCCGAAGTTCTTCGAGTCCTTCTCCACACGGTGGTAGCGCGCTTTGACGTCCTTCCGGTCGAGAAAGCGTAGGACCCGCTTCTTCAACTGGCCCGATCCCTTGCCCGGAATGATCTCGATGGTCTTGGCCTTCTTGCGTTCGGCCTCGTCCATGATGTCGTCGAGTGCCCGATCGATGTCACGTCCCTTATTGAAAATGTCATGCAGGTCGAGCTTGAGTCGCACGTTCGTACCTCCCGGTCCGGTTGGCACGGATGATACGCGCACGGTCCCCGCAGGGCCCGCGCACGCCACCCGCCCCGGGGCGAGGCCACAAGGTCTCCACCGAGGCCGTGTCCATCTGTCGCCCGGAACTGTTAGGCATGGGAGGCATTTCACCTCCTGAGAAGAGAGTTCCCTTGGACAACCTCACCGAGTTCACAGGCCTGCCCGTGGTGGATTTCCCCGAAGAGACGACGGAGGAGGAGTGGCGGCGCGAACTGCGACAGGCCGCGGGCTCTGATGGCACCCCCGCCGACGTGGGCTCCGTGGCCTGGCGGCTGCGTGTCGACGGCACTTCGTGGATGGAGCCGGACGAACGAGCCCGGCACCTCACCCGTTTCCTCTCCGAGGTCGGGGGCGAGCGGGTGTCCGCGATGACCCTCGGTCTCTGGGGCGGCAGGGAGATGGCCGAGCCGGTGGATCTGCTCGTCGAGCACGCCGACGCGTTTCCGAACCTGCGTTCCGTCTTCGTCGGCGACGTCGGCTGGGACGAGTGCGAACTCTCCTGGATCTGCCAGACCGACCTGAGTCCTCTCCTGGAGGCCTTCCCCCACCTGGAGGAGTTGGGCGTGCGGGGCGCCGCGGGCGCCATCAGGACCGGAGAGCTCTCCCTGCACGTGCCCTCGCACGGGTCGCTGCGTTCCCTCACCGTCGAGAGCGGTGGGCTGCCCGGTTCCGCCACCCGGGGGATCGCCTCCTCCGGACTGCCGGCGTTGGAGCGCCTGGAGCTGTGGCTGGGGGTGGAGGACTACGGCGGCGACACCTCACCCGGCGACCTGGCCCCGTTGCTCTCGGGAGAGGGCTTCCCCGAGCTGCGCTATCTGGGCGTGCGCAACGCCGAGAGGCTGGACGAGTGGATCCCGGTCCTGGCCGAGGCGCCCCTCCTGAAGCGGCTCGAGGTGCTGGACCTGTCCCTGGGCATCCTCACCGATGAGGGAGGTCGGGTGCTCGTCGAACGGGCCGCGGCCTTCTCCGGGCTGCGCGAACTCGACCTGCACCACCACTACCTGAGCGAGGAGATGGAGGAGCGGGTGCGCGCCGCCTTCGCCGAGAACGGTGTGGAGGTCGACCTGTCGGACCGGTTGGAGCCGGACGACGAGGATCCCGACGAGGGGCCCATGTACTACACCTCGGCCTCCGAATAGAGAGCGGGGGCATCCCGCCCCACTCGTGTGTCGAGGCGGGCCTCGAAGACCGGAGGGTCTCCCGGGGCCCGTCCTCCACCTTCGAAGACACGGACACGCGCCGAGGAACATCGCCGAGAACGCCGAGGGTGGCAGCATCGGAAGAGTGAAGGTTCCTCGCCGGGGCCGCTCAGCCCTGGTCGATGGTGCTCGCCTTCCACCGATCATCGAGGCCGCCTCGACACGGGGCTCCCGGCGGGGCCTCGCCGACTCGCGGGACGGGTGCGATGGATACCGGACGGATCGAAGCGTTCAGCGACGGCGTGCTCGCCATCGTGATCACGATCATGGTGCTGGGCTTGGTCCAGCCCGAGGCCGCGACCTTCGAGTCGTTCTTCGCCACCACCGGCCTCGGCCTGCTCAGCTATCTGCTGTCGTTCGTGTACGTCGGCATCTACTGGAACAACCACCACCACATGTTCCAGGTCGCCGACCGCGTCGACGGCAGGGTCCTATGGGCCAATCTCGGCCTGCTGTTCTTCATCTCCCTGCTGCCGTTCACCACCTCGTGGATGGACAGTACGAGCTTCGCGCAGGTCCCTGTGATCCTCTACGGCGTCGTTCTTCTACTGATGGCCCTGGCCTACTTCGTCCTCCAGAGCACGATCATCCGGGTCCAGGGGAAGGACTCCCCCCTCAAGAGGGCCATCGGAAGCGATTGGAAGGGCAAGGCCTCGCCCGTCCTGTATCTCGTCGGGATCGTCGCGGCGATCCTGGACCCCGGTGAGGCGGGGGTCGGTATCGGGATCGCGCTCGTCGCCTTCGTGCTCGTCGCCGTCCTCTGGGTGATCCCCGACCGGCGCATCCACCGCTTCTACCGAGAGAGCCCCGAGCGGGACGCATAGTCCGGACGGAGCGGGCGAAGCCGGATCGGGCGCGGGGTCTCCTGCCCTCCGGGCCCGGTCAGAGCCGCAGTTCGAAGGCCATCCGATCCGTGCCGGGGCCGTCGTACCCCTCGTGCGGCCCCGTCACGGCGAACCCGATCGAACGGTGGAAGGCGATCGACCGCTCGTTGACGGGAGAGGTGACCGCCCGGACGACGGTTCGTCCGTCGTCCCTCGCGGCGTCGAGGAACAGCCGGTACATCTCCCGGCCCAGCCCCGACCGACGCTGCTCCGGAGCCACACCGGAGAAGTGCACGTAGGCCTCGTCCGCCTTCGTCGGGCTGGGGAACCCCACCAGGAAACCGAGCAGTTCCCCGCCCTTCTCCGCGATCAGGATCGTCGTGTGGAAGTGGTCCAGGAACAGCCGGGGCAGGATGTGCGCCACCGGTCTCCCCCA
Source organism: Nocardiopsis sp. LDBS1602 (assembly GCF_035818715.1). Lineage (NCBI taxonomy): Bacteria > Bacillati > Actinomycetota > Actinomycetes > Streptosporangiales > Nocardiopsidaceae > Nocardiopsis > Nocardiopsis sp. LDBS1602. The sequence continues at coordinate 22,134 of NZ_JAYLVW010000010.1, read as the reverse complement.
CCACTCGTCACAGACCGCGACGATCCGCCCGTAGTCCTCGGGCACCGCGTTCCTGATCAGGACCCCTTCGGGCCCCTCGCTCTCCCAGTCACCGCTCCACGCGTTCATCAGGTGAAGACCTCCTCGAAGGGTCGCCCTACCCCCGGATCGCGGTCCAACACCGCGAACACGACCCGTTCGAAGATCCCGTCGAACTCTCCGTGGAGCCCCTTCCCGAACGCTCCGGCGACGTCGGCCGGGTCGTTGCCGAACACCCCGCATCCCCAGGCCCCCAGGATCAGGCGCGAGGCCCCGTGGTGGGCCGCCACGGCGAGCACCGCGCGGGCCCGGGACTCCAGCGCGGGCGACACGGAATCCGCCTGTTCGGGCTGGTTGCGCTCCACCATCCTTCGGTTGGGCGCGGCCGAGGTGAGCATGTCGACCGGCACCGCCTCGGGCAGCCAGTCTCCCCGGGCGTCGCGGTAGACGGGCACGCTCGGCGACCAGATCACCCGGTCGCTGTACAGAAGACTCCGTTCGGCCCGATGGTGAGCGTAGAAGTCCGGACACCGGATCAGCGAGTCGTACAGGGCGCTGGATCGGGCCAGGCTCTCCTCCTGGGCCCGCGCGCCGTTGGCCACACCGCCGCCGGGGTTGCGCGCGGAGGCGAAGTTGAGCGCCGCGACACGGCCGCCGGTCTCGACGGTCAGTCTTCGCGCGGCCGCGAGGGTGTCCTCTCCGGTCACCTCGTACCGGGTCTCGAACCGCGGTTCGGGCAGCGGAAGCGAGGCGATCTCCTCGGGCGTGTGCAGGCGGGTGCCGGACCGCATCTCGGTCAGCGGCGCGGTCAGGTCCACCTCCCGCCCCTCCACCGGGTAGGAGCCCCTCTCGTAGGCCTCCCTGGTCTGTCGCCACACCTCACGCAAGCGTTGGGACACCGTCGCTCCTCTCATCGGCCCCCGACGCTAACGAACCGGCCCCACCGCCCCCAAGCGATTTTCACCGCGCCCGGGGCGGGAGGTCAGGGTCTGGTGGTGACGAAGATGGCGGTACCGGGGAGGACACGGCCGCGGACCGGCCCCCAGCCGCCCCACACCTGATCGTTGTCCTCGGGCCACTCGGGTTCGACCATGTCGCGCACGACCAGGCCGGCCGCCACGAGACCGCGGATCCAGTCGCCCACCGTGTGATGGTGTTCGGCGTACAGGGCCCGACCGTGCTCGTCCTCCTCGACGTAGGCTCGGCGGTCGAAGTAGGACTGGCGCAGGGTCATCCCGTGCTCGGTCGGATCGTCGGGGAAGCACCACCGGATCGGGTGGGTCACCGAGAACACGAAGCGACCGCCGGGCTTCAGGACCCGGGCCGTCTCGGCGAGCGCCGCCTCGGCCGCGGGCACGAACGGGAACGCCCCGAAGGCGGAGAAGGCCACGTCGAAGGAGGCGTCGGCGAACGGCAGCCTCTGGACGTCGGCCTGGACCGTGGGCACCCGCAGTCCGGTCTGTTCGTCGATCCGACGGGAGTGCTGAAGCTGCCGTAGGGACACGTCGAAGGCGACGACCTCGCCCACGCCCTGGTCGCGAAGCCAACGGGAGCACTGCCCGGCCCCGCAGCCGATCTCCAGGATCCGAGCCCCGGCGACGTCGCCGAGCAGCCGGGCACGGGCCTCGTCGACGCCCTCCGGCGACCAGACGAACCCGACGTCGCGCAGGAAGTCGCCGTGCTCGAACTGGTAGGCGTCGGCGGCCCCGTCCCACCAGCGGCGTCCCGCTCTGGCGCTCTCCTCGGTCGTCATCGAACGCCGTTCCACCCCGCCGGGCGTCGGGTACTCCGGCTCCTCGTTCACGCTGTCGTGCACACCGCTCCTACGTCCGGGTCCGAGGGACCTGTTCCTCTTCGTCGACGCCGGAGGTCTCCCCGGCGGGTCCCCCACCAGTGTCGCCGTTCGTGAGCGCGCCGTCGCCCTCGGAGTCCTCTTGTCGGGCATCGCGCAGCTCACGGCGGATGAGCACGATCCACCCGATGACGGCGACGACGCTGAACACCCACCATTGGACGGCGTAGGAGGCGCTCATCCCGCTGTCCTCTTCGCGCAGTTCGACGTACTCGGGGACGAACTCGGGCGCCGGGTCCTGGCCGGTGAGCTCCATGTAGCCGTCGTAGATCGGGTACGGCAGCTCGTCGGAGAGCTCCGCCACGTCGACGATCATGATCTGCCCCTCGGGCAGTCCGTCGCGGCCGTGCAGGCCGGTGTTCTCCTCGGTCTCGCCGATCTGGAGGCGCCCGGTCAACTCGACGGTTCCTTCGGGCACCTCGGGGATCTCGGGGGTGTCCTGTGCTGTCTCCCCTCGTTCGATCCAGCCCCGGTTGACGAGCAGGCCGGTGCCGTCCTCGGTGATCAGAGGGGTGAGGACGTGGAATCCGACCCCCTGGGAGCCGTCCCGGTTGCGCAGCAGGAGCTGGTGGTCGGTGTCCCAGGTTCCGGTGGCCTCGATCGTGCGCCAGCGGTCGTCGCGGGAGACCGGTTCGTCCACGGAGGCGATCTCGTCCACCGAGACGGGTTCGGCGGCGAGGTTGCCCCGCTGGAGGTCGACGGCCGAAGCGCGTTGACCGGCCCGGTCGAGCTGCCAGAAGCCCAGCCAGATGAAGGCGGGCACGAGCAGTACGACCAGCGCGTGGAAGGCCAGCATGCGACGGGAGAACAGGACTTTGAGCACGTCTTCGAGGTTATGAGACGGCTCCGACCGCACCACACCGCCCCCGTGTCGGGGAGGTGTCAATGCGGCCGGAGCGGTGTTCCCCCGGTCGGGGTCGTTTCCGAGGCGCGGGAGCCTAGATCTCCTCGGCGGCGGCCCGACGCTTGCGGCGGGCGAAGTAGAGACCGGCGCCACCGGCGCCGATGGCGGCCAGGGCGGCGGCGACGAGACCGCTCAGGGCACCGCCGGTGACGGCGAGCTCGGAGCCACCGGCCTGGTCGACGGGGGCGGGCTTGTCGTCGGAGGTGCCGGAGGAGGTCTCCTCTTCCTTCTTCTCCTCCTCCTTCTCCGTCTCCTTCTCCTCGCCCTTCTCCTGCTCGGTCTCCTCTTCGGTCTCCGTCTCCTCTTCGGTCTCGGTCTCTTCCTCGGTCTCCGTCTCCTCCTGCTCCTCTTCCTCCTCGGGCTTCTCGCGCTCGTCGGAGATCTTGGTGACACAGGCGGCCTCGGCCATGCCGAGGACGGAGACGGCGTTGCCGCAGATCTGGACGGCGGCGGAGACCGGGACCGAGACCTGGTTGCCGGAGGCGATGCCTCCGGAACCGTCGGTGGAGGCGCTGTTGGCCGGGTTCCCCGTGTTCTCCGGGGTGGCCTGGATGATGTTGATGATGGTGGTGCACTCGGCGCTGGCCCCGCCCAGGACGGCGACGGAGTTGCCGCAGATGTCGATGGCGGCGCCGACCGGAACGTTGAGCTGGTTGCCGGAGGCGATGCCGCCGGAACCGTCGGTGTCGAGGGTGGAGGGGGTCTTCTCCGACTCCTCCTGGAGGGCCTCGACGACGGAGACGCAGTCGGCCTCGGAGACACCGGCCACGGCGACGGAGTCACCGCACATGTCCAGGGCCGCGTCGACCGGGACGACGATCTGGTTGCCGGAGGCGGCGCCTCCGGAACCGTCGGTGGAGGCGCTCTGGCCGCTGGTCTCGTAGAGGACCTCGGACACCTTGGTGCACTGGGCCTGCGAGATGCCGAGGACCGCGATCGAGTTACCGCACAGGTCGGCCTCGACGTCCACGGGGACGACGATCTGGTTGCCGCTTCCCACACCGCCGGCACCGCTGGTCGTGGCGTCGGCGAAGGCGGCGCTGAGCGGCGCGATCACCAGACCCGCGGTCAAAGCGGTGGCGAAGGAGTAACGGAACGTGTTGCGCATGGTGCGGCTGGACCTTTCTGAAGACTGCCAGAGGACGCGCCGAGCGGAGCGCGAGGTCCGTGCGCCCGATTCCCGGCGGTCTCTGTACGGCCGCGTGGACGGGTCGCACGGTGGGCGGGCCCGTCCGCGACGGAGTCGGGACGGCGGGGTGGCCCGCGTATACGTGCAGGGGTGACGGTTCGACCCTTTCGGAGTTCGTTCCATGGACGACCGCCAACGGACCGAAACGTTAGAGCAGAGCGGGCGGGCGCGCAGGCCGTTTCAGGAATCGCCCACCACACACATCATCACCATATGCTCATGCTCCACTACGAACGGGCATACTCGCAGGCCCAAGGGTTGCATAGAGCTACTACAAGTCGCATTACAGTGACCCTGTGTCACGACTCGGGGTGAAAAAATTTCGGGAGTTCATCGAAAAGAAGACTACGAAAGGACTTCGTAGATTCGTTTTCCCCACCCCAGGAGAGCGCCTCATTCCTTGCGTCCATAATCGTCTTGAAAAAGACAGAAGTCCGAAGAGAGAAAATTGACCGATTCGCCTCTTCATGGCACAAGGGCCCCCTCCGAACCTTTGCCCACCAGAACCCCGGAACACCACGGAAAGAACAATGAATTCGCTGGTCAGAAGCGTTTATCCTGACGTTGGACCTGTCCGCTCCCGACACTTTCCCCTGCCCCGAGAGGAGAGTCCGACCGTCTCCGGCACCCGGGACACGAGGCGACGACGGGGCCGAAGATCACCGCAGGCATCCGACCCCACGGACGACCGGGCTCCACGGCCGCGTGCTCCACCGACGGCCATGCCCTCCGTCCCCCTCTTGGAGCACGCATGAACCTCGAACAGCCACGACCGCGCCGGCTCCTCACCATGAGCGCCGCTCTCTCGGCCCTGGTCCTCGCCGCCGCCTGCTCGACGAACGAGACCCCCGAACCACTCGAACGGGGCTCCGTCGACGAAGAGGAGGCCACCGCGGCCCCACAGTCCTCCCACGAACCCGCCACAGAGCCCTTCACCATCGCCTTCGGCGGGGACGTGATGTTCGAGGGCATCCTCCGCCCCCGTCTCGCCGACCCCGCGACCGCGCTCGGCCCCGTCTCCGAACACCTCTCGGCGGCCGACCTGGCCATGGTCAACCTGGAGACCGCCGTCACCGAGGGCGGGGTCCCCGTACCCGGTAAGGAGTTCGTCTTCCGCGCGCCGTCGAGCGCGTTGGAGGCCCTGGACGCCGCCGGCGTGGACGTGGCCACCGTCGCCAACAACCACGGCATGGACTACGGAGAGTCGGGCCTGCTCGACACCCTCGACCACGGGGACGGGTCTCCGGTCGCCCTGGTGGGCGCCGGCCGTGACATCGACGAGGCCTACACACCGCACGTCGCCGAGGTGAACGGACAGACCGTCGCCCTGTTCGGCGCCACGGACGTCATGGACGACCACCTCATCCCCGAGTGGACCGCGGGAGAGGGCTCACCGGGGCTGGCCTCCACCAAGGGCGAGATGAGGGAGCGGATGCTGGAGGCGGTCTCCGAGGCCGCCGACGAGCACGACAACGTTGTGGTCTTCCTGCACTGGGGGTTGGAGGGCGCGCACTGCCCGCTTCCGCACGCCCCCTCACTGGCCGACGAGCTCTTCGAGGCGGGGGCCGCCGCCGTCGTCGGCGGTCATGCCCACGTGCTCTCCCCGGGAGGGTTCCAGGGGGAGGGATACGCCCACTACGGCCTGAGCAATTTCGTGTTCTACAACTTCAGCGGCCCGACCGCCGAGACCGGCGTGCTCACACTGACCTTCCACGAGGGCCGGGTCCTGGAGTCCGACTGGACCCCCGCCCGGATCCAGGAGGGTGTCCCGATCCCCTACGAGGGGGTCGACGCCGAACGGGCCGAACGGACCTGGACCGATATGCGCGTCCAGTGCGACCTGCCCCTGAGCGACTCCCCCGTCTGACACGACGGGCGGGCCCGGGACGGCTCGTCCCGGGCCCGCCCGTTCAACTGACGTGCACCACGGGCCTGCGTTCGGCGTCGGGCTCGTTCTCCCGAAGGATCTCCCGGGTGAACCCGGCGGTGCCTCCGTTGCCCAGCATCAGGAAGCGGAAGAAGGCCCGCACCGGCGACCGTTCGGACCAGGCGAAGTAACAGTGCGGGATCGTGCCGGTGGCGTCGCGCAGGCACAGCAGGACGGCCGCCAGGGCGTTGGGGACCGCCGGGCTGCTCACCCTCAGCACACGATGCCCGTGGACCCAGGTACCGCTCACACCGAGCGTCCCCTCGAAGTCCGAGGGGTGGTGGACCCGTACCTCGACGAACAGGGGCGGCACACGCAGCGACACCGGGTTGAGTCGGCGCTGCTCGGCCTCGGTGGCCGCGTACTCGTCCGCCTCGCCCGAACGCGGCCGATTCGCGAAGAGGAAGAGGCGTCCGTGACGCGCGGCCTCACGGACGAACTGCAGGGCGGTCGCGTCCAGATCCACCGAGTGCGCGCGCAGTTCGGTGCTGCGCAGAGCCCGGGAGATCAGGGAGACCGCGATGATCGCCACCACGAACAGCAGGGCGATGGCCAACCCGTCCGGCCTGGTGACGATGTTGTCCACCAGCGCGAACCCGAACACGAAGGTCAGGACCGCGAACCCGAGCGTGGCCCACCTCGCCCTCTTGCGGTGCACGATGACGGTCACCGCCACGGCCGCGGTCACCAGCATCGCCAGGATGCCGGTCGCGTAGGCGCCGGACTGGGCGTCCACCCCGGCGCCGAAGACGATCGTGATCACCATCGTCAGGGCCGTGTAGACCAGGACCACCGGTCGGACGGCGGTCCCCCAGGCCGGGGCCATCCCGTAGTGGGGCAGGTAGCGCGGCACGATGTTGATGAGTCCGGCCATCGCCGAGGCGCCCGCGAACCAGAGGATGAGGATCGTGGAGACGTCGTAGACGGTACCGAACCCCTGTCCGAGCAGGTCGTGCGCCAGGTAGGCCATGACGCGGTCGGCCGCCGGGCCGCCGGCCACCACGTCCTGGCGGGGGACCAGTACCCCGCTGACGAAGGTCGTCGCCAGCAGGTAGACGCTCATGATCACCGCCGCGGTGGTGAGGAGCCTGCGGGTGCTCGCGATCCGCGCCCGTAGCCGCTCCTCGGCGGTCTCCCCCTCCGCGCGCACCAGAGGCATCATGCTCACGCCGGTCTCGAACCCGGACAGCCCCAGGACCAGAAGCGGGAAGGCGAGCAGCACGACGGTGGTGGTCGACCAGAGACCGCCGTCCAACAGGCCGCCCTCCCACTGGGACAGGAGCCGCGGGTCGGCGGCGATGTGACCCAACGCCGCCACCACGACCACCAGGTTCAACGCGAGGAACAGCACGACCAGAGGGATCGCCAACCTCACGGCCTCCTTGAACCCCGCCAGGAACACCGCCCCCAGCAGGGCGAGGAGAACCAGGGTGACCGGCACCGGGTGCTCGGCCATCATCGCGGGCGTGTAGGGGTTGGCCGCCAGGTGGGCGGTGGCGTCGGCCGTGGACAGGGTGATGGTGATGATCCAGGAGGTCGCCACGAACCCGAGCAGACACAGGACCAGGAACTTGCCCCGCCACTCCGGCAACAGGTGCGCCAGCATCGCCACCGACCCCTGACCGTGCGGGCTGCGCTCGGCCACACGCCGATAGATCGGCAACATGCCGAACAGCGTCAGCAACACGATCAGCAGGGTGGCGATCGGGGAGAGGGCTCCGGCCGTGAGGAGGGCGATGCTGGGGAGGTAGCTCAGCGTGGAGAAGTAGTCCACCCCGGTCAGGCACATGACCTTCCACCAGGCGTGCTGTCGCTCCGCCCGCGGGCGGGAGCCCGCGCCGCCCACGTCGTCGACCTGGTGCGCCGTCATCCACCGGGCCACCGGGGCCGACCACCGTCCGAGCCTGCGCCCCCGGCAGGGGACCTCCCAGTGGTAACCGTCCCGCGCGGCGTCCTGCTTCAACACGTCTCCCCCGACCGAACGTCCTCGCCCAAGTCTGCGTGGCCGAACGGTCGAAGGAGGGCAGGTCGTGGGCGTGTCGGTCCTTCCGGAGCGACCGGGAGGACCTCAGAGCGTCCCGGTCCTCTCCATCAGGGGCGCGATCCCGTCGAGGAGCCTTCGCATTCCGGGCTCGAACATCCCGTCGACGTCGGGTGGGCCGGACACACCGAACATGGTGGGATAGGCGCCCTGATCGGCGAGTCGATGAAGATCCGGCCCCCGGTGACACCACCACTGCGCGGCGTCCATGCCGATCTCGTGTTCCTCCAAGGCCACCCGGGTGGCCTGCAAGGCCATGCCGGAGGTGTAGGCGGACACGATGGTGAGGATCTCCAAGGCCTCGTCGGGCGTGTTGCCCTGAGCGACGATCACCCTCATCATCCACTCGGCGTTCCTCATGAGCCCGGGAGAGACGACACCGCCCGCCATCACGGTCAGCCGCGCCGCCCAGGGATGTCTGCGGTAGATCTCCCACTCGCCGAGCAGGGCCACCTCGAGCGCTCGCCGCCAATCATCGGGCGGGGGCTCGGGAAGAGCGTCGACCGTGTAGAGATGGTCGACCATCTCCGTCAGCAGTTCTCCCTTGCTCGCGACGTGCCGGTACAGGGCCATGGTGCTGACCCGCAGCTCGGTCGAGACCCGACGCATGGACAGGCCTTCGATGCCCTCGTCGTCGGCGATGGCGATGGCGGCCCGCACGATGCCCTCGCGGGTCAGGTGCGGTTCGGGGTGGGGCCGACGTTCCGCGCCCGGGGTGGTACGCGATCGTCCCCTCGATCCTCCGTCTTCGGACGTCTCGGCCACGGGTCCGGCGGGGTCGGCGGGCACGGGGTCCGTCGTGGGTGCTCTTCGAACGACCGTCCCCACTCCGCGCACGGCCTCGACCCGCCCCTCTCGACGCAGGACGGTGAGCGCCTTGGTGGCGGTGGCCATGGCGACCCCCCATCGTCGGGTGATCTCCCTGGTCGAGGGCACCCGGTCCCCCGGTCGCAGCTCCCCCGTGTCGATACACGAGCGGATATCGGCGACGATCCGCGCGTAGGGCGCGAGTCCCGATTCCGTGTCCTCGTTCATCGTCCTCCTCTCGGATCACACGACGAGAACCTCAAGTGTACTAGTGCACCACCCCTTGAAGAGCGTCGCGACACATGCGCACCCTCCCCGCTCCGCACCTGGGCCTCCCCAGAGAGCACTAGTGCACTTGCGATGTTATTCCCGATTTACAGAGGATTTTCATGGAGGGAGTTTCTTGTTTATTGTGTACGCACGAGGCGCACCACCCCCTGGCACCGCGTTCATCGACCCTGATCGCGTACACCGTTCCACCCCCTCACCCACGATCGTCCGGAGTCCGCCATGTCCCAGACGTCCGCGTCCGTGCCCCGCGCACCGGACACCACGAACCGCCCGCTCCCCGCGGCCGACCGATCGCTCGCTCCGGACCTGGCGCGCGGGATCATGCTCCTGCTCATCGCGCTCGCCCACGCGCACCTGTTCACCGTGTTCATCGGCGGCGACGAGACCGCCCCCACCGTCCTCGACCGGATCGCCACCGGCGGCACCATCGTGTTCGTGGACCTGCGCGCGTACCCGATGTTCGCGGCGCTGTTCGGCTACGGCCTCGCCCAGATCCACCGCCGTCGGACCGATCAGGGACACGAGTGGCGTCCGACCCGGGCCCTCCTACGTCGACGCGGCCTCTGGCTGATCGTCTTCGGGATCGCCCACGCCGCGCTGCTCTTCTTCGGGGACATCCTGGCCGTCTACGGCATCGTGGCCCTGCTCTTCGTCGGGGTGCTGCGTCTCCGCGACCGGACCCTGGTGATCCTGGCGTCGCTCTGGCTGCCCTTGGCCGCGGCCGCCCACGCCCTGCTCGCCGCCGACGAGGCCATGAACGGCCAGGGGACGCCCCTGATGCCCGACGGGTTCGTGGACGAGCTCCTCTTCCGCCTGTCCTTCTACCCGTTCCTCATCGTGCTGATGTTCCTCAGCACCGTCGTGCCGTTCCTGGTCGGGGTCCTCGCGGCCCGGCACCGGGTCCTGGAGAAGCCTCGTGAACACCTGCGCCTACTGCGCGCCACCGCCTTCGTCGGCATCCCCCTGGCCGTCCTGGGCGGGGTCCCCCTGGCACTGACCAAGACCGGCGTGTGGACCGACGCCACACCACTGGACCTCCTCCTCATCACCCCGCTGCACCAGGTGACCGGTTACGCCGGAGGTCTGGGCTACGCGGCGCTCATCGCCCTGATCGCGGTCCACCTGAACGACCGGCGAGGGCGGGTGACCGACGCCCTGTCCGCCCTGGGGCAACGCTCCATGACCTTCTACCTGGCGCAGTCGGTGGTGTGGGCGGTGCTGTTCTCCTCCTACGCGCTCCACGTGCAGCTCACCTCCTCCGCCCTCGGCGTCGCCATCGCCGTGGCCGTATGGGGGGCCACCGTGCTACTGGCCGACCTCATGCGTCGTGGCGACCGACGCGGACCGGCCGAGACCGCCCTGCGCCGGCTCACCTACGGCCCCACCCGATAGGGGTCTCCCGGGCCCGGGAGACCAGACCCCCGGGCCCGGAGCCGCTCAGGCCACCCCGTGCCGCTCGACCACCCCGTCGATCTCGGTCTGGAGGGCGTGTCGATGGGCCGTTCCGAGATAGGAGGCCTCGACCCCGTTACGGAGCAGCCGCACCAGCCCCTCGGCGCCCACAAGATCGTGGGCGAGCAGGTACTCGCCGGTCAGGTCGCTGCCGAACATCGTCGGGTCGTCACTGTTGAGCGTCACCGCCAGCCCCGCGTCGAGCATCGCGGGCAGGGGATGATCCTCGATCCGCTCCACCGCCCGGGTCCGGAGGTTGGAGGTGGGACTGACGTCCACCGGGATCCGCTCATCGACGAGGCGGGCCACCAGCTCCGGATCCCTCATGCTGTCGATCCCGTGCCCGATCCGCTCGGCGCGCAGCAGGTCCAGAGCCTCACGGACCCGTACCGGCCCACCGTGCTCCCCGGCGTGCGGCAGACTCGCCAGACCCGCCGCCCGGGCCCGCGCGAACACCTCGGTGTAGGGCTCCATCGGGGACTCGATCCCGCCCACCCCGAAACCCACCACGCTCGGCGGACCGTCCCGCAGTACGGCCTCCACCGTCGCCTCGGCCGCCTCCGGCCCGAAGTCGGAGGGGAAGTCGGGGATCCAGCGCAGCCGGATCCCGTGCTCACGCTCGGCCCTGATCCTGGCCTGCTCGATCCCGTCGAAGACGACCTTGGCCGGGACCCCGCGCATCAAGTGGGTGTACAGACTGACGTGGACCTCGGCGTAGCGGACGTTCTGCGCCGCCAGGCGCTCGGCGACGACCGAGGCCAACAGGGAGAAGTCCGCCTCCTCCCGCAGAGTGCGCACCGAGGCCAGGTACACCTCCACGAAGTGCGGGAAGTCGGTGAAGGCGTACCACTCCCTGAGTTTCTCCAGTGTGTCCGGCAGTTCGGTGACCTCGTGGCGCGCGGCCAGTTCGAAGAGGGTCTCGGCGGGCATCGAGCCCTCCAGGTGGACGTGGAGCTCCACCTTGGGCAGTTCGCGGACGAACGATTCGATGTCATGGGCGGTCGCGTGGCTGTTCATGGCGTGAGCGTACGCACGCGGAGACCGATTCCCGACCCTTCGCGGCCCGACCTCACGCCGATCCGTCAGAAAGCCCCCACCACGGCGGTGAGGGAGCAGGACCGCCGGGCCGGCGGTCCGGACGAACCGGACCGCCGGCGCGCCTTCAGGCCGATGGGGTCCCCCCGTTCACCCTCCGGGGCACGCCGAGCGGATTGGCGTCCCGCAACTCGGCCGGCAGCAGGGCCTCCGGCACCGCCTGGTAGGTGACCGGACGCAGGAACCGACGGATCGCGGTCGAGCCCACCGAGGTGTGGGTCGAGGCCGTCGTCGCCGGATAGGGGCCTCCGTGGGTCATCGCGTGCGTGACCGCCACCCCGGTCGGCCAACCGTTCCAGATCACCCGACCCGCCACCGAGGCGCCCAAGGCCAACAGCGCCGGGGCCATCGGATCGTCCTCCTCGCCATGGACGGTCACCGTCAACTGGCCGTGCAGGACACCGCCCACCTCCAGAAGACGCCGCTCGTCCGGGTAGGAGACCACGAGCGTGGCCGGGCCGAAACACTCGTTCAGCAACTCCTCGGAGTGCTCCAACAGGGAGTCCAGGTCCGTGCTCAACAGGCTCGGCGTCCACCCCTCCTCGGTCCGCACGCCCTGGACCAGGACCTTCGTGGCGGGATGGGCGGCCAACGCGTCCAACCCTCGGGCGAACCCGTCGGCCACCCGGTCGTTGAGCAGCGGAGCCGCCGCGCGCGCCTCGAAGTCGGCCACCAGGGACTCCGTCTCGGCCCCCTCCGGCAGGAAGACGACCCCCGGCTTGGTACAGAACTGACCCGACCCCGACGTGGCCGAAGCGGCGTACTCCTCCAGGATCCGCGCACCGCGCCCGGCCATCGCCGCCCGGGTCACGAAGACGGGGTTGACGCTGCCGAGCTCCCCGTAGAACGGGATCGGATCGGGGCGCGAGACCGCCAGATCGTACAGGGCACGGCCGCCGGGGATGGAACCGGTGAAGCCGACCGCGCGCGTATTCGGGTGGAGCACCGCGGCGCGCCCCGCCTCGAACCCGCTCACCAGGGCGAACACACCCTCGGGTGCCCCCGCCTCGGCGAGGGCCTCCACGACGATGTCCGTGGTGAGCCGGGCCAGTTCCGGATGGCCGGGGTGGGCCTTGACCACGACGGGACAGCCGGCCGCCAGGGCGGAGGCGCTGTCGCCCCCGGCGGTGGAGAAGGCGAAGGGGAAGTTGCTCGCCCCGAACACCACCACGGGGCCCAGGGGCACGAGCAACCGGCGCACGTCGGGGCGGGGCGTCCCCCACTCCGGATCGGCCGGATCGACCATGACCTCCAGGTACCCGCCGTCCTCCAGCACGTCGGCGAACAGGCGCAGCTGGAAGGTGGTGCGGCCCAGCTCGCTCCGACAACGTGTCTCGGGATAGTGCGCCTCGGCCATGGCCACGGGGACCAGCCGATCGGCCGCACCGTCCAAGGCGTCGGCCACCGAACGCAACATCCGGGCCCGGTCGGCGGGTGTGGTCGACGCGAGGAGCGGCGCCGCCTCGGCCGCGCGCCGCAGGACGGAGTCGAGTTCCTCCATCGTCGTCTCGGACGTCTCATCGGTCATGCCGGAACCTCCAGGGGGTGGGTACGACGACGCGGTACGGCACCACGATGCCACGGGCATCGAAGAAGCGCACGGGGGCGAACGTTCGGTGAGCGACGATGCGGTCACACACCGCGACGCCCTGGAGAAACCCGACAAAAGAGGGCGGTGGATACCTCTCCAACCGGTTTCACCTGCACGAACACCGACCAAGAGAGAAGACGACCACGCTTTCCGGAGGCCGCTCGAACGAAACTCGAATTTCCCGGAACCAGGTGATTCCGGAAAGGCATCATAGGTGGTGTGACGACGAATTCCCGAAGCTCAGCACCCCCCCGCGCGCGACGGTCCCCCGAGTCGGAGAAGGGGACCTCCACACGGCGCGAGAGCCGTGGACCAGACAGAGTCGCCCACGACGATCTCGCGTTCGCGCAAGCCCCTCTACGCAGGCTGCCGGCACAGCAACGCAGCATGGTCCGCGTGCAGCGCATGCTCGACTGCTGCGCCGAACTCCTCGACGAGGTCGGCTACGACAACCTGTCCACCACGCGGATCGCGGAACGGGCCGGCGTGGCCATCGGTTCCGTCTACCAGTTCTTCCCGGACAAGAAGGCGATCACCCAGGCCTTGGGCCTGCGCTTTCTCGACCAGTTCGGCACCAGGGTCACCGAACGCCTCGCCGACGTCTCCTTCACCCACTGGACCGTCGCCGTCGACGCGATCATCGACGAGTACATCGACATGCACCGGAACGTCCCGGGCTTTCGCAGCCTGCACTTCGGCGACATCGTCGACCAACGGCTGCTCAACGGAGGCAGCGACAACAACCGGGTCATCTCGGAGCGACTGCGCAAGATCATCGTCTCCTCCGCGGAGATCTCGGACGACGAGGGACTCGACCGCGCCATCCACGTCTCCGTGGAGGCCGCCGACGCCGTCCTCAAACTGGCCTTCCGCGGCAACCCCGAAGGGGACCCCGACCTGATCCACGAGGCCAAGCGCCTGGTCAGCGGCTACCTGTCCCAGTTCTCCGAGCAGGAGGGGAGCGACCATCCGTGGTAGACCAGGCGAGAACCCTCGCGGCGCCCCGCACCGGCACCGCCGCGGGCGTCCCCTACCTCGTCCTGCCCCCGGCCGCCCCCACCGAGGCCCCGGCGCCCCTCGTCATCGGACTGCACGCCTTCGAACCGCCCCGGAGCGAGGCCGCCCTCGCCGGGACGGTCCCCATGGCCTCGTTACCGGCCTGGCGGGTCTACCTGGGTCTGCCCCTGTTCGGAGCACGCCTGCCCCCCGGCGGCGTGGCCGAGGTCAACGGGCTCGGTGAACGCGACTACCTCACCGAACTCTTCGGCCCCGTGGTCGAGCGGGCCGCCGCCGAACTGAGCGAGGTCGAGAAAGAGCTCCGGTCCGCCCTTCCCGTGACCGACGCCCCCACAGGCCTGGTCGGCGTGGGCGCCGGAGCCACCGCGGTCCTTCTCGCCCTGGCCGAGAGACGGATGCCGGTGGGCGCCGCCGCCGTGATCAACCCGATCGTCGATCCGGCCCTCTTGATGGCCGCACGCGAACGACGCACCGGTGTCCCCTACCCATGGACACCGCGGGCCCGGGGCGCCCACGAACGGCTGCACCTGATCGCACGGGCCGAGGAGCTCTCCCCGGGCTCCACGCCCCTGCTCGTGATCAACGGCGGCCGGGACGAGGTCGCCCCGCCCCGTTCGGGCCGGGCCCTCCACGATCGGCTCGCCCATCAGGACGGAGAACATGCGCTCCGTCACATCGTCGTACCGGACCTGGCGCATTCGATCGGCCCCGAACCGGGCCTCGAACCCGGACCGATCACTCCGGCGGGGGTCCTCACCGACCGGGCGCTGACAGAATGGTTCCATAGGAACCTGACCGTTTCCTCCCAGGTCCGCACGGACCCCGGAGGATGAGCGCTCCCCCTCGGTGTCCGGGCGAACCCGGAAGAGCCGGGGTCACCGCGCGTTCACCCAAGGGACCTCGCCGCCTTCTCTCTCAGGTCGGTCGCCGGTCGCCGACGCGACAGGCGGCGCGTGTTCCATGGGATCATCCAGTGGCGACCGCGCCCAGCGGTCCCACCTGATCCGTTCATCCTTCAGGAGGGCGAACCACGTGACGGAACCGGCACCGGTCTTTGCCAGCGGGGTCGACAACGAACGGTTGAACGCGCAACTGCGCTTCATCCTGGAAGTGGACAAACTCAAGCGCGTCCTACGGCAGAACCTGCTGGTGGACGGCTCCCGCCGGGAGAACTCCGCCGAACACTCCTGGCATCTGGCCCTCTCCGCCCGTACCTTCGCCGAGTACGCGCCCGAGGGCACCGACATCGAACGCGTCACCGAGATGCTCCTCATCCACGACATCGTGGAGATCGACGCCGGCGACACCTTCGTCTACGACCAGCGCGACTCCGAGTCCCAGGCCGAGCGCGAGCGCGCCGCCGCCGACCGACTCTTCCCGCTGCTCCCCGAGGACCAGGCCCTGCGCGCCCGCGAACTGTGGGACGAGTTCGAGGCCAGGACCACCCCCGAGGCACGCTTCGCCCGGGCGATCGACCGCCTCTCCCCCATGCTCGCCAACTGGCACAACGAGGGAGGCACCTGGGTGCGCTTCGGGATCACCCGCGCCGAGGTCATGGCGAAGGTGAAGCTCATCACGGAGGGCTCCGAGGCGCTCGGCGCGTACGCGACCGCCTTGATCGACGACGCCACCCGACGCGGCTACCTCGGCGCCTGAACCCGGCGGCGGACCTCGGTCAGACCCGACCCATGAGGAGCTGGATCGCGGCGGTCAGCCCCACCAGCACCAGGCACACCCGCAACGCCGTGGGGCTGAGCCTGCGCCCGAAGTGGGCGCCCAGGTAACCCCCGATGATCGTCCCGGCCATGATCAACCCGACCACCGCCCACGCGGGCGAGGCCAGCACGATGTAGAACACGGCGGCCGTGCTGTTGGCGATGGTGGTGAGCGCGTTCTTCAGGGCGTTGAGCCGCTGGAGATCCTCGTCCAGGGTCGCGCCCAGGAGACTGATCAGCAGGATCCCCTGCGCGGCGGCGAAGTACCCGCCGTAGGTGCCCGTGACATAGGCGCCCACCGGCATCCAGGGGCCGCCGTCCTTGGAGGCGGGCCTACGCGACCTGGCCCACCTGGTGATCCGGGGTTGGAGCACGATCAGGACACAGGCGGCGCCGATCATGAACGGCACCACCGCCTCGAAGACCCCCGGCGGCAGATAGATGAGCAACATCGCGCCGGTGATCGCGCCGATGAAGGACATGCCGCCGAACCGGATCAGCCGGGAACGCTGTCCGACCAGCTCCCGCCGATAGGCGATGGTCCCGCTGAGCGAACCGGGAGCGAGGCCGATGCTGTTGGAGACGGTCGCGGTGATGGGCGGATAGCCGAGCGCCAGCAGCACGGGAAAGGTGAACAGGGTCCCCGACCCCGCGATCGCGTTGATACCGCCGGCGGCGATCCCCGCGAGAAGGATGGCCGCGGCCTCCCAGAGTTCCATCGCGTCGCTTTCCGTTCAGCCGCTACCCCGACCGTCGAGGGCCCGAACAGCCTACGAGACACGATCATCCGGTGATCGGCTCGGGGGCGCGTTGTCGGAGCCGGACGCACGAGGGCCCGCCGTGCGGAACACGGCGGGCCCTCGACGTTCTCGTCCGGGTCAGGTCGGAAGCCTGACGACCTCGCTCTGGATGCGTTCGAAGGCGCTGCTCACGCCCTGAAGGGCCTGGCCCATCTCGGCCGGGACGATCCACACCTTGTTGGCGTCGCCCTTGGCGATCTCCGGAAGCTTCTGGAGGTACTGGTAGGCCAGCACGTCCGGGTCGACCCGGCTGGTGTGCAGGGCCTTGAAGACCATGTGGATGGCGTCGGCCTCACCACGGGCCCGCAGGGTCTGGGCGTCGGCGTCCGCCTTGGCGGTGAGCATCTGCGCCTCGGCGTTACCCTTGGCCCTCAGCACGGAGGAGGAACGCTCACCCTCGGCCCGCAGCACCGCGGCCTGCTTCTCGCCCTCGGCGCTGAGGAGCTGCGCGCGCTTCTCCCGATCGGCGCGCATCTGCATCTCCATCGCCTCCTGCACGGAGGACGGCGGCTCGATGCCCTTGAGCTCGATACGGCTGATCTCGATGCCCCAGTCCCGCGTCGCCTCGTCCAGGACGGACTTGAGCTCGCGGTTGATCTGGTCACGCGAGGTGAGCGTGCCCTCCAGGTTCATGCCACCGATGACGTTGCGCAGGGTGGCCAGGGTGAGCTGTTCGACGGCCTGGATGAAGTTGGCGACCTCATAGGTGGCCCGGTAGGCGTCGGCGACCCTTATATACACGGCGGAGTCGACCTCGACCGCGAGGTTGTCCTCGGTGATGGCCGACTGCGGCGGGAAGCTGACCACCTGGACACGGCGGTCGATCCGCTCTCGAACCTGGTCGACCCCGGGGATCACGATGTTGAAACCGGAGCTGAGCGTGCGGTGGAACTTACCGAAACGCTCGACCACGTCCTCCATCGAGTGCGGGACGATACGCACGCTGCGCCAGAAAATGATGAGAAGGACGGCGACGAAGAGTGCGACGATGATGATGGAGGTCATATTTACCGGCCCCCTCCGGCGTCGGACCGGGTGGCGTTGTTCAGTGGCGGCATCTGCGGCGGCTCCGGATCTCCTGACGGGGGTGACAGGCAGCATGGGAGCGGACCCGCTCCAGCGATCCGCGTCGGGCGCGCCGAAATAGAGCGATCCGCTCACTGAACGTCGACGCTACCCCATACCCATCCGGGTCGACCACATCCGGACGGAAATAGGATTTACGGACAATAATTTTCTGTCATAAATGCATCCCCAATCACTTTCGTCACATGAGTACCGCCCCGGTACCAGAGGTACACGGAGCGGAACACGAGACGAACGGGGAATCAGATAGCCCGGGCCGTCCAACGATCACCATCACGCTCGATCTTCAACGGAAGCCCGAAAGTCTCACTCAGGTGCTCGGCGGTCATCACCTCACCCAGAGGACCCGCCTTCACCACACGCCCCTCACGAAGCAGCAGACCGTGGGTGAAGCCCGGGGGGATCTCCTCCACGTGATGAGAGACCACCACCAGCGCCGGAGCCACATCGCTCATCGCCAGCTTGCCCATCCGGCGCACCAGGTCCTCGCGCCCGCCCAGGTCCAACCCGGCCGCCGGCTCGTCGAGGAGCAGCAACTCCGGATCGGACATCAGCGCACGTGCGATCAGGACCCGTTTGCGCTCGCCCTCGGAGAGCGTGTGGAAGGAACGATCCGCCAGATCGCCGACGCCCCAGTGCCCCAGCAGGGCCCGGGCACGACCGTAGTCGGGGACGCCGTACTCCTCCCGGAAACGGCCCAGATAGCCGTAGGCGGCGCTGAGGACCAGATCGAGGACCGGGGTGTCCTCCTCGATCCGCGAGGACACCGAGGCACCCGCGTAACCGATCAGCGGACGCAGCTCGAACACGTCGACCCCGCCGAGCCGCTCCCCCAGGATCTCCACACCGCCCGCGGTGGGATACGTCTGGCTGGAGGCCACGTTCAACAGAGTGGTCTTCCCCGCGCCGTTGGGGCCCAGGATCACCCAGCGCTCCCCCTCCAGCACCGACCAGTCCACGCCGTCCAGCAGGTGGCCCCCGCCACGTCGTACCGTGACCCCGTTCAGGCCCAGAACACGCCCGTCCATCATCCTCCTTCGCTCACGTCCCACGCCGGTGCACGGGCCGCCCTACCCTGAAGCAATGCAATCAACGTCCGCACCGCTCGTCGCCTGGGGCAACGCCTGGCTGTCGGGACACGTCGGGTTGGACGACGCCGTCGACGCCGTCGAACGCAGGGGCGGCCCCAACCTGATCGGGACAGTACCCCCGGGAGACCTGCCCTTCGACAGCGACGTACCGCTGCGCGGCGCGCTGGTACGCCTTCGTGGTCTGGGGTTGTCCGCGTTCCGGTTGGCACTGCCCACCTGGGGTGACCCTTGCGGCCTGGTCGGCCCGGCCGAGCTCAACCAGGCCGCCATCGAGGCTCAGGAGGGGGTACTGGTGCAGTTGTCCGACCGACAGGTGGGACTCGTACCCTCCGCCGACCGGCGTGGTTCATCCTATGTCGGTGTCTCCTGGACCCCATATCCGGCGAACAACGTCACACCCCGAGTGCCCGATCTGCCCGAAGCGGAACGTCGACTGAAACTCACCCTCATGGAGACCGCCGAACGCCTCCAGGGAGTGGACGACATCGCCTCCTTCGGGCCGGCCGTCCACCGGGCCCTGGACGACCTCGGCGACATGGGAACCCCGCCCCTCGCCCACGGGTATCCGCCCCGGGCCCATCGGGTCGCCGCCCAGGCCGAACGACTGGCCCGCGTGCTGCGGCTCGCCGAACCCGGCCGGGGGCGCGGCGTGAGCGCGCACCAGATGGGCCTGAGAGACGCCGCCCTACGTGAACTGGACGCGAGCGTGCGTCGCGCCCTCATCGCCGCCCACGCCGCCATCGCGCTCCCCTGAGAGCGCTCCCGACCGGCAACCCGCCCCCGCGTCCCTCGTGAGCCGGAAGAAGGGTCTGGCCCCCGAGGGCACCGGGTGGGACCCTGGTATCGAGCGCGGGGAGTCTCCGGGATGAACCAGGGGCGACACCTGATCCCGAACCACGCCCCCACGTCGATACTTGGGTGTGAGACCTTTCATGGTCGACCCACCGAGGAGGAGAGCCGTCATCATGCAACCCGAGCACATCCGAGCTTCCGACGCGGACCGGGACCAGGTTGCCGAACGGCTCCGGGAGGCCCTGGCCGAGGGGCGCCTCACCCCCGTCGAACACGAGGAACGACTGGACACCCTCTACCGGGCCAAGACCATCGGCGAACTCGCGCCCATCGTGTCCGATCTGCCCTCGCCCGGCGCCCCCGGACCCGTACCGGGATACGGCGGCACGGACCGCTCCGACGGTCCCGACGGCATGGAGATCCTCGGCAGTGACGCCCGTGACCTGGCCGGACAGAGCAAGGGGTCGGAGAACCTCGTGGCGGTGTTCGGCGGAGCCGAGCGCCGTGGCCGCTGGCTGGTCGAACCGCGCACCAACGTGTCGGTGCTCTGCGGCGGGGTCGAACTGGACCTGCGCGAGGCGGTGCTGAGCCGCCACGAGGTGACCATCCAGCTCGCGGTGATCATGGGCGGGGTCGACATCACCGTGCCGCACGGCGTCCGGGTGATCAACAACACGTCGGCGATTCTGGGGGGTGCCGATCTGCACGGAACGGACCAGGTCACCGACCCGAACGCCCCCGTCGTACATCTGACCGGATCCTGCATGCTGGGCGGGGTCGACGTCAAGGCCAAGAAGTCGAAGAAGAAGCGCAAGGACCGTCGCGAGAAGTGACCCACGCCTCCCGATCGACCGTCCACATGCTGGACTAGCTGGGCAAACTCCGCCCCCTCGACATCATTCGCACACCGCGGCCGAGTACCGTGGAGTATGCCATGAGTGATGAATCCACGTTGTTGGTAACGATGACCGGGCACGACCGCCCGGGCATCAGCGCACGTCTTCTGAGCACGCTCTCCGTCTTTCCGGTGACCATCGTCGACCTGGAGCAGGTCGTCCTCGGTGGTCGCCTCGTCCTGGGCGCCGTTCTCGAAGTGGACGAACGGGTCGCCCCGGGGGTGAGTCACCGGCGGGTCTACGAAGAGGTCCGCTCGGCCCTCGACAAGACCGCGATCGACCTCGAGATGGACGTCGAGTACGCGGACGGCAACGGGCGTGTCAACGCCTCCGGAGAGGAACGGCTGCACGTCACCGTGCTGGCCTCTCCACTGCGACCGGGGGCTCTCGGCGCCATCGCCTCGTGCGTGGCCCGCTCCGGCGCGAACATCGACCGGATCGAACGACTCTCCGCCTACCCGGTGACCTCCGTCGAGATGGAGATCTCCGGCGGCAACGCCGACCAGCTCCGGGCCGAACTGGCCATGGAGTCCGCCACCCAGGGTGTGGACGTCGCCGTTCAGGCCGGTGGCCTGCACCGGCGTAGCAAGCACCTGGTGATCATGGACGTGGACTCCACCCTGATCCAGGGCGAGGTCATCGAACTCCTGGCCGCGCACGCCGGCTGCGAGGACGAGGTCGCCAAGGTCACCGAGGAGGCCATGCGCGGCGAGTTGGACTTCGAGGAGTCCCTCCGCCGACGGGTGGCCCTCCTGAAGGGGCTGGACGCATCCGCCATCGAGAAGGTCCGCGACGAGATCCGGTTGACGCCGGGAGCCCGCACCCTCGTGCGCACCCTCAAGCACCTGGGTTACGAGTGCGGGATCGTCAGCGGGGGCTTCACCCAGATCACCGACGTCCTGGTGGAACGTCTCGGGCTGGACTACTCCGCGGCCAACACCCTGGAGGTCGTCGACGGCGTCCTGACCGGTGAACTGGTCGGCCCCATCATCGACCGCAAGGGCAAGGCCATCACGCTCCGGGACTTCGCCGAACAGGCCGGGGTCCCACTGAACCAGACCGTCGCCATCGGCGATGGGGCCAACGACCTGGACATGCTCCAGACCGCGGGTCTGGGCGTGGCCTTCAACGCCAAACCGGTGGTCCGCGAGCAGGCGGACACCTCCGTGAACGTGCCCTACCTGGACACGATCGCCTTCATCCTGGGCATCACCCGCGAGGAGATCGAAGCGGCCGACCTGCACGGCTGAGAACCGCCCCGGCAGGGGCGGGAGCCCGACCGACCATCCAGGCCTCTGGAGAGGGACAGCCTCTTCCAGGGGCCTTCGTCCATCCGGGGAACACGGTGCCGTCGAATCGACCTTCGGGCACAAAAAAAGGGGGGCACCCCAAGGCACCCCCCAACACACAAAAAAGAAAGGGACACCCCCACAACAGGGGCATCCCTTCCTCCAAGAAAAACCGTGGCAGCGACCTACTCTCCCACCCCACCACAGGGCAGTACCATCAGCGCAAAGAGACTTAACGACCGGGTTCGGAATGAGACCGGGTGTGACCCTCCAGCAATAAC
>NZ_JAYLVW010000009.1:0-210902 GCF_035818715.1 Nocardiopsis sp. LDBS1602 | reverse complement strand
GTGGTGGTTATTGCTGGAGGGTCACACCCGGTCTCATTCCGAACCCGGTCGTTAAGTCTCTTTGCGCTGATGGTACTGCCCTGTGGTGGGGTGGGAGAGTAGGTCGCTGCCACGGTTTTTCTTGGAGAGAGGGATGCCCCTGTTGTGGGGTGTCCCTTTCTTTTTTGTGTGTTGGGGGATGCCTTGGGGTGCCCCCCTTTTTTTTGTGCCCGAAAACGGGAGCGGGGCCGGACGGCGGATCATTCTCCGCCGTCCGGCCCCGCCCGAGGGTGCGGGTCGATCAGAACCCGTAGTTGTACAGGGAACCGCCCGGGTAGACGGTGCCGACACCGTCGCGGTAGGCGTAACCGCCGTAGGAGGCGCCCTCGACGAAGGTCCAACCGCCCAGGGTGCGACCACCCAGGCCGACGTACCAGCCCGCGGCGTTCGGGTCGGTGTAGGCGCGCAGGGCGAAGTGGATGTGAGCACCGGTCGTGGAGCCACCGGCGCAGAGGCTGTTGCCCTGGGTGCCCAGGTAGTGGCCGACGCCGACGTTGTTACCGGGCAGCCACTGGTAGTCCTCCAGGTGGTAGTAGTCCGTGGAGTAGCCGTTGTCGTGGATGACGCGGGTCCAGCCGCTGCACAACGAGTAGGCGTAGCCGCCTCGGGCCGCCCGGGCCTGACCGTTGCCGCCGGCGAAGTCCACCGAGCTGTAGGGCGGACCGGAACTGAAGCCGTGCGGGCCGCCGGTCATCACCATCGAGGTGCCGATGGAGAAGGGCAGACCGACCCCGGTGTAGGCCATGGGGGAGATCTGCTCGGGGTCGGTGGAGGCGGCCACGGTCTCACGCTGTTCCGTGTCCATGAGGTCGGAGCCGGCGAGGATCTCGGAGAACTCCTCGGTCCCCTCCAGGCCGACCTCCCAACCGTCGGAGTCGAGTTCGGCGGCGAACAGCCAGGCGTAGGGCTCCTCGCCCTCGACCTCGGGCGCGGTGACGATGGCGACCCCGAAGGCCGCGTCGTCGGAGGTCTCCCGGATGTCCACGCGGACGTCACGGTCCTGGGCGTCCAGGGTGGAGAGTTCGGTGGATCGGAAGTCCAGGACGTCGTCGATGACGGACTCGGCCAGGGCGTCCTCCGCGTCCAAGGCGGACGATGCTCCGGGAACGTCCACCTCCGTCGCGTCGAAGATGATCTCGACGTTGTCCGCGGCGGTGTAGGGCTCGATGGCCGGTTCCGCGGAGGCGGGCACGACCGTCGAGACGATGAGCGCCGCAGTCGCGGTCAACGCGAGAGTGCCGGCGGGAAGGAATCGGGGGGTGGGGGTGGGCAGTGTCAACGCCTCTCCTGGGGGAGTCGAGGGAACGGGGTATGACACCACAACCTTCGATCGTGGCTACCGCAGAGTAACCGGGGTCCCGGGGGCGGACAAGAGGGGCAGACGATGAAGGATCGGGGAACGTTCGGTTCGCGCGAGATCGGTACCGAGTGCCGCTCGCCGTTCGGTTCACGACACCTCGGGACCCCGTCTCACCTGGGACGCACGCCCTCCAGGGAGAGAAGGTGACGCTTTCTCTCCAGCCCGCCCGCGTAGCCGGTGAGACTCCCGTCGGCCCCGATGACCCGGTGGCAGGGCACGATCACACTGATGGGGTTGCGGCCGTTGGCCGTGCCCACCGCACGGGAGGCGGTCGGCCGGCCCAGTTCCTCGGCGAGCCGACCGTAGCCGGTGGTCTCCCCGTACGGGATGGTGGTCAGGGCCCGCCACACCCGGAGCTGCCAGGCGGTCCCGGCCGGGGCCAGAGGCAGATCGAACTCGCGCAACTCTCCGGCGAAGTAGGCGTTCAACTGCCGTTCGACCTCGACGAAGGGCGCGGCGTCGGCGATCCAGCCTTCGGGGATCCGGCGCGGGCTCTCGTCCTTGGAGAGCGTCCACACGCCTCCCAGGGACTCGCCGTCCCCGAACAGCAGTAGTTCGCCCAAGGGGGAGTCCATGGTCGCGTACCGGGTGGGGCCCGGCAGGGGCGTCCGGAAACGGACCGCCGGCACCCTGGCGGGTTCCGTCGCCTCGGGCAGGTCCAGTGGGAGGGTCTCCTGGTCGGTGTGGATCATCGTCCTCGTCGTTCCTCTCGGCTCCGTCGTTCTTCCATCCCGGTGGACGACGCCCATAGCAGGTGGGTGGCGTAGGAACGCCAAGGGCTCCAGTCCCGGGCCCTGGCGCGCGCGGCCGCGGGGGTCGCCGTCTCGCCGGACCTCTCCAAGGCCTGACGGACCCCCAGGTCGGTCTCCAGGAACACGTCCGGGTCGCCGAGTCCGCGCATTCTGGTGTATCGGGCGGTCCAGGGACCGATACCGCGTAGTTCCACCAGCCGTCGTTCCGCCTCGTCCCGGTCGCAGCCCGGCCCCAGGTCGATCCGGCCGGAGGCGATCGCCTCGGCCAGTCCGAGCAGGGCCCGGCTTCGCGCCCTGGTCAGTGGAAGGTCGTCCGGGCTCGCCGCCGCCAGGTCCTCGGGCGTGGGGAAGGTGTGGGTGAGGCCCCCGTCGGGGGTCTCCAAGGGACGTCCGAACCGTTCCACCAGCCGTCCCGCCAGAGTACGCGCCGCTCGGACCGAGACCTGTTGGCCGAGGACGGCGCGGAAGGCGGGCTCGGCCGGGTCCACCTGACCCGGGGAGCGTACGCCCGGGTGCGCGCGCAGGGTCGGGCCCAGGATCGGGTCGGCTCCGAGGACGTCGGCGACCGCCTCCGGATCGGCGTCCAGGTCCAGGAGGTCGCGGCAGCGTCGGACCGCGCCGGCCAGATCACGGGGGTCGGTCAGGCGCAGGCGGCAGGCCACGTGCCCACCGGCCCGGCCGGTCCCGGGGGAGAGTTCGACGGTTGCGGTTCCGTGCGGGAGCCGGAGGGCGCGTCGGTAGATCCCGTCCGTGTACTCCTCGACGCCGGGGACGGCCCGGTCCCCGAGGAAGGCGAGCGTGCCCTCCAGGTCGATGGGGCTTCGGTAGGGCAGGCGCAGGGTGATCGTGCCGGAGCCGGTCGCGGTGGCCCGGCCGGCCGCCGCCTCGCGCATACGGCTCGGGGAACGGTCGTAGACGGCGCGCATGGTCTCGTTGAACTGGCGGACGCTCGAGAATCCGGCGGCGAAGGCGGCGTCGGCCATCGGCATGTCGGTGGTCTCCACCAGGATCCGCGCGGTGTGCGCGCGTTCGGTCCGGGCCAGGGCCAGGGTGCTCGCGCCGGTCTCGCCGGTGAGCAGACGGTTCAGCTGGCGTTCGCTGTAGCCCAGGGCGGCGGCCACGGAGCCCACCCCGCCCCGGTCGACGGCACCGTCCCTGATGAGTCGGACGGCGCGGCCCACGACGTCGGCCCGCAGGTTCCATTCGGGAGAACCGGGAACGGTGTCGGGGCGGCAGCGCTTGCAGGCGCGGAACCCCGATTCCTGGGCCGCGGCGGCGGATCGGTAGAAGCGGACGTTCCTTCGCAGCGGGGTGATCGCGGGGCAGCTCGGGCGGCAGTAGACGCCGGTGGTGAGCACGGCCGTGTAGAACACCCCGTCGAATCGGGCGTCTCTACTGTGCACCGCGCGGTAGCGCTGTTCGTCGTCCATCACGCCACCCATGTTCGCCGAGCGGGGTGACGCTCCGCCGGCGGTTTTCGGACATGGAGGTCGGGTCAGGCGCCCCGGTCGGTCTCCCCGGTGATCTCGGGGGCGGCGTCGTGTTCCACGAGGTACTGGATGTAGACCGGGCGCAGGGCCTCCTGCACCTTCGGGTCCTGTTCCGAGGAGAGCGCCTCGTAGAGGAGTCCCGAGACCTGGGCGACGCTCGCCTCGCTGGCGTCCGTGTTGCCCGCGACCGCCTCGGCCGCGGGGATGAGACCGAGCAGTTTCCAGAAGAACCGTACGTCCCACCGTTGCCGCGCCAGTTCGACGGCGCGTTCGCGCAGGTCCTCGGTGCTGGTGTTCGCGAAACCGTTGACGTTGTCGTCCATGGACGGAAGATACCCGCACCCGTGCCCGCCACCCATGGGTGACCTGCGTTACTCTGCTCAGGAGTTCATCATCTCCTCCCCGGCGCCCGGGGAGCCCCCACAAGGGGTGCCGGGTGTGGACGGGGAACGTAGTGAGGGGTTAGTCATGGCCGAGGCCACCGCACGTGTCGTCGTCGCGAAGCCGGGACTGGACGGGCACGACCGAGGGGTCAAGATCGTGGCCCGGGTCCTGCGCGACGCGGGTGTCGAGGTCATCTACACCGGCCTGCGGCAGACCCCGGAGATGATCGTGTCCGCGGCGCTCCAGGAGGACGCCGACGCGATCGGACTGTCGGTGCTGTCGGGCGCCCACATGACCATGTTCGGTCGGGTCATGGAGTTGCTGCGCGAGAACGACGCCACCGACATCAAGGTGTTCGGCGGGGGGATCATCCCCGAGGCCGACATCGCCGAGCTGAAGGGGATGGGGGTGGCCCGGATCTTCACGCCGGGAGCGCCCACCGAGGAGATCGCCGACTGGGTCCGGGAGAACATCCGTCCGGCGCACACCGTCTGAGGGCTCCGTGACGTTGATCGCACTCGGGTGGGTGCCCCTCCAGGGGTGAAACGTCCCCGAAGTGTGTTATCCGCCGTGTCTCTGGTCACAGATTTTCCCACGTGAACGTGGATGGAGCGCCGCATGAGCGGCTTTTGTGCGCAGGGGCACCGGGAGAACGTCGCCCCGGTGTCAGATCGCGGGATCCCGGGCGACTAAGCTTTGCGCATGTCGCGGGTGGCAACGCCGCGGCGATCTCGATCTTGAGTAGGCGGCTCGACCCTCATGGGGTCGGTGTCGTGTGACACGCCCTTCGTGCGTCACCGCCGATCCGGACACGCCACCCCGGTACACACTTGAGCCAGCGAGTTACAAGGACGGACCCTCGTGGACCTGTTCGAATACCAGGCGAAGGAACTCTTCGCAGAGTACGGGGTTCCCGTACCCCAGGGGAAGGTGGCGAGCACGGCCGCTGAGGCGCGTGCCATCGCTGATGAGTTCGCCGCCGCGGGCAAGCCCCGCGTCGTCGTGAAGGCCCAGGTCAAGACCGGTGGCCGTGGTAAGGCCGGCGGCGTCAAGGTCGCCGAGGGCCCCGAGGACGCTCAGGCCAAGGCCGAGCAGATCCTCGGAATGGACATCAAGGGCCACACGGTCCACCGTGTCCTGGTCGAGGAGGCGAGTGACATCGCCGAGGAGTACTACTTCTCCTTCCTCCTGGACCGCGCCAACCGTGACTTCCTCTCCATCTGCTCCGCCGAGGGCGGCATGGAGATCGAGGAGGTCGCCGAGACCAACCCCGACGCCGTCGCGAAGATCTCGATCAACGCGTTGCAGGGCGCTCCGGCGGACATCGCCGCCGAGATCGTCAAGGCGGGCAAGCTGCCCGAGGCCGCCGCCGCCGGTGCGGCCGAGGTCATCACCAAGCTGTGGGACGCCTTCGTCGGCAAGGACGCCACCCTGGTCGAGGTGAACCCGCTCATCCTGACCAAGGACGGCCGGGTCGTCGCCCTCGACGGCAAGGTGACCCTGGACGAGAACGCCGAGTTCCGCCAGGACCTGGAGAGCCTGACCTTCGCCGAGGAGGGCGACCCCCTGGAGGTCGCCGCCAAGGCCAAGGGCCTCAACTACGTCAAGCTCGACGGCGAGGTCGGCATCATCGGTAACGGTGCCGGTCTGGTCATGTCGACCCTGGACGTGGTCGCCTACGCCGGTGAGGAGCACGGTGGGGTCAAGCCCGCCAACTTCCTCGACATCGGTGGCGGCGCCTCGGCCGAGGTCATGGCCAACGGCCTGGAGATCATCCTGGGCGACCCCGCCGTCAAGAGCGTGTTCGTCAACGTCTTCGGTGGCATCACCGCCTGCGACGCCGTCGCGAACGGCATCGTCCAGGCGCTGGAGCTTCTGGAGGAGCGCGGCGACGACGTCAGCAAGCCGCTGGTCGTCCGTCTGGACGGCAACAACGCCGAGCTGGGCCGCAAGATCCTCGACGATCGCGCCCACCCGGCCGTTCGACGGGTCGACACTATGGACGGCGCCGCCGCTCAGGCCGCCGAGCTCGCGGCGAAGTAGGGGACAGGACACCATGGCTATCTTCCTGAACAAGGACAGCAAGGTGCTGGTCCAGGGCATGACCGGCTCTGAGGGCACCAAGCACACCCGCCGGATGCTGGCTTCGGGCACCGACATCGTCGGTGGCGTGAACCCGCGCAAGGCCGGTCAGAAGGTCGACTTCGACGGCACCGAGGTGCCGGTCTTCGGCTCCGTCGCCGAGGGCATGGAGGCCACCGGCGCCGACGTCACCGTGATCTTCGTTCCGCCGAAGTTCACCAAGGACGCCGTCATCGAGGCCATCGACGCCGAGATCGGTCTGGCCGTCGTGATCACCGAGGGTATCCCGGTCCACGACACCGCCGCCTTCTGGGCCTACGCCGGCTCCAAGGGCAACAAGACCCGTATCATCGGCCCGAACTGCCCCGGTCTCATCACCCCGGGTCAGTCCAACGCCGGCATCATCCCGGCCGACATCACGAAGCCGGGCCGTATCGGCCTGGTCTCGAAGTCGGGCACGCTCACCTACCAGATGATGTACGAGCTGCGCGACATCGGCTTCTCGTCCGCCGTCGGCATCGGTGGCGACCCGATCATCGGCACCACCCACATCGACGCCCTGGCCGCCTTCGAGGCGGACCCGGACACCGACGTGATCGTGATGATCGGTGAGATCGGTGGCGACGCCGAGGAGCGCGCCGCCGACTTCATCAAGGACAACGTGACCAAGCCGGTCGTCGGCTACGTCGCGGGCTTCACCGCCCCGGAGGGCAAGACCATGGGCCACGCCGGCGCCATCGTCTCCGGTTCCTCCGGTACGGCCGCCGCCAAGAAGGAGGCCCTCGAGGCCGTCGGCGTCAAGGTCGGCAAGACCCCGAGCGAGACCGCCCGTCTGGCGCGCGAGCTCTTCTAGGGTTCCTCGACCCTCGGGTCGAACACGGCTCCGCCCCGTCACCGTTCTCCGGTGGTGGGGCGGAGCCGTTCGTGTACCGGGGTCAGCCTTCGTCGATCTCCCGGGGGCCGCCCCGTTTCCCGTGACGGCGGTTGTAGGCGATCTGGCCGACGAGGGGGCCGATCACGATCAGGCAGAAGACGCCCAGGAAGACCGCGATGGAGGTGATGTCCCCGCCGATGAAGGTGGGGACGCCCCACACCAGGAGCAGGAACCCTCCCCACCCCATGAGCGCGCCGACGTTCCTTCCGGGGTTCTTGCGGTCGACCTCGTCGTGGTCGTCGTCCCGTTCGGCCGGGGGCGCTGGGCTCTTCGAAGGCACGGGGGCGTTCTCCGCGGTGGGGCCGTCGACCATGGAGGCGGGCCACAGGGCTCGAGGCAGGTCGTCGAAGAGCGGACGCAGGTCGGTGTCGGTGATCGCGTGCAGGGCGGTCTCGGAGCGGCGTTCGTGCTCGTCCAGATCCAGCCGTCCCTCTTGAAGAGCCGTGCGCAGATGAAGCAGGGCCTCGTCGCGTTCGGCGTCGGAGAGGCGGTAACCGCGGCCGGGTGTCGGCTCTGTCATGGGGTTCCTTCGCGGGGGCAGGGGTCGTACGTCCTGGGACGTATCTTCTTCGTTCCCGGTTCCGCGGCTCCGACGCGGGTACGACACGCGCGGCGGGGATACCACGGAGCATTCCGGTCCCTGGCAGCATAAGTCGGGTGAGTACGCCAGGAACTCCCCCTGACCGAGGCCGAGTGTCGAAGACGGGCACCGCCGCCGACACGGCCGAGCCCCGCCCGATCTATTCCACGGGTGGGATAGCCGCCGCCTCCGCCGCCGGTATCGGCGTGGCGGTGATCGTCACGTTCACCATGGTCGGTTGGGTGGCCGCGCCCCATGACACCTTCGGTGAGGACATCGCCGATCTGCTGCGCGGGGCCGTCCTGGCCTGGCTGGTGGGCCACCATGTCTCCTTCGCCATCCCCGAAGGGCAGATCAGTCTGCTGCCCATGGGGCTGGTGTTGTTGCCCGGGCTGCTGTTGTACCGGTTCGGGCGTTGGCTGGCCCGTAACTGCGAGATCGGGCGGCTGCGGCACGTGTACCGGGCCGCGCTGGCCATCGCCGGCCCCTACGCGGCCATCGCGGGCACGCTCGCCCTGCTCGCGCGCACCGATGTGGTCGAGCCGAGCATGCCGCGCGCCCTGCTGATGGGTTTCGTGATCGCGTTCATCTCCGGGGGAGCGGGGGTGCTCCGTCAACTCATGCGGGACAAGGGGGTCGCGGCGGGTGATCTGCTCGCCCTGATGCCGGACCGTACGCGTTCGCTCATGGTGGGGATGCTGGTGTCGGCGGGCACGCTGCTGGCCGGCGGGGTGGTGCTGTTCCTGGCGGCGTTGGCGTTCTCCCTGCCGGACGCGATCGCCATCACCCGCTCGTTGGCCCCCGGTGTGGTCGGCGGCGCGCTGCTGTTGATCGTCCAGTTGGCCTACCTGCCGAACGCGGTGATCTTCGCGGTCTGCTACTCGCTCGGTCCGGGGTTCGCGCTGGGCGCGGAGACGGTGGTGGCGCCGACCGGGGTTTCGGTGGGCGCCCTGCCGGCCCTGCCGTTGCTGGCGGCGGTGCCCGCCAACGGAGCGGCGCCGATGTTGTCGTTGGCGGCGTTGGCGGTGCCGTTCCTGGCCGGGACCATCGGTGGCGTGCTGACCCAGCGCAGCGCTCCGGACGTGGTGAGCGAGGCGGCCCCGTTGTGGGGGTTCGTGTGCGGGGTGACCACGGGCATCCTGTACGCGGCCCTGGCGGGGGTGGCGGGGGGTTCCCTCGGCGCCCAGAGGATGACCGATGTGGGCCCGTCCGCCTGGCAGGTGGGGCTGGTGGCCGCCCTGGAGGTGGGCGTGGCCGCGGCCGTCGCGGCGTGGGTCGCCAACTGGTGGTACACGCGGGAACCGCGCCGTGGGGGCGAGGCCGCCCCCCGGAACGAGGTCTCCGTTCCGGAGAAGGCCTCCGACCGGGCTCCCGTGGCGGTGGAGCTGCCGCCGGACGTTCCGGTGGGCAAGGGCCTGGCCACGGTCACCCCGCTCCGGGCCCGTGAGGACGATGAGCCCGGGGAGGGGGCGGAACCGGAGGAGGCCGGTATCGCCGAGCGCCGTGCCGAACTGCGGCGCCGTCGGAAGGCGCGCAGGCACGATCGTTCCCTGGAGCGGCGTGCCCGTAAGGAGGCCCGCAGGGAGCTGCGCTCTCGGCGTCGGGAGGACAAGGGCGGTCGGTGGCGTCGTGGCGCTTCGGACGAGCCCTCCGAGGAGGAGATGTACGGCATCACCTACGAGGCCGCTCCGGAGGACGTGGACCCCGCCCCTCGGTCCTGAGAGGGGCCTGCGCAGGTACGACGAAGGGCACGGCCCGGTGGCCGTGCCCTTCGTGTTCCGTCGGTCCGCCTACTCGGCCGGCGGCCGGGGACGGCGCTTCTCGGGCTCGAAGATGGCGTTCACCAGGTCGGTGCACCACTTGAGCAGTTCCAGGTCGCGCAGCGGCCTGCCGCCGATCCCGCCGGCCTTGGGGACCGGGACCAGGAGGGTCCTGGTGCTCTCCTTGTAGATCGACTTGGGATACATCCGGCGCAGACGCAGTTCCTGGGATTCACGCAGCTCCACGGGGGAGAAGCGGATCTGGTTGCCCTGCATGACCACGTCGGCCAGGCCCGCCGAGCGGGCCAGGACCCGGAATCGGGCCACCGCCATCAGGTTGTCCACCGGCTGGGGCGGGGCGCCGTAGCGGTCGGTGAGCTCCTCGTAGGCGGAGAGGATGTCCTCCTCTCCGGTCACGCTCGCGATGCGCTTGTACGACTGGAGACGGAGCCGTTCACCCGGTACGTAGTCGTGCGGGATGTGCGCGTTGATGGGCAGTTCGACCTTGGTCTCGATCTCCTCGGCGGCCTCCGGGTCGCCCTTGAGCTCGGCCACGGCCTCACCGACCATGCGCACGTACAGGTCGAAGCCGACCCCGGCGATGGTCCCGGACTGCTCGGCGCCCAGGATGTTGCCGGCGCCGCGGATCTCCAGGTCCTTCATGGCCACGTACATGCCGGCGCCGGTCTCGGTGTGCTGGGCCACCGTGGCGAGCCGCTCGTAGGCGGTCTCGGTGAGCGGTTTCTCCGGCGGGTAGAGGAAGTAGGCGTAGGCGCGTTCGCGGCCGCGTCCGACCCGGCCCCGGAGCTGGTGCAGCTGGGAGAGGCCGTAGGTGTCGGCGCGGTCGATGATGAGGGTGTTGGCGTTGGGCACGTCCAGGCCGGACTCGACGATGGTCGTGGAGACCAGGACGTCGAAGTTCTTCTCCCAGAAGTCCACCATCACCTTTTCGAGCTGTTGCTCGTTCATCTGGCCGTGCGCGTAGGCCACGCGGGCCTCGGGGACCAGGCGTTTGATGGAGGCGGCCACCTTGTCGATGGAGGCCACCCGGTTGTGCACGAAGAAAACCTGGCCCTCGCGCATCAGTTCGCGTCGGATCGCCGCGGTGATCTGCTTGTCCTCGTAGGGGCCCACGAAGGTCAGCACCGGGTGACGTTCCTCCGGCGGCGTGAGGATGGTGGTCATCTCGCGGATGCCGGTCAGGCCCATCTCCAGGGTGCGGGGGATGGGGGTGGCCGACATGGCGAGCACGTCCACCTGGGTGCGCAGCCGCTTCAGCGCCTCCTTGTGCTCCACGCCGAAGCGCTGCTCCTCGTCGATGATGACCAGGCCCAGGTCCTTGAAGCGGGTCTCCTGGGAGAGCAGACGGTGGGTGCCGATGACCACGTCGACCTCACCGGTGCGCAGCCCCTCGCGGGTG
The DNA here is from genome assembly GCF_035818715.1 of Nocardiopsis sp. LDBS1602. Classification (NCBI taxonomy): domain Bacteria; kingdom Bacillati; phylum Actinomycetota; class Actinomycetes; order Streptosporangiales; family Nocardiopsidaceae; genus Nocardiopsis; species Nocardiopsis sp. LDBS1602. Next base: position 200,101 of record NZ_JAYLVW010000009.1, on the reverse strand, counting down.
ACCTCGACCTCGCCGTCGGTCTGGAACCGCGACATCGGCTTGATGGTGACGGGGAAGGAGGCGTACCGCTCGGTGAACGTCGACAGGTGCTGTTGGACCAGCAGGGTGGTGGGCACCAGCACGGCGACCTGTTTGCCGTCCTGGACCGCCTTGAAGGCGGCGCGAACGGCCACCTCGGTCTTGCCGTAGCCGACGTCGCCGCAGATCAGCCGGTCCATCGGAACGGACCTGCCCATGTCCTTCTTGACCTCGTCGATGGCGGCCAGCTGGTCGGGCGTCTCCACGTAGGGGAAGGCGTCCTCCAGCTCGCGCTGCCAGGGCGTGTCCGGGCCGAAGGCGTGTCCCGGGGAGGCCTGGCGGGCCGAGTACAGGCGGATGAGGTCGCCGGCGATCTCGCGGACGACCTTGCGGGCCCTGCTCTTGGCCTTGCTCCACTCGGCGCCGCCCATCTTGGACAGGGTGGGCGCCTCGCCGCCCACGTACCGGGTGACCTCGCCGAGCTGTTCGGTGGGGACGAAGAGGCGGTCTCCGGGCTGGCCCCGCTTGGAGGGCGCGTACTCGATGAGCAGGTACTCGCGGGTGGCGCCCTGGATCTGGCGGCTGACCATCTCCAGGTAGCGGCCCACACCGTGCTGTTCGTGTACGACGTAGTCGCCGGGCTTGAGCTGGAGCGGGTCGACGGTGCCCCTGCGGCGGCTGGGCATGCGGCGCATGTCCCGGGTGGAGGAGCGCTGCCCCACCAGGTCGGTCTCGGTGAGCACCACCGTGTGTACCGAGCGCAGGAGGAAGCCGTGGTCGACCAGGCCGGTGGTGACGGTGGCGACGGCCTCCTTCGGGGGCCGGTCCAGGTCGTCGGTCCGGCTCGCGCCCAGGCCGGCGTCGCGCAGCATCGAGACGAGACGTTCGGCCGGGCCGTGGCCCTGGGTGACCAGCACGACGCTCCAGTTGTCGTGCAGCCAGCCCTTGATGTCGGCGAGGGCGCGTTCGGTGTCGCCGCGGTAGGAGTCGGCGGGCACGGCGCCCACGACCACCGCGTCGTCCTCCTCGGCGGTCCCGGTGTCCTCGTCGCCCGCGCTGAACGGGGTCAGACCCCACCAGGGCAGGTCGAGGTCGGAGGCGATCGAGCGCAGTTCGGCGATGGACATGTACGCCGATTCGCCGAGGTCGATGGGGGCCTCGCCGCCCGAGGCGGCGTTGATCCAGGAGGCGTCCAGGAACTCGGCGCTGGTGGCCTCCAGTTCCAGGGCGCGGGTGCGGATGCGTTCGGGGTCGCAGCCCACCACCATCGCGTTCTTCGCCAGGTAGGTGAGGAACGGTTCCATGCGGTCGGCGAGGACGGGGGCGAACGCCTCCATGCCCTCGACGGTCACGCCGTCGGCGATCTTGAGGAGGACCTCGGCCAGGGAGGGGTGCTCCTCGGCCAGGGCGCGGGCGCGGTCGCGGACGGTGTCGGTGAGCAGCAGCTCACGGCAGGGCGGAGCGAACAGTCCGGAGGCGGCGCCGCCGCGCGGGTCGTGGTTCTCTCCCTCGGGGCTGATGGAGCGCTGGTCGGCGACCTGGAAGTAGCGGATGTCCTCGACGGTGTCGCCCCAGAACTCCAGCCGCAGCGGGTGTTCCTCGGTGGGCGGGAAGACGTCCAGGATGCCGCCGCGGACGGCCATGTCGCCGCGCTTCTCGACCAGGTCCACGCGGGCGTATCCGGTGCCGGTGAGGGAGTCGACGACCTCTTCGAGCGACACCTCGTCCCCGGGGCGGATCCGTACGGGTTCGAGGTCGCCGAGCCCGGCCACCAGCGGTTGGAGGACGCTGCGGACCGGGGCGACGACCACGCGCAGCGGTGTGGTGAGCGGGTCCGAGGGGTCGGGGTGGGCCAGGCGGCGCAGGACCGCCAGCCGGCGCCCGACGGTGTCCGACCGAGGGGAGAGGCGCTCGTGCGGCAGGGTCTCCCAGGCGGGGAAGAGCGCGACCGAGTCGGCGGGCAGCAGTGAGCCCAGCGCGTCGGTCAGGTCGGCGGCCTCACGTTCGGTGGCGGTGACGGCGAGGACCGGTCGAGCGGCGCCCACGGGCGCGTCGGCCGCCAGCGCGCCCACCATGAAGGGGCGCAGTGCCGCCGGGGCGACGAGGTCGAGATGGGGATCGCGGCCGCCCCGGGCGGTCTCGATCGCGCTGTGCAGGGCCGGGTCCCGGGAGACGTCGGCGAGAAGTCCAGTAAGGCTCATAGCACCAGAGAGTGAAGTGGTCCGGTTCAGGCGTCGCGTCCTGCGGTACGTGCGGTGGCGGTGGTGGAGACGATCACGGCCGCGGGTCCCCTCGGTGACCCGTCCAGGCACGGGTGGGCCGCACGTGAGCTGGGCGGCCGCGCGTCGGATGGGTGTGTACCACCCGGTCTCCTTTCAGCTTATCCAGTCCGGAGGCGGCGTGGGGGACGGGTGCGCGGGGTCGTCGTCGACCGTTTCGGGTCGTTCCTCCCGCACCGGTTTCGGTGGGGACGACGACGGGGCACGATGACCAGAACCCACTATGAGCTGCCACTATTTCCGATTTCGGTGACTCGGCTCCTGGGCGGAGGTTCGGACGGGATTACTCTGGGGGCGATCCGGGACCATCCAGAGGGAGGGCGTACGTGGTGAGTGTGCACAGGCAGGCGGGCGGATCGGACCGGGAGCCCGGTCGTCGGACCGCCCCGGTGTTCGCTCCGGGGCCCGACGGTCTCGCCCACCTGGAACTCGTTCTCAACGGGGCCTATCCGTTCCCCGGTTTCATGGGGCGCGAGGACGCCGAATCGATCGAGGTCCGGGGCCGTCTTCTCGACGGTCGTCCCTGGCCGGTTCCGGTCACGTTGGAGGTGCCGGAGGGGCTCGCGGGAGAGGATCGGTTGATCCTCACCGACCCGGAGGGCGCTCCGCTGGCGGAACTGGCGGTGGGCGAGCACTGGAAGGGTTCGGAGGGAGACGAGGCCGCCCCGGTGGTCCACCGGTTGGCCGGTGACGTCACCATGTCGCGTCCGGCGATGTACGGGGCGCTGCGGGAACTGCGCGTCACCCCGGCCGAGGTGCGGGCTCAGCGTGAGCTCGATCCGACCGCCCACCAGCCGTTGTTGGCGGTGGTGACCGATCGTCCGCTGCACCATCGGGCCCTGCACCAGATCCGGGCCGAGGCCGACGCGCTGGGGCGTGACGGCGGTCGGGCCGAGGTGCTCGTGATCATCGACGCCCCCTTGGAGGACGAGGGCGCGGCGTCGGCGGTGCTGGCGGCAGAACCCCTGTTGCCTCCTCGGAGCGTGTTCGTGGTGGCCACCCTGCCCCGGTCGAGCAGGCGCGGGTCGGGTCCCTTCGGTGGTGAGTGGACCGAGCGCGACGCCGCTCTGGCCGCTCATGTGGCCGCCGCCTACGGCGCCACCCACATGCTGCTGGAGGCCGGTGGGCGCGGACCCGAGGTCGAGCGGGTGATGGCGCTGCGTCCGCCTTTGACGGTCCTGGACCCCGAACCGTGGCGGTACGACTCGGGTGAGGAACTGTGGAAGCCGTTCACCAGCGTCGATCCGGGGCGGGCACGACGTGAGCCCTCCGACGACGAGGTGGAGAACGAGTTGGCGCACGGCCGGGAGCTTCCCTCTTGGTTCACCCCGGCCCGGGTCGGGGCGGAGCTGGCCCGTCTGCGGCCGGCCCGGACCGAGCGCGGTCTCACCCTGCTGTTCACCGGGCTGTCCGGCTCGGGCAAGTCGACCATCGCCCGCGGCGTGTGCGACGGGATCCGGCGGGCGGGACGTCCGGTCACCCTCCTGGACGGTGACGTGGTGCGTCGCATGCTGTCCAAGGGGCTGACCTTCTCCCGTGAGGACCGTGAGCTCAACATCCGACGGATCGGCTACGTGGCCTCGGAGATCAACCGGCACGGTGGGGTGGCGGTGTGCGCGCCGATCGCCCCGTACGAGGCGGGGCGGGCCGAGGTGCGTGCCATGGTGGAGGAGTTCGGGGACTTCTTCCTGGTGCACGTGGCCACGCCGTTGGAGGTGTGCGAGGCTCGTGACCGCAAGGGCCTGTACGCCGAGGCCCGGGCCGGTAGGATCCCCGACTTCACCGGGATCTCCGGCCCCTACGAGGAACCGGTCGACGCCGACCTGGTGGTCGACACGGTGGACGCCGATCCGGCCGAGTCGGTGGCCGCGGTGATGGCGGCGCTGCGCGAGGGCGGTTGGCTCCCGGACCCGACCAGTACGTGAGTGAGGATCGATGACGGACGACGTCCGGCCCGCGGGCCATCGGGTGCTGCGCCTGGTGGAGGTGATGGAGACGCTGCGGCGGGAGTGCCCGTGGGACTCCTCCCAGACCCACGAGTCCTTGGCGAAGTATCTGATCCAGGAGTCCTACGAGACCCTGGAGACCATCGAGGAGGGCGATCACGCCCTGCTGCGCGAGGAGTTGGGCGACGTCCTGCTCCAGGTGGTCTTCCACGCGGCGATCGGTGCGGAGCGGCCCGAGGGGGATCCGGCGCGGTTCACCGTGGACGATGTCGCCGACGCCATCATCGACAAGATGACCCGACGTCACCCGCACGTGTTCGGCGGGGCGGAGGTGTCGGGCAGTGACGAGGTGCGGTCGAACTGGGAGGCCATCAAGGCGGCCGAGCGGGCGGAGAAGGCCCGTGCCGCCGGTGGTTCGGGGGAGTCCTCGGTGCTGGACGGGGTGCCCTTCGCCCAGCCCGCGGTGCTGTTGGCCTACGAGCTCCAAAAACGCGCGGTGCGCAACGGGTTCCCCGCCGATCTGGTGGGCGACGACGGCGCCGAGGGTGGCGAGCTGTTCGCCGCGGTGGCGACCGAGCGGGGCCGGGGGCGGGACGCCGAGACCGATCTGCGCGCGGCGGCGCGCAGGTTCGACGGTCGGGTCAGGGCGGCGGAGGAGGCCGCGCGCGCCGATGGTCGAGAGCCCCGTGAGCTGAGCGCCGAGGAGTGGCGAACCTACTGGTCGAAAACCGACAGGTAACCTCAAAAACCCTCAAATCGCGTTGATCAGTATTGACGCTGAAGTATGACGTGGAACACAGTGCTCCCGACCTCGGGTTCCTCCGTTCCGGCGCCCTCCGTCCTCGCGCCGGCCCCGAGGTCCACGCAGAGTGGAGCACCATGCGTCGTTTCGGTAACGCCCTCGCGGCGTTCAGCACCCGTTGGGTGCCGGACGCCTTCGTCTTCGCGGTCATCCTGTCCGGCCTGGTCTTCGGGATGGCGCTGTTCCTGACCGACCGGACCCCGGTCGAACTGGTCGGGGACTGGTACGGCGGGTTCTGGAACCTGCTCGAGTTCGGCATGCAGATGACCCTCGTACTGGTCACCGGCTACGCCCTGGCCTCCTCGCCCCCGGCCCGCGGGGCCATCGTCCGGGTGGCGGGGCTGGCCAGGGGGCCGATGTCCGCCGTGGGCGTCACCGCCCTGGGGGCCGCCCTGCTCGGCATCGTCCACTGGGGTCTGGGCCTCATCGCCGGCGCCCTGCTGGCCGTGGAGGTGGCCCGTTCCTGCAAGGACCGCGGGATCAAGGTGCACTTCCCGCTGCTGGTGGCCGGCGGCTACCTCGGGCTGATGGTCTGGCACAGCGGCCTGTCCGGGTCGGCGCCACTGCTGGTGAACACCCCCGGACATTTCCTGGAGGACCAGATCGGTCTGGTCCCGCTCAGCGAGACCATCTTCCAGCCGTTCAACCTGGTCTTCCTCGTGGTCGTCATCGTCGGGGCTCCGCTGCTGCTGATGAGCATGCACCCCAAGGCGGGAGAGGTCGAGGAGATCGACGACGCCCGAGGCGAATCCGAAGCCGAGGGCGGCCGGGGCTCCGGCGCTTCGGGCCCGATCCCCACCCGGACCGAGATCCGCGCCCTCTCCCCGGCCCAGCGCCTCATGCACAGCAGGATCCTGGTCTACGCGGTGGTCGCGGTCGGCCTGGTCCACCTCGTCCCCGCCCTGGTCACCGACGGTGTCGTGGGCATGGACATCAACCTGCTCAACTTCACGTTCCTCATGGCCGGTCTGGGACTGCACGGCACCCTGGCGAGCTACTCGACGGCCGCCGCCGAGGGCGCCAAGACCGCCTCGGCGGTGATCGTCCAGTTCCCGTTCTACGCCGGGATCATGGGCATCATGGACAGCTCCGGGCTGCTGGAGATCATCACCCAGTGGTTCATCTCCTTCTCCACCCCGTTCACCTATCCCTTCTGGGCCTTGATGAGCGCGGCCCTGGTCAACTTCGCGGTCCCCTCCGGCGGCGGCCAGTGGGCGGTTCAGGGCCCCGTCGTCATCGGGGCCACCGAGTCCCTAGGGATCTCCCCCGGCGTGGGTGTGATGGCGGTGGGCATGGGCGACCAGCTCACCAACGGCATCCAGCCCTTCTGGGCGCTGCCGCTGCTGGCCCTGGCCAGGCTCAGGGCGGGCCAGGTGCTCGGATACACGGCCGTGGTGATGATCTTCGCCATCGTCGTGGCCTCCCTGTGCATCACCTTCCTCACCTGACGCACTCGTGGCGGGAGGCGCGACCTACCGCGCCCCGCCGGGAACGTCGCGCACGTCGATCACCTCGGTCGCCGGGTCGCCCGGGGCCAGACCCGCGCTGAACGACTCCTGCGGACGGCGGGCGGTCTCGCTGATGGTCAACAACAGGCCGACGATGAGCCAGTTGGCCATCAGCGCGGACCCGCCCGCCGACATGAACGGTGTGGTCATGCCCGTCAGCGGGATGATCAGGGTGGCGCCGCCCAACACGATGAACACGTCGAACGCGGTGATGAACCCATAGCCCAACGCCGTCAACTTGAGGAAGACGTCCCGGCTCCCCAGAGCGATCCGGAACGCCCGCTGGGCGAACAGGAACAGCAGCGCCAACACCGCGATCAGCCCCGTCGCCCCGAGCTTCTCGCCCACCGAGACCAGGATCAGGTCGCTATCGGAGGCGAAGATCTCCTGGGCGTGTCCGGCGTGGAAGCCGGTGCCCAGCAGTCCGCCGTAGGCCAGGGCGATCATCCCCTCCACCACCTGGAAACTGCCGCCGGGCGCGTCGTAGACCTCCGGCTCGAAGGCGTGCATCCAGATCTCCACCCGGTTGCGCACGTGTCCGAACAGCAGATAGGCCACGTAGGCGCCGGCGGAGAAGGCCACCAACCCGATCAGCACCCAGGACTTGCGGGCCGTGGCCGCGTACAGGACCGCCAGGAACGTGCCGAACAGCAGCAGCGAGGTGCCCAGGTCCTTGGTGCCCACCAACAGCAGGATCGCCAGACCCCAGCCCACACCCATCGGGGCCAGGTCCCGAGCGCGCGGGGCGCTGAACACCTTCACCCCGCCGATCCGGAACGTACGGGTGACCAGGGCCAGGACCTCACGCCGCCGACCCAGGTAGGAGGCGAGGAAGATGACGAGCAGGACCTTGGCGAACTCCGAGGGCTGCACCGTGAACGGGCCCAGCGCGATCCACCGCCGCGCGCCGAGCACCTCGTGTCCCAGGGGCGAGAGCGGGAGCAGGAGCAGGATCAGCGCGGCCAGGGCGATCAGGTAGGTGTACAGGGTCAACCGGCGGGGCCGGCGTACGAACAGGACCGTGAGCGCGCACAGCGTCATCCCGGCCAGGGTCCACATGAGCTGTCGGTCGGCCTCGGTGTGCGCCGGCTCCGAGCCCCGCGACATCTGCAACGCCCAGATGATCGTGATGCCGAGCCCGCTCAACGCGGTGGCGACGGGGAGCAGGATCGGGTCGGCGTAGGGCGCGGTGAAGCGGAGCAGCACGTGCAGGACCAGGGAGCCCACACCGATGACCAGCAGGTAGGTGATCACCGCGGGGTCGATACCGCCGGTGATCGCCAGGGAGGCGGACCCCAGAGCGGCGGCGGTGGCGCCGAGCGAGGCCAGGAGGAGGGCCAGTTCGGCCCCGCGTTGGGGGACCGGGCGCATCGCCCCGTCCACGGCTTCGCTTCGAGGATCGGCCACTTTCGTCCCCACCGTTCGCGCGAGGTTCCCTGACGGCTCCGCGGGAGGATCGGGGCCCGAGATTCGCACTATAGGCGGGCGATACGTCGGATCCGGGTAAGTGGCCGGTTCCGGGCGGTTCGAGTCTCGGAACCGGCTGGAGGGCCCGGTCAACGCCCCTTGTCGCCGGCCCCGGACACGTCCGCGGGCGGGGGCGCGTCCAGGTCGATCGCCTCGGCCGTCTCGACCACCCGACGATCCAGGCCGGACAGGCGGGTCAGGAGCCCGCCGAAGCGGAGGAGGGTGTTGCGCGCGGTGAGGCCGAGCCGGGTGCGCGGCGCGAGGAAGCCGATCCCCGTGTCCGCGATCTCCTGGTTTGCCTTCACATAGGGGCGCATGCGCGTCTCGTAGGCGTGCAGAGCGGACGCGAGCCGTTCGTGTCGGGACAGCTCCAGGGCCAGGACGTAGGCACCGACCATGGCCAGGGTGGTGCCCTGGCCGGACATGGGGGAGGGGCAGTGAGCGGCGTCCCCCAGCAGGACGACCCGCCCCCGGTACCAGCGGTCCAGGTGGATCTGCTTGATGGAATCGAAATAGAAGTCGGGGCTGTGGGTCAGGTCCTCCAGGAGCCGATCGCACTCCCAACCGGCCCCGGCGAAGCGTTCGAGCAGGAACGCCTTCTGGTCGGCCTCGGGGGCGCGGTCGATGCCGTTCAGGTCGGGGGCGTGCAGGAGCGCGATGCCCTTGGCCCCGTCGAAGCGCGGTGAGCGGATCATCCCCGCGGCCCGCCCCGGTTCGTTGTACAGCCGGGCCTCCCGGTCCAGGCCGAGCCGGTCGGGAACACCGCCGATGCAGATGAGCGCGCCCATGTACCGGGCGTGGTCGTCCTCGGGACCCATGGTCAGTCTCCGGGTCTCGGAGTGCAGCCCGTCGGCGCCCACGACCAGGTCGAACAGGCGGGGCTCGGAGCGTCGGAAGGATACCCGGACGCCCTCGGGGGTCTCCTCCAGCGCGGTGATGGAGTCGTCGTATAGGTATTCGGTGTGTTCGACGGTGGGCTCGTGCAGGATACGGGTCAGGTCGCCGCGCACGATCTCCAGGGATCGGTCGTCGCCGGCGCCCATGGTCGGGGCGATGTCCGCGTAGGGGCGTCCCCGGGTGTCGACGAAGACGACCCTGCCGGTCTCGGTGACGGAGGCGCGCAGGGAGTCCAGGACCCCCATGCGTTCGGCGACGTCGACGGCGGCGCCGCGGACGTCGATGGCGTGTCCGCCCATACGCGGGGCGGGCGCCTTCTCGACCACGGTGGCGCGGATGTCGTATCGATGGAGCCAGTGGGCGAGGGCGGGGCCCGCGATGCTCGCTCCGGAGACGAGGACGGTTCGAACGGCGGTCATGGTGCCGTCAGAGCTCCTTGGGTCGTGGGGTCCTCAAACTAGGCCGTTACTTACCGGGCGTCAAGTAACTTACCGGTCGGCAGGTTGCGGATAGACTCAGGGCTCGAAGGCGAGCGACGGGAGTGATCAGGGTGGCCAGGGCGCAGAACGATACGAAGGCCCGGATCGGAGAGGTGGCCCTGGAACTGTTCGGCAGACAGGGCTATGAGCGGACGAGCCTGCGGGAGATCGCCGAACGTCTGGACATCACCAAGGCCGCGCTGTACTACCACTACCCGTCCAAACGGGACCTGCTGCGGGCCCTGTCCGAGCCGCTGCGACAGGACGCCATGGGGTTGGCCGAACGCTTCGACGGGCGGGCCGACGAACCGCGCGAGGTCCTGGGCGCCTACTTCGACCTCTGTGTGCGCCACAGCACTCTCATGGTCACGCTCCTCCACGACCTCGCGGGGTTGAGCGAGAGCGGACTGGTGGAGGAGGTGGTCGCCTGGCGACGACGGCTCGACGTCGCCCTGGTCGGGGAGGACGCGCCGATCCCCGCGCGCATGGGGGCCGTGGCCGCCTTGGGAGGCATCCAGGACATCGCCGTCCTGATGCCGGCGGAGGAGGCGACACTCCATCGTGGGCGGGCCGTGGAGATCGCCCTGGCCGCTCTGAGAGTCGGCATGTCCGATATGGACTAGACCAATCCGGGTGGGTGGGCTCCACCGATCGGAGCGCGGGTCGCTAGTCTCGTGTCCGGGTCCGGAGAGAGTGGACCCAGACACCGAAGAGACGGAGAGATCGTGGCGTCCATCGAGTCAGTACAGGCGCGGGAGATCCTTGACTCCCGGGGCAACCCGACAGTCGAGGTCGAGGTCCTGCTCGACGACGGGACCATCACCCGGGCCGGTGTCCCCAGCGGCGCCTCCACGGGCAAGTTCGAGGCGGTCGAGCTGCGCGACGGCGGCGACCGTTACGGCGGCAAGGGAGTGACCAAGGCCGTCACCGCGGTCAACGACGAGATCGCCGACGAGCTGCTCGGCCACACCCCGGACGAGCAGCGCATCATCGACCGGGCGCTCATCGACCTGGACGGTACCCCGGACAAGTCCCGGATCGGCGCCAACGCCATCCTCGGCGCCTCCCTGGCCGTGGCCAAGGCCGCCGCCGAGGAGGCCGGCCTGCCCCTGTTCCGCTACATCGGCGGCCCCAACGCGCACGTGCTGCCCGTGCCGATGATGAACATCCTCAACGGTGGCGCGCACGCCGACAGCAACGTCGACATCCAGGAGTTCATGGTCGCTCCGATCGGGGCCCCGACCTTCTCCGAGGCCCTGCGCTGGGGCACCGAGGTCTACCACTCCCTGAAGTCGGTCCTGAAGGCCCACGGCCTGGGCACCGGCGTCGGTGACGAGGGCGGCTTCGCCCCCGACCTGGAGAGCAACCGCGCCGCCCTGGACCTGATCGTCGAGGCGATCGAGAAGGCCGGCTACAAGGTCGGCGAGGACATCGCCCTGGCCCTGGACGTGGCCGCCACGGAGCTGTACTCCGACGGCGTGTACACCTTCGAGGGCAAGACCCGCACCGCCGAGGAGATGAGCGCCTACTACGCGGAGCTCGTCGACGCCTACCCGCTGGTCTCCATCGAGGACCCCCTCGACGAGGAGGACTGGGACGGCTGGAAGACCCTCACCGACCAGATCGGCGACAAGGTCCAGCTGGTCGGGGACGACCTGTTCGTCACCAACCCCGAGCGTCTCCAGCGCGGCATCCTCTCCGGCACCGCCAACTCGCTCCTGGTGAAGGTCAACCAGATCGGCACCCTGACCGAGACGCTGGACGCGGTCTCCCTCGCCCAGCGCAGCGGCTACACGGCGATGATCAGCCATCGTTCCGGCGAGACCGAGGACACCACCATCGCCGACATCGCGGTCGCCACCAACGCCGGCCAGATCAAGACCGGTGCCCCGGCGCGCAGTGAGCGGGTCGCCAAGTACAACCAGTTGCTGCGCATCGAGGAGGAACTCGACGACGCCGCCGTGTACGCGGGCGTGTCGGCCTTCCCGAGGTTCGCCAAGCGCGGCTAGTCTGCCCCAGTGTCCCGCGAAACCAAGCAGCCGCCCACAAAGTCCCGGAAGTCGACCAAAGCCGACAAGTCCCGGCAGGGCGCTGCCTCGAAAGCGGGGTCCAAGGCGACCAAGAAGGACACGAGCGCGGGCCGCACCCCTCGGGTGCGGCCCATGCTCACCAGCCGGGCGGCGATCCTCGCCCTCGTGATCTGCGTGATCGCGTTGAGCCTGGCCTATCCGCTGCGCGAGTACATCATGCAGCGCGCGCAGATCTCCCAGTTGAGGGAGGAGCGCACGCGTATGGAGGACAACGTCGCCGAGTTGCGCGAGCGCGAGGAGGCGCTCAAGGACGAGGCCTACGTCGAACGCGAGGCCCGCGCCCGCCTCCACTTCCAATACCCGGACGAGACCGCCTACATCGTCATCCGTCCCGGTGCCGAGGACGAGGAGGAGATCGACCCCTCCGAGCCCAAGGACCCCTGGTTCACCGAGCTGTGGCGCTCGGTGGAGGAGGCCGACCGTCCCGACCCCGACGAGGGGCTCTGAGCGGCCCGGAGACGCCCTTCGCGGCCCTCCGGGTGTGACGTACGGGGCGACCTTCCCGCCGCCGATTACACCTATGCTGGTGGGGTCATGACTTCCGCAGATCAGCCCGTTCCGGGGCACACCGACGGCGGTCCCGCTTCCGCAGAGGACCTCGCCGCGATCGAACTCCAGTTGGGCCGAACCCCGCGCGGGGTCCGTGCCGTCGCGCACCGCTGCCCCTGCGGTCTCCCCGATGTGGTGAAGACCGCCCCCCGCCTGGAAGACGGCACCCCCTTCCCGACGTTGTACTACTTGACCTGCCCGCGCGCCGCCTCGGCGATCGGGCGGCTGGAGAACGACGGCCGGATGCGCCTGATGCAGGAGCGTCTGGCCGAGGAGCCCGAACTTCGGGCGGCCTACACCGAGGCGCACGAGTCCTACCTGGCCGAGCGGGCCGAGCAGGCCCGACGTGACGGCGTGGAGCCGCTCCCCGAGGGCATGCAGAGCACCGGGGGGATGCCCACCCGGGTCAAGTGTCTGCACGCGCTGGTCGGCCACGAACTGGCCGCTCCGGGGACCAACCCCTTCGGTGCCGAGGCGTTGAGGGAGCTTCCCGACTGGTGGGACAAGGGTCCGTGCGTGTGCGTGGACGAGAACGCCTCCGAGGGCGATGAAGGGACGGACCGGTCATGAGCGGTGTCGCGGCGATCGACTGCGGAACCAACTCGATCAGGTTGCTGATCGCCGACGTCGTGGCCTTGGACGGTGACGAGGTCCAGGTGGTCGACGCCGACCGGCGCATGGAGATCGTGCGTCTGGGCGAGGGCGTGGACGAGACCGGCGAGTTCTCCGCCGAGGCGCTGGAGCGCACCTTCGAGGCGCTGCGCGGCTACGCGGAGGCCATCGAGGCCTACGGGATCCCGTTGGGGCCGGACACCGTGCGCATGGTCGCCACCAGCGCCACCCGGGACGCCCGCAACCGTCAGGTGTTCGTGGACGGGGTCCGCGAGATCATCGGTGTGGAGCCCGAGGTCGTCACCGGCCTGGACGAGGCCGAACTGTCCTTCGTGGGCGCCACGGCGGAGCTGGACGCCGCGGCGGCGGAGGGAGAGGCCGACCAGGACTTCTCCCCGCCCTTCCTGGTGGTCGACATCGGCGGCGGCTCCACGGAGTTCGTGCTGGGCGGTGCGTCCGAGGACGACGACCTGGTCGAGGCCTCCCTGTCGGTCGACGTGGGCTGTGTGCGCATGAGCGAGCGGCACCTGCGCTCGGATCCGCCGAGCGCCGAGCAGATCGCCGCCGCCACCGCCGACATCGACGCCGCGCTGGACGAGGTCGAGAAGGTCGTTCCGCTGCGCGAGGCCGGTTCGGTCGTGTGCGTGGCCGGTACCGCGACCACGGTCGCCGGGATCGCTCTCGACCTGCCCGAGTACGACTCGGAGCGGATCCACCACACGCGGGTCTCCGTCTCCGACCTGAACCGCATCACCGATGGGCTGCTGCGCTCCACGCACGCCGAGCGCGCGGAGATCGGAGTGATGCACCCCGGCCGGGTCGACGTCATCGGGGCGGGCGCCCTGGTGCTGTCCCGTGTGCTGGAGCGCACGGGCGCCGACCACTTCACCGCGAGTGAGCACGACATCCTGGACGGTGTCGCCTGGAGCCTCATCGCGGTGGGGGAGGGTCGGGAGTAAAACCGAATCCACGACCGCGTAACCTCCTCGAAAGGGCATTCCGGACATTCCGGTAGGGACTTTCGGGGAGCTCGCACCTGGGCCCACGGGTGAGAAGGGTCACCCGAAGGGCACTTGTGAATGCGTTCACAACCCATCTGACCTGCAATGATATCCATCGTCCGAGTTGAGAGATGGTGCGAAGGCAGAGGGATGTGAACCTTCTCTGTGGGGAGGTGCTTGTGAAAGAATGCACAAGCAGCTTCCAACAGGTCAGGAAACACGGCCTGAAGGCGGACCCGGCGACGTACGACGGGCCGAACGAAGACCGTGACACTCTTCTCGGCCCTTGGGACAAGGCGCCACAGAATGAACCGTTAGGGCGGATATGCGATGACCGAGAGCAGGAACTACCGGCTGGTACACGGCGGCGGGGACGAGGCGGAGATCCCGCACATCCTCATCGTCGGCGGCGGTTACCTCGGGATGTACACCGCGAGGCGGCTGGAGAAGAAGCTCGGGGCCGGTGAAGCCCGCATCACCGTCATCGACCCCAACTCCTACATGACCTACCAGCCCTTCCTGCCGGAGACCGCCGGAGGCAACATCTCCCCGCGCAACGTGGTCGTCCCGCTGCGCAAGGTCTTCGACCGGGTGCGCGTGCTCGGCGGACGTGTCGTCCGTATCGACCACGCCGACAACACGGTCCGCTACGAGCCCAACGTCGGCGAGCCGCAGACCCTCCACTACGACTACCTCGTGATGGCCGCCGGCGCGGTCTCGCGCACCCTGCCCATCCCCGGCCTGGCCGAGTGGGGCATCGGGATCAAGACCGTCGAAGAGGCGGCCTACCTGCGCAACCACGTCCTCAACCAGCTCACCATCGCCGACTCCACCGACGACAAGGACATCCGCGCCAAGGCGCTGAACTTCGTCTTCGTCGGCGGCGGGTTCGCCGGAGCCGAGGCCATCGCCGAACTCGAGGACCTGGTCCGCGACGCCGTCCGCCTCTACCCCTCGATCGACCAGAGCGAGGTCAAGTTCTACCTCATCGAGGCGGCCGACAAGATCCTTCCCGAGGTCGGCCCGGAGGTCGGCGGCAAGGCCCTCAACCAGCTCCGCCGCCGTGACATCGACGTGCGCCTCAAGACCTTCCTCGAGTCCGCCGTCGACCAGCACATCAAGCTCAGCGACGGCACCGAGTTCGACGCCGGCACCCTGGTCTGGACCGCGGGCGTCAAGCCCAGCCCGGTCGTCTCCGCCAGCGACCTGCCGCTCGGCCCCAAGGGTCACGTCGACACCAGCGAATACCTCACCGTCAACGGCACCGACAACGTCTTCGCCGGCGGCGACAACGCCCAGGTGCCCGACGGCAACGGCGGCTACTACCCGCCCAACGCGCAGAACGCCGTCCGCCAGGCCCCGGTCCTGGCCGACAACATCATCGCCACCCTGCGCGGCAACGACCTGACCGCCTACAAGCACAAGAACCTGGGCGCCGTCGCCGGCCTCGGCCTGCACAAGGGCGCCGCTCAGCTCTTCGGCAAGATCAAGCTCAACGGCCGTCTCGCCTGGTACGCGCACCGCTCCTACCACCTGCTCGCGGTCCCGACCTTCAACCGCAAGCTGCGGGTCCTCTCGGACTGGACGCTCGCCCTCTTCCTGCGCCGCGACTTCGCCGCGCTCCCGGAGATGTCCGAGCCCCGCCAGGCCTTCGAAGAGGCCAGCCGCCCGCAGGTCGAGGACGGACACCTGCGTCGCGTGAGCTGACCGGGGAAAAGCGTCGCCCCGCACGGTGAGAGAACGCGGTGACGCCCACTCACCGCACCATCGACGGACGCGATCGAACGCGAAACGACCGGTTTCCTTCGGGAAGCCGGTCGTTTCGTGTCCCCATCCGGCCAAGCCGAACCAAAGTGGGCAATCGGCCCGCCCGGTATGATGGGCACGCCCTCGTAGCCCAATGGTAGAGGCAGGCCCCCTAAAAGGGTCACAAGTGTCGGTTCGAGTCCGACCGGGGGTACTTTGTGTTGCTCTGCGTTTCCGCTGGCGCTTCGGCGCGTGTTCGGGCGCCAGGGGAGGGAGCGTTCTTCATCCTCGTCCACGCCTGGCTCGTTCCTCGCGGGCGGCTCGACTCGTCTTGCAGAACACTCCCGGCGCCCGAACGGGCAACCCCCGTGGCCGGGGTAGGAGACCGCGTGCACCGACCCCCCGTGGCGAGGTAGGAGACCGCGTGCCGGTCACACCCCATGGGACTGCTGCTCCATCAGGAGTTGGAGCTGGGTGAACAGGCGCTCCCCCGGATCGGACAGGTCGATCCCGCTGACCGCGATCGCCCGGCGCACCCGGTAGCGCAGCGTGTTGGGGTGGATGTGCAGCCGCTCCGCCGCCGCGCGAGCGTCCCCGAAGGCCTCCAGATAGGCCAACAGAGAGTGCACCAGGTCGGCGCCGCCGCCCCGGTCGTGCTCGATCAGCCGGCTCACCCTCGGATCCCGTAGCGACGGATCGGTGCGCAGATGGGCGAGGGTCTCGCTGATCAGGACACGGGAGCGCACATCCGAGATGGTCGCCACCTCCCAGTCGGTGCCCCGGTCCAGGTCGCGTCCCATCGCGTCCAACACCCGGTCGGCCTCGGCCCGGGACTCGGGCACGTCGCCCAGCCGTTCCACCGGAGAACCCACCGCCGCCCGTACGTGCAACCCCAGCGCGGATCTGGCCGCCGTCACCGTCTTGCGGGTCAGGGCCAGCACCGAGTGCTCCACGGAACGCGGAGCCTCCCTGCTCGGCCCCCGGGGCAGGTCGGGAAGCAGAACGTACACCCGACCGCTCAACTCGGTGACCAGGGAACTACGCCGGTAGGCGGCGGTGTGCACCGACACCAGGTCGATCAGCTGGCGACGGCGCAGCTCCCGTTCGGGACGGTCCGGACGCTCCTCGATCGGTCCTCCCTCGGGGTCCTCGCCCCCGCCCGAACCGTGCCGGAGGGAGAAGGCCACCACCAGTGCGGCCCGGTCGGTGTGCACCTCCACGGTGTCGGCCAGAGCGGCGGCGTCGATCCGGCCCTCCAACAGGCTGGACAGCAGATCCTCGCGCAGTCTCAGGCCCGCGTTGGTCTGGTTGCGCTGCCGGATCATCTGCAACGCCGTGGTGCGGGCGGCGCCCAGCAGGGCCTCCTCCGCGTGCTCGGACAGGGGGCGTTCGCCCTCCTGCACCCAGATCGAGCCCAAGGGGCGGCGTCCCGCGTGGATGCCCACGGCCAGTCGGCGACGGATGCCCAGCTCGGGGTGTTCGTCGATCCGTACGACCTCCTCGCCCGCGCGCAGCTTCGCGAACACCCCCCACTCGCGGAGCAGCGCCAGATAGGACTCGGGGCCCTGCCGGCCCAGGACCGACAGGCGGCGGAGCTCGTCCACCTCGGCGCCGCTGGAGTAGGCCAGCACCCGGCTGGCGGAGTCCTCGATGCTCACCAGACCGCCGGTGAGCCGGGCGATCGTCTGCGCCATGGAGAACAGATCGCCGCTGGCCTCGCCCAGATCCTCGGACGAGGTCGGTCGGGCGTCGTCCACGATGCTCCGGCACACCGACTGGAGCTGCTCCCATCGCACCTCGGGGCGGACCGCCAGCAGGGCGATCCCGCTCTCCTGCGCCTCGGTGCGCAGAGCGCGCAGTTCGTCGGTGGCGCGCTGGGAACGGCCGCTCCGATGGTCGCTCGGCGGGGGCAGGACCTCCTCCGGCTGGGGGTGGGCGCTGGTCTTGACCGCGACCGCCGTCGCGCCCTGCTCGGCCAGGGTGCGGACGATGCGTCGGGCCTGACCGCCGCGGACCCCGATCAACAGGACCAGGTCGCCCTCCCGGGCCTCGACGCGGTCCTCGGGGTCGAGGATGACGACGTTGTCCACCTGAACATCCAGGCCGGCGGGGGCCGCGGCCACGTCCACGATGGGGTCGCCCAGGGACAGGAGCAGCCGTCGTAGCGGCAGCCCCGTGTCCGTCTCCTCATCCTCTCCTGGATGACCAGGCATGATGTCGTTCCTCAACAGTCGCCTCCGAGGGATGACACTACTGGAGTGGTGAGGGTGGGGTGGAGGATGCGCAGGCCACGTGAGTGCCTCGGTTTGTCCTGGTGAACAAATAAGGCCGGCAAAGAGTGGCCCGGTCCACAACGTGGGGGCTTTCACATTCTGAGACCGTTGAAACAGCCCAACCCTGCTCGTTCAGGGACATTCTTTCCAGGGAGGTGCCCATGGACGCCGTGACCAACGTCCCGCTGCCGGTGAACGAACCCGTTCTCTCTTACGCGCCCGGGAGCGCCGAGCGCGCCGAGCTCGTCGCCAAGCTCGAGGAGCTCGGCCGCGAGAGCATCGACCTGCCGATGCGCATCAACGGCGAGAGCCGTATGGGCGGCGGTGAGCCGATCGACGCCGTTCAGCCGCACAACCACGCGGCCGTCCTGGGCACGATGCGCAACGCCACCCACGAGGACGCCCGCGACGCCATCGCCGCCGCGAAGGCCGCCGCCCCCGCCTGGCGCGCCATGTCCTTCGACGACCGCGCCGCGATCATCCTGCGCGCCGCCGAGCTGCTCTCCGGCCCCTGGCGCGCCACCATCAACGCCGCCACCATGCTCGGCCAGTCCAAGACCGTGCAGCAGGCGGAGATCGACGCGGCCTGTGAGCTGATCGACTTCTGGCGCTTCAACGTCTCCTACGCCCGCGAGCTGATCCAGCAGCAGCCGCTGAGCGTCAAGGGCGTCTGGAACCGCATGGAGCAGCGTCCGCTGGAGGGGTTCGTCTACGCGATCACCCCCTTCAACTTCACCGCCATCGCGGGCAACCTGCCCACCGCCCCGGCCCTGATGGGCAACGTGGTCGTGTGGAAGCCGTCCCCCACGCAGCAGTTCGCCGCCGAGCTGACCATGCGCCTCCTGGAGGAGGCCGGCATGCCCCCGGGCGTCATCAACATGGTCACCGGTGACGGCCTCGCGGTCTCCGACGTCGCCCTCAACGACCCGGACCTGGCCGGTGTCCACTTCACCGGTTCCACCAAGACCTTCCAGCACCTGTGGAAGAGCGTCGGCGAGAACATCTCCAACTACCGCTCCTACCCGCGCATCGTGGGCGAGACCGGTGGCAAGGACTTCATCGTCGCCCACTCCTCCGCCGACCCCGAGGTCCTGCGCACCGCCATCGTCCGCGGCGCCTTCGAGTACCAGGGTCAGAAGTGCTCGGCCGCCTCCCGCGTCTTCGTCGCCCGCTCCGTGTGGGAGAAGACCCGTGACGCCCTGGTCGCCGAGACCGAGGCCCTCACCATGGGCGACGTCACCGACCTGTCGAACTTCGTCGGCGCCGTCATCGACCGCCGCTCCTTCGACAAGCTCGCCAAGGTCCTGGAGGACGCCAAGTCCGACCCGACCCTGGAGATCATCGCCGGTGGCACCGCCGACGACTCCGTCGGCTACTTCGTGCGCCCGACCATCATCGAGGGCACCGACCCGGGCAACGACGTCTTCCGCACCGAGTACTTCGGTCCGATCGTCGCCGTCCACGTCTACGAGGACGACCGCTACGACGAGATCCTCAAGGTCGTCGACGAGGGTTCGGCCTACGCCCTGACCGGTGCCGTCCTGGCCACCGACCGCGCCGCCGTGGCCAAGGCGACCGAGGCCCTGCGCTTCACCGCCGGCAACTTCTACATCAACGACCGCCCGACCGGCTCCATCGTCGGTCAGCAGCCCTTCGGCGGCGGTCGCGCCTCCGGTACCAACGACAAGGCGGGTTCGGCCCAGAACCTGTCCCGCTGGTCCAGCCCGCGCGCCATCAAGGAGACGTTCGTCGCGCCGACGGTCTCCTCCTACCCCCACCAGGGGTGACACACGGGACGCGCCCTCTTCCCCTTCCCCGGAAGGGGCGCGTCCCCTCGGGCCGGGACACGACCCCCACGTTCGGAGTCGTGTCCCGGCCCCTCCACCCCCCGAGGAACCCAACGCCGCCGTCGGCACACCGACCGGTCGTGCTTCGCCCGCGCCAGCCACCGGCTCGCGCACGTCTTCTTCGAGGTCTCCATGCTTCGCAAGCCCCTGCTGCTCGCGGCCAGGTCCACGACCTGCCGCAAGGTCGTCGAGCGCACTCCCATGACCCGGGCCATGGTCACCAGGTTCGTCGCCGGTGCCACCCAGGAGGAGGCCCTGCCGGCCGTCCGCGACCTGGCCCGTGACCGGTACGTCACCCTGGACTTCCTGGGCGAGGACACCACGGACATGTCCCAGGCCACCGCCACGGTGACCGCCTACCAGGACCTGCTCGCCGCTCTGGGCGAGGCCGGTCTGGGCGACCGTGCCGAGGTCTCCGTCAAGCTCTCCGCCGTCGGTCAGTTCCTGAACCGTGACGGCGAGAAGATCGCCCTGGAGAACGCGCGCGCCATCGCCGAGGCCGCCAAGGCGATCGGCACCACGGTCACTCTCGACATGGAGGACCACACCACCACCGATTCCACGCTGGGCATCCTGCGTGAGCTGCGCGAGGACTTCCCGTTCGTGGGCGCGGTGCTCCAGGCCTACCTGCGCCGTACCGAGGCCGACTGCCGCGACCTGAGCGGCGCCGGCTCCCGGGTCCGACTGTGCAAGGGCGCCTACGACGAGCCCGAGTCCGTGGCCTTCCGGGACAAGCACGAGGTGGACAAGGCCTACGTGCGCGCGCTGCGTGTCCTCATGGAGGGCGAGGGCTACCCGATGGTGGCCTCGCACGACCCGCGCATGGTCGCCATCGCCGGTGAGCTGGCCGCCGCCAACGGTCGGGGCGCGGACGACTACGAGTACCAGATGCTCTACGGCATCCGGGACAACGAGCAGGTGCGTCTGGCCGCCGAGGGCAAGCGCATGCGCGTCTACGTCCCCTACGGCGACGAGTGGTACGGCTACTACATGCGTCGTCTGGCCGAGCGTCCGGCGAACGTGCTGTTCCTGGCCCGTTCCCTGGTCACCCGCGGCTAGCGGGGGCACGAGCCCCGAGCGCCCGCCGTACCCTCGATGGTGCGGCGGGCGCTCTCGTTCCCGTGTCTCAACGGTGACCTCGACGTCGGAACCCGCTGTCCGACCCGTACGTTAACTTGTGGGCAGCAATCCACGCGTGAAAGGCCATTACTAGACATGCGGATGCGGAGTTCCAACCCCGTCCTCAAGCGAGCGCTCCAACAACAGTCCGGGGCCCGGCAGGGCTACGGTCAGCCCGGTCACGGTCCGCAGGGCTATGGGCAGCCGGGGTACGGACAGCCGTACCCGCAGCAGGGTTACGGCCAGCCCGGATACCCCCAGCAGGGCTACCCCGAGCAGGGCTATCCCCAGCAGACCTACCCGCAGCAGGCGGCCGACGACCAGCCGATGACGATCGACGACGTCGTCGTGCGCACCGGTATGACCCTGGGCGTGGTCGCTCTCTTCGGCGTTCTCAACTACTTCCTCTTCGACCCGTTCAGCCCGGGGCTCAGCCTCGGCCTGATGGTCCTGGGCGCGCTCGGCGGGCTCGTCCTGGGCCTGGTCATCTCGTTCAAGCAGATCACCAACCCGGTCGCGATCCTGATCTACGCGGCTCTGGAGGGTCTGTTCGTCGGTGGCCTCTCGGCCCTGCTCGCCACTCAGCTGGAGATGGCCACCGGTACACCCGGTGAGGGCGCGACACTGGTCACCCAGGCCGTCATCGGTACGGTCGCGGTCTTCGCCGTGATGCTGGCCCTGTACAAGTTCCGCATCATCAAGGTCACCGACGGCTTCATGAAGGCCGTCACCTACGCGGTCATCGGCGCCGCGGCCCTGATGCTGATCAACTTCGTGCTCAGCTTCTTCATGGCGGGCGGCCTCGGTCTGCGCGAGCCCACCTGGCTGGGTCTGGGCGTCGGCGTCGTGTTCGTCGTCCTGGCCGCCCTGACCCTGGCCGTGGAGTTCCGCGGTATCGAGGAGGGCGTCAACGCCGGCGTTCCGGGCAAGTTCGCCTGGCAGTTCGCCTTCGGTCTGACCGTCTCCCTGGTCTGGCTCTACATCGAGATCCTGCGTCTGCTCTGGATCATCAAGACGATGTTCGCGGACTGACGCGAGCGTCCTCGCACGTGTGAAGGGGCCGCCTCCGGAGTATCCGGGGGCGGCCCCTTCACGTGTGTCGGGTCAGGTCGCGGAGCGGCGCGGGGCCGGGATCGACCGGTCGCGGCGGCGACGGTCGTACTCGGTGACGATCGCGCGTGCGTATCCGTGGGTGAGGCCGTACTCGTCGGCGAGCCAGTAGGTCCGGTCCGCCTTGCGCAGGAGGCCCGGCCCCTGGTCGAGTGAGTCGAACCACTCGTGGAGTCCCCGGCCGGTCACGACCGGGATGCGTTCGATGAGCTTTGCGTGGATCTCCGGCGAGTGGGCTACCGACATAGGCACCTCCGCTGTGCGTTGGGCGTGTGGCACTCACCTGCGACCATGCCCCACGGACACCGAGTGGACAAGTCCCGGAGGCCGGCTTTTACCCTTCCCGAGCGGGAACGTTCACCTTCGTCGGTCCTTCGTCCGAACCGGAGGGAGGGGGAGCGATCCGGCACGTGTTCCGGCACCCTCACGACGGACGACGGGAACACGAAGGGCCCCGGACACGGGGTCCGGGGCCCTCCAAGGCGCTACGAGGACTCAGGAGAGACGCTCGAAGACGGCGGCCATGCCCTGGCCGCCGCCGACGCACATGGTCTCCAGACCGAAGGTCTTGTCGTGGGTGCGCAGGCCGTTGAGCAGGGTGCCGGTGATGCGGGCGCCGGTGCTGCCGAACGGGTGACCGATGGCGATGGCGCCGCCGTTGACGTTCAGCTGCGCGTCGATGTCGATGCCCAGTCGGTCGGCGGAGGGCAGTACCTGGGCGGCGAAGGCCTCGTTGATCTCGACGAGGTCGATGTCACCGATGGCCATGTTGGCGCGGGCCAGGGCCTGCTTGGAGGCCTCGACCGGGCCCAGGCCCATGATCTCGGGGCTCAGGCCGGTCACACCGGTGGAGACGACGCGGGCCAGCGGGGTGATGCCGAGCTGCTTGGCCTTGGTGTCGCTCATGATGACCAGCGCGGAGGCGCCGTCGTTGAGCGGGCAGGCGTTGCCGGCCGTGACGGTGCCGTCGGGACGGAACACCGGCTTGAGCTGGGAGACCTTCTCGTAGGTGGTGCCGCGACGGATGCCGTCGTCGGTGGAGACCACGGTGCCGTCGGGGAGGGTCACCGGGGTGATCTCGCGCTCCCAGAAGCCGTTGTCGAGCGACTTCTCGGCGAGGTTCTGCGAGCGGACGGCGAACTCGTCCTGGCGCTCGCGGGAGACACCGGTGAGCTCGGCGACGTTCTCCGCGGTCTGGCCCATCTCGATGTAGGCGTCGGGCAGGTCGCCGTTCTCGCGGGGGTCGGTCCAGGTGCCCTGGCCGCCCTCCTTACGCCTCTCGGTACGCGCCTTGGCGTCGGCGAAGAGCGGGTTCTCGTTCTGCGGGTTGTCGCTGCTGCCGTTGACGAAGCGGCTGACGGTCTCCACGCCGGCGGAGATGAACACGTCGCCCTCACCGGCCTTGATGGCGTGGTAGGCCATGCGGGTGGTCTGGAGCGAGGAGGAGCAGTACCGGGTGATGGTGGTGCCCGGGACGGTGTCCAGGCCGAGCTGGACGGCCACGACGCGGGCCATGTTGAAGCCCTGGTCGCCGCCGGGCAGGCCGCAGCCGAGCATGAGGTCGTCGATGCTCTCGGGGTTCAGTTCGGGCACCTTGGCCAGGGCCGCGCCGACGATCTGGGTGGTCAGGTCGTCCGGGCGGATGTCCTTCAGGGAGCCCTTGAAGGCTCGGCCGATGGGGGAACGCGCGGTGGCGACGATGACTGCTTCGGGCATGTTCCTCGTCCTTGTTCGGGTCACGGCACAACTTGTTACCGACCAGTTAACCCGGACGGGGCTCCTCCGCGCCACCCGGGGTCGCTCTGGGCGCGCCGACGTTCTCGTCGTCCGTCTCCTCGCGGGGTTCGGCGGGCACGGCGCGTGACGACGGCATGAGCCGGAAGGGGCCGCGGACGAACGCGGGGCGCTTTCCGTGACGTCGGTCCACGGTCCGATCGCCGGCCCGGGTGACCTCCGTGCCCGGTGTCTCGGCGGCCATCACGGCGGCCCGGTCGACGGGCAGGACACCGCGGGTGCTCTCCTCCTCGTCGAGTTCGGGGAGCAGGCCCAGAGCGGCGCAGGCGGACGGCAGGACGGCGAACGAGGCCTGCGCGTATCCGCGGGCCGAGGGGTGGAAGCGGTCGGGGCCGAACATGGCGAGCGGATCGGAACGGAAGTCGTCGGCGAGCAGGTCGCTCAGGGAGACCGTACGGCCGCCCGCCTCGGTGACCGCGATGGTCTGGGCGGCGGCCAGCTGGCGGGAGGCCCGTCGGGCCACCGAGCGCAGTGGCCAGCCGATGGGCCGTACCGTGCCCAGGTCCGGACAGGTCGCCACCACCACCGGGGTGCCCGCTGCGACCAGATCACGGGTGACCTCGCGCAGCGAGGCGACGGCGTCGTTGGGGCGTACACGCCTGATCACGTCGTTGGCGCCGATGAACACCACGGCCACGTCGTGGTGGTGGGGCCCGGCCCGTTCCACCTGTCCGGCCAGGTCGGCCGAGGTGGCGCCCGGGGTGGCGGGGCAGCGCAGCAGGACCGGACGGTCGGAGGCGGCGGAGATCCCCGCGGCGAGCAGGGCGCCGGGCGTCTCCCGGGACCTGGTCACGGCGAACCCGGCGGCGGTGGAGTCGCCGATCATGAGCAGCCGCAGCGGCGGCCCCTCACCGGTCCCGTACAGGCCGTCGGCCCGGGGCCGGTTCCATCGGGTGGTGCCGATGGCGTTCGCGGCCAGCCGGGCCTGGAGGTAGAGCAGGGCGACGGTTCCACCGCCCACGAGGGTGAGTCCGCCACCGCCGAACGCGGTGGCGGCGGCGATGCGTCGCGCTCGTGCGGCTCTGAGCATCGGCACCCCTGAAGCGTCGGACCCGTCTCCGGCCGCGTGCGGGCCGGTTACGATTCGACGTTACCGGTGGGGAACCCGGTGGTCACGTACCTCGGCGGTACACAATCCGATCCTCGGGGTCAGCGGACCTACGCGGCTCGGCGAGGTACTCCGTACCGGGTCGAACGGGCGGAGCGTCCGCGGCCCACACGGCTTAGAGTTCAGGATGTGGGAACCGGAATCCGGCCCACCCGCCTCGGACGTCACCGGGGACACACGAGACCGGCGGGCCGAAGACCCGGTCGCCATGACGCTAAGGAGCGAAGTTGCGGGTACACGACTCACTCATCGACCTGGTCGGGGACACCCCGTTGGTCCGCCTGCGAAAGGTCACCGAGGGGCTGGCCCCGACGATCCTGGCGAAGGTCGAGTACTTCAACCCGGGCGGTTCGGTGAAGGACCGTATCGCGTTGCGGATGGTCGAGGCCGCCGAGAAGAGCGGTGAGCTCCAGCCGGGCGGGACCATCGTCGAGCCCACCTCCGGGAACACCGGTATCGGCCTTGCGCTGGTGGCCCAGGAGAAGGGCTACCGCTGCGTCTTCGTCTGCCCCGACAAGGTCGGGCCGGACAAGCTGTCGGTGCTGCGCGCCTATGGCGCCGAGGTCGTGGTCTGCCCGACCACGGTCGCCCCAGAGCACCCCGAGTCCTACTACTCGGTCTCCGACCGGCTCGCCCGGGAGATCCCCGGCGCCTGGAAGCCCAACCAGTACGAGAACGAGAACAACCCGGAATCGCACTACCACTCCACCGGTCCGGAGATCTGGGACCAGACCGAGGGGCGCATCACGCACTTCGTCGCGGGCATCGGTACCGGCGGCACCATCAGCGGTACCGGTCGCTACCTCAAGGAGGCCTCCGAGGGCCGGGTGCAGATCGTGGGCGCGGACCCGGAGGGTTCGGTCTACTCGGGCGGCACCGGCCGTCCGTACCTGGTCGAGGGTGTGGGCGAGGACATCTGGCCGGGCACCTATGACACGGCGATCTGCGACGAGATCGTGGCGGTCAGCGACAAGGACTCGTTCCTGATGACCCGTCGTCTGGCCAAGGAGGAGGGGCTGCTGGTCGGCGGCTCCTGCGGTCTGGCGGTCGAGGCGGCCCTGCGTGTGGCCGAGACGGCCGGCCCCGACGACGTCATCGTGGTGCTGCTGCCGGACGGTGGCCGCGGCTACCTGGGCAAGATCTTCAACGACGAGTGGATGGCCGACTACGGCTTCCTGTCCGCCGAGACCGAGGAGGCCACGGCGGGCCAGGTGCTGGGCGGCAAGGAGGGCGAGATGCCCGACTTCGTGCACAGCCACCCGGACGAGACGGTCGGGACCGCCGTGGCGATCATGCGCGAGTACGGCGTCTCCCAGCTGCCGGTCATGAAGGAGGAGCCGCCGGTCATGGCGGCCGAGGTCGTGGGCTCCATCGCCGAGCGCGACCTGCTGGACGCCCTCTTCGACGGTCGGGCCGAGCTGGACGACCTGGTGGAGACGCACATGGGTCGGCCGCTGGCGACCGTCGGCACCGGTACGCCGGTGAGCGACTGTGTCCGCCTGCTGCGCACCTCGGGGGCCCTCGTGGTGCTGCGCGACGGTAAGCCCGTGGGCATTCTCACCCGTCAGGACCTGCTGGCCCACCTGTCCGGTTGACCGGTCGCCGGGGCGGTCGCGCGAGCGTCCGCCCCGGCTCGTGCGACGGTCTCCCGAACGTTCGCGCGTCATACCGAGCGTCGTTCGGGACCCGGTGTTCGCCTGCCCGACATAGTGCCGCATACTCGGACACTGCTAATGTTCGAGTCGGAATTACCGATCGGTAATAAGTAGGTGCGCGCGTGTCTCGGCTCTTGTCCTGGATCATCCGCTCCGTCTGGTCGTACGCACGGAACCACGGCGCGATCCGGGCCGAGTCGAAGGCGGCCCGGCGGTTCGCCCGCTTCGGTACCGGTTCGGCGATCGCCTTCCCCGTGGCCACGCTGTACGGCGAACCCTGGATCGAGATCGGGGTGCACACCGTCCTGGGCGGTGACATCACCCTGGCCGCCGGGATGGGCCCCGACTACGACCTCGGTGAGGGGACCGTGGTCCGGATCGGCTCCGGATGCGCGATCGGCCGCGGTTCGCACGTCGTCGCACACAAGTCGATCGACATCGGCGACCACGTCTACACCGGCCCCTACGTCTACATCACCGACCAGAACCACTCCTACTCCAACACCGAGATCCCCGTCGGCCTCCAGTGGCCGGTGGACGCTCCGGTGAGCATCGGCGCGGGAAGCTGGCTCGGCGCCAACTCCGTGATCCTGCCCGGTGTCCACCTCGGGAGGAACTCGGTGGTGGCCGCCGGAACCGTGGTGCGGCCCGGCACCTACCCCGATCACGCCGTCATCGCCGGGATCCCCGGTCGGGTCGTGCGCCGCCACGACCCCGAGCTCGGCTGGGATCCGCCGCTGCGCGAGTCGGGGACCCCCACCCGGGTCCCCACCCCGGTCACCGGTCTGCCTCCCGAGGCTCCGGTCGAGCCCCCGGAACCGGGATCGGCCACCCGTTTCCCGCCGGCCTGAGAAGCCGCTCGCGGGCCGGGCGAAGAAGGTTCCGTCCGGAATGTCCGACCGTCGGAGTCGTATGGTCGCGATGGGGCGTGTGAGGCGTGAGATCTCCCTGTTGACAGGGGGTCTGGAGGGGTATCCGGGTACTAGGGTGGCCCCATGAAGTTCGACGGGTTTGAAACACGGGCCATCCACGCGGGCCAGGAACCGGACGCCGGTACCGGAGCCGTGGTCGTGCCGATCTACCAGACGAGTACCTACGCCCAGGACGGCGTGGGCGGACTGCGCCAGGGGTACGAGTACTCCCGCACCGCCAACCCCACGCGCACCGCCCTGGAGGAGTGCCTGGCCGCGCTGGAGTCCGGCGCGCGCGGGCTGGCCTTCGCCTCCGGCATGGCGGCCGAGGACACCCTGCTGCGCACGGTGCTCTCCCCGGGCGACCACATCATCATCCCCGGTGACGCCTACGGGGGCACCTTCCGCCTCATCTCCAAGGTGGTCGAGCGCTGGGGCGTCTCCTGGGACGCGGTCGACCAGACCGACGTCGAGGCGGTGCGCGCGGCGATGCGTCCCGAGACCAAGGTCGTGTGGACCGAGACGCCCACCAACCCGCTCCTGGGCATCACCGACATCGAGACGGTCGCGCGGATCGCGCACGACGGCGGCGCCCTCCACGTCGTCGACAACACGTTCGCCTCGCCCTACCTACAGCAGCCCCTCACCCTGGGCGCCGACGTGGTCGTGCACTCCACCACCAAGTACGTCGGCGGCCACTCCGACGTGGTCGGCGGGGCGCTGATCGTCGCCGACGCCGAACTGGGGGAGCGGCTGGCCTTCCACCAGAACACCATGGGCGCGGTCGCGGGCCCCTTCGACGCCTGGCTGACGTTGCGCGGGGTCAAGACCTTGGGCGTGCGGATGGACCGGCACAGCGAGAACGCCGAGCGGGTCGTGGCCGCGCTCGAAGGGCACCCGGCGGTGCGGCGCGTGTACTACCCGGGGCTGGACTCCCACCCGGGCCACAAGATCGCCGAGCGGCAGATGCGCGCCTTCGGCGGGATGGTCTCCTTCGAGCTGCGCGACGGTGAGAAGGCTGCGCTGGAGCTGTGCGAGCGGACGAAGGTCTTCACCCTGGGCGAGTCCCTGGGCGGGGTCGAGTCGCTCATCGAGCACCCGGGCCGGATGACGCACGCCTCGACGGCGGGTTCGGCGCTGGAGGTCCCGGCGGACCTGGTGCGGATCTCGGTGGGCATCGAGTCCGGTGACGACCTGGTCGCCGACCTGGAGCAGGCCCTGGAGGGCTGAGTCGTGGGCCCGCGCGGCGCTGCCGCGCGGGTGCCCCGGCTTTTCGGCCGGGCCCGGCGCGGCGTCCTCGGGGTTCGTCCCCCGCGTGGTCCCGGCGGGGTGGGCGTGGTCTCGGGCGGGGTGGTCCGGTGCTCAGGCCGCGGTCGGAGCGCGGTCCTCCGAGGGGGCCGTGAAGGGGGCCGCGGCGGGGCGTCGCTCGCGGAAGCGCAGGCCACAGATGTAGCGCCCGGTGTTGCCCAGGGTGCTGTCGAGCTCCTCATCGCGCAGGGAGCGGTAACCGCCTCGACGGTCCTGGCGGCGGATCCCGATGGAGATGGCCAGGAGGAAGCCGGCCGACAGGCCGAGCAGGACGATGCCGACGAGGATCAGAACGATGAACGTGGTCTCCACGGTGTTCTCCTTTGGGGAAGGGGTGGGGTCAGCTCCTGTACGGCCCCCTCGTGCGTGAGGGAGACGTGGCAGCGGTTCTCATCTTTTCCCTGTTCCAGTGGGGTGTGAGAGGCCTCTGTGGTGGCGGTGCCCGGTGGGGTCGGAACCGGGTCGTCAGGGGTGAACTCGGTGTGTACCGAGAGTGGCGTTCCTCTATAGGATGGGCTCGATCGAACCCGATGGACCTGTTCTGTTGGCAATACCGCTCAGCTTGTTGGTACAAGCTGAGGTGTTGGTCTTATACCCTCGAGGGGGCGGACTTATGCGGGCCGAAAGCCGATATCGACAGATCGCTCGAACCCTGCGCAGGGAGATCCAGGGCGGAAGCCTTCCTCCCGGCGGCCAACTCCCCTCGGAGAAGCAGCTGGAGGAGCGCTTCGAGGCCTCGCGCAACACCGTCCGCCTGGCCCTGGGAATGCTCCGCAACCAGGGGCTCATCGTGAGCAGGCCGGGGCGTGGACACTACGTCCAGGACGTCGTACCGGAGACCTTCTACGCCACCCGGGGCAAGGGCGGGCCCGGTGGGCTCAACGAGTCGAACATGAGCGGCCTGACCCTGGAGGAGCTCCAACTCCTCAGCGCCGACACCGCCGTCGCCTCCCGCCTGCGCGTCCCCGAGGGCACCATGACCGTCGTGCGACGCATGCACCGGTTCTCCGGCGGCCGTTCCGGATCGATCAGCTCCGCGTTCTATCCGATGGACCTGGTCGAGAACACCCCGCTCATGCTGCCTGAGGACGTGGAGAGCGCCCTGGAGGTCCTCATGGAGCACGGACACCGGCAGGTGGGCTACGTGGACGAGCTGGCCACCAGGATGCCCACTCCCCAGGAGGTCGACGAACTGGAGTTGCCGCCCGGCGTCCCCGTCCTGACCGTCCACCGGACCGACTATTCGACGGAGCGGCCCATCCGCCTGGTGCACACTGTGTACGCCGGGCACAGCATCCGCTACCAGTTCGAGCACGGCGACCTCAAGGCCTACCACCGGGATTGACACAGCGTATGAGCATGTCGAAGAAGACCCTTGTCGCCGATCATCTCCGCGAGGCCCTGGCCAAGGGCGACTTCGAACCGGGCCAACGACTGCCGGGGGAGGAGGAGCTCGCCGAGGAGCTGGGCGTCTCCCGGGCCACCGCCCGTCTGGGGATGCGCCTCCTCCAGGACGAGGGACGTATCTCCATCGTCGCCGGCCGCGGTGCCTTCGCCGCCGACCCCCGGCCGATCATCCACCTGGCCACCCCCCTCTCGGGGGAGGACTCCGAACGTTTCGAGAGCGGTTACCGCGCCCACCTCCGGAAGGCCGGTCACCTCGACGTCGACGAGAGGGTCAAGGTCAGCCTGGACACCATGCGGGCCAAGGTGGCCCGACGTCTGGGCGAGAAGCCCGGGAGCGGACTGGTCGTGATCCGCTCCTCGAACCGCTACGTCGACGGGGCCCTGTGGCAGTCCCAGATCACCTACCTGCCCTTCGGGATCGCCGGAGGCACCGTGCTGATGTCCCCGGAGCACCTGAACGAGGGGGTCGGGGCGGCCCTGCGCGAACTCGGCTTCCACGAGGAGTGGAACCGCGACATCGTGGGAGCCCGGATGCCCTCCACGAGCGAGGCCGAGACCTTCCGCATGGGGCCGGGTATCCCTCTGCTTCTCCAGGAACGGGTGGTCTACCAAGGGGAGCGCCCCCTGCGCTTCACCGTGACGCTCATGCCGGCCGATCGCCATCAGCTCCTCTACGCGGGCGGCGAGGTCCCCGAAAGCTCGTGGCTGCCGGACCCGGACGTCAACGTCTTCGAACGCTGACTCAGAAGGACCCGCGCGGATAACGGCCGATCACCGCGGGGCCCAGTGTCTCCGAGGTCGTGTCCACGACCCGTACGCCCGGCCGCTCGGACAGCGAGCGGCGGAAGGCGCGCGGACGCTCGTCGTCGGCCATGAGGAAGAACGTCACCTCGGCGCCCTCGGCCAGCGTCGCGTCCAGTTCGGCGCCGGTGACCTCCGCCGTACGAGGAGAGGGCGGCCAGGAGAATCGGGGCCGGCCCTCCTCGTCCAGGTGGGCCGTGGGCTCCCCGTCGGTGATCACCATGACCGCCCGGCGGGCGCCCCGACGCGACCGCGACCCGGTACGGGCCAGCCGCAGGGCGTGGTGCAGATTGGTGCCGGGTGTTCGAGGTCCCTCGTGCGCGACCAGGTCGACCGGGCCCATCTCCCGCGCGCGCTCCCCGAAGCCGATCACCGTCACCCGGTCCTCGGGGTGCCGGATCCGGACCAGGGCGTGCAGGGCCAGGGCGGTCCGCGCGGCGGCCTCGTGCAATCCCCGGATCGCCATGGAGGGGGACAGGTCGACCAGCAGGAACACCGACGCCGAACGCTCCGGTCCGGTCTCGGCGTACCGCAGATCCTCGGAGAGCAGCGCGGCCCGGCCCTCGGCCACGCCGCCCGCGGCACGGCGCAGGACCGCCTCGCGCACGCTCGCGACCGGGTCCAGAGGACGGTCGAGTTCGTCGCGGGGCAGGCTCGCCCCGGTCGGCTCACCCCCGGCTCCGAAGACGCCGGGACGGGAACCGGGGGCCGGCCCGGCGGCCGCCTCGATCTCCCGAAGAGCCTCCTCACCGAGTCGGCGCAGTTCGGCCGAGGTCGGTTCGCGTCCGGACCGGGCCCCGGGCCACAGGGGGACGGCGGGGCCGCCCGCCCCGCGGCCCGGTGGAACGGCCGCGTACCCCTCGGACGGGACCGAGGGGCCGCGATCGGTCGACGCCTCCTCTCGCGTCGAACCCTCGGCGGCGGAGCGGTCCTCGTCGGCCAGGGGGTCGGGCCCGCCCGAGTAGGACCGGTAACGGGACCACGTCCCTCCGGCCCCGAGAGCCCCGCCCCGCCGTGTCGGCCCGTACCGCTCAGAGACGGTAGACACCCCCGTCGGCCGAGGTGTCCTTGGACAACCGGCGCTCCAGGTACAGGCCCTCCAACGCGAACTCCAGAACGGAGGCGGCCAGCCCCGGTGTGGGCGGGCCGTCCTCCTCCTCGGGCGCCGCCCGCTCGATCAACCCGGACAGTCCGGGTACCGTCCCCACCCTGCGCAGCAGTTCGGCCGCGCCCACCAGGTCCCCGCTCTCCACCGTGCCCCCGCCGGAGAAACGGTCGCCGAGGGGGTCCAGGTCGGCCTCGCCCAGGCGCGACCGGAAGGTCTCGGCCACGGCCCTGCGCAGAAGGGTCTCCAGGACGTCGAACTCGCGCCCCTGGGAGCCGATCTCGAACTCGACCTTGCCCAACAGAGGTTCCACCACGCCGGCCAGATCACAGACCCGGGCCACCGGAGCGTCCTCGCCGGTCAGAGCCGCCCTGCGCAGGGCCGACGCGGCCATGGTCTCGGCGGCGGCCACGGTCAGACGCACCGAGACCCCCGATCGTCGATCCACCCGAGCGGAGTCCCGGACCAGCCGGGCGAAACGGGCCACCGTCTCCAACAGATGCGAGGGCACCACCGTGCCCTCCGGCAGCCGGGCCTCCTGCCCGAGCAGGGTCAGTTCGTGCTCCAGGTCGGGCGGGTAATGGGTACGCACCTGAGAACCGAAACGGTCCTTGAGCGGTGTGAGGATCCGGCCCCGACCGGTGTAGTCCTCGGGGTTGGCGCTGGCCACCAGCACCAGGTCCAGCGGCAGCCGCAGACTGTATCCGCGGATCTGGAGGTCGCGCTCCTCCAACACGTCGAACAGCGCCACCTGGGCCCGGGGCGGCAGGTCGGGGAGTTCGTTGACGCAGAGGACGCCCCGGTTGGCGCGCGGCAGCAGGCCGTAGTGGATCGTCTCCGGATCGCCCAGTGAACGCCCCTCGGCCAATCGACCCGGATCCACGTCGCCGACCAGCTCGGCGGTGCCGGTGTCGGGCGTGGCGAGTTTCTCTCCGTACCGTTCGTCCCGACCCCGCCAGCGGACGGGGAGCCGGTCCCCCTCCTCCGATAGCCGACGTACGCACACCGGACAGACAGGGGCGTAGGGATGGTCGTTGATCGGGCATCCGGCCACCGAGGGCGACCACTCGTCCAACAACCCCGCCAGGGTACGGATCAGGCGGCTCTTGCCCTGGCCGCGTTCGCCCAGCAGCACCACGTCGTGCTCGGCGAGCAACGCGCGCTCCAACGCGGGCAGGACGGTGCGGTCGAACCCGTGGATCCCCGGAAAGCGGGGCAGGCCCGCGCCCATCCGGGCCAAGAGGTTCTCCCGGATCTCGGCCGAGGTGGAACGATGGACATGGCCGGACTCTCGCAGGGCGCCACGTGTGCTCGGGAGCCCGCTCGGAGGGGACGGGGGGTGGATCACGGCAAGCAGTGTAGGCCCGTCGGGGGTTTGAGGGGGCGGCTGAAGGAAAGTCCCTGTCTGAAGCAGGGATGGAAGAATGGGACGACAAGGTCTCCAGAGCCGGCCGCGCGGTCGGTGAAGGCGGGGTGGCGGTGTGGCAAGGTTCGGCGATGCTCTGACGACGGGGGCCGACCTCGTGAACGCGGCCGAGCGCGCCGTACTCCAGGCCCTGGAGCAGGTGGACGGGCCCGCCGACCTCGTGTGCTTCTTCGTCAGCGGTGAGGACCCGGAGGAGGTCACGCTCGCGGGCACCCGGGTCATGGAACTGTCCGGGGGAGCGGTCACCCTGGGGTGCAGCGCCACCGGTGTGATCGGTGGGGGCCGAGGGGTCGAGGGTCAGGGCGCCGTCAGCGTATGGTGCGCCCGTCTCCCCGGGGTGGAGCTCACCCCGTTCTGGCTGGACACCATGGTCGAGGGGGACCACCTCGCCGTGGTCGGCATGCGCGAACCGAGCCCGAACGATCGGGTGGGCATCCTGCTCACCAACCCCTACGAGTTCCCCACCCAGGCGTTCGTCCGCGAGACCACCGCGGCCCTGGGAGGGCTGCCGCTGGTCGGCGGTATGGCCGACGGCCTGCGGGGCGAGGGTTCGGTCCGGCTCTTCTGTGAGGGAGAGGTGGCCCTCAACGGCGCCGTGGGGGTCCTGGTCGGCGGGGACGGTGTGCTGGGCACCGTGGTCAGCCAGGGCTGCCGTCCGATCGGACCCAACATGACCGTCACCAAGGCCGAGGGCAACCTCGTGATGGAACTGGCCGGGGTCAACGCCTACGAGAGGCTGGAGAGCCTGGTCGAGCGGCTCTCCGACGAGGACCGTGAACTGGCCGAGCAGGGGCTGCACCTGGGCATCGCGGTCGACGAGTACGCCGACCACCACGAACAGGGCGATTTCCTCATCCGCAGCCTGGTGAGCGCCGACGAGGAACTGGGCGCGCTCACCATCGGCGACATGGTGGAGGTCGGACAGACGGTCCGCTTCCAGGTCCACGACGCGGACACCGCGGACGAGGACCTCGCGCGTCGGCTCGCGGAGTTCGGGGCCGAGCACGCGGTCGGCGCCGGACTGCTCTTCTCCGGCGACGGGCGGGGCGCCTCCCTGTTCCCCCGGGCCGACCACGACGTCCTATCCGTCCGGCGCACGCTCGGGGCCGCCCCGGTCGCGGGCTTCTTCGCGGCGGGTGAGATCGGACCCGTCTCGGGCGCGAACCACGTGCAGGGCTTCACCGCCTGCCTCCTGGCCTTCGCCCCCTGACCGGGTACGGACCCTTCCGAGTCGGACTTTTACCGCCGTATCACCAACACCCCGCCGTGGGTTCCTTGAGTGTGCCCACCTTCAGGTGATTACTAAGAGTGACTGTTTTCATCACTTTGAGTGTTTGGCGAGAGAAGGAACGATGGCGCAGAACCGGCGCACCACCACACCTCTGTTGGCTCTCGGGGCGTTCGCCCTGTTGGCCCCTATGGTCACCCCGGGAACGGCCGCCGCCGAGGCGTCCTGGCTCGAACAGGACCTCTCCTCCGCGGACCGGATCGGGATGACCCTGGCGTCGGGGGCGCTGCGCCTGGACACGGCCGAGGACCTGGGGGCCTCACCACGCCTGGACACCACCAAGAGACGCACCGGCCTCGCGACCTTCCCCGAACAGGAACTGCCCGAACCGACCGACACCGTCGACGTGTCCGTCCGCACCACGGGCGAGGCCGAGGAGGTCCTCACCGAGGCGAGGGGCCACCGGGCCGACGGCATGTGGACCGAATGGCAGCCGACCCGGAGCGGGGGCGGCCGTGTCGTCCTCCCCGAGGCCGTCGACGAGGTCCAGGTGCGCGTCGAGGTGTCCTCGAAGGCCGAGAAGGGCGGCGCCTCCGTCGACGAGGTGCGCGTGCGCCCGGTGGAGTCCTCCGTCGCGACCACCGACGAGACCCCGAAGGGTCCCTCGGACTCCGAGAGCCCGGACGGAGGCACGGGAGAGGCCGCCAAGGGCGACGACGTGCCCCGACCGTTCTCCGCCCGACTCTTCGCCACCAGGATCGGACTCGTGGGCGAGACCACCGCCAACGGCCACACGGTGCGCCCCGACGACCACTTCGTCGCCCTGCCCTCGCGCCGAGGGCTCTCCACCCGAGGCGGCGGCGAATACACGGTCAGGGTGTGCAGCACCGGAGCACTGGGTCCCAAGGCCGAGGGGGACACCGAGAACCACGACCCGCGCTGCGCCTACCTGCCGGTCTGGGACGTGGGCCCCTGGAACATCACCGACGACCACTGGAACGACGATCGCGAGTCCTGGCGCGACCTCGACCGCGGTCGCCCCCAGGCCCAGGCCGCCTACACCGAGGGGCACAACGACGGCCTGGACGGCTTCGGCCGCCGCGTACAGAACCCCGCCGGCATCGACCTCGCCGACGGAGCCTTCAACGAAGGCCTCCAACTGCCCACCAACGGCTGGGTGGAGGTCGACTACCTGTGGACCGCCGAATACCGCGACCGCGCGGAGGTCACCACCGCCACCCAGAGCGACCCGGTGATCGTGCGCACCGGACCGGGGACCCACTACGACACGATCGGCCTGGCCGCGCACAAGGCCAACGTCGACGTGGCCTGCCAGGTCATCGGCGACCCCGCCACCGGCCCCAACGGCGTCAGCGACGTCTGGTACCGGATCGGTGAGGGCCACTACATCCCCGCGGCCTTCGCCCAAGGGGGATCCGAGGCCCCGTACTGCCTTCCCGGCAAGCCTTGATCTGTGTTCGCTTTGCGCCTCCGCCGGCGCTTCGGCGCGTGTTCGGGCGCCAAGGGAGGCGGGAACCTTCGGCACCTTCGGTGTGGTCACTCGTTCCTCGCGACCCCACCTGCGGCACCTCCAGAACCCCGCCGGCGCCCGAACGGGCGACCCCCCGAGGCAAGGTAGGAGACCGAGTGATGGTCACACCCCTGGGGGGTGTGGGAGGGCGGGTGCGGGTCACACCCCCTGGTCGGGGGCGCGCTAGCGGGTCTTGACGACGAGGGTGCCGGCGGCGCGGTCGTGCACGGCCCGCGCGCGGTCATCGCTGAGCATGCCCATGGCCAGGCCGAGGGAGACGATGTTGCCGAGGCAGGGGAGGGTCTGGGGGAGACAGAACAGGGAGGAACGGACGACCGCCTGCTTCTGCCCGAGGCGGTCGCCGCCTCCGGCGTCGATCACCTTGATGCCCACGATCATCTTGCCGAGCGTGCGTCCCCAGGTGACCAGATAGAGCCAGTCGTAGAAGAACAGCAGCACGCCCCAGCCGAAGAAGAAGAGGAAGATCCAGACGTTGACCTCGCCGTCGGTACCGTCCGGGTTCCCGGTCAGCACCGCCACGAGACCGGCCATCAGCATGAAGAAGAGGAGCGCGGTGAAGGCGGCCAAGAGGTAGTCGATCAGCCGGGCCGTCAGACGTAGTCCGAAACCCGCGGGGGTCGGGGCGTTCCCAGGGCGTCCGGGCTCCCCTCGAGGGACCGCGGGGTACGAGGGGCCCTCGGGGACCCGCCCCCCGTTCAAAGGGTGAGGTCCACCCTGGTGGGGGCCGTGCGGGTGCCAGTGGGGAGAAGACATACGGCTGCCGCTCTCTCGGTTCGGAGGGGTCTCAGCGATCGGGGGACGCCTCCGCAGAGTACCCAGAGCCGTGGTGGAGCGAGCACGACACATGCGCGGAGGGGCGGCCGGTGCCGCCCCTCCGCGCATGATCGGACCTCGTTCGGTCGTGGTCTCACATGCCGCTGTAAGGGACCGCGTCGATGATGTCCACGCCGAGGCTCTTGCCGTTGGGCAGGGTGTAGCTGACGCTCTCGCCCACGCGCTTGCCGTTGATGGCGGAGCCGAGGGGGGACTTGGGGGAGTACACGTCGATGGGGGAGCCGCTCTCCTCACGGGAGGCGAGCAGGAAGGTGACCTCCTCGTCATCCCCGTCGAACTTGACGGTGATGGTCATGCCGGGGCCGACCACGCCCTCGGTGTGGGGCGCTTCGCCGACCCGCGCGGTGCGCAGGATCTCGGTGAGCTGGAGGATGCGGGCCTCCATCTTGCCCTGTTCCTCCTTGGCGGCGTGGTAGCCGCCGTTCTCCTTGAGGTCGCCTTCTTCCCGGGCGGCCTCGATCTTTTCCGCGATCTCGATGCGCCCACTCCCCGACAGGTGGTCCAGCTCTCCCTTGAGCCGGTCATACGCCTCCTGGGTGAGCCAGGTGACGTTGTCATCGCGGGTCTGGGTCACGGGAACTCCTTGTGTACTCGTAGCAAAGGCCACCAGGCGGCCAGAGCTGAACTTACGAGAATATCACCGAGCGCGATCGCGCTCGGTGTCGTGTTCTCGGGGGTCCGGACCCCACCCCCGGTCGTCGATCAGAGGCGAGGGGCCGTTCGGTCGATCAGTCTTGCGAACCTTGTTCCCTGCATGAGGCCACTTCTACCGTGGCCGCCTGTCGAACCGTTTCAACGTCCGTCTGGACCATCCGGTTCCCGCCCTCGACCTCGACCCTCGCGGTACCGACCTCGACCATCTGGGCGTCCAGGGCCCGGAGCAGGCATTCGGCGCCGCCGCGGCTGTTCACCTCGAAGGAGATCCGTGCCTCGGAGGAGGAGGGCGCGGACACCGTGACCACCTGGTGGAAGACGTCTCCGCTCAGCCCGCTGTAGTTCATCACGGACATACCCCAGCCGATGGTGACCGCGACCGCGAAGATGGTGCCGACGATGAAGAAGAGAGGCCCGTTGCCGTGGTGTTTGCGTAGTGCCGGAGCTGGATCTGCACTGTTCACGGCGTCATCTTCCGGGGTCGCTGCCATTGGGAATCTCCGAGCAAGGGAATGGTGTTGTCTAAGATATCCCCGACCTGACAGCCCCCCTACGCGGCCCGCACGTGAGTCGTCCACGCCGTGACATCCGGGGTGGTGGCGGACGCCTGTGCCCAGTGGTCGTCGACAGAGCCAAGGAGAAGCCTTCGTTGTCCGAGCGCCTGCGGCTTATGGCCGTTCATGCCCATCCCGATGACGAGTCCAGCAAGGGTGCCGCCACGATGGCGCGCTACGTCCAAGAGGGCGCCGAAGTGCTGGTCGTCACCATGACCGGTGGCGAACGCGGTGACATCCTCAACCCCGCGATGGAGCGCCCCGAGATCCGAGAGAACATCGCGGAGGTGCGTCGCCAGGAGATGGACCGCGCCCGCGAGATCCTCGGCATCGAGCAGGAGTTCGCCGGGTTCGTCGACTCCGGCCTGCCGGAGGGCGACCCGCTGCCGCCCCTGCCCGAAGGGTGCTTCGCGACCCTTCCGGTGGAGGAGGCCGCGGCCCCGCTGGTCGCGGCGATCCGTCGCTTCCGTCCGCACGTGATCCTCACCTACGACGAGAACGGCGGCTATCCGCACCCCGACCACATCATGACCCACAAGGCGTCGATGCACGCCTTCGACGCCGCTCCCGAGCCCGAGGCCTACCCCGAGGCGGGGGAGCCCTGGCAGCCGCTCAAGCTGTACTACTTCGTGGGCTTCCCGCCCGAACGCTTCGACGCCCTCGCCCGGACCCTGGCCGCGCACGGGATGGAGAACCCGTTCGAGGAGTGGGCCGCCCGGGTGAAGGACATGGAGCGTCGCCGGTGGGAGATCACCACCCGTGTCCATTGCAGCGAGTACTTCGAGGTCGCCAACGACGCGCTTCGGGCGCACGCCACCCAGATCGACCCGAACGGCTTCTGGTTCGCGGTTCCCAACGAGATCGTCGCCGAGGCCTGGCCGACCGAGGACTACCACCTCGTCCGTTCCCTCGTGGACACGGAGGTCCCTGAGAAGGACCTCTTCGCAGGTGTCCGCGAGGCAGTGAGAGTATGAGTTCCATGAACACCCTTCTCGTGTCCGCTCCGGTGCTCGCCAATAGCTTCGCGCTGGACAAGGACACCGTCACGCCCGGTGTCCTCGGTTTCCTCGCCGTCTTCGCGATCGGCGTCGCCCTCTACTTCCTGATGCGCAGCATGACCGGCAAGCTGCTGGTCGTGCGCGGTGAGCAGAGCAGCGACGAAGCGATCCGCACCTCCTCCGAGTCCGCCTCCGCGTCGGCCTCGCGGGCGGCGGCCGTGGAGAAGCAGAAGGACACCGAGAAGTGAGGTGGACGCCCCCGCCGCGCACCTGCGGGGGCGTTTCCCTCTCCACGCTGTGACCCGCTTTCGGGCACGGATCGTCCGGGCCTCCTCGCGGGGCGGCCTGGCGGAGTGGGTGTACGCCCGATCGTCTGAGCGACACGACCGGTCCGCGCCACCGCACGCCGTGAGACGGCGTCGTGCGGTGGGTTCAGTGGCCGTCCCCGTGCTCGACGTCGGTGAGAGCGCGGTCGATGATGTCGGTGATGAACCCGGGAGGCACCGACCTCCCCTCGTAGGTCGCTCGAACGAGGACCGCGCCGACGAGCATGGCCAGGCAGGGCTCGACGTCGTCGCGCCGGAGGTGCGAGGTGAGGACGTCGCGGATCCCGGCCGTGGCGGTCTCGTACAGACGCTCTTGTAGCTCTCGCGCGTCTT
Source organism: Nocardiopsis sp. LDBS1602 (assembly GCF_035818715.1). Classification (NCBI taxonomy): domain Bacteria; kingdom Bacillati; phylum Actinomycetota; class Actinomycetes; order Streptosporangiales; family Nocardiopsidaceae; genus Nocardiopsis; species Nocardiopsis sp. LDBS1602. The sequence continues at coordinate 160,364 of NZ_JAYLVW010000009.1, read as the reverse complement.
CGTCATCGCCCGCGTGTTCGATGACACTCGCCATCAAACGGTCGTACCGACCTTCCGACAGTGTCCACGCGAGTGCGCTCAAAGAGGTGTGAAGGTCCTCACGGAGATCTCCACCCATCGGCGGTGGCGTGGTGTCCTCGCAGATTCGGGCGATCGTGTCCCGCATGAGGTCGACGGGTGTGGGCCAGTGCGCGTAGATGGTCGCCTTCGAGTACCCGGCCCGCCGCGCGACCTCGGCGTGCGTCGTCGCCGTCCATCCCCTCTCCAGAAGCGACGCGGCGCTCGCTCTGATCACGTCGCGTCGCGTGCGTGTCACACGCGGATCCTCGGGCTCGCCGGACGACTTCGTCATGCCTTGAGAATAGCCTCTCCCGATCCCAGGGCCCACTATTGAACTTCCTGTACAATAATGGACCATGAGTCGGTTATCTTCCCGGCGATCTCTCCTCCGGTCTCCTCCTCCACGCACCCCTCTCGTGTCATGTGACGGACCGGTTCTCGCTCAAGGAGTCCCCTCGATGCCCTCCCACCCGGCGCCCAGGACGCAGCGGGCGATCGTGCAGACCCGTTATGGAGCCGTACGCGATGTCCTCGCGTTGTCCGAGACGTTCCCCGTTCGGGCCCCCGGCCCCGGGGAAGTGCAGGTCCACGTGCGGGCGGCGGCGGTCAACCCCATCGATCGCCACCTGATCGAGGGGAACCGACGTCTCATCACCCGTCGTCGTTTCCCCTTCAGTCCGCTGTTCGACCTGGCCGGTGTCGTCACCGAGGTCGGAGACGGGGTCACCTCGTTCCGAGTGGGCGACCGAGTGCACGCCGACAACGAAGTCGATGGAGGCGGCGCCTCGGAGTACGTCAACGTACGCGCCGGGCTGCTCGCCTCCGTTCCGGCGGGCCTCGGCTTCGTGGAATCAGCAGGCCTCCCACTCGCGGCGCAGACGGCGATGACCTGCCTGGATCGTGGCCGCGTCACGTTCGGAACCCGCGTCGTGGTGATCGGGGCGTCCGGAGGCGTCGGTCACCTCGCCGTGCAGATGGCACGTGCGGCCGGGGCTTTCGTGGTGGGGGTGTCCAGCGCGCGGAATCGGGAGTTCGTGCGCTCCATGGGGGCGGACGAGGTCATCGACAGGAATGAGATCGACGTGTCGTCCGCTCTCGGGCCGGGCTCGTTCGACGTGGTGATCGACTGTGTCGGCGGTCGGGAGCAGTGGGTGCACGCGCGGTACGTCCTGAGGCCGGGGGGACGGTTCGTGACGATCGCGCGTGACGAGGACGGGGTGGTCACGGTGGCCTCCGCCGCCCGTCTCCTCTCGACGATCACCGCTCGTAGACTGCGGGGCGCGGGGCCACGAGGAACGAACTACGTCTCCGTCTTCCTCAAGGCCTCCGGAGATCTTCTGCGGCGGGTGAACGAGTCGGTCGAGAGCGGCCGGGTCCACGTCCACGTCTCTCGTACCCTCCCGCTGACACTGGAAGGCGTGAAGAACGCGCTGGAGGAGAGCGGAACGGGACGGACCGTCGGGAAGATCGTGCTCCGGCGCTGAGGCCCGAGTCCGGGAGGCACGGGACGGCTCCGTTCCGGAGCGGCCTGGCAGAGTGGGTGTATGCCCAATCGTCTGAGCGACGCGACCAGCCCGTACCTGTTGCAGCACGCCGACAATCCGGTGGAGTGGTGGCCCTGGGGTGAGGAGGCCTTCGCCGAGGCCCGCCGCCGCGACGTGCCCGTCCTGATCTCGGTCGGCTACGCGGCCTGCCACTGGTGCCACGTCATGGCCCACGAATCCTTCGAGGATCCGGCCACCGCGAGCCTGATGAACTCCCTGTTCGTCAACGTGAAGGTCGACCGTGAGGAACGCCCCGACGTCGACGCCGTCTACATGGAGGCGACCCAGGCGATGACCGGTCAGGGCGGCTGGCCCATGACCGTGTTCGCCTCGCCCGACGGCGCGCCCTTCTACTGCGGTACCTACTTTCCCAGGGATCACTTCCGTCGCCTGCTCGAAGGCGTGGCCGCCGCGTGGCGTGACAAGCGCGCGGACCTCCTCGACCAGGGCAGGCGGGTGGTGGAGGCGCTCGGCGCCCCCCGCCGACTGGCCGCCTCTCCGCCGCCGACCGCGGCCGACCTGGACCTGGCGGTCCAAGGGCTGATCCGCGACTACGACACCGCCAACAGCGGGTTCGGCGACGAACCGAAGTTCCCGCCGTCGATGCTGCTGTCGTTCCTCACCGCGCAGCACGAGCGGACCTTCCCCTTCCAGACCGCCGACGAGCCCACGCCGGCGGCGCTCATGGCGGGCGGGACGGCGGTGGCCATGGCGCGGGGAGGGATCTACGACCAGATCGGCGGGGGGTTCGCGCGCTACTCGGTGGACCGGGGTTGGGTGGTCCCCCACTTCGAGAAGATGCTCTACGACAACGCCCTGCTCCTGCGCGCCTACGTACGGTTGAGCCGACGACCTTCGGGGACGGATCCGGCCGCCGACACGGAACGCGCCCTGCTGTTGCGGGCGGCCCAGGAGACGGCCGACTGGATGCTGCGCGACCTGCGCACCCCCGAGGGCGGGTTCGCCTCGGCCCTGGACGCCGACAGTGAGGGGGAGGAGGGCGTCTACTACGTGTGGACGCCGGCCGAACTGCGCGAGGTCCTGGGTGACGAGGACGGGGCCTGGGCGGCCGCGCTGTTCGGGGTGACCGAGGAGGGGACCTTCGAACGGGGCGCCTCGGTGCTCCAGCTGCGGGTCGACCCCGACGACGTCGAGCGCTACGACCGGGTGCGGGCCGCCCTGTCGGCCGCGCGGGCCGAGCGGGTGCCGCCCGCCCGGGACGACAAGGTGGTCGCCGCCTGGAACGGGCTGGCGATCGCGGCCCTGGCCGAGGCGGGTGCCCTGCTGGGCCGCCCGGGGTGGATCAACGCGGCCCGTGACGCCGCGGATCTGATCCTCGACGTGCATCTGCGTTACGGGCGTCTGGTGCGGACCTCGCGTGACGGCCGTCCTGGGCCGAGCGCCGGCGTCCTGGAGGACTACGCGGATCTGGCCGAGGGGCTGATCGCACTCCACGGTGTCACCGGCGAGGCCCGTTACGTGCGCGAGGCCGGTGGTCTGCTGGACACGGTGCTGGAGCGCTTCGGCGACGGCGAGGGCGGGTTCTACGACACGGCCGACGACGCCGAGAGGCTCTTCAGCCGACCTCAGGATCCGACGGACAACGCCACCCCCTCCGGCCGTTTCGCCGCCGCGTCCGCGTTGCTGTCCTACGCCGCGCTCACGGGAAGCGAACGGCATCGGGCCGCGGCCGAGGGGGCGCTGTCGGTGGTCCCCCTGCTGGCCGAGAAGGCGCCTCGTTTCGCGGGATGGGGGCTGGCCACGGGTGAGGCGTTGCTCACCGGTCCGCGCGCCGTCGCGGTGGTCGGTGAACCGGGCTCTCGGGAGACCGAGGAGCTGGTGCGCACCGTTCTGCGCTGGGCCCCGCTGGGCACGGTCCTGTCCCAGGGTGACGGCAGGGACAGCGGTGGCGTGCCACTGTTGGAGCACCGGGTGCCGATCGACGGCCGGGCCACCGCCTACGTGTGCGAGGGCTTCACCTGCAAGCTCCCGGTCACCACCTCCGAGGAGCTGGTCCGACAGCTCATCGGTTGATCCCCGTTCCGCTGCCGGTCGCTCCATGAAGGGGCGGCCGGCAGCGGCCTTCTCACCCTCGGTCGGTGGGGGCGAGGGTGAACCGATCGAGGAGCTCCTCCGCGGCCGAGGGGCTCGCGACCCTGCCCCGGTCCAGGACCAGACGATGGTCCGCGGCCCGGATCTCCTCGGGGTCGTGTGTGGCGTGGACGACGGTCACGCCCTCGGCGGCGACCTCGGCGATGGTCGCGCGCATCCGTTCTCCCGCCTCGTGGTCCAGCCCCGTCGAGGGCTCGTCGAGTAGCAGTAGGTCCGTCTCCTGGGCCAGCCCTTGGGCGAGCAGGGCCCTTCGGCGTTGACCGCCGGACAGTTCTCCCAGTCTGCGTCCGGCGAGGTCGGCGATGCCGGTCCGTTCCAGGCAGCGGTCGATCACGGCGCGGTCGTGACGGTTCAGGGGACGCCAGAACCCGCGATGCGCCCAGCGACCCATGGCCACTGTGGCGCGCACGGTCAGGGGCAGGGAGTCGGGGGCGGCTCCGCGCTGCACCACGAAGGCGGGGCGGACCCTCCGACGCGGGGTCACGGTGCCCGTCCTGGGGGAGATCGTTCCGGCAAGGACGCCGAGCAGGGTGGACTTTCCGGAGCCGTTGGACCCCACCAGCGCGGTGACGGCCCCCTCCGGGATCTCGGCGTCGATCCCTCTGAGGACGTCCCCCTCCCCGTATCCCGCGCGCAGATCGTTCAGCATCACATCGACCACCCCTTTCGTCCTTTTTCGACCCTACTTGAAAACGATAATGGTTTTCGTTGTAGTGTGTCGCATCATGGAAGCACTGATCGAGCCCTTCGGGGTCGTCTTCGTCCAGCGCGCGCTGTGGGCCGGGGTCCTGGTCTCGGCGATCTGCGCCATCGCGGGCACCTGGGTGGTCCTGCGGGGCATGGCGTTCCTCGGGGACGCGATGTCCCACGGCATGCTGCCCGGAGTGGCCCTGGCCTCCCTCCTCGGACAGAGCCTGTTCCTGGGGGCCGCGCTGGCGGCGGGCGCCATGGCCGCGGGGATCACGGCACTGGGGCGTTCCCGCCGTCTCTCCCAGGACACGAGCATCGGTCTGCTGTTCGTGGGGATGCTCTCCGTGGGGGTGATCCTGGTCTCCCACTCGGCGTCCTTCGCCGTCGACCTCACCGCCTTCCTCTTCGGAGACGTCCTGGCCGTCCGGGAACGTGACCTGCTCCACCTGGGACTCTCACTGGCCGTGGCACTCGTGGTCGCGACACTCGGCCACCGGGCCTTCCTGGCCCTGGCCTTCGACCCGCGTAAGGCGCACACCCTGGGCCTGGCCCCACGGGTCGCGCACGCCGTCCTGCTCGGTCTGGTCACCCTCGCCGTGGTCGCCTCCTTCCACGTCGTCGGCACCCTGCTGGTGTTCGGACTCCTCATCGCCCCGCCCGCGGCGGCCCTGTACTGGGCGCGGAGCGTACCGACGATCATGCTCGGCGCCACGGCCTTCGGCGCCACCGCCACCGTCCTCGGCCTGCTCGCCTCCTGGCATTGGGAGACCGCGGCCGGGGCGACCATCACCGCGACGGCGGTGCTCCTCTTCTTCGCCTCGGCCTCCACCGCGGCGCTCCGGCGACGGGCCGTACCCCGGAGAACCTTTCGACCCCCCGAACCCGCCCACCGAAGTGAAGAGAGGTCGGTGACCCCTTGAGACAGGACAGGACCACCACGATCGCGGGGGCCGTCGGGCTGTGCGCCCTGCTCCTGGCCGGATGCTCCGGCCCGGACCCCGGAACGGACGTCGACGAGACCGAGGAGACGCCCCATGGCCACATCGAAGGGGCCGAAGAGCTCTCCGAACCCCACTACCGCCTCGTCGTCGCCGACACGGAGACCGGAGAGGTCGGCCTTCTGGACCTGATCACCGAGGAGACGACCGCTTTCGAAGGGACGTCGGGGGTCGACGGGATATCGGGGGACGGCCGCTTCGCCTACCTCCACGCCTCCGGACGGGAGACCCTCGACATCCTCGACAGCGGTGTGTGGACCGTGGACCACGGCGACCACAAGCACTACTACCGGACCGAGAGCGGTCCCGTCGGCTCGGTGGACGCCCCCGCCTCCCCTCTGGTGATCACCGACACCGCGCTGACCTCGCTGGCCGGCCCGGACGGCGCCTCCTCGCTGTTGGACCGCTCCGGGCTGGAGGAGGGCACGGTCGAGGAGATCGTCCCCGACCTGACCGGGAACGCCGTGGTCCTGCCCTACGCCGGACGGCTGATCGTGATCGAGGACGGCTCCGTGCGCGTCCACGAGCGTGACGGCTCCCCCTTGGAGGAGTTGGAGCCGACCTGCGTCGACCCGAACGGCGCGGCCGTCACCCGCAGGGGCCTCGTGGTCGGTTGTGAGGAGGGCACCCTCCACATCACCGAGGAGGACGGGGCCCCGATCGCCGAGACGCTCGCCCACCCGGAGGAGGGCCGGTCCGGAGCGCTGCGCCACCGTCCCGGCTCCGCCGTCCTGGCGACCACCTCCACCGAGGGGGACCTCTGGGTCCTCGACCTGGCCGCGGCCGAATGGCGGGCGTTCGAGGCCCACGACGTGGTGGACGCGGTGGCGATCGGGGAGGGCGCCCCCGTCCTGGTCCTGGAAGGGGACGGGACCCTGCGCTCAGTGGACCCGGAGACGGGAGAGGAGGACGCCTCCGTCCACCTCTTGGACGAGGTGGACGCGGCCCACCCGCCCGCCCTCCAGGTCGACGCCGGTCGCGCCTACGTCAACGACGCGCACGCCGGCCTCGTCCACGAGATCGACCACGGCGACGACCTGCGCGTGGCCCGCTCCCTCGATCCGGGCGTCACCCCGGACCTCATGGTCGAGACGGGATGGTGAGCCCCGTGAACACGTCCTTCGCGCCACGTGGGCGCGCGTTCTCGGCCGCGGCCGCCCTGGGACTGGTCCTCGCCCTCACCTCGTGCACCGGAGACGACGACGGTACGGGGATCGTGGTGACCACCAACATCCTCGGCGACGTCACCCGGGAGATCGTCGGCGACGAGGCCGAGATCACCGTGCTGATGAAGCCCGGCGCCGACCCGCACTCCTTCGGGATCTCCGCCCGGGAGGCGGCGATCCTGGAGAACGCCGACCTGGTCGTCCACAACGGGCTCGGCCTGGAGGAGGGGATCGCGCGCAACGTCGCCGCGGCGGAGGAGGCCGGGGTGCCGACCCTGGAGGTCGCGGCGGAGGTCGATCCGCTCCCCTACACCTCCGATGCGGACGAGGGGTCGCCCGACCCGCACTTCTGGACCGACCCGGTCCGAATGCTCACGGCGGTCGATCTGATCACCGAACACGTGGTCGCGGAGGTCGACGGTGTCGACGCCGAGGCGGTGCGCGCCGGGGCCGAGTCCTACGCGGCGGAGATCGATGAGCTCGACGGGTGGATGTCCGACGAGTTCGGATCCCTGCCGGCCGAGAGCCGCCGACTCGTCACCGACCATCACGTCTTCGGCTACCTCGCCGACCGCTACGACTTCGAGGTCATCGGGGCGGTCGTCCCCGGCGGCACCACGCTGGCCTCGCCCAGCTCCGCCGACCTCAAGGACCTGTCCGACGCCGTCGCCGAGGCGGGCGTCTCGGCGGTCTTCTCCGATTCCTCCCAGCCCGACCGCCTGGTCACCGTCATGGCGGAGGAGGCCGGTGTGGACATCGAGGTGATCCCCCTCCACTCCGAGTCCCTCAGCGCCGAGGGAGAGGGGGCCGCCACCTACCTGGAGATGATGCGCGCCAACACCGAGGCCATCACCGACGGACTCCGTGGCGGGTGAGCCCGGTCCCGGGCTTGAACCACGTCACGCACCCCCTGTACGGAACACGAAACGAGAAGAGAGCCGATCACCATGCGAGCGAGAAGATACGGCCGCGGAGCGGCCCTGCCCACCCTCCTGACCGCGGGACTCCTCCTGACCGCCTGCGGTACCGGCGAGGGCGGCGACGCGGACCCGGAGGCGGCCGCCGAGGCCACCGTCACCGACCCCCTCGTCACCACCTACGACGGTGGTCTGTACGTCCTGGACGGCAGGACCCTCGACGTGGTCGAGGACATCGAAATGGAGGGCTTCAACCGGATCAACCCGGCCGGGGACGACCGGCACGTGTTCGTCTCCACCTCCGAGGGGTTCCGGCTCTTGGACGCCGCGGTGGCCGAGACGACCGACGTCCTCTTCGAGGCGGACACCCCCGGACACGTCGTCCGTCACGCGGGCCGGACGGTGCTGTTCGCCGACGGAACCGGTGAGGTCACCGCCTTCGACACCGACGCGCTCGGGGCGGGACACCCCGAGGACGTCGAGGTGTACACGACGGAGGAGGCGCACCACGGGGTGGCCGTCGAATTGGAGGACGGAGGGCTTCTGGTGACCCTCGGGAACGAGGAGGAGCGGGTCGGCGCGATCGTCCTGGACGCCGACCGCGAGGAGATCGCCCGCAGCGAGGACTGCCCCGGGGTGCACGGGGAGAGCGCGGCGCGCGGTGGGGTCGTCGCCATCGGCTGTGAGGACGGGGCCCTGATCTATCGGGACGGCGCCTTCACCAAGGTCGAGGCCCCCGACGACTACGGGCGTATCGGCAACCAGGCCGGATCCGATCACTCCGCCGTCATCCTGGGCGACTACAAGACCGACCCCGACGCCGAACTCGAACGCCCCGAGCGGGTCGCCCTGATCGACACCGAGAGCGCCGAGCTGAGCCTGGTCGACCTGCCCTCCAGCTACACGTTCCGCTCCCTTGGGCGGGGCCCGGAGGGGGAGGCGCTGGTCCTGGGCACCGACGGCGCGCTGCACGTCATCGACCCGGAGAAGGGCGAGATCACCGAGAGCGTCGAACTGATCGACCCCTGGGAGGAGCCCCTGGAATGGCAGGAGCCCCGACCGGCCCTGTTCGTCCGCGGTGACACCGCCTACGTGAGCGATCCCGCCACCCGTGCGATCCACGCCGTGGACCTGCCCACCGGCGAGGTCACCGCCTCGGTCACCCTGGACGAGGAGCCCAACGAACTGAGCGGGGTCGCACCTTGATCCAGAGCGAGCCCTCCTACCGGAGCCGTACGCCGGCGATGATCTCGTCGACGAGGTCGGGCCGATAGTCGGGTTGGCGGATCTCCAGGTACACGGTCCTGGGGGTGCCCGGCGGGTGGACGGCGGCGGCGGTGAAGGCGCCGCCGTTGCAGTCGGGCCACTCCCAGAGGCCGCCCTCCCAATGGGGGGTGTCGACCATGCGTTCCTCGGGCGGCTTCGGACAGGGGTCGGTGTCGGCGACGTTGCGCAGGTCGGGGGCGCCGGGGACCACGGTGGCGTACACCCCGTAGGAGGGGACGTCGGTGTTGTGCCATTCGTCGGCACCGGTGGCCACGAGGAGCCCGGGGCCCGCTCCGGCCTCGGCGGCCGCGGGGCGGGCCTCCTGGTCGGTGTGGAACTCGCGCGCCCATGCCGTGGGCACGTCCACACGGAGTTCCTGGTCGGCGTAGCGGACCGTGGACAGGGAGACCCCGGGCACGCCGAGCGAGGTGGTGAGCCCGAGCGCGAGCAGGCCGCAGACGGCGGTGAGGGCCCCGGCCCTCGGCCAGGGCATGCGGTAGCGCTGCCACCAGGGGATGTCCTGCGGTAGATCGCTGGACATACGGATCGCCCTGACCCGGTCGGTGAAGGTCTTGGCGTCGGCGGGGCGGCTCTCCCGGTCCACGGACAGGGCGGAGAGGATCAGTTCGTCGAGCGCCGGAGGAAGACCTGGCCGGATGCGGCCAGGTGCGATCCGCACGGGGGGACGTGAGGGAGGTCTCCCCGTGATGAGTTCGTAGGCGACGGCGCCCAGCGAGTACACATCGGAGCGAACGTCCAGGTCACCACCGGGCATGCTCTGCTCGGGGGACATGTAGCCGGGGGTGCCCGCGGCGGCGGTGAACCCGGAGGCCTCGTCGATGGACTTGGCGAAGCCCAGGTCGGCGACGAGCACGCGTTGGCCCACGGGGGAGGACTGTAGGAGGACGTTGGAGGGTTTGATGTCCCGGTGGATGGTGCCGTGGTTGTGCAGGACGGTGATCCCCTGGCCGATCTCGGTCAGAAGGCGCAGTGCCTCGTCCAGGGGTAGTTGACCGCGGTGGATGAGGTCGGCGACACTGCCTTGGTCGGCGTAGGTCATCACCATGTAGGGGCGGCCGTCGGGCAGCACGTCGACGTCGTGGACCGCCACCAGCCAGGTGGAATCGGTCTGTCGGAGGATGCGCGCCTCCTCCAGGAACCGGTGCTGGATGTCCATCTGGTGCGCCCAGTTCTCGGCGAGTACCTTGATGGCCACCGGATAGTTCAGCAGGTCGTCCTGGGCGAGCCAGACGGTGGCGAACGAACCGGAACCCAGGCGTCGCATGACGCGGTAGCGTCCGAAAGCCTCGGGTTGGCTCATTTCCGCCTCGGTCTGTTGGGGGTTGATACGCGTTCGTTGCCCACTAATACACCATCTGGGCCTTGGCGTTGGCTTCCGCGGATATGATCCCCTTCCCGGGTAGCGCCGACGCCTTCGGGGCATGGAGACTGGAAGACCCCCCTTTCGGATACGGCCGTTCCGTGGCAACGGAGTGGGCGGTGTCATGCGTAGTGACGGATCCGAGCGGGGTTCGTAGACGTCCAACCGACGTGTGACCCTCTCGAACGTGGGAGCGAGACGCGCCCGCGTGGACGGCCGGACGTCTGTCGTAAGCCAGGAAGAGACGAACCATGCGCAGTAGTGATCATTCGGACCACGAGGAGACCCCCGCCGCACCCCGACGCAGGGTGGCGAGCAACGTCGACGAGGAGCTGGAAGAGCTCGCGCGACGGGCCAGGGACGGCGACGCCGCCGCCCTGGACGACCTGCTGCGTCGCATCCAGCCCGAGGTGCTGCGTCGCTGCGCCCGGTTCCTTCCCTACCGTCAGGACGCCGAGGAGGCCTGCCAGGACGCGTTGCTGCGGGTGGCCCGCAAGATCGACAGCTTCAAGGGCGACTCGCTGTTCACCACGTGGCTGTACACGGTGGTGTCCAACTCCGCGCGGCAGACCTACCGCTCCATGAAGCGTCGCTCCGCCGAGTTCCCGACCGAGGCCGAGCGCATGCCGCACCAGCGCGACCCTCGGACCACCAGTGTCATCGCGGGCTCCCGGATCGACCTGCTGGAGGCCCTGGAACAGTTGGAGAAGGACCGCCCCAACCTGGTGGCCCCCCTGGTCCTGCGCGACCTGTGCCAGATGGACTACAACGAGATCGCCTCCGAACTGGATCTGGCCTTGGGCACGGTCAAGTCCCGGATCCATCAGGGGCGCAAGCACGTGCGTAAATCGCTGGCCGTGACGTAGACCTTCCAGGCGAACTACTCTGGACCCATCCCCGTCGGCACATCCGTCACTGGAGTGCGCCGTCCTTTGATCCAGCTCTGAGAGGTTTCGCCAATGGGGCTCCGTGACCCCCTGTACTGGCTGTACGAACGGCGTCTGGAACGCAGTCTGACCAGCCAGGAGATTCCCAGGCACGTCGGTGTCGCCATGGACGGCAATCGGCGCTGGGCCAAGAGCAGTGGTCTTCCGGGCGCCGAGCAGGGGCATCAGGCCGGTGCGAACAAGATCTTCGAACTGCTGCGGTGGTGCGACGAGGTCGGTGTGCAGGTGGTCACTCTGTGGATGCTGTCCACGGACAACCTGACCCGTGACGAGGCCGAACTCGGCCCGCTCGTCCGCATCATCGAGCAGACCATCGCCCGGTTGCGAGACGAGGGGTGGAACACGCGACCCGTCGGCGCTCTGGACGTCCTGCCCGATTCGACCGCCCGCGCCTTGAAAGAGGCGGAAGAGGCCACATCCGGCAACCCCGGCCTGGTTGTCAACGTCGCCGTCGGGTATGGGGGTAGACGTGAGATCGCTGACGCGGTTCGGTCTCTCCTCCAAGAGGAGGCGGCCAAGGGCACCGATATCCAGGAGCTGGCGGAGCGCCTGGACATCGAGGACATCGCTCGGCATCTCTACACGCGCGGACAGCCCGATCCGGACCTGCTCATCCGCACCTCGGGTGAACAGCGTCTCTCGGGTTTCATGCTGTGGCAGAGCGTGCACTCGGAGTTCTACTTCTGCGAGGTCTTCTGGCCCGCGTTCCGCAGGGTGGACTTCCTGCGTGCACTGCGCTCCTACGGCGCGCGCAATCGGCGCTTCGGCTCCTGAGCTCCGACTCCCTTTCTCTCTCCGACCCTGGCTCGTGGGGATCGTCGTGTCCGTCGACGACGGGCCCGTCACACGAAGTTCACCGGGGGGCCGGTTCGGGATCTGGAAAACGGGCTCTCGGGCGCGTAGCGTCGATGAAAGCGGGTGGTGTTCGTCCACCCGTTCGGGAGGCCCCATCTCATTGATCTCCGGCTGTACTGCGGAACATCGACGAGGAGGGCCGGACCCGGCCCTCATGGGGCGGGTCCCGGTCCTCCATGATCCCGTGACAGCAGGGCACCCTCGTGGTGCCCAAGGGGAGAACGAGTGGCTAGTTCCTCGACCGATCGCCGTGACACCCAGCCCCCGGCCGTCCCCGAGACGACCGAGGGGACGCGCGTCTATGTGCTCGACACCAGTGTCCTGCTCGCCGACCCGTTGGCCATGACCCGCTTCGCCGAGCATGAGGTCGTCATCCCCGTGGTGGTGATCACCGAACTGGAGAGCAAGCGTCACCACCCGGAACTCGGGTATTTCGCCCGCGGCGCGCTGCGACTCCTGGACGATCTCCGGGTGGTCCACGGCCGTCTGGACGTCGCCGTACCGGTGAACGACCAGGGCGGCACGCTCCGGGTGGAGCTCAACCACAGCGATCCGGCGATCCTTCCGGCGGGCTTCCGGCTCGGCGACAACGACACCCGGATCCTGACGGTGGCCCGCAACCTTCGGGAGGAGCGGACGGAGGAGGACTCCGTCGTCCTGGTCAGCAAGGATCTGCCGATGCGGATCAAGGCCTCGTCGATCGGTCTGGTGGCCGACGAGTATCGGGCCGAGCTCGCCATCGAGCACGGCTGGACCGGTATGGCCGAGCTGGACGTGCCCGCCGCCGACATCCAGGAGTTGTTCTCCGACGGTGAGAGCGAGATCGAGGAGGCCAAGGAGCTGCCCTGCCACACCGGGCTGGTGCTCGTCTCCGACCAGGGGCGCGCCCTGGGTCGGGTCCAGGCGGACAAGTCGGTGAAGGTGGTGCGGGGCGACCGTGACGTCTTCGGTCTCAAGGGACGCAGCGCCGAGCAGCGGATCGCCCTGGATCTGCTCGCCGACCCCGACGTCGGCATCGTCTCCCTGGGCGGTCGCGCCGGTACGGGCAAGTCCGCCCTGGCCCTGTGCGCCGGCCTGGACGCCGTGCTGGAGCGTGGCCGCCACCGCAAGGTGATGGTGTTCCGCCCGCTGTACGCCGTGGGCGGTCAGGAACTGGGCTACCTGCCCGGGAGCGAGAACGACAAGATGACGCCCTGGGGTCAGGCGGTGCACGACACCCTGTCGGCCGTGACCAGTGAGGACGTCATCGAGGAGATCGTGGACCGGGGGATGTTGGAGGTCCTTCCGCTCACGCACATCCGAGGTCGTTCGCTGCACGACGCGTTCGTGATCGTGGACGAGGCCCAGTCGCTGGAGCGCGGGGTCCTGTTGACGGTGCTCTCCCGGCTGGGCGAGAACTCCCGGGTGGTGCTCACCCACGACATCGCCCAGCGCGACAACCTGCGTGTGGGCAGGCACGACGGTGTGGTCGCGGTCATCGAGAAGCTCAAGGGCCACCCTCTGTTCGCGCACGTCACCCTGACCAGGTCCGAGCGTTCTCCGATCGCCGCCCTGGTCACCGAGATGCTGGAGAACTGACCCTCGTCCCCGAGGTCCCCTGAACGACCGGTCCCCGACCCCGACGACGTACGTGGCCCCTCCACCCCGCCGGTGGAGGGGCCACGCCCCTTGTCAGCGGAGGCGTCCGAGGTAGTGCCCGGCCCGGCGCAGCCGGTTCAGCCCGGCCTCGTAACGTGCTCCGACGAAGAGCAGCAGTAGACCGATCACGGCGATCGGCACCCAGTTGGGCATCGCCCGGGTCAGATCCCACAGCGGAGGGCCGAAGGCGCGCAGCGAGACGAGGAACACCCCGGTCGCTCCGATCAGCAGGGGAGCGAGCAGCCGGGCGCGCATGCCCCACAGGGCCATGGCCAGGCCGACGGCCAGGGCCGCGGGCACCCGCCATTCCATCCCATCGCCGTCGAGAGCCGACAGCACCGTGGGCAAAAGGAGCAGGACGAGCCCGCCGCCGTGGGTCAGGAGGCTCGACACGGGCCTCTCGGCGCGGCGCGACCATTCGTGGCCGATGGCCACGAAGGCGAGCGCCGGAGGGACCGTGTACGCCTCGGGAACGGAGACGTCCCAGGCGTACAGCACGGTCCACAGCGCGCAGAGCATCAGGATCCCGCCGACCGCGGCCGTCCATCGGCGGTCGGGGTGGAGGGCGCGGGCCAGGGCCAGCACGCCGACCACCGCCAGGGAGGTCGCCATCACCTCGGGGCGGGTGCCGAAGACGAGGGCCGTGCCGAGGGCGAGCGCCGCCCACACGGCGGCGGGGATCTCGGTCGCCTCCAAGAGAGGGGAGGCCAGGCGCGGGGCCGCGGCGACGAAGGCGGCGACCACCAGGAGCGGACCGAAGGCCGCGTATTCGACCGATACGTCCAAGGTCAGGAGTAGGCCGAGGGCGAAGGCCCCGGTGGCGAAGGTCGCCGTGGCGGTGGAGGCGACGGCGATCGCCCGGGTACGGGCGAGTGCGGCGGACACGGAGGCGGCGACCGCGACCACCAACAGGACCCCCACGGTGGAGTAACGCTCCGACAGGGCCCAACTCGTCGCGAGCAGCAGGGTGAAGGCGCCGGCGGTCCACGGCACCAGGGCTACCCCGACCCGGCGGATCGGCCCGGCGCAGATCATCGACACCGATCCGACCAGCAGGGTCCACACCAGGGCGACCACGAAGGGCAGCCCCAGAGCGAAGGGCAACGGGACGAGGACACCCGGGGCGAGCAGCGCGGCGGCCCGGAGCAGAGGCCTCCGGTACACCAGCGCGACCACGAGCAGGGCCACCGCGCCGGAGATCAACGCTCCGAGAGCCACGGCCGGACCCGCCGCCGTGGAGTCGGGGAGCCCCACGAACTCGTGGGCCGGGCGGGTCAGGGCCTCGACCGGTGCCCCGTAGAGCGGGAAGGAGCGGGAGAGGAAGGCCACGACGGGGGCGCCGGGCGGCCCGACCACCAGGGGGAGCGACGTCAGCAGGGCCAGCCCGACGACTTCGAACACGTCGCGTCGCCCGGACCCCTCGGCCTTCGAGGAGGGGGCGGCGCGGAGCGGGGCTCCGGCGAGGACGAGGACGGTCACGGCCAGAAGGACGAGTACGGCCCCCAGAAGCCACCACTGGTCCGGAGCCCGGCCGGCCTCGATCCGGATCCCGACCAGGTGGACGAGGCCCATGACCAGGGCCGTACCCCAGGTCAGGGCGGTTCCCAGAAGCAGAGAGGGCACCGAGTGGGGGCGGCGTCCGGCGTATCGACGCGCTCCGAGGGCGCAGATCATCGCGGTGAGGGCGACGATCACCAGGACGGTGAGGGTCGTGTACCGCTCGGGCAGGGCCCAGACGAGGCCCGCCACCAGGGTCAGGGCGCCGGTGATCGGCGCGACGAGGCCGGACCGGCCGGGCAGTACGGCGGACAGCAGCACCAGTCCACCGCCGAGCACCGCCGCCCCCACCGCGACCACGGACTGGGAGGCCCCCGCCAACAGGGGGAGGGGCAGGAGGGTCACCGGGGCCAGGAGCACGGCGAGGACGGGCAGGGCCCGTCGGTGCGTGCTCCACAGCACGCCCAGGGCCAGGAGCGCGGCCACCGGGATCGCGATCAGGTGGGGCAGGCTCGCCGGGGGCAGGAGGTCGACCGCCCGGTCTCCGAAGGAGAGTACGACGGCGGGCTCGGCCATGTCGGAGAGGGACAGGCCTCCGGGGGAGGAGATCGTTCGGGGCAGGGCCGGAAGGATCGGCGGTCCCGCGGCGAGGGGGACCAGGGTCAGGGTGGCCAGGCCCGCAGGTAGGTGCCAGGAGAGGGGGGAGGCGGGCTCCGTTCTCGGGCGGGCCAGGAGAAGGACGGCCGCCCCGGCCGGGAGCAGGGCCGCCACGAGGCCCCACCCGTGCCAGGGGTCGAACCGTTCGAAGGTGAGCAGGGCCAGAGTCGGGACGACCATGAGAAGGGTGAGCGTCCACATCGCGATGGCGGCCGCGCGCAGAGTGCGGAGCGGTGCCCCCGGGTGTGCGGGACCGAGGAGGCGCAGGACGACGGTGTCCGCGAGCGCGGTGGCGGAGATCGAGGCGAGGATCCAGGCCGGGGACGAGGAGGTGTCGACGGGCAGGGCCAGCACCAGGAGGAGCGGGATCGGCTGGGCGAACAGGGCGATCAGCACCGACGGGGAGCGAAGGGGGACGAGCCGTCGGTAGAGAGCCAGGAGCGAGCCGATCACCGCGAGGGCGGCGGCCGTGTAACCGGCGGTGTTGGTGAGGCCGTCGGTGTGGAACCACAGGGCCAACGCGTCCAGGCAGAGCAGGCTGGCGGCCACGATGCCGAAGGTCTCGGCGGTGGAGCGCAGGCCGCGCCGGTACAGCGGCGGGGCGGGGAGGGCGAAGGCCAGGGTGATGGCTCCGAGCACGGTGGCCCGGGCCCCGGTCCCCATCGTGCTCCAGTTCCAGACGACGAAGACGAGCGCCGCGACACCGATGAGGAGGGCTCCGAGCCCGAGGATGACGTTCTGGGCCGAGTCGCGGATGCGACCGCCGGACGGGGCGCCTCCGGGCATCGGCGGTGGCCCCTGCGGGACGGGGGAGAGCCCCATGGCGGGGGCCTCGGACGGAAGGGGCCGCTCCGAGGAGCGTGCCGCCCCGGCTCCGACGGACGATTCCCGGCGCAGTCGCTCCAGGACACGGGGGCGTTCGGCGAGGAGGGTGTCTCGGCGTCGGTCCAGCGAGGCCAGTTCCGCGTCGATCCACCACAGACGCTGCGCCGTGGGCCCTACGAGGGAGAGCGCGCAGTGCGGGCAGGCGTGGGCCGAGGGCGCGAGGGCGATACGGCAGTCGGGACACTGGGGACCCGCCCCGGGCGGCCACGGGGTTCCTTCGGCGTTCATACGGTTCATCCTGGGCGTCCCGCCCGTGCGGGCACATCCGTACGGGTACTCAGACGGCGGACGCGGCCCGGGATCACTCCGGGGGAGAGACGTGACACAGACCTGTCCGGACATGATCACCCCTTGACCCTTCGTGTCTCTTCGCAGGTCAGAGCGGTGAAATAACCGTACATTCCGTGATGTGATTCAGGACACGGTAAAAACGGCGTTACTTTACCGTGACGATGGTGCAGGCTGAATGCGCTGCACCGAGCAACCCCCTCCCGTGTGGGTGCCCCACCCCGTGGTCGGTCGAACGGTCGAAACCGTCCCCTCCACGGCAGGTCGTCGAGGGCCACGCGGTCCGACGCGGCGACCCACACCACGCGCATTCCCCGAGCGGGACACGCGTGTGTCAACGTGAAAGGGCGATCTTGCTACTCAACCGCATCTCCTGGCGCCAGATGAGCGCCGTCGGTGCCGCCGCGCTGGTCGCGGGCGGCATGTTCACGGTCTCCGCCTTCGCGCAGACCGACGACGGTCTCGACCCGGAGAGGGCGGCCTCCACGGCGGCCCTCCCGGATCTCCAAAGCCCCGAGGCGGTGGACCTCTCGGACGACTTCTTCGTGAGCCCCTCTCCACAGGACGAGCGGGACCGCGAGGACCGGCGTGAGGAGGCCAGGGAGCGCTCCGGCGCGGCGGTCGCGGCCGCGGCGTCGTCGGGAAGCGGAACGGGGAGCGGGATCGCCGAGCCGGAACCCGAGCCCGACCCGGAACCGGATCCCGAGCCCGCCGAGAGCACCTCCACCGCCTCGTCGGCTCCCTCCGGTTCCTCCTCGGGCGGTTCGGTCCCCTCCGGCTCCGCGAAGGAGATCGCGTTGCAGATGGTGCTCGACCAGGGGTGGGACTCCGACCAGTTCTACGGATGCCTGGAACCGCTGTGGGAGAAGGAGAGCAACTGGAACGCCTCGGCCCAGAACCCGAGCTCCGGTGCCTACGGCATCCCGCAGTCGCTTCCCGGCAGCAAGATGGCCTCCCACGGCTCCGACTGGCAGACCAATCCGGCCACGCAGATCGCCTGGGGCATCGACTACATCAAGGGGCGTTATGGGACCCCTTGCGGTGCTTGGTCACACTCGCAGTCCGTCGGCTGGTATTAATAGGTTTTTCCCTGCCCTAAACCCCCTTTTGGGAAAGGCAAACGTGCTACTCAACCGTATGTCGCTGCGCAGTACCGCAGTGGTCGGTGCGGCGACCCTGGTCGCCGGCGCGACGTTCGCCGTCTCCGCCTTCGCGGACGACGGTCTGGACCCGGACGCCGCCACCAACGCGGCCACCGTCCCCACGTCCGAGGAACCCGCCACCGACACGGAGATCCGAGACGGTGACGAAGATTTCTTCGCCTCCGAGGAGTTGAGCGAGGACGAGCTCGCGGACCTGCGCGCCCAGGCCCAGGAACAGCGTGACTCGGCTCGAGGTGGAGGGGTGCTCAGCACCTCCGCCACCGGAAGCTCGATCCAGGAGGAAGAGGAGGAGGAAGAGGAGGAGTCCGACGAGGACGGAGGGTCCACCACGCCCCCGCCCAGCGGCGACCCCAAGGGCATCGCGTTGCAGATGGTGCTCGATCAGGGTTGGGGCGAGGACCAGTTCTCCGGCTGCCTCGAGCCGCTGTGGGAGAAGGAGAGCAACTGGAACCCCTCGGCCCAGAACCCGAGCTCCGGTGCCTACGGCATCCCGCAGTCGCTTCCCGGCAGCAAGATGGCCACGCACGGCTCCGACTGGCAGACCAACCCCGCCACGCAGATCGCCTGGGGCATCGACTACATCAAGGGGCGCTACGGCACCCCCTGTGACGCCTGGGCCCACTCCCAGTCCGTCGGCTGGTACTAGTACCGGTCACGACCCCCGGATCCTCGTAGGAGGACCGAACACGAACGGCCCCGTGCGGAATCACTCCGCACGGGGCCGTTCCCCGTTCGAGGGAAGGTCAGCGGACCGGGGAGAAGGTCTCGATGATGTCCTCGGGGATGTTGTCGAAGTCCCCCTCCTCGGAACGCGGCACGTTGACCGTGACGAGGTAGAACATCCGGTGGTCTCCACGCTCCTCGACGGCCGCGTAGGCCCAGAAACGGCGTTCGGGGTCGTTCCAGGTGTCGTTCACCAGGTCGGCCTCTACGTAGGCCACGTCCAGCCCGGCCAGGCCGTCGGAGAAGTCCTCCCGGTCGAAGTCCTCGGTGTCGAGGACCTCGTAGTCCCGGGTCTGTTCACCGTCGATGTCGGTGCCGGCGCGGCTCTGGTCCAGGAATTCGGCGCCGGTCCCGGTGAACTCCGTCTCCTCCCAGCCCTCCACCGTGATCTGGTGCTCCATGCCCGGGGCGACGAAGGTCGCGAAGGGCTCGTCGATCGCCTCGTTGGTGACCGTCCACCCGCCGGGGTAGGAGATCGAGAACCAGTCGGAGGTGTAGGGCTGGAGATCGTCGTCGTCGTACTGGGGCGGGGTCCCCTCGATCTCGATGGGCGCGTCCTGCTCACCACCGCCGTCACGCTCCCGGGGCGCGATGGTGTCCTCCGCGGAGAGGTCGCCACCGGCCTCTTCTCCCCCGACGAGCACTCCGATGACACCGAGACCCATCACCATCAGCAGGGCCGCGGCGGCGATGGAGAGCAGGGCGATCAACGGACCCTTGGAGGAGCGACGCCTCGGGACCGGACCGGAGGGGTGGCCCGCGGAACGGTGGCCGACCGGGGGAGGGCCGCCCATGTGACCCGCGCCGCCGGCTCCGGGGTAGGGGCCCTGGGCGTAGTATCCGGCGCCACCGGGGTGGCCGCCGCTGGGGGCATGGAGAGAGGGATGGGGCGTGGGGGATTCGACATGACCGAAACCCCCGGCCGCCATGGCGCCGGTCGGCCCACTGGACCCGCCACCGGCACGGCACCGCTCGAGCAGCTCCAGCGCCCGCTCCACGGTGAGTCTGCGGTCGGGGTCGCGTTCCAGCAGACCCGAGATCACCGGCTCCAGCCATCCGGCCCTCGTCATCGGGGGCAGCGGGGCGGAGATCACCGCGGCGATCGCCGCCGTGATGGAGTCCCGGTGGAAGGGGGACGATCCCTCCACCGCCGAGTACAGGGTCACACCGATGCTCCACAGGTCGCCCCGGTGTTCGGCCGGTCCGCCCTCCAGGCGCTCGGGGGGCATGTACTCGGGGGAGCCGATCAGGGCGCCGGTCCGCGTGATGCTCGGCCCGCCCTCGATCGTGGCGATGCCGAAGTCGGTGAGGATGACCCTGCCGTCGGAGGACATCATGATGTTGCCGGGCTTGATGTCACGGTGCAGGACGCCCGCGTTGTTCGCCGCTCGCACCGCCTTCAACAGGGACTCGGCGATGTCGGCGACCCGTTCCGGGGGGAGCGTGCCCTCTCGGGCCAACAGGTCCTGGAGGGAACCGCCCTCCACGAGCTCCATCACGACCCAGGGGTTGTTCTCGTAGTCGAAGACGTCGTGGATGGTGATGACCGTGGGGTGGGAGACCCGCGCCGCGGAGCGGGCCTCTCGACGCACACGAGCGTGCGCGTCGTCGCGCTCGGCGTCGGTGAAGTGGCCGGGGAGGAGCACCTGTTTGATCGCCACGACGCGGTCAAGGGCGGTGTCGTGCGCCTCCCAGACAATGCCCATGCCACCGCGTCCGAGCTCTCGGCGGAGCACGTAACGGTCGGCGATGGGGCGTTCGCTGTAACTCGACATCTGTCGCCCTCTCGAAGCGGGCTCTGTGCTGGGTGTTCTGGCAAGGATGTCCGATGTGCCCGACCGGCGAAAGGTTCCCGCGGACAAGAGGACGGAACCGAACCGGTACACAGCAGGGGGCACCCCGCGTGCGCGGGGCGCCCCAAGAGGAGTCCGTGGACGACCTACCGGGAGTTGGTCATCTTCAGGACGTCGAGGGCGGCGTCGAGCTGCTCCTCGGTGAGCTTGCCGTCCTCGATGTAACCACGCTCGACGACCACCTCGCGGATGGTCTTCTTCTCGGCCAGCGACTGCTTGGCGACCTTGGCCGCCTCCTCGTAGCCGATGTAGCGGTTGAGCGGGGTGACGATGGACGGGGAGGACTCCGCGTAGACGCGGCACTGCTCCTCGTTGGCCACGATCCCCGACACACAGCGGTCGGCGAAGACCGTCGAGACGTTGGCCAGCAGACGGATCGACTCCAGCACGTTGCGGGCGATCATCGGCAGCTGGACGTTGAGCTCGAAGTTGCCCGAGGCACCGCCGAAGGCCACCGCGGCGTCGTTGCCGACGACCTGGGAGGAGACCTGGAGCATGGCCTCGCACAGCACCGGGTTGACCTTGCCCGGCATGATCGAGGAGCCCGGCTGCAGGTCGGGCAGGAAGATCTCGGACAGGCCGGTGGTCGGGCCCGAGCCCATCCAGCGGATGTCGTTGGCGATCTTGCAGAAGCCGACGGCGATGGTCCGGAGCTGACCGGAGAGCTCGACCAGACCGTCGCGGGCGCCCTGCGCCTCGAAGTGGTCGCGGGCCTCGGTCAGCGGCAGGCCGGTGTTGGCGGCGATCTCGGCGATGACCCGGGCGGAGAAGCCCTCAGGGGTGTTGATGCCGGTGCCGACGGCGGTACCGCCGAGGGGCAGCTCGGCCACGCGCGGCAGGACGGCCTCGAGACGCTCGACACCGTAGCGGACCTGGGCGGCGAACCCGGCGAACTCCTGACCCAGGGTGACCGGGGTGGCGTCCATCAGGTGCGTGCGGCCGCTCTTGACGATGGAGGCGAACTCGACCGACTTGCGGGTGAGCTCCCCCTCCAGGTGCCGCAGCGCCGGGATCAGCTCGTTCTGCACGGCCGAGGTGGCGGCGATGTGGATGGAGGACGGGAACACGTCGTTGGACGACTGGGAGGCGTTGACGTGGTCGTTCGGGTGAACGTCCAGGCCGGTGCGCTCCTTGGCGACCGTGGCCACGACCTCGTTGGTGTTCATGTTGCTGGAGGTGCCCGAACCGGTCTGGAAGACGTCGATCGGGAACTCGTCGTTCCACTTGCCTTCGGCCACCTCGAGGGCGGCCTCGCGCACGGCCTCGCCGAGCTCGTCGGAGATCACGCCGAGTTCGGCGTTGACCTTGGCCGCGGCGGCCTTGATCTGGCCGAGGGCGGCGATGTGGGCGTTCTCCAGCCCCTGGCCCGAGATCGGGAAGTTCTCGACGGCACGCTGGGTCTGGGCCCGCCACTTGGCCGACGCCGGGACCTTGACCTCACCCATCGAATCGTGCTCGATACGGAACTCACTCATTGCAACCCAACTCTCCTGGGAAAACCTGTGACTAAAGCCTGCCAGACGCACGAGAGCACATCGCACCTCACCCGGCCTTCACGGTGTTGCGCACGTCATGTCGGCGTGTGAGCGCGTCCCTCCCCCCGGGCGTGGGACCTCGACGAACGGCCGCGATCCCCGCCCGCTCGCGCGCTCTCGGCGGACGGGGCGGGCCCGCCCCGAGGAGCGGGCCCGCGAGATCTCACAGACGCGTCAGAAGAGACCGGGTCAGAGCCGGATCGGACAGCGGTCGCACCGCCAACCGGACCAGGGCCCGGACGTTGTCGTCCCCGGCGACCCGGTTGGTGCCGAGCCCACCGCACGAGACGCAGCGATGGACCAGCATCCACTCGCCGTCCGAGCGCGCCGTCATCCCCACGGCCGTCATACGGCCACCGCAACCGGCCGACCGATCCCCGGGGAGCCGGCCGTCCACATGACGGCTGGTCAGACAGTTCGGACAGTGGTTGCGATGCGCGGTTCCCGGCGCGCGTGTGGACACGTCGAGTCGGCACTCCAGACAGCGGAAGGACTCCGCGGTCGGTCCGTGACGACGGCCCCGATCCCCGTGAGAGCGCAGGGAGGTCTTGGGACGCTGAGGGCGCCTTCCTCCCCGGTCGGAACGTCGGCCCACGCTCACACCTCCCCGAGGAGTTCGAGCGGGAACGGCGGTTCCGCCAGTGGCCGTACGGCGATGCGCATGAGTACGAGACGGTTGTCGTCGGAGGCGACGTCCCCTTCGGAGAGCCCGTCACAGTGGGCACAACGATGGACGAGCCGCCAACGATCGTGATCGGAGACGACGGCGATCGGCCCCATGGGGCCCCCGCAGTCGGAGCGTCCGCCCGAGCGCCGTTCGTGGACGTGGCGGCCGGTCAGACAGTTCGGGCAGTGGTCGCGTTCCGCCCCGTCCGGGGAGAGGACGGAGACGGAGGTGCCACAGCGTAGACAGGTGAAGGTGGACGTGTCGGCGATGCCGAAGGTGGGGTCGGTGTTGGACACCCGGAGACTCCTTGCCGAAGGATGAGAGGTTCATCAGCAAGAGCGCCGAGCGGGACTCGACGGAGGACGGTGCTCCGTTCAGCCGATCCGGAGGGTCCGGGACGGGCGGAGGACCGTGTTGTCATGAGGCGCGCTCGGCGCGTTCCGGGGCATACCCACCTGTCCTGATGTTCGTGGTCCGACCGTTCGACGGTAACCGGGGAGCGGAGACCGGGGCAACGGGTTTTCCGGGGGACGGAGCGCGGCCCCGTTCCGGAGCGAGTCCGTGAACGGGGCCGCGAGGACGTCGGGATCGACCGACACCGAGGGGGCGCCTCGGATCAGACGAGGCCTCGACGCCTACGGGACAGGTGCAGCGCGCCGGCCCCCGCGGCCATCAGCGCGATGGCGGTGGCGAACAGGGCGGTGACGGCGGTACCGGTGGAGGCGAGGGCCTCCTCACCGGCGGCGTGGGCGCCGTGTCCGTCGGAGGCCGTGTCGGCGGTCCCCGCGCCCTCGGAGTCGGCGGTGGTCGCGGCGTGGTCGTGGTCGAGGTCCTCGTAGGCCGTGAGGTCCACGTCGAAGGCCTCGGTCTGCGCCGCCGGCATCACGGTGGCGTTCGTGCCGCCGAAGGTGACGTCGGAGCAGGTGTAGAACGCCTCGGGGCTGTCGGTGCGCTGCCAGATCGTGTAGATCAGGTGCTCACCGCTCTTCTCGGGCAGGCGGGCGGTCATCGTGTAGGTGCCGTTCTCGGCGACCGGCTGGTCGTCGATCGCGAAGGGCTCCGGCTCCAGCTCGTCCCAGGTGAGCGGGGTGCTCGGGTCCCAGTCGTCGGTGGTCACGTAGTACTCGATGTAGCCGGCGTGGGGGACGGCGGCGGTGTACTCGAAGGTGTAGTCGGCTCCGGAGGGCAGCGGGGTGACGGCGGTGCTCGCCCAGTCGCCGGGGTTGTCCAGGGCCGAGTACTTGTCCCGGCCCGCGCTGCACAGCTGGCCGTCGGGGATGATCTCCCGGTGGCGTCCGTCGGCGTTGGCGAGGTTGACCTCGTGCCAGTCGTAGAGAGGCTGGGTGCCGTTCTCCTCGACGAGCCGGACGCACATCTCGGACTGCGGGGTCTCGGGGCCTTCGGCGTAGCAGGCGGCGATCCGGCTGATCGGGTCGCCGAGGGTGCCGTGGGCGGCGGCCGGGGTGACGGCCAGACCGGTGACGGCCACCGGAACGGCGGCCAGGACGGCGGCGGAGCGTGCGAGTCGTCCGAACCTCATCAGGGGGTTCTCCTCAAGTCATGGACAAGCGGGGGCACCGCGCGGGTCGCGAACCCGCGCGGTCGTCCGGGCTGGAGGGACGACCTTTCGGGCAGCCCGGTGGCACGGGGCCCACGGGGGTTCCAGCCCGCCCGAAAGGTATGGGTGGTGACTATTACAGAGATGTTGGTGAAAGGGAAGGTTTCCTGGAATAAAAGGCCGTGGCCTGCGGGGTTGACGAGTGATCCAGGCAACAGTAAGGTTTGTTTTCGGTTGATGGTGGATCACCCTGCCGAACAGGACCGATCCATGAGAAAACGTCTTCACCCTCCGTGTCCGCTTTATGCTCCGAGGCTCCCGAAAAGCGTTATCGCCTTTTGTCGTGAAGCCTCGTTCCTTTGTCATGCGCGAGGGCGATTTTCATGGAAAAGGACGAACGAGGGCGGAGCGGTCCCGCGCGCTTCGAAAAGGACGAGGGGCCGCCCACCGGACGGCCCCCACGACGACGGCGGCGCGGAAGGGGACCTCCCCTTCCGCGCCGCCGTGCGAACCCTTACGCCGGTCAGCCCCCGCTGGGCGCCCACCGCAGTTCGACCATGATGTGCTCGCCACCGTCGGCGACGGTCATCCCCATGCCCACGGCCCCCCACTGATCGGGGGCCGAGACCTGGCCGCTCGTGAGCTGTCGCAGGTCCACGAAGCCCGCGATCACGGCGTCGTCCATACCGGCCATCGTCTGCTGGAAGACCTGGTCCTCGGCCAGGGTGCCCCCGCCGATGCTCCCGTTGCTGAGCGTCACCGCGTCACCGTCGGACCCCACGGTCGGGGCGGTCGAGTACGGGCTGGAGACGTCGCCGAGGAGCTCGTTCCAGACGTCCTCGTCGGCGCCCACGGCCCGGAAGATGAACGAGGGCTCCGAGGAACCGTACGAACCGATCAGGGAGTTCATGTCGAGGTCGGCCACGCCGAAGGCCGAGGAGGTGCCGAGCAGGCTGGTGAACCCGTCCGGCAGCGGAGCCCCGACGGAGGCCATGTCCGACTCCATCTCCCGGAGCTCGTCCCCGTCCAGACCGGGGAACTCGTCGTTCTCCCAGGCCAGGCTCAACATCTCGTCCAGCCCGCTGCCACCGAAGGCCATGACGGAGCCGCCGGGCAGACCGCTCATCGCCTCCAGGCTTCCACCGGAGCCGACGGCCAGCCAATCGGTGTCGGCGCCCTCGACCTCCAGCCCGAGCACGTCCATCCGGGCTTCGAGGTAGTCGTTGTCGACACGGAAGGAGGCCGTCATCCGGCCGCTCACCGAGGCGTCGGAGCCGAGCTCGGGGGCCAGCTCGTTGCCGAGGTCCGCGCTGTCCGGCATGGCGCCCAGGTCGGCCCAGGCCAGGGCGATGCTGCCCTTGGGGGTGGTGTCCACGTCACCCTTGAAGGTCTCGTCGCTCTCCAGGTCGCCGTTGATCGACATCTGCTCGTCGTAGTCGGCGAGCGCGGCCTCGGAGTCGGTGAAGACCACGAAGTCGTCGACCAGGCGGTGATGGACGTCGTGGCTCTCCCGAAGCTCGTTGAACTGCGCGTCGGCCGCGCCGGTGTCCTCCACCCCCAGAGCGATGGCGAAGGCCATCCCGTCGGAGTCCCCGGCGTTCGTGTCATCGGTGTTCCAGGCCGCCACACCCGCCTTCCGACCGATCCACTCCTCGACCGAGGCCTGATCCAGGTCGTAGGTGTCGGAGAACAGCTCGGCGAAGGGGCTCTCGGTGTCGTCCTCGTCGAACTCACCGATCTCGTCGGAGATCTCGTCCGGGAGCTTGTCGACGAAGCGCAGCAGGTCGACGGCCTGGGAGCCGTTGATGTCGAGGTCGACCTTGGCGAACGCGGCCGAGTTCCCCGGAAGGACCGACTCGGGCTGGGGGCCCTTGAAGTCGGCCAGGGACATGGCGGCCCAGACGGTGCCGCCCATCAGGACCACGGCCACGCCCGCCGCCGTGGGGATCAGCCACTTGCGACGACGACCACCGCCTTCGGGGGGCGGAACCGGTGCTCCCTGGAAGTGACCGCCGTAGGGAGGCTGACCGGGACCCATCGGAGCCCCGGGACCACCGGGTCCCATGGGCGCACCCGGGCCACCGGGACCCATGGGGGCGCCGGGACCGCCCGGCCCCATGGGCGCACCCGGGCCACCGGCGTAGGGACCGGGCCCCTGGGGAGCGGCGAACCCGGGGTGCTGCGGGGCCCCTCCGGCGGGGCCCTGGGGCGGAGGGTACGCCTGCCCGGGTTGCTGCGGCGGCTGCCACTGGGGCTGCTGCGGGGGATCAGGGTAGGACATCGGACCTCCGACGCGGGTGTTCGAGACAGACGGCCGGCGGCTCGGCCGGTGACCTGTGTGACGCCGGCGGGGCACGAGAGGTTCCGAATCCGACATGTGAGCCGTAGGAGGCCTGAGAACGAAGAGGCCACCGGTACGTCCGTGACCCCTGGTCGAGGGGCTACGGACACCGGTGGCCGGACGAGTGGGAGAGGCGGGTCCTACTCCGGAGCGGAGGTGAGGTCGACCCCGCTGTAGGCGGACAGCTTGCTCAGACGGTGCTCGCTGCGGACCTGGCGCACGGTGCCGCTGCGGCCCCGCATGACCAGGGAGTCGGTGATGACCCCGGTGGACTCGTAGCGGACACCGCCCACCAGCTCGCCCTCCGTGATGCCCGTCGCCGCGAAGAACACGTCGTCCGAGGAGACCAGGTCGTCGGTGTAGAGCACACGGTCCAGGTCGTGACCGGCCTCGATGGCCTTGCGGCGCTCCTCGTCGTCCTTGGGCCACAGGCGACCCTGGATGACGCCGCCCAGACACTTCATCGCACAGGCCGTGATGATGCCCTCGGGCGTGCCGCCGATGCCCAGCATCAGGTCCACACCGGTGTTGGGCCGGGCCGCCATGATCGCTCCGGCCACGTCGCCGTCGCTGATGAACTTGATCCGGGCGCCCGCGTCCCGCACGTCCTGCACGAGCTGCTTGTGGCGGGGCCGGTCCAGGATGACGACCGTGACGTCCTGGGGCGACTTGCCCTTGGCGCGGGCCACGGCCTGGATGTTGTCGGCGACCGGAGCGGCGATGTCCACCACGTCGGCGGCCTCGGGGCCGGTGGCCAGCTTCTCCATGTAGAACACGGCGGACGGGTCGAACATGGTGTTGCGCGGGCTCATCGCGATGACGGCGATGGCGTTGGGCATGCCCATGGCGGTCAGGGTGGTGCCGTCGATCGGGTCGACCGCGACGTCCCAGTCGTGGCCGCCGCCGTCACCGACGAGCTCGCCGTTGTAGAGCATGGGGGCGTTGTCCTTCTCGCCCTCGCCGATCACCACGGTGCCGTTCATCGACACGGTGCTGATCATGTGGCGCATACCGCGCACCGCGGCGCCGTCCGCGCCGATCTTGTCGCCCTTGCCGACCCAGCGGGCCGCGGCGAGCGCGGCGGTCTCGGTGACGCGGACCAGTTCCAGCGCGAGGTTACGGTCGGGCGCCGACTGCTGCGCGGACGGGCTACTGGACTGCGACATGGACGTGACACCTTCCGTCAGGGAACAGGGTGGGGTTCACGTCTTAGGGTAGTCACCCCAAGTGACCTGCGGTCGTCACGGGTGGGCCGCGTCGGAACGAGGACGATCGACTCCGGACGGGGCGGGACGGTCTACGCTGGCGGGAACTCGGACAGGAGTGAGGGCGTGACAGTGGACAAGACGGACAAGCCCGCGCGGGTGTCCCCGCGTGGTGCGGCCACCCGCAGTGCCCTGCTGCGGGCGGCGGCCCAAGTGTTCCGTACGGTGGGGTTCGCGAAGGCCGGGGTGAGCGAGGTCGTCTCGCTCGCCGGGGCCAGCGTGGGCAGTCTCTACCACCACTTCACGGGTAAGGCGGATCTCTACCTCGCCCTGTACGAGGAGTTCCAGCAACGCCAGCAGGAACGCACCCACCAGGCGGTCAAGGACGCCAGGGCCCGGGGTGAGAGCGATCCCACACGGCTGATGAACATCGCGGCCCACGCCTATCTGCTCGGATGCATCGAGGAACGGGACACCGCCCGCCTCTTCTTCAGTGGAGACGGGCCTCCCGGGTTCGACCACCAGTTGCGGGACCGGCTCACCCAGTGGACCGACCGCAACGTGGCGCTCTTCCGCAAGGCGGACGAACCGGTCGACGAGGCGCTCCTGATCGTGGTCAGCGGTTCGATGCTGCTGGCCGTCGCCGAGGTGGTGCGCCGCGACGACCAGGACGCCCACGAGCTCGCCGACGACATCACCGGACTGCTGAGCCTCCTGGAATCGCGACGGCGCCCCGACGGCGACTGAGCGACGACGGCTCCCCCGACCCGCCGGGATCCTCCGCCCGGCGGGCGCGGCCGGTGGGAGAGGTGTCACACCGAAGAGCTCACGAGGTCGTCCCCGCCCCGCCACCGCCCGTTCACCGGGCGAACGGACACGGATCGGGACACGATCGGGGCCTCGGTGAACGCCGACTAACCCGACCCCGGGTCGAAGTGGCCCCGGACCTGCGGCAAGCTGGTCATGTCATGAGTGAGTACAGCCGGGCCAACGCCACTTTCAAGAACTACGCCATCTCCCTCGGGGTCGTGGTCGGCATCCTGCTGGTCATGTCGTTCGTGGTCTCCGCGCGCTCGGGTGAGAACATCCCCACCGTGGACTACCGCCCGGACATCGAAGTGCTGCGACAGGCGGCCGACTATCCGGTGACGGCGCCCTCCGACGAGCTTCCGGAAGGGTGGATCCCCACCAGTTCCACGCTGGACACGACGGGCCCCGTCGAGTGGAGCATCGGGTTCGCCACCCCCCGGGACAGCCACGCGATGCTGACCCAGAGCGACGCCGACCGCGACACGGTGGTCGAGAGCCGGGCCAAGGACGCCGAGCCGGTGGGCACCGTCATGGTCGGTGATCAGGAATGGGAGCACCTGGACTCCGACGACTGGGGCGCCCTCGTCCTGAGCGACGACGAGCGGACCCTGGTGATCTCCGGCAGCACCTCCGTGGACGAGTTCGCGATCCTCGCCGAACACCTGGAGAGCTTCCCCGTTCCCGAGGACGAGGACTCCGGTGCCGACGAGTCCGAGGACGACGCCTGAACCGCCTCCGCACACGTGAAAGGGGCCCCGCCGACCGGGAACGGTCGGCGGGGCCCCTCTTCGTCTCGGGTCCGGATCACTCGGCGCGCAGGTCGCGGCGCAGCTCCTTGGGCAGCGAGAAGGTCAGGGTCTCGTCGGCGGTCGTCACCGGGGTGACGGTGCCGTACCCGTGACCGGCGAGCTTGTCGAGCAGCTCGCGGACCAGGATGTCGGGGACCGAGGCGCCGCTGGTGACACCGACGGTGGTGACGCCTTCGAGCCAGGCCTCGTCCATGAGGCCGGCGTTGTCGATCAGGTAGGACGCGTCGGCGCCGGCGTCCAGGGCCACCTCCACCAGGCGGACGGAGTTCGACGAGTTGTCGGACCCCACCACGATCACCAGCTCGCACTCCGGGGCCATGGCCTTGACGGCGTCCTGGCGGTTGGAGGTGGCGTAGCAGATGTCGTCGCTGGGCGGGTCGAGCAGGTTCGGGAAACGCTCACGGAGCGCGTCCACGGTCTGGTTGGTCTCGTCCACCGACAAGGTGGTCTGGGACAGCCAGGAGACGTTGTTCGGGTCGCGGACCTCGACCTTGTCGACCTCCTCCGGGCTCTCCACGATCTGGATGTGCTCGGGGGCCTCACCGCTGGTGCCCTCGACCTCCTCGTGGCCGATGTGGCCGATGAGGATGATGTCGCGGTCCTCGGAGGCGAAGCGCTTCGCCTCCTTGTGGACCTTGGTGACCAGCGGACAGGTGGCGTCGATGGTCTTCAACCTGCGCTTCTCCGCCTGCTCGTGGACGGCGGGGGAGACGCCGTGAGCGGAGAAGACCACGATGGCGCCCTCGGGCACCTCCTCGGTCTCCTCGACGAAGATCGCGCCGCGCTCCTCCAGCGTGCGCACGACGTGCGTGTTGTGCACGATCTGCTTGCGCACGTAGATGGGGGCGCCGTACTGTTCCAGGGCCTTCTCGACGGTGATGACCGCTCGGTCGACACCGGCGCAGTAACCCCTGGGGTTGGCGAGTAGCACACGGCGTTGGTTCGTGGCAGTCGTCATCGCAGTCATGAACACATCCTAGGTGCGATCATGGGTCGTGGACCCGGGTGTGGCGTAGGGCATCGATCCGGGCCCGCCTCTCGGGGAGGGCACGGGAAGGTGACGTCGTCACAACGGAACGTACCCGGTCCGCCCGCGAAGTGGCGAAATCGTTCACATGCCCGCCGCTCGTGCCGTTCCCCCCTCATCTATCCTGGTTCACCATCGCATCTGTTATGAGGCGGTTCGCCCTCGGCTCGGCCTCGCCCGGTTTGCCGGCCGCGCCGCCCGCCCACCCGCCGAGATCTTCAGGAGCCCCCGCCCTATGTCGAATCCGACTATCACCACGAAGCTGATGTCCCTGGTCAAGGGGATCTTCGGGCGTAAGGAGACGGTCGTCGAGGCCGAACCGGAGAAGAAGGACGAGACCCCCGTCACGGAGACGGCTCCGGAGGTCGTCGACACCCCCTCCGTGCCCGAGGAGAAGACCCCGGCCCCCGCCGAGAAGAAGGCCGAGGAGAAGGCCCCCGCCGAGGAGTCGGTCGAGAAGACCCCCGCCCCCGTCGCGGAGAAGCCGGTCGAGGAGCCCGTCGCCCCGGTCACGTCCGAGGAGACCGCCGAGGCCGAGACCGCCACGCTGGTGGAGGAGCCCAAGGACGAGCCCGCCGCCCCGGCCACCGCCGATCTCCCCGAAGACGGACGTGAGCTCGCCGAGGAGCTCGCCGCCGCCGAGGCGCACACCACCGTCGCCGACGACGAGGTCCTGGAGAAGGTCCGCAAGGAGGCCGCCCCGGCCGCCGAGGACCTGGCCGTCCCCACCTACGACGAGCTCACGCTCCCCTCGATCAGGGCCCGCCTGCGCAAGCTCACCATCGAGCAGGTCCGCGATCTGCGCGCCTATGAGGTCGCCCACCAGGGCCGCCCCGAGTTCATCAAGATGTACGACAACCGGATCACCAAGCTCCAGAACGAGGAGAAGTAGCGTCCCGGCCCATGCCCTTCCTCATGTTCGCCCCGCTCGAGCGCGCCCATGGGCGGGGCGCGTGCCGACCGCGCGAGGCCGGAGAGGGCGTCGCGCGGCGGAGGACGAAGCCCACCGCGCGACGCCCGGCCGAGGTCAGGCGGGGAGGGAATCGACGGTGGGGACGACGATCCCGAACAGGTCGGTGATGGAGGTCAGGGCGGCCGTCTGGAGAGCGGCGGCGGTCAGGACCCCTCCATCGGGGGTGGGTAGAGCACGGGTCGCGGTGGTCTCGGCGACGACGGTCGGCCGATAACCCAGGTTGAACGCTCCCTGAGCCGTATGGTTCACGCACATATGCGTCATGAAACCTCCCATGACCAGGTTCCCACCGTCTCCAGGGGCGAACCCCAGCCCCCTCAGGACCTCCCTCAGGTCGGTGAGGTGGAAGGCGTCGGGGAACCCCTTGACCACGACCGGCTCTCCGGCCACCGGGGCGACCTCGTCGCAGACGGCGCCGATGTGGGCACGAACGTCGTAGGCGGAGCCCTCCCCGCCGTCGTTGACGACGTGCACCACCGGGACCCCCGCGGAGCGGGCGCGTTCCAGGAGGCGGGCTCCGGCGGCGAGCGCCTCCTCGGCCCCCTCCAAGGCCATGACGCCCGCGCGATAGGTGTTCTGGAAGTCGATCAGGACCAGCGCGGAGTCGCTCAGACGCGGCGGCCGGGCGTCCAGACCGATGACGTCGCGCAGAGTCGTGGACGTCGGGTGGATGTTCATTGAGGTCCTTTCGGGGTGAGAGTGGGCATGACGAGGTAGGCCCTCGTGCCCGGGCTCGGGGAGCGGTGTACGGGAGGTCAGTCGATCCGGGTGCGGAAACGGCGCCGGTAGGCCGCCGGGGTGGTGGCGAGCCGTCGTCTCATCGCTCGATGCAGGGTCTCGACCGAGCCCAGCCCGGAGGCGGTCGCGACCTGATCGAGAGGGACGTCGGTGGTCTCCAGGAGGCGACGGGCCGCCTCGACCCGGGCCGCCTCGACATAGGCGGCCGGGCCGACCCCGGTCTCCTGTTTGAAGACCCGGGCGAAGTGCCGTTCGCTCAGACACATGCGGGAGGCCAGGACCTCCGCCGACAGGTCCCCGTCGAGGTGGTCGGCGATCCACAGCCGCAGCTCGTCGATATCGCGGCGGGCGGAGGCGGGGCGGCTGAGAGGGACGGAGAACTGGCTCTGCCCGCCCTGGCGTTTGAGGTACATCACCAACTGTCGGGCGACCGCCAGCGCGGTGTCCTCCCCCAGATCCTCGGCGACCAGGGCGAGGGAGAGATCCAGACAGGCGCTGATCCCGGCGCCCGTCCACAGTCGGCCTCGGTCGGAACGGACGAAGATCGGGTCCGGGTCGACCGTGACCTCGGGATGCTCGGCGGCGAGCTGCGCGGCGGTCGACCAGTGCGTGGTCGCCGTCCTGCCCTTCAACAGCCCGGCCGCCGCCAGTACGTGCGCGCCGACACATACCGACGCCACCCTTCGGGCGTGCGGCGCGGTCCGCCGTACCCAGGACACGACGTCGGGATCGAGCCGGGCACGAGGGCCGTCGTCGGTCATGTCGACCGCGCCGGGCACCAGCAGGGTGTCCACCTCCTCGCCGACCTCGTCGAAGGCCAGGTCGGCCAGCAGTCGGATCCCGGCCGAGGTCCGCACCTCGCCGGCGACCGGCCCGGCGAGCCGGACCCGGTAACCGGAACGGCCTCCGGTCTCCCGGTCGGCCAGGGCGAACACCTCGGCGGGACCGGTGACGTCGAGGAGGTCGACGTCGGGGAAGACCGCGATGACGACGCGGTGTGCGATGGGCATGATCCCATCCTCACCACCGACACCTGTGGCCGCAATGACGATCCACTGTCACATTCGGACATGCCTTCCAGGGATGGACGGGGCCGTCCGGAGGACGGCGCTCCGCTGAACCGTCCTCACTCTGGCCTAGGCTCTGGGCCATGGGTATGGAGAGTTCCGCTGAGGCGCCGCAGCCGGTGAGGGCCGTGCTCCAAGCGGTCGGTGGTTGGATCGACCGGCTGGGAGCCATCTGGGTCGAAGGGCAGATCGCCGAGCTCAACTCGCGCGGTCGGATGAGCTACCTGACCCTGCGCGACCCGATCGCCAACGCCTCGGTCCGGGTCCTCTGCGAGACCTCGGTCCTTCGACGGCAGGGGACGCCCCCGGGCCCCGGAGACCGGGTCGTCGTCCACGCCAAACCCGACTTCTACCAGCTCAAGGGCACCTTCTCGCTGCGTGCCCGGGAGATCCGGCACGTCGGGATCGGTGAGCTGCTGGCGCGTCTGGAGCAGTTGCGCCGTACCCTCACCGCCGAGGGCCTGTTCGCGCCCGAGCGCAAACGCCCCCTGCCCTTCCTGCCCAATACCGTCGGCCTGGTCTGTGGTCGTGACTCCGCGGCCGAACGCGATGTGCTGGAGAACGGTCGTCGCCGCTGGCCCGCCGTGCGTTTCGAGGTGCGGCCCGTCGCGGTCCAGGGGGACCGGGCCACCCGAGAGGTCATCGACGCCCTGCGCGAACTGGACGCCCACCCCGAGGTCGACGTCATCGTCATCGCCAGAGGCGGCGGCTCGATGGAGGACCTGCTGCCCTTCTCCGACGAGGCGCTCGTGCGGGCCGCGGCCGAGGCCGCCACCCCCGTGGTGAGCGCCATCGGACACGAACAGGACACCCCGCTGCTCGACCACGTCGCCGACGTCAGGGCCTCCACCCCGACCGACGCCGCGAAGAAGGTCGTGCCCGACGTCGGCGAACAGCTGGAGATCATCCGGCAACTGCGCGATCGAGGCCGGCGGGTGATCAAGGGGGGCCTGGACCGGGAGTTCACGTGGCTGTCCGGAATCCGCTCGCGCCCTGTGCTCGCCGATCCGGTCCGGGAGACCGAGCGGCTCATGGACCAGGTCCTGGAGGCACGCGACCGGGCCCGGCGCTCTCTGACGATCTCGTTGGACCGGGCCTCCGACGAGCTGAGGCACACCGAGGCCCGCCTGCACGCCCTGTCCCCGGCCACCACCTTGGCGCGCGGTTACGCGATCGTGCAGAGGGAGGACGGGTCGGTGGTCCGTTCGGCGACCGAACCCGCGGTGGGGGAGAGCCTGCGCCTGCGCTTCGCCGAGGACGGCCTGACCGCCACCGTCGACTCGGTGGACGCGCTCGACGGCCCCACCGAGGAGGAACCGGAGACCCGCGAGCCCCGGACCTCCGGGCGGGCGACGAAGAGCGGATCGGGGAGGACGGCCTCGAAGAAGGCCTCCCCGTCCAAGAGGGCGGCGTCGAAGAAGACCGCCGCGTCCAAGAAGGCGGCGGAGCCTGGGGCCGGCGGGACCGGGGCCGACGACGATACGACGACCGAGAACATCACCGAGGGGGAGTAGATATGGCCGAGGAGAAGGTGGCCCCGGAACCGAGTTATGAGGAGAGCCGGGAGGAGCTGAACAACGTCGTCCGCAAGCTGGAGTCGGGAGGCCTCACGCTCCAGGAGTCGCTGGCGCTATGGGAGCGCGGCGAGGAGCTGGCGCGCACCTGCGAGCGCTGGCTGGAGGGGGCCCGGGCCAGACTGGCGGCGGCCGTGGACGAGCGTCGGGGTGACGGGGAAGGGGCTTCGGAGGCCGACGCGCCCTTCTGAACGGCCGAGACCGTTCGGCTCACTTGCGGCCGTTGAGTTCGTCGCCGAGGGTGCGGAGATTGCCGGGCAGCCCGCGGAACACCGCGATGACCAGGACCAGGGCGGTTCCCAGGAACAGCCAGGGGGCGACCTCGGCGAGCCGGGTGGCCAGACCGAGGACGAGCATGCGTCCGAAGCCGTCGTTGCCCGCGGCCAGGACGCTCTCGGCGGCGACCACGGCGACGAAGTAGGCGATCGGCGGGCTGACCGACAGGGACAACAGGTCGCCGGGGCGGACCATGGCGGCGGTGGCCAGGCAGGCGACCGTGAAGGCGATACCGGGCGCGGCCGGGGTCGACGTCAGGTTGGCGATCATCGTGCCGGCGAAGCTGAACAGGACGATCAACAGCACCCCGCCGCGTACGGTCAGGCGGGGCGGCCGGGTGCGACGGGGTCGAGGGGCCGAGGGTGAGCCGGTCCGGGGCGTGGTGGTCCGGCCTCGGGCGGCGGCCGGGCTCGACACGTTCCGGCCGCGACCCTCGGGCCGCACGAAGTACGGGGCCTGCCCGGGATCCGGGCCGTCCGTCCTGCGTGGGGGCATGGTCGTGCGCCTCCCAAGTTTGTTACTCACAGTGTTTAGTGTGTCACTTCTTGTGAAGATCCGGGTGTCTTTCCTGGGAACGTGTCGCCATTTCGGCCACTTGCCCCTTCCGGGGTCAACGCGCCTTCCCTCCCTTGGACGCCGAGATCGTCCCACCTGGTTCGGGTCGGTTTCGCGGCCTTGGGCGTTTCGTCACTCTCCGCGGAGAAACCCGCCGACTTCATTTCGGGTCGGGTCGTCGGGGTCGTTACTCCCACGCCGAATACCGTCTGACTTGGCCATATTCGATATATCCACTCCCTACATGTCCGACTCCGCGAATTTCGGTGTGGACTCGCTGAGTTCCGGGGCGGCCACCGTACGGGGGCGGTCCTCCAGACCCGACAGGCGATCCAGATCCGCGTCGACGAGCCCCAGCTCACCGAACCTGCGGGCGGTCACCAGGACCCGGCTCTCCAGGGAACCCACCGTCTGGTTGTAGGCGGTCACCGTCCTGGTCAGCGCCCGGCCCAGACCTTCGACGTGACCTCCCAGCGTCGACAGGCGGGAGTGCAGCTGTTTGCCCAGGTCGAAGACCTCGCGCGCGTTCTCGCTCAAGGCCTCCTGCTGCCAGGCGTACTGGGCCGTCCGCAACAGGGAGATCAACGTCGTCGGCGTAGCGATGTGCACCCGGCGGCCCATCGCGTACTCGAGGAGGTCCGCGTCGCGCTCCAACGCCGGAGCGAGGAAGGCCTCGCCGGGGATGAACAGCACCACGAACTCCGGGGTCGGGGTGAAGGAGGCCCAGTAGGACTTGGCGGCGAGCTGGTCCACGTGGGTGCGCAGATGCCCGGCGTGGGCCCGCAGCCGCTCCTCGGCCGTCGGTCCCTCCCCGGCCTCCACCGCGTCGAGGTAGGCGGCCAGTGGGACCTTGGAGTCGACGACGATGTTCTTGCCGCCGGCCAACCGCACCACCATGTCCGGCCGGTGCGCCCCGGCCACCGCCTGCTCCTGGAAGTCGCAGTGCGCGTCCATCCCCGCCAGCTCCGCGACGCGACGCAACTGGAGCTCGCCCCACCGGCCCCGCGCCTCGGGACGACGCAGCGCCGTCACGAGGGAGTTGGTCTGGTCGCGCAATCGGTCCGAGCCCTCACGAACGAGCTCCACCTGCTTGGCCAGCTCGGCGTGCGCGGCGGCGCGGCCGGCGTCGGCCTCCCGTAGACGGAGCTCGACCCGGTTCAGGGTCTCCGTCAACGGTTCGACCATGCGCTCCACGGCACGACGCCGTTCGTCCAGGTCGCCCCCGGCCTCGGCGCCCACCGCGCGCAGACGTCCCTCGGCCAGGTCGAGGAAGCTCCGGTTGGTCTGGTCCAGCACCTGGGTGGACAGGGAGCGGAACCGGTCGGCGAGCTGTTCCTCCATGTAGGCGGCGCGTTCCTCCGCGGCCCGGGCGTCGGCACGGGCCTGGGCGTCGCGTCCACGGGCCAGGGTCCACCCCACCGCGATACCGATCGCCAGACCGATGAGAAGCATGAGTACGAGTACGAGGCCGTCCATGGTGACCCATGTTCTCTCAGTTCCGGTCCCCACGGGGTCTCTCGTCGGAACGAGGGCGCGTCCACGTCCGGGACCCGTCGACGGTGCGATGCCGGGGCGGGCGGGATTCGCTCCCCGGTCGTTCGGCCGCGTGCGGAACGGAAGCGGAGCGAGGGGGCGAGGGGCGGCTCAGGGGGCGGTCGGTGTCGCGTCGCAGGAGCGCAGGGCCTCGCGCCAAGAGTTCATCGAGGACCACAGCTCCTCGGGCGGCTCCTCCGGGGTGAACATCCACATCCTCCCCAAGGTGGGGGAGGCCCGCCCGGAGATCTCGCCGCGGGCCTGGAAGGGCGGATCCCCCGTCACCGGGAACCACAGATACTCCAGGGGATCCAGGAGCGCCATCAGCCGCTCCTCGATCCCGCGGTCGGGGCGGACCTTCACCAGCAGCCAGGGACGGTAACGGCGCAGCACCTCCAGACCCCCGGCCACCACGTCCGGCTCGCTTCCGGCGGTGTCGATCTTGATCACGGTGGGGAAGATCGCCGCCGTCTCGTTCCACCGCGACAGGGTGGCGGTCCGCACGGTCGGACGGGACAGGCCCGGACGCGCGCTGTGCACTATCCGGTTGCACGTGTCGTTATGCGGGGCCCGGGACAGCCGTGCGGTCCCGTTGTGGTTGCTCAGGGCCAGATCGACCACGGTGAAGCCGAGGTCCCCCGACGCGGAGACCGCCCTCGCGGCGGAGGCGAGCTCGGGGGTCGGTTCGAAGGCGAAGACGGGGCGGCGGGAGCGGGCGGCCGCGAGGATCGAGTACACGCCGATGCCGGAGCCGACGTCGAGGACCGCCCCGGGGCGGGTGTGGTCGAGCAGGGCCATGAAGCTCGCGACGCTGTCGGGTTCGTGGCCGGCCAGCCCGGTCTCGGAGAGTTTCCGGGGCACGGTCAGGTCGCCGGGCATGTGCAGAGCGAGTCGGTCCGGACCCGGGCGTCGTCGCTCACCCTCCGGGCGGGGCAGGGAGAGCGTGAAGCGGCGGTATCGGGGAGGGACCCGGGCGGGGTCCAGGCCGCCGAGCCTTCTGGGCAGATGGACACGGATCCGTCGGGTGGCGAAACGGACGATCGGGTACCGGCGCACGAGGGCGCGCAACTGGTCGTGGACCATAGTGTCTTCTCCCCACGGAAAGGAACGGTGCCGTGGTGGCGGCGACCGGAAAAGAGCCAGGTCATCCGATGTGCACCCCTGGTGCGGGTCTTTCGCGCGCTCCCGCCCGGGGTGACCGGCGTCACTGGTCGAACCTACTCTGTGTAATGGTGTTCACGCACCGTGTTTCAGGGATCGACCTGGGGAAACGGGCCCGATGGCAGGATCCGCCTTTCGGTCGCCGAGGACTCGCCCACCCTCTCGGGCCGCATAGACTCTGGGCTTGTGAGTCTGTCTATCGGGATCGTCGGCCTGCCCAACGTTGGCAAGTCCACCCTCTTCAACGCGCTGACCAAGAACGACGCTCTGGCCGCGAACTACCCGTTCGCGACCATCGAGCCCAATGTCGGAGTCGTGGGTGTGCCCGATGCCCGGCTCGGGAAGCTGGCCGAGATCTTCGGCTCCGCGAAGATCCTTCCGGCGACGGTCGACTTCGTCGACATCGCGGGCATCGTGCGCGGCGCCTCCACGGGTGAGGGGCTGGGGAACAAGTTCCTCGCCAACATCCGCGAGAGCGACGCCATCTGCCAGGTGATCCGGGCCTTCGAGGACGCCGACGTCACCCACGTCGACGGCGACGTCGAGCCCTCCCGGGACATCGAGACGATCAACACCGAGCTGATCCTCGCCGACCTCCAGACCCTGGAGAAGGCCGTTCCGCGCCTGGAGAAGGACGCCAAGCGCAACGCCAAGGACAAGGACGCCCAGGAGCTCCTCGCCGCGGCCAAGGCCGCGCAGGAGGTTCTCGACGAGGGCATCTCGCTCTCCCAGGCCGAGGGCGTGGACGTGGCCCGGCTGCGCGAGCTGAGCCTGCTCACCGTCAAGCCGTTCATCTACGTCTTCAACCTCGACAGCGACGAGCTCGCCGACGAGGCCCTGCGCACCAAGCTCCAGGACCTGGTCGCCCCGGCCGAGGCGATCTTCCTCGACGCCAAGATCGAGGCGGAGCTGGCCGAGCTGGAGGACGACGAGGCCCAGGAGCTGCTGGAGTCGCTCGGTCAGAGCGAGTCCGGTCTGGCCCAGCTGGCGCGGGTCGGCTTCGCCACCCTCGGCTTGCAGACCTACCTGACCGCGGGCCCCAAGGAGGCCCGGGCCTGGACGATCAAGCAGGGCGCCACCGCCCCGGAGGCGGCCGGTGTCATCCACACCGACTTCGAGCGCGGCTTCATCAAGGCCGAGGTCGTCTCCTTCGACGATCTCGTCGAGGCCGGTGACATGCAGGCCGCCCGTGCCGCGGGCAAGGTCCGCATGGAGGGCAAGGAGTACGTGATGGCCGACGGCGACGTGGTGGAGTTCCGCTTCAACGTCTGACCTCTTCTTCGCCACGGGAGGGTGGGGAGCGCGCGTGGGCGCGTTCCCCACCCTCCCGTCGTCGTGTCAGGGGTCGTGCCTATGGGGCGCGTCCGGGGCTTGAACGGGGATCGGGGGCGTGGGAGGCTGTCGCCCACCCGAACCGGGGTGCGCGAAGAGAGGCGGGGCGATGGGCTGGGAGGTCGTTCTCTGCGTCCTGCTCGGAGTCGTCCTCGTGGCGACGGCGACCACCCTCATCGGCCTGACCCGGGTCACCTCCGCCTCTCTGCCCGCTCTGGACCGGAGTCCGAGGACGGGGACGGTGACGTCGATCCACACCTCCGACGAGACCGAGATCGTCATGGTGGAGTACGTCGACCCGGCGGGGGAGCGGCACACGGCGGGGCTCGCGGATCTCGTCCACGACTCCTGGATCGACAGGTTCGTCCCCGGGAGCCGGTGGCAGGTGTACGCCTTTCGGGAGCCGGGCCCGCGGGTCTTCCTGGCCGAGGCCCACGATGACGTGGTGCGCCGAGGCTACAACCTCGATGGTGTCCGCCTGGGGGGCGAGTCCGGGCCGGTCCACCCTCCACGTCCCGGGAACCTGCTGCTCAAGTGGCGGTTCGAGGAGTGAGCGGTGGCGCGCGCCTTCCGTGATCCGTGAGAAGGCCGCCCATGGTCACGCTTCGCGTCCCCTCCTGCCGCATCGGGATACATCCGATGAACCCATGCCCGGCTTCGTGACGTTTTTTGGGCTTTTGTACTCTAAAGTCACCACTGTCTCGACCACAGGTCCGTGAAGAGACCGTGCGGTCCCCGGAGGCGTCGACCCCCGACTCGCCCCGGACCGCCCCCCGAACAACGGTAGGGCCGACGCTCCGTCGTCGCCGAGGTGCGCCTCGGCCGTCTCCCCCGCCCACCGTCGAAGGACGTTCGCCTCTCCGGACCGATCGAGCCGTTCCGCTCGCGGTGACCGTACGGGCCCTGTGCCGTCTCGATGGTGGACGCATTCGATACATGACGAATATGGAGGACCCGTAAGTGGCGAACGGAGAACGAGTAGCGATCATCGGTGCCGGCCCCTCGGGCATGGCACAGCTGCGGGCCTTCGAGGCCGCGGCCCGCGCGGGGGCGGAGATCCCCGAGATCGTCTGCTTCGAGAAGCAGGCGGACTGGGGCGGCCAGTGGAACTACACCTGGCGCACCGGGCTCGACGAGTTCGGAGAGCCCGTGCACTCCAGCATGTACCGCAACCTGTGGTCGAACGGCCCGAAGGAGGCGCTGGAGTTCGCGGACTACTCCTTCGACGAGCACTTCGCCCGACCGATCTCCTCCTACCCGCCGCGCCCGGTGCTGTGGGACTACATCGCGGGCCGCCTGAAGAAGGCCGACGTACGCGAGTTCATCAGGTTCCGGACCATCGTGCGCTGGGTCGAGTACGACGCCGAGCGAGAGATCTTCACGCTCACGATCGAAGACCTCCCCACCGGAGAGACGACGACAGAGGAGTTCGGCCGGGTGGTCGTGGCCACCGGCCACTTCTCCTTCCCCAACGTCCCCGACCTTCCCGGCATCGAGACCTTCGAGGGGCAGGTGACGCACGCGCACGACTTCCGCGGCGCGGAGGCGCTCAAGGACCGCGACGTGCTCGTCATCGGTTCGAGCTACTCGGCCGAGGACATCGGCAGCCAGGCGTACAAGATGGGCGCGCGCTCGGTGACGGCGAGCTATCGCTCCGCACCGATGGGCTATGACTGGCCCGAGGGCTTCGAGGAACGCCCTCTCGTCGAACGCTTCGAGCGCGACACGGTCCACTTCGTCGACGGCTCCTCGAAGCGCGTCGACGCCGTCATCCTGTGCACCGGATACCTCCACAAGTACCCGTTCCTCCCCGGTGATCTCGCGCTGTCCTCGCCGAACAACGTCTACCCCGAGGGCCTGTACCGCGGCGTCGTGTGGCAGCGCAATCCGCGCCTGGCCTACCTGGGCGCGCAGGACCAGTGGTTCACCTTCAACATGTTCGACACGCAGGCCTGGTACGTGCGCGACCTCATCATGGGCCGCGCCGACCTGCCCGACGAGCGGGAGCGCGCGGCGTCCATCGCCGAATGGCGGGCCCGCTTCGAGAAGATCGCCTCGGACGCCGACGAGATCCGTTTCCAGGCCGACTACGTGCGCGACCTGCTGGAGCAGACCGACTACCCCGAATTCGACCTCGACCGGGTCGTGGAGATCTTCCTCGCCTGGAAGCGGGACAAGAAGGCCGACATCATGGGCTACCGCGACCGCGTGTACCGCTCGGTGATGACGGGGACCCTCTCGGCCGAGCACCACACCCCGTGGATCCAGGAGCTCGACGACTCGCTCGAGCGCTACCTCGCCGAGAAGCCCGGAGAGAGCCCGCGGAACGCTCCGAGCGCGACCGTCTAGGTCCCGGAGCCCGCGAGCATGGAAAAGGCGGGCCGGTGCCTCCGGCCCGCCCTCTCCACGGTCCCCGCGGCGGGTTCACCCGCCGATCAACGCTCGGGCCCGCTCTCGGTGAGCGCGGGCGAGACCTTCACACCGTCCGGCTCCTCAGACCCCTCGGACGTCTCTCCCGTCGGGCGGACGTGGCGCAGCGTCACCATGGTCAGCGCCGCCAAGGCCGCCACCAGGATCGCGCTGACGCCCCCCACGGTCGTCAGCCCCGCGGTGAACGCCTCACGGGCCGCCTCGATCGCCCACGCGGGCAGGTGGTCCGCGGCCGAGAGCGCGCCCTCCAGGGAGTCACGGGCGGACGCGACCGCCTCGGAGGGTTCGTCCGAGGTCAGGGCCGCGCCGATCCGATCGCGGTAGACCGCGGCGCCGAGGCTTCCCATGATCGCCACGCCCAGGGCGACGCCCAACTCGGTGGAGGTCTCCGAGACGGCCGAGGCCGAGCCCGCCTTGTCGGCGGGGGCCGAGCCGACGATGAGGTCGGTGCCCAGCACCATCAGTGGCATGGCGCCGACGAAGACGATGGCCAACCCGGCCGCCGTGGCCCAGACACCGTGCTCGGTACCGGCCAGGACGAACAGGCCGAAACCGAGGGCGCTGAGCGTCAGACCTCCGGCGATGACCGTCGCGGGACGGAACCGACGGGCCAGCATCGGAGCGGCCAGGGAGGCGACGACGGTACCGATGGTCTGGGGGAGCAGGATCAGACCGGCCTCCAACGGAGACAGCCCCGCCACCTGCTGGAGGTAACGCATGCCCAGCAGCAGGATGCCGCCGGTGGTGATGAGGGCGAGCACCAGGATCGCGACGGCGGAGCCGAACCGGCGATCACGGAAGAGCGCGGGGTCGAGCAGCGGGGTGTCCAGGCCCTTCTGTCTGCGCATGAACACCACGCCCATGAGCACGCCCACCACGATGGCGCCGAAGGACACCGTTCCCGGGCCGCTCTTGGCCAGTTCCTTGATCCCGTAGACGACCGGCAGGATCGTCACCAGGGACAGGAGCACGCTCGTGAGGTCGATTCGTCCGGACGTGGCCTCCCGGTGTTCGGGGAGCAGGAACGGGCCGGTGACCAGCAGCAGGACCATCACCGGGATGGCGATCAGGAACACCGATCCCCACCAGAAGTACTCCAACAGGGCGCCACCGACGATGGGGCCGATGATCGCCCCCACGTTGAAGGCGATCATCCACACCGCGATCCCGAGGGCGCGCTCGCGCGGATCGGTGAACATCGTGGTGATGAGCGACAGGGTGGAGGGCATCAGAGTGGCCCCCGCGACTCCGAGCAGGGCCCGGGCGGCGATGAGCGCCTCCGGGGAAGGCGCGTAGGCGGCCGCGAGCGAAGCCGCTCCGAAGGCCGCCGCGCCGATGAGCAGTAGCCTCCGGCGGCCGATACGGTCCCCCAGACCGCCCATGGTGATGAGGAATCCGGCGATCATGAACCCGTAGACGTCCATGATCCACAGCGTCTGCGAGCCGGTGGGGGAGAGGTCGGCGGCGAGGCTGGGCAGGGCGAGGTAGAGCACGCTCATGTCGAGTGCGAGCAGGACGGTCGGCAGGGTGAGCACGGCCAGGCCGGCCCACTGCCGGGGGCCGGCGCGCAGGCCGGTCGAGGTGGGTGCGGACACGATGGTTCCTCTCCGAAGGTGAAGGCGCGGTCGGGCCGGCGGAGTCGGTCGGGTCGCGTACGCCTCGCCGGTGGCGACCACCGACCCCGTCCTGTTCGTCTCCGAACGGCCCCTTGTCCCGCGGGGCTTCGCCAGAGTGACCGACCGTCCTCTCGGTTTCCTCACGGTTTCCTCATGAGGAGCCGAAGGCCGCCGATCGAGGGAGGGCTAGGATGAGCGCCTACCGTCCTTCGCGAGCCGTGGCGGGACCGCGGACGGGGTTCCGGTCGAGTGCGACGGACCTTCGACGCGGTGATGTCGACGCCATGAGCGAAAGGGGGGTGGGGAGCGGACCCGAACGGGGACCGACCCCTGACGTCCAATGCGTTTCGGAGTACTGGGGCCGCCCGCGGTGTGGACCGATGACGGAACGCCGGTGCGCGTTCCCGAGGTGAAGGTCCGTGCGCTCCTGACCGTCCTGCTGTCCCACGAAGGACGTCCGGTCCCCGTCGATCGTCTCGTCATCGACCTCTGGGGAGAGGACCCGCCACGGGACCCCTCCCACGCGATCCAGACGAAGGTGTCGCAGCTGCGCCGGACCCTGGAACGGGCGGAGACCGGCGCGCGAGGGCTCCTGGTGCGCGATCCCGCCGGATACCTGCTGCGCCTGGGACCGGACTCCCTGGACGTCGCGCGCTTCCGCGACCTGGCGGCGCGGGCGAGGGCCACCGAGGACCCGCGTGCCCGTGCCTCGTTGT
Organism: Nocardiopsis sp. LDBS1602; assembly: GCF_035818715.1. Taxonomy (NCBI): domain Bacteria; kingdom Bacillati; phylum Actinomycetota; class Actinomycetes; order Streptosporangiales; family Nocardiopsidaceae; genus Nocardiopsis; species Nocardiopsis sp. LDBS1602. The sequence continues at coordinate 115,801 of NZ_JAYLVW010000009.1, read as the reverse complement.
CGGGGGCCGCCCTGGCGCTGTGGCGCGGCCCCGTGCCGGCGGACGTTGAGGAGATCGACTCGCTCCGCCCATGGGTCGCCCGCCTGGAGGAGGAACGCCTGGCCGTGGTGGAGGACCGGGCCGAGCAACGGCTACGCCTGGGCGAGCACGTCCCGCTCGCCGCCGAGCTGGCGGAGGAGGTCGCGGCCCACCCGTTCAGGGAACGGATGTGCGCCCTCCTGATGCGCGCCCTGTACGGCGCCGGCCGCCAGACCGAGGCTCTGGAGGTCTACCACCGGCTTCGTGAGCGTCTCGCCGAGGAACTCGGGGCCGACCCGCAGCCGGAGGTCGTCGCCGTGTTCCATGGGGTCCTCGGACACGATACCGCTCTGGAGGAGTTCTCCACCGCCCCGGACGCGCCTTCGACGACGGTGTCCCCGAGGCGGACCACCAACCTGGGAGCGCCGCCGACCACCCTGGTGGGCCGGTCCGAGGAGCTCGGGCGCGTTCGTGGGCTCTTGGCCGGGCGGGGACCGGTGACCCTGACCGGACCGGGCGGTGTGGGCAAGACCCGCCTGGCCCTGGAGGTGGCCCGAGGGCGGGTGGGGGAGCACCGCGACGGCGTGTGGATGGTGGAGCTGGCCGGGTCGCGAGGGACGACGGAACATGATGTCGAGGTCGTGGCGGAGGCGGTGGCCACCGCCGTCGGCGTACGTCCGGGACGGGGAGGCGACCCCGCGCGGACTCTCGCGGCCACCGTCGCGGACAAGGACATGCTGTTGGTCCTGGACAACTGCGAGCACGTGGTCGAGGGCGCGGCGGCGGTGGCGGGAGCCCTCACGCGAGAGGCGCCCGGAGTGCGTGTTCTGGCCACCGGACGCGAGCCGTTGGGACTGCGCGGCGAGACCCTGGTGGCCGTCGCCCCGTTGAAGGCCCCGCCCGTCGAACTCGCGGACGAAGACCCCGACGCCTTGGACCCCTACCCCTCCGTTCGACTCCTCACGGAACGGATCGCGGACTCGACGCCCGGTTTCGTGATGGACTCCACGACCGCCCCGGCCGTGGCGGCGGTGTGCCGGCGGCTCGACGGCCTGCCCCTGGCCCTGGAACTGGCCGCCACACGGGTGCGCGCGTTGGGCGTCCGAGAGGTCGCCGCGCGACTGGACGACCGGTTCGCCCTGCTGACCGGCGGCCACCGGGACGCGCCCTCACGTCAGCGCACCTTGCGCGCGGTCATCGACTGGTCGTGGGAGACGCTGCCGGAGGGCGAACGCGCCGTGCTGAGGCGCCTGGCGGTCTTCGCCGGCGGGTGCGGTCTGGAAGGCGCGGAGGAGGTGTGCTCCGGAGGCGGGGTGGGGCGCGCCGAGGTGGCCGACGCCCTGGGACGTCTGGTGGACCGGTCGTTGGTCACGGTGGTCGACACGGGGACCGGACTCCGCTACCGGCTGCTGGAGTCGGTGGCCGCCTATGGCCTGGAACGGCTCGCCGGCGCCGGAGAGGTGGAGGCGCTGCGCGACGCCCACCTTCGTCACCTCACGGCCCTGGCGGAGCGGATCGAACCGCTTCTTCGCGGCCACGGACAGCGAGGCGCGCTGAGCCGTCTGGACGCCGAGACGGCGAACCTGCGTGCCGCGCTGGACCACGCCGTGGCGGGCGGTGACGCCGGCATGGCGCTGCGGCTCGTGAACGCGCTGGCCTGGTACTGGCACCTGCGAGCCCGGTACACGGAGGGCCGTAGATCGCTGGAGGCCGCCCTCGAATCGGGAGGGGACCCGCGCCTGAGGGCCCGGGCGCAGGGGTGGAGGGTCGGTCTGGCCATCGTGGAGGGACAGGCCACCGGCCGGGGAGCCGAGGCCGCGGAGATCGCCGCCGCCTTCGACGGAACGGACGACCCTCTGGGACGCGCCCGTGCCGAGTGGTACCTGGCGCTCAACATCACCGGTGACGGCGACACCGGGGAGAAACGACGGATGGTGGACCGGGCCCTGGAGGTCTCCCGCTCGCGGAACGACGAGTGGGGTATCGCCGCGGCCTTGGCGGTCCGTGCCCTGTACACGCTGGTCCGCGGTGATCTCGCCGCGGCCGCTCACGACGGCGAGGAGGCCCTGCGTCGGTTCCGGGACCTGGGCGACGCCTGGGGGGAGCTCCAGGCCGGGGACAGTGTCGCGATGCTCGCCGAGATCGGTGGGGACCACGAACGGGCCGGGCGGCTGCACGAGGAGGGGCTGCGCATCGCCGAGGAGTTCGGGCTACAGATCGAGGTGGCCTGGCGGACGGCCCAACTCGGACGGATCGCGCTGTTGACCGGCGACCACGGGCGCGCGGACGAGATGCACGAGCGGGCCCGCCGGCTCGCCGCCCGGCAGGGCTACTCCTGGGTGGAGATGTTCGCCGAGATCGGGTTGGCGCTGGCCGAACGTCGGAGAGGAGAGCTCGACAGCGCCGTCGACCGGCTGGAGTCCTGGCACCATCGACTGTCCGGTGACGATCCGACGACCGCGTTCATCCGGGCCGAACTGGGGTTCATCGCCGAACTGCGCGGGGACGGAGAACGTGCCCACGAAACGCACACCCGCGGGTACGAGGCGGCGCGCGGTGACACCAGGGCCGAGGCCCTCGCCCTGGAAGGGCTGGCCGGCGCGCACGCCCTCCTGGGGCGGGCCACGACGGCGGCCGTGCTGTTGGGAGCGGCGGCGGCCAAGCGCGCCTCGGTCGGAGCACCTCTGCCGGACGCGGAACGGGGCGATGTCGACCGGATCACGGAGAGGGCCAGGTCCGCCCTCGGAGCGGGGGGCTTCGCCGTCGCCTTCGAAGAGGGGCGGTCCGCCGACGCGGAGACGGTCGACGGGTTGGCGACGGCCTCGATGGACGAGGCGTGAGGGCCTCCGTCGAGGCCCTCACGTCGTTCGGGGCGGAGCCTACTCGTCGTCGCCCGTGATCCAGTCGCCGTTGGCGTCGACCACGTAGCCGTTCACCTCGCTGCCGGCGACGGAGACGTCGCCGTTCCTCATCACGGTGAGGTCGACCGTGGCGAAGGTCCTGTTCCCGTCCTCGGTCCGGGCGGGAAAGCGGAAGGGGATCAGGGAGTCCTCGTCGAAGTCGTCCATCGAGTACGACGACCCGAGAGAGAGCCGAGGGGAGACGTTCTCCCGATCGGCTTCCGCCACCTTCTCGTCGTAGAACTCCCGATACCCCGCTCTCACCTCCTGCACGGCCTCTTCGATCGTGGCCGGAGCATCTCTGGGATCTTGCATGTGCTCCGAGTACGCGTACCAGAGACGATCGATCAGCTCTTCCTCGAAATCCGGGTATTCCTCCACCTGCTCGAGGAGGTGTTCTTCGAGCTCGTCGGCCGATCCCACCGGAATGTACAAATCCCGGTTGGCCAGATCGATGATCTCCGAGTCGACGTCCTCCTCCGCGTCCTCCTCGGTGTATCGGGGCGCCGTGAGCGTTTCGAACGCGTCGTCGCCATAGGACACCTCATATTCGGACCGGGTGAAATCGTATACACCGTCCGGGCCGGAGGAACATCCGGTCAGGGCGAGCCCTGCCGCGGAGATCAGGCTTATGGGGGTGAGAATTCTTTTACCGGTCTTCATGCGGGGGCGCGCTCGGGGGAGCTTCCTTTCCGTGCTGAAGCGGGGGTATGCCTCTACAGGTGGCACGGCACGTGTGATTCACCCTGTCGACATGGGGGTGTCCGGTTCCACTGATTCATGAGGGGGAAGGCGGACGGCTCATCATTCGCATTCGACGCCGAAGGCACGGGGAACTCCGTACGGTGACGGCCGATAGTGGTCACCGATTCCGTGGGATGGGCCGGTGAGGGGGCGGAGGTTATTCCCGCATCGGATTTACGAGGAATCCCGCCGGCACCGGGGATGTTCGGTCGGATATGACGACACATGTTCTGTTCGAAGGAGAGCCGGGTGTCATCGTCGACGACGGTGACGTGATCATCGAGGGGGTCGAACTCGCCGACCTGGTGAAGAGGGCGGCGAACGCCGCGCGCGACGCCGACCGCGTCGAGCTCTGCGGTGGTGTCGGAGTCGACGACGCCGCGCGGGTCATCGAGGTGATCGGTGGCGGGGTCGAGGTGAGGGTGAACCGGTACGGATTCGAATCGCTCGAACAGGTGGCCGCCTACAAGGCCTCCTTCGAGACCGGGGAGGCCGGGGGCGCGCTGTTCCTGTACGGGGCGACGGTCTCCACCCCCTTGGCCCGGCACGAGGGGGTCGTGGTCGCCGGGGTCGCCGACCGGGAGGCACTGATCGAACGGGTCCGGGAGGCCCGAGGACACGGTGTGGGGATCGTGGAGCTCTACGGGGGCCTCGGCGCCTCGGCGGCCGCCGACGTTCGCGACGCCGTGGACGGCGCCCTGCCGGTCGGCTTCATCGACTGACCCGCCCGCCCCGAAGCGGTTTCTAGGGGCGGTCCGCTCATCGCGGTCCGCCCCTCTCATCGCAGGGGCCCTCCGTACCGTCAGGCCGCGGGCCCGTACCTCCGGCCGGTGGTCTTCGAAGGGGACACGGACTCGGCGGACTCCATCTCGTCCGCGGGTCCGTCCGGGTCGCGGCGCGGCCACAGTAGGAGGGCTCCGACGGCTCCGGCGGCGGCCAGGACGGCGAGGACGGTCCAGGCGGGGGCGAGCCCGGCCGCGGTTCCGAGCCGGCCGGCGACGGGGTAGGTGACCAGCCAGGCCAGGTGCGACAGCGAGAACTGGGCGGCGAAGACCTCGGGTATCCGGTTCGGCGGGACGGACGCCCGCAGGACCTTGCCGGTCGGGGTGACGACCAGGGCCGTTCCGACGCCGATCACGCCCCAGACGATCGCGGTGCCGGACCACCCGGCCGCGGGCACGGCGACGAGGAGCAGAGCACCGAGTGTTCCGGCCACGAGGACCCCGGCGCCGGTCACCATGACGGTGCGTTCGGCGATCCGGTCGAGGAGACGGGGCAGGACGAGGGCGGCCAGCAGCGTTCCGAGACCGGAGACGGCCAACATCCAGGCGACGTCCGACTGGGAACCGCCGAGCCGGTCACGGACGTGGTTGACGGTGTTGACGACGACGATCGAACCGGCCGCCGCGACCACCATGTTGAGCGCCATGACGCCGCGCAGTCTCGGGGTTCGGACGAAGGTCCCGATCCCCGCGACCAGTTTCTCCCGGACCCCGCTGTGGGCGCTGGGGCGGGCGTTCGGGATACGGGTCGCCAGGACCAGCAGAGCGGAGACGGCGAACCCGACGGAGGTGCCGACGAACAGCAGGTCGAAGCTCATGAACAGCAGGGCGACCGCGGCCAGGACCGGGCTGAGCAGACTCTCCATGGTGTAGGCGACCTGAGAGGCGGACAGGGCCCGCGTGTAGGCGGCCTTGTCGGCGACGATGTCGGGGATGACCGCCTGGAACGTCGGGGTGAACGCCGCCGACGAGGCCTGTAGTAGGGCGATCAGAACGTAGACGTGCCAGATCTCGGTGACGAACGGCAACGCCAGGACCACCCCGGCGCGCAGGAGATCGAGGAGGACCAGGAACCCTCTTCTGGGGAGCCGGTCGGCGTACGCGGCCGCGAAGGGCGCGATGACCACGTACATGACCATCTTGATGGTCAGGGCGGTGCCGAGGACGGCGCCGGCGCGCGGGCCGGCGAGCTCGTAGGCGAGCAGTCCGAGGGCGACCGTCGTCAGCCCGGTGCCGAACAGGGAGATCACCTGGGCGCCGAACAGATAGCGGTAGTCACGGATGGTGAACAGACGCATGACGTTTCCTTCCAGGCCGACGTGGAGGGGCGCGGTCTCGCGGGCGGGGCCGCGCCCCTCGACAGGGGGCCGGAGTACGGCTACACACCGTCGGTGGTGGCCGGGGAGAGGCCGGCGAGCAGGTTGAAGGCGCCGGTGAGGACGTTCAGGGAGACGACGCCGACGACGTCGGCGATCTCCCGGTCGCTGTAGCCGTGCTCCCTCAGCTCGACGATCCGTTCGTCGGTGATGGAGGACGGTTCGCGGTGGACCTGGAGGGCGAGGGCGATGATCGCGGCGATCGCGGGGTCGGCCGAGGTGCCGACCCGGGCGCGCTCGATCTCTTCCTCGTCCAGCCCCAGGGAGCGGGCGGCGTCGATGTGGGCGTCGAGGCAGAGGGCGCAGCCCTGGTGGGTCTGGACGGCGATCGAGATCCGTTCGGAGATCCGGCGGTCGAGCCGGGCCCGTCGTATGGCACGGCCGAGCTGGAGATAGCCGCCGAGAACGGCCGGCGAGTGCGCCATGGTGGAGACCATGTCTCCGACGCGGCCATGACGGGAGACCAGGTCGGCCAGGAGGTCGCGTGAGGCGCCGACCGCCGTCTCGGGTGTGAGTCGGTTCAGGCGGGTCATGATCGTGGCCCTTCGGATGTCGGGACGTCGGATCAGTGGCGCGCGTGGGCGTCGTGGTGCCCCTCGTGGGAGTGCGCGGCGTCCGGTCCGGGAGCGGTCGCGGTGGTCCGGACCGTGAACTCGGCGGTGCGGACCACCCCGTCGTGCAGGAAGTCCAGGTAGAGGCGGTAGACGCCGTCGGACGGGGCGACCGCCATGAAGGTGATCTCCGGGCCCGGCGCGGTGACGCCGTCGCCCGGGGTGCCTTCGGGGTGGACGTGGAGGTGGCCCAGGTCGCCGACGCGCAGCGCCACCAGGTGTCCATAGGCGGCGAGGTAGGGCTGGAGGTCGGTGACGGGTTCGCCGTCGCGGGCGACGGTGAGCGTCAGCTCGCGGGCCTGCCCGGCGACGAGTTCGCCGTCGAGGGTGACGGTGTGGTCGTCGATCCGGGCGATCCGGTCGATCGCGGGGAGCGGGCGGGGCTCGTAGTGTCCGGCGACGGCGACGTCGATCCCCAGGGTCATGGTCCCGTCGTGACCGGCGGGGTGGACGTCGGCGAAGAATCTCCAGTCGCCGGGTTCCAGGGCGACCTCGACGCTCCAGGTGCCCTTCTCGTCCATCACCGGGTGCACGTGCTGGAACCCGGAGGTGTCGCGTCGGACGGCGATGAGGTGCAGTTCCTTCTCGTGCTCGGGGACGTACTCGGTCACCGGTCGCCCGTCGGGGCCGATCACCCGGAAGGTGACCGTCCGGGTTCCGGCGCCGAGGATCGTGGAGTCGAACTCGAGGGTGTGGCCGTTCTCCGAGACGGAGAGGCCGCCGGGGGCGGCGTGGGTCGAGTGGTCGCCGTGACCGGCGTGGTTCGTGTGGGCGGTCATGTCGTGGCCGGTGTGGTTCCGCATGGTGACTCCCGATGCTCTGGTCCTGTCGGTGCCGTCCCGTTCTCGGGGCGATGTCCATGAACATATACCCCCGGGGGGTATATTTGCAAGAGGTGATCCCCACGATCGGGGATCCGGGGTGGCGGTGGCGGGAATGGTCGGAAACGCGCGGGTCGGCGCGGGGGGAGGGTCGCCCTGCGGTGGGGTGGCGCTCGGGGTGCGGGTGTCTCGGCGGGGTTTCCGTCGGATAGGGGTGGGGGGTACCCGTTCCGGTGGATCCGCCGGTCAACCGGGCAAGGCGAGGAGCGGGTTCACTCCTCCTCGTCGAAGCGGGATCGCGCCCGTTCGATGTCCGCCATGTTCTCGTGGGCCCAGTCGAGGAGCGCGTCGATCGGCTCCCGGAGCGTCTTCCCGAGCGGGGTGATGTCGTACTCGACCGCCACCGGCCGTGTGCTCGTCACGGTGCGCTCGACGATCCCGTTGCGCTCCAGGCGGCGCAGGGTCGCGGTCAGGGACTTCTGGGTCACCGCCGGGATCGCGCGGCGCAGCTCGTTGAAGCGCGAGGGGCGTTCGCAGAGCTCGTTCAGTACCTGGAGCGACCATTTGTCGAGGACCTGGTCGAGCAGCTCGCGATGGGGCCTGGCGATCTCGACGTGTTCGGGAGGGGTGGAGGAGGTTTCGCGCACGGTACCTGGTCTCGTTGAAGTGTCCTTCGGATAGCAGGTATCAATCGTATACCTGGACATCGAAGCGAGAAGGAGAAGCACATGGCCGTGGCACTGTTCACCCCCGAGGGCATGATGGGGGAGACGCCCTACCACCACGTCGCCGTCGCGACCGGGACCCGTCACGTGCACGTGGCCGGTCAGGTCGCGCGCGAGGGAGAACGCGAGGACTTCGCCGGGCAGGTCGCCTCGGCCCTGCGGGAGACCGCGACCGGACTGGCGGGCGCGGGCGCCGGCTTCTCCGACGTCGTGCGCCTCACGTTCTACGTCACGAACCGGAACGACGAGAGGGTCGAGGAGCTCATGGCGGGCATCGAACGCGTCGCCGAGGAGATCGGGCTGCCCCGCCCGCTGCCGCCCGCCTCGCTCATCGGGGTCGAGGGCCTGTACCGTCCCGAGATCCTCGTCGAAGTGGAGGCCACCGCCGTCCTGGAGTGACCCGTCGCCCTCCCCTCCGGGCCCGGAACGGCCGGAGGGGGTGGGCCGGGCGAGCACGCTCAGACGTCCGAGGTGACCCGGGGCTCCGGAGCGCGTTCGAGCCGGAGCAGCCCCAGGACGATGAGCGTCTGGGCGGCGATGTAGGTGCTCATCACCAGGAGGTCGCGCTGGGGCAGGTCCAGGCCGGGGGCGAAGGCGTTCAGGGCGATCAGCGAGTCCGAGATCAGGAAGAGGGCCCCGCCGGCGGCCACCCACGGTCCCAGCCCGGTGGACAGGATTGCCATCACGCCCAGGAGCAGTCCGTAGAGCAGCACGGGGACGAGCAGGGGGCCGGTGTTCGGCGCGCAGATCCAGACGAGCGCCGCCACGTAACCCACGTAGGGGACGAGGAGGAGACGCCGTCGGTACAGGACGCTCTCGGTCCGGTACCTCCAGAAGGCCACCACGTACACGACCTGTGCGATGAGGAAGAAACCCACCATCAACAGGAACGCGGTGTCGCCGGAGGCGAGGCCCGGGGCGGTGTCCCCGAGCCAGGAGAAGACCAGGGCGACCACCGTGAGTCCGAGCAGGCGGCCGAGCGGGCGACCGGCGGCGGCGACCAGGACGAGGGCCAGGGCGGGCATGAGGGCGACCTGGGTGGGACGTGACCAGCTCTCGGGGCCGAACACCTGGATCCACAGGTGGACGAGGCAGATGAGGGCGAACAGCGCGAGCAGTGCCCGGGGAAGGGGCCGATCAGGGATCATCCGGACATCATAGACAGTGGTTCCCCGTTCTGGCCTGGGCGTTCGTCCGATCGGACGTGCCATGGAGGCGTGGGGTCGCCCGGGTTCTCCGTATCCCGCCCGGTCGGGTCGAGGGAGGTCGGTGTTCCGGAAGGGCCCTTGGTGACATCCGGACGGTGGTTTTCCGGCCGGTGGGGACAGATCTGGCTCTCCAGAAGGTGACTAATCCCTTTACGGTCTGGTCGGAAATGCACTGAAGCGCACATCACTAGAGCAGGTTCGGTGGTGTATTGCCATGCTCTGACCTTTTTGTGTGCTTCCTTCGGTGGTGCAATGTGGCCTTGGTGGTGAAACACCGACTCGCCCTGGCCACTCCCAACCCTCACAATGCCTCACTATAGGGATGGGGTAGACAAGGCATGGCGGAAGCGTCGGTGACGGCGCGATGATGTACGGGCGCCGGCGAAAGCGCCGGCGCGTCACTATGTGCAGGAGGCGGGGATGGTCAAGACGTCGCGGCGCGACACCGCGGTGCGTGACCGGGCCGACGACGACCACGATCTCGACGCTCCGCGTCCCCGCAGGCCCAAGGCGGGCGCGGGCGGGCGCTGGTGGGTCGGCGTGGGGCGCGTCCTCCTCTGGGCGTTCATCATCGTCGTCATCTTCAACGGCATCTGGTTCCCCATCCGCAACGGTTTCTCCCTCCCCTCCTCCTCGTCCGCCGACACCGAGACGACCGAGGCCCCCGCGTTCCCCGAAGCCCCCGCGGCCGCGTTCGCGCTGCGTTTCGCCGACACCTACCTCGACACCTCCGACCTCGAGGCCCGGCAGTCGGCGCTGGTCTCCTTCGTGCCCGAGGGCGAGGTCGGCTCCCTCAACGTGCCGGCCGACGGTCTCACCGGGGAGAACCTCACCGTCGTCGCCGTCGACGTCCTCGACGACCACAACGCCCTCGTCGTGGTCCGAGCCGACGTCAACGGCGAACCCATGAGCCTCCAGGTGCCCGTCTACAGCGATGGCGACGCCCTGGTGCTCTCCGGTCCTCCCGCGCTGCTCGCCGCCCCGGCGCAGGCGAGCCTGCCGGAGGGCGTCTCCTACGACACCGACTCCCAGGCCGCCGAACAGTTGAGGGACACCCTCTCGGGCTTCTTCGAGGTCTACGCGGAGGAGGCCGGACACCTGGACCGCTACGTGGAACCGGGGGTCTCGATCACCCCACTTCCGGCGAACACCCTGGAATTTCACGAACTGTCCGATATCGCGGTGCCATCCCAGTCCTCGACCGGGGATGATGACGTACGACAGGTGGCCGCCACCGTGCTCTGGTCCCTCCCCTCCGGCGACGCGGCCGGAGACGGCGGGAACGCGGGACAGATGGTGCAGCAGAACTACCTGGTCACGGTCGTCGACTCGGGCAGTGAGTGGTACGTGCGTGACATCCAGGGAGCCCCGCACTCGTTCGGCGGGTGACGAGGCCTGTAGGCAAGGAGACGAGAAGAACCATGCGCACACCAGAAACGACACCGGAGGGAGGCGCCTGACATGCTCCCCCTGTTGTCCTCGACCGCCGACGCCATGACGGCCATCGGCGGCACGGACCTCCTCCACCTGGCGGCCGACGCCACCCCGGGAACGACGGAGAACGCCCCCGACACCGGTGGACTCGCGGACTTCCTGCGAGGCTTCTTCGGGCCGCTCTTCCTCGTCATCGTGTCCATCGTCGCGATCTTCTTCCTGTTCACCAGGGAGATCACACGGTTCGCGCAGTTCCTGATCCTGGCGATCTTCATCGGGATCGTCTTCTACGTCCCCGGCATCATCGAGGTCATCGCGGTGGCGCTCGCCCGAGCGATGGGCGTACCGACGGAATAGGCGAGGGAGGCCGGAGACCGTGGATCTGCCCACGTACACCAACATCTGGCGTATCGAGAAGAGGCTCTACAAGCTCTACGATTTCCGGCTGCCCATGCCGCTCCCGGTCGGCACCTTCGGTGTCGCGCTGGGGGTCTTCGCGCTCTGGGTGGTGCTGCTGAGCATCGTCAACGCCCCCTTCGAGTTCGGCAACGGCTGGCACCTGGTGCTGTGGGTCGTGCCACCGGGGGTGATCACCGTGCTGGCGACCCGGCCGGTGATCGAGGGCAAGCGCCTCACGGAGCTGCTCATCTCGCAGGCGCGTTTCCTCACCGAAGCGCGCGTGTACACCAGGCTCGCCCCGGAGTACGAGCCCTCGGAGGTGCGTGTGGCGGTGCGTGTGTGGCACCGCGACCCCGCCGCCGGGCCGCTTCCCCTGCCCCGGGGCGCACGCCGACAGCAGGAGGTCGCCGAGACGGAGGAGGTCGAGGTCTCCGAAGAGGCCTCCACCGAATCCACCGCCCCGAGCGAGCCCGCACGCGATCCGCGCGCCGCCGGAGAGGCCGCGCCGCCGCTGCTCGGTGTGGCCGCCCCCGAGTCCACCGCGAGGGAGGTCGAGCCGCTCCCCGACCCCGGAGACCGTCTCCCCGAACCGGAGAAGACGGTCGAGGCCCCCGACACGCGGGTTCCGGTCACCGCCGGAGCGCCCGCCAAGGAGGACACTGAGGGTACGCGGGGGACCACGGAGGGCCTCGGGGGCGCCCACGTCGCGATGGCGGCCGTAGAGGCCCCCGAGAGCGACGACGGTGCCCGTCCCGGGGTCGGTCGTCGCGTACTCAACTACTTCGGCTTCGCCCTGAACACCGGTGGCGGTGGAGACGGCGAGGCCCGGGAGAAACCCGAGGACGACACTCGGGACCGTGCCGGTGGGGAGGGCTCGAACATCGAGGGAGATGTCTTCGACGAGCCTGTCCACGCCACCGAGGAGGACGAACGGCGCGACCGCGACGAGTGGCTCGCCCGACTGCGCGCCTCCTCCGGTGAGACACCGATCGGTCTGTCCTCCAAGAGCGCCTACACCGAGTCCGACACCGGCGCCATGAGCACCGATGAACTCGCCTCGGCGGTCCGATCGGCCGCCGAGCGTTCCGAGGATCGGCGTCGCGCCGAAGAGATCATGGCCGCGCCCGAGCCGACCGAGAGCCGTTCGGAGTCGACCGCCGCCCGTCGTCTGCGCGGACGAGCCCAGGGCATCCGGGTCGCCAAGGACCTGGCCGACCGCCGGGAGCGCGAGACCGGTCCGGTCGACGTCACCGACGACACACGGGTGGCCGACACGGTCGAACGGGAACCGGTCCGCGAACGGGTCCGTCCCGCCGAACCCCCGATACGCGCGCGGGGTACGGCCCTGCCCGCCACCGAGGACACCGACCCCGTGGACGGGACCGCCGGGCCGAAGGGGCGGCCGCACGCCGCCCCCTGGTCCCTCGACCCGGACGGCGCCGATCGGGAGGGCGCGTCGAGCGACCCCTCTTCCGAAGCGGGCGGCTACCCCGACCTGTCCGACTACGCCGCGCGCTACGCCGAGGCCACGGGCAGGCCCTCAGCGGCCCGCGACGTCTCCCCGGCTCCATGGCTTCCACCGGCGTCCACCACCCCGGAGCGGGAGGAGCCTACCCCCGCGGAAACCGAACGGATCGGCCGGACCGAGGCCGGACCGCAGGCCTCGCACGCCACCGACGGCCTCGGCGAGGCCCGGACCGAGACCGCCGACAGGAGCGGAACGGGACGGGAACCGGAGGGTGAGGAGCGGACCGGACACGACTCCGAGTGGGACGAGCACATGTCCGTGCTCGATCGCCACCTGATCCAGGCCGACACCCCGGCGCCGCCCCGCCCCAAGTTCGCCGACGTCGTTCCCGCGCACGAGCGGGAGAACGAACCGACCGACGACGCGGAGTGGTTCGACGACGGCAAGCGCCGTCACCCCGACCAGCCGAAGGTCGGAGACCGCGACAACCCCGTCATCCCGGCGGAGGAACTGCGGGAGGAGAGCGGCGAGCGGGAGGCGTCCGCCGACGAGCCTCGGACGGAGGACCCCGAGGAGGAGACCAAGCCCGCGACCCAGCTGGATCACGGTACGGGTGAGCTGGTCAGCTTCGTGGAGGTGCGACGGGAGCCCGAGCCGAAACCCGAGCCCGCCCGGGAACCGGAGACGAGAGAGCGGGGGACCGAAGGGGAGAACGGTCGACCGGAGAGGACGGACGCCCCCGTCCCCGCCCCGAAGCCCGAACCGGCCCCTGAGGCCGTCGCCACCGAGGCGCCCGAACCCGCCCCGGAGCCGGAGACGGTCCTGGAGAAGGACCCCGAACCCCGGACGGACGTGGAACCGCGGACCGCCCCCTCCACCGGGACACCGACGAAGGGGGGCGAGGAGACGGCCAAGCCCGCGACCCAGCTGGATCACGGTACGGGTGAGCTGGTCAGCTTCGTGGAGGTGCGACGGGAGCCCGAACCCCGGGTCCGGGCCGGCGCGACCGGGGCCGTGGACGCAGCCGACTCCACGGAGCGCAGCGCCGCGGTCGAGGGAACGAACCGGGAGCGCGTCGAACGACCCGCCCCCGAGAGGCCTCGGAAGGTCGAAGGTCTCCGTTCGAAGGAGAACGCGGCCGCCGCCCTCCGCCCGACCGAGGACGAACTGGCCGAGGCCGAGGAGGCCGCCCTGCGCGCCCGCCGTCGGGCCGACGGAGCCGCCGAGACGGCCATCGCCTCCGAACCGGGGATCACGAAGGAGACCGTCGAGGAGGACGGCCGGCGCACGGAGCCCTACCCCTCGGACACCCCGGAGGACCGGGAGTCCTTCGGCCCGCACGACCCCCACGACGGGGTCTTCCACAAGGTCGCCCAGAACGCCCGCAGGATCGGCCGACTCTTCGGACAGACCGTGCCCGGAGAGGAGCCCGAGCCGCCCGCGCCCCGCACCGCACAGGAGACGAGGGAGGAGCGCGAGGAGACGGCCGATCGGGAGGAGTCCCCCTCCCAGGAGCTGGAGCTCGACCACGGCACCGGAGAACACGATGGCCTGGGGGACACCCCCGGAGGCGGCACCGCGCGCCGGGTCGACCCCGAACCGGCCGAACCCGTCGCCGAGGCCGCGGGCGACTCCGGGGCCACCCGGGGATGGCGCCGGTTGGCGAGGGTCGTCACCGGCGGCGCGGCGCCGATGCGCTCGGACCTGCCCGAGGGCGACATCGAACGGCTCCGCGCACCCCTCGACCGACCCCGGGCCCTGGTGGTCCTCGGATGCACCGGTGGCGCCGGACAGTCGGTGACCGCGCTGATGCTCGGCCACACCCTCGCGGCGCACCGCGACGACAGGGTGGTCGCGGTCGACGTTAACCCGGGCCCCAACGGACTGTCCCGACGGGTCGGGGCCCAGGCGCCGGAGACGCTCACGGCCCTGCTGGCCAACGCCGACGGGATCGACGAGTACGAGCGGATGCGTTCCTACGCGGGGCGCGCCGTGACCGGGCTGGAGGTCGTCCAGACCCTCGACGATCCCTACGTCCAGACCCTGGACGACCGCGACTACGGTCAGCTCGCCGAACTGCTCGGCGGTTTCTACGGTCTGACGTTGCTGGACCCGGCCGCCACCGGTGTGGCGCGGGCCCTGCCGGTCGCGGACGGCCTGGTGCTGGTCGCGCCGGCCAGCGCCGACGCCGAGCGCGCCGTGTCCATGACCTTCGAGTGGTTGGACGGCAACGGATACTCCGCGCTCCGCGCCAACTCGGTGCTCGTGGTCAACGGGGTGAGCAAGCGCAGCCTGCGGGACGTCGACGCCGCCGAGCGGGTGGCCCGAGGCCGCTGCCGCGCGATCGTGCGCATTCCGTGGGACGACCACCTGGGCTCCTCGTACACGAAGATCGACGTGGGCGCGTTGCGCCCCGCGACCAAGAGGGCCCACGGGGCCCTGGGCGGGGTCCTGGTCAACTCGTTGATCTCGACGCCCCGGCACTGAGGTCGGTACACGGCCCGAGGGCCCGCCCCGGATCGGGGCGGGCCCTCGGTGGTTCTCGGTCGCGGGGCGTGTGGAGCTCTCACACGCCCCGAGGCGTTCGTCTCCGGCCCGTTCGAGGCGTCGAACCCGTGGTGTCCGTGCCGGGGTCGGTCGGCCGCTTCGGTACGCGCGGGACGTCTCTCCCACGTTCGCGCGTCCGGGGCCCTACGAGTGCCTGTGGCCGGATGCTAACGACCGGCCGGAGTGGTGTCGGAGGACGCGAGGAAACCCGGGCGAGCCGAGCTCGCGCTGAAGGGTTTGTCGCAGGCGTTCTCCACGCTGTTGTACACGATGAACACGTTGGATCGCGGGAAGGGCGTGATGTTGCCTCCGGATCCGTGCATGCAGTTGGAGTCGAAGACGGTCACGTCGCCGGCCGAACCGGTGAGGACGTCGATGCCGTGCCGTTCGGCCAGCAGGGCCAGCGACGCCTGGTCCGGGGTGCCCACGTGCTGGCTCTTGAGCGAGGACCGGTAGTGGTCCTCCGGAGTCTCGCCGACGCACGAGACGAACGTCTTGTGCGAGCCCGGCATGATCATCAGAGCGCCGTTGTGGGTGTAGTTGTCGGTCAGGGCCACCGAGAAGCTGACCGCGCGCATACGCGGCATGCCGTCCTCGGCGTGCCAGGTCTCGAAGTCGGAGTGCCAGTAGAACGAGCCTCCGCCGAAACCGGGCTTGTAGTTCACCCGGCTCTGGTGCACGTACACGTCGGATCCGAGGATCTGACGGGCACGGTCGACCAGTCGGGGATCGTTGACGAGGTCGGAGAAGACCTCGCTGATCTTGTGCACCTCGAAGACGGAACGGACCTCGTCGGAGGTGGGTTCCACGACGATCCGCTCGTCCTTGCGGAGCGCGCGGTCGTCACTGAGGCGTTTGAGTTCGGCCCGGTACCGCTCGACCTCCTGAGCGTCGACCATCGACGCGACCTGTGTGTAGCCGCGGCGACCATAGTCGCTCAGTTCCTCGGCGGTGAAGGGGCCCGTCGCGTCACCGCTCCAGACCGTGGGGTCCTGACGGTAGAGCAGCGCGGGCTCCGGGGCCTTACGGGTCGGGTACTCGTCCGCGGTCGGAAGATCCATTTGCAGAGTCATGCCGTTCCCCTCGGTGAGGGTCGCTCCTCTCGAATCGGGTTCTCTCCTACGACAGGTGAACCTAACAAATCCGACGGGAGGGCATATTCGAGGCTCGAACGTCCGTTTGTTTACCGGAAGGTCCTCGGGGTATTACTGACATACTATATGGGCGGAAAACGTAAATCCAAGGACCGTTGTTCTCGGGTTTGCGTGAGGTTGGTGAGGCCGTCCCAGGGCTTACCTGCGTCGAATCGCCCAGGGTGACGAATCCGCTGACCCGGGGTCATCGTCCCAGGTCGTCCGGTTGTCACCGTCGACCCTCTCCCCGAGATGCCCGAGCCCCCGGTTTCCATGTGACCTGTTTCACACGAATCTGGTGTGCTGCATGGTTCAAACCGACGAGCTCCCGTTTTGCGCTCCAGTCCCACCCGCTCCGTGTATTTCACGCGGAATTCTCCTGACGGGGTCTGGTGTCGAGGGCTCGATTACCGCACAGTAGGTGCGTCCACTTTTCCTCGACCCGCTCAAGAGGAGAGATAACGTGTCCACCCTCCCCCGTGCGCTCTCGCGCGGCATCGCCGCGGTCTCGGCCGCCGCGATGGCCGTGGTCATCGGATGGTCCGCCCCCGCCGCCGCCGACCACACCCTGCCCCCGAACATCCCCTCGGAGTCCGAGGCCAGGACCCAGCTGGACTCCCTCACCGTCGCCCCCAAGGGCCCCCAGGACGGTTACGACCGAAGCCTCTTCCCCCACTGGAACGTGGTGGAGAGCCCCTGCACCGCCCGACAGGTGGTGCTCCAGCGTGACGGCCACGACGTGGTCACCGACTCCAGGTGCCAGCCCACCTCCGGAAGCTGGTGGAGCGCCTTCGATGACGAGTGGGTCGAGGACGTTCCCGGCGATATCAGCGTCGACCACCTGGTCCCGTTGAGCGAGGCCTGGAAGACCGGGGCCGCCGACTGGTCCACCTCCGAGCGCGCCGACTTCGCCAACGACGTGGAGTCCTCCCAGCTGTGGCTGGCCACCCCGTCCAGCAACGGCGCCAAGGGGGACAAGGACCCCTCGGAATGGATGCCGACCAACACCTCCGTCCACTGTGACTACGTGAAGTCCTGGATCGACGTGAAGCACCGCTACGACCTCACCATCACCTCCACGGAGAAGTCCTCCCTGAACGGCACCCTCGACACCGCCTGCTGATGAGGGATGGGACGGGTGGGCGCGCGTCCGGATGTCGCGTGCCCACCCGGACCCACCGTGATCGGGTTTCCGGCGTGCCGTAACCCCGTTTGCTTCTGCGCCTCGGGCCGCATGCTCCACTATGGACTGGCACGCTCAGCCGCGACGCGACCAGAAGGGCAAGGCGACACGAGATGACCGGCACCAGGGGGACCCGTGGGGCGACCCGCCTCGCGGTCCGCTACTTCGACGACCGTGTGCTCTTCAGCGACACCGAGGCCTGGGCCTACTTCCGACTGCCCACCGTCTCCTACGAGTTCACCACGCCCGAGGAACGGCAGGCGCTCGCCACCAACATCACGATCGCCCTCGCCGCCATCCGGATGAACGACGCCGAGGTGCACCTGAGGGTCGCCCACCGCACCTATCCGGCCGCCCAGTGGGCCACCGAACTGGACGCCACCGCCGACTCCGGACCCGGCTGGTACGACTACCTCGACGAGATGTACCGGCACGTATGGGCCAAGGACTTCTGGACCAAGGAGGTCTACCTCGGGGTGCGGCTGGGCATGCGCAACGCCGGTGGCGGCCTCGGCCTGTTCTCCCAGATCTTCGGCGCCTACCAGCGCACCGAACAGGTCCTCGGCATCAACGACGACGCGGTCGACGACAAGGAGCTCGCCCGCTGGACCGACCAGTCCGAACGTCTGGGCCGGGCCCTGGCCGCCAGCTCCCTGCACGCCCGCCACGCCACCTCCGACGAGATCGCCTGGCTCGTCCGACACTCCGTCACCGGCACCTCCGAGGAGATCCGCCCCTCGGCCGCCGGCCGCCGCACCTGGGGGCGGGGAGAGATCGAGGCGCTCGTCGACGGGGTGGTCCACAACGGGCGTTCCATGCTCAGACTCGAACAACCCTCCGGCTCCACCCACGTCTCCTTCCTCTCCTTCGCCCGATTCCCCGACCTGATGCCCTTCCCCGACGGGGAACCGTGGCTGCACCACGCCGACGCGCTGCCCTTCCCGGTCGAGCTCTCCCTGCGCATGAAGCTCATCCCGCCCGCGAAGGCCTCCAAGGACGTGGGGCGCAAACTCGCGCACGCGCGGGACATGGACGCCCACATCCGCGAGGCCGGAGTGGAGGCGCCCATCGCCCTCGCCGAGCAGATCGACGCCGCCCGCATGCTGGAACACGGCATCACCAAGGAACGCCTGCCGTTCGTCTACGGCTGGCACCGGCTCATGGTCTCCGCGCCCACCGAACGCCTCCTCGTCCAGCAGGTCGAGGCGGTCATGGAGCACTACCGCGACATCGGCATCGACGTCATCAACTCGACCGGCGACCAGCTCTCCCTGTTCAACGAGTCGCTGCCCGGCGACAAGATCCGGCTCAACGCCTACGCGCAACGTCAGCCGCTGCGCACCATCGCGGGCGGCATGCCCACCGCCACCGTCGAGGTCGGCGACCGCACCGACCGGCAGGGCGGTGGCTGGGTGGGCCCCTACGTCGGTGAGACCGTCGGACGGGCGCGCTCCATCGTCCATTTCGACCCCATGGTGGCCGCCGCCCGCAACCGCCCCACCGCCATCGCCATCACCGGTGAGCCCGGCGGCGGCAAGACGACCCTGGCGCTGCTGATGATCTATCAGCTCGCCCTGCGCGGGGTCACCGTCGCCGCCATCGACCCCAAGGGCGACGCCGAGTCCCTCGTCGAACTGCTCAAGCACCGGGGTCGCAAGGCGCGTGTGATGTCGCTGGGCTCGGCCCAGCCCGGACTACTGGACCCCTTCGCGTTCGGCGACGACCTGGCGGCCAAGAAGACCATGGCCACCGAGACCCTGCGTCTGCTCCTGCCCCGCATGAGCGAGGAGCGCGAGTCCGCGATGATCCAGGCCGTGGCCACCGTCGCCAACCAACCCCGGCCCTCCCTGGCCAAGGTCGTCGACCATCTCACCGCCTCCGACGACGCCGCCTCGCGCAACCTCGGCGCGGTGCTCGGATCGATGGCGGAGATGCGTCTGGCCTCCCTGTGCTTCGACCCCCAGGGCGAGGCGCGTATCGACACCGAGGGGTGGACCACCGTCTTCACCCTCGGCGGGCTCACCCTGCCCGACTCCGGGGTCGACCGCGACGACTACTCCTACGAACAGCGCCTGTCCGTGGCCCTGCTCTACCTGGTCTCCCAGTTCGCCCGTCGCCTCATGAACGGCCTGGACCGCCGCCTGCCCAAGGCGATCTTCCTCGACGAGGCCTGGGCGGTCACCTCCACCCCCGAGGGGGCCAAGCTCGTCCCCGAGGTCTCCCGCATGGGCCGTTCTCGCAACACCGCGCTCATCCTCGTCTCCCAGAACGCGGGCGACATGCTCAACGAGCAGGTCACCAACTGTCTGTCCTCGGTGTTCGCCTTCCGCTCCAGCGAGGCGCACGAGGTGGGCAGCGTGATGGACCTGCTCGGCGTGGAGCCGAACGAGGACCATATGGCGGTCCTGCGCAACCTCGGCAACGGCGAATGTCTCTTCCGGGACCTGGACGGTCGCACGGGCAGGATCGGCGTCGACCTGGTCTCCGAATCGCTGCTGCGCTGGCTGGACACCAACCCCACCCGGGAACGGCCCGCCGAGATGGTGTCCACTAACGGCCGTGGGGAGTAGCGCGCGCCGCTGATGGGGATCTAGAGGGGTATCGACCTTCGTGTCCCGAACGCGCCTCGGCGTTCGGGACACCGTCCGACAGACCCCCACCACTCACAAGGGACCCCCATGAGTGAGGACGTCATCCGGCCGCGTACCGTCGTCGACCCCGCCCTGCCCGAGGACGTCCGTGAGGACCTGCTCCGGGCGGCGGCGATCGCACCGCACCGCTTCCACCGCGGGACCACCGCCGAGGACGACGATCCCGCCCGAACGGTGAAGGTCCACGACCGGCTTCGACGTCTGCGCGAGGCGTGGGACCGCATGTCCTGGCTGGTGGGCATCCTGACCACCGTCCTGGTCGTGGCCGGAGGCCGCCCGGGGATCGTGCTCCTCCTGGCCGCCTACGCCCTCACCCCGATCCTTCACCCCGACCTGACGCGCGGGGCCCGATGGATCTGTGGCCTGGCCGGCCTCGGGGCCCTGGCGATCACACCCCTGTGGCTGTTCGGGTCGGTGGACCCGGAGATCCTGGTCGCGGCCCCCGCGGCGCTCCTCGCGCTCCTGGTCGGGACGGTCTCCGTGGACGCCCTCGTCGGCGAGAAGGAGGGACAGCGCACGAGCGACCTTCGAGGCCGAATCCTGTTCCCCGAGGACATCGACCCGGTCGACCACGACGCGCTGGTCGAGGTCCAGCGGACCCTCGACCGTGTGGCCGACGCCCGGGCGGAGTTCGGCGGAGAGGACCCCCTGGACACCGCCCGCGGCCTGGTGGTCCTGCGCGACGAGGAATGGCGGATCGCCACCCTCCTCGCCCGTCGGAGAGAGTTGCGCCGCGACCACCTTCTGCGATGGCAGAGGGCCACCTCGGACCGGGTCAGAGAGGCGTTGCGCCCTCAACGCGAGCATCTGGACGCCATCGAGGGCCATATCCGGTCACGGGTCGCGCGGATCGTCGCCTATGGACGGCTGGTGGAGGAGGCGGTCGCCGCCCATCTGGAGCGGGAACAGTGCGAGGAGGCCGTCGGGGCGCTCACCGAATACGCGGAGTTGCGGGCGGAGGCGTCGCTGCTCCGCGCCGAACCGCCGGAGGTCGTCGAGCTGGCGGACACGGCCGAAGCGGCCCGACGGATCCGCGACGAGAGCGTGGCCCGGGTCCACGCCGCCGCCACGGGGCTCGACCGGGTCGAGCCCGCCGCGGTGTGACCTTCCACCCGGGCGCGGGCGACGTCGACGGGCTTCCGGGGACGGGGCCGGAGGGTGCGGGCGGGCGGTCGAGGGTCCGGTCCTAGCGCGGCCCCCGCGAGACGAACAGGAGCCCGCAGGCGGCCAGGGCGTGCGCCGTCAAGAGCGCGTGCGCCACCAGGGGACCGGCGCCCTCCCCGGTGAACACGCCCCATCCCAGAGCCGCGCCGCTCAGGAGCAGGGCGAGCAGCCCCACCGGGAACGCGGCCCGGTGGCGAACGGCCGGCCCGATCGCGGCACCGGCCGACGACAGTCCGGCCGAGGCCGCGAGCACGGCACCGGTCCATCCGGTTCCGGCACCGAGCGAGGGACCCAGGACGGCGAGGACCGAGAACGCCACGGCGTTGATCCCCCACATCACCGTGACGGCGAGCGAGGAGGCCGATCTCTCCCCCTTCGACCGACCCTCGGAAGGGGAGACGCTGTAACCGACACCGTCGAGGAACCCCCGGGCGGCCTCCGTCGGCATACTCACGACCTTCGACGCGGGCCCTTCGACAGGAGCACGACCGGGAGAGGCCCCCGGAGGGGAGAGCCGCGGTACGGGGGTCCCCGGCGGGGGAGTGGGACGACGGGGTGCGGGGCCGGCGGCTCCGGAAGGCCGACCGCTTCCACCGGGAACGGGCGTACCTCGGCCGGGTGTCACAGCCCCGGCGGGCGGAGGGGCGGGACGTGGCGGGGACGTCGGTCTCCCGCCCGCGGGGACCCCGCCCGGGGGAGTGCCGGAGACGGGACGGCGCGGCGCGGGGACCCCCTCCACCGGGACGCCTCGAGGCGGCGTGCCAGGAAGCGGGACGTGCCGTGTCGGAACCCCGCCCGCCGGGGGACGCGGTACCGGAACCCCGCGTGGCCCCGTGCCCCGGGCCGTCACGCCACCGTAGGGCGCACCACCCGGCGGCGCGCCCCTACGGATCGGCACGTTCTCCAGGGTCTCCGGACGTACGCGATCCAACAACTCCAGAGCGGCCGACGGGGTGGGTCTGGCCGCCGCGTCCCGGGTCAACAGAGCCTCGATCAGCGCCCGCAGGGCCGCGCTCCGAGGGGAGCCCGCCGCCTCGTTCCGGGACAGACGAGGCGGTACCGGCGACGTCAACACCGCGCTGATCATGCCCGTGATGCTGTCCCGTTTGAACGGGGAGCGCCCCTCCAACAGCGAGTACAGCGTCACGCCCAGGCTCCACAGGTCCGAGGCCGGCAGGGCCCGTTCCCCCTCGAACCGCTCCGGGGCCATGTACTCGGGCGAACCGATGTACACCCCGGTCCGCGTGAGCGCGGCGCTCCCGTCGACGTTGGCGATGCCGAAGTCGGTCAGCACCGTCCGCTCGTCCTCGGTGAGCATGATGTTGGCGGGTTTGACGTCACGGTGCGTCACGCCCGCCGCGTGGGCGGCGTGCAGACCGCCCAACAACGCCCGCGCCGCCTTCTCGACCCGTTCCACCCGCATCGTCCCGTGGGCGTCGATGTGCTGTTGCGAAGAGGAACCGCTGAGCAGCTCCATCACGATCCACGGGCTCGACTCGTGCTCGAGCACGTCGTGGACGGTGACCACCGCGGTATGGCTGATCCGGGCGGTCGCCCGGGCCTCGCGCATGGTGCGGGCGTGCGCCTCGATCCGGTCCTCCTCGCTCATGCCGTCGGGGAGCAGGACCTCCTTGACCGCGACGTCCCGTTGGAGGGCGGGGTCCCAGGCACGCCACACCGTGCCCATTCCGCCTACGCCCAGCCGTTCACGAAGCTCGTAGCGGCCGACCGTCGTGTGTTCGGGCGGGGGCATCCGAACGGCCTCCCTTCTGGCGGTGCGGGCCGGCGCGCGGGACTGCCTTCGCGGGAGTGAACGCGCACCACCACGCGCGGGAGAGGGGACCGCCGTTTCGTGGATCGGTCGGAACCGGAACACCACTGTAAACCGGGGGAGGTCGCCCTGCCTCGGGGCTTTACCGCAGGTGACCGATAGTGGTCAGACCTCCGTACCGGTGTTTCGGGCGCTCGGAGACGGCGTTCACGAGCTCGTGGAACGCCGGTGCCCTCAGGGTGCCGAAGAGATCGCCGAGCGGGTCGGAACCGTCCGGGGTCACCGCGCCGTACGTGCCTGGAGGGCGAGCTCGCGCACCGCCTCGGTGTCCCCCGGGTCGAGGAGACGCAGGTGCCCGACCAGCTCCAGCAGCTCCCCTCCGGTCACGTCGAAACGGGCCGTCCCCTGAAGAAGGCCGTGCCGGCCGTCGATACCCGGATACAGGGCCACGACGCGGTCGGTCCCGGGGAGTTCGACGAACAGGGAGTCGCCTTCCGGAACGAAGCCGGGGAGAACGTCGAAGGCGGCCCGGGCCTCCCGCTCGGAGAGCCCCGGAGCCTCGATCGATCGCTCCTCGACGAACCCCTCCTCGACCGTCTCGAAGGGCATGGTGTGGACCTCCACGACCTCCCGATCGTCGTTCATGTAGGCGATCCGGAGCTCCTCCCGGTCGTCGTGGGAACGCACATGCCACGGCCTCCAGCCGGGGCCGTCCAGGACGACGAGTGGCCGGGTGTGATCACCGATCCCGGCCGCGTCCTCGGCCACTCGGTCGAGGGTGCTCCGCTCGGCGATCCCGGCGGTGACGGCCCCGGTGATCAGGAAGGTCGCCGCCAGCGCCGCCGCGGTGCGAAGGATCACCCGGCGGTCGGTACGCCGTACGTCCTCGTCGGGGACGGACCCGGCGTCGAAGGGGAGCCAGTCACGGGAACGTCGACGGCGCTCGCACAGGAACAGGACCGCGCACAGCACGGCCAGGTGCAGGTAGGCGCCGATGATCCACGGGACACCCTCCGCCTCCGGGCCGATGGCGCCGAGGAACGCCCCCGCTCCGGTATCGGAGAGGAACATCGACAAGGGGAGTTGGATCGCGGGCAGCGCCATCGCCAGGTACAGCAGGCAGACGAGGGCCCGGGGCCGTGGCAGGCCCACCCGTCGCAGGAACCGGTGGAGCGGGAAGGCGAGACCCACCAGGCCGACGCCGGCCAGAACGGTGAAGACCGCGGTCGAGGCGTGGGAGTCGACCTGGAAGACGAACACCCCGACGAAGAGGGAGACGAGGAACAGGGGGATCGCGCCGACCACGACGATCGGTGGGAGAAGGAACGCCAGGATCGCCGTCGCCGCGAACGGCGAGGTATCGAGGAACGAGAGGGAGCGGCTCTTCGCGGCGGGGCCGGGGGATCGGGGAGACGAAGGGGACATGCTCGCGGACACCTCCGAGGGAGAGACGGGGGATCGGTGCTCTCCGTCCGATGACGGCACGGGAGGCTCCGGTTCTCTCGGGTCGTGGTGATCGGGGGGATCAGCCGGAACGCGTGGGCAGCGCGTCCAGGAGGATCCGGGCGCTCTCCCGGGCGTGGAGGGCGGACTCGGGCGTGTCGTGGATCGCCGCCAGCATCGTCGCCCCGGCGACCAGGTTGTGCAGTTGACGGGCCAGCGAACCCGGGTCGGGGGCCGTCGTCTCCGCCGCCAGCGTGTACAGGTGGTCTCTAACGGCGGTCATGTGGTCGCGTACGGCCCGGGCGACCGGCTCGGAGTCACGGCCCAGCTCCCCGAAGGCGTTGCTGAAGGGGCAACCGCGGAACTCGGGCAGGGAGTACCAACCGTGCAGCCAGTCGAAGACCGCCAGGACACGTTCCTCGGGGACGGCGTACCGGTCGGTGTGGGCGCGTAAGGCCTCGCGGGCCCGGACGTCCCGTCTGCGCAGGTAGGCCTCGACCAGTTCGGCCTTGGACGGGAAGACCCTGTAGAGCCGTTTGAGCGGAACCCGGGCGGCGTCCCGAATGCGGTCCATGCCCACCGCCTGGATCCCATGGTCGTAGAACAGGGAGTCGGCGGCGTCCAGCACCTGCGCGCGGTCGTCCGTGACGGTGTCCATATCCGGCATCTTCTCGCCCATCCAGGAGAATGTCCGTTCTTCATCGTAGTCCTCGGTGACCGGGCGGCCGGGTGGCCGGGTTCGCGGTCCGCCCTTCGACTGTCCGAGAGGTACAGAGGGAGCCGGAGTGGACGGCGGGGACCGTGGCGGGTCTTCCGTACCCCACTTGAAAAGCTCCGTGCCCGCGGCATAGTCTCGCGGTGTGAGAACGGGCGTTCTCATGTGTACTCAGGGGCGGTCGACCGGTTCGGAGGGGGAACGCGAACGGACGCGCGTCGTCCGGTTCCTCCAGGACGGCCGGGCCGGGTGGCCGTCCCGGGGCGCATGGAGACGTCGGCGGACCTCGGGACGAGGGCGCGAGGAACCGCACGGGGGCCTTCGCGCCCTCGCCTTCGTATGGGCGGCCCCGATCGTGTTCCCCTCGCCTCGCATCCCTCCCCATCGGCCTCCCGGGCCTTCTCCCGACACCACACGCGACGACGGGCTCCCGACCCCACCGCCGGGTTCGAGCGTCCGGATATCGTGGTGCGTCGAGTCGGCCGGTGGGAAAGGTGGCGTATGTCCGTGGCGGTGGATCCGGAGTCGAACGACCTGATCGAGGTGTTCAAGGCCCTCGGCAATCCGGCGCGTCTGCGGATCATGCGATGGCTGAAGGACCCGGAGGAGCACTTCGGCGAGTACGAGCCGATCGCGGATCGTCTGTCGGTGGGCGTGTGCGTCACGCACATCCAGGAGAAGTCGGGGCTCGCCCAGTCGACCGTCTCCAGCTACATGAGCACCTTGGAGCGCGCCGGTCTCGTGCATCCCACCCGGGTGGGCAAGTGGACGCACTACCGGCGTGACGACGAACGGCTGGCCCAGGTGGCGCGGGCGATCGGAACCGATATCTGATTGACGAATCGAAATATGTCGATATGATTCGAGCATGTCGACCTTCGGCGGCGTCCCCACGGCCCTCATCGTCCACGCCCACCCCGAGCCGCACTCCTTCGGTACCGCTCAGATGACCACCGCGGCGCGAACTTTGCACGGCGCGGGATACCACGTCGACGTGCTCGACCTCTACGCCGAAGGATGGGCGCCGGTCCTCCGGCGTGAACAGTTCACGTCCACCGAGGACCGTTTCAAACCGCAGGCCGAACAGGTGCGCGCGGTCCGGGAGGGCACCCTCGACCGCGAGGTCGAAGCCCACCTCCAACGCCTGCTCGCCGCCGACCTGCTCGTCCTGTCGTTCCCGATGTGGTGGTTCTCGATGCCCGCCGTCCTCAAAGGCTGGGTGGACCGGGTCTTCGTGATGGGCGGGGTGTTCGGCGGCGAACACGGGTTCTTCGAAGACGCCGCCCTCACCGGAAGACGCGCGATGCTGCTGTTCACGACCGAAGGCTCCGCCGAGGCCTTCGAGCCGGGCGGCGCCTTCGGTCCGATGGACGACTTCCTGTTCCACATCCATAGGGGCATGCTCGAGTTCGTCGGCTACGAGGTCCTCGACCCCGTGGTCACCCACAAGCCGGTCCGGATGACCGACGAGGAGCGCGGCGTCGCGCTGAAGAGGGTCGAAAGGGCGATCGCCGATGTCGCCGGGGCCGCTACGGCCCCGATCCGCCCCTGACCCGATGGGGTGCCTCCCCGGGGCGTTCTGCGCGGGGACGTGAACGGAGCGCCCCTCGGGGGTGCGAGGGTCGCCTTCGCCTACGGGGCGGCGTGTTTCGGGCCGGCGGCAATCAGGGCTGCGGCCGTCTCGGAAGCCGTGAAAGGAACCGGGTTCCAGTCCGATTGATGGCCTTGTGTCCACTTTTCACTACGAAAGGTGGTGTGACGCCCCTCATAGTCCCCGTCTGGTCAGCAAATTGTGGCCTCGCGGTTTTTGGGAGTTCCGGATGTCCTTTCAAGGTCTCTACCTGGGGAAACATCATGAAAGGTCGCATTCGTACCTGTGCGTCTGTCCCCCGTGAGGGTACGAATCGGAAATCTCATCGAGTTGAACCCATCCACGAGCCCGGTGATGGAGCACCATAGAGGATGGGGTAAAGACATGCGGGGGCCTTGTGGCCGTGCGGTCGTGCGCCTGGAGGCGTGCCGGCGTGTGCGGCGTGAGGCCTCGTGGTCTGCCATCACCCCGGACGAACACACGACGCAGGAGCTCAGCAGATGACGCATCAGCACGTCCACCGGCGGGGATGGCGACGCCTCCTGATGACGTTCCTGATGCTGAGCGGCTTCATCCTGCTACCGCTGAGCGGGGCCACCGCCAACCCCCTGTGCCCGGGGCAGCCGGCGCCCCTCCCCGAATCCGCGGGAAGCGGCTCCGACGGGCTCCTGGTGCCGCCACAGTCCCAGTCCGCCATCGAGGGCTCGCCCGACGGACTTCCCCCCGACGCCAGCATGTACGGCCAGTACGGCACGGCGGGCACCCAGTGGCACATGATCACCGAATCCTGCGTGGACGGGATGGCCAACGGCGCCCAGGCGACGATCGCCAACTCCGCCTGGGACCTGTCCAAGACCATCAACCAGTCCACCATCACCGTCTACCAGGCCGCCACCTCCGACGGGCTGCTCGCCAGCTTCACCGAGACGGTCGAGAACGTCGTCGTCGCCCTCCGAGAGGGCGTCTGGCGGCCGCTGATCCCCACCATCGTCATCCTGGGCGCCATCTGGCTCGGCTGGTACGGGCTCATCCGCAAGCGGATGACGCTCACCATCGAATCCAGCGTGTGGATGGTCGCGGCCACCGCGCTGGGCATGTGGATCCTCATCAACCCCGCCCAGGTCATGGGGCTGGGAAGCACCCTCGTGAACTCGGGGACCCAGCTGGTGACCAGCGCGGTCGGACAGGTCCCCTACGGAGGAGGGTCGGGGGTCTGCCCGGCCGGGGCCGAACCACCCGAACGCGCGGACTGGGAGTCGGAGGCCGACTTCCAGGTGCGCCGCAACGCGGACATGATGTGGTCGAGCCTGGTCTGCCAACCATGGGTCGCGGGACAGTTCGGTAATGGGGAGCTCGCGGAGAATGCTGCGATGCACCATGCGGAAGATCTGATCGCTGCTCAGGGAATCAGCAGAATAGAGCAGCAGCAGATCGCCGATGGTGAGCTCGATGCGGGAACTCTTATTTCGGACAAGCAGGAAGAATACGAGGAGATCGCCTCAAGTGTGGAGACCTCGTATCCGAGTGTCTACCCTCTTTTCTCGGGAGAGGACTCGGGAAGTCGGATCGGGGTGGCGACGCTTGCTCTCTTCGCGTCCATCTTCGCGGGCGGTCTGATCCTGGCGGGTTCGGTCGCCCTCATCGTCTTGAAGATCGGCTTCATGCTGCTCTTCATGCTCTCCCCGATCTTCCTGCTCATCGGGATCCACCCGGGCTATGGGCGTATGGTCCTGCTGCGTTGGGTGGAGCTGATGGTGGGCTTCCTGCTCAAACAGATCTTCGTGGTGCTGCTGATCGCCCTGCTGGTCATGAGCTACGGCATCGTCATGTCGACACCCATCGGGTGGGGACTGCAGATGATCCTGCTGGCCCTGTTCACCCTGGCGCTCTTCATCTACCGCAAGACCTTCGCCTACCTCTTCTCCTCGGTCAACGCGAACAGCTTCACTTCGCGCATCGTCAGTGACGCCGCCCAGAGCCAGGCCCTGGGCAAGAGTGCGGCGGTCCTCCCGCCGGTCGCCTACCTCAAGGCGCAGAACTGGGGCCGTCGTCGCGGCGGAATGATCGCCGGAGCGGCCGCCGGTGTGCCGGCGAACGGAGCCACCCCGGCCGGAGGGGCGACCACGCCCGAGGAGTCCCAGGGCGAGGTCAATGAACCGGTCCGGGCACGAGGTACCGGCGGGCCCGGAGGCTACGGCCGGGTTCGCGACAACGAGACGGCGCCCCCGCTCAACGTCAACCGTCGCGGAGCCACGACGACCTCCACCGCCTCCGGAGGGCGCCCCAACGGGACCGCCCGCACCACGGATCAGGCGCCCAGCCTCTCGGGCGGCGGCGCCGGGGGCGGTTCGAACGGCGCCATCCCGCCCCGCCCGGCCGGAGGTTACACGGGTACCGGGGACAGCGGCTGGGCCTCGGTGTTCGGGACCACAGGGCGGAGCACGGGTTCCGCCCGGAACGAGAGCGGAGGCTCCTCCGGTGGCGTCCTCGGCGGTGCCGCCGGTAACTCTCGCGCGGCCGGCGCCGATCGCCCCGAGCCCAGTACCGGGCGCGGTATCTTCGGCGGCCGTGAGAACACCCCGCCTCGCGGCAACATCGGTGGTCAGGGTTCTCGGTGGGGCTCTCCCAGAGAGAGGCGAGAGCGCCCCGCCCCGCAGCGCCAGACCCGCCCGACGGCCCCTCCGCCGGGCGGTCGTGGGGACCGTGAGGGCGGCTGGCTGAGCGGTTCGGACAAGCGCCGGGACAACGCCCCCATCACCCCGTTCTGGGGCGAGGGTGGAAACTCGACCCGAGACCGTAAGCGCGACGTCCCGTTCTGGTTGAACGACGACTGAGTGACCGAGTAGACGACGAGGCGACCGAGACCGTCATGCCCAACCCTCTCCCCGAACGCACACAACGAATGGTCGTGATCGGACTGATCGCGGCCCTGGCCGGGTTCGGGATCTACGTCAGCCTCGGCGGCTTCGGTGGAGACGAGGACGACGCCGCGGCCCCTCCCCGGGAGACGGCCCCCCTCGAGGAGACGACCGGGGCACCCTCCGGCCCTCGGGGCCTGGCAACGGTCCCTCCCGAGCCGATCACCACCACCGAGGCCGAGGACATGGACGTCCTCTCCTGGTTCCCGTTCGGCGAAGCGGAGTTCCAGGCCGCAGGAGCGACCGCGCAGGCCTTCGCCGAGGCCTACGGGACCATCGACTACTCCCGACCTCCAGAGGACTACTACTCCTCGATGGAGGAGCTGGCCACGAAGGAGTACGCCGAGGTCCTGTCCGAGTCCGAGAGGGCGGGGGCCTTCTGGGAGGAGATGAGCGGCAAGGAGGCGGTCGCCCGGGGCCTGGCCGAGGTCGAGGAGGTCCGGACCTTCGGGGCCGGGTCGATCACCTTCGTGGTCACGGCCCAGTCCATCACCGAGACCGGAGACGCCGAGTTCGACGAGGACCTGGGCGAGTTCGCCGTCACCGTGATCAAGGACGGCGGTTCCTGGGCGGTCTTCGACTTCCAGCCCGCCGACGTCGGACAGTTCGGGGAGGAGTGACACCTTGATCTGGCAGCGGACACCCCCCGCCGCGGAGACGAGCGGTTCCTGGACCGGCCGGATCGGCTGCCTGCTGGCCGTGGCCATGGCGTTCGTCGTTCTCGTGGCGCTGATCTTCATCCCGGTCATCGGAGACCAGGCCGGTCGACTCGGCGCTCTGATGTCGAGCGGGGTGGTCTGTTCCCCCAACGCCGACGCCGAACAGCCGGGGACGAGCGAGTACGCCATGGACTCCATTCCGGAGAACTACCTGGAGCTCTACCGGGAGGCGGGGGAGGACCGAGGGATCCCCTGGAACATCCTGGCGGGGATCGGCCAGGTCGAATCGCACCACGGGCGTTGGGACGGACCCGGTATCACCGAGGGCCACAACGACTGGGGCGCGGCGGGACCGATGCAGTTCGGCTCGTTGGACGGATCGGCCGCGGGGAACAGCTGGGGCGGTGAGCCGATCCAGGACGTGGAGGACCGTCCCGACCAGGGATACGGCGTGGACGGCAACGGGGACGGGATCGTCAACGTGTACGATCCCGCGGACGCCATTCCGGCGGCGGCCGACTATCTGATCTCCCATGGGATCGAGGACGACGTTCGTCAGGCGATCTTCGGATACAACCACGCCTGGTGGTACGTGGACGATGTCCTGGAATGGGCCGAACGGTACTCGGACGGCGATTTCGACACCACGGACTCCATCAGAACGGCGGTCGTCTGCCAATTGGACGGTGAGGGCGCGCCCATCGGCCGTGCCCCCGACGAATTGACGCAGGCCGTGGTCGACTGGGCCCTCGACCAGCGCGGAAAGCCGTATATCTGGGGCGGGACCGGTCCGGACGGTTATGACTGTTCTGGACTGACCATGAAGGCCTACGAGAGCATCGGGGTGACGGTTCCCCGGGTCTCCCAGGATCAATGGTCCTTCGGGCCGGAGATTCCGATGGGCGAGGAACAACCGGGCGACCTGGTCTTCTTCGACGTGACCCGCGCCGGAGAGCCTCCGGGGCCGGGCCATATGGGGATGGTCGTCGGAGATGGATTGATGGTCGAGGCCTGGTGTACCAACTGCGGACCCATCGCGGTGCGCGAGTACGATGACCCGAACCGGGCGGCCATCGTCGGTTTCACCCGACCGCTCGAACATCCCGAAGTGAAGGCCCAGCTGGAAGCGCAGGCGTGACCGTGTCGGAGACGACGACCAGAGAAGAGACGAAGCGCGAGAAGCCTGCGAAGAGAGGGCTGCACGGCTGGAAGGCCGCATTGGCGGTCTGCGGTTGCGGAACCCTCGCGGCCTTCGGGGTCTTCGGTGTGATCGTGGGACTTCTCAGCACTCTGGTCTCGACGGTTTCCTCAGGTGTTCAAGGGAGTTCTTCCACGCCCCCTCCAATCGCTATGACCGGTGCCCCTCAGGAGTCGATCGAACCAGGAGACCTGGACCTTTGTTCACGCAATCTGCCCGCAGCGGCCCAGGTGTCTCTCCTTCCTGCGGAGGGTGGGGAAGATAACTACGAAGATCGAGTCGTCGATGGAGAAAGGCGGGTGAGTGATAGCTGTGTGTGGGAGTTGAGATCTGAATATGACGCAACCGAGTCCTGGAGTCTCGACTACTCCTATGATGCGGTGATCTCTTCCGAAGGTTCGGATCGGATCGACATTGCGAGTTCGGATTATGATCGTGCTGTCGAGTCGCTTGATTCTGAATTTTTTGGAGTTGAGGGTCAAGGGGATTCTAGATTTGCCGACCGATCCTATTTTGTTCATGGAGAGATCTCTCCTGGTGTCACCGGGTATGTTCTATTGCTACAGACCAGGAGTGCTGTGTATAAGATCAAAATAGAAGGGGCTGGGGAAATCCCGGAGCTCCCAATGGAAAAGGAAGCCGAAAAGCTGGTCAGAGTTTCTGAAATTGAATTCGGTATCTGGATACCCGGCGCGGATGAATGAAGGGAGGAACTTGACGGCCTTCGGTCAGGCGACGCCTGCCATGAAGTGGTGCCTGCACAGGGTCGTGTACGACTCGTTGCCCCCGATGTGCACCTGCTCGCCCTCGTACACCATCACCCCGTCCACCACGCGTGCGTTGTGGGTGGCGCGGTTGCCGCACCAGCAGCGGGCGTAGACCGGTAGGACCTCTATCCTGTCGGCGAGTTCCACCAGGCGCTTGGAGCCGGGGAACAGCTGCCCTTGGAAGTCGGTCAGGATCCCGTAGCAGTAGACGTCGATGCCCATGCCGTCGACGACGCCCGCCAACTGGCCCACCTGTTTGTACGAGAGGAACTGGGCCTCGTCGCAGATGACGTAGGGGGCCTTGCGTTCGGCCACGTCGTCGTACAGGTCGAGCGCGTCGCCGACCTCGACCGCGGGGGACTTGAGCCCCAGGCGGGAGGAGATGATCCCCGAGCCCGCGCGGTCCTGTTTCGTGTACAGCACGCCTTCGCCGCCGCGGGAGTGGTGTTCCTGTAGGGCCATCGTGCTCTTGCCCGAGTTCATCGATCCGGTGAAGTACTTCAGCTCCGCCATGTCTCTTCCTCGGTCGCGGGCGCTGGTCAGGGGGCCACTCGGGAAGCCGCCGAGGCCAGCAGTGAACATATCAGCGGCGAGGGCCTCGTACCGCATCGGCTCCGGTACGCCTTCGGTGAAGGGGTGAGGCCAGGGCCTCGTCTTCCTCAGGCGTCGCGGAGGTCGAGGTTCGGACTTGGTGAGGGCGGTGAATGGTGCCGGGCCGAAATCCCGTGCTCGATGGAGGCCGCTCGGGGTTCGGGGCGCTGTTCACCCTCTTGTGGTCATCGGGTGTCCGGGCGGGCGTACCTTCGTCTGGTGGCGTCACCAGCCGGCATGATGGGTTCTCCCCGTCCGCTGGAGGAGAGGCGCGCCCCGAAGGGGGAGAGGCGCTTCTGTGTGATAACAGGCGCTTCGATATATTTGTACGCTCCTTGTCCTTATTCAAGGTGCCTATGTCGAGGGGAATGTGACGTTGAGGCGTGATCAGATCACTCAAATAGTGGAGAGCCGCTGGTTCTCCAATGTCATGTTCATGGTGATTCTGGTCAATGCCGTGATATTGGGCTGGTCCACCTACGGGGGTTCCGCCCTTCCGTATCTCCTCGGGATCGAGCGGATCACGATCGGTCTGTTCGTGATCGAGATGGCGCTCAAGCTCTACGCCTGGCGAGGCAGGTTCTGGAAGGACTACTGGAACTGGTTCGACTTCATCGTGGTCGTGATCTCGCTGGTCCCGGCCACGGGACCGTTCTCCGTGTTGCGGATCCTGCGCGTCCTGCGGATCTTCCGGGTGGTCACCGCGGTGCCGCAGATGCGGCAGATCATAGGCGCGCTGTTCAAGGCCGTGCCCGGTATGGGCACGGTGATCGGCCTGCTGCTGATCTTCATCTACGCCTCGGCGATCCTCGGACACCAGCTGTTCAGCGAGACGGTTCCGGAGTACTTCGGCAACCTCGGGACCACGCTGTACACGATGTTCCAGCTCATGACGACGGAGGACTGGCCGGACGTCTCGGACGCGGTCCTGGAGCAGCACCCCTACGCGTGGATCTTCTTCGTCCTCTACATCGTGCTCACCGCGTTCGTCCTGCTGAACCTGGTGATCGGTGTGATCGTCACGTCGATGGAGCAGGAGTTCAACGCCGGGCGCTGGGAGGAGGACCAGGAGCTGGAGTTGATCCAGCACAAGGAGGTCCTGAAGCGGATCGCTGAGCTCGGCTCCCAGGTGGAGCGGCTCGAAGGGCTGCTGAGGCAGGAACGGGCGGGAGGCTCCGAGGAACTGGCGACCACGTCCGTCCCGGGCGGCTCCGGTCCGGATGAGTCGAACGGTCCCGATCGTCCGGACGCCCCGGCGGAGACGTAGGCCTCGGAAGGCGGAGGAGTAGGCCCGCCGAAGGCGAGTAGAAAGACTCCGGCGGGCCGTCCCCACCCTCGGTAAGGATTATGTAGGAGCGGTGGCTTCGCTCGCGAGGGATTCGGAGATCATTTCGAGGTTTTTCTTCGCTCCGCTTGCGCGTACGGGGGCGAATGAGACAATTCATCATTCCCTTGTCGGGGATGCGTCCCGTATTCGGGTGATATCGGATCGAAGAGAAAGAGACTACGAGGCACCTTCGGTGCTCTGGGGCCTCTTTCAATCTCTCGGGAGGACGAATACACCTCGACCATGCACGGCACGTACCCCTCCCTTGCTCGGCGAGGTGGTTCGTCGCCTTCACGGTGGTGCCCTTGGAGACCCCGAACTCCTGGCGGAGCTGGTTGCGGGAAGGGATGGCTCTTCCTGGTGGGTAGATCGCAGCATCCATACGTGCGACGAGGATCGCGGCCAGTTGTACCCACACGGGGTCCATAGCCTCGTTGTCGATCTCGGTGTCTCGCCTCCCCCCAGCCGTGCGGCGCGGGCCGTCCACGAACTGAGGCGGGTGGACGGGCTCTTCTCCGAACTCGACCGCCGGATGAGGGCCGGAGCGCCTCCGCCTCGAGCCTGGCGGGTGTTCGGATGTGACCGGGGTGTGCCTCCGGTGTTCCGCAGGGGGATCGCGTACGACTACGCGACCGATTGCTATGAGTCCATGAGTGAAGCGCTCCGCAGGGGGCCTGGCGCGGCACAGGACTGGAAGCCCCTGGCCGAGGTCGAACGGTGCCGGCGCCGTCTGAACGATGCCCTCACCGAACGCTCACCCTTGCCCGAACCCTGGCTCCGCGAATGAGGGAGGCGCCACCGAACAGACGCTGCCGGAAGACGGAGAAGAGGCCGTTCTCGTAGGAGGAACGGAGGCCCCGATCGTCTCCCTGGGCTGTCGTGGACCTCGAGGGCGTGTTCGGTGCCGGAGGCGTCCAGAGCCTCGGCGAGCCTTTCGAGGGCCTTCTCGGTCATGTCGCTCTCGGAGGTACCGGGATGGACGGTGCCGCGGATACTCGGGAACGGTCGCGGGCCGCCTCTCACACGCGTGTGGTGCGGTCGACGGGTGTTCCACCCTCGGAAATTCGTTTCCCCGGGCAGGGGAGCGTCCGTTAACGTGCCCCACGTGAGTCTTCCCGAAGCGTCCAAGCCGGGGCTGTCGGCACACCGCCGGTAGCCCGAGACACCCCTGGATCCCGGCCGAGCGACCGTGGCGAACGAGGCCCGTTCCGTTCGGCGTCTCCCTGGAGCCTCGGCCCCGAGTGGCGAGGCCTTCCTCGGCGATCCCCCGTGTCCGAAGTGCCGGTCGTGTGAGCGCACACCCCGTGACCTTCACGAACTTCGGATGGATGCTCATGCCCGCTCTGCTCTACCTTCTCGCCGTCGCGGTCTTCGCGCAGGGGACCTCGGAATTCGTCCTGGCCGGACTCCTTCTCGGGATCTCCGCGGACTTCGATGTCTCCTCGGCCCGCGCCGGCCTGTTGACCTCGGCCTTCGCGATCGGGATGGTCATCGGCGCGCCGTTGATGGCCGCGCTCGGTCGTGGACTTCCCCCACGCCGGACCCTCGCCGGTTTCCTGGCGCTGTTCGTCCTCGCCCACGTGGTGGGCGCGCTCACCCGCGACTTCGACGTCCTGTTCGCGACCCGTGTCCTGGCGGCCCTGGCCAACGCGGGGTTCCTCGCGGTGACCCTCTCCACCGTGGCCGACCTGGTCCCCGCGGAACGCCGGGCCCGAGCGCTCTCGGTGATCCTGGGCGGGACCACGCTGGCCCTTGTCGCGGGGGTTCCGGTCGGTTCCCTCATCGGTTCCCTGCTCGGTTGGCGGGCCTCCCTCTGGGCCATCGCCGCCGTCTCCCTGATCGCCCTGTGCGGGGTGGCCGTCGCCGCTCCGAAGGGTTCCTCGAGTGCGGAGAGGAAGCCGGTCCCGCTCGGTCGTGAACTACGTGTCCTCGCGCGCCGCCCGCTCCAGGTGAACCTCGCTCTCGGAGTGCTCGTCAACGGAGCCACCTTCTGCGTCTTCACCTATCTCCTGGTGATCGCCTCCGGGCCGGCGGGTGTCGCCGAGAACGTCCTGCCCGCCGTGCCGGCGGTGTTCGGTGCGGGCGCCTTCGTCGGGGTGACGGCTGCGGGCCGTCTGGGGGACGGCTCCTGGTACCGGCTGATCGTGTGGACCGGCCCTCTCCTCGTGCTCGGTTGGGCGCTGATGGCGCTGACACTCGACATGGCGCCGCTGTTCTGGGCGCTGCTCTTCGTTCAAGGGGCGCTGTCCTTCGCCCTGGGCAGCACGTTGATCTCGCGGATCATGGTCACCGCGTACGAGGCGCCGACCATGGGAGGCTCCTTCGCCACGGTGGCCCTCAACCTCGGCGCGGTCCTCGGCCCGATCGTCGGCGGGTTCTCCATCGAAGCACTGGGGGAGAGGGGGCCGCTGTTCGCCGGGGTGCTCTCGGCCACGGCGGCCGTCCTGCTCTGGTGGTGCGCGGCGGCGTCGAGGCGCGGAGCGGGGGCGGGGAGCACGGTCTCTCGTTGAGGGGGGAGCGGAGGGCGGTGCTTTGGCTGTGGGGCGGGCCGGTTAGGGTTCGGCCATGAACGTCGACAGCCATCTCGCCGCCCTGTTCTCCTTGGAAGGCCGGGTCGCCGTGGTGACCGGTGGGAGCTCCGGGATCGGTCGCGCCATCGCCGAGTCCCTCGCCCGGGCGGGGGCGGGCGTGGTGCTCGTGGCGCGCGGCGAGGCGGGGCTGGTCGCAGCGGTCGAGGAGATGACGGCCGAGGGGCTGCGGGCGGCCTGGGTGAGCGCCGATCTGGGCGATCGGGACGGGGTGCGCGCCGCGGCCGAACGGGCGGTGGAGGCCTTCGGTGAACCGGACATCCTCGTCAACAGCGCGGGGATCAACCTGCGGCCGCCGATGGGTGAACTGGGCGAGGACGTCTGGGACGCCACGATGTCGGTGAACCTGGAGGCGCCCTACCTGTTGGGGCGGCGGTTCGGGCCGGGGATGGCCGAGCGGGGGTTCGGTCGGATCGTCCACGTGAGTTCTCAGCAGGCTCACCGGGCGTTCGTGAACAGTGGTGCCTATGGGGTCTCCAAGGGGGCGTTGGAGGCGTTGGCCCGTTCCCAGGCCGAGGCCTGGTCGCCGTACGGGGTCACCTGCAACACGCTGGTGCCCGGCTTCGTGATGACCCCGCTCAACGAGAGGCTCTCCTCCGACCCTGCCAAGGTGCGGGAGTTGGCGGAACGGACCATGGTGGGCCGCAACGGTCTGGCGGAGGACTTCGCCGGGGCCGCGGTGTTCCTGGCGAGCGGGGCCTCCGGCTACGTCACCGGGCAGACGCTCTTCGTCGATGGAGGGTTCTCCGTGCACTGAGGTCGACACGGGTCGGGGAGGGGCGCCAGACCGGTGCGCTCTAGGCTCGTGGCCATGAGATTCACCGGACTCAGCGCCTTTCCGCTCACCCCGTTGGCCGATGACCGGATCGACGAGGACGCCTTCACCGCCGGGGTCCGACGGCTCGCGGCCGCCGGCGTCGACTCGATCACCGCGCTCGGATCGACCGGTTCCTACGCCTACCTGGATCGGGAGGAACGGGCCCGGGCCGCCCGCCTGGCGGTGGAGAACGCCGGGGACGTGCCGGTGGTCGTCGGCGTGGGCGCGCTGCGCACCTCCCATGTGCTCGCGCACGTCGAGGACGCCCAGCGGGCCGGGGCGTCGGGCCTGTTGGTGGCGCCGTTGACCTATCAGGCGTTGACCGACGACGACGTGTACGGGCTCTTCGACGACGTCACGAGGAACAGTTCGGTCCCGGTGATCGTCTACGACAACCCGCGCACCACGCACTTCACCTTCACCACCGAGTTGTACGCGCGGATCGCCGGGTTGCCGGGGATCGCGTCGATCAAGATCCCGGGGGTCCCCACCGGGCCGGCGGAGGCCCGCGCGCACGTCGAGGGGGTCCGGGCCGTGCTCCCCGAGCACGTGACGATCGGTGTCTCGGGCGACGCCTTCGCCGCGGAGGGGCTGATCGCCGGATGCGAGGCCTGGTACTCGGTCGTCGGCGGCACCCTGCCCGAGGTGGCGCTGCGCGTCACCCGTGCCGTGCGCGACGGTGACCCGGAGGCGGCGCGGGCGGAGTCCGAGCGGCTCGCGCCGCTCTGGGGGCTGTTCGCGGAACTGGGCGGAAGCCAACGTGTCATCGCGGCCGTGGCCGAACATCTGGGGTTCGCGCGTCGTTCGAGTCTGCCGAGACCGATCCTGGGGCTCGACGACGCCCAGCGCTCCAGGGTGGCCCGTGTGGTCGACGACCTCGGCCTGGCGGAGGGCCTCTGACGGGGGTCACTTCCGGAAACGGCCGAGGAAGTGGGGGCCGGTGGGCTCGTCGTTGGGGTCGAGCTCGTGGCCGCCTCCGTTGCCTCCGGTCTCGTCTTCGTTCCGGGCGCCGCTGTCGGGGGTGTCCGGGCCCCCGTTCGGGGTCGCCTCGGCCAGGACGCCGATCTCCCGACGCAGCCGGTCCAGCCTGCGGAACGTGGCCAGGGTGTCGGGGTGGCCCGGACCCAGCACCCGACGCCGGTCGCGCGCGACCTCGGCCAGATCGCGTGCGGCGCCCTCGGTGTCCCCGGCGAGGGCGCGACGGCAGGCCAGTTCGTGCCGGCAGGCCAGGGTCGTCGGGTGGTCGACGCCCATCACCTCGGCCCGGACCTCCACGAGACGGTCGAACTCGGTGACCGCGCCTCGTGGGTCTCCGGCCTCTCCTCGCCAGTGCGCGAGGTTGTGCAGGGTGGTGAGCGTGTTCGGGTGGTCCGGGCCCAGGTGGCGTCGCTGGTCGGTGAGCAGGGCCCTGGCCTCCTCGACGGCCGTGGTCGGGTCGCCGGACTCGGCCCGGCACACCGCCAGGTTGCCCCGGGCGCTCAGGGTCTCCGGTCGGTCCGGTCCCAGTCGCCGGTCCAGGTCGATCAGGAGGTCCCGGTAGAGGGGGATCGCCCCGCCCGGGTCTCCGGCCCAGGCCCGCAGGTAGGCGAGGGCGTGCCGGAGTCGCAGGGTCGCGACCCCGTCGGGGCCGGACGCGATCGTGTGGTGCCGGCGGGCCTTCTCCAGGCCTCGACGGATCCGTTCGGGGTCCTCGACACGTTCGGGGAGGTCGCGGGAGAGCGATTCGAGGAACACGTCGCGGTAGGGGAGCGCCCGTTCCTCCCGATCCACCCGTGGGAGGCCGGCGGAACGGAAGAGCAGGGGATGGGGGTCTCCCTCCCATAGCCACGCGCGCCGTTCGGGGCACGCGAGCAGGGCCCGGACGCTCGATCTCACCCGCTGGTCCGACACCGATCCGGGGGCGCCGTCCGAGGACACCGACACCAGGGCGTCGGCGACGGCGCGGGTGCCCTCTCGGTCGGGGCGGGTGAGCGGGTGTTCACGGGCCGCGCGGCGGGAGAGGTGGTGGGTGCCGATCACCAGAGGGGTGCCCCGGTCGATCAGGTGGAGGCGTTCCAGCGAGGCCAGCGCCAAGCGGATCTCTTGCTCGGCCGGTCGACGCGGGGGTGAGACGCGACGCCCCAGGTGTTCGCGGAACGGTCGGGAGACGAGGACCTGTTCGGGTGTGGCGGAGGGGCTCAGCAGACAGAGCAGCCCCAGGAGTGGACGGGCGATCCCGGACGGTCGATGGGCGTCGGCCCGTTCGAGGGCCAACTCCCAGGGGCCCGTGCTTCCGGGGTGTTCCCTCAGCAGTTCCAGGTAGTCGGCGCAGGTGGTGCCCCGGTCGGCCATGTACGCCACGGCCTGGCTCAGGGCGAGGGGCAGGCGGTCGAGTCCGGTCGCGAGGGCGGCGGCCTCGTCGGCGGTGTGCGCGATCCCCGATTCGGTCAGGGCCGTGCGGAGGAACCCGGCGGCCTCGGCCTCGCTGTACACGTCCACCTCCACCGGGCGTCGTCCTCGGGCGGGCAGGAGCCGGGCCGGTAGACGGGTGGTGACGATCGTCCGCCCCTCCTCCCGGCCGGAGGGCGGCCACAGGTCCTCGACCCGGGCGGGGTCGGTCAGGTCGTCCCACACCACCAGCCACCGTCGTCCCGAACCGGAGGAGGGGTCGCGCAGCCGGTCGAGGAAGCGGCCGGCCGCCAGTTCGGGATCCTCGGGGCAGTGGGAGAGGAGCCGTCGGGCGGCGTGGGCGTAGGCGAAGACCACGCCCTCCCGATCGGAGGCGTCGGCCCAGACCAGCAGGTTCCCGCCCCGTTCGCCGAGGAGGGAACGGGCGTGGTGGGCGGCCAGCCGGGTCTTGCCGACGCCGGACGGGCCGGTCAGCACCTGATGGTCGGTGGGGTGACCGAACCCGGAGAGGGCCTCGTCGAGGACGGGGCCGATCTCCCTCTCCTGGAAGTGGGTGGAGCGACGTGGGAGAGGGACGGCGCCGGCCCTGATCGGCCAGTTCGTCGGGTTTCGGTCGGTGGGGAGAACACCGGTGTCATCGTTGTCGTGGGGGCTGGCGTTCAACGGCCACACCCTTCCCGGGGTCCGAGGGAGCCGCGTCCCGTGCAGGCGACGCCTATGAGTCGTATGCCCCGACACCTGGTCGGGAACCCCCACCATGAAGGGGGTTTCGGACGATCCACTTCCCCTTGGGGCGGGGAATCAATCACACGGATCTCGCTGTCCCAGGTCATCGGCGTGTACCGACGGTGAGGGAGGCACGACACAGAGTCCGATTCGTGATGTGAGGGGAGGGGACTATGTGGTGAACGGGGCCAGAGAGCCCTGAGGTGCCTATGGGGGTCGGACGAGGGGCGCTGTCCGCACCCGGCCAGGACGGGGCGCCGATCGAGTGCGACGAGCACGGAACCCCGGAGATCCATCGTCACCCTCGATCCCGTCGGGCCCCGAGGAGGGCTTCGATCGATAGGGTGATCCGTGCGATACGGCGCCCTGCTCCGACCCCCTCGGGAGAGGTATGAACGACGACACCCCCGAACCCCGTCAGGTGCGCAGCACCATCGGCGGTGACGTCGGCGGGACCGCGATCCAGGCCGGTGCCGTCGGCCGCGATGTCAACGTCACCAACGTTCTGCAGGGGGACCATCGACCCCTCCAGGTCGAGCGGCCGCCCCACGACTTCGTGAACCGGCATGACCAGCTGGAGTGGATCAGGTCGACCTTGAGCTCCGATTCCTCGCCACGGGTGGTCCTCTGTGAGGGGCCGCGCGGTATCGGCAAGACCACCTTCATCCGCAAGATCGCCGAGATCCACCAGGACTACTTCAGCGGTGGCCAACTCGGCTTCGAGTACCGCCGTGGCCTCTATGAGGACCCCGACACCGCGATCACCGGATTCCTGAGGGCGCTGGGGATGGAGGAGAAGGCGATCCCGTCCTCCCCTGCCGAGAGGGCCAAGGAGTACCGGAGCCTCACCCGACGTCGCCCGTGCCTGTTGGTGGTGGTCGAGGGTGCGTGGGAACCGGCCCAGGTACGGGCGCTGGTGCCCGAGGGGAACGGGAGCCTGGTCCTGGTCGACGGCGACGTCCCCGACCTCGACGAACTCCTGGGGGACCCGAGGGGAGCCCACCCGCGCAGCCTGGTGCCGCTGGACGCGGAGCATGCGCGAGCCCTCCTGGAGAGTCGAGCCGACCGATCGCTGGAGTCCGAGGACCCCGAGGCGATCGAACGGCTGTTGGAGGTGTGCGCCGGTCTCCCTCTGGCCATCGCCCTCGTCGGTGGCCGGTTGTTCCGTATGGGGCCCGGTTCGGCCGCGGCCCTGGCCGAGGACATGAAACGTGCCCCGTCGGCCCCCGACAGCGCCGAGGAGCTGCGTCGGAGCCTCGGAGTGATCTTCGAGACCTCCTACGGAGCCCTATCGCCGGAGGCGGCGGCCGTGTACCGCACCCTGGGCGACTGGCCGGGTCCACATCTGGACCGGGCGCTGATGCCGCTCCTCGGAGACGAGGGCCGGTGGAAGGAGATCCTCGCCGCCAATCTCGTGGAGATGGACACGCACACGCTGCGTTTTCGGCACGAGCTCATCCGAGGCCACGCCCGTGACCGGGCCGAGGAGGACGGTGCCGGCCCTCGTCGTGCCCGTCTGACCGCCATGCTCG
The DNA here is from genome assembly GCF_035818715.1 of Nocardiopsis sp. LDBS1602. Classification (NCBI taxonomy): domain Bacteria; kingdom Bacillati; phylum Actinomycetota; class Actinomycetes; order Streptosporangiales; family Nocardiopsidaceae; genus Nocardiopsis; species Nocardiopsis sp. LDBS1602. Next base: position 73,606 of record NZ_JAYLVW010000009.1, on the reverse strand, counting down.
ACGCCTACCTGGTCCGGCTCGGGTTCGCGGAGCTCGCGGCCCGGGGCGAGCGGCTCAGAACCCTCGATCTGGGGTCGATCCTGACCGGCGCCGAGGATCCCTTCGACGGTGACACCGGATCGGCCAAGGCCTGGCTCCTGCGTGAACGCCCGACACTGCTCTCGGTGGTACTGGGCAGTGCCGAGCAGGGGCTGCACGTCCACGCCCACCGGTTCGCCGAACTCGCGCCGGCCCTCTACCTGGACCACCGTTTCGTACACGACTGGGCGACCACCGCCGTGGTCGGCGCCGACTCGGCCCGGATGGTGGGGGACACCGCGGCCGAGGCCAGGCTCCTCTCTCTCGGATCGCGCCCTCTGACCGATCTCGGGAGACACGCGGAGGCCGGGGCGCGGCTCGATCGCGCGGCCGAACTCGTCGAGGGGATGGACGACCTCATGCTTCGGGCCTCGGTGTGGGAGTTCCGGGGCCGCTACCTGGCGGAGACCGACCCCGAGGCGGCCATCGCCGCCTATGACCGGTGTATCGAGGCCAACCGGGCCTCCGATCTGCCCGGCTCGGAGCGGGGTGAGGCCCTCGGTCTGCTCTTCCGAGGCCAGGCCGGGGTTCGGGCCGGTCGGGCGGAGGAGGCGATCACGGACATCGAGTCCGCCCTGGCACGGTTCGAGGCGCTCTCGGAGTCCGATGGTCGGATGAGCGCCCGGGGTCGGGTGTGGCTCGGGGAGGCCCATGCCGCGGCCGGACGGCATCGAGAGGCGATCACCGCGTTGAACCTGGCCATCGAGGGCCTCGGGGCCGGGGATCAGCACTACTACCGGGCCGAGGCGTACGTTCTGCTCGCCGATCTCTACGAGGAGATCGGGGCCCCGGGCGAGGCACGCGCCCGGTTGGTCGAGGCCGAGCGGCTCTACCGGGGACTGGAGAGCCCCAGGGCCGTCTCCGTGGCCGAGCGGATCGCCCGATCGGGACCGCCTTCGGGCTGATCTCGTTCGGGGGGCGCCTCCCGGACTACGAGTCGGTTCGGGTGAGCGGCTCCACCGAGCAGGCCCGACGGTGCGGACCCACCCGTACCTTGTGGTGGCCGATCGGCTCACGTCCCGCGCGTAGCAGGGTGTAGGGGACGGCGGCGCTCAGAGTCGGGGCCACATCGGAGTCGAAGCGGACCAGGAGACGGTCGCCGCCGCGGAACAGGACCTCGGTCCCCTCGCCCGTGCCCTGGGCCACGGCGTAGGCGCCCGGATACCGCTCCAGGGCCCGCTCGGGCCAGTGCGCCGGACCGACGTGTTCACCGGGTACACGGCACACGACGGAGGCCGAGTGGACCAGGGCGTGCCGGGGCTCCGTCTCGTAGACGGACAGGTGCCGGACGGCCCCCGCGGGCGGGGAGGGCGTTCGGCGGGTGGCGCTGGGAAAACGTTCCAGGGACAGTTCGGCCCCGTCGAGCAGACCGTGCACGTCGAAGGCGAGGGCGGTGGCCGAGGCCTCGTCGGGAACGGGAGGGGGCAGGGCGCGCCGAGTGCCGTCGTCACCTCTGGAACGGTGAGGTTCCATATCCAGCAGTCGGTACAGGAGCGCCGTGAGTCGCCACCCCCCTTCCCCCGGGTGGGCGAACGCCAGCTCGGTGGCGGCGCTGTTGCGGCCTGGAAGATGCCCCTCGACCACCCGCTCCACCTGTTCTCTCAGGTCGCCCGTCTCCAATCGGGGCGCGGTTTCGAACAGCGCCGACGCGGCCGTTCCCGGAACCGATTCGGAGCCTCGGGCGGCCACCAGGACGGGATGGTCCAACGCGGCTCCATAGAGCGTGACGCTGCCGTGGTCGCCGATCACGCAGTCGGCCGCGACCAGGGCCGCCCCCCAACCACGGTCGGGCGGCATGAGCAGCAGCCCCGCGTCCAGGGCGTCGGCGAGCATGTGCCGGACCTGCCAGGGGCTGTGCGCGAACCAGATGTTCGGATGCAGGATCGCCGCGACCCGATAGTCGTCGTGGGGGAGGGAGCCGACGAGGGCGCCGGGCAGCTCGGGGCGGCTTCCGATGAGCCCCTCCGGCCCCCATGTGGAGGTGAGCACCACCAGCCTCTGGTCCGGTTCCACCTTCAGGTCGGCCCGGTACCGGTCCCGTAGCCGCAGGTCGTCGATGAGGCGGTCGCGAGCCGGGTCCCCGACCACGTGGGCCCGGTCGACGAGGGGGATCCGGGCGGCCCGGAGCTGTTCGAGCTGGGCCGGGTGCGAGAGCACGAGGTGGAGGTTCCCGGCCTCGTGGAACTCCGGTCGTGGCACCCCGGACAGGCGCACTCGACTCGTGCGATGGTCCGGGACGTACTTCTGGAAGCCGATGCCGTGCGGCAGGACCACGATCGGGCACGCGAAGTCCGCCATGTCCGCGTTCTCGGTGGCGGTGAGCACCAGGTGGGGGTGGACCTCCAGACGTCGCTCCCACGGGATCAGGGCCGTCTCCAGGCCCTCCAGGAGTTCCTCGGCGCCGGCGTTGAAGGCCGAGGTGCCGTCGAAGGAGAACACCACCAGCACCCTGAGGTCCCCGCGGAAGACCGCCAGCGCCTCCAGGACCCGGGCCGCCGAGGTGAAGGTCCGGGCCAGGGCCAGGACGACCGGGCCCTTCCAGGTCCGCCAACGCTCGGCGTCGGGTCCCGTGTTGGCGCGCTCGTAGCGAGCGGCGCTACCGGGGGTGTCATAGGTCATGCCTCGTGTCCGGGGACCTCTCGCGTTCGGATCCGTGACGCCTCAGGGTAGTGGCCGCGGGCGGGCCCGCGGGACGACGGGAGCACGAGGGCGAGGGTACGGCGTGCGGTCCCCGGCGCCCCTTTCGCGGGGACGAACGGGATCCGCCGCCGACCGGAACGGAACCGGGCGGCGGCGGAGCGAGCGTGGTGGAGGGGCCTCAGCCGAGCTTGCGGACGTAGGGACGGCGGGCGAGGTCGAACTGGGACCACTTGGGGTCCAGTCGGGTGCGCAGCTGCACCTTGCCCTCCGGCCAGTCCATCAGTGCGGTCTCGAACTCGGGCAGCACTCCGGAGTCCGGGTCCAGGTAGTAGACGTACATCCGCTGCCCGCCCCCGGACTGGCGCATGAACATGGCGCCGTTGTCGCCGAGGATCTCGTTCAGCCGCGCCTCCAGGCCGGCGAGCGCCTCGACGGACCCCTCCTCGGGCAGACGGTCGGAGTCCGCGTTCGTGTAGGGGACCAGCACCTGGACGAACAGCGACAGGGCGGGCAGGTCACGGCGGGTCACCGGGTGCCGGAGCATGATCTCCACCGCGCCCTGGAGCGGGATCCGTCCGTGCAGCGTCACCCAACCGTCGGTGCCGCCGAGCAGGTCGCGCATCTGTTTGGCGACGGAGGGCATGGAGGTGGGCGGAAGCGGGTCCAAGGGGCGCTCGTCCAGCGGGGACACCTTCCCCACCCATCGGACCATCTCGTCCTCGCCCAGCGCCAACAGGGTGACGTGTTCGGCCACGGCCCGGCGGGTCTCCTCGGACAGGAACATGTTGTCCGGGTGGTACACGCCCACGTCGATCCGGCCGCCGGCCTGGTCGACCCGCATGGAGACCGAGGCGTGCGAGAGGTCGAGCTCGTGGTCGTCCCAGCGAACGGTGGAGGTCAGCCGGTCGTGATCGGCCGGGCGGACCGGGCGGAACCGCCACCGGTCGTCGTCGGGGGCGGAACGGGACCAGCGTTCGGACTGGACCCGGGCCTCCTCCGAGGTTCCCGGGCGCAGGGTCATCGCGTAGGAGGGGGCGTCGGTGATCCTGGACGGGTCGTCCAGGGCGGCGAGCTGCTCCAGGAGTTCGGCCGGGTCGATGTCGGGGGACATGTCCAGCTCGTCCAGTCCTCCCTGGGGTTCCGGGGCCCGCCCGATCTCCCAGTCCAGGTCGGGGTGGATCGCCCTGACCAGGGCGGTGACCCGTTCGGCCACCTCGGTGGGCGCGGGGGTGTCCGAGTCCACGGCCTCGGCCAGCGCGGTGCGCACCGACGGCCAGGCGTCCCAGAAGGCGGTCACGGCGGCGGTGGTGGCCGTGACGGCGGAATCGGTGGAGTCGTTGGAGCGGCGACGACGGAACAGAGCCATGTGTCGATTTTCGCAGAACCGGACGAGTACCCTCGCCGCGCGCGCGACGGCGAGTCCTCGAACACGTCCCTCGCACCACCGATCCGTGTCCGGTCCGTCTCCGGGCGCATACCCTGGACTGCACTATGACTTTGCGTGTACTGGCCGCCATGTCCGGCGGGGTCGACTCCGCGGTAGCCGCGGCCCGCGTGGCCGAGGCGGGGTACGACGTCACCGGCGTCCACCTGGCCCTTTCCAAGAACCCACAGTCCTACCGGACCGGCGCCCGAGGCTGCTGTACGGTCGAGGACTCCCACGACGCCCGCCGCGCCGCGGACGTCATCGGCATCCCGTTCTACGTGTGGGACATGTCGGAGGAGTTCGACCGCGAGGTGGTCCAGGACTTCGTCTCCGAGTACGAGGCGGGCAACACCCCCAACCCGTGCCTGCGCTGTAACGAGAAGATCAAGTTCGAGGCGGTGCTGGATCGGGCCGTCGCCCTGGGCTTCGACGCCGTGGCGACCGGACACCACGTCCGCAAGATCGACGGTCGCCTGGTGCGCAGCGTCGACGAGGGCAAGGACCAGTCGTACGTGCTGGGCGTCCTCGACGCCGAGCAGTTGAAGCACGCGATGTTCCCGCTGGGCGACTGCACCAAGGACGAGGTGCGGGCCGAGGCGGAGCGCCGCGGGCTCTCGGTCGCCGACAAGCCGGACAGCCACGACATCTGCTTCATCGCCGACGGCGACACCGCCGGCTTCCTCAACCGTCGGCTGGGGGAGCGTCCCGGTCCGATCCAGGACGAGGACGGCAACGTGGTGGGCACCCACAAGGGATCGCACGCCTTCACCATCGGTCAGCGCAAGGGCCTGGGCCTGGGCGGCGCTCCCGACCCGCGCTACGTGCTCTCCATCGAGCCGGTGAACAACACGGTGACGGTAGGTCCGCGCGCCTCGCTCCGTGTGGACGGGATCGTGGGTCGTCGCCCGGTCTGGAGCGGTGGCGCCCCGTTGACCGAGCCGACCGAGTGTCACGTCCAGTTGAGGGCGCACGGCGAGGTGTACCCGGCCACGGTCTTCCAGCGGGAGACGGAGGAGGGCCCGGAGCTGGTGGTCCGGCTGGCCGAGCCAGCCAAGGGCGTGGCCACAGGGCAGGCCGTGGTGGTCTACGACGGTGACGCGGTCCTAGGGTCGGCGACCATCTCCGCCACCTCTCGAACCGAGGACACGGAGACGCAGGTCCAGTAGCAAAAGGGGCAATGTAGGACAGATAACCCGGGTTTCGGGCTCTCGCCCCTTGCCGAAGTTAGGTAAGGCAATGCAAAGTTGAGAGCGTCGAGCGTGAAGGGGTCGGGTCCATGCCGCAGTTCTCTTTCCTGGAGGGGCAGCCCTTCTGGGTGGTCTACGCGACCCTGCTCGTCGTGATCCTGCTTCGGGCCCCCGCCACCTACTGGATCGGCCGCGGTCTCGGAGCGGGGGTCTCACGCAGTCGGCTCGGCCGGCGGCTCGGCCCCAGACTCGACGCCGCCAAGAGACGGATCGACCGCTACGGCGCGCCCGTGGTCACGCTCGGCTTCTTCACCGTCGGGATGCAGACGGCCATCAACCTCGCCGCGGGCGCGGTGCGCATGCGCTTCCCCATCTACTTCACCGCCGTCTTCATCGGCGGACTGGCCTGGGCCGGCCTGTGGGGCACGGTCATCTCCGGGCTGGTCGGCACCTGGCTGGTGCTCTTCCTGAACTCTCCCTGGACCGCGCTCGGCGTGATCGTCCTCGCCGCGCTGCTGGTCACCGCGCTGGTCCTGCGCTCCCGACTGCGCCGAGGGAAGGACGACGGGGCCCCGTCCGAGGAGAACGAGGACGCCGGCGACCGGATCGAGGCCGCCTGACGGTTACCGTGGGGCCATGCGCATCAGTGTGGACGCGGTCCTGTTCGACATCGACGGCACCCTCGTGGACTCCACCCCCGTGGTGGAACGGACCTGGCGGCTGTGGGCCGAGAGCTACGGAGTGGACCCCGAGGCGATCCTGGAGGTCTCCCACGGGCGCCGTTCCGAGGACACCATCGCCCTGTTCCTGCCCGCCGAGGAGGTCGAGGCGGCCGCGGACGCGTTGGAGGAGCTCGAACTCGGCGACGTGGCCGGAGTGACGGCGCTGCCCGCCACCGTCGACCTCCTCGGCGCGTTGCCCGCCGAACGTTGGGCCGCCGTCACCTCCGGCACCCGACTGCTCATGCGAGAGCGCCTCTCCCACGCGGGCCTGCCCATCCCCGAGGTCCTGGTGGCCGCCGAGGACGTGAGCGTCGGCAAACCGGACCCCCAGGGCTACCTGAAGGCGGCGGAACGGTTGGGCCACGCCCCCGAACGCTGCCTGGTGGTCGAGGACGCGCCCGCCGGTATCCGGGCCGGGGCGGCCTCCGGGGCCACCGTGCTGGCCGTGGCCACCTCCCACGACCGGGCCGAACTCGAGGGCCTGGGCGCCGTCGCCGTCATCGACGACCTCACCTCCTGCGTCCTGGAGAGCACCTCCGACGGGCCGGTGTTCGGCCTCCGCTGAGCGGCCCGGTTGCTCTAACCTTGGGCAACGTGAGTCAACAGCACCCCTATCCCTGGCCCGCGGCGTCCTCCACCGGTGTCGGGTCCTGGCCCGGCGAGGACCCCGACGAGGCCGTGCGCACCGTCCTCGGTGAACTCCCCGACCTGCCGCACCTGCCCGAGCTGCCCGGACGAGGCGCCGGCGCGGACATGATCGGACGTACCGGCGGGCTTCTGGTCGACCTTCCGATCGAGGTCCAGCCCACCGGCTGGCGTGTGGTCGACTCTCCCGGACGCGACCTCGCCCGGGCCGGGAGCTTCCTCTCCTACGACCTGGACGCCCTCACCGAACACGCGCACGCCTACGAGGGGCCGCTCAAGCTCCAGGTGGCCGGGCCGTGGACCATGGCCGCCTCGGTGGAACTGCGCAACGGCCAACGTCTGGTCTCCGACCCCGGCGCCGAGCGCGACCTGGCCGAATCGCACCTGGAGGGGGTCCTCTCCCACATCGCCGACGTGCGCGGGCGCGTTCCGGGGGCCAGACCGATCGTGCAGGTCGACGAACCCTCCCTCCCGGCCGTCCTCATCGGCTCCCTCCCCACCGCCAGCGGCTACGGGGTCCTGCCCGCGGTGGACCGGGTCCGGGTCGAGACGGTGCTGCGGACCCTGTTCTCCGCGATCGTCGAGGCTGGGGCGGTCCCGGTCGCGCACTGCTGCGCCCCCTCGGTCCCGATCGACCTGATCCGCCGCAGTGGGGCCCATGCTCTGGGGCTCGACGCCCATCTGCTGGACCGGTCCCACGACGAGGCGATCGGCACCGCGGTGGAGGCCGGGACCGGTCTCATGCTCGGCGTCGTCCCGTCCGTCGACGGCGCCGGAATGTCGGACCCGGCGACTAACGTCGACCCCGTACGCGAACTCTGGAATCGGCTCGGGGTCGCCCCCGACCTGCTGTCCCGTGCGGTGGTCACCACGCCGACCTGTGGCCTGGCGGGTGCCTCGCCGCGCTACGCCCGAACGGCGCTCAAGGCCGTCCGGGACGGGGCCCGGGTCCTCCGGGACGAGCCTCGGAAATAGTCCCCCTTCGTCTCCCCCTCACTCCCCCCGACCCGGCCCCCACGAGGACGATCAAGAAAGGCTTCTGTGAGCGCGCCCGACAACATCGAGGTCCCCGACGAGGTCCGTGCCCGCCACGCCGAGCTGTGTCGTGACCTGGACGATCACAGCTACCGGTACTACCTGGGCGCCCCGATCATCTCCGACGCCGAGTACGACCGACTCATGCTCGAACTGCGGGAGATCGAGGAACGTCATCCGATCCTCGTGACCCAGGATTCGCCCACCCAGAAGGTCGGGGCGCCCATCAGCGTCGACTTCGCCGAGGTCGAGCACCTCGTGCGGATGGAGAGCCTGGGCAACGCCTTCGACTTCGACGAATTGAACGCGTGGGCCGACCGCGCCTCGGCGGAGGTCCCGGTCGACGGTTACCTGTGCGAGCTCAAGATCGACGGGCTCGCCGTGGACCTGGTCTACGAGCGGGGGCGTCTGATCCGTGCCGCCACGCGTGGCGATGGCCGGGTCGGCGAGGACATCACCCTCAACGTCCGCACGATCGGGGTCATCCCCGAGCGGCTCGACGAGAGCGTGCGCCCGGCCCCCGAACTGCTGGAGGTGCGCGGCGAGGTCTTCCTGCCGGTCGAGGACTTCGAGGAGCTCAACCGGAGGATCGCCGCCGACGGCAGTCACGCGCCGTTCGCCAACCCGCGCAACGCCGCCGCCGGCTCACTGCGGCAGAAGGACCCGAGGGTCACCGCGACCCGTCCGCTGTCGATGATCGTGCACGGGGTCGGCGCCTACACGCCGGCCGCCGAGGACGCCGGCGCCACGGTCTTCACCAGTCAGTCGCAGGCCTACCGGCTGCTGGGGGAGTGGGGGCTGCCGCTGAGCGACCGCTACAAGGTGGTCGCCACCATGGACGAGGTCCGCGACTACGTCTCCCACTACCAGGAGCACCGGCACGATCCCGCCTACGAGATCGACGGCATCGTGATCAAGGTGGACGACATCGCCCTTCAACGGCGCCTGGGCTCCACCAGCCGGGCGCCCCGCTGGGCGATCGCCTACAAGTACCCGCCGGAGGAGGTCACCACCCGGCTGATCGACATCAAGGTGGGTGTGGGGCGGACCGGCCGTGTCACCCCCTACGGGGTGATGGAACCGGTCGTGGTCGCCGGCTCCGAGGTCGAGTTCGCCACCCTGCACAACGCCCAGGAGGTGGCCCGCAAGGGCGTGCTGATCGGCGACGTCGTCGTACTGCGCAAGGCCGGCGACGTCATCCCCGAGATCGTCGGTCCGGTGGTCGAGCGGCGCGACGGGAACGAACGCGAGTTCGTCATGCCCGAGACCTGCCCCGAGTGCGGCACCCCGCTCGGGCAGCAGAAGGAGGGCGACGTCGACCTGCGCTGTCCCAACGCCCGTTCCTGCCCCGGTCAGCTGCGCGAACGCGTCGCCTTCATCGCCGGACGCAAGGCCCTCGACATCGAGGCGCTCGGCTACGTGGCCGCCACCGCGCTCACCCAGCCCCTCGAACCGTCCGAGCCCGCGCTGAGGGACGAGGGCGACCTGTTCGACCTCACCGTCGAACAGCTCCTGCCGATCCGCACCCACGTCCTGGACCCGGACACCACCGAGCCCAAGACCGACCCCAAGACCGGTGAGCCCAAGGTCGTCTCCTTCTTCGCCAACATGAAGGGCGAGCCGAAGAAGACGGTCGAGAAGCTGTTCGAGCAGTTGGAGGAGGCCAAGAGCAAACCGCTGTGGCGGGTGCTGGTCTCCCTGTCCATTCGGCACGTGGGCCCGCGTGCCGCCGAGGACCTGGCGCGGCACTTCCGTTCCATGGACGCCATCCGAGAGGCCACCGAGGAGGAGCTGGCGGCGGTCGACGGGATCGGCCCCACCATCGCCCGTTCGGTCCGTGAGTGGTTCGAGGTGGACTGGCACGCCGAGATCGTCCGCAAGTGGGCGGCGGCCGGGGTGCGCATGGAGGACGAGGGGCACGAACCGGGATCGCGCCTGCTGGAAGGGGTGACGGTGGTGGTCACCGGCTCCCTCGAGGGGTTCACCCGTGACGGGGCCAAGGAGGCCGTCGCCGAGGAGGGCGGCCGGGCGACCGCGTCGGTCTCCAAGAAGACCGCGTTCGTGGTCGTGGGCGACGCCCCGGGATCCAAGTACGACAAGGCCGTGAAGCTGGGTGTTCCGGTCCTGGACGAGGCCGGTTTCCGGGTCCTGCTGGAACAGGGGCCCGAGGCCGCGGAGAAACTGCGGATCAACCCGCCCGAGGAGACCGAGGCGGAGTAGGCCGAGCGACGACACGCCGGAGCGGGCGGGGAAAGGCCCCGCCCGCTTCCGTCTGAGCGTCCCGGCTAACAAAATGATTAACTGATAGTTCATGTAGTGCGACGTTTGGTGACGAAACCCCGTAAGCTGGGCGTCAACACCCGGGTTACGGACATGGATGTATCCCGGATTACGGTCATCAGTCACGAGGACGCGGATGAAGGATCCCATCGGTACCCGGGACATCGGTCCCCGTGTCGGAACCCCGCTCTGGCTCTACATGGCGGGCACCACCTTCGCCGGGGCGCTCCTCTTCGGTGCCTCCACCTTCGAACTCGGGCTCGATCAGCTCTTCCTCCTGGGGCAGGAGCCGCTGATCTGGGTTCTGCTGTGCATGATCGTCCTCGGGGAGCTCACCCCCATCGCCATGCCCGGTCAGGCCCCCGGCAACGGGGTTCCCACCTCCCTGCCCTTCACCTTCGCGCTCGTCATCTTCTACGGGCTGCCCGTCGCCGCCCTCCTCCAATGCGTCGCCACCACCGTCTCGGGGGTGGTCCGACGGCACGCGCCCCATCGCACCGCCTTCAACGCCGCGCAGTACGTCCTGACCCTCGGCGTGGCCGACGCCGTCCTGCGCCTGGTCCTGCCCGAGATCGTCATCGTCCCCGCGGTCCCCGCCGGCGCCGAGCTCATCGCCATCGCCCTGGCCGGCGCCGCGTCCTTCGTGGTCAACCGCACCCTCGTGCTGTGCGCCGTGGCCATGCACGAGCGGGTCCCGCTCCGCCAGGTCATGTTCAAGGGACTGCGTCAGCAGATCTACGTGAACGCCGTCCTGATCAGCCTGTCGCCGCTCATCGTCATCGCGATGACCCACTCGGTGCTGTACGTTCCGCTGTTCGCCTTCCCCCTCGGAGCGCTCTACGCCTGTGTCCTGCTCCTGGTCAAACGCGACCACCAGGCCAACCACGACGAACTCACCGGCCTGGCCAACCGCAAACTCCTCACCGTCCGCGCCCACCGGGAGATCCTCCGGGCCCGCCAACAGGGCTCCCGGGTCGGTCTCCTCCTCCTCGACCTGGACCGGTTCAAGGAGGTCAACGACACCCTCGGCCACCCCACCGGAGACCGGCTCCTGGTGACCCTCGCCCGCCGACTCACCCACAGCGTGCGCCCCAACGACCTCGTGGCCCGCCTCGGCGGCGACGAGTTCGCGATCCTGCTGCCCCAGGTGCGCGACAACGACTCCGCCCGCGAGGTGGCCCTGCGTCTGCGCGGTGCCCTGGCCGAACCCGTCCGCCTCGACGGCATGGACTTCGACCTCCAGGTCAGCACCGGAATCGCCCTCTATCCCGACGACGCCCCCGACTTCCCGCTCCTGATGCAGCGCGCCGACGTCGCCATGTACGTCGCCAAGTCCGGTCGCACCGGGGTGGAGAGCTACGATCCCGGCAAGGACCGGAACTCCACGGCCCGGCTGAGCATGTACAGCGAACTGCGCCGCGGGCTGGCCGACGGGGCCCTGGAGATGCGCTACCAGCCCAAGGTCGCCCTCGCGGACGGACGCCCCATCGGGCTGGAGGCCCTGTCCAGGTGGCGGCATCCCGTCCGCGGCCTGCTCACCCCCGACGAGTTCATGCCGGTGATCGAGCACTCCAACCTCTTCCGGGCCTTCACCGTCCAGGTCCTGGACATCACCCTGGCCCGTCTCTCCCTCTGGCGGGAGGAGGGGCTCACCCTGCCGGTCTCGGTCAACCTGGGGGTGCGCGAACTCCTCGACCCGGACCTGCCCGACACGGTCGCCGCCGCCCTGCGCGAGCACGGGGTGCCCGCCGACCGGCTCGTCCTGGAGATCAGCGAACGGACCCTCATCGCTGACGCCGAGACCGACGCAGCGGCGGAGGCGGCCGCGCGGCTGCGGGCCCTGGGGGTGGGACTGACCCTGGACGACTTCGGCACCGGCCATTTCACCCTGGCCCAACTGGCGGGGCTGCCCTTGGACGAGGTGAAGATCCACGACTCCCTGACCGCGCGCCTGTCCGACGAGGCCTCCGGTGGACGCACCGTCGTACGGGCGGCGATCGCGCTCGTCCGCGAGCTGGGCATGCGCGCCACCGCCGAGGGGGTGCGGAACGCGGAGATGGCCCGTGCCGCCGCCGAGAGCGGCTGTCACGCCGCCCAGGGGCATCACTTCTCCGAACCCCTCGCTCCTCGGGACGTGCCGCCGTGGCTGGCCGCCCACGGCACCGGCGCCCCCGCTCACCCCCGCGCCTGACCGTTTCCGGCCACCGGCCGAGGGGCGATCATGGCGGTCCGGAGAGGTGGAGAAGGCAAGGGTCCCTTGTGTCCTGTGGGTTTCCGGTGGTGGAGGCCGGGACGTATCGAGGGTCGACGGCTCTGGACGGCCACTACGACGGACTGCGAGGGGCGACCGCTGCGGCTCAGGTGGAGACGGGGCGATTCTCGGGCATGCGGAAGTAGATCATGGGGTTGTCGGTGCCGGTGTGCACGGGCTCGTCGAGCCCCGGGTCCCGGCGAAGTTCCAAGAGCGCCCTATCGGGTGCGGGGGCCTTGGCCCGCGAGACGGTGAACGGTTCCGTTCCCACGCGGCCAGGACAGCACGGCGGCCCCCTCGGTGAAGGGCAGCGTCCGTTTGCCGAACGCGTAACGTGTCGGCGTGTTCTCACCCTGGCCCCGAAGGGGGCGGTCGATCGTCGCTCCGAGAGTGATTCTCGGAAATCGCGTCGGCGGGCTCTTCCGGATCTCGTGGCGGGGAAGGGGAAGAGCCCCTCCTCAAGGCGGATGAATACTTCTTTCGGATGTGGAGAAGCGCGCCGAATAAGGTCGTGATATTCGGTTCTCAGGGATGAGGTGCTCGATCGAGAGTTGATTTATGTTCGATCTGGGGCAAGGGCGTGAGAACGCGCCATTCTCTCGAGAACGGGGGCGGCGATGGGCGGCACCGGGCCCGACGCCACGATCTCGTCCGACTCGGAGCGCGTGCTCGCCGGAGCGCTCACCTGACTCGCGGATCACGTCGACGCATCTCTCCTTCGGTGCGGACCCGCATCACTGCCTGGGGCATCGGCCGGCCCGGTCCGAGTTGAGGATCGGCCTCAAAACGCTGTTCGAGGAGTTCCCGGGCCTGAGGCCGGTCGTTCCACCGGAGCGGGTGCGTATGCGTACGACGTCGGCGGTCTACGGGGTCCACGCTCTCCCGTCACCTGGGGAGGGTGAGAAAGGTGAGATCGGGGGTTTTCGGTGAGGTTGAGAAGGGTGGGTTACGTGGTTCTCGCCAGCCCAAGTCTGTTTCATATCATTCGCCCCTTTTTGTTGGTGATCTGATCGGCTCTCGGGGTGAATGATGGGGTGGGTTCTCTGTTTTTCCGTTCCTCTGGTGGGCATGGATGATTTCGATGGAATCAAGGTGGTCCATGGTCGACGGGAATGAATTCCCGCCTGTGGCATGATCCCGGGGAGCCCACCCTGGACTGCGAGGTGTCCGACCGCACGCCGAACGGCTCGCCCCCGACGTCGTCGTGGTCGCCCTGACACGGTGCTCGACCCCGCGGTGATCGGAACCCTCGTGGGCGAGTTCGTCCGTTACGGAGTGGTCCCCCGTGCGGGGGCGGGCGGTCCCGGAACGGGGTGGGACGCGGGCTTCACCGCCCGCGAGCGCGACGTCGTCGAACACGTCACGACCGGCGTCGGCAACGCCGAGATCGCCGGCACGCTCGGGCTTTCGGAGACGACCGTGAAGTCGCACGTGTCCAGCGCCCTCACCGGACTCCGCCTGCGCGACCGGGTCCAGCCGGTGGTCCGGGCCTACCGGAACGGAGCCGTGAGTCCTCCTCCCCCGGGAGAGGGACGGGGGCCGACGTCCTGTCCTGAACCGTCGGGTCGGGGAACGGGACCGCGTCATGGCCGGGGCGCCATAGGATTGTGCTGATCACCCGTCCGCCGAAGAAACGGTTCTCATCTGATGACCGCCATCACCCGTGATGAGGTCGCGCACCTCGCCCGGTTGTCGCGGCTGGCACTCGACGAGAGCGAGCTCGACACGCTCGCCGCCCAGCTCGGTGACATCCTCACCGCCGTGGCCAAGGTGCAGGAGGTCGCCCAGGGCGACATCCCGCCGAGCTCGCACGCCCTGCCGCTGACCAACGTCTACCGCCCCGACGAGGCCAAGCCCGGCCTCACCCCCGAACAAGCCCTGGCCGGCGCCCCCGCGGTGGAGGACCAGCGCTTCCGGGTGCCGCGGATCCTGGGGGAGGAAGAGTAGATGAGCGACGTCATCGGTCTCAGCGCCGCCGAACTCGGCGCGGCCATCAAGGCGGGCGAGGTCTCCTCGGAAGAGGCGACCACCGCCTACCTCGACCGTATCGAGTCGGTCGACGGAGACATCAACGCGTTCCTGCACGTGCGCAGGGAGACCGCCCTGGCCCAGGCCCGCGAGGTCGACGCCCGACGTTCCTCCGGCGCCGAGCTCGGCCCCCTCGCCGGTGTGCCGGTCGCGCACAAGGACGTGTTCACCACCAAGGACATGCCGACCACCGCCGCCTCCAAGATCCTGGAGGGCTGGCGACCGCCCTATGACGCCACCGTCACCGCACGGCTGCGCGAGGCCGGTCTGGTCATCCTCGGCAAGACCAACATGGACGAGTTCGCGATGGGCTCCTCCACGGAGAACTCCGCCTACCAGATCACCCGCAACCCGTGGGACACCGCCCGCATCCCCGGTGGTTCCTCCGGCGGTTCCTCCGCGGCCGTGGCCGCCTTCGAGGCACCGCTGGCCACCGGTACCGACACGGGCGGCTCCATCCGTCAGCCCGCCGCCGTGTGCGGCCTGGTCGGCGGAAAGCCCACCTACGGCGGCTCCTCCCGCTACGGGATGATCGCCTTCGCCTCCTCCCTGGACACCCCCGGCCCGTTCGCGCGCAACGTGCTCGACGCCGCCCTGCTCCACGAGGCCTTCTCCGGCCACGACCCGCGTGACTCCACCTCCATCGACGCCCCCGTGCCGCCGGTGGTCGACGCCGCGCGTATGGGCGACGTCGAGGGGCTGCGCGTCGGCGTCGTCAAGGAGTTGGACAGCGACGGCTTCCAGCCCGGTGTCCGGCAGCGCTTCCGCGAGACGGTGGAGCTGCTGGAGTCCCTGGGCGCCAAGGTCGTCGAGGTGTCCTGCCCCAGCTTCGACGCCGCCCTGTCGGCCTACTACCTCATCGCGCCCAGCGAGTGCTCCTCCAACCTGGCCCGCTTCGACGCCATGCGGTACGGCCTGCGGGTGGGCGACGACGGCACGCGCAGCGCCGAAGAGGTCATGTCCCTGACCCGCGCCCAGGGCTTCGGCCCCGAGGTCAAGCGTCGGATCATGCTCGGCACCTACGCGCTGTCCAGCGGCTACTACGACGCCTACTACGGCAGCGCCCAGCAGGTTCGTACGCTGATCAAGCGCGACTTCGACGCCGCCTTCGAGAACGTGGACGTGCTGGTCTCGCCGACCACGCCGACCACCGCCTTCCCGATCGGTGAGCGCTCCGAGGACCCGATGGCCATGTACCTGGCCGACCTGTGCACGATCCCGTCCAACCTGGCCGGGAACGCCTCGCTGTCGGTGCCGTGCGGCCTGGCCCCGGAGGACGACCTGCCGGTCGGCTTCCAGATCATGGCGCCGCCGCTGGCCGACGACCGCACCTACCGGGTGGCGGCCGCCGTCGAGCGCGCCCTGACCGAACGGGACGGTTCGCTCATCGCCCGCAGCCCCTACGCCGTCTCCTAGAGACCGCGTACGAACGACGCCCCGCCCCGGAACCTCCGGGGCGGGGCGTTCGTCGTTCCGGCGCTCAGAGGCGGTCGAGGAACCCCGTGATCCGCTCGTGCGGCCCCTCGGGGATCGAGATCCCCCAACGGTCCGCGGCCTCCCGTGCGAGTTCGCGACTCCACGTCCAACTCTCGCGCACCGTTCGCCGCACCTCTTCGGGGTCGGTGGTACCGGTGGTCCGGCCGTACCGTTCGACGACGTCGCCGGGCAGGTCGGCCTCCAACGCACGGCTGGGGGTGAGCCAGTGGTCGGTGGAGCCGTGCAGGAGGCGGGCCAGTTTGAGCTGGTGCGGGGCGACCATGACGGCCAGGCCGGCGTGGGCCCGGGCGTACTCGCCCCGGGCCAGGACCTGGCCGGTCATGAGCGTCCAGTTCGCGAGCTCCCCGATGAGCCGTTCCGCGGTGGGCGCGGGGTCCGGAACGACCGGTTCGACCAGTGGACGCACGGCCTCGGTGAGCCGACCGGTACGGTCCAAGAGCACGGCGGTCTCGGGGGAGGGGAGGTGGATCATGCCCTTCCACGAGGCGATCTCGGGGATGGCGGAACCGGCCGCCTCGATGTGGAACTCGCCGCGCATGAGGTCGTCGAAGATCACGGCCAGGATGCCGAACAGGTTGGTGTAGGCCAGTTCGAGCGGGGCCAGTCGGGAGACGAACTCCGTGCCGTCGAAGGATGCGGCGTGTTCGTCGGCGACGTACAGGTAGGCCTCGATGTCGGAGTGCGCGTCCGCCTCCCCCTGGGTCCATGAACCGTAGAGGAGGACGCCCTCCAGTCGGGGTTCGGCCTCGGCGATCTCACGGAGGCGGGCGATACGCCGGTCCAGGGCGATGGCGGGTCGGGGCATGGAGGCGGCTCCGGGGTCGCGATTCGTGGACGAGGGGTCCGCGCCGAGCGGACCGGCCTCAGGTTCCCAGAACCGGTGGGCTCCCGCACGCCTTTTCCCTTGAGCGGACGAACGGCGGCGTACCCGGGAACGAGAAGGGGCCCGCCCCGCCGTGGAACACCACGGTGGGACGGGCCCCGTACTTCTTCCGGAGCCGGTCCTAGACCTCGGTGGCCTTGCGCTTGCGGCTCAGGTAGAGGGCGCCTCCGCCGGCGGCGAGGGCCGCGACGCCCGCTGCGACGAGGCCGGCGAGCGCGCCACCGGTCACGGGGAGGGTGGGCTTGTCGTCCTCGGCGGGCGGGGTGGGCTTGTCGTCACCCGGCTTGGTGGGCTCCTCGCTCGGCGACGGGGTCGGAGCGGGGGTCTCGGTGGGCTCCTCGCTCGGCGACGGGGTCGGGGTCGGGGACGGGGTCTCCTCGCCCTCGCCGTCGTCACCACCGGTCGAGGCCTCCCAGGAGGCCGAGGCGGAGGCGGAGACCGTGACCTCGTCGCTCTTGGCGGTGATCAGGGTCTGGGTGGGGTTGTCCGCGTCCTCGCCCTTGAACAGACGGCCCTGACGGACGGTGGAACCGGTCTCCAGGGAGAAGGAGGCCTCGCCGGCCTCGGCGCCCTCGGGGACGGAGAAGCCGACCGTGTCGCCACCGCTGACGGTGGTGACGGCCTCGCCGGTCTCGACGTCGACCAGTTCGACGCCCTCGGGGGCGGTCAGGTCGATCGGGATCTCGGTGGCCTCGGTGGAGATCTCGAACTCGCCGACGGTCTCACCGGCGCTGCCGGTGGCGCTGCTCGGGTCGATGCTCAGAGCGGCGGCCGGCTCCTGGGGCAGGTCCTCGGCGGCCTCGATGAGGTGGTCGTAGATGGCCTGGACGTTGCCGGGGCCGCGGGTCAGGTTCGCGCCGTTGCTGAAGTGCCAGATGGCGGCCTGGGTGGCGGCCAGGGCCTCGGCCTCGGTCACCCGGGCGGAGTTGGCGTCGGAGGCGTCGGCCAGCTCCTGGGCGCTCTTCTCCGGGTAGCCGTTCTGGAGGAGCCAGTGGATCTTGCCCGGCTCGGCGAACTCGCCCTGACCGTCGTAGTTGTTCCAGGAGCCTTCCCGGTACCAGGCCTGGCTCCGGATGCTCGTCTTGATGTCGATGCAGTAGGCGATGAGCTCGTCGCCACCCTCCAGACGGAGGGTGAACAGGCTGGTGCTGATGGACTGGCCGTCCATCTGCACGGAGGAGCCGGACTGGTGGTTGCTCACGTACTGGGCGCGCACGGAGCCTTCGTAGATCTCGTCGGCCATGGCGGCCGGGGCGGCCATCCCGAACGCCAGCAGAGCGGCGGCGGAGGTGGCCAGGCCCGCGCGGGCGAAGGCGCGGGGGGAGGGGGAGAGCTTCACGTTGTGTCCTGTCGTGAGGTGCTGTGCCACGTGCCCCCGAGGGGCGTTACGACAGCGGGGAGGGAGGCGGGCCCGAGGGGCGGCCGAACAAGGGGATCGGCGCTCGTTGAAGGGCCCGAGGGCACAGCGGATCGTTTGTTCCTGTCCGATATTAGCGATCTGTCGGTCCGCTTCCAAGCCGGCGGGGGCCGATCGCCCTTGACCTGTGGGTTCCATGACGAAGGGCCCGCCCCGCGGTCGATCGCGGGGCGGGCCCTGGGCCGGAACGGGGGTCAGGGAGTGTTCTCTGGATGCTTTCGCCTGGCATCGGCGGAGCCGATCCGTGGCGAGCGGCAGCCGGGCGATCTCTCGCCAGACGACGAGCGAAGGTCAGCCCGGGTTTGGCTGTCCGAGCGACGTCGGCGCCGCGAGAGGAAGCCCGGCCACGCGAGCGCGGAATGATCCAGAGAACACGACCTAGACGTCCGTGCCCTCACCGGTCGGAGCCTTGCGCTTGCGGCTCAGGTAGAGGGCGCCTCCGCCGGCGGCGAGGGCCGCGACGCCCGCTGCGACGAGGCCGGCGAGCGCGCCACCGGTCACGGGGAGGGTGGGCTTGTCGTCCTCGGCGGGCGGGGTGGGCTTGTCGTCACCCGGCGTCGTCGGCTCCTCGGACGGCGAGGGGCTCGGGCTGGGACTGGGGCTCGGAGAGGGGGACGGACTGGGGGAGGGGGTCTCCTCGCCGTCCTCATCGTCCGGCTTGACCTCCCAGGACGCCGAGGCCGACGCGGAGACCGGAACGTCCCCGCCCTCGGCGGTGATCAGCGTCTGGGTGGGCGTGTTCTCGTCCTTGCCCTTGAACAGGCGACCCTGCTCGACGTAGGAGGTGCCCTCCAGGGAGAAGGAGGCCTCGCCGGCCTCGGCGTCCTCGGGGACGGAGAAGCCGACCGTGTCGCCGTCGTCGACCGAGGTGACGACCTCGCCCGTCTCGACGTCGACCAGTTCGACGCCCTCGGGTGCGGTCAGGTTCAGCTCGACCTCGGTGGCGGTCGTCTTCACGAGGAACTCGCCGACGATCTCGCCCGCCGTGCCCTCGGCGGAGCCCGGCTCGATGCTCAGAGCGGGGCCCGGCTCCTGGGGCTGGTCCTCGGCCGCTTCGACCAGGTACTCGTAGACCGCCTCGACGGCCGCGTCGTTACCCGAGCCGAGGTCCATGTCGTTGCTGAAGCGCCAGATGGCGGCCTGGGTGCCGGCCAGGGCGTCGGCGGTGCTCAGACCTTCGACGCCGGCCTTCTCACCGAGCTCCTCGGCCCCGACGGTGGGGTAGGAGTTCTGGAGGATCCAGTGCACCTTGCCGGCCTCGGCGAAGGAGCCGAGACCGGGGTAGTTCGCCCAGTCGTCCTCGACGTACTCGGCGCCGGAGACGATGTTGGTGCGAAAGTCGATGCAGTAGGTGGTGAGCAGGGTGCCGTCGGTCAGCTCCAGGTTGAAGAGGCTGGCCGGGGCCGATCCGCCGGCCATGCGGACGGTGGGGCCGTTCTCGGCGTCACCGACGTACCGGCCCTCGACGGAGCCCTCGTAGGTCTCGACCTCGTCGGCTGCGGCCGGGCCGGCCAGGCCGAAGGCGAGCAGGGCCGCGGCGGAGGCCGCCAGACCCACGCGTCCGGCGCTGCGGGGGAGGGAGAAGTTGCTCAAGTTGTGTCCCGGTGTCTTCTAGGGGTGACCGGATGGATATCCGCCCTTCCCATCTGAAAGCTGTGGGGAGCGGAAGCGGACGACGTCGACGCGAGCCCTGGTGATGAAGGCGTGGAAAAGGGTGTCGTCGAAAAGGCGACATGGGAGGACACCACGATCGGGGACAGGGGGTTGTGGGTTCCACGGGAGGGACGTGCCCTTCACCGAGGGTCTCGAGACGCGGGAGCGGGCCGCGTGCGCCATGGATGGTCGACCGCCCGCCCGATACTAGCGAGCCGCCCCAACGCTTCCAACCGGATTCGCGAAAATGTGATGTGTTCCGGTTCCGAATAAAACAGAACACGGGAAATCCGCATTATGGGTGAGTGTTATGGAACGCCGTTCCCCGTTTCGCCGTCGTTCCGATGGCTCAGTCGCGCCGTTTCCGGCCGAGGACCAGAATGAGCAGCCCGGACACCACCAGAGCGCCGGCGATCACCAGGAGGCCGGACAGCCAGGTTCCGGTGATCGCGAGGCCGCTCTTCTCCTGGTTTCGGTCATCACCGTCCGTGGCGGTCGGTGACGCCTCGGGCGGCTCGGTGGCCGTGTCCTCTTCGGGCGGAGGGATCTCCGACTCGTCCACCACGGGCGGCGCGGCCTCCTCCTCGTCCTCCACCTCGCTCTCGGGGGGCTCCTCGCCGTTCCAGGTGAGGGTGGCGCTGGTGGCGCTGGTCGCCACGCCCGGCTCGGCGGTGATGAGGGGCTGGGTGCGGACACCCTCGCGTCCGGTGAACAGTCGCCCCTCCTCCAAGGGGACGTCGCTGCCGCGCAGGTGCAGGGTGGCCACTCCGGCGGGAACCGACGGGTCCACCGCCAGATAGAGATCCTCGCCGTCCTCGACGGTGGAGATCTCGCGCCCGTCGGCGTCCACCAACCAGGAGGCCGGGGCGCCGCGCAGCGACGCCTGGACCGAACCGCCTCCGGCCACGGAGACCGTCAACGGGCCCAGCGGCTCTTCGGGGGCGACCGCCTCCAGTTGGTTCGGGGTGACCTCCAGGGAGCGGGCGGTCGCCCCGGTCTCCGCCGACCGACTGCCCTCGACCAGGTGGTCGTAGAGGCGCAGGACGGTCTGGGAGTTGCTCTCCTCGTCGAGCTCCGTGCCGTCCAGGACGTTCCAGAGGGCCGCCTGCGTCGCCGCTATCGCGTCCGGCCCCTCCACGAAGGGCAGACCGGAGGCCAGGGCCAGGGAGGGGAGGGGCTCGTTCGGGTAGGAGTTGCGCACGATCCAGTTCGCGCGGTCGGCCGGGTTCGGGGCGGCGGACGTCCCGGTCCAGTGGGGGGTGTCGGTCCACTCGGACTCGACGTAGGCGGTGCGGGGACGCACCTCCTCGTCCAAGAGCATCGGATAGGCGCGCACGGAGTCCTCGTCGGCGACGCGCAGGCTGAACAGCGCCGTCTCCGCCTCCCGGCCGTCCTCGAGCACGACCGGCGAACCCATGACCGGATCACGGTCCACGCGGGAGAAGTCCTCGGCGAGGGCCGGAGCGGTGGTGAGGGCACCGATCAGAGCGGATGCGGAAAGCAGCGCGGCGCACCGACGCAGGATGTCGGACATGCTCAGGCGCTCCTGTACGAAGGCGGTCGAGGTGTCGAGGCCTCGACCGGCGAAATCGTGTTCCTGGACCATCCAGACTAATGGTCCGGCACCCTGGGTGACGGTAGATCTCCTCTACAGCGGCTCAATCGTGCACTGGCCGTGACATCCGTAGGGCCTTCCGTGCTCGGGTGCGGGGACAGTCGACCTCCGAGCGTCGGTAGGCTGACCTGGAAGGTATGTCCTCTACGGAAACGGGTTTGCGGCGATGGCCCACGCGGTAACTCCTAGCCCTGCCACAGACGATGGCGGCACCACCCCGGTGGCCTTTGAGCAGGCGCTGACCAGGTACGAGCCCGTACTCGGTCTGGAGACCCACATCGAACTGGGTACCGCCTCCAAGATGTTCTGCTCCTGCCCCACCGCGTTCGGCGCCGAGCCCAATACGCAGGTGTGTCCGGTCTGTCTCGCCTTCCCCGGCTCTCTGCCGGTGGTGAACGAGAAGGCCGTGGAGAGCGCGATCCGTCTGGGGTTGGCGCTCAACTGCTCCATCGCCCCCTGGGGCCGTTTCGCCCGGAAGAACTACTTCTACCCGGACATGCCGAAGAACTACCAGATCTCGCAGTACGACGAGCCGATCTGTGTGGACGGTCACCTCGACGTCACCGTCGACACCCCGGACGGCCCGCGCGAGTTCCGGATCGAGATCGAGCGCGTGCACATGGAGGAGGACACCGGCAAGTCCTCCCACGTGGGCGGTTCGACCGGCCGGATCCACGGCGCCAGCCACTCCAACGTGGACTACAACCGCGCCGGGATCCCCCTGCTGGAGATCGTGACCAAGCCGATCACCGGGACCGGTGGGCTCGCCCCGCTGGTCGCCCGCGCCTACGCCGCCGAGCTGCGCGACCTCGCGCGCTCCCTGGGCATCTCCGACGTGCGCATGGAGGAGGGCTCCATGCGCTGCGACGTGAACGTGTCCATCAACGAGATCGGCGCCGCCGAGTGGGGCACCCGGAGCGAGACCAAGAACGTCAACTCGCTGCGTTCGGTCGAGCGGGCCGTGCTCTCGGAGATCGAGCGCCAGGCCGGTGTCCTCGACGCGGGCGGTCGCGTCGTCCAGGAGACCCGTCACTTCCAGGAGCACCTCGGTCGCAGCACCTCGGGCCGCTCCAAGGAGGAGGCGCAGGACTACCGTTACTTCCCGGACCCCGACCTGGTCCCGGTCGCGCCCTCCGCCGAGTGGGTGGAGGAGCTGCGCGCCACCCTGCCCGAGCTGCCCGCCGCCAAGCGCGCCCGGGTCAAGTCCGAGTGGAACCTGAGCGACACCGAGCTGCGCGACCTGATCAACGCCGACGCGATCGATCTGGTCGAGGCGACCGTGGTCGCCGGAGCGCCCTCCGCCGAGGCCCGCAAGCTGTGGCTGAACGAGCTGTCCCGGCGCGCCACCGAGCAGGAGACGGAGCTGGGCGCCCTGCCCATCACCCCGGCCCAGGTGGCCCGGATCATCGCCCTGGTGGCCGAGGGGACGCTCACCAATAAGCTGGCACGCCAGGTCGTCGAGGGTGTTCTGGCGGGCGAGGGGGAGCCCGACGCCGTCGTGGAGTCCCGCGGCCTCAAGGTCGTCAGCGACGACGGTGCCCTCGGCGCCGCCGTCGACGAGGCCATCGCCGCCAACCCCGACGTCGCGGAGAAGGTGCGCGGCGGCAAGGTGGCCGCGGCCGGAGCCCTGGTGGGCGCGGTCATGAAGGCCACGCGGGGGCAGGCCGACGCGGGCCGCGCACGTGAGCTGATCCTGGCCAAACTGACGGGGTGAGACCCCGGACGGGGTCGATCCGCCGTTCACACGGATCGTCCCAGAGAGTGGTTCGGCGCCGTGGAGAGCGGTACGTCGTCCTCGGACACGCCCGAGAGGTCGTTCGGGGACACACCCGGAGGGGGCTCCACGGCGCCGTTCCCATATCCGGACACGGCGCGGCGAAACCCGAAAAGGAGATGACCGAGCGTAGTCGCTCCGTCGTCATCTCTCAGCCGGGCCTCAATCGCCGTGTGACCTTGGTTGCGTAGGGTGTCCACGCACGGGAGGTGCGTGCGGTCCCCGGGGCTCTCCCCTCCATCGCTCGCCCCCGTCCCGCCGCATGCCGGGCGCCAGCCCACGGCGTGAGCGAACGCCGCGCCCCGAGTCGAGTGATCACGAGGTGGGTGCTCCATGTCCGAGGAGAGAGCGGAGCGTCGGCCACGGGCCGGCCGCGCCGCGCCGCGCTCACGGGGAGGTCGGTGATGGGCCTCCAGGCACGTCGCCTGTCGTTGTTCGGGCTGGGCGCGCTCTTCCTCCTCTATCTCCTGGGAACGCTGATCCCGGCGGGGGAGTCCACCCTGGCCGCCGAGCTGGGGCAGTGGCCGAACGCGTTGGTGGCCGGAGTCGCCGGCGGCTCTCTGCTGTACGCCTCCAAACGATGGGCCAGGACCGGCGCGGACCGGGAGGCCCATGTGGACGGGGCGGACGGTCCGGCCGCGCTGCGCTTTCTCGGACTGGCCGCGCTGGCCTGGTGCGCGGGTGCTCTTACTCACGCCATCACCCGGACCTTCAGCGCCGGGTCGGTCTTCTCGATCACTCTGGGTGATCTCTTCGCCTTGGCGGCCCTGCCACTCTTCGTGATCGGTTTCACCCGATTCGCCCCATGGCCGGGTGGTCTGCGTACGGCCATGCGCCACATCACCGACAGCTACGTGTGCGCGGCGGCGGTCTTCTCCGTCGTATGGGTCCTGCTGTTCTCGCCCCTGTACAAGGAACTGGGCGAGGGCGCCGGACTGCTCGGCTTCGCCCTGGTGTACCCGGTGGCCGACATCGTGGTGCTGTGCCTGCTCATCCCGCTCGTGTTCATGTCGCCGCACAGCACGCGGCGCGCGGTGCTGGTGGCGATCGGGGCGCTCGTGGTCATCGCCTCCTCCGACCTCATCGGCGCGGTCACCCGACTGACCGGACCGCCCGTGGCGGGCGGCGTCGAACAGCCGGTGCGCTTCCTGGGCTTCGCCCTGCTGGGCGCCCTGCCGTGGCTGGTGGAGCACCGACCGGGCGCCGAACCGCGCCGGATCACCGGGCGGGGGCTCTACCGTTTCGCCCCCGAGATCGCCGCCCTGGGAGCGGTCCTGCTGGCCACGATCGTGCTCACGGTGGGAGGCCTGAGCCTGCCGGGTGTGGCACCGGCGCTGCCGCTGGCGGCGGGCACCGCCGTGCTGGTGCTGGTGGTGCGCGTGCTGGGGATGTTGGAGGAGAACTCCACTCTCACCCGCATGGTCCGTAACCGCGAGGGGCACTTCAACGAGCTGGCCCGCAACAGCGGCGACGTCATCCTGGTCCTGGACCGCGACGGCGGCGTGTTCTACGTCAGTCCGGGGACGGCCGAGGCCTTCGGCTATCGGCTGGACGACGTCCTGGCGGCCCCGGTCACCACACTCATCCATCCCGAGGACCTCTCCCGGATCAAGGCCGTCACCGACCTGTTCGAGGAGCGGTCGAACCAGGGGGTGCACCTGCGCCTGCGCGTGCGGGCCGCCGACGGCACCTGGCGGCACACCGAGTCCACGGTCTCCCTCTACGAACAGCCGGGCGAGCCCGACCGTCTCCTGGTGACCACCCGGGACATCAGCGCCCAGGTGGCGCTCCAGGACCAGGTCGAGCACCTGACCTTCCACGACGGGGTCACCGGTCTGCCCAACCGTGCCTACCTGGAGGAGCGGGCCAGCGACGTGCTGGCGCACCGGGCGATCAACGACGAGAACACCGGCGACATCGCGCTGATCTTCCTGGACCTGGACGGGTTCACCGCCGTCAACGACTCGGCCGGACACGTGCGCGGCGACCACATGCTCGGGCAGGCCGCGCGCCGCCTGCGCGGAGAGCTGGAGTCCAACGCCACCCTGGCCCGCTGGGGCGGCGACGAGTTCGCGGTCCTGGTCGAGGACGTGCCGGAGGCCCAGCGGGTGGTCGATCTGGCCGAGCGCCTGGGGCGTGTGATCGCCTCCGAGCCCTTCCAGGTGGCCGACCGCGACATGGTGCTGACCGCGAGCATCGGGGTGGCCTTCGCCGAGCCGACCACGGACAGCGGAGAGCTGCTGCGCAACGCCGACGTGGCGATGACCAGGGCCAAGGAGCGCGGGACCGGGCACGTGGAGGTCTACGCCGCGCACATGCACGAGATGGTCGTGGCGCGGTTGGAGTTGCAGATCCGGTTGCGCCGGGCGCTCGCGGACGGCGAGTTCTTCCTGGAGTATCAGCCGATCGTGGATCTGGGCACCTCCCAGGTGACGGCTGTGGAGGCCCTGGTCCGCTGGAACCGCGACGGAGAGGTCGTGGGCCCGGACGCCTTCATCGGGGCGGCCGAGGAATCGGGTCTGATCGTGCCGCTGGGGGAGTGGATCCTGCGGGAGGCCTGCGAGAAGGTCGCCGTGTGGCGGGTCTCGGACTGGGACATCGGCCTCTCGGTGAACCTGTCCGTCAAGCAGGTGCTCTCACCCCGCTTCGTCCGGACCGTCGAAGGGGTGCTCGCGGAGACGGGGCTGTCCGCGGAGGTCCTGACCCTGGAGGTGGACGAGGAGGTCCTCTTGGAGGACGAGGGGGACGCGGTCGCCCGCCTGGGCGAGCTGCGGGAACTGGGCGTGCGCCTGGCCATCGACGACTACGGCATGGGGTACGCCTCCCTGGCCCATCTGCGCGAGTTGAGCGTGGACTCGATCAAGATCGACCCGTCCTTCATCGCCGACCTGGGGCGCGACGACACGGTCACGCTGCTCACGCACACGATCATCCAGCTCGGCCGGGATCTGGGGGTCCAGGTGGTGGCCGAGGGCATCGAACGCCCGGAACAGTTGGAGCAGCTTCGGGCGATGGGTTGCGACCACGGCCAGGGCTTCCTGGTGGCCCGCCCGATGCCGGCCGAGGGCGTGGACTCCCTCGCCGGGGGAGAGGCCGGCCCGGACCTGTGAGGGGGCGGCGTCTCTTCGGGCGGTCCGCTCCCGTTTCGGGATGAAGGGGGCGTTGGCCCCCGAAGTTCCTTTATCTGGGCAGTTCGGGAACATCATGTTAAGTGCGCCTAACGAAGGCGCCCTCGAACCCCTGTCGCGTGTTCTCCATTACATGAGACGCCCACCTGATCCTTGTTCATGCAGGTCAGATGGGGTCTGTCGAGTGCGACTCGGATTGAATGCTGATATTTGTGTCTCACTATTTGAGATAATCTGTAGTTCTGGTTGACGTGCGACCGGCACTTCGGCCAATGTTGTGAACGTGCAGAGCAACTCCCTGATTCTCGTACTTGGTCGGCGCGCAGCCCACTGAGCTACTTCTGCTGCGCGCCACCCTCGACCGCCACCCGGCGGTGGGGGTTTTTTTATTGCCGCACCAGGTCGAGAAACCGGAACCACCACCACCAGAGCCCCTGTGCCGCTCTGGGCCTCGCTGAAGGATCTTGAGATGACCGAGCAGATGACCGGCGCCCAATCGCTGATCAGGTCGCTGGAGCACGTCGGCGTTGACACCGTCTTCGGGATTCCCGGCGGCAGCATCCTCCCCGCGTACGACCCCCTCTACGACTCGGCGACGGTGCGCCACATCCTCATGCGCCACGAGCAGGGCGCGGGCCACGCGGCCGAAGGCTACGCCTACGCCACCGGGCGCCCCGGGGTGTGCATGGCCACCAGCGGGCCCGGCGCCACCAACCTCGTCACCCCGCTGGCCGACGCCCACATGGACTCGGTCCCCATGGTCGCCATCACCGGCCAGGTCGCCGCTCCCAAGATCGGCACCGACGCCTTCCAGGAAGCCGACATCTGCGGCATCACGATGCCGATCACCAAGCACAACTTCCTGGTCAAGGACGTTCGTGAGATCCCCCGGACCATCGCCGAGGCCTTCCACATCGCCTCCAGCGGGCGCCCCGGGCCGGTCCTGGTCGACATCTCCAAGGACGCTCTCCAGAACTCCACCGACTTCGTCTGGCCCGAGCGGCTCGAACTGCCCGGATACCGTCCGGTCACCAAGCCCCACGGCAAGCAGGTCCGTGAGGCGGCCCGCATGATCGCCGAGGCCAAGCGCCCGGTCCTCTACGTCGGCGGCGGCGTCCTGCGCGCCCGGGCCTCGGCCGAACTGCGCGTCCTCGCCGAGATCACCGGCGTCCCCGTCGTCACCACCCTGATGGCCCGCGGAGTCTTCCCCGACTCGCACCCGCAGTTCGTGGGCATGCCCGGCATGCACGGCGACGTCTCCGCGGTCGGCGCGCTCCAGCGGGCCGACCTGATCGTCGCCCTCGGCGCCCGCTTCGACGACCGCGTCACCGGCCGCCTCGACAGCTTCGCCCGCGACGCCAAGATCGTCCACGCCGACATCGACCCGGCCGAGATCTCCAAGAACCGTCACGCCGACGTGCCGATCGTCGGCGACTGCCGCGAGGTCCTCGCCGACCTGGTCGTGGCCGTGCGCGCCGACCAGGAGAAGGGCCGTCAGGGCGACTACGAGGCCTGGTGGGACCGGCTGAACAGGCTCCGCACCACCTACCCCAAGGGTTACGACGTCCCCGACGACGGCACCCTGTCCCCGCAGGGCGTCATCCGGCGGCTGGGCGAGATCGTCGGCCCCGAGGCCACCTACGTCGCGGGCGTCGGCCAGCACCAGATGTGGGCCGCCCAGTTCATCGACTACGAACGCCCCGGCTCGTTCGTCAACTCCGGCGGACTCGGCACCATGGGCTTCTCCGTCCCCGCCGCCCTCGGCGCCAAGGTCGGCGACCCCGACCGGGCCGTGTGGTCGGTCGACGGCGACGGCTGCTTCCAGATGACCAACCAGGAGTTGGCCACCTGCGCCGTCGAGGGCATCCCCATCAAGGTCGCGGTCGTCAACAACGGCAACCTGGGCATGGTCCGCCAGTGGCAGACCCTGTACTACGAGGGCCGCTACTCCAACACCGACCTCCAGACCGCCCCCCTGGACGAGCGGATCCGCATCCCGGACTTCGTCCGTCTCGCCGAGGCCTACGGGTGTGTCGGTCTGCGCTGCGAACGCCCCGAGGACATCGACGCCACCATCGAGAAGGCGATGTCGATCAACGACGTCCCCGTGGTCGTCGACTTCAGCGTCAACCACGACGCCATGGTCTGGCCGATGGTCGGCCCCGGCGTCAGCAACGACAACATCCAGTACGCGCGCGACATGGCGCCCGACTGGGAACACCAGGACTAGGAGAAGGCCGAACCACCATGAGCAGTCACACGCTTTCCGTTCTGGTGGAGGACACCCCCGGTATCCTCGCCCGGGCCTCCGCTCTCTTCTCCCGTCGTGGCTTCAACATCGACTCGCTCAGTGTCAGCAGCACCGAGTACACCGGACTGTCCCGGATGACGATCGTGGTCAACTGCGACCTCCACCCTTTGGAGCAGGTGACCAAACAGCTCAACAAGCTGGTCAACGTCGTCAAGATCGTGGAGATGGACACCACCGCGTCGGTGCAGCGCGAGCTGCTCCTGATCAAGGTCAAGGCCGACGCGTCCAGCCGCACACATGTGCTTCAGACGGCCGAGCTCTTCCGCGCGCACGTCGTGGACGTCAGCCCGGACGTCGTCGTCATCGAGGCCACCGGCGACCCCGAGAAGCTCGATGCCCTGGTCAAGAACCTGGAACCCTTCGGGATCCGAGAACTGGTCAAGTCAGGGCTGGTCGCCCTGGGCCGGGGACCGCGTTCGATCACCGACCGTTCACTGCGATCGGTCGAACGCAGCGCCTGAGGTGAGAGGCTGTTCGCGACACCATCGGGCAGCCCCACCCCCGAGCCCCCAAGAACGTAGAAACAAGGAGTAACCCCAAGTGGCAGCACAGATGTACTACGACGACGCCGCGGACCTCGCGCTCATCCAGGGCAAGAAGGTCGCCGTGATCGGTTACGGCAGCCAGGGCCACGCGCACGCGCTGTCGCTGCGGGACTCGGGTGTGGACGTCCGGATCGGTCTGGCCGAGGGCTCCAAGAGCCGCGGCAAGGCCGAGGAGGAGGGCCTGCGGGTCCTCACCCCCGCGGAGGCCACCCGCGAGGCCGACGTCATCATGATCCTGGTCCCGGACCACATCCAGCGCGACCTCTACACCAACGAGATCGCCCCCAACCTGGAGCCCGGGAACGCCCTGTTCTTCGCGCACGGCTTCAGCATCCGCTTCGGCCTCATCCAGGCCCCCGAGGGCGTCGACGTCGCCATGGTCGCCCCCAAGGGCCCCGGTCACCTGGTCCGTCGTCAGTACGAGGCCGGTCGCGGCGTCCCCTGCCTGGTCGCCGTCGAGAAGGACGCCAGCGGACAGGCCTGGGACCTGGCCCTGTCCTGGGCCAAGGGCATCGGCGGCACCAAGGCCGGCGTCATCAAGACCACCTTCACCGA
Source organism: Nocardiopsis sp. LDBS1602 (assembly GCF_035818715.1). NCBI lineage: Bacteria > Bacillati > Actinomycetota > Actinomycetes > Streptosporangiales > Nocardiopsidaceae > Nocardiopsis > Nocardiopsis sp. LDBS1602. The sequence continues at coordinate 43,936 of NZ_JAYLVW010000009.1, read as the reverse complement.
GGAGACCGAGACCGACCTCTTCGGTGAGCAGGCCGTTCTGTGCGGCGGCACCGAGGAGCTGGTCAAGGCCGGTTTCGCGACCCTCGTCGAGGCGGGCTACCAGCCGGAGATCGCCTACTTCGAGTGCCTGCACGAGCTCAAGCTGATCGTCGACCTCATGTACGAGGGCGGCATCTCCAAGATGAACTGGTCCATCTCGGACAACGCCGAGTACGGCGGCTACACCCGCGGTCCGCGCCTGATCACCGAGCAGACCCGCGAGGAGATGCGCAAGATCCTCGGTGAGATCCAGGACGGCAGCTACGCCAAGGAGCTCATGGCCGAGTTCGACGCCGGTCAGCCCACCTTCGGCAAGCGCCGCGAGGCCGAGCAGAACGAGCAGATCGAGAAGGTGGGCGCCGAACTGCGTCCGCTGATGAGCTGGCTCAAGGCCTAGCCCGCCTGTCGGGACGACGGCCGTCGGGGAGGGGCGTGCGCCCCTCCCCGACGGCGTATGGCCGGGGAGGGTGAGACATCTTTCCCTGCGGGGCGCCCCATCCGCCCGACGGGCTTCCCTACCCCGGCGATAGACTTTGGAAAGGCCGTCACACCCGATCCGGGCAGCGCCTCCACCTGCGCGATCGGGTCGTATCCACCCGAAAAGGAACCGTTGTGACCAAACCCGTCGTACTCGTCGCGGAAAAGCTCTCGCCCGCAGGAATCGCGCTCCTCGAAGACGACTTCGAAGTGCGCCACGTTGACGGAGCGGACCGGTCCCAACTGCTTCCGGCCATCGCCGACGTCGACGCCCTGATCGTGCGCAGCGCCACCCAGGTGGACGCCGAGGCCCTCGAGGCCGCCGGCCACCTCCAGGTCGTGGCCCGCGCCGGTGTGGGCCTGGACAACGTCGACGTCGACGCCGCCACCAAGGCGGGCGTGCTCGTGGTCAACGCCCCCACCTCCAACATCATCAGCGCCGCCGAGCAGGCCATCAACCTGCTGCTCGCCAGCGCGCGCAACACCGCCCCCGCCCACAACGCCCTCGTCCACGGTGAGTGGAAGCGTTCGAAGTACACGGGTGTGGAGCTGTACGAGAAGGTCGTCGGCGTGGTCGGCCTCGGCCGGATCGGCGCCCTGGTCGCCCAACGGCTGCTGGCGTTCGGTACCAAGGTCATCGCCTACGACCCGTTCGTGCAGCCCGCCCGCGCCGCGCAGATCGGTGTGGAGATGACCACGCTGGACGACCTGCTCGAGCGCAGCGACTTCATCACCATCCACCTGCCCAAGAACAAGGACACGCTCGGCCTGATCGGCGACGAGGCGCTGTCCAAGGTCAAGCCCTCCGTGCGGATCATCAACGCCGCGCGCGGCGGCATCCTCGACGAGGACGCCCTCTACCGTGCCCTCAAGGAGGAGCGCGTGGCCGGCGCGGGCATCGACGTGTTCGCCAAGGAGCCCAACACCGACAGCCCGCTGTTCGAGTTCGAGAACGTGGTCGTCGCCCCCCACCTGGGCGCCAGCACCACCGAGGCCCAGGAGAAGGCGGGCACGCAGGTCGCCCGTTCGGTCAAGCTCGCCCTGTCCGGCGAGTTCGTGCCGGACGCGGTGAACGTCCAGGGCACCGGTGTGGCCGAGGAGATCAAGCCGGGTCTGCCGCTCACCGAGAAGCTCGGTCGGGTCTTCACCTCCCTGGCCGGCGCGCTCGCCGCCCGTATCGACGTCGAGGTGCGCGGTGAGATCGCCGCCCACGACGTCAAGGTCCTGGAGCTCGCGGCCCTCAAGGGCGTGTTCACCGACGTCGTCGAGGACCCGGTGACCTTCGTGAACGCTCCGCTTCTGGCCAAGGAACGCGGCGTCGAGGTGAACCTCGTCACCAGCGACGACAGCAGCGACTGGCGCAACCTGATCTCGGTGCGCGGCGTGCTGGCCGACGGCACCCGGGTGTCGGTGTCGGGCACGCTCACCGGCCCCCGCCAGGTCGAGAAGCTGGTGGAGATCAACAACTACACGATGGAGATCGGCCTCGACGAGCACATGGTGTTCCTCTCCTACGAGGACCGCCCCGGCATCGTCGGCAAGGTCGGCGCCCTGCTCGGCGACGCCGAGGTCAACATCGCCGGTATGCAGGTCATCCGGGACAAGGAGGGCGGCAAGGCGCTGATCGCGCTGACCGTCGACTCCGCCGTTCCGGACGAGATCCTCACGTCGATCTCCGGTGAGATCGACGCCGAGATCGCCCGTCAGATCGACCTGGAGGACTGAGTCCTCCCATGCTCCGGATCCGTCGTGCGGATCGGTTCGGGCCGTGTCTCCTTCGGGGGCACGGCCCTTCGTACATCCGGGGACGAATCTCCGTGAATGTCCAGTGCTCTCCCGCTTCCTCTCTTCCTTGATAACGCGCTGACCTGCGTGATCCTGAAGGGGATCGATGCGACGGCGCGGCCGTCGTGACGTCTCAGCGTGTGTTGGGGGGAGTCGTGCGTCGTTCACGTTCGCGTCTTCTGGTCGCAGCGGCGGGGGCTTTTTCGCTCGGAGGTTGCGGTGTCGGGTTCCTTGTCCACCGAGGGCTGCTGGGCCTGGTCCCGGCGGTGCAGTTGTCGGCGTGCGCGGCGGTACTCGCCGCGACGCTCCTGGTCGTGTTCCTGCTCCGCCGGACCGATCGTCAGGTCCGACGGTTGCGCTCCGGGCTCGATCGGCAGGTTCGGGACATCTCCGAGATCGCCGGGGAGAATCGGGCCGAACTCATCGGCCGGGCGGACGAGCTGGTCGTTCTCATGGGGCGGGTGGAGGAGCGTCTGAAGCGGGAGGCGACCCCGTGCTCCTGCGGAGCCTCCGCCGGCCGGATGGTGGTCGAGATCGAGACGGAGCGTTCGGGGGACGGCTCCCGGGTGATGTTGTGATCGCGGAGGTGTGGCGAGACGCCCTGCACCGTCGACATCCCGGTCCCCTTCTGGCCTGTCATCTGGGCTCGGGGACGGCAGGGGGGATCGACCGGGTGCGCTTCGGGCGTCGGGACACGGTGGTGGACCTGGGGCGACGGAGCGTCGACGAGGTCTTCGGACCGGACGACCCTCCCCACCCGTTCGAGCAGGTCGTGCTGGTGGTGGGGACGCCCACGGATCTGCGCCGGGCGGTCCCCGTGGTCGCCGGTCCCGTGCGCGCCGCCCGCTTCACCGTCATCGTGCGCAGGGCGGCGGAACACCTACCGCCGCCCTTTCCCATGGTCCCCGGGACCGGGCGGTGGACCGGGCTCTTGGACGCCCGGATCAAGAGGGTCCCCGACGCCGGATGGTCGGTCGAACTCCTCCTCACCCGTCCCGTGTCGTTGGCGGAGGTCGTCACCGCCCTGTCACACGGGCTGGCGGGCGGTCGTCGAGGGACGGCGACGGGACCGCTGGTGGCGGCGAGGGGGCGGGACGCGGGCGTGTGGCGTCCCGGTGACGCCCTCGCGGGCGGGATGGACGAGGTGGACGCGATCCTGGACGTGGGTACGGCCGGGGCCGAACACGATCCGGCGGAGCCCGTGACACCGAGGCTGCGCCGGTGGAGCCTGGAGGATTCGAGGTGGCGGGCCCTGGGCCGTCCCGGCGCGGTTCCGCGGCCTCGGGGCGGGTTCGAGGTCGACGACGTACCGCCTCTGGACGAGACGATGATCAACCCCACGGGGTTCGTCCAGGACACCGAGGGCCGTTCGGGACGTCTGGTCTCCCGGGAGGGCCGATGGGCCCTGGTGGTCAACGGGCGGGTGCGTCGACGCCTGCCCGACGACGGCACCGTCACCGACGCCGACATCGAGGCCGTGCGCGATCTGCGCACGATCCGGGTGGAGTGGGGACGTCACAGCGGCCCCTTGGCCTCGGTGAGGGCCGTCGCCGCGTTCGCGGCGGCGGGTGTCCCCCTGCTGGGCGACCCGGGACCGAGCTGGGCGTCCTGCCTGGGAGAACCCCTTCGTGCGCTGATGTCCTCGGTCTGTCTGAAGGACATGCGGGACCCGCTGCGCCGGGAGGAGCACAGCGTTCGTCTGCGGCGGGCGGCGTTGCGGGCCCACGGCGCCCGGGCCCGTTGGCGGCGGTTGGGAGAGATCACCGGGGTGGATCTGCCGGCGGAGCCGACGGTCTCGGTGGTGTTGTGCACCCGCAGGCCCCACATGGTGCCGTTCGCGTTGGGGCAGGTGGCCCGGCAGCGCGGTGTGGACGTGGAACTGGTCCTGGGCATGCACGGTTTCGACCTCGACGCGCCGGGGGTGGGCGAGGCGGTGGCCGACCATCGGGAACGGGGCGGACGGGTGATCGCCTACGAGGCCGATCCCGCGCTTCCGCTGGGCTCGATCCTGAACCGCGCCGTGCTCAGGGCGGGCGGCGACCTGGTCGCCAAGATGGACGACGACGACTGGTACGGGCCCGACCATCTGGCCGATCTGGTGTTGGCGCGCTCGTATTCGGGGGCCGACGTGGTGGGCAACGCCGCCGAGTTCGTCTACCTGGAGGAGCTCGACATGACGGTGCGGCTGCCCTTGGGCGAGAGCGAACGCGCGTCGCGTCGTCTCGGCGGCGGGACGCTGATGATGGACCGCAGGGTGTGGGAGGAGACCGGGGGGTTCCGCCCCATCCCGACCTCGGAGGACACGCAGTTCCTCGCCGGGGTGGAGCTCATGGGCGGTCGGCTCTATCGCACCCACGGCTGTAACTACGTGCTCCGCCGCAGGTCCGGCGGGCACACCTGGAAGGTCGGCTCGGGGTACTTCCTGAAGGGGACGGTGCGGGCGCAGTGGCCGGGATGGCGCCCCAGCGCCCTCCTGGAACCCAGCGAGCACGAGCTCGTCGGAGGTGGACGGTGACGGTCGACGTCGGCGCGTGGACGGTGCCCCGTCCGCTTCTGAGACTGAACGATCACGGGGCTCTCGAACCCCCGCCGTCGGGGGAATGGACCCCTCGGCTGGACGTGAGCGTGGTGATCCCGGCGCACGGCGGACAGGAACGGCTGGACCTGACCCTGGCGTCGCTGACCGCCCAGACCTATCCGTCGTCGCTGACCCAGGTCGTGGTGGTCGACGACGGCAGCGATCCGCCCCTGCGGTTGCCGGATCTGCGGCCGGAGAACACCGTCCTCGTGCCCTCCGGCCCCGGCGGGTGGGGGCCCGGGCACGCGGTCCGTTCCGGGATCGCGGTGGCGGACGGGACGGTCCTGCTGCGTCTGGACGCCGACATGGTGGCCTTTCGAGACCATGTGGAATCCCAGATGCGGTGGCATCACCTGGCCGACTACGTGGTGGTCATCGGTGGCCTGAGGTTCGTGGAGCACGGACCGGGCGGTCCGGGGCCGGAGGAGGTGGCGGCCGCGGTCCGCGAGGGCACCGCTCAGGGGCTGTTCGGCGACGGCGAGGAGATGGAGTGGCTGGTCGAGTCCTATCGCCGCACCGGGCGCCTGCGTCGGGCGGGGCACACGGCCTACCGGAACTTCATCGGGGCCACGAACTCGATGGGACGGGACCTGTACCGCCGTTCCGGAGGTTCCGACCCCGAGCTGGTGTTGGGGGAGGACACCCACCTGGCGTATCGGCTCGCGCGACAGGGGGCGGTCTTCCTGCCGGACCCCGACAGCGGAAGCCTGCATCTGGGGCTGCCCCAGATGCAGCGGCGGCGTGAGGAGGGCTTCCGGTATCGGGCCCCCTTCGTCGGCAACCGTCTGCCCCTGACGGCGGATCGGGAGAGGATCACCGGTCGCAGCTGGCAGGTGCCGATGGTGGACGTGGTGATGGAGATCGGCGACGTTCCGTCGGCGCTGGTGGCGGACACCGTGGACCGCCTGCTGGGCGGGACGACCACGGATCTGCGCATCACCCTGGTGGCCGATCGGCCGTGGGAGGGGCGCGGGGACGGTCTTCCCGCGTTGCGGGCCTACCTGGAGAGCGATCCGAGGACGAGGTTCCGGACGAGCCCGCCCGAACCCGATCTCGACGTGCCGTTCGTCCTGTGGACGCGCCCGGGGTTCGCGTTCGCCCCGGACGCGGTGGGCGAGATGCTGCGCCAGGCGCGGCTGACCAAGGCGGGTCTGGTCCGTGCCGCGATGCCCCGGGGCGGGCCCGAGGGTCCCAGGCTGGAGCGCCTTTCGAGTTTCGCCCGGGCACGGCATCTGGCGGAGGGGGACGCCGACGTCGACCGGCTGGTCGACGAGGTGGCCGGTGTGCGCTGGATGGACGGCACCTCCCTGCTCGACCCGGAGGAGGACGTGGAGGAGCCCGAGGAGAGGGAGGGGGCGGAGGAATGGCGGACACGCCTGGAGGAGACCGAACGGGAGGCCGCGTCGTGGCGGTCGTGCGCCGACCGGTGGAAACGCCGCCACCGGTGGTTGACCGGGACGGGGACGGGACGGCGTGTGCTCAGGGCGCTCGGTTGACGAGGGGACGGTGACCATGGACGGGGTGACGGTGGTCCCTCCGGTCGGAGGGCGCGTTCCGTACGCGGGGCTGGAGAAGGCGCGGGCGGGGACGGTGTTCGTTCCGGCCCGAGAGGACGGGACGGGACCGGCGGTGACGAGCGCGCTCGCGCCACCTCCCGAGAACACCGTGGTGGTGGGCGGGGCCGACCCCGCCGAGGTCGACGGGGCGGAACGGCCGTGGGAGGCGTGCCCGGGGGCCTCCCTGTCCTTCGCCGGGACGTGGGTCGAGGAGCTCGGGGAGCCGTACGGGGGAGACGAGACGGTCGAGGAGCTCGCCTACCGCCTGTACCAGCGCGGAGCGCGTTTCGTCGCGGGTCCCGGTCGGCGCTCGGTGACGGACGTGGAGACCGGGTTCGCCTCGGTGGACCGGATCCCCTTGGCCCCCTCGCGGAGGGCACGGCCGACCCGGACGTGGCGGGTCCCGTTCGTGGACGTCGTCGTCGACACGGCCGGAGCGTCGGCGGAGCGGGTGATGGAGACGGTCGACGCCCTGCTCATGGGCCGGACCGGCGACCTTCGGATCACCCTGGTGGGCGACTGGCGACGGTTGGGGGAGGGACGGCACACCACGATCGACGACCCGGACCTGGATCCGCGGCTGGTCCGGGAGCACTACCGCTGTGAGGGGAGGGTGCGGTTCCTGGAGGAGATCCCCGAGAGGGACCCGGACGTTCCCTTCCGTCTGTTCCCGCCGGTGGGTGTCCGACCTCGCGAGGACGCGTTGGAGCGGTTGTTCCTGATCTGCTCGGAGCGCGGACACGGACTGGTGGTCGGCGACGGCGGGTGGCGCTGGGAACGCACGGTGGTGTTCGCGCGGGCCCGTCGGGCGGGTGTGGCCGAGAGCGGTATCGACGCCCTGGTGCGGACGTACACGGTGCGGGACGGTGAGCTCTCCGAGGACGTCGATCTTCCGAGGGCGGAGGAGCGCCGGAGGCTGATGGAGGAGGCGTCGAGGAGGGCGGCCGGGGCGCGGGCCGCGGCCGAGCTCTGGGAGCGGAGGCTGTGGGCTCTGACGGGGGGCCGGTGGTCCCGGTTGCTGTTGGGCCGGCGCCCTCTCTGAGCGGCGAAGACGAAGAGGTGTCTCACATATTGAGAACCTCTGGTCATATAGTTGGACATCCGATATTCTGACGTCCTAGGAGATCGGTGGTGTCGGCCTCCGTGTCGCGCATCATGGCTCGCCGTCGCGCCCGCCCCCACCGGGGCCCGCGCGGGCGGTCCCGGCAGACGATCCCGCCGGGTGGGGCCCTGACTCCTTCGTCGTCGTGGACGTCGTCGCCCACGACCCGCGCCCGTCCGTGCCGCCCGGCCTCGACCGCCCGGGAACGGTGGGCGCTCCTCAACGTCGAACGCGAACGGCCGTTCCGTGCCTTTCGGGCCGTCGCTCACCGTACTTGGAGGATCACATGTACGACATGATCGAGTACCCGTCCACGCCCGACACCGACGACGAGATCGCTCGCGCTCTCCAGGACGCGCTCAATCGCCGTTGCTGAGACGCGAGTAGGGGGAAAGGGGCTGTGCCGGTCCGCGGGGCCGGTACAGTTGTCTCACCTACTGTTCATTCGATCTCGCCATGTGAGAAATCGCCGGTGGGGTCGCCTCCGAGTCGAAGGCAGTCCGTATGGCAGCGCGCACCGTGAAACTGGCCGTCATCCCCGGGGACGGAATCGGTCCCGAGGTCGTCGCCGAGGGCCTCAAGGTGCTGGGGGTCGTCGCCGCCCAGCACGACCTGGCCATCGAGACCACCGAGTACGAGCTGGGGGCCAGGCTCTGGCATCGCACCGGTGAGACGCTGCCCGACCCGGTCGCCGCCGAGCTGCGCGAACACGAGGCCGTCTACCTGGGCGCCGTCGGAGACCCCTCGGTCCCCAGCGGTGTCCTGGAGCGGGGGCTGCTGCTGCGCCTGCGCTTCGACTTCGACCACTACGTCAACCTGCGTCCGGTCCGGCTCTTCCCGGGGGTCGACAGCCCCTTGGCCGGTGTCTCGCCCGAGGACATCGACATGCTGGTGGTGCGCGAGGGGACCGAGGGTCCCTACGCCGGCGCCGGTGGCGTCCTGCGCAAGGGCACCCCGCACGAGATCGCCACCCAGGACAGCGTCAACACCCGTTTCGGGGTCGAGCGCGTGGTCCGCTACGCCTTCGCCAAGGCCGCCGAGCGTCCGCGTCGGCAGCTGACCCTGGTGCACAAGGACAACGTCCTGACCTACGCCGGTGAGCTGTGGAAGCGCACGGTCGAGGAGGTCGGCGCCGAATACCCGCAGGTCGCCGTGGACTATTGCCACGTCGACGCCGCCTCGATGTTCTTCGTCGACCGGCCCGGGCGCTTCGACGTGGTCGTCACCGACAACCTCTTCGGCGACATCATCACCGACATCGGCGCGGCCATCACCGGTGGTATCGGTCTGGCGGCCAGCGGTAACATCAACCCGGACAACACCTTCCCCAGCATGTTCGAGCCGGTCCACGGCTCGGCGCCCGACATCGCGGGCCAGGGCAAGGCCGACCCGACCGCCACCGTGCTGTCGGCCGCGCTCATGCTGGACCACCTGGGGGTGCCCGAGGCGGCCCGCCGGATCGAGGCGGCGGTCTCGGCCGACCTGAAGACCCGCGCCCAGAGCGACGAGGTCCGGTCCACCTCCCGTATCGGCGACGACCTCGCCGCGCGAGTAGCCGAGCAGGGCTGAGGCGACCGCTTTCGGCCCTGCCTTCACGACAGGCGCGGCCGTGGCGGGAACACCACTTCACGACCCTTGCGACGGGCGCGTCTGGAACCTCCGGCGCGCCCGTCGCCCTTTTCGCGGCCTTGGCCTGGTCTGGCACCGGGTGCGCTCTTCCGACACACTAGATTCCAGGTCGGCGGCGCTGCCGACCCGTTGCATCCGAGAGGACCACCGACAACATGAACAACAACACCACCACCACTGGGTTGACGTTCGACATCCGGCTCTCCGACCGGCGGAAGACCCCGCGGGAACGTGAGGAACTGCTGGAGAACCCCGGGTTCGGTCAGGTGTTCACCGATCACATGGTGAGCATCCGTTACACAGAGGGCAAGGGCTGGCACGACGCGGCCCTGGAGCCGTACGGGCCGCTCAGCCTGGACCCGGCCACCTCCGCCCTTCACTACGCGCAGGAGATCTTCGAGGGGCTCAAGGCCTACCGCCACCCGGACGGTTCGCTGGCCTCCTTCAGGCCGGAGGCCAACGCGGCGCGCTTCAACCGGAGCGCCGAGCGGATGGCGATGCCGGCCCTCCCCGAAGAGCTCTTCCTCAAGTCCATCGAGCTGCTGCTGGAGCACGACGGGGACTGGGTCCCGTCCAAGGAGTACTTCAGCCTCTACCTCCGTCCGTTCATGATCTCCACGGACGTGGGCCTGGGGGTCAACAACCCCTCCCGTACCTACGTCTACCTGCTCATCGCCTCGCCCGTGGGCTCCTACTTCTCCGGCGGCGTCAAGCCGGTGACGGTCTGGCTGTCCAAGGACTACACGCGTGCCGCCCCCGGCGGCACGGGCGCGGCCAAGTTCGCGGGCAACTACGCCGCGAGCTTCCTGGCCCAGTCCCAGGCGGTCGAGAAGGGCTGCGACCAGGTCGTGTGGCTGGACGCCCGCGAGCACCGTTGGGTCGAGGAGATGGGCGGCATGAACCTGTGGTTCGTGTTCGGCGAGGGCGAGAACGCGCGCCTGCGCACGCCTCCGCTCACCGGGACCCTGCTGCCGGGGATCACCCGCGAATCACTGCTCACCCTCGCCCCCGACCTGGGTATTCCGGCGGAGGAGAAGCCGCTCTCCATCGAGGAGTGGCGTGAGGCGGCCGAGTCCGGCGAGATGACCGAGGTCTTCGCGTGCGGCACCGCCGCGGTGGTCACCCCGGTCGGCCACGTCAAGAGCGACGACGGCGAGTTCACCATCGGCGACGGCACCCCCGGGCCGATCACGATGCGTCTGCGCGAGGAGCTGGTCGGGTTGCAGACCGGTCTGCGCAAGGACGAGCACGGCTGGATCACCCGCTTCTAGGAGGGCGGGGCGTGGGCCGCTCGGGGGATCTCCGGGCGGCCCACGCCGCTTCCCCCGGGTCGTCGGCGGAGGGTTCCGGCCGATGGGCGGCCTCGCGCAGGCCGGTCGGAAGCCGCCCGATACGTCCGAAGTGAGAAATTCTCATCTCGTAGAGTGAGACATCTGCCCCCCGAACAGGACCTCCTCGGTGACCATGTGGCACACTGGCCTCATGCCGTCCCAGGTCGTGATTATTCAGGGGCGCGCCGGCTGACGACTTCCCGCGAACGCGCAGGGAAGGATCCGGACCCTGCCGGCGCGCTGACCTCTCGTGTCCACGAGGGGTCTTTTTTGTTGGCCGGGACCGCCTTAAACCAGACCACTTCGGGAGTTCCACCCATGAGGGACGACAGTTTCCACGTCTTCGACACCACGCTCCGCGACGGGGCCCAGCGCGAGGGGATCAACCTCCGGGTCTCCGACAAGCTGGCCATCGCGAAGCTGCTGGACGACTTCGGAGTGGCCTTCATCGAGGGCGGATGGCCGGGGGCCAACCCCAAGGACACCGAGTTCTTCCGGAGGGCTTCACAAGAGCTCGATCTGGAACACGCGCTGCTCACCGCGTTCGGCGCGACCCGCCGTGCCGGTGTGAGGGCCGCCGACGACCCACAGGTGGCCGCCCTGCGCGACAGCGGCGCGTCGGTCGTCACTCTGGTCGCCAAGAGTGACGACCGACACGTCGAACGTGCCCTGCGCACGACCCTCGACGAGAACCTCGCGATGATCGCCGACACCGTCTCCCACCTTCGCGAACACGGCCAACGCGTGTTCGTGGACTGTGAGCACTTCTTCGACGGCTACCGTCACCACCCCGAGTACGCCCTGTCCGTGGTCCGGACTGCGGCCGAGGCCGGGGCGGACGTGGTCGTCCTGTGCGACACCAACGGCGGCATGCTTCCCGCCGACATCACCCGCGTGGTGACCGAGGTGCGCGAGGCCACCGGGGTCCGTCTGGGCATCCACGCCCAGGACGACACCGGCTGCGCCGTCGCCAACACCCTGGCCGCCGTGGACGCCGGCGCCACGCACGTGCAGTGCACCGCCAACGGCTACGGCGAGCGGGTCGGCAACGCCGACCTGTTCTCGGTGGTGGGCGCCCTCGCCCTCAAGCGCGGCCGGGAGATCCTTCCCGAGGGCTGCCTGGGGGAGATGACCCGGGTGTCGACCGCGATCGCGGAGATCGTCAACCTGGCCCCCGACACCCACCGGCCCTACGTGGGGGTCTCCGCCTTCGCCCACAAGGCCGGGCTGCACGCCTCCGCCATCAAGGTCGACCCGGACCTGTACCAGCACACCGACCCCGAGCTGGTCGGCAACCGTATGCGCATGCTCGTCTCCGACATGGCCGGGCGCGCGTCGGTGGAGCTCAAGGCCCGAGAGCTGGGTCTGGACCTGGGCGACGACCGGGCGCTGTCCGGACGCGTGGTGGAGCGGATCAAGGGGCTGGAGCTGTCCGGGTACAGCTTCGAGGCGGCCGACGCCTCGTTGGAGCTGCTACTGAGGGAGGAGCTCGGGGAGTCGGTCCGCTACTTCGAGACCGAGTCGTGGCGGGTGCTGACCGAGCGCCGTCCGACCGCCGGTTCCAGCCCGTTGGCCGGTGAGGACGAGAGCCTGTCCGAGGCGACCGTCAAGCTCCGGGTCAAGGGCGAGCGGGTCATCGCCACGGCCGAGGGCAACGGTCCGGTCAACGCGTTGGACCGGGCCCTGCGCAGCTCGCTGGAGCACGCCTTCACCGCTCTGGGCGGCCTGGAACTGACCGACTACAAGGTCCGCATCCTGGAGGGCGCCTCGGGCACCGACGCGGTCACCCGCATCCTCGTCACGTTCAGCGACGGGGGCGAGGAGTGGACGACGGTGGGCGTGGGGCCCAACGTCGTGGACGCCTCCTGGGTGGCGTTGGAGCAGGCCATCACCTACGGACTGTTGCGACAGGGCTACCCACGCGACTGATCCCGAGGGGGTTCGGAAAGTGCATCGGGCGGGTGACAGGAGTGTCACGTTCTCTGTCACCCGTCCGTACATCTCCTGTTTCCCGTGCAGGTCAGAGCTTTGAAACTTACTTACGGGTAAGAAAGACCTGTCCGGCAGGTCATAGCCAGTGTGTCTTGAGCCACTCGATACTGCGAACTTTGAGGAAGTTCCATATGTACGAATGGTGATAGATGCCGGATATAACCGTCGCGCGCCTCGCAGTTGGCGCGCTGTTCGCCCTCCCGCGATCCGCAGGTCACCCTTCCCCTGAAGACTGCGGGTCGTGTCCTCACCCGAGATCCGAACCCGGGGTGGAGGTAAAGGCGTGACCACCGGTCCGGTGACCGAGCGTCGCGTCGCGTCACCGCACTCCTCCAGTACCCGGCACAAACGAGCCCGCCGAGGGAAGGACGCCCTGCTCGCCTGGGGCTTCCTGCTTCCCTCCGCGGTGGTCTTCGCGCTCTTCCTGGTCTATCCGTTGGGGCGCACCGTCTACCTGTCGATGCACGGCAACGACATCATCGGTCGGCCCAGCCGCTTCGTCGGCCTGAGCCACTTCGCCGAGATGGCCACGCCCCAGTTCGGCCAGACCCTGATGACCACGGTGCTCTTCACCGTCGGCGTGGTCGTTCCCGGGGTCGCCGGAGCTCTCGTGATCGTTCTCCTCCTGGAGGGCGTCATCAAGGGGCAACGGTTCCTGCGCGGCGCCTTCGCGTTGCCGTTCGCCTTCTCCGTGGCCAGCGCCTCGGTGATCTTCTCCGTGTTCTACAGTCCCGGCAACAGCGTGCTCAACGGCATCCTGTACCGGCTGGGAATGGACCAGGTCCCCTGGCTGACCTCCCAGGAGATGGCCCTGTGGTCCGTCTGCATCACCACGGTGTGGATGAACCTCGGCTACGGGGTGCTGGTGCTCGCCGCCGGCATCGGCTCCATCCCCAAGGAGGTCAACGAGGCGGCCCGCATCGACGGAGCCACCGGGCCGCGCCTGGCCTGGGACGTCACCATCCCGATGCTCGGCCCCCAGCTCTTCTTCCTGATCGTCATCTCCACGATCAACGCCCTACAGAGCTTCGGCCAGATCCACATCCTCACCGCGGGGGGACCGGTCGGATCCACGACCACCCTCGTCTACTCGATCTTCCAGGACGCCTTCGCGTACGGAACCAGCGACTTCGGTCGGGCCAGCGCCCAGGCGCTCGTCCTGCTGCTGGTGGTCCTGGTGTGCACCGTGGTCCAGTTCGGTGTCATCGAACGGAAGGTGCACTACTCATGACGCTCACCGCAGAGGGCAAGGGCACCGTCGAGAAGGTGTCGCGGCCCCGACCCACCCTCGGGCACGTCGCCGGTCGCGTCCTGCTGTACCTGATGCTGGCCCTGCTCTTGGTCCCCGTACTGTTCCCCGTCTACTACGTGTTCGTGGGAACGTTCATGGAGCCCCGGGAACTGGCGACCTTCCCGTCCAGACTGTTGCCCACCGGCTTCGACACCGGCAACATCGAGGGCGCGCTCAAGGCGGTCCCCCTGGCGCGCATGTACTGGAACTCGCTGGTCATGGCGGGCATCATCACCGTCAGCCAGTTGTGCACCTCGGCCCTGGCCGCGTACGCGTTCGTGTTCCTGCGCTTCCGAGGCAGCGCGGTGATCTTCGCGCTCTTCCTGTCCACCCTCATGGTCCCCGCCGAGGCGACCTTCATCCCCAACTACCTCACCATCACCGGATGGGGCCTGGGCAACAGCTACGCCGGACTGGTCATGCCGTTCCTGGCCTACGCCTTCGGCACCTTCCTCCTGCGGCAGAGCTTCAAGCAGTTCCCCCGCGAACTGTACGACGCCGCCCGGATGGACGGCATGGGCCATCTCCGGTTCCTCTGGACCATCCTGCTCCCTCTGAGCAGACCCGCTCTGACCGCGGTCGGCATGTACGTGTTCATCACCAGCTGGAACATGTACTTCTGGCCGCTGATCATCACCCGCAGCACCGAGATGCAGACCCTCCAGATCGGCCTCAACAGCCTCAAGACGGGCGAGGCCGCCAACCCCGGACTCCTTCTGGCAGGGGCCGCGCTGTCGGTCATCCCCACACTCGTCCTCGTGATCTTCGGGCAGCGCTTCATCGTCCGAGGACTCACCGCGGGCGCGGTCAAGTAGGTCTTGGAGTACTTAGTGGAGACGAAAGAGATGACAACCACCTTCCGCCGTAGAGGCATCAAGGCCGCGGCCCTGATCGCGAGCCTGGGCCTGTTCCTCAGCGCCTGTTCGAGCGAGGACGGCGGGGCCGGCGACGCCGATCTCAGCGCGCCCGGTCCCGAGGTCCTGGACGACCTCGACGAAGCGGTGGAGATCGAGTTCTGGCACAGCATGGACGCCACCAACGGCCAGGTGCTGGACGGCCTGATCGAGGACTTCAACTCCCAGAACGAGGGCCGCGTGCACGTCACCGGTTCCTTCCAAGGGGACTACGACGAGGCCCTGGCCGGACACCGCGCCGCCATCCAACAGGGCGACACCGCCGAGCTCATCATGATCTACGACCTGGGCACCCAGTTCATGATCGACTCGGGCCAGACGGTCCCCGCCCAGTCCTTCATCGACGCCGACGACTACGACACCGCCCCCATCGAGGAGGCGCTGCTCAACTACTTCACCGTCGGCGGTGAGCTGCGTTCCTTCCCCTTCAACAACTCCACCCCGTTGATGTACATCAACCGGGACGCCTTCGAGGAGGCCGGCCTCGACCCGGACTCCCCGCCCACGGACCTCGCCGAGATCCGCGAGGCCGCGGAGAAGCTGACCGTCACCGACGACGACGGCACGGTCGTGCAGTACGGCTTCGGCGCCGCCGTGTACGGCTGGTTCGTCGAGCAGTTCATGGCCCGCGCCGCCGCCCCCTACTGCGACAACTCCAACGGCCGTGACGGCCGCGCCACCGAGGTGCTCTTCGACGATCCCAAGATCGTCGAGCTCGTCGAGTGGTGGGACCAGATGATCGAGGACGACCTCGCCGTCCAGATCGGCCGTAACACCGACGACGGCCAGGCCGCCTTCACCTCCGGTCGCGCCGCCATGACCCTGGAGTCCACCGGCTCCCTGGGCGGCTTCATCGAGCAGTCCGACTTCGAGGTCGGCGCCGGCTACTTCCCGCTGATCGAGTCCGGTGACCCGGGCGGCTCCATCATCGGCGGCGCCTCCCTGTGGATCAACGGCGTGGGCCACAGCCCCGAGGAGATCCGCGGCTCCTGGGAGTTCGTGCAGTACCTGCTCACCCCCGAGGCCCAGTCCACCTGGCACGCGGGCACCGGCTACCTCGCGGTCAACACCGAGGGCTACGAGGGCGCCGAGGCGCAGGAGCGCGCCGAGGAGTTCCCGCAGTTCTCCGTGGCCGCGAGCCAGCTCGCCGACTCCGAGATCAACGAGAACACGGCCGGCTGCATGATGGGCGTCATGTCCGAGGCCCGGGTCGCCGCGGAGGAGGGCTGGGAGACCGCCCTGACCAGTGACACCTCCGCCGAGGACGCGATGGCCGCCGCCGCCGACGGCGTGGCGCGCACCATCGAGGAGTACAACGCCTCGGTCGAGTAACACGTGAGGGGCGGGTCCGACCACCGCCCGAACGAAGAGGGCGCACCCCCGCCGGGGGTGCGCCCTCGATGTTCCGAAGGGATCACTCGGCGTCGGGGTCGACCCAGCCGTTCGCCTCGCAACCCTGGAGCCCCAGGGTCTGCTGCTGCATGACCGGGGCGATCTCACCCTCGCCGGGACAGTTCACGTGACCGTGGCCCAGGGTGTGGCCGACCTCGTGGTTGATCAGATAGATCCGGTAGGTCTCCAGGTCATCGTCGAAGTGCTCCACGCCCGAGACCCAGCGGTTCTGGTTGATGATGGCGCGGTTGCCGTTGGCGCACGAGACGAACCCGTTGGTGTTCAAGGGGGCGCACAGACGGTCCACCGTCTCCGGGGCGGCCAGCAGGACGCGGATGTCGGCGTCGTCGCCGTCCACGCGCTGCAACGAGCGCGCGCCGCTCTCACCCCAGCTGCGCGGGTCCCCCAGGATCTCCTCGACCGCGTCGGAGAAGTCGGCCTTCTTACCGGGCAGCCCCTTCTCGAACTCGACGGCGAAGGTGGTCAGCGGGCCCTCGCCCATGACCTCGCTCTCGCCCTTCATCACCGAGAACTCGCCGTCGGCGCTGTCGACCTCCTTCTCGACGGAGCGCAACAGCACCGGAAGGTCCTCGTCCGAGGGGGAGGCGCTCGGGTCGTTCTCGGCGGAGGTGGAGGGGGCGGGGCGGGCGCTCTCGTCCAGGTTCCCGTCGCCGAACGGCCCCTCGGCCGAGGTCTCCTCGGTGTGGTCCGTGCCGGTGTCCGGAGGGGGCACGCTCACCATCAACACGGCGGAGGCCCCCGAGACCAGACACAGGCCGAGAGCCAGACCCATGGGGTACCTGCGACGCCTACGGTGCTTGGCGCGGGGACTGCGAGTGGGCACGGGGCTTGAACCTCTCGATGATGGTCGTGACCGCGGCCTCCGGGTGCTTGCTCCCGGGAGTTTCGGACAACGAAACCCAGCATGCCAGAGTTCCCCGCCCGCGCGGAGCAGACCTGCGGACACGGTGGTGCTCCCGACCCCGTTACGCTTCGAACGGACAGTGAGAGCAGAGGGCTGCTGGGAGGAATCAGGTGCGTATCGCACGTTTCGCGGCCGGCGACGAGGTCGGTTTCGGTCTGGTCGAGACGGACACGGACAGCGGAGAGGACTTCATCGCACGACTGAGCGGTCACCCTCTCCTCGGGGACATCAAACTCACCGGTGAGCGTGCCGCGCTCGCCGACGTGCGGCTGTTGTCGCCGGTGCTGCCGACCAAGGTCGTGTGCATCGGCAAGAACTACGCGGAACACGTCGCGGAGATGAAGGAGATCACAGGGGAGAGCACCGAGGAGCCGGTGGTCTTCCTCAAGCCCTCCACGGCGGTCTCCGGACCGAACGACCCCATCTTCCACCCGTCGATCTCCGAGAGGGTCGACTTCGAGGGCGAGATGGCCATCGTCATCTCCCGGCCCTGCCGGGAGGTGCCGCGCGAGCGGGTCAAGGACGTGATCTTCGGATACACGGTGGCCAACGACGTCACCGCGCGCGACCTTCAGAAGAAGGACAAGCAGTGGACCCGGGCCAAGGGCTTCGACTCCTTCTGCCCGATCGGCCCGTGGATCACCACGGGGTTGAGCATCGAGGAGGCGCAGGACCTGGAGGTCACCACCACGGTGGACGGCGAGACGCGCCAGAACGGGCGTACGTCACAGTTCATCCACGACATTCCGGGCATCATCTCCTACGTCAGCTCGTTCATGACGCTCCTCCCGGGTGATGTGGTCCTGACCGGCACCCCCGCCGGGGTCGGACCCGTCTCCATCGGCCAGGAGGTGTCCGTCACCGTCCAGGGGCTGGGCACCATCAGCAACCGGGTGGTCGCCCGGGACTGACCCCGAACACGCCGTGCGCGGGCCTCGTGCCCGCGTACGGCCCACCTCTCGGGGCCGCACTCCGGTCCCGACCGAACGGAAGGTCGAGACTTGGCCACCGGACGTCGCCGTATCCGCCCCCTGGTCCTGACCGGGGCCCTCACCCTGGTCCTGGCCGTGGTGGGGGCCGGTCTCTGGCTGATCAATCGCCCCTCGTCCCTCTCGGAGGAGGACACCGAGGCCGCGCCCTGGGAGGGGAGGGGCCAGGTGCGGTTGATGCTCGCCGGGGACTCGATGACCCACGGGGCCGACGGCGACCGGACCTGGCGCTACCACCTGTGGAACCACCTGGAACCGCATGTGGAGGGGCTGGACTTCGTGGGTCCCTTCAGCGCCCCCGCCACCCCCGAACAGATCGTTCCGCCGGAGCTGTTCGGGAACGAGCCGACCCCGGGGGCCCCGGAGGGCGACCCCGAGGGCGTGGAGTACCTGGACCCCGACTTCGACCAGGACCACAACGCCCGTTGGGGGCGCACCCTGGCCGACGCGTCCACCACGATCACCCGGGACGTCGCCGTGTACCGACCGGACGTGTTGTGCGTCATGATCGGCATCAACGACCTGTTGCACCCCATCACCGCCGAGGAGATGGAGGGGCGCCTGCGCGCCTACGTGGCCGGTGCCCGGTCGGCCTCCCCGAAGATCAGGATCCTCTTCGCCGAGGCCCCGCCCACCGTCATCGCCGACCAGGACCAGGGGTTCGCCCTGCGTCTGTACGTCTACAACGAACTGGTGCGCGAACTCTCGGCCGAACTGTCCACCCCCGAGTCCCCGGTGGTCTCCTTCGACCTGGCCGGCGCCGAGAAGTGGGACGTGGAGACCGACACCTACGACGGGACCCACCCCGACGACTCCGGGGAGATCAAGATCGCGGCGGGGTTCGCCGACGCCCTGTCCCGTGAGTTCGGCCTGGGCCCGGGGTACCCGCGCCCCCTGCCGATCGCTCCGGCGGAGGCCGGTGGTGAGGGCACGGCCGCACCCTGAGGAGGCGACGACTTCCCACAGGTCATCTCGGGCCACCGATACCCTGGGGACCGTGACTGAGACTCCGATTCGTACCCGCTTCGCCCCGTCCCCCACGGGCATGTTCCACGTCGGTGGCGCCCGCTCCGCGCTCTTCAACTGGGCTCTGGCCCAGCAGCGGCCCGACGGCCGCATGGTGCTGCGCATCGAGGACACCGACGCCGCACGCAACCGCCCCGAGTGGACCGAGGGCATCATCCGCGCGATGTCCTGGATCGGCATCGACGAGAACGACCCGCACTTCGAGGGCCCCTATTTCCAGTCGGCCTACGCCGAGAAACACCGTGAGACCGCGCAGGAGTTGTACCGCTCCGGTCGCGCCTACTACTGCGACTGCACCCGTGAGCAGGTGCAGGAGCGGCGGGACAACCCCAACCTGGGCTACGACGGTTTCTGCCGTGACCGCGGCCTGGAGCCGGGCCCGGGCCGGGCGCTGCGCTTCCGGGTGCCCGAGGGCGGCCCGACGGTGGTCGACGACCAGATCCGCGGACGCGTGGAGTTCGACCACTCCGCGATCGAGGACTTCGTGATCGCGCGGGCCGACGGCTCCCCGCTCTTCGTCCTGGCCAACGTGGTCGACGACGTCGAGATGCGTATCACGCACGTCATCCGCGGCGAGGAGCACCTGTCCAACACCCCCAAGCAGCAGCTGCTGTGGGAGGCGCTGGACCTGACCCCGCCGGTGTGGGCGCACCTGCCCGTCATCGTCAACGAGCAGCGCAAGAAGCTGTCCAAGCGTCGGGACAAGGTCGCCCTGGAGTCCTACCAGGAGGAGGGCTACCTGGCCGAGGCGATGGTCAACTACCTGATGCTGCTGGGCTGGGCCCCCGGGGACGACCGCGAGATCATGCCGTGGTCGGAGATGATGCCGCTGTTCCGCATCCAGGACGTCAACAGCTCCAGCGCCTTCTTCGACGAGAAGAAGCTCCGTTCCTTCAACGGCGAGTACATCCGTGAGCTCTCCGTCGAGGACTTCATCGAGCGCTGCGCCCCGTGGCTCACCGGTGAGAACACCCCCTGGGCCCCCGAGGACTACGACCCGGAGGTCTTCGCCGCCGTCGCCCCCCTCGCGCAGAGCCGGGTGGCCGTTCTCAGCGAGATCGTCCCCAACGTGGACTTCCTGTTCCTGTCGGAGCCGGTCGAGGACGAGAAGAGCTGGAAGAAGGCGATGAAGCCGGGCGTGGGCAAGGAGATGGTCGAGGCCTCCCTGGCACGCTTCGCCGACCCCGACCTGTCCTGGACCGCCGAGGCCCTCAAGACCGCCACCGAGGAGACCGGCGCCTCCCTCGGCCTGAAGCTGGGCAAGGCCCAGGCTCCGGTGCGGGTGGCCGTGACCGGGCGGACCGTGGGCCTTCCGTTGTTCGAATCCCTGGAGCTTCTGGGCCGCGAGCGCGTCCAGGCGCGGCTGGAGGCCGCCCTGGAGAGGCTGCGGGCCGAGGAGAAGGACGCCCAGGAGGGTTGACCGGTGCGGGGTGGTCGGGCCCACAGCCCGACCGCCCCGATTCCGGTTCGCGAGCACTCCGAATGTCCGCTAGAGTTGAACACGTCGCCGAGGGGGACAGGGAAGCGAAAGCGACCGGGTCCCTCGAGAGCACTGGCCTATGGTGTAATCGGCAGCACGACTGATTCTGGTTCAGTTAGTCTAGGTTCGAGTCCTGGTAGGCCAGCGCGTGATCACGGTTCTCCGTGGTCGGCACGGGTCTCGCGACCCGATGTGCGCCCCCGTCGTCTAGTGGCCTAGGACGCCGCCCTCTCAAGGCGGTAACGGCGGTTCGAATCCGCTCGGGGGTACTGGAGAGAGCGGCTCTCACATGGTGAGAGCCTTCTTTCTGACCGATGCTCGCCATCGGTGTCCGGTTCGAGTGGGTATGACCATCCACGAGAACCACGTCCGGCCCCCGTCGTCTAGTGGCCTAGGACGCCGCCCTCTCAAGGCGGTAACGGCGGTTCGAATCCGCTCGGGGGTACCAACAGGCTCCATCCACCAGGGTGGGGCCTTCGGTGTTTCCAAGGGCGCGCGGAACCCCGGAAGACCCCGGCCCGGCCGGACGGCCCGGTCGTCCGGCCGAGCGCCGATCAGGCGTTCGGAGCCTCGATCTCCAGGGAACGGATCACCGTCCCCGCCTTCAGATCACGGGCGTGCACGGTCACCGCTCCGTCGGCGGCCACCTCGATCCGCAGCCCCTGGGCGGCGGAACCGTCGATCGCCCGCTCGCCTCCCCTGCCGTCCGGCCCGAACAGGGTCTGGACGAAGCCCGTGTTGACCACGGTGAAACCGCGCGGATCCCCGCCGGAGACCACCTTGCGCGTGGCCCAGTCGTCGCGCTCCAACGACCAGTGCGTGTGACCGGACAGGAACACCACTCCCGAGCGCGAGCCGAGGACCTCCAACAGTTCCGTCTCGTCGACGAAGTCCCGGTCGTAGAAGCGGGCCGAGTCGTCTCCGGTCGTGCCCGAGACGCTGTCCGGGAGCACGTGGTGGCTGAACACGAACACCGGCCGTCCGTTCCGCGCGTGCTCGGACAGGCGGCCGTCCAACCAGGAGAGCTGCTCCGCGCCGAGGGTGACGAACGGGCCGCTCGTTCCGGCGATCGGTTCGGTGGTGCCGATGGTGAGCAGGGGGACGTCGCCGACCAGGGTCTCGGTGTACACGTCGGCCATGCCCGTGTACCCCAGGAAACGGTCGACCTGAGCGTCGAAGGGGGCGTCGTTGTACTGCTCGTGGTTGCCGATCGTGCTGATCACCCGCTCGGGGTGGGGGTGGGAGTCGAGCACCTCCCGGTAGGCCTCGTACTCCGACACGTGGCCGTTGGCGACCAGATCGCCGTTGACCACCAGGGCGTCGGCGGTGCCCAGGGAGTCCAGATGGTTCAGGACGTGGGAGAAGTCGGCCAGGTCCCCTTGGACGTCGGAGAGCACGTCCAGTGTGGTGACCCCTTCCCCGGCCGAGGCGGTGCCGGCCGGCAGGAAGGCGAGCCCGGCGGCGGCCGCCGCGCTCCCGGTGAGGGTCGTGAGGAAGCCGCGTCGGTCGAAGGAGGCGGGAGGTCCGGACATGGGAGGGCCCTTCTGTGAGGGGGCGGACGAACCGCCACCGTAGAAGGGCCCGGTGGCCTCGGGGTGTACCTCACGTGACCACTCGGCTCACGTGGGCGACGAGCCGGTCCAGCTCCTCTCGGGGGCCTCCGGAGGCGGCCACCACCGCCACCAACTGGTCCAGCAGCCAGTCGGCCAGCTCGTCCCGTGTCATGTCGTGCGTGCGCAGCCAGAGCATGACGGCGGTCTCCACCATCGACACCCAACAGCGCAGCCCGAGGAGCAGCCGGGGTGAGGGCGCATCGATCCCCGCCCGATCCAGGATGAGCTCGCGCACCCCTCGACGGACCCGGTCGATCTCGGCCTCCGTCTCCTCGGTCGCCACCGTGGAGCCGCCGTTCAGCAGGGCGGTGTAGGAGGGGGCGTAGGCGGCGGCGAAGTCGATGAAGGAACGCAGCGCCGTTCGGACCTGCTCCAGCGGAGGCGCCCCCTCCGGAGGCCGCAACTCCTCCAGCAGCTCCGTCATCGCCCGCTCCAGTGCCGCCCGCCGCAGCTCCGCCATGTTGGGGAAGTAGCGGTAGACCAGCGCTCGGGAGACGTCGGCCTCCTCGGCGATCTCCTCCGGGGTGACCTCGGCCGGAGGGCGCCGCGCGAACACGAGCAGCGCCGTCCGGATCAGATCGTCGCGACGTTGATGTGGCGCCATGCGGCGTGGCCGCCGTCCGGGCCCCGGTCTGCCGACCGGGGCCGCCGAACCCGTCACCCGCGCCTGGTGACGGTCGGTTCCTGGGGACACCACCGTCGGTCGCCACCTCCCGAGAAAGCCGATTCGATGGTCCGAAACTACCCTCCTCGCGGCCTCACAGATCCAGGACGATCCGCTCGCCCTCCCCGGCCCGGGAGACGCACGGGGTGAACCCCCCGTCCCGCGGAGCGCCTCCGGTCGGCCGATCCCGGTGCTCGGGTTCTCCTTCGACGAGCCCCACCCGGCAGGTGCCGCAGAACCCCTGTCGACAGGAGTAGGGGGTGCCCGGGCGGACCCGGAGCAGCACGTCCAGGGCGGTCTCGTGCGCCTCGACCGGCAGCACCGGGCCGGAGCGTCCCAGCCGGATCTCGAAGGGGCGGCCGTCCACGACCGGGGGCGGCGAGAAACGCTCGGAGTAGAACGGTGTCCCCGTGGGCACCAGGGCACCCACGGCGGCGATGAGCGGGGCCGGGCCGCAGACGTACACCGGGGTCCCCGGTTCGAGTCCTCGTGTCAGGTCGGCGGCCTTCGGAGGCCCGTACTCGTCGTCGGGGCGCACGAACACGTCGGGGCCCTCGGGCAGTTCGTCCAGGAAGGGCATGCCGCTTCGTGACCGGCCCGTGTAGACCAGGCGGTAGGGGAGGCCCGCGGCGTGGGCCGCCACGACCATCGGCAGGATCGGGGTGATGCCGATGCCGCCGGCCACGAACAGGTACCGCTCGGCCCTGGCGAAGGGGAAGGCGTTGCGCGGTCCGCGCAGCCCGAGGACGTCTCCCTCGCGCAGCCCGTGCGCCAGCCCCGAACCGAGTCCGCCTTCGATACGACGTACCGCGATCCGGTAACGGGACCGGTCGGAGGGGTCGCCGTTGAGCGAGTACTGACGCACCACGCCGCCGTCCAGCACCACGTCCACGTGATGTCCGGGCTGCCAGGCGGGCAGTGTGGTCTCGGGGGCGACGGGGGCCAGGGTGAGGACGGCGACGTCCGGGGAAGGACGTTCCGTCCTCACCACACGAACCGGCAGATCCCCGGTCGGCTTCGGCGGAGGATGCCCGGGACGGAGTCGGGCGGTGAGGGGTTCGAGCCGGGCGGCCAGCCGCGCCAGACCCAGCATGAAGCGGTCGGGGCGCCCGGACCGGAACAGGTCGGTCGGCGGTCGCGGGTCCGCGTGGTGCCCGACGCGTCGTTCACGGTCGTCGCTCATCGGGCCGCTTCCCGTTCCGCGGCCTCGGCGGCCCTGGCGGCCGGAGAGACCGCCAGGTAGGCGACGGCCTGCGCGGTGGAGCCGTGGTGCGAGGGGTGGTATCGGCGACGCAGGTACTCGGGTATCGCCCGGGCCAGACGGCCCAGATGCGGGATGAGGCCCCGGCGGCCGTCGCGCAGCGCCCACGACGCCTTGGGCCGCACCCCGTCGATCCGCCCCCGGAGATAGGGGTCGTTGACGACGAGGAAGCGCACACCGCGCACCCACAGGGAGGCCAGGGCGAAGGCGGCCACCCCCATGGCCAGGGCACGACGGGCGTATCCGCCGTCCACGTGCATGTACAGGTCGTAGGCGACCGAGCGGTGCTCGACCTCCTCGGCCCCGTGCCAGCGCAGCAGATCCAGCATGGTCGGGTCGGTGCCGACCTCGTCGAGTCTCTTCGCGTCCAGTACCCACTGGCCCAGCACGGCGGTGTAGTGCTCGATCCCCGCGATGACCGCCAGCCGGGTGCGCAGCCAGGCGAACTCCCGTGCTCCGGACAGGTCGCGGTCGCCGAGCACCACCCGGAACAGCCAGGCGATCTGTTCCACGTAGGGGCGGGGGTCGAGACCGTGGGCGTCCATGTGGTCGAGGACACCGGCGTGGGCCTCGGCGTGCACGGCCTCCTGCCCGATGAAGCCGAGCACCTGTTCGCGCAGTTCGTGGTCGGTGATGTGGGGGACCGCCTGTTTGAAGACCTCCACGAACCACCGCTCTCCCTCGGGGAGCAGTAGGTGCAGCACGTTGATGACGTGGGTGGCGAAGGGTTCGTCGGGGATCCAGTGCAGGTCCAGCGCGCTCCAGTCGAAGTGGACGTCGCGGGCGCGCAGGACGAGCCGGTCGGGTTCGTCGGTCGTGACGGGGGCGGGATCGGTGTTCATGGAGGTCCTTCGAGTGGTGCCGGAGAGGGGGAGGAGACCTAGACCGGGGGAGCCAGGCGGGCGTAGGCGCGCAGGGCGGCGGGGGACAGGCGCGACAGGGCCAGCCCGACGTGGGCCTCGGCGGTGACCGGGACGAGCTCCGGGTCGGAGTCGAGGGCTCCGGCGATACGAGCGGCGGCCTTCTCCGGCGTGTAACCGCGTAGGCGGTACAGCCGGTTGAGCCGTTCCTTGGCACGGCCGATCTCGCCCATGCCGGAGAGACGCGCGTTGGAGATGATCCCGGTGTCGATCAGACCGGGGCAGACCGCGGTGACGGTGATCCCGCGACCCGCCAGCTCTCCGCGCAGGGAACGGCTGAGCGCCAGGACGGCCGCCTTGGTGGCCGAATAGGCGCCGTACAGGCGCGAGGGCAGGTAGGAGGCGGCGGAGGCGGTGTTGACGATGCGGCCGCCGCCTCCGGCCTCGATCATCATCGGAGCGAAGGCCCGACAGCCGTTGATCACGCCCCACAGGTTGACGTCGACCACGCGTTCGATGTCCTCGGTGGCGGCCTCCAGGAACGGCCCGGCCACACCGATGCCGGCGTTGTTGACCACCAGGTCGGGGGCCCCGTACTCGTCGTCGACCCAGGCCGCGAGCCCGCGCACGGCGTCGGCGTCGGTGACGTCCACACGACGGGCCGCGGCGCCCGGTGTGATCATCGCGCACAGTTCGGCGGTGCGTTCGGCCGAGGGGCCGTCGATGTCGACCGCCACGATCCGCGCTCCGCGTTCGGCCAGTTCGAAGGAGAGGCAGCGGCCGATACCGCTGCCGGCGCCGGTGATCACGGCCACCTGTCCGGCGAACGCCCCACCATGCCGTCGGGTCCGTCGAAGGGCGGGTTCGGTTTTCGGGCGGGAGGTCCCGGACTCGATCTCCTCCACGAAGGCGCGCACCCTTCGGGCCACGGGCGCGGGGTTCGAACGCAGCGACCAGTGTCCGCCCTGGAAACGGTGGAAACGGAAGTCCTCCACCCAGCGACCGGCGTTGGACTGCACCTGCTCGACCATGAACGCGTCGTGGGTGGGGGCCAGCGCCTGCACGGGCACGGTGGTGCGGCGTTCCACGGGGCGGGCGAAACGGCGCGGCATGTTGACCCGGTACAGGGCCAGTCCGTTGAGGTGGTCGCGGGTGGAGCGTCGGGCGGGCACGCGAGGTCCGCCGCCGACGCGTTCCAGACCGGCCAGGGCCAGCCCGCCGATCCCGCTGAGCCAGGCGGCCTCGGGCAGCCCCGGGAGGGAGAAGAAACCGATGTAGCCGGAGCGGACCATCTGGCGCAGGACGTTGCGGACGCCGTCGGGGGCCTTGCGGAGCCAGTGCCCGGCGTGGTCGAGGTCGGGCCCCGAGATCGAGGTGAAGGAGGCGAACCGGTGGGCGTGCTCCGGTTCGGTGACGGCGTGCCAGGTCTGGATGGAGCCCCAGTCGTGGGCGACCAGGTGGACGGGGCGGTCGGGGCTGACGGCGTCGACCACGGCGCGCAGGTCGTCGGCGAGCCGGTCCACCAGATAGCCGGACCGGTCGTCGGGGGCGGTGGAACGGCCCGCGCCGCGGACGTCGTAGGCGACGACGTGGAAGTCGGGGAGCAGCGCGTCGATCAGCGCGTCCCAGACGGTGGAGTTGTCCGGATAGCCGTGGACCAGCACCAGGGTGGGGCGATCGGGGGAACCGTGGGTGTGGACGGCCAGATGTTGGCCGTCGCTCGTGGAGACGTAGCGGTGGGGGCGGGTGCTCATGCGGTCGTGTTCTCCTCGCTCGCGTCCGCGATGGTCGGGTGCGCGTGGTCGGGCAGGACGGTGAGGGGTCAGGCGGACAGGGGGACGGCCGCGGGGGTCCGGTGACGTACGTGCGGCAGGTCGTCGTCGAGCCAGAAGGCGTCGTCCTCGGTGACGACGAGGATCTCCTCGAACTTGGCGCCCATGTCGCGGAAGCCGATGTGCGGTTCGACCGCCCACAGACCGGGGGTGGCCGGGTGGGCCGAGATGTCGCCGTCGGCCCACAGCGGTGAGCGGTGGTGGAGACGTTCGACGAGCAGGTCGCCGAACAGGGTCTGGAGGGAGCGGACGCCGAACCCGGCGACGATCACCCGGGGCAGGCGTGAGCGCACCCGGCCGACCTGGTGGGCGATGACCCGTCCCGGGTAGACCCGGTGCCGGTTGTCGTAGCCCTGGGCGCGGATGAGGTCGTCCACGGCCCGGTACACGTCCTGGAGGGTGTCGCCCGCGCGGACCCGCTCCACGATCAGGTCCCGGTGCGCGCCCAGGTCGTCCACGAGGCGGTCGTGCAGGGGGCTTCGGCCGAGTACGCCGGAGTAGCCGATGTCGGCGACGTATCCGTCCCGGACGGGGGCGCAGTCGAGGATGAAGGGCATGCCCTTCTCCAGCCTCCGCCGGGTCGGGAAGAACTGGAGCGGTACGCGGAGGTTCCGGAAGGCGGTCCGGTCGCCGAACCAGGCGAAGGGGGTGTGGAACCAGTCCCGGACACCGTGGGACTCCAGGTGCTCACGGATCCGTCGGGCGGCCTCCCGCTCGGTGACCCCGGGTTCGAGGCTCGCGGCCACGTCTTCGGCCGCGCGGTAGGCGAGTCGTTGAAGCTCACGGAAGGCGTCGAGTTCGGCCGGAGTCGTTGTGTCTCCGGTCACGTTCTTGTGAGACATTCCGTCATGTTAGACAGACTGTCAATAACTGTCCATGGGCGGGGAGGCTCTTCCGCGGGCGCGACACACGTCGAGGGCGGCACCCGATCGGGTGCCGCCCTCGACGTCAGGGGTGGGGTGGGGCGGGGGTCAGTGCCCTCCCTCGTAGGTGTGCAGGGACTCGCTGATCTTCTCGGCGGCCGAGATCACCGCCTGGGAGTGGACGCGTCCGGGGGAGCGGGTCAGTCGCTCTATCGGGCCGGAGACCGAGACGGCGGCGATCACCCGTCCGCCGGGGCCGGCCACGGGGGCGGAGACCGAGGCCACGCCCTGTTCGCGCTCGGCCACGCTCTGGGCCCAGCGGCGTCGGCGGACCTGGGCCAGCCCCGCGGCGGTGAAGCGGGCGCCCACCAGCGAACGGCGGATGCGGTCGGAGTCCTCCCAGGCGAGGAGGACCTGGGCCGCCGAGCCCGCGTTCATGGGGAGTTCGCTGCCGACGGGCACCGTGTCGCGCAGGCCGCTGCTGCGTTCGGAGGCGGCCACGCACACGCGCAGGTCGCCCTGGCGACGGTAGAGCTGGGCGCTCTCGCCGGTCAGGTCGCGCAGCTGGACCAGGACCGGGGCGGCCACGGCCAGGAGGCGGTCCTCGCCGGTGGCGATCGACAGCTCACCCAGACGAGGGCCGAGAACGAAGCGTCCCTGGCTGTCCCTGGTCACCATGCGGTGGCGTTCCAGGGCGACGGCGAGACGGTGGGCGGTGGGGCGGGCCAGACCGGTGATCTGGACCAACTGGGCCAGCGAGGCCGGTCCCGACTCCAGGGCGTCGAGGACGGACATCGTCTTGTCCAGGACACCGACACCGCTGGATGAGCTAGAGTTGTCCATGGCTTGATATTGCCGTCTCGAAATATGGAATGCAAGTCGGCCCGTACATCCGCGCGATGGTCCCGGGCCCGCACGAGGCCAGAACCGAGACGGGCCCGAGACCCTACAGACACGAGAGAGGCGATCGCCCATGGCACGCACGATGGCCGAGAAGGTGTGGGAGGAGCACGTCGTCCGACGTGCCGAAGGCGAGCCGGACCTGCTCTACATCGACCTCCACCTCGTCCACGAGGTGACCAGCCCCCAGGCCTTCGAGGGGCTGCGACTGGCCGGTCGTTCCGTGCGTCGCCCGGACCTGACCATCGCCACCGAGGACCACAACGTCCCCACGATGGACCTCCTCGCCCCGATCGCGGACCCGGTCTCCCGCAAGCAGGTCGAGACGCTGCGCAAGAACTGCTCCGACTTCGGCGTGCACCTGTACCCCATGGGCGACATCGAGCAGGGCGTCGTCCACGTGGTCGGCCCCCAGCTGGGTCTGACCCAGCCCGGCATGACCGTCGTCTGCGGTGACAGCCACACCAGCACCCACGGCGCGTTCGGCGCGCTGGCCTTCGGTATCGGCACCAGCCAGGTCGAGCACGTCCTGGCCACCCAGACCCTGCCGATGCAGCCCTTCAAGACCATGGCCGTCACGGTCAACGGTCGCCTGAAGCCCGGTGTCTCCGCCAAGGACATCATCCTCGCCGTGATCGCGAAGATCGGCACCGGCGGCGGCCAGGGCTACGTCATCGAGTACCGGGGCGAGGCCATCGAGGCCCTGTCCATGGAGGCCCGCATGACGGTGTGCAACATGTCCATCGAGGCGGGCGCCCGCGCCGGGATGATCGCCCCGGACCAGACCACCTTCGACTACGTCCAGGGCCGCCCGCACGCGCCCCAGGGCGCCGACTTCGACGCCGCCGTGGAGCACTGGAAGAGCCTGCGGACCGACGAGGGCGCCGAGTTCGACGCCGAGGTCGTGCTGGACGCCGACGAGCTCAGCCCGTTCGTCACCTGGGGCACCAACCCGGGCCAGGGTGTTCCGCTGGACGCCTCGGTCCCCGACCCCGCCTCCTACGAGGACCCCTCGGCGCGCGCCGCCGCCGAGAAGGCCTTGGCCTACATGGACCTGAAGGCCGGAACGCCGATGCGCGAGGTCGAGGTGGACACGGTCTTCCTGGGCTCCTGCACCAACGGCCGGATCGAGGACCTGCGGGCCGCCGCCGAGATCATCCGCGGCCGCAAGGTCGCCGACGGTGTGCGCATGCTGGTGGTCCCCGGCTCCATGCGGGTCAAGGAACAGGCCAACGAGGAGGGTCTGGGTCGGGTGTTCGAGGAGGCCGGCGCCGAGTGGCGCGAGGCGGGCTGCTCCATGTGCCTGGGCATGAACCCCGACCAGCTCAAGCCGGGCGAGCGCAGCGCCTCCACCTCCAACCGCAACTTCGAGGGCCGTCAGGGCCGGGGCGGGCGTACCCACCTGGTCTCGCCGCAGGTCGCCGCCGCCACCGCGGTACGCGGCACGCTGTCCTCCCCGTCCGACCTGGCCGCCCTGTAGCGTCCCCGACCTCGTCAGGAGAGTCCTCTCATGGAGAAGTTCGACGTCCACACCGGTCGGGCCGTGCCGCTGCGCGCGAGCAACGTCGACACCGACCAGATCATCCCCGCCGTCTACCTCAAGCGCGTGAGCCGCACCGGCTTCGAGGACGGCCTGTTCGCCGAGTGGCGTAAGTCCGACCCGGACTTCGTGCTCAACCGCCCCGAGTACGAGGGCGCGTCCGTACTGGTGGCCGGGCCCGACTTCGGCACCGGTTCCTCGCGCGAGCACGCCGTGTGGGCGCTACAGGACTACGGTTTCAAGGCCGTGCTGTCGTCCCGCTTCGCCGACATCTTCCGCGGTAACTCCCTCAAGGGCGGACTGCTGACCGTCCTGTTGGAGCAGGAGGTCATCGACCGGATCTGGGCGGCCGTGGAGGCCGACCCGACGATCGAGGTGACCGTGGACCTGGTGGAGCGCGAGGTGCGCGTTCCGGCGGCGGACGTGAAGGAGTCGTTCGATTTGGACGACTACACCCGATGGCGGCTTCTGGAAGGTCTGGACGACATCGCGCTGACGCTCCGTCACACGGACGACATCTCCGCTTTCGAGACCACCCGAGAGAGCTGGAAGCCGGTCACGATCCTCTCGTGAGGGTGGTCGTAAGGCCCTTCGGGAACGGGATCGGGGGTGGATGTGACGCAGCACACCTCCGGTCCCGAATAATTTTACCTTTACTTGACGTGAGCATTCGCTTACCGTCTTTGTGTCCTTAAGGCGGGCAGCTCGGGCGCCCGGAATCCGGTTATACGTAGGCTTTTGAGGCTCGCACAAGGGGGCAAAAAGGACTCGCCCCGCGGGCTCGTCCCCTCTGTCCCATCCGTTGCGGAGCGTGACATCGCAGGTCGGGAGGGACTCGACACGCCTTCCCTACGGGCGTTTGTATTTGTGTAAGGGCCGCTGCTTCCCCTAATTTCGTGCGAGCAAGGGGGAACCGGAGGAACCTTATGAACAAGCGTGACCTGATCGACGCGATCTCCGACCGTCTCGGAGACAAGAAGACCGCGACCGAAGCGGTCAACGCTGTGCTTGAGACCATTCAGGCCACCGTGGCGTCGGGCGACAAGGTCGCCATCACGGGCTTCGGCGTTTTCGAGAAGTCCGAGCGCGCGGCTCGCACCGCTCGCAACCCCGCCACCGGCGCCACCATCAACGTCCCCGCGAGCTTCGTTCCGAAGTTCCGCGCCGGCGCTGACTTCAAGGCCCTGGTCAACGGCGACAAGAAGTAGTCCTCTCGCCCATGTGAGCGGACAGCACTCCGCCCGGACCCCTCTGGGGTCCGGGCGGAGTGCTGTCCGGGGGTCATCGGGGGAGGGCGCCCAAGAGGCGCTCAGAGCGACGCAGCGGGACGTGAGGGCTCGGAAGGCTCAATGAGCCTCTTCCGTCTCATGGGGCGCCATGCGTGCCCAGAGCGGGCGTGTACGGGGCCCCAGACCGAGCGCGGCGGCTTCGGTCAGATCCTCGGGGGTGTCCACGTCCCGGCGTACGGA
This sequence comes from Nocardiopsis sp. LDBS1602, assembly GCF_035818715.1. Classification (NCBI taxonomy): domain Bacteria; kingdom Bacillati; phylum Actinomycetota; class Actinomycetes; order Streptosporangiales; family Nocardiopsidaceae; genus Nocardiopsis; species Nocardiopsis sp. LDBS1602. Next base: position 12,428 of record NZ_JAYLVW010000009.1, on the reverse strand, counting down.
CTCCACCCCGACCGGTGACAGTTCGCGGGCGCCGCCCTCACGGTGCCGGCTCCGGGACCCGCCCTCGAAGGACGGAGCGAGCCGATGACCGGGGGTCGCCGCCAACAGGGTGGTCCCCACACCGGGGGAGTCCGCCAGGAAGGATCGCCCGTGCTCGGAGGCGGCCGCCAGGACCAGCCCCAACTCGTCGGGACGCAGCGCCGGCAGGTCGGCGGACATCGCGCACACCCCCGTTCGCGGGTCCCGTGCGCGCGCCGCGGCCTCCCCGTGCTCCAGGGCCGGGTTCATGCCGCCCCCGGGCTCTCCGGACACCACCACGGCCCCCAGCGACGACAGCTCCGCGTCGGCCAGGGGGTCGTCGGTCACCACGAACAACGTGTCCACGGTCGGACACGACAGCGCGGCGGAGACCGTGTCACAGGCGATCGCGAGGGCCAGCCCCTCGCGCATCGTCCCCGCCGCCCGGGCCAGCCGGCTCTTGGCCAGGCCGAGGTGCTTGACTGGGACGATCAGGGACCAGCGCACCCCGAGACACGAAGCCCCGCTCCGCTCTCCAAAGCCGGTCACGGTTCCCCCGGGACGTTGATGGGCGACGACAGTGATGAGGGTAGGTGCTCGGGATCCGGCGCGGCGCGGGCGCCCTGGGTGTGTCGAATCGAGCGTCCGAGCGGTACACCTCGGCATGGTGCGACACGTCCTAGACTGAATCGGTTGTGCTTCCGGGGCGGCGAACCCCCAGGAAGCGAGAAGTGAGGAGTCCCGTGGCCAAGCAACGAGAATCGCGATGGGTCAAGTGGGTCGTGTCCCGCATCGTGCGATTCGTCCTGTGGTTCGTGACCAAGCCCGAATGGAAGGGCACGGAGAACGTTCCGGAGCGGGGCGGGGTGATCATCGCCGCCAACCACCTGTCGGTGACCGACCCCCTGACGGTCGCCCACTTCCTCTACATCGGGGCCCGGCGCTGGCCGACCTTCACCATGAAGGACGGGGTCATGAAGATCCCCGTGGTCCGCTCGGTGGCCAGGAGCACCGGCCAGATCCCGATCAAGCGCGGCAGCGCGGACGCGGTCAAGGCGCTGGGAGCGGCCGAGAAGGCGCTCACCGAGGACGGCTCGTCGGTGATCTTCTACCCCGAGGGCACCTGTACCCGCGACCCCGACCTGTGGCCCATGACCGCCAAGAACGGTGTGGCCCGCCTGGCCCTGACCACCGGGGTCCCGGTCGTTCCGGTCGCGCACTGGGGCGAGCAGGAGATCCTCCCCTACGGTGAGAAGAGGCCCCGGCTGTTCCCGCGCAAGCGCGTGCAGTTCAAGGCGGGGCCGCCCGTGGACCTGTCGCCCTACCTGGACCGGCCCATCACGGCCACCCTGTTGGACGACGCGACCCGGGCGATCATGGCCGACATCACCGCCCTCCAGGCCGAGATCCGCGGCGAGGAGCCGCCCGCCGAACCCTTCGACTTCAAGAAGGCCCGTCAGAAGGAGGCGGAGGCCCGACGCGCCTCGGCCGAGACGGAGACGGACGAGCGACCCGAGGTCGGGGCGACCGAACCGGTCGAGGGCGATAACGGGAAGAACAACGCGGGGACATGACCGAACAGATGAGCGACCACAAGGGTGACGACGGCGCCGACCTTCGGGTCACGGTCCTGGGCAGCGGCTCCTGGGGAACGACCTTCGCCAACATCGTCGCGGACGCGGCGGACCTGGCCCGGAGGTCCGGTGAGGGGCCCGTGGCCGAGGTGGTCCTGTGGGGACGCCGCTCCTCGGTCGTCGAGGCGATCGACACGACCTCGGAGAACCCGGACTACCTTCCGGGGATCGGGCTCAACCCGCGACTGCGGGCCACCACCGACGCGGCCGAGGCCCTCGCCGGCAGCCGGGTCGTGGTGCTGGCGGTGCCCTCCCAGTCACTGCGGGCCAACCTCGCCGACTGGAAGCGGCACATCCCCGAGGACGCGGTGGTCGTCAGTCTCATGAAGGGCGTCGAACTCGGCACCCTCATGCGGATGAGTCAGGTGGTCGGCGAGGTCCTCGACTTCCCCGAAGAGCGCATCGCCGTGGTCTCCGGCCCCAACCTGGCCCGGGAGATCGCCGAACGCCAGCCGGCCACCGCCGTGGTGGCCTGCCCCCACGAACCCACGGCACGGCTCCTCCAGTCGCTCTTCAAGTCCTCCTACTTCCGCCCCTACACCAGCACCGACCTGGTCGGGGTGGAGATCGGCGGCGCGATGAAGAACGTCATCGGTCTGGCCGTGGGCGTGGCCGAGGGCATGGGCTTCGGAGACAACACCAAGGCCTCGCTCATCACCCGGGGCCTGGCCGAGACCACCCGCCTGGCGGTGACCCTGGGAGCCGACGAGCACACCCTGTCCGGACTGGCGGGGATGGGTGATCTGGTCGCGACATGCTCCTCTCCGCTGTCGCGGAACCGGACCTTCGGTGAGAAACTGGGCGCCGGTAAGACCCTCGAACAGGTCGTCGCGGAGACCAGACAGACGGCAGAGGGGGTCAAGTCCTCCGAGTCGATCCTCGAACTCGGTTGGACCCACGGTGTCGACATGCCGATCACCGAGTCCGTCGTCAAGATGATGCACCACGACCTGAGCCCCGCCGAGGCGCTCGCGGCGTTCATGTCGCGCAGCACCAAGCCGGAGCGCTACGGGGTCTGAGAGCGAGCACGATGTCACACACACCCGGCTCCGGGGTCGAGGGCGAGAACACCAGGGCGGTCTCCCCGCCCACGCCCCCCGTCCCCCGGGAACGTCCGATGCGGATGCCCGTCCACCGGGCGACCACCTACGCGTTCGACACCTCACAGGGGTTCGCCGACGTGCTGGCGGGGTCGCGGAACGGCTACTCCTACGCGCGCATCGACAGCCCCACCGTGGACGCCTTCGCGGACGCGGTCGCCGCGCTGGAGGGCGCGGGACTCCCGGACCGGGTGCGTGGCCAGGCCTTCGCCTCGGGCATGGCGGCGCTCAGCACCGTGCTGCTCTCCTTCACCGAGTCCGGTTCGCACGTGGTGGCCGCCCGCTCCATCTACGGCAACACCCATTCGCTGCTGGACCGGCTGATGCGCCGATTCGGAGTGCGGACCGACTTCGTGGACATCACCGATCTCGACGCCGTGCGCGCCGCGGTGACCTCCGAGACGAGCGTGGTGTTCACCGAGACGCTGTCCAACCCGACGATGACCGTCTCCGACCTTCCCGGTCTGGCGGAGATCTCGCGTGAGGCGGGCGCCGTCCTGGTGGTGGACTCCACGTTCGCCTCTCCGGCGGTCTGTCGTCCGTTGGAGTACGGCGCCGACGTGGTCGTGCACTCGGCCACCAAGTACCTGGGCGGCCACAGCGACACCACCGGTGGGGTGGCCGTGGCCTCACCCGCCCTGATCGACCGGATCCGGGCGGCCCGGATCGACCTGGGTCCCTGCCTGGCCCCGGACGAGGCCTACCTGCTGCACCGGGGGCTGGAGACCCTGCCGTTGCGGGTCGCGCGACAGTGCGAGACCGCCGCGGCCTTCGCCTCCGCCCTGGAGGGGCATCCCGCGGTGGAGAGGGTCGATCACCCCTCGCTGGCCTCGCACCCCCAGCACGGGCTGGCGGACGCGCTGTTCGACACCGGACGTCACGGCGCGGTGGTCACCGTGCACCCGCGCGGCGGGCGCTGGGAGGACGGTATGGCCTTCGCCGACCGGTTGAAGGTGGCGACCATCGCGGCCTCCCTGGGAGGCACCCACACCCTGGTCGGCCATGTGGCCTCGACCTCGCATCGGAACATGAGCGACGCCGAGTTGGCGGACGCCGGCATCACTCCGGGCGCCGTCCGGTTCTCCATCGGTCTGGAGGACCCACGAGACCTCATCGACGACGCCCTGGCGGCGCTCGACGAGGGACATTGACATCCGGGACATCTCATCCCGTACCGGTTCACTATTAGGCGAGATAAGGTCAGGCAGCATGTCGTCCGAGCAGCGCAAGATTCGGATCGCCGTCGTCTTCGGCGGACGTAGTTCCGAACACGAGATCTCCTGCGTCACCGCGGGCAGCGTCCTGTCCGTCATCGACCCCGACCGCTATGAGGTCGTCCCGGTCGGGATCACCCGTACCGGCAACTGGGTGCTCGCGTCGGGCGACCCCGAGAGCCTGCGCATCGACCCGGCCACCAAGGCGCTGCCGAGCGTCTCCGAGGACGGCCTCGAGTTGGCGCTGCCCTTCGACACCGCCGGACAGCTCATGACCGTGAGCCCGAGCCGGGGCACCGAGCGCCTGGCCGAGGTGGACGTGGTCCTGCCGCTGCTGCACGGGCCCTTCGGCGAGGACGGCACCATCCAGGGGCTGTTCGAGATGATGGGCGTGCGCTACGCGGGCGCCGGGGTGTTCTCCAGCGCCGCCGCCATGGACAAGGTGTTCATGAAGGCCATGCTGGTCGGCAACGGCATCCCCACCAGCCCCTACGTCGCCATCACCGCCCGCGCCTGGGAGACCGAGCGCAAGAAGGTGCTGGACGACATCGCGGAGCTGGGCACGACGGTGTTCGTCAAGCCCGCCCGGGCGGGCAGCAGCGTGGGTATCAGCAAGGTGCGCGACTCCGGTGACGCCGACGCGGTCGTCGCCGCCGTCGAGGCCGCCCGCGAGCACGACCCGAAGGTCCTGGTCGAGGCGCAGGTCGTCGGCCGTGAGATCGAATGCGGAGTCCTGGAGTCCGAGGACGGAGGGACCCCCGACGTCTCCTTCCCGGCCGAGGTGCACGTGGCCGAGGGCTTCGACTTCTACGACTTCGAGGCCAAGTACCTGTCCACGAGCGGTCTGACCATCCCCGCCGAGATTCCGGAGGAGGCCACCGCCCGCCTGCGCGCGATGGCCGCCGACGTCTTCGAGGCGATGGGTTGCGAGGGCCTGGCCCGGGTCGACTTCTTCTACACCGAGGACGGCGAGGTCCTCGTCAACGAGCTCAACACGATGCCCGGCTTCACGCCGTCGTCGGCCTTCCCGCAGATGTGGGAGGCCACCGGCGTGGACTACGCGACCCTGGTCGAGCGGATGATCACCACCGCGCTGCGTCGCTCTCCCGGGCTGCGCTGAACGCGACCGCGAACGTCGAAGGGGCGGATCCGACCATGTCGGACCCGCCCCTCACGTGTGTCTAGGGTGCCGGTGGGGGCGGACCGGAGGTGAGCCCGGTGTTCCTCGGCGGTTCGGCGGGCAGGAGCTCGCGGGCGAGGATGGTGCCGCCGGCGGTCGCCGCGGGGAAGACCACCACGGCCACGAACGGGATCGCCAGCAGGAAGTACGTGGGGATGGCGAAGCCCAGGACGCGCATCCGCCGGAGCCCCATGAAACGACGACGGTCACGGACCAGGAGCAGCCCTCGACGGTCGAAGGCGCTCGCGGTGAGCTCGATCCCCAACAGCCAGCCGCCCATCACCGCGGTCAGGACCGGGCCGATCAGCCACCCCACCAGAGGGACCAGCCCGATGAGGAAGGCGCACACCGTCACCGTCAGGGAGACCAGCACCATGCCGATCGACTGGCGGATCGCCCGCGCCACCGAGGCGGCAAGGGATTCCTCGGGGGCCTCGGGCGCACCGCCGAGGTCCTCCTCCACCATCTCGGCGATCTTGTCGTAGATCGGCGCGCCGAGGGTCAGGGTCACGGTGGTGAAGGCCACCACCATGATCAGGACCGCCCCGGCCAGGAGTGCCAGGGACAGGGCGCCGCGTACCAGCCCCTGCCAGGGGGTGTCCCAACCGTCGGCGAACGGGGTGGCCCAGGTGATCAGGCCGCCCAGGTTGGCGATCAGTGTGATCAGCGCCGCGAGGAACAGCAGTGAGGTGATGAGCGCGGGAAGGGCCCCGAGCAGGAACAGGCGTGGTCTGCGCAGAAGGAGGCCGAAGCCGCGCAGCAGTGTGCCGAGACCGGCGAGGAGCTCGTGTACGGAGTTCACCGGAAGAACCCTACCCACACGAACCCCGTCATGAGGATCTCCGGCACGGTGCCCTCAACGGACTCCTACGGATCTGTACCATCCTTGGGCGGCGAGGAGCTCCTCGTGGGTACCGGCCTGGACCACACGTCCATCGCGGATCACGTAGATCCGGTCCACCCGGTCCAGGCCGGTGAGGTCATGGGTGATGAGCAGCGTCGAGAAGCCCCGGGCGGCCGACAACAGATCCTCCACCACCGCGTCACGGGTGTCCGGGTCCAGATGCGCGGTCGGCTCGTCCAACACCAGTACCCGGGGCGCCGCCAGGACGGCACGGGCCAGGGCCAGACGCTGACGCATCCCCCCGCTCAACCCCAGGCCGTGCGACCCCACCCGGGTGTCCAGCCCCCGGGGCATCGCCTCGACGTCGTGGGCCAGCCGGGCCCGGCGCAGGGCCTCCCACAGCTCCTCGTCGTCGGCCCCCGGACGGGCCAGACGCAGGTTCTCCCGGAGGGTGGAGGCGAACACGTGCGGATCCTGGGGCACGCCGGAGACGACCCCGCGCACCTCGTCGGCGGGACGATCGGTGATGTCGGTTCCGCCGACCTCCACCCGGCCGCCGTCCGGGTCCCGGAAACGCAGCAGGATCGAGGCGAGCGTGCTCTTGCCCGCCCCGCTCGGTCCGATCACGGCCACGGTCGCCCCGGCGGGGATCTCCAGATCGATCCCGTCCAGGGCCCAGGGCTCGTCGGGGCCGTAGCGGACCCGCAGTCCCTCGACCCGGACCGAGGCCTCGGTGTCGGGGTCGATGACCGGCGTTCCGCCGTCCCGTTCGCGTTCCTCGTCGACGGTGATGGCGGGAGGGGTGTCCAGGACACCGAAGAGCCGTGCGCCGCTCTCCCGGATCGCCCCCAGCCTGGCCGCGACGGCGGGCAGCGGGGCGACGATCTCGAAGGCGGCGAGCGTGGTCAGCACCAGCACGGCCAGAGCGGTGGCGTCGATGCTCCCGTCCTCGACCGCGAGCACCCCCAGGAACAGGGCGCCCCACACCGTCAGACCGGTGATCAGGGCATGGGCCCCGGCGCTCAGCCCGAGCGTCGCGGCGTCGCGCCGGGCCACCCGGGTGAGTTCGGCGTCGGCCTCCTCGACCTTGGCGACCTGGCGGTCCATGGCGCCGTAGGCGATCAGGTCCGGAGCGCCCTGGAGGGTGTCCACCAGGGTGGTGGACAGTGTCCCCCGGGCCCGCGCCTCCCGCCGCCCCGGCCCCCGGCTCAGGGCCGCCGCCATCAGCGGGACCGCGAGCCCGGCGAGCAGCAGGCCCCCGGCCAGCAGCATCCCGCCGGGCACGTACACGACGGTCAGGAAGAGCACGGTGGCCCCACCGGTGACCACCGACACCAGCGGCGGGGTGAGCCCGCGCACCAGTAGGTCCAGGGTGGACTCGGTGTCGTTGACCAGGCGGGAGACCAGGTCGCCCGACCGGAAACGGCCGAACGGTTCGGTGCGGGCCAGGCGCTCGTACACCCTGACCCGTACCTCGGCCAGAGTGCGGAAGGCGGCGTCGTGGGTGACCAGCCGCTCCATGTAGCGGCTCACCCCCTTGGAGACACCGAGGGCCCGGGTGGCGACGACGGCCACGCTCAGAGCGGTGATCGAGGGGTGGTCGGCGGCGGTGGCCAACATCCACGCGGCCACTCCCAGCAGGGCCACCCCGGAGCCGGTGGCGGCGGCGCCGAGCAGGACCCCCAGCGCGAAACGGGCGCTCCGCGGGCGGGCCAGGGCGATCATCCGTCGTAGGGGGTCCCGGCGTCGTTCGCGTTCGTCGACGAACAGCGGGTCGGTGGGGGTGGACGGGCCGGTCATCGGACGATCCCCTCGGTCGGCAGCGGCAGGTGGGCGGTGCGCAGATGCGCTCCGGACACGGACTCGGCCCACCCCGTGTCGTGGGCGACGATCACCGCGGTGCGCCCCTCCAGCAGGCGGGCCACGGCCGTGCGCACGGCGGCGGCGTTCTCGGGGTCCAGATGCGCGGTGGGCTCGTCCAGAAGTACCAAGGGGGCGTCGCGGCACAGGGCGCGGGCCAAAGCGATCCTCTGCCGTTGTCCGGCGGACAGACGCGCACCGCGTTCGCCGAGCAGGGTGTCGTAGCCCTGGGGCAGCGCGGAGACGAAGTCGTGGGCCTCGGCCATCCGGGCGGCCCGGCGTACCCGTTCCATGTCGGCGTCGGGAGCGCCCAAACGGATGTTGTCGGCCACCGACACGTCGAAGAGGTAGGGGTGCTGGGGCACCCAGGCGATGCCCAGGCGCCAGTCGTCGGCGGCCACGGAGTCCAAAGCCACCGGTTCGCCGTTCGGAGGGCGGACGGTGATCCGTCCCTCCGTGGGTTCGGCGAGCCGGAGCAGCAGGGACAACAGGGAGGTCTTGCCCGAACCACTGGGGCCGGTGAGCAACAGATGTTCCCCCGCGCGCAGGGTCAGGTCCACCCCGGACAGGGCGGGCACGTCCCGTCCCGGGTAGCGCAGCCCCACCCCCTCGAAGCGGATGTCGCCGGAGGCGGCGGGCGAGGGGCGTCCGGTCGGGGCCGGTCGGGGGCGGTCACCGCCGCCGTCACGTCGGCGCTCCAATTCGGTGAAGACCTGGTCGGCGGCGGCGACGCCCTCCATGCTCGCGTGGAACCGGGCTCCGACCTCGCGCAGCGGAAGGTAGGCCTCGGGGGCCAGGATCAGCACGAGCAGGGCGGTCTGGTAGTCCATGTGGCCGCCCAACAGGCGCAGGCCCACCTCGACCGCGACCAGCGCCACCGCGAGAGTGGCGAGCAGTTCCAGGGCGAAGGAGGACAGGAAGGCGATCCGCAGGGTTCCCATGGTGGCCTTGCGGTGGTCCTCGCCCACCTGCCGGATGATGGCGGCCTGCGCCTTGGCCCGCCGGAACACGGCCAGGGTGGGCAGCCCCTCCACGACGTCGAGGAAGTGCCCGCCCAACCGGCTCAACAGCCTCCACTGACGTTCGGTGCGCTGCTGGGTGTGCATCCCGATCAGGGCCATGAAGATCGGGATGAGCGGCAGGGTCACCAGGATGACGATCCCGGAGATCCAGTCCGCCCAGAACACCACGGCCAGCACCGCCACGGGCACGATCGCGGACAGGACCAGCTGGGGCAGGTACCGGGAGAAGTACTCGTCGAGGGCGTCCAGGCCCCGGGTGGCGAGGGTGGCGAGCTCCCCGGCCTGGGGAGAGCCGCCATCACCGTCGTCGTCCTCGGCCGCCCACACCCGGCCGGGACCGGTCACGTGGGCGACGAGCTCGCGGCGCAGCTGCGACTTGGTGCGGGCCGCGCTGTGCAGGGCCGAGGTCTCGGAGAGGTAGGACAGCAGGGCGCGCGCCACGGCGACACCGGCGACCGCGGCGATCATCCAGCCGACGACGTCCATCCCTTCCCCGGCCCAGACCCCGGTGATGACACGGGACAGCAGCCAGGCCTGGGCGAGGATCAGCCCGGTGATCAGTACACCGCTGACGACGGTGACGGCCAGATGGGAGCGGACCGCGCTCGCGGTGCGGACCAGACGCGGATCGAGCGGTTTCATGCGCGGAGGACCTCATATGGTCGTCGGGGCCGGTCTCTCGGGGGAGGCGGCTCGGTCGGGCACGGGGTACGCCGCACCCAGTATCCCCTTCGGGGCGCGGAACGCCGTGCCCTCCGCCCCCCGGGGCGATACGGGGGAGCGGAGGGCACGGCGTTCCGGTCACGGCGGTGGTCAGGCGACCTTCTCGGGTTCCGGCTCGGCCCCTCCGTCCACGGTGGCGCCGGTGATCTGCTCGCCGGTGACCCGCTTGCGGAACACCCAGTAGCTCCAGGCCTGGTAGCCCAGGATCACGGGGAGGGCCACCAGCGTCAGCCAGGTCATGACGGTGAGGGTGTAGTCGGCCGAGGCGGCGTTCTCGATGGTGAGCGAGTACGCCGGGTCCGTGGTCGATGGCAGCACGTTCGGATACAGCGCGCCGAACACCGTCACGGTCAGGGTGAGCACGGCCACCGCCATGGCCGTGAACGACCATCCCTCGCGTCCCTGCCAGGTCAAGAGGACCCCGAGGACCAGCGCGGCCACCGCGGCCACCGCGGTGACGGCGGTCCAGCCCTGGCCGTGGGCGCTCTGGGTCCACCCCAGGAACGCGGCGCTCGCGGGCAGCGCCACCACGGCGCTGCCCAGCGCGGCCTTACGGGAGCGCACCCGGACCGGACCGTCGGTCTTCAGCGCCAGGAAGACGGCGCCGTGCAGGGTGAACAGGGCCAGGGTCGTGAGCCCGCCCAACAGCGCGTAGGGCGAGAACAGGTCGAGCGGGCCGGCGGTGACGATGTGGTCGGCGTCCATGGCCACGCCCTGGACGAGGTTGGCGAAGAGCACCCCCCACAGGAAGGAGGGCACCACGCTGCCGAGGAAGATCGCCCGGTCCCAGACGTCGCGCCAGCGGTCGCTGTCGTGGCTGCTGCGGTACTTGAAGGCCACGCCGCGGGCGATGAGCGCGATGAGGATCGCCAGGACCGGGAGGTAGAACCCGCTGAGCATCGACGCGTACCAGGGCGGGAACGCCGCGAAGGTCGCGCCGACCGCGGTGAGCAGCCACACCTCGTTCGCGCTCCAGACGGGACCGATGGAGTTGATGGCGACCCTGCGTTCGATGGAGTTCCGCCGGCCGGTGAAGGGCAGGAGCACCCCGACCCCGAAGTCGAACCCCTCCAGGAAGAAGTAGCCGGTCCACAGGACCGCGATGGCCACGAACCAGATCAGTGCGAGATCCATCCGATGCTCCTAGTAGCTGAAGTGGGGGAGGGCGGATTCGTCCTTGTCGTCCTTCAGATCGGGGACGAGGTGGGTGGGGCCCTTCTTGACGTACTTCCAGAGCAGTCCGACCTCCACCACGAAGAGCACCCCGTACACGGCGGTGAAGACGGCCAGGCTCGTGGCCACGGTGGCGAGGTCGACGCCGGGGGAGACGCTCTCCGCGGTGAGGAGTTCACCGTGCACGGTCCAGGGCTGGCGGCCCATCTCGGTGAGGACCCAGCCGAAGATGTTGGCCAGCAGCGCCGCGGGGAGGGCGGCCATCGCCGCGTAGTAGAACCACCGGTGACGGGGCAGCCGCTCGCGGCCGCGCATGAGCAGGAGGCCGACGGCGGCGACGGCGACACCGAACATGCCCAGCCCCATCATGAGGCGGAAGGACCAGTAGACGACGAACACGTTCGGGATGTAGTTCCCGGGGCCGTAGTACTCCTCGTAGGCCTCCTGGAGGTCGTTCATGCCGTGCACCTCGCCGTCGAAGTGCCCGGTGGCCAGGAAGCTGAGGACGTTGGGGATCGTGACGTCGATGGGGTTGTGGCGGGCCTCGGTGTCCCCGACCGCGAACGTGGAGAAGGGCGCGCCCTCCTCGGTGTCCCACAGGGCCTCGGCGGCGGCGAGCTTCATGGGTTCGAACTCGGCGGCGAGCTTGGCCTGGTTGTCTCCGGAGAGGACGGTGAACGCGCCGGCGACGAGGACGACGACGAGGCCGACCTTCATGGCGCCGCGGAACAGGGCGCGTTCGCTCGTGGAGGGGGCCACCCCGGTCTCACCGGTGTCACCGTGCTCGATGTCGCGCCAGAGCTTGAAGGCGCAGACCGCGACGACGAAGAGTCCGGCGGTGATGAAGGCGGCGCCGACGGTGTGGATGTAGGTGGACCAGGCCTGGTCGTTGGTGAGCACGGCCCAGATGTCGTTGAGCTCGGCGCGGCCGGTCTCCTCGTTGATCTCGTAGCCGACCGGGTTCCGCATCCAGGCGTTGGCGGCCAGGATGAAGTAGGCCGACAGGTTGGTTCCGATCGCGACCAGCCAGATGCAGGCCAGGTGAACGCCTCGGGGGAGACGGTGCCAGCCGAAGATCCACAGGCCGATGAAGGTGGACTCCAGGAAGAAGGCGAGCAGGGCCTCCATGGCCAGGGGTGCTCCGAAGACGTCGCCGACGAAGCGGGAGTACTCGCTCCAGTTCATGCCGAACTGGAACTCCTGCACGATGCCGGTGACCACGCCCATGGCGAAGTTGATCAGGAACAACTTGCCGAAGAACTGGGTGGCCTGAAGGTACTCGTGGCGTCCCGTGCGGTACCAGAAGGTCTGGAGGATGGCCACGATGAACGACAGTCCGATGGTCAGGGGCACGAACAGGAAGTGGTAGATCGTGGTGACCCCGAACTGCCATCGCGCCAGGTCTAGAGCTTCCATGTACGCCTCTCAAGTACCGACTGCCGGTAGTACTACAAACTGTAGTGCTACGAGTTGTCGTAATCGAGGGACCCCCCTGTGAAACAGGGCTCACCCGGCTCCGCGTCGGTGTCGAGGGCACGAGAACGGCGGCGCGCGCCCCCGGGGCCGGGGGGGCCCCCCCGGGGGGAGGCCCTGGGGGGGGGGGGGGGGGGCCCGGGGGGGGGGGGGGGGGGGGGGGGGCGGCGGGGGCCCGGGGCGACCG
>NZ_JAYLVW010000008.1:0-216085 GCF_035818715.1 Nocardiopsis sp. LDBS1602 | reverse complement strand
GGTGGGGTTGAATGGGGGCCCCCCCATTTTCACCGGGGCCCCCCCGGCCCCGGGGGGGGGGCGGGGGCCCGGCCCGGGGGGGCGCCCCCCGGGGGGCGGGGGGCGCGCCGCCGTGTGTCCGTCCTGCGTCGGTGAGGCGTCGTCACAGGTGAGGAGGGGTGCGGAGAGAGAAGCGGCGAGACCGGGATCGACCGTCGGTGGTCTCGACCACATCCGTCAGCCGCGCGTCTCCAGCATCCGTTCCATGTTCTCCACCTCGGAAGTCTGGGCGTCGACCATGCCCTGGGCGAGGTTCACGACCAGATCCTCGTTGCCCAGGTCCACCTCGGCCTCGGCCATCTCGATCCCGCCCAGGTGGTGGGCGATCATCAGGTCGAGGAACATCACCTCGGCCTCCTCGCCCTCCGACTCCTGGAGGGCGACGAGTTGTTCGCTGGTGGCCAGACCCGGCATGGTGTCGGGCACCTCGCCCTCACCGCCGCCGTGGTCGTGGCCCTCCATCCAGGTCATCGGAGGCTCCGACGCCCGGGAGTTGAGTCCCCACGCGGCCAGCCATCCCTGCATCATCCCGATCTGGGCCTGCTGGGTCCGGGCCATGTCCATCGCCACGGTGTGCAGCTCGGGATCGTCGGTCTTGTCGAGGATGATCATCGACATGTCCACCGCCTGAGCGTGGTGGGCGCTCATGTCCCGCAGGAAGCCGGCGTCGGGGCCGGTGTCCAGCGGGTGTGAGGGACGTCCCACCAGAAAACCGCCGGCCAGCGCCAGAACCACGAGGACCACGGCCGTCCAGAGCGGAACGGAACGTGGCCCGGCGGGCGACTCCCGCTTCGGGGAGAAACCCTCGGGCAGGTCCGATTCGTCATCGTGTACGGCGTTGTCGTCGTCGCGGGTATCCCCGGACGCCGATCCGGTTACTCGGTCCATTCGATTCACCCCGGTCAAATCGCCCCACTCTGGTGACAAAGTAGAGGATAGGTAAAGTCCTGTTCGACCACATGTATCCCAGGAGACTCAGTGGCCAAGAAATCGAAGGCGGAGGAGCGTCGCGCCCGAGCGGCCGCGCTGCGTGAGGCGCAGCGGAAGAAGGACCGCCGTAACAAAGCCCTCAAGATCGCCGGTGCCAGCGTAGCGGGGGCCGCTGTACTGGGCCTCCTGGGTACCGCGATCTTCATGGAGTTGAAGAGCCGCAACATCGAAGGCGTCGCCGAGTACGAGGTCGGTGACTTCAGCCATGTGGACGTCGGCGAGAAGGTGGACTACGAACAGTCCCCTCCGGTGGGCGGACAGCACTGGCCCTACTGGCAGAACTGCGGCGTCTACACCGACCCGATCACGCCCGAGTTCGGCGTCCACTCCCTGGAACACGGTGCCGTATGGATCAATTACGACCCGGAGCTGCCCGAGGAGAAGGTGACGGCTCTGGAAGGCTTCTACAACCCGGGCGACTACCTTCTGGTGACCCCCTACGAGGGTGACATGGACGCCCCGATCGTCGCCTCCAGTTGGGGCAGACAGATCTCCGTCGACGCCCCCGACGACGAGAACCTCCTCCGCTTCGTGCAGCTCTACGAGCGCGGTACCGACGTCCCCGAACCGGGCGCGGCCTGCTCCGGATCGGTCCAGGAGACCCAGGCCGACTTCGAGGCCCAGCTCGCCGAACAGGCCGAGAACCCCGAGGCCCTCGAAGGCGCGGAGAACGACGACCAGGGTTCCGACCCCGACAACGAGGACACCGACGGCGAGGCCGCCAAGGAGGACGAGGCGACCGAGGACGACGGGTCCGCGGAGGACGAGTAGCGATACCGGCCCCGAACCCGCCGGACGGAACGGGGGCGGGGAACGATCCGCCGTTCCCCGCCCCCGTGCGCGTGTCCGGGGTCAGACCCCGCTGTCGGCGCGCTCGTCCAGATGCTCGGCGATCAGCTCGCTCACCTCGGACAGCGCGGCCGCGGGCGCGCCGTAGGAGCTCGGGACGCTCAGCTCCACGTAGGCCTCCCGCTGGACGGCGGTGAACACCGTGGGGGCGTCCTCCGGCTGCGGCAGCCAGGCCACGTCGCCCACCTCCATGAGGACCGAGTCCATCTCCAGACCGGAGGGGCGGGGAACGCCGCAACGCAGACCGATGGGCGGGTCCCCCCAGGCCGCCATGACCTCGGACTCGGGCTGGAGGGTGGCGCGGTCGGCGCCGAGAAGGGTGTCGGGAAGGTCGGCGACCAGGGCGGCGCAGGGCTCGGCCGTGTTCGGTTCGGCTTCGAAGGGCTGCATCTGCACGGTCTGGCCACAGCCCGCCGTCAGCAGGGCGACGACACATGCCACCCCGAAGTACCGTTTCAGCACAAGCAACCTCGCTCCGTCGACGCGATCGACACTCAGATGTTGATGATGGGACAGGTCAGAGTACGCGCGATACCGTCGAGCCGCTGGATTCGGGCCACCACGAGAGCGCCCAGGGCGTCGATGTCCTCGGCCTCGGCCTGAACGATCACATCGTAGGGACCCGTGACGTCACTCGCCTTCTCGACCCCTTCGATCCCGCGGATACGCTCGGTGACCTCTCCGGACCGCTCGACCTCGGTCTGGACCAGAATGTACGCCTGCACCATGTTCTACTCCTTCGCGCTGTGCCGTGTGTGAGCCGAGAGCGGACGCCGTCCGGGTCGGGCACAGCAGAGGACGACGGAGGACGAACGCGGGGTCCGGACTCGGTACCCGATCGCGGGGTCCGGACCACCGTGCCGGAGCGTCACCGTACCCTGATCTGCGTGATGACCACCATTGAGGGCCTTGGTGAGTTCGCTCTGATCACACGCGTGACGAGCCAATTCCCCAGGACGGCCGATGTAATCCTCGGACCGGGTGACGATGCCGCCGTCGTGGCCTCTCCCGACGGGCGCACCGTCGCCAGTACGGACCTGCTGGTCGAGGGGCGCCACTTCAAACGGGAATGGTCGACCGCGCGTGACGTCGGACACCGTGCCGTGGCGCAGAACTACGCCGACATCATGGCGATGGGCGCGCGCCCGACCGGGATGCTCATCGGTTTCGCCGCCCCGCCCGACCTTCCCGTGGTGTGGGCCGAGGAGTTCACCGCCGGCGCCCGGGACGAGTGCGCGCTCGCCGGCGGGGCCGTCGTCGGCGGGGACATGGTGGGGTCGGACGTGCTGACCATCGCCGTCACCGCGCTGGGCGACCTGGAGGGGCGTTCCCCGGTGCGGAGGGACGGCGCGGGACCGGGCGAGATCGTCGCCTACACCGGGCATCTGGGGCTCTCCGCCGCCGGACTGGCCCTGCTCGATCAAGGGCTGGAGGGGCCCGGTGAGTGTCTGGACGAGCACCGTAGGCCCTCGCCCCCCTACACCGCCGGCCCGGAGGCGGCCCGACTCGGAGCCACGGCCATGCTCGACGTCAGCGACGGGCTCCTCCAGGACCTGGGGCACATCGCCGCTTCGAGCGGGGTGGCCATCGACCTGGAATCGGAGGCGTTCTCCCCCGAGCCGGCGCTCCTCGAAGCCGTCCGTGTACTCGGTGCCCCCGAAGGGAAGGCTCTGGACGCCGCCCGCCGTCTCATGCTCTCGGGAGGAGAGGACCACGCGCTGGCCGCGGTCTTCCCCTCCGAGGTCGAACTCCCCGATCACTGGCGCAGGGTGGGGGCCACACGTTCTCTCCCGGAAGGGGCGCGAAGCGGTGACGTACGTGTCACCGTGGACGGAACCGTGATGGACGGTGGAGGGTGGGATCATTTCCGTCGAGGGTGATCCCTTTTGGATTTGTCCCGTTTACCGATCGCGCTAGGCTTTGCCATCGCGGCCGGCGTCGCCCCAAGGGCGGCCGATCGGCCCATCGAGCGGCACCGGGCCGATCCACCGGGACCATTCCGATCACGGTCGAGGTAGGAAGACGGAGCAGCGTCGAGAGGCGGTCTATGAGGCGGCATGGCTAAGCGGTACGGCCCCCGCCGCGGAGCCCACCGCAGCGAACCGGAGAACGCCGGTGCCCTGCGGCGGATCGGCGGCTTCCTCGAGAGCACGGTCCCCAAACGGGTCGAACCTCCCCGACTCCTCAACGTCCTCATCGTCTCCGGCGTGATCCTGGGCCTGCTCCTCTTCGGCTACAGCACCACTCAGATCTACCTTCAGTTCGGCGGGGCCCCCGGCGCGACCGAGGAGACCGGGCCCCGCGACGGGAGCGACCACGACGAGGTCTCACCCGGGCCCGAGGAGAGCGACCCCGCCGGGCGACAGGACCGGGAGGGGCCCCGGACCCAGGCCGGGACCGAACCGACCACGGTCGTCTACCAGGTACTGGAGTCCTCGGAACTCGGTTTCACCGGACACGTCATCGTCACCAACACCTCCAGGAGCTCCCTCGACGGCTGGGAACTGGCCCTGGCCTTCGACAGTGTCCAGATCACCCACGTCGACGGCGCGGACTGGGAACCGATGGAGGACGGGATCCTGGCCCGCCGCTCCGGACCCGACGCCGGATTGGCCCCGGGAGACTCGGTCTCGCTCACCTTCGAGGCCATCGGTTCCGCCCAGAGCCCGACCCGCTGTTCGCTCAACGGCCACGTGTGCCGACTCTGAACCGCTCCGAGAGGCCCGGAGGCGCCGGCCACCGGACGCGCACACGGAAAAGGCCCCCCGACCGAAGTCGGAGGGCCTTTCCCACAATCTCGAAAAGGGGCGGGAGACCTAGCGGGTCACCTTGCCGGCCTTGATGCACGAGGTGCACGCGTTCACACGCTTGGGCGTGCCGCCCACGCGGGTGCGAACGGTCTGGATGTTGGGGTTCCAGCGGCGGCGGGTGCGACGGTGCGAGTGGGAAACACTGTTACCGAACCCTGGTCCCTTGCCGCAGACGTCGCAGACGGAAGCCACGGTAACTCCATTCAAGCGCTCGGGATCGCGCACGTCGCCGCACGCGAAGGTTCATCCGACCGGGAGAGGTCGGGCGGACAGGTCGGCGAGAACGCCAACCTCGGAAGAGTACACGACGGACATGTCCGAAGGTGGAATCGGACCACTGGACGGTATCCGTTCGCGCAACGGTGGGGCATGGTGCGGCCGAAGCCTTGCGCACCTCACCGAAGCATCGAGATCAGCCACACGGGCATGGCGAAAACGCGATGAACTCTGCCGAGTATACCGTTCCTGAGCAGTGGACGTGTGGCTCGCCGGAGAGCACCCCGATCGATCCGGGGCCGACGGCGCTCCGATCCGCCTTCGTGCGGCGGGACCGGCGCGTCTCACCGGAGGTCTAACGTGGCGTTGGATCGACGTACCAGTCCAGGACGGGGACGACAGTGAGCACCTGGGACGAGCCGCTGCGCAAGGGACCGCTCGGCGGCAGGACGGCCAAGGCCCTGGCCGACAAACTCGACCTGCGCACCCTCGGGGACCTGCTGCGCTACTACCCGCGCCGCTACGACCGCCGTGGCGACCTCACCGACCTCGCGCTGCTACGCGAGGGCGAGGACGTCACCGTGCAGGCCAAGGTCCTCGACGCCCGCAGGAAGACCGTTCCGGCCCGGCAGGGACGCCGCCGCATGGACATGATGGAGGCCACCGTCACCGACGGCACCGGCCGCCTGCACCTGACCTTCTTCAACCGCGGCTCCTACCACCAGAACGCCCTGGTTCCGGGACGACTGGCGATGTTCTCCGGTCGGGTCTCGACCTTCAAGGGACGCCGACAGCTCGACCATCCCGAGTACGTCCTGCTCGACGAGGACGGCTCGGAAGGGGAGGCCGCCCGCGCCTACGCCGACGAGGTCATCCCGGTCTACCCCGCGGTGAAGGGGCTGGACTCGGCCACCATCGCCCGCTCCATCGGGGTCGCCCTCGACTACGCGGTGGACATACCCGACCCGCTCCCGCCCCGGCTGCGCGAGGACCGGGGACTTCTGGGCGTGCACGAGGCCCTGACCCGTATCCATCGGCCCCGGGACATGGATCAACTGCGCCCGGCCCGGCGCAGGTTGAAGTGGGACGAGGCGTTCGTCCTCCAACTGGCCCTGGCCCGACGCCGCCGTGAATCCGAGGACCTGCCCGCCCGACCCCGACCGGGAGCGGAGGGCGGCATCCTCGACGCCTTCGACGCACGGCTGCCCTTCACCCTCACCGACGGTCAGCGCGAGGTCGGCGATCGATTGGCCGAACGGCTGGACGCCACCCACCCCATGCACTGCCTCCTCCAAGGGGACGTGGGCGCGGGCAAGACCCTCGTGGCCCTGCGCGCCATGCTGCGGGTGGTCGACTCCGGTGGCCAGGCCGTCATGCTCGCCCCCACCGAGGTCCTCGCCCAGCAGCACCACCGCTCGATCGGCGCCATGCTCGGGGACCTGGCCAGGGCCGGGCAGATCGACGGAGCGGAGAACGCCACACGCGTGGCCCTGCTGACCGGTTCGATGAACGCCGCCTCCCGCAGGGAGGCCCTGCTGGACGCCGCGTCGGGGGCCGCGGGGATCGTGGTGGGCACCCACGCCCTCCTCCAGGAGCACGTCTCCTTCGCCGATCTGGGCCTGGTCGTGGTCGACGAACAGCACCGCTTCGGGGTGGAACAGCGCGACGCCCTGCGGGAGAAGGCCACCGATGGTCGACCCCACGTCCTGGTCATGACCGCCACACCCATCCCGCGCACGGTCGCGATGACCGTCTACGGAGACCTGGACGTGGTGGCGCTGACCCAGCTGCCCCAGGGACGGTCCCCGGTGTCCACGCACGTGGTCCCCGCCGGTGAGAAACCCCACTACCTGGCCCGGGCCTGGGAACGGATCCGCGAGGAGGTCGGTCGAGGACACCAGGCGTTCGTGGTCTGCCCCCGGATCGGCGACGGACCCGACGGCTCCGGCGGGGGAGAGACCGGAGACGAGGTGGACGCCCCGAAGGAGGAGGAAGTCCAGGGGGCCCGGCCGCCGTTGGCCGTCCTCGACGTCCTGGCCCGGCTGAAGGAGGGGCCGTTGGCCGATGTGCGCCTGGAGGCCCTGCACGGCCGGATGGCGCCCGACGACAAGGACGCGGTCATGCGCCGCCTCAACGCGGGGGAGACCGACGTCGTCGTCTCCACCACCGTCATCGAGGTGGGCGTGGACGTCCCCAACGCCACCGTCATGGCGATCATGGACGCCGACCGCTTCGGGATCTCCCAGCTCCACCAGCTCCGCGGACGGGTGGGCCGTGGTCGGCTTCCGGGGCTGTGCCTGCTGGTCACCGACTCCGAGGAGGGCACCCCGGCCCGGGAACGCCTGGCCGCGGTGGCCTCCACCACGGACGGATTCGAGCTCTCCCGCGCCGACCTGGAGATGCGGCGCGAGGGCGACGTGCTCGGCGACGCCCAGTCCGGGAACCGCTCCAGCCTGCGGATGCTCACCCTGGCCTATGACGAGGAACTCATCGGCCAGGCCCGGGAGGAGGCCACCCGCCACGTGGCGGAGGACCCCGACCTGAAGGCGTATCCGCCCTTGGCGGAGGCGCTGGCGGCCCTGCTCCCCGAGGAGCGGGCCGAGTACCTCG
The DNA here is from genome assembly GCF_035818715.1 of Nocardiopsis sp. LDBS1602. Classification (NCBI taxonomy): domain Bacteria; kingdom Bacillati; phylum Actinomycetota; class Actinomycetes; order Streptosporangiales; family Nocardiopsidaceae; genus Nocardiopsis; species Nocardiopsis sp. LDBS1602. The sequence continues at coordinate 208,571 of NZ_JAYLVW010000008.1, read as the reverse complement.
ACAAGACCTGATCGGTCTCCCCGCGTCGTCGATCCACCGGGCGGCGCGGGGAGGGGCGGCCGAAGACCCCACTACCGTGGTGGCCATGACCCGCATCATCGCAGGGGCGGCGGGTGGCCGACGGATCACCGCCCCCGACGGCCGCACCACCAGGCCCACCAGTGACCGCGCCCGGGAGGCGTTGTTCTCCTCGGTCCAATCCGACCTGGGCTCCCTCGACGGGGTCCGGGTGATGGACCTGTACGCGGGATCGGGGGCGATCGGTCTGGAGGCCCTCTCCCGCGGCGCCGCGCACGCCCTGCTGGTGGAGGCCGATCGCAAAGCCGCCCAGGTGGTCCGCGACAACATCGCCGCCCTGCGCATGCCCGGAGCGCGCCTGGTCGCCGACCGGGTGGAGCGGGTCCTGGCCCGGGACAACACCGGTGACCCCTACGACCTGGTCGTCGCCGACCCGCCCTACGCGGTCACCGACGAGGAGGTCGGCTCGATCCTGTCGGACCTGGTCGCCCACGGCTGGACCACGACGGACACGGTGGTCGTGGTCGAGCGTTCCAAACGCGGTCCGGAACCCGCCTGGCCGAAGGGGATCGAGCTCGATCGCAGCCGGAAGTACGGCGAGGCGATCCTCTGGTACGCGAGGGCAACCGGGTAGAAAGCGGGCACACGTCACGTTTTCCGGCTTATCGCACGGGAAGGTTCACACGATCCATGGAAGGTCGTGGGGATGACGTTCTTCGAACCCACCCTGGGTGATTGCGGGCATGATGTGAGTGTTGTCCGAATCGGGGGTCGGGTGAGGAACCCCGACGACCGTGAGAGTCGTGAGCAGTTCTGGAGAGGGGCGATCCATCGTGCGCCGAGCCGTCTGTCCGGGTTCCTTCGACCCGGTGACCTACGGTCACATCGACATCATCGGTCGAGCCGCCAAGCAGTACGACGAGGTCGTCACCGCCGTGCTCAACAACGTCAACAAGCGGGGCCTGTTCACCGTCCCCGAGAAACTCGACATGCTCCGTGAGAGCACCTCCGAGTTCGACAACGTGAGCGTCAGCGAGTTCGACGGACTCCTCGTCGACTTCTGCCGCGAGAACGGCATCGAGACCATCGTGCGCAGCCTGAGGTCCGTGAGCGACTTCGACTACGAGCTCCAGATCGCCCAGATGAACTACCGCCTCTCCGGGGTCGAGACCATGTTCATGACCGCGAACCCGCAGTACTCGTTCCTCTCCTCCAGCCTCGTCCGAGAGCTGGCCCTGCACCGGGGCGACGTCTCCAGCCTGGTCACCCCCTACGTCCAGGAGCGCCTTCGCGAGAAGTACGCCTGAACCGCTCGAACACGGTCCGAAGCGGAGCGGAGGACCGGAACGAGCACGGTTCGGGGGCCGGGAGTGTTCTACAGGACGAGTCGAGCCGCCCGTGGACCAAGGCGAGCACAGCACGATTTGGGTGGTCGGGACATGGTAGGTAGAATCGTGGTTCGATCATGGGCGTCGCCGGTCTTCGGCGTGCGCTCAGGCCGGTCAGCACCACCGTGACCGACCGACGCCTCGGCGTCGGCGAGCTCGTGCCCGGCCCCCGGAACCTCTCCTGAAAGCGCGATCACCCTGTCTCGTCTAGATGCCCGCGACCCGTACGTGGTCGACACCCGCCAGCTGGGTCGCCAGCCGGGGTCGATGCGGACCGTCAGTCGTATCGTGACCCTCCCCGAGGCGTTCACGACGGCGATGGCGAGCGTGCCCGAAGGCCAGGAGATCGAGCTCGACCTGCGACTGGAGGCCGTCATGGAGGGGGTCCTGGTCACCGGGACCGTCACCGGACGCCTCACGGCCGAGTGCTCTCGCTGTCTCGAACCCCTGTCCGAGGAGCTGGAGGCGGGCTTCCAGGAGCTGTACCGCTACGCCGACGACGAGGACGGTACCGCCTCGGCCGGTGAGGAGGACGCGGACGACGAGGATGAGGACTACTATCTAGAGGGCGATCTGCTCGACCTCGAACCGGTGGTCCGAGACGCCGTCGTGCTCGCGCTCCCGCTCTCGCCCCTGTGCGAACCGGACTGTCCCGGCCTGTGTTCCGAGTGTGGTGTCAAACTCGCCGAGGCCGGCCCCGACCACGGGCACGGCGACGGCGTCGACCCGCGCTGGGAGGCGCTCCGCTCCATCGCGGACGACCCCGGCCGGAAATGAGCTCGTGAACCGGTCGCCCGCGGTGCCTCAGGGCCCGACCGACCGGAGCACACCCTCCCCGCCACAGCGCGCGGGGTGACCAGATAAGCGACCTCCCGCGACCGCGCGGGGGTGACCCAGGAGGATTGAAGTGGCCGTCCCGAAGCGGAAGATGTCGCGGAGCAACACCCGGACCCGCCGTTCCCAGTGGAAGGCGTCGCGCCCGGTGCTGGTCAACTGCCCGCGCTGCCGTGACCCGAAGCAGCCCCACATCGCGTGCCCGACCTGCGGCACCTACAACAACCGCCAGGTCACGAACCCGGCTTAAGGTCGTCGGGTTGTCCGGCTCCGGGCCCTGTCGCCCGATCCCGGTCTTCGACGAACGCACGACGGGGCGGAACCCATGAGGGTGCCGCCCCGCCGTGCTGTTCAGGGTGTGACCGCGCCGAACGTCCTTTCGTCGCCCGGGCTTTGTAGAGTGATCTGTCAGAGTCGGGGAAGACACCCTTCCGTAACACCTCGACACCGGTGATTCCGGTCCCGTCGGGACTCCCGAGTTCGTGGTGGCCGCCGGGGGAGCGCACGCTCCCGCGACGATCACCTCGTTTTCGAGCGTCCTGTCGGTCCGGGGAAGCCGCTCCGTTCCGCGCGCCCGGCGCGCCCGACAGGAAGCGAACTCGCGTGGCAAGCCAACTCTCCGTCTCCGAGGCCCGGTCGTTCCACGAGGCGATCGGGGTCGAGGTGGACCCCAAGATCCTGCTCCGTGCCCTGACCCACCGCTCCTACGCCTACGAGAAGGGCGGGCTGCCGACCAACGAGCGTCTGGAGTTCCTGGGGGACTCGGTGCTCGGCCTGGTGGTCACCGACACGCTCTTCCGCAAGCACCCCGACCTGCCCGAGGGGCAGTTGGCCAAGCTGCGCGCCGCCGTGGTGAACATGCGCGCGCTCGCCGACGTCGCGCGCGGTCTGGGCATCGGCGCCTACATCCGTCTGGGGCGGGGCGAGGAGGGCACCGGGGGACGCGACAAGTCCTCGATCCTCGCCGACACCCTGGAGGCCATCATCGGCGCGGTCTACCTGGACCGCGGCCTGGACGTGGCCTCGGAGTTCGTGCACCGCCTCTTCGACCCGCTGATCGCCACCGCCTCCGGGCTGGGCGCGGGGCTGGACTGGAAGACCTCCCTCCAGGAGCTCACCGCCGCCGAGATGCTCGGTGTGCCCGAATACCACGTGGACGAGAGCGGCCCCGACCACCAGAAGACCTTCCGTGCCACCGTCCGGGTCGCGGGGGAGAGCTATGGCCTGGGGGAGGGGCGCAGTAAGAAGGAGGCCGAGCAGCAGGCCGCCGAGTCCGCCTGGAAGGCCATCCGCGCCCGCTCCGAGCAGAGCGCCGCGCAGGGCGGAGACCGGCCCCAGAAGGGCCAGGGCTCCGGCAAGACGCAGAGCGGCCGTTCCAAGGGCCGCTCCGGCGGCGGGCAGGGCTGAGCGATGCCGGAACTGCCCGAGGTCGAGGTCGTACGGCGTGGTCTCGTCGACCACGCGGTGGGCCGTCGGATCGGTGACGTCGAGGTGCTGCACCCGCGTTCGATCCGCCGACACGTGGCCGGTCCCGCGGATTTCGCCGGACGTCTGGAGGGGCGTACCCCCACGGCCGTGCGTCGCCGCGGCAAGTACATGTGGTTGGTGCTGGACAGCGGCGAGATGCTCCTGACCCATCTGGGCATGAGCGGCCAGATGCTGGTGCAGCCGCAGGGCAAACCGGACGAGAAGCACCTGCGGGTGCGGCTTCCGTTGGCCGACGGCAACGAGTTGCGCTTCGTCGACCAGCGCACCTTCGGTCACCTGTTGGTGGACGAACCGGGCGAACGGGTCGAGGTGCCCGCCTCGGTGGACCACATCGCCCTGGACCCGCTGGATCCGGAGTTCGTCCCGGAGGTGTTCGTCCGGGCCCTGCGGGCCAAGCGGACCGAGGTCAAGCGCGCCCTGTTGGATCAGTCGCTGATCAGTGGTGTGGGCAACATCTACGCGGACGAGGCGCTATGGCGTTCGCGTCTGCACTGGGCCCGGTCCACGCGGGGGCTGGACACCGCGGCGGCGTTGGAACTGCTGGGACACGTGACCGACGTGATGTCCGAGGCTCTGGAGGTGGGCGGCACCACCTTCGACGGTCTCTACGTCAACGTCAACGGGGAGAGCGGCTACTTCGAGCGCGGGCTGAACGCGTACGGGCGCCGTGACCGGCCGTGCGGCCGTTGTGGGACCCCCATCGTGCGCGAGGCGTTCATGAACCGCTCGTCGTTCAGCTGCCCGACCTGCCAGAAGGCGCCCCGAGGGGTCCGCCCTTCATGACCGCGTCCACGAAGGTCCTGGCCTGGTCGAATGGCCGCTGGACGAACCCGCCCGTCGCGGCCGTGGAACGCGGCTCGGAGCTGCTCGTGACGGCCGCCGAGGGCAGCGACGCCTGGCGCACCACCTCCTACGGGTTCGTCCACGCGAGTGAGCACGCGCTCCTCTCTCCGTTCGCCCGGGACAGCGCCGTCGAGGTCGAGTTCACCGCCGCCTTCTCCGAGCAGTTCGATCAGGCCGGTGTGTTCATCAAGGCCGGCGACACCCACTGGATCAAGGCCGGGGTCGAGTTCGCGGACGGTGTGCCCCAACTCGGGGCGGTCGTCACCGATGGCGTGTCGGACTGGTCGGTCGCTCCGGTGCCGGACTGGCTCGACCGCCGAGTCCTGATCCGGGTCAGCCGCTCCGGGGACGCGCTCACCGTCCGCGCCTCCGTCGACGGAGGCGCGCCGCGGCTCGTCCGGCTGATCCCCTTCGCGCCCGACCTGGTCGCGTACGCCGGTCCGCTGATCTGCGCGCCGACCCGTGCGGGGCTCACCGTCCCCTTCCATGCCTGGCGGACCACCCCGGCGGACGCGGCTCTGCACTGAGACGGCGCGAAGAACGCCGGCGGCGTATGACCGTCCGGCCTTCGATGGGGGAGCCCGCCCCGACCCGTCACGGCCGGGAGGCGTGGGAGACTCGGTCATCCGATCTGTCGGAAGGCGCTCGGGCCATGTCCATGAGGTCCGTGGGAGCGTGCCGAGAGAATCGGGCGTGTCGGTGAGGAAAGTGTCCCCACGAAGTAAGGGAGTGCCCGGGTCATGGGGGAAGAGGACCGTCCGGTCCGCATGAACGCGTGGGTGCGCGGACGCGTTCAGGGAGTGGGTTTTCGCTGGTGGACGCGGTCTCGCGCGCTCGAACTGGGTCTGACGGGGGCCGCCACGAACCTGGACGACGGTCGGGTCGAGGTCGTCGCGGAGGGGCCGAAGAGCGCCTGCGAACGGCTTCTGGACCGGCTCAAGGGTGACGGAACACCCGGTCGTGTGGATTCCGTGGTCGAACGTTGGGGCGAGGCGGGGGGTTCCTTCGACGGTTTCGTCGAACGGTGAGTATGCTGGAAGGGTAACGCGGTTCGAGTAAGCGCCGTGGAGCGGCGCGACCGGGAGGTCGCGATGGCCCACGGACCACCCGAGGGCCGACCACCCGACCCCGTTCTCCGATCGGCACGCGAGTACGCGGCCGGCGAGGGGGAGCGGTTCCGTCGGAGGGGCCCGTAGAACCGGGGTGGATCACATTCGGACCGTGCCCGGCCACATGCCCTGATCATCTCTGTACGGGGTGTGGAAGTTACGGACCGTTGTAATCCAATCTTGACCAGCGGCGCGCAGGGTGAGACTCTGGAAGGCATACCGCGCACCTTCCACCCGTGAGATCGGCGATCGACCGAGTAGGCCACGGGAACGTCCTACGTGCGCATCACCACTGGTCACTCAGTGTGGAGGACCCACATCATGGCGAAGGCTCTGTTCGGCCACGTCGGCGGCTCCGACCCTCGAATGGTCTCGGAGATGCGACGGCTTCAGAAGCGGGTACGCGACCTCGAGGACGAGATCAGCCGTCTTCAGGCACAGAACGACCAGCTCAGCATGGCCGTCACCGACGTCGCCACCAGTGCGACCGACCGCGAGCCCGCGCTCGCCTGACCCGCGTCGCTCCGTTCACCGTCCACGAGATCGACGGTCCGAACGAGACGCACCGATCCACTGACGGGGACGCCTACCGCAGCACAGGCGTCCCTGGCCGGATCGTCGACCGGCATCGGTCGGTCTCATAACGGCCTCCACCCGCGGTGGTGCCGTCGATCATCCGTTCATCCGCCGCCCTTTCCCTTTCTTTGCGGCTTCTTTTACCGTTGTACCCGGCGGACTTGAGGACAACCCTCCGTGTCCGCCGGATCCTCTCCCTGTCATCGGCCCCCCGTTCACCCGCCCTTCGCGCGACGACGGTGGCGCAGTTCATCCAGGGTGAAGTGCCCAACCTCCCTCTTCGGGCCCCGCTTCGTGGCACCCTTGTTGTCGGCCTCGTGGTGACCACCCGTGGCGACAACGGTGACCGTCGTGGGAGGTGCTGGTGTACCTGAAGAATCTGACGTTGCGCGGCTTCAAGTCGTTCGCGTCGGCCACCACCCTTCGTTTCGAGCCCGGCATCACCTGTGTGGTGGGGCCCAACGGCTCGGGCAAGTCCAACGTCGTCGACGCCCTGTCCTGGGTGATGGGCGAACAGGGCGCCAAGTCCCTGCGCGGCGGCAAGATGGAGGACGTGATCTTCGCGGGCACCTCCACCCGCCAGGCGTTGGGCCGCGCCGAGGTCAGTCTCACCATCGACAACACCGACGGCGCCCTGCCGATCGACTACACCGAGGTCACCATCAAGCGGACGATGTTCCGCAACGGCGGCTCCGAGTACGCGATCAACGGCGACACCTGCCGTCTGTTGGACATCCAGGACCTGCTCAGCGACTCCGGCATCGGCCGGGAGATGCACGTCATCGTCGGTCAGGGCCAGTTGGACACCGTCCTGCACGCGGGTCCCGAAGAGCGTCGCGCCCTCATCGAGGAGGCCGCGGGCATCCTCAAGCACCGCAAGCGCAAAGAGCGGGCGATCCGCAAGCTCAACGCGATGCAGGGCAACCTCGACCGGGTCACCGACCTGACCGCCGAGCTGCGTCGTCAGCTCAAACCCCTGGGCCGCCAGGCCGAACTGGCCCGTAAGGCCGCCGTCATCCAGGCCGACCTGCGCGACGCCCGCCTGCGGCTGCTCGCCGACGACATCGTCACCCTCACCGAACAGCTCGCCAAGGAGGAGGCCGACGAGAAGGAGGTCCTCCAGCGGCGCGGGGCCGCCGAGGCCGCCCTCGAACAGGCCCAAGGGCGCGAGGCCGAGCTGGAGGCGCAGGCCACCGCGGCCGCGCCCGCGCTGGCCAGGGCCGGCGACACCTACCACGCGCTCTCCCGCCTCACCGAACGCCTGGACGCCGTACGCGGCCTGGCCACCGAACGGCACCAGAACCTCGTCGCCGTGCAGGGCGAGATCATCCGCCGCCGGGATCCCGAGGAACTGGAGATGGAGGCCGAGGAGGTCGCCGCCCAGGAGGAGGAGCTCCAGGCGGGGCTGGAGGAGGCCCGCGAGATCCTGGAGACCGGTGTCACCGAGCGTGCCGCCGCCGAGGACGCCCTGCGCCGTGAGGAGCGGCGCCTGGAGGCGGCCTCGAGGGCCGCCGCCGAACGCCGAGAGGGCATCGTCCGGCTCGCCGCGAGGGTGGAGAGTCTGCGCGGACGCGTGGCCTCCCACGAGACCGAGATCACCCGGCTGGAGGAGTCGGCCCGCCAGGCCGCCGAACGCGCGAGCACCGCCCAGACCGAGTACGAGATGGCCGCCGAGGAGGCCGCCGGTCTCGATGAGGGCGACGCCGAACTCGACCAGACCCAGGAGCTGTACGCACGACGTCTGTCCGCCGCCGACGTCGAACTCGACCGTCTCCGCGGAGAGGAACGCGCCGCCGAGGGCGAGCGCGCCGCCCTGGCGGCCCGTAAGGAGGCCCTGGAACTGGGGCTGGCGCACAAGGACGGTGCCGGCACGCTCCTGGAAGCGGGGCTGCCCGGCATGCTCGGCGGTCTGGCCGCCCTCGTCCAGGTCGACTCCGGACACGAGACCGCCGTCGCGGCCGCCTTCGGGGTGGCCGCCGGAGCCGTGGCCGTTCGAGACCACGACAGCGCCATGGCCGCCCTGGAACTCCTCAAGTCCGAGGACGCGGGCCGGGCCGGCATCGTGGTGGCCCGGGCGGTCCCCTCGCTCGACCGTGCCTCCTGGCCGGAGGTGCCCTCGGGAGTGCGTTACGCCGCCGACGCGGTCCAGGCCCCCGAGCACCTGGCCGACGCCGTCGCCGCCCTGTTGGACCGGGTGGCCCTGGTCCCGGACACCCGGAGCGCGCTCGAACTGGTCGAGGCCCTGCCGGGCGTACGAGCCGTCACCCCCGAGGGCGACGTGTTCGCCACCGAGATGGTCCACGGCGGAACCGCCGCCGCGCCCAGCCTGCTGGAGGTCCAGGCCGCGGTGGACGAGGCCGCCGAACGGCTGGAGGCCGCCACCGAGAACGCCAAGCGGGTGGCGGCCGAGCTGGAGACCGCCCGCCGGGAACGGGCCGAGGTCGCCACCGCCGCCGAGGAGCTCACCGCCCGGCGCCGTCAGAGCGACCGCGCGCGCAATCAGGCGGCCCAGCGCCTGGGCAAGCTCGCCGGTCAGGCCCGCTCGGCGGAGGCCGAGTCCGAGCGCTACGCGGCCGCCGCCGTCAAGGCCGCCGCCGCGCGCGGCGAGGACGGCGAGCGGCTGGAGCGGTTGGAGGAGGAGCTGGCCGAGGCGGAGGAGATCGCCGCGGCCGTCGAGGAGGAGGCTCCCGACGCCGACCACCGTGAGGAACTGTCGGCTCTGGCGGAACAGGCCCGCGCCACCGAGATGGAACGTCGGCTGGCGGTGCGCACCGCCGAGGAGCGCGCGCGTTCGATGGCGGGCCGGGCCGAGGCGCTGCGGGCCCAGGCTGCCGAGGAACGTCGGGCCGTGGAGCGTGAGGCCGAACGTCGTCGTCGGCGCGCGGCCCAGGCCACCGTCGCCCGGGCCGTCGCGGAGAGCGCCGGTCTCGCCTTGGAGCGGATCGCGCTCTCCCTGGCCGCCGCCGAGACCGAGCGCTCCGCCGCCGAGGCCGAACGCGAGGCCCGGGACGGCGAGCTGAAGACCGTGCGCGCCCGAGTACGCGAACTCTCCGTCGAACTGGAGAAGCTCACCAGTTCCGCGCACAGTGGCGAGATGGCCCGGGCGGAGCGCAGGCTGCGCCTGGAACAACTGGAGACCAAGGCCTTGGAGGAGCTGGGCGTGGACGTGCCCACCCTCATCGCCGAGTACGGCCCCCGCGTCCCGGTGCCGCCGCCGGTGGACGCGGGCGAGGACGCGGTCCCGCTACCGTACGTGCGCGAGGTGCAGGCCAAGCGGCTCAAGACCGCCGAACGTCAGCTCAACCAGTTGGGCAAGATCAACCCCCTGGCGTTGGAGGAGTTCGCCGCTCTGGAGGAACGGCACGCCTTCCTCAACGCCCAGTTGGAGGACCTGAAGAAGACCCGACGCGACCTGATGGACATCGTCGCCGAGGTCGACGCCCGGGTGCAGGAGGTCTTCTCCTCCGCCTACCTGGACGTGGAACGCGAGTTCGCGGCGATCTTCGGCCGTCTGTTCCCCGGTGGCGAGGGGAAGCTGGTGCTGACCACCCCCGAGGACATGCTGACCACCGGTATCGAGGTCGAGGCCCGGCCCCCGGGCAAGAAGGTCAAGCGGCTGTCACTGCTGTCCGGTGGCGAGCGCTCGTTGACGGCGGTGGCCTTCCTCGCGGCGATCTTCAAGGCGCGGCCCTCGCCGTTCTACGTCATGGACGAGGTCGAGGCGGCCCTGGACGACACCAACCTCCAGCGTCTGCTGGTGATCTTCGAGGAGTTGCGGGCCTCGTCCCAGCTCATCGTGATCACCCACCAGAAGCGCACGATGGAGGCGGCGGACGCCCTGTACGGCGTGACGATGCAGGGTGACGGCATCTCCCAGGTGATCAGCCAGAAGCTCGAACGCCCCGCTTCGTAGATCGCCGAGGGGTATCGGGGAAACGGCGCGTGGCCGAACTCACCGAGGGCGGGGCGCTCGGAGGCTGATCCTGACGGGCGGGGGGCTCTAGCCTTGCGGATGCCCCGATCCCCTTCATGAAACGGCAGCCGTGTTCTTCATCCCCCTGGCCCTGTGGGCCAGACGACGCATGCGCCACTATCCCGGCGCGGTGCGTGCCTGCCTGGCCACCGGTGGGTCCGGTGTGTTCACGGTGTGCGTCCTGCTCGGCACCTCGTACGGGGCCCAACCCCCGCCCGGTGAGGAGGGCAGGGTGCGTTGCACCCCGATCGTGTGGGTGGGCCCGTCCCTGTGGGACGACCACCGGGATCGGGGCGAGGATCTCGAACAGCTGCTCCGACAGGAGTGGGTGGACGCCTCCTGCGCCGAACGCAAGGTCCGTCGCGCGGGCCTGTCCATGGCGATCGCCCTGCCCTCGACCGCCCTGCTCGGGTACGGGGCGGCGCGTCTGCGTTCCACCCGGGGCGACGAGCCCTAGCCGGCCCCTAGCGGTCGAGGGAGCCGATGAAGCGGGAGGCCTCGTCCTCGGTCATCCCGGTCTCCTTCGCGACCAGCGCGACCGAGTCGGCGATACGGTCCTGGGACAGCAGTTCCCGGACGCGGTCGGCGAGGCTCCGTCCCGGCGCGGGGGCGGGCGCCCATCGTCCCGCCTCGATGGCCTCGGAGAGGTTCTTGGCCTCGGCCAGTCCCAGCCCGGTGAGCTCTCGGATCCGCTTGATGGCGTGGATCTTGTGGCCGCTCCGCAGGAGACCCAGGACCTCCTCGTACCCTGCGCGGTCGAGCTCCGCCCGGACGGGTTCGGGTTCGGGGCCGAAGAGTCGGCTGAGGAATCCGGCCATGGGTCGATGTGTCCCTTCGAGGTGGGGAGACGGCGGTCGCGTCCAGGTCTCGCAGTGTACGCCCGCCTCGTCCCACCCCCACGACGAACGAAGGGGGCCGGCCTCCGGAGAGGGGGCCGGCCCCGCGTCGTGCGTGGGTGGATCAGCCTCGGTCGATGGTGATGACCGGGGAGGTCCAGGTCTCCCAGTGGTCCGGGTTCTCCGGGTCGCCGAGCGCCTTCAGGGCCCGGGCCTCCAGCCGGTAGGAGCCGTCACGGACATCGGTCACGCGACCGTGCCGGTCCGTCACGGTGCCGTCCCAGGGGTAGGCGAAGAAGGCCGTGCCGTTCGCGCTGCGGTTGACGTAGTCGACCGACACCGCCACGTTGCGGTCCGGGTGGACCGGACGGCCGGTGCGTTCGTCGACGACGGTCATCTCCAGCTTGGTGACGTGGTGGTCGAAGTGCGCGATCACGTACGGGACGTCGGGCAGACCGTCGACCACGCCCAGGGTGTAGGTCTCGCCGTCGGCACGGTTCTCGTAGGAGCCTCCGTCGCCGGAGCAGTCCAGCCCGGAGAGGACCGCGCAGTCGGTCATCCTGGTCAGCCACGGCAGGTCGTGGGTGACGCCGTCCCCGTCGGTGATCGGGGTCATCGCCTCGATCGCCTGGTAGTCGCCGTTGTAGGCGGCGTAGGGGACGCGGTAGGTCTCCTGCTCACCGTCGACCTCGGTGACCTCGACGTAGCCGCCGTAGATCATCTGGTGGAGTTCGTCGGCCGGCGGGGTGAAGGTCACCTCGACGGAGGCGGAGGCGCCGGCCGCCACGGTGACCTCGGTCGAGTCGAAGGAGGCCTCGGCGTAGGAGTCGTTGAACCGCGGCTCGAAGGTGTCGCCGTGGGTGCCCAGGGCGGGCGCGTGCGAGATCTCATAGGTGGTCTCGGCGTCGCCGTCGTTGGTGATGGTGACGGTCTCGGTCACCGGCCCCTCGGTGGCGCCCAGGGCGAGCTTGCCGGGGGAGAGCGACGTGGTGGCCAGGACGGCCCCGGGGACGTCGAGCATGCCCGCGCCCTGACGGTGCACGTTGTCCAGGGCGTCGAGGTCGGGGTTCCCCCACCAGCGTTTCGGGTCGGCCGAGTTCTGGAGGACGTCGCGCACCTGGTGCGCCTCCAGGTCGGGGCGCGCCTCCAGGAGGAGGGCGACGCCGCCGGCGACGTGCGGAGCGGACATCGAGGTGCCGCTGACGGTGGCGTACCCGCCCCGGTTCATGGGGTAGGTGGAGTTGATCAGACCGCCCGGGGCGCCGATGTCCGGCTTCAGGTCCAGGTCGGCGGCCAGGCCGTAGGAGCTGAAGCTGCTGATGAGGCCGCCGGTCGGGTTGGGGATGGTCGCCTCTTCGCCGGTCCAGGTGAGGGTGACGGGGTCGCCGGCCTCCAGGAGTTCGAGGAGGTGCGCGCCGATCTCGTCGGTGACGCCGATGGAGAAGGCGCCCCGGTCGACGATGCCGCCGCCGGCGAACATGCCGGGCAGGTTGTTGTAGACCACGACACCGGTGGCGCCGGCGTCGACGGCGGCGTCGTACTTCTCGGTGAAGGTGCATTCGCCCCGCACCATCAGCGCGGTCTTGCCGGCGGGGTCGCCTTCGAGTTCGTCGCCCGCGGCCAGACAGCCTCGGCCGATGTGGACGAGTTCGTCGCTCTCGCCCGAGGTGGGCGGCAGGGGCGCGTCCCCCATCTCCATGTAGGCGACGGTCTCACCGCTCTGGGTGACCTCGGCGGCGGAGGCGCGGATGTGGGTGTTGTCGTAGGCGGCGACCCCGATGACGTCGGCGCCCAGCCCGGGGGCTCCGGCCGAGTACAGGCCACTGGCCCCCTCGTTGCCGATGGAGGCGACCACGACCATGCCCTCGTCGACGAGGTTGTCGGAGGCGATGGCGGTCGGGTACTGCGGCCAGGAGTGCGCCGAGCCGACGCTCATGTTGAGCACGTCCATGTCGTCGGCCAGAGCCTGTTCCATGGCGGCGATCATGATGTCGGCGGAGGTGGAGCCGGTGCAGCCGAAGACCTTGTAGGCGCCGAAGACGACGTCGGGGGCCACACCGGTGACCTTCCCCTCGGCGCCGACGATGCCGGCGACGTGGGTGCCGTGGCCGTTGCAGTCCTGCGGGTCGTCGTCGGGGGCGGGGGTGTCGGCGTTCGGGTTCCCGGCGTTGTAGTCGTCGCCGACGAAGTCGTGGCCGGCCACCACGCGCTCGGTGGGGAACTCACCGGGGCCGCCGAGGTCCGGGTGGGTGTAGTCGACCCCGGTGTCCATGATGGCCACGCGCAGGCCTTCGCCGGTGATGCCGAGTTCGCTCTGGACGATGTCGGCGCCGGTCATGCCCAGCGCGGTGTCCATCTCGGGAGCGCTGTCGTCCAGGTCGGGGATCTCGTAGCGCACCACGGGGTGGATGGCGGCCACACCGGAGATCTCCCGGGCGGCGCTCACCTGGGTGTCGTCCATTTCGACGGAGAGACCGTTCCACAGTTCGTCGAAGGAGAGGCGCTCGGTGTATTCGAGTCCTTGTTCCTCCGCCTCGGCGCGGAATTCGGTGTGCTCGTTCTCGACGCGGGCCGCGGAGGTGCCCTCGGAGGTGGGCGGGCTCTCCAGTTCGATGAACCACAGGTCCTGGACCTGGTGGGCGAGTTCGCCGTTCTCCGCGGTGGGGGCCGGGTACAGGGGGGCGAGCCCGGCCTCCTCGTCGGCGCTCGCGGGCGTGGCCACGACCAGTCCGGCCATGAGTGTCAACCCGGCGAGGGAGGCCAGGCGTGAGCGGTGGGGTACCACCTTGTCAACACATCCCTTCTCGTGCGCGCCTCAGGACAGTGGGGGAACGGCGGCCCGCCGGGCATGGAGACGCACACACGGGGGGATACGCCGAGGGGTGTCCGGGGAATCGGATGGTCGGCGCGCATGGCAACGTGATCATTGCCGTGTGCGATGTGGGGTGTCAATGTTCATTAAGACTCAATATGGCTACATGGCGGGTCGAAGTGGACTATGTTTCCCCTGCTGTAACAACTATTAATAAAACGGACTGATCGCTCTTTCTTGGACAAGTAATAAGAACGTGCTCGACCGAAAAGTAGGCCGGAAGGACGACCGTTTCATTGGAAACCCCGGCCGAGGTCGAAGGACACGCAGGTCAAAGCGGGTGTGATCGCCATGTTCGCCGCGAACGACCGCCGAGTACAGTAGAGGGGTTGTGCCGCTCCGAACGGCACGACCGGTGTCGAACGAGCGAAGTCCGGTACACGGCCGCATCCGGCCGCCAACCCGGCGCTGTCCCGCAACTGTGAAGCCCCGCCCAGGCGGGGATGAGCCAGGTCGCCTCTTCGACGCCGACGTTCCAGTCCTCGTGGGAAGGACCGGCCGTCCCCGCCTGGGCCGTGCTCCTCCCCGGTCCATCGAAGGAGCACCGTGCGGATCTCCCGCCCGTCCCATCCCGCCCTCGCCGCCGTGTGGGGTGACCGGGACCACCGTCCCCGTCACAGACACGCGTCCCGCCTCGCCCTGCCCGCCGCCTTCCTGGGCGCCACGCTCGCCCTGACCGCCTGCGGCACCGGCGACTCCGAGCCCGAGGGCGCAGAGGAGACCACGACCGACACCGCGTCCGCGGAGTGCGGCGTCCCCGAGGCCTCCGCCGACCGCGCCCCCATCGGCGACGGGACCTTCCCCGTGACCGTCACCGACGCCGTCGGCGAGGTCACCCTGGAAGAGGCCCCCGAGCGCATCGTCTCGCTCTCACCGAGCAACACCGAGACGCTCTTCGCCATCGGCGCGGGCGACCTGGTCGAGGCCGCCGACGAGTACTCCGACTTCCCGCCGGAGGCCCCCACCACCGAACTCAGCGGTTTCACCCCCAGCGTCGAGGCCATCAGCGAGTACGACCCCGACCTGGTCGTCCTCGCCGACAGCGCCGTGGACTCGGTGGACCAGCTCGACGCGGTCGGCATCCCCTCCCTCGTACTGGGCGGCGCCACCGACATGGAGGACGTCTACGCCCAGATCCGCGTACTCGGCGAGGTCACCGGTAACACCGAGGAGGCCGACGCCGAGGCCGACCGGGTCGAGAGCGAGTTCAACGGCATCGTCGAGTCCGTCTGCGCCGAGCTGGGCGACACCGAGCTCACCTTCTACCAGGAGCTCGACGACACCCTCTTCTCCGCGACCTCCGCCACCTTCGTGGGGCAGGTCTACTCCGCCTTCGGTCTGGTGAACATCGCCGATCGGGCCGCCGACGAGGAGAGCGGCGACTACCCGCAGCTCTCCGCGGAGTTCGTGGTCGAGGAGAACCCGGACCTGATCTTCCTCTCCTACGGGGACGAGGCCGCGGTGGAGGCCGTCGCCGACCGCCCGGCCTTCGACACCGTCGCCGCCGTCGAGAACGACGCCGTCCATCTGCTCGACCCCGACACCTCCTCCCGTTGGGGACCGCGCGTCGTCGACTTCGCCGACGAGGTCGGCGAGGCCGTCAAGGAGAGCGCCGGTCGGTAGGACCGAACGGAACGGCGGGCGAGAGGCGGAGGAGTGAAGGGGTTCGGAATCCCGTTCGGCTGGTTGCTGGGCGGCGCCGCGGCGCTGTTCGTGGCCGGTCTCTTCGGCATCTCCGCCGGCGCGGCGTCCATCACGGCCGCCGACGTCTTCCGTCACCTGCTCTCCCTCCTGCCGTTCGGCGGGGTGGAGACCCCCCTCACCGAACGGCAGGAGGCGCTGCTCATGGAGCTGCGTCTGCCCCGAGTGGTGGCGGGAGCGATCGTCGGTGCCCTCCTGGCCACCGCGGGAGGCGCCTACCAGGGCGTCTTCCGCAATCCCCTGGCCGATCCGTTCCTGCTCGGAGCGGCGGCCGGCGCGGGTCTCGGCGCCACCATGGTCATGGTGTTCGGTCAGGACCTCTTCGGTGACCCTCGAGCGCTCGTCCCCGTCGCGGCCTTCGTCGGCGCCCTCGCGGGCGTGGCCTCCGCCTATCTGCTCGGAGCCACGGCCGGAGGAGGGGGCACCGCCGCGTTGGTGCTCTCCGGTGTGGCGGTCTCCTCCTTCCTGTCCGCGGCGCAGACCCTCGTCCAACAGATGGGCGTGGATCAGCTTCAGCGCATCTACGCCTGGCTGTTGGGCGGTCTGGGCCGCGGCGGTTGGGACGACGTGCGCCTGATCCTCCCCTACGCGCTGGTGGGACTGGGCGTCCTCCTGCTCTCGGGCTACCTGCTCGACATGCTCGCGCTGGGGGACGACAAGGCGGTCAGCCTCGGCCTCAACCCGGCCCTCGTGCGCGGCGCGGTCATCGCGGCGGCCTCTCTGGCCACCGCGGCGGCGGTCTCGGTGAGCGGACTGATCGGGTTCGTGGGCATCGTCGTGCCGCACATCGTGCGTCGCCTGGTGGGGTCGAACTACCGGGCGATCCTTCCCGTCACCATCCTGATCGGCGCCGCCTTCATGGTCACCGTCGACATCGTCGCCCGTACCGTGGTCGCCCCCGCGGAGCTGCCGATCGGCGTGGTGACCGCCTTTCTCGGCGCGCCCTTCTTCGTGCTCATCCTGCGCACCACACGTCATAGAGGCACCTGAGCGGGCTCTGACGAGGCCGATCGCGGCCCGCGCGTCACCACCGTGTGATGCGAAGGCGTCGAACACTCTGGGAGACTGGTCCCGCTATGGACTACACCTTGCTCGTAAGCATCATCGTCGTCGTCGCCCTTCTGGTGGTCGGCGGGTTCTTCCTGGTCAAGGCCCGACGCTCGGTCACGCCGGGCAAGGAGGAGGCCAAGCCGGAGGTCGTCGAGAAGACCGGGACGGCCGCGCCGGAGGAGGACCGGGAACGGGATCCGGGGACCGTCGTCACGCCTCCGGCCCAGGCCCCTCCCGTGGAGGAGCCCCTTCCCGCGTCCCCGGTCGAACCGGCCGAACCCGAGATCGAGACCCCGCCACCGTCCGCCGGACGCATGGTCCGCCTACGGGCGCGTCTGGCCCGTTCCCAGAGCTCCCTCGGTCAGGGGCTGCTCAACCTGCTCTCCGCCAAGAACCTCGACGAGGACGCCTGGGAGGAGATCGAGGACACGCTGATCACCGCGGACATCGGTGTCACCTCGGCCACCCAGATCGTCGAGAACCTGCGCACCAGGGTCAAGGTGCTCGGCACCCGGGACACCGACGACGTGCGCGCCCTGCTGCGCGAGGAGCTCCTCGCGCAGATCGGATCCGACACCGACCGCGCCGTGCGCACCGGACCGCTCGGCGACCGTCCCGCCGTGATCATGGTCGTCGGCGTCAACGGCACCGGCAAGACCACGACCTCCGGCAAGCTCGCCCGCGTCCTGGTCGGCGACGGCCACAGCGTGGTCCTCGGCGCGGCCGACACCTTCCGTGCCGCCGCGAGCGAACAGCTCCAGACCTGGGGCTCCCGGGTGGGCGCTCCGGTCGTGCGCAAGGAGGAGGGGGCCGACCCCGCCAGCGTGGCCTTCGACGCCGTGGCGCGCGGTGTGGAGGACGGTGCCGACACCGTCATCATCGACACGGCGGGCCGTCTGCACACCAAGACCGGGCTCATGGACGAGCTCGGCAAGGTCAAGCGTGTGGTGGAGAAGAAGTCCCAGGTCGACGAGGTCCTCCTCGTCCTTGACGCCACCACCGGCCAGAACGGCCTGCGCCAGGCGAGGGTCTTCGCCGAGGTCGTCAACGTCACCGGCATCGCGTTGACCAAGCTCGACGGCACCGCCAAGGGCGGCATCATCGTCCAGGTCCAGCGGGAGCTGGGCGTCCCGGTCAAGCTCGTCGGTCTCGGCGAGGGCCCGGACGACCTGGCGCCCTTCGACCCGGAGGTTTTCGTGGACGCCATCCTCGGCTGAGCCGAGGCCGCCACCGGGCACGACGGCCGGGCACCCCGAACGGGGCGCCCGGCCGTCTTCGCGTGTGCGGTCCGGGCGTTCACGTCTTCGTAACACCACGCCCGGCTCTTTCACGTTCGCGCAACACGGCCGGCTCGGTCGGGAAACACCGGGGTCGGACAGTGGTCGCCGTGGTGGACACGACCGGGCTCGACGGTGCGCTCGTCGAACACCGCCTTCGCGAGACGTCCTTTGGAGGCGACAGATGATCGACACGGGAAACACCGCGTGGCTGTTGATGAGCGCCGCGCTGGTGATGCTCATGACCCCGGGGCTGGCCTTCTTCTATGGAGGCATGGCGCGGGCCAAGAGCGTCCTCAACATGATGCTCATGAGCTTCAGCAGCATCGCCCTCGTCAGCGTCCTGTGGGTGCTGGTCGGTCACTCCCTGACCTACGCCCCCGGCAGGGGAGCCCTCGACCTGTTCATCGGCGGACTCGACCACGTCGGCCTCGCCGACCTCGTCACCGGCGTCGACCCGGAGGGCGGATACCCCCTCCTGGTGGACGCCGGCTTCCAGCTGATGTTCGCGGTGATCACCGTGGCCCTGATCAGTGGGGCCATCGCCGACCGCGCCAAGTTCGGGGCCTGGCTCCTCTTCGTTCCGGTCTGGGCCCTGGCGGTCTACTTCCCCGTCGCCCACTGGGTCTGGGGCGGCGGCTGGATCTCCTCGCTGCACGAGTACACGGGGCTGCCCGAGGTCATCGACTTCGCAGGCGGCACCGCCGTCCACATCAACGCCGGGGCGGCCGCGCTGGCCCTGGTCATCGTCCTCGGCCGGCGCAAGGGCTTCGGCTCCGAGGGGACCCGACCCCACAACATGCCCTTCGTCCTGCTGGGCGTCGCCCTCCTGTGGTTCGGCTGGTTCGGGTTCAACGGCGGTTCCGCCTACGCGGCCGACGAGCAGGCCGCGCTGGCCCTGGTCAACACCCAGGTCGCCACGGCCGCGGCCATGGTCGCCTGGATGCTGGTCGAACGCCTCCGCTCGGGGAGGATCAGCGCCCTGGGCCTGGCCTCCGGCGCGATCTCCGGCCTGGTCGCCATCACCCCGGCCGCGGCCGACGTCACCCCGGTCGGCGCGATCGTCGTCGGAGCCCTGGCCGGCTCCCTGTGCGCCTACGCGATCGGCTGGAAGTTCAGGTTCGGATACGACGACGCCCTCGACGTGGTCGGTATCCACCTGGTGGGCGGCATCGTCGGTTGCCTCGCCCTGGGGCTGGTCGCCTCCTCCGCGGTGCCCGGCGGCGAGGGCGGCGGGATCCTCGACGGCGGGGGTCCCGGCCTTCTGGCCGCGCAGGCCGTCTCCATCGTCGGTGTCCTCCTCTACTCCTTCGCCGTCACCTGGCTGATCGCGAAGGTGATCGACCTCATCATCGGGTTCCGTCTCCCCGAGGAGATCGAGACCAACGGCCTCGACCACGAGCTGCACTCCGAGTCGGCCTACTCCTTCGACGAGTTCGAGGCGACGAAGGACCGGACCCTCTCCCCGTCGATGCCTCCGGGCGGGGAGAAGGCCTCATCGCGGGGCGGAGGGAGCGATCTCAACGTCGAGGTCGACGCCTCCGGACCATCGACGCGCTGAGGTGAGAAGGGGCCGGCGGGGGACACCCGCCGGCCCCTTCCGCTTTCACCGGGGTGTGGAATCGGGCGTCCGCGGGAGCGCGGACGTCCTCGGGCGTGATGGACAGGTCACTCTTCCGCTGGAAGTACAGTTCTCATCCTGGGCGTCGGATATGCGCACATGATCGCCGAGCGTTCTCGGCGGTGGCCCATGTCGCGGTTCGGTACCCTTTCGGAGCGGTGCGGCGGTCCGACCCCGTGAGGGCGGCGGACCATCGACGGGTGACCTCGAGTCCACCCTCCCCGTCCGGTGCGAACCGGAGGGGACACGCACCCGCACCCCGTACCGGAGAGCGGAGGGCGGCCGTCAGGAGCCGATCCCTCTCCGACGACCCACTTCACGCCGATTCGTATCAGCACCCCGCGTTCGTAGGGGGCAGGAGGCAAGATGGCGCCGGTTACTCACACCAGGGGGCGAAGAGGCGGACGGTTCGCCTTCGCCGCGATGGGCACGATCGCCGTGCTGGGCCTGGCCGGATGCTCCCTCGGGGACGGCGAGGAGACGGAGGAGCCCGCCTCCGAGACCGCCGCTCCGGTCGACGCGGCCCCCTTGCTGGAGGAGGCCCTGGCGGACCTCGCCGGCTACCCGGCCCTGGTCGCCACCGGGCAGATCGCCGGCAGTGTCGGCGCCGACGTCCAGGAGACCACCCTCACCGTCGCCGACGGCGGCGCGGCACAGGGGACCTTCCAGGTCAACGGCGCGAACGCCGAGGTGGCGGTCGCCGACGGCAAGCTGTTCCTGCGCGCCGACGAGGAGTTCTGGCTCGACCGGAACGTCTTCGGCCCCGACAGCGACGACTTCGAGGGCAACTGGGTCCGGGCCACCACCGGGCAGGCGGGCATCAACCCCTCCAGCACCCTCGCGCCGCCGGCGCTCGCCGAGATCCTCGGCGGTATGGAGCTGGACGACGACAACGCGGTGGAGGAGGACCTCGACGGCACCCGCGTCTACCGGATCGATCTGGCGGGCGAGCGCAACCAGGTCTGGGTCGACGCCGAGACCAACCGGCTCGTGCGCATCGCCATCGAGGAACTGGTCCCCGAGGGCGCCGAGAACGGTCCCCAGGTCCGGCTGGACCTCGCCGAGGCCGACGAGGCCGCCGTCGAGGAGCTCTACTCCGGTCTGACCACCGCGGCCGAGGAGGAGCTGACGAACTCCCGGGACGCGCGCGTGGAGGCCGCCTGGCAGGCGGACACGGGCAGCCTGAACTGTGACGAGGGTCCGAGCTGCACCTGGTCCGGCACCGTCTACGACGCCGGGTCCAACAGCAGCGGCACCGTCCTGATCCGGATGGACGTGACCTTCAGCAACGACGAGCTCGGTACCCAGGAGTGCTCCGAGTCCGGTTCCCTGGAGGCCGGTGGCACCCTCGACCTGTCGTGCGGCATCGACTACAACGTCACCAGCTCCGACCCCGAGGACTACAACATCGACGCCGACGCGGTCCTGTCCACCCGCGGCCTGACCTCCTCCCAGCAGGAGGAGATGCTCGCCGCCCTGGTGGAGCAGAAGGAGGCCACGCTGTCCGGTGACGCGGAGGCCACCGAGGACGGTGAGGGCGCCGAGGACGGCGCGACCACCGAGCAGACCGAGGGCACCGAGGACGGTGTCGAGGGGGCCGACGGGGGAGAGTGATCCCCGGGTGTCCCGGAACGCGGGGCGTGCGGAGCCGAGGGCCTCGCGCGCCCCGCGTCGTCGTTCGGGGACGCGGACGACGACGGAGGTGACGCCGGGGAGGAGCGGGCGGGTAGTCTAGATGAGCAATCCCGAGACGAAGGACTGGCCTGACTCGTGTTCGAGACGCTTTCCGACCGGCTGACATCGGTCTTCTCCTCGCTGCGCGGCAAGGGGCGCCTGTCCGAGGAGGACATCAACGCGACCGCGCGCGAGATCCGTCTCGCGCTGCTGGAGGCGGACGTCGCGCTGCCGGTGGTCCGCGACTTCATCGCGCGGATCAAGGAGCGCGCCCGCGGTGAGGAGGTCTCCAAGGCCCTCAACCCCGCCCAGCAGGTCATCAAGATCGTCAACGAGGAACTCGTCGAGGTCCTCGGTGGCGAGACCCGCCAGATCCGGTTCGCGAAGAACCCGCCCACCGTGATCATGCTCGCGGGTCTCCAGGGCGCGGGTAAGACGACCTTGGCCGGCAAGCTGGCCAAGTGGCTCTCGGCGGACCGCAACACACCGTTGCTGGTCGCCGCCGACCTCCAGCGGCCCAACGCGGTCACCCAGCTCCAGGTGGTCGGTGAGCGCGCGGGCACCCCGGTGTTCGCCCCCGAGCCGGGCAACGGTGTCGGCGACCCGGTCGAGGTGGCCCGCGAGTCGATCGAGCACGCCCGTCGCAACAACCACAACGTCGTCATCATCGACACCGCCGGTCGTCTCGGTGTGGACACCGAGATGATGCGGCAGGCCGCGGACATCCGTGACGCGGTGCGGCCGGACGAGATCGTCTTCGTCGTCGACGCGATGATCGGTCAGGACGCGGTCAACACCGCCCAGGCCTTCCTCGACGGCGTCGGCTACGACGCGGTGGCGCTCACCAAGCTCGACGGCGACGCCCGAGGCGGCGCGGCCCTGTCGATCAGGCACCTCACCGGTCGCCCGATCATGTTCGCCTCCACCGGCGAGAAGCTCGAGGACTTCGACCTCTTCCACCCGGACCGGATGGCCTCGCGCATCCTGGACATGGGCGACGTCCTCACCCTCATCGAACAGGCGCAGCGCACGTTCGACGAGGCCGAGGTCGAGAAGATGGCCTCGACCATGGCCTCGGACGAGGACTTCACGCTGGACGACTTCCTCCAGCAGATGATGATGGTCCGCAAGCTCGGGCCCATCGGCAACCTGCTCGGCATGATGCCGGGCATGGGCCAGATGCGCGACCAGATCGACAACATCGACGACAAGTCCCTGGACCGCATCCAGGCGATCATCCAGTCGATGACCCCGGCCGAACGCGCCAACCCCAAGATGATCAACGGTTCGCGTCGACTGCGTATCGCGAACGGTTCCGGTACCCAGGTCGGCGACGTCAACGGTCTGGTCACCCGTTTCTTCGAGGCGCAGAAGATGATGCGCAAGATGAAGAACGGCGGCGGCATGCCGGGGATGCCCGGGATGCCGGGCATGGGCGGCGGTAAGAAGGCCAAGAAGGCGAAGAAGGTCAAGAAGGGCAAGCAGCGCAGCGGCAACCCGATGAAGGCCCGTCAGCAGGAGGCCGAACGCGAGGCCGAGCGCCGGCGGCGTCAGGAGGAGGGGCCCCAGGAGACCCCGCAGCTCCCTCCGGGCCTGGGCGGCGGTCAGCAGCCCACCCTTCCGCCCGGTTTCGGCGGCCCCAACATGCCGGACCTGTCGAACTTCAAGTTCGGCAAGGACAAGTAGGACGAACGCGACCGAACGGTCGGTGACGAGTGTCATGGCCCGCCCCGGACCCCGGGGCGGGCCGTGTTCGTGAGGACGACCGGTGGACGCGGCGGGACTCGTGCCGGTGTCCTGTCCAAGTAACACGTCGGCGTCTGGCACAATGAGAAGTCGACTAACGGTGGCGGTCCAGCCCTCTAACTAGCCCGTCGCCCACGTCATGCCTCGACGGGTTCCACAACCCCACGTGGTCCGCCGTCAGGCGCCTAACACCGTTAATCGGGAGAAGACCACTCCAGTGGCTGTCAAACTGAAGCTCAAGCGTATGGGCAAGATCCGTACGCCCCAGTACCGTGTCATCGTCGCCGACGCCCGCAACAAGCGTGACGGCAAGGCGATCGAGGAGATCGGCAAGTACCACCCCAAGGAGCACCCGAGCCTCATCGAGGTCGACTCCGAGCGGGTCCAGTACTGGCTGTCCGTGGGCGCCCAGCCCTCCGACGCGGTGAAGGTCCTCCTGCGCAAGACCGGTGACTGGCAGAAGTTCAAGGGTCTGGCCGCGCCGGCCCCGCTTCAGGTCGCCGAGGCGAAGGACCCCGAGGCCGCCGACGCCGCCTTCCAGGCCGCGCTGAAGGAGCTCGTGCTCCCCGGCCAGGAGAAGAAGACCAAGAAGGCCGAGAAGAAGGCGGAGAAGGCGGACGACAAGCCCGCTGAGAACGCCGAGGCCGAGAAGAAGTCCGAGGGCGAGGCCTGATCGTGCTGGAAGAGGCGCTTGAGCACCTCGTGAAGGGGATCGTCGCGAACTCCGAGGACGTCCAGGTGAGAGCCAAGCGGCTCCGCAAGGGCAAGGTCCTCGAGGTCCGGGTCCACCCGGACGATCTCGGCAAGGTGATCGGCCGTAACGGCCGCACCGCCAAGGCGCTGCGGACCGTCGTCGGTTCGCTCGCAGGTGGTCGCTACGTTCGCGTGGACCTGCTGGACCTGCACGAAGTGCGCTGACCCGCCTCTAGGGGCGCCGACCGGGATGGTCGGCGCCCCGCAGTCGTGGGGGGGGGGCCCCCGGGCCCCCCGCCCGGCGCGGCACCCGCGCCGCCCGGGGGCGGGGCCCGCCACCGAAAACCACTAAAAGAACCGGGGGGGGGGGGGGGGGCGCGTGCCCCTGCGGGACCTCCCCGATGGGCGCGGCCCCGCCGCTCGGGGCGCCGCCCGGGATGGTCGGCGCCCCGCTGTCGTGCCCGGGCACCCGTCGGGGCCGGGGCACGACGTTCCCCGGGACCGGCCCGGGGCCGGAACGATCTAAGGAAGACATTCATGCGACTCGTGGTGGGCCGGATCGGCCGAGCGCACGGTATCCGCGGCGACGTCGCCGTCGACGTGCGCACCGACGACCCCGACGCCCGGTTCTCCGAGGGCGCCGTCCTCCACACCGACCCGGCCTCCGTCGGACCGCTGACCATCGCCTCGATCCGGCGGCACAGCGGCAGGCTGCTCGTCCGCTTCAAGGGCATGGCCGACCGCGACGCCGCGGAGGCGCTGCGCGGCACCACGCTCCTGGTGGACTCCGAGGACATCGCCCCCCTGGACGATCCGGACGAGTTCCACGACCACGAGCTCATCGGCCTGACCGCGGTCACCACCGACGGAGAGACGGTGGGTCGGATCGACGACGTCCTCCACCACGCCCAGGACGTGCTGGTGATCACCGCCGAGGCCGGACACGAGGTCCTGGTGCCCTTCGTCGCCGCGCTGGTCCCCGAGGTGGACGTCGCCGCGGGACGCCTCACCCTGGACCCGCCGCCCGGACTGCTCGACCTCCAGAGCACCGACTGACCGAACGAGTACGCCGTGCGCATCGACATCATCAGCATCTTCCCCGACTACTTCGCCCCCTTGGACCTGTCCCTGATCGGCAAGGCCCGTACGGCGGGCCTGCTCGACGTGCGCGTCCACGACCTGCGCTCCTGGACCCACGACCGGCACAACACCGTCGACGACACCCCGTACGGCGGCGGTCCCGGCATGGTGATGAAGCCCGAGCCGTGGGGCGAGGCGCTCGACGAGGTCGTCGCGGACCGGCCCGCGCGGCTGATCCTCCCCACCCCCAGCGGCCGTCCCTTCACCCAGGCCGACGCCGAACGTCTGGCCGGTGAGGAACACCTGGTCTTCGGATGCGGTCGCTACGAGGGGATCGACTCCCGGGTCGCGGCGGACGCGGCCGAGCGCATGCCGGTCGAGGAGATCAGCATCGGCGACTACGTCCTCAACGGGGGAGAGTCCGCCACGCTGGTCATGGTGGAGGCGATCACCCGGCTGCTGCCCGGGGTGCTCGGCAACCGCGAGTCCCACGTGCAGGATTCCTTCGCCTCCGGGGGCATGGAGCACCTGGTGGAGGGGCCGGTCTACACCAAGCCCGTGGCCTGGCGCGGACTGGAGGTCCCGCCGGTGCTGCTGTCCGGCAACCACGGCGCCGTGGATCGCTGGCGTCGGGACCAGGCGTTGCGCAAGACCGCGCGCAACCGTCCCGACCTGATCGCGGCGACCCCGGACGAAGGGCTGGACCGTCGTGACCGCGAGGTGCTCGCGGAGGAGGCCGAGCGGCCCTCCTCCGAGCCGAACGAAGGCGCCCGTCAGGGCTGAGCGGTGTTCGCAAGAGCACGTGGCGGGCCGTTCGAGCGGCCCCGCCGGATGTGGCAGACTGGGTGGGTTCCCCCTCGGTGACCCTGAGGCATCCGCATGCCGGCGGTACGACGTCGGCCTCTGTGTCGGTCACCGGGTGGTTCCACTGTTCGGACCCGAAGGGGTCCCGCCCGTGAAACCCCTCCCCGGAGCGGCCGGGGGGCAGGACGCGGCGCGCTACCGATGAGGATTCGCGAGATGCACACCGCCATTCAGGAGCTTGAGAAGGCTCAGCTTCGCACCGACGTCCCCGAGTTCCGCCCGGGTGACACCCTCAACGTTCACGTCCGCGTGACCGAGGGCAGCCGTACCCGTGTCCAGGTCTTCAAGGGTGTCGTCATCCGCCGTCAGGGCGCCGGCAACCGTGAGACCTTCACCATCCGCAAGGTCAGCTACGGCGTGGGCGTGGAGCGTACCTTCCCGATCCACACCCCCGCCATCGAGAAGTACGAGGTCGCCGCCCGCGGTCGCGTGCGTCGCGCCAAGCTGTACTACCTGCGTGACCTGCGCGGCAAGGCCGCCCGCATCCGCGAGCGTCGCGAGCCCGCCGCCAAGTAGTCTTCGCTCCCGTAGCCGTATCCGGCCGGAACCACGCCGTTCGGCGAGGAGGCAGGATAGGCTTTCGGCCGATGAGCAAAGACGAGAAGGGCCTCGGCGCGGACGGGGTCCAGGACGAGGATTCCGTCCGGTCCGGCCCGGAGGAGCATGGCTCCGACACTGGCTCCCAGGCGCATGAGCGCCTGGGAGCCAGTGGTGTCTCCGATGCCGGTGGCGAGGAGTCGGAGGAGAGGACGGACGCCACGATGAGCGATTCGCAGAGCAGTACCAAGAAGGGGTCCTTCTGGAAGGAACTCCCGATCCTGATCGTGATCGCCCTGGTGTTGGCGTTCGTGATCAGGACCTGGCTGATGCAGGCGTTCTACATCCCCTCCACGTCGATGGAGAACACGCTGCTCGTCGGGGACCGGGTGCTGGTCAACAAGGTCGTCTACCAGATCCGCGACATCGAGCGCGGTGAGGTCATCGTCTTCGACGGCGACGGGTCGTGGGACGACCCCAACACCGTCCAGGTGCCCGAGCCCACCAACCCGGTCAGCGGTGCCTTCACCTGGGTGCAGCAGCAGCTGGGCGCCGCGCCCACCGGCAAGGAGTACATCAAGCGGGTCATCGGCCTGCCCGGCGACACGGTCGAGTGCTGTGACGAGCAGAACCGGATCCTGGTCAACGGGCAGCCCCTGAACGAGGAGTCCTACCTCTACCCGGGCAGCGTGGAGAGCCACACCGAGTTCGGGCCGATCGAGGTGGGCGAGGGCGAGCTGTGGCTGATGGGCGACCATCGGGCCATCTCCAGCGACTCCCGTTCCAACCAGAACAACCCCGGCGGCGGTACCGTTCCGATCGACCACGTGGTGGGTCGGGCGTTCGTCATCATCTGGCCGTTCGGCCAGGCCGGAGGTCTGAGCGTTCCCCCCGCCTTCGAAGAGCTCGAATCCGAGTGATCCGCGGCCCCGTCGGGAGGCTTCGAGGTCTCCGTTCGGAGAGGACGTCCGATGCGTCGAGGAGAAATCCTCTCGTCGGGGCCCGAAGACGCGTTTCGTGACGCATGATGGATCTTGGATCGTATCGGCGTTCTTCGAACGAGTGGCCCGTGTCCCCGGCGGGAACAAGTCGGGTGATCGCGGTGTCTCCACGTGAGGGGAACCGGCACATCACGACCGGAGAGTGCTGACGAAAGCGAGCGCGCAGATGAGTTCTGAGGACCTGGAGAAGTACGAGGCCGAGATGGAGCTTCAGCTCTATCGCGAGTACCGCGACGTGGTCGGCCTCTTCGGTTACGTGGTGGAGACCGAGAGGCGCTTCTACCTCACCAACCACGTCGACCTCCAGCCCCGTTCCACCGAGAACGGCGAGATGTACTTCGAGGTCGTGATGGAGGACGCCTGGGTCTGGGACATGTACCGCCCGGCCCGCTTCGTCCGCAACGTGCGCGTGGTGACGTTCAAGGACGTCAACGTCGAGGAGATCACCAAGTCGGATCTGGAGATGCCCCCCACGGACGGGTCCGCCCCGGGTCGGTGAACCCGGATCCGCGACCGACCTTCCTCCGGTCGTGAACGCCCCGAGCGGTCCTCCGCGCGGGGCGTTCCCCTTGGGCAGGGGTCCTCCGGCCCCGTCTTCCTCCCGCGCAACCACGGTGTAGGTGCCGTGTAAGTCGATCCGGCGATGATGGCGACGCCCATATTCCCCCGACCCCTACGTGTTCGCACGAGGGAGGGAAGAGGTTCTCATGTCGATCGAGACCCACCTGTCCAACAGTCTCGGAGATCTGCCGGTCGAGGAGTTCAGCACCACCGACGAGGGTGTCCTCGGCTTCGGTGCCAACCAGCCCGGTGGTATCGAGTCGCTCGGTTCCACGCTGGCCATGATGGAGATCGGCGCCTCCGGTAGCGGCGGTGGCTGCTGCAGCTGCTGCAGCTGCTGCCCGTGCTGCTGCTGCTCCTGACCCGGTGATCCGATCGACAGGGGAGCCGGGTCTCCTCGGCCGCCGTCGTTCGTCGTCGCCCGCGCCCTCCGAAGTGCGATCACCGTTCGCGTTCGGGTCGTCACCCCCGGCTCCGCCAGGAGAGCAACCGGATGGTAGGCGGTGTGTAACCGGCTCCGGCGATGATGGCCACGCCCATGTTCCCCGATCCCCACGTGTCGTCCACGTGGGAGGGAAGAGGTTCTCATGTCGATCGAGACCGGCCCCCTCTCCGGCAGTCTCGGAGATCTGCCGGTGGAGGAGTTCAGCACCAGTAGCGAGGGCGTCGTCGGCTTCGGTGTCGACCAGCCCGGTGGTATCGAGTCGCTCGGTTCCACGCTGGCCATGATGGAGATCGGCGCCTCGGGCGGCGGCGAGTGCTGTAGCTGCTGTAGCTGCTGCCCGTGCTGCTGCTGCAGCTAGAACGGCGCCTTCCGGGCCCTTCGCGGGTCTCGGCGGTGCGGTCGGCGGGTCGGTCGGGTGTGAGCCCGGTCGGCCCGCCGACGTCGTCTTTCGACCCCCTCCTCGGAACGTTGTCCGCGAGGTCGGGAGGAATTCGAAGAAGGCGCTCACAAGGTGCAAGTGCCCTGTAGGTGGGGTGTAAGTGACTCCGGCGATGATGGCGACACCCATGTTTCCCCGGTTCCGACGTGCGACGCACGTGGGAGGGAAGAGGTTCTCATGTCGATCGAGACCCACCTGTCCAACAGTCTCGGAGATCTGCCGGTCGAGGAGTTCAGCACCACCGACGAGGGTGTCCTCGGGTTCGGTGTCGACCAGCCCGGTGGTATCGAGTCGCTCGGTTCCACGCTGGCCATGATGGAGATCGGCGCCTCGGGCGGGGGAGGTTGCTGCAGCTGCTGTAGCTGCTGCCCGTGCTGCTGCTGCAGCTGACCCGGCGTGAGGGCTCCGGAGCGGCGGACACGTTCCGGAGCCCATCTGACAAGAGTGAGGGAGAGGGCTCGGATGCGACCGAAGCTTCGGCCGGATGTCTACTACGTACCAACGCGAGACGGGGCCTTCATCATCGACAGCGCGCGGTCGGTGACGCTGCGCGGAGGGTCGATCTACGACTGGGTGGAACGGCTCGCTCCGAGCCTGGACGGGACCGCGACGCTCGACGAACTGACCTCGGGGTTGCGGCCGGCCCACCGGAAGATGGTCGGGGACCTGGTCTCGTTGCTGGAGAGCAACGGTTTCGTGCGCGACGTCGGTGACGACCGGCCGCACGGTCTGACCGACGAGGAGCTGGAGCGCTACCAGGCGGAGATCGCCTATGTCGACTTCCGTTGCGACTCGGGGCCGGCCCGCTTCGAACGCTGGCGCGGTACCCGCCTGGTGATCGTCGGAAGCGCGCCGCTCGCCGACGCCGCCGCGCGCGCCGCCTGGGAGCTGGGTTGTCGCCGGGTCGAGGTCGTCGACCCGTCCGACGACACCGAGGCCCGCTCCGGCCGGGCCGACGACGTGCGGGCGTTGCGTGAGGAGGACTCCGAGCGCGAACTGGTGGAGACCCCCGCCTCCGAACTCTCCTCCGCCGTCGCCGCCGCCGACTTCGTGGTCGCGTTGACCGAGGATCCGGAGCTGATCGACACGGTGGCCGAGGCCTGCACGGCGCCTCTGCTCCCCGTCCTCGTCTCCGAGGACGTGGCGTGGGTGGGTCCGAACCCGGGCGGTTCATCGACCTGGGCCGACGCGAAGGCCCGCTGGACCGACACCGGTGTCCTGCCGGTCGGCCCCTCGGCCTGGATGATCGGCCCCGCCACGGGTGTTCCCGCCAACACGGCCCTTTTCGCGGCGTTCCGCCTGGTGACCGGGGCCTACCCGGAGCCCGTGGCCGACGAGCTCGAACGCATCGACCTGGAGACCCTGGAGTCGGAGACCTCGCGTGTGCTGCCGGTCGGCCGCGTCGCGAAGACGGATCCGATGGAGTGGCCCGCCTCGATCGAGAGCGAGGCCTTCTCCCTGGCCGCGGCCCCCCTGTTCGACCGGTTCACCGGCCCGCTGTTGGAGATCGAGGAGCACCATACCCAGCTTCCGTTGCGCGTGGCGGTCGCGAGCCTGGCGCGGGACGGTGAGGTCTCCCAGGCGCTCGGCGTCGCCGACTCCCTCATCGACGCGCGGCACGACGCCACGTTGGCCGCCCTCGGCCGCCTGGCCGCCTCCCACCCCTCCCGGGGACCGGCCCTGGACATCCTCGGCGGTGAGACGGGATCGAACGTCGAACCGGTGGGGATCAAAGCCCCTCGCGTCCCCGGGATCGGGGCCGCCCTGGACCGGGAGAGCGCTCTGACCGCCGCGGTACTGGACCTCGCCGCGGAGCGGGCGGTCCCCGAACCGTCGAGCGCGCCGACGATCGACCTGGAGGGCGTCCCCGAGGCGCTCGGCGAGCAGGTGCGTCGACTGGAATCGCTCACGCGGGAGACGGTGCGGGCGTTCCGGCTCGACGCCGAACTTCCCACGGTGCTGGTCGTCGCCGGAGAGGAACCGCTGGCCCGTGCCTGCGGCCTCGACACGGCGGGTGCGCTGGCCACGGCCCTGGAACGGGCCACCCTCGTCGCGCAGTGCGGCCATGACCCGATCACGATGCCCCCGATGCCGGAGACCGTCCCCGAACCGGAGGG
This sequence comes from Nocardiopsis sp. LDBS1602, assembly GCF_035818715.1. Taxonomy (NCBI): domain Bacteria; kingdom Bacillati; phylum Actinomycetota; class Actinomycetes; order Streptosporangiales; family Nocardiopsidaceae; genus Nocardiopsis; species Nocardiopsis sp. LDBS1602. The sequence goes on along the minus strand of NZ_JAYLVW010000008.1, from coordinate 177,828 downwards.
CTCGACGGACACGTCGACCGGACCCGTGCTCACGACCGAGGACGCGGTGAAGCTGCTGGCCTCCCGAGGAACGCGACTCGGGGTCGTCGAGCTCGACGGCGAGCCGATCCTGCGCACGGCCACGCCGTACCTGATCAGGGTGGTGGAACTGTGACCGGAACACAGCTCGAAGGGCCGACCGTGATCGGCGCCGGAATCCTGGCCGAGGCGATGCGCGCGACCGTGCCGCCGGAGTACACCGTGGTGGTCGGGGAGGCCGGCGAACTGCCGGAGATCCCCGAGACCGACGGGCCGGTACTGCCGGTGCTCGCACGCCGCGACCGACTGTTCATCGGCCCGGTGATCCGTCCGGGACGTCCGGGCTGCCCGGACTGCCTCGAGTCGCGGCTGGTCCTGGCCCGGGAGTTCCCCGAGCCCATGGCGGAGATCGACGAACGGTACCCGGATCTTCTCCGGACCTGGCGGCCGCCGGCGCTGACCTCCGCGCACGCCGGCGTCGCCGCCGACCTCGCCGTCAAGTTGGTCGAACTGGACCGGTCGGCCGAGGACGTGCTGCCGGTGATGGTGGTGCGGCTGATCGGTATCGGGGCCCGCCGGGCCCGGCTCCTCCCGGACCCGATGTGCGCGACGTGCGGTTCCCTCACCGACGACAACCCCGAGGACACCGAGACACTGCGGCCGACCGAGTCCGTGGCGCACTCTCCGGGCTCGCTGCGGACCAGGTCCCTGGTCGACGACGACTCGTTCCTGCCCACCTACGTCGACCGCGACATGGGTCTGGTACGCACCCTGTTCAAGTACGGGCGCGGGGTGTTCCCGAACATGTCCGCCCCGCTCGGCCTGCGCAACTCGACCGACGTCGAACAGGGCATCGGACGCACCCCGTCCTACCGGGAGTCGGGGACCGCCGCGGTCGCCGAGGCGGTCGAACGCTGGGGCGGGATGAGCGCCTCCGGGCACCGCAGCGTGGTGAAGGGGACCTTCGCGGACCTTCCCGAGGCGATCGACCTGCGGCGTCTGGGGCTCCACGACGAGCACCGTTACGACGAGCCCGGCTTCCCGTGCCGGAGGTGGACCGAGGAGTCCGAGGTCGACTGGGTGTGGGCGAGGTCCCTCACCAAGGACGCCCCGGTCCTGGTCCCGGAGACCTACGCCTACTACCGCACCAGGCTGGTGCGCCCGAACCTGCCCCGCTACCTCTATGAGGTGTCGAACGGCTGCGCGGTCGGCGGCTCGATGCCGGAGGCGATCCTGCACGGGCTGATGGAGGTCATCGAACGGGACGCGTTCCTGATGACCTGGTACTCGCGCAGATCCCCGGCCAAACTCGACCTGAGCACCGCGAAGACCTCCACGATGCCGCTCCTGCTGGAGCGGATCGAGAGGCAGACCGGCTACACCGTGCACGCCTGGGACACCACCACCGAACACGGCATCCCCAGCGTCTGGATCGGTGTCGTCGACGAGGGCGAGCGCGAGGGGCGGGCCCGGTTCCTGTGCGCCTCCGCCTCCCACTTCGACATGGAGTCGGCCGTGAGCGCGGGTCTGCTCGAACTCGCCCCGATCATCGCCCAGCACGAGGACGAGGACGAGGAGACACAGGAGTACGCCCGACGGATGGTCGAGGACAGCGAGCTGTGCACGTCGATGCTGCACCACAGCCAGCTGTACGGCCGCCCGGAGGCGCAGGACCGGCTCGCCTTCCTCTATGAGGGCTCCGAGCGGGGACTGTCCGAACCGCACCCGGCGCTGACCACGGGTGAACCGACCGACCTGAGGGCGCTCCTCCAGAGCACGGTCGACCTGTTGGCGGAGCACGGGCTCGAAGTGATCGTCGTCGACCAGACGACGCCCGAGCACAGGGCGGGCGGACTGTCCTGCGTGAAGGTGATCGTGCCGGGGATGCTGCCGATGACCTTCGGGCACAGGTTCCGGCGGGTCCGCGGGCTCGACCGCGCCTACAAGGCGGCGGCCGCGGCCGGCTACGACGACGTCAACCCCGACCCGCACCCGTTCCCATGACCGATACCGACCCGAACACGGCGACACCCGGGTCGGCGGCCGGGGACGCGGCTCTGGTGCGGAAGTACCTGTACGACGTGCACTACCGATGGCAGGAGATCCACGCGGAGGGGCAGGGCGGGCTCGACGATCCGGACCGCCCCCCGCTGTTCACCCGCCCGGCCGTGCCGCGACGCAGGCACGCGCTTCCCGCCAGGCCGCGTCACCGACTGGGGCCGCTCGGGGCCGCGCTGCGCGAGGAATACGAGCCCTCCGGGGCGACCCGACCCGCGTCGGGCGCCCCGGGCGGGCCGGACCCGGAACGGCTGAGCGCCCTGCTGTTCTACGGGTACGGCTTCTCCCGCATGGACGCCGGACCTCAGGTGGAGTGGCCGTGGCACCGGACGGTGGCCTCCGCGCGCTGCTTCTACCCGGTCGAACTCGCCTTGTGGTCGGCGGACGCCCCCGAGGGGGTCCACCGTTACGATCCGGCCCATCACGAGCTCTCCGAACTGCGCGACGACGTCGGGGCGAAGGAGTTGGCGGCGGCCGCCGCCGCGGACTTCGACGGCGCGAGGAACGTCCTCGTCGTCACCGCGCGACTCGGGAAGACGGCCTTTCGCTACCGGAACTACTCCTACCGTCTGGCGGCCCAGGAGGCCGGTCTGGTCGCCGGCAACCTGCTGGTCGTCGCCTCGGCCCTGGGAATGCGCGGCCAGATGCGGACGCGTTTCCTCGACGAGGAGGTCGCCCGACTGCTGGCCCTTCCCGACGACGACTCCGAGTCGGTCCTGGCGGTACTTCCGCTGTGGGACGCCTCCGAGGCCCCGAAGGAGCCCGGGTACCGTCCGGCTCCGGTCCCGTCACCGCCGCCGGAGCGGATCGTGGTCCCGGTCGCGGGCGGTTCCGGGATCGACCCGGTGCTGAGCGCGCGGATGCTGGCGGTCGAACGCGCCTCGTGGCTGCGGGACCCGGAGGAGCTGGCCCCGGTCCGGCCGGACGCGCGCGTCCGGCCGGGGAAGCCGGAGCCCTCGGAGGCGACCGCGTTCGACGTGCCGTTGGCGCCCGTACGCGGTGAGAGCGACATGGACACGGCCACGGCCGTGGTCCGTCGTGACTCCGGGCCCGACGTCTTCCTTCCGACGGCGGAGCCGCTGCCGTTGGGGACCGTCTCCGACCTCCTGCTCGACGCGGTCCGGCCGCTCGGAGACGACCTGTGGCACGAGATCGCGCCGCCCGAGGTCGGGGTCCACGCCCTCGTCGGCGCCGTGGACGATCTGCCACGGGGGCACTACCGGCTCGTGGACGGGGCGCTGCGGCCGGTGGGGAGGGACGACCTGCGGTCCCGTCTACAGGCGATGAACGTCTGGCGGACGGAGATCAACGCGCGTACCTCCCCGTTGCTGGTCGCGGTCACCGCGTACACGGAAGGGCTGCTGGAGCACCACCCCGGACGAGCGTTCCGCGCCACGCAGTTGTCGACCGGTGTGGTCACGCAGCGGATCTCGTTGGCCGCGGCGGCCCACGGACTGTCCGCCCGTGTCACCAACAGCTACGACGCCGAGGAGTTCGCCTCCTTGTTGGGGCTCGACGGTGAACGGGAGATCCCGGTGTTCCTACTGGTGCTGGGGCGCCCCAACGCGCCCTGGCATCTGGCGACGAGGTTGAGACCATGACGGTGGTACGTGTCGCGGGGCTGCCCGGCGAGAGCGCCCGGGTCGGGCGGCTGCCCGAGACCGTGCGCCGCCTCCGCGACCTTCGGGAGCTGCGGCGCGGGATGCGCGACCGCGGCGATCGGGCGGCGGACCTGCTCTATCCGGCGATCGGCGGCTGTGAGGACCGTGATGTCCGACGGGCCCTCCTGGCCTGCCGTCGGGCGGTGCACAACGGTCGGGCGCCCCTGCCGTTGCCGGAGGGCGCGCTCGCCCGACTGGCGGAGGAGGGGCGAGAGCTCCTCGATCGGCTGCGCTCCGACCACGAGAGGTGGGAACGCGACCTGACGCGGGCGAAGGAGGCGTTCCGGACCGAGAGGACGGAGGCCTCGCACCGTCTCGCCGCGCTGGTGCGGGACGAGGACTTCCTACGGGCCCTGGCGATGGCCAGCGACGCGCTGTTCCCGGACGTGGAGGCGTGGCTCGCCGGACCTCCGGACGCCGCCGAGCACCTCAACACCCGGCGGCGGGTCCTCTCGTACGTCCTGCGCACCGCGCTGAAGACCAGCCCCTTCTCCACCCTGACCACGGCGGGCCTCATCGGCGGGACCGTCGATGGAGAAAGCGCGGAGGTGTCGTCCCTCGGATCCGGGCTCCCCGCGCCGGACCGGCTGTCACGGCATCTGGAACTCAACGCCGAGATCGAGTCCCGGCTGGAACGTCTGCTGGTGGCCGTGCACGGGCCGAGGATCCTGCGCGCCAACCCGACGCTGACCGTCTCCGGAGAACGGCTCCTCGTCGTGCACCCGGACGGTCGCTTCCTCGGGGTCCCCGCCCTGCCCTGGGTGCTCCGTCTCGTCGAGAGGGCGGGCCGAGGCGCCGCACCGACCGAACTCGTCGAGCTGCTCACCGGGGAGTTCGGAGCGGGCGAGGAGGAGGCCTCGACGTCTCTGGACCGGTTGGTCACGGCCGGTGTGCTCCAAGCCGACCTCGACGTGCCCGACCAGATCTCGGATCGTCCGTCCGCCATCGCCGACCGGTTGGAGTCGCCCGCCGGAGACCCGGTCCGGAGACTCGCCGAGGCGGTGCGCGACGTCGAGAAGGCCGACGAACCCACGGGCCGGTGGATGTCCCTGGGGCTCCTGCGTTCGGCCACGGAACGGGCCCTGTCGGCGGCGGGCGGGGACGCGACACTGATCCCCGGCAAGTACCTCTGCTACGAGGACGCCGTCCCGGACTGGAACACCCCGCCCCGGGCGCCGGACCTGAAGGGGATGGAGGAGGACCTGCACCGCGTCCGCCGGTTGGTGGCGGTGTTCGACGGCGCCCTTCCGGGCCGGCTGGCCATGGCCGACCTGATCGAACGCCGGTTCGGCGCGGGCACCCCGGTCGGACCTGTGGAGGCCTGGATGGCCTGGGGCGAGGCGGTCGCCTCCCCGGGCGGCACCATGGCCGCGGGCGGGGGCGGCGGAGAGCTTCGAGAGTTGCGCGAGAACCCCTTCCACCTGGGGGAGACCGGGCTGCCTCGCGTGGAGGAACTGCGTCGAATCCAGGCCGGCCTGCTCGACGTGCTCTTCCCCGAGGACCACGACGGCGACACCGTCCACGCCGACACCGAGGCCCTCGACCGGTCGCTCTCCGACCTGCCCCCGTGGCTGCCCCACGACCACCCCACCACGCTCTTCCTCCAACCCCTGCCCGACGGCACCGTGGTCTTCAACGCGGCCGCCCCGGGGCACGGGGCCTCGGCGGCCCGGGTGAGCCGCAGGGCGGGTCGTCCGGCGCGGGAGGAGACGTGGGAGGGTCCGCTGCGGGTCGAGGTGATGGGGCTGTTCCGCTCCTCCCTCAACCGGGTGGCCCCCTTGGCCTCACACGAGCTGGAGTGGCCGGGCTGCGTCCCCACACTGCCTCCGGAACGGCGGGTGCGCCCCGCCGACCTCGAGATCCGCGTGAACCCGGACAGCGGGCTCCCGACACTGTGGTGGCGGGTCGAGGACCGGCCGGTGCGGCTGATCCACCGGGGCACCATGGCCCGCTGCTGGCTTCCGCCGGCGCTGCGGTTCCTGTTGGACCTGACGACGCCGCTGTCGGAGGCCTGGGCCCTGGTCGGACGGTCCAGGGAGCTGTACGTGGACCCGAAGCCCTCCGAGATCTCGATCCTGCCTCGACTGCGGGTGGGTCGGGTCCTCTTGGAGCGTCGGACCTGGATCGTGCCGTGTCGGGAGTTCGACGGAGCCGGAGGCGACGATTTCGACCGGTTCTTCGAGGTACGGGAACGGGCCGAGGAACTCGGACTGCCGGAGGTGGTCTTCGCCCGGGCCGCCGACCCGGGCGGGTCGGCGGAGGAGCAGGTCATGGCCAAGGCCAAGGACCGTAAGCCGCGCCCGTTGGACCTGTGCTCGTGGTGGGGCGTGGAGGAGCTGTCACGGATGTCCAAGGGGCGGGAGACGTTGGTGTTCCAAGAGGCGGCGCCCGCCGTGTTCGGTCCCGACCGGGTGGCGGAGTACGCCGTCGAGCTGCCGGGGGACCGCCCATGAGCTGGCTGACCGCGTACTGCTACTACCACCGGGACCCGTCCGTGGTGGTCACCGAGGTGGTCGCCCCCACCGTGGAGGCGTTGGGGGATCGGTCGCCGCGCTGGTTCTTCCTCCGCTACTGGACCGGTGGGCCGCACGTCCGTCTCCGTCTGTGGCTGCCCGACCCCGACGACCACGCCCGGGCCCGCGAGGAGGTCCGGAACCGCTTCGCGACGCTGGTCGAACGGAACCCCTCACAGGTGGCCGCGGACCCGGCCGACTACGCCAGGCTGGCCGAACTGATCGGCACCTCGGGGGACGAGGGCGGTGGTGAACTGCTCCCGGACAACACCCTGACCTGGGAGACGTACCGTCCAGAGACCGGCATGTACGGCGGTCCCGAGGCGATGGAGCATGTGGAGGACTTCTTCACCGCGTCGAGCCTGGACGCCCTGGACTACGTGGGGACCCCGACCGACCCCACCGCCCGCGCGGTGTGGTGCATGGCGCGGGGGCTGGCCACGCTCGGCGACGCCGAGTGGGCGGGACGGTTCGTCGATCACATGGTCCGTCGGTGGATGGGGGAGCGGATCGGACCCCATTGGCAGGCCCTCGTCGAGCAGGCCTGGCAGCGGTCGGGCGACCAGGTCCGACGGCTCGTCCACCACGCGATGGCCACGTCGGAGACCGGTGGAGAGGATCGGTGGTCGACCGCCTGCCGACACCTCCAAGAGCGGCTCGCCGACCTCGAGGAACGGGGAGGGCTCCACCCGCCCGAGGACATCGTGCCCTACGACATCGAACGGCTCGATCGGGGGATGGTGACGCTCTCCGCGTTGCACATGCACAACAACCGACTCGGCGTCCACATGGAACGAGAGGCACTCTTGATGGAACTCCTCAGGCTGGCCCTGGCCGACCCCGTATCGGTGTCGCCATGACGGCCGCCCGACGACTCCGGGTCGCCTATCACGATCCGGACCCCGCCCCCCTGCTGCGGGCCGGGGTCCGGCCACTGCTGGCCGAGCTCGCCGAGGCCGGTCTGCCCGCGTTCTGGGCACGCCACTGGCGACGAGGACCGCACCTGCGGATCGTGGTGGAGGCCGACGAACCCACCTGGGAACGGATCGTGCGACCGGCCGCCGACCGTCATCTGAGGCCGGCCCTGGCGGCCCACCCGTCGACCACGATCCTCGACCCCGACGCGCTGCGCGAACCCCACCGCCTCCTGGCCGCCCGAGAGCGGGAGCACGGACCCTTGGAGCCGCTCCAACCGGACAACACCGTCGAGGAGGAGGCGCACGACCCCCGACTGCACGTCCTCGGCACCCCCGACGCGGTGGCCCTGTTCGAGGGGTTCTCTCAGAGGACCGCGGAGGCGGCGCTGACCGTCTCCGTCAGAGAGGGGCCCGCGCTCAGCTCCCACGTCGTGGACCTGATGCTGGTGATCGCCGGACGGGTGGGGGGCTACATCGAGCGCGGTTTCGTCTCCTACCGCTCGCACGCCGAGGCCCACATCATGGGCGCTCCGGACCCGGCCGCGGTCCGCGCCCTGTTCGACGAACGCTCCGAGCGTCTGCGCGCGCCGCTGGTGCGTCGGGTGGAGGCGCACGCGGACGAGACCTCGCCGCCGCGGCTGGACGAGGTGACCGAGCTCGTCGGTCGCGAACTGGTGCGCTCCGCCGAGGAGGCCGGCCCCCTGCTCGCCGACGGCCGTCTGGACCTCGACGTCCCGGCCGGTCCGGGCGAGGGCGTCACCGGGGAACAGACCCGGCACAGCGCCTTCCACCGGACCCTGCGCGACTCCGGAGACTTCGAGCGCACGCTTCGCGAGGCTTCGTGGTTCCTCCGCTATCGGGTGGCGCTGAACCTGTTGTACCTGCACCTGGCGCGGATCGGCGTCCGCCCGGTGGACCGATTCCTGTACTGCCACGTGGTCGCCGACGCGGTGGAACAGGCCCGAGGGGTCGACGCCGTGGCGATGGTGGCCGCCGGCGCGACGGATCTAGTGGGAGGGCAGTCATGAGCACGGCCGAGGACATGATCGCGACCGACACGAATCGGGAGATCGTGGCGGCCTACCTGGCCGACCGGGAACTGCCGAAGGTGTCGGGGGCCTACCAGCTCTACCCGACGCGGGCGGGCCGTCCAGGGATCGCCGAACATCCGCTGCCCCGGCCCGTCCGGGACCCCGAAGGTCCGGTCGACCGGATCTCCCGCATGCTCGCCACCGGCAACGGTCTGGCCCGACACCGTTTCCTGACCGTCTCGGGGGCCCGGGCGTTCCTTCCCACCGGGGCGCCCGGATGGGGGTTCGACGAGCAGCACGTGATGACCACCCTGCTCCGGCTGGTCGCCAGCGGGGGAGCGGCCTACCCGGTCGACCTGTGGCTGCTCTCGGGAGGAGGGTCGGGGCTGCCGACCGGGGCCCATCGCTACAACCCCGTCCACCACGCCCTCACCCAGGTCACCTCCGAGGACCCGAGACCGCGTCTGGCCCGCGCCCTGGGCGGCCCGGTCACCGACCTGACGATCGTGCTGACGACCCGCCTGGAACGCACCACCGGACGCTACGGCAGGTTCGCTCATCGGCTCCACCTGCTCGACACCGGCCACACCCTGGCCCAGCTCCTGGTCGCCGGTCGGACCCTCGGATGGGAGTGCTCCCCGCGTCTGGCGTTCGTCGACGACGAGATCGAGCACCTCCTGGAGCTGGGGGAGGAGACCGAGACCGCCTTCGCCGTCGTCACCGTCGGCCCCTCCCAGGAGGTGGCGCCGGCGAGCGAACCCGCCCCGGTTCGGGTGCCGACGGTCCCCGACCGCTACCCGCAGGACGTCCTGTGCGCGGTCCGACGGACCGAGCCGGGCGAGGAACTGGCCTTCGGCGAGATCACCATGCCCGGCGACCCCGCGCGGGCGATGCTGCGCCGCCGTAGCCCGGTCGGCGGGTTCGTGGCCCCGGCCCCGTCCCCGGAGACGCTGGAACCGGTGGCCGAGGCGGTCGACGCGGTGCTGGCGCCGTTGGGAGGACGCTGCCTGTTGGCCCCGCCCAAGGATCCGAGGGTGGCCACCCGGGTGGGGGCTCCCGGACACCGGCTCAACCTGTCGTTGGCCGGGGTGGTGGTGCCGGTCCTGGACCTGCCCGCGCTGGTACGGGAACACGGGGCCGCGGCCTTCCGGGTCGGCGCGGTCGCCATCGGCGCGTCGTTGCAGGCGGGCGCCCTGGTCGCGGCCGACCGGGGCCTGGGCACCTTCCCGCTCTGCGCCTACGACGGTCCGGGTATAGAGGAGGCGTTGGACCTGCCGGCCTCCTCGACGATGTGCGTGGCCCCGATCGGGGTGGCCGCCCACGTCGGCGCGGGCCTGGAGGTGCCGCTGTAGGAATCGTGAAGGCCCGGCCGGACGAGAGGTCCGGCCGGGCCTTCGACGTTCGTCGTATCAGGCTCCCCGGAAGAGGGCGGCGACCTGTGCCCGGGTGCGCGGCCGCAGCGGCTCCGACCAGGCCCGCCACGTCCGTTCGGTCAGTTCGTCGGCGTCGAGGTCCAGGTCGAGCTCCTCGATGTCGGTCGGGAAGCCCCAACCGCGCAACAGTTCCACCAGGGCGTCGGCGACCTCGGTCGGGGTCGGCGACCCCACGAGGCCCAGCGCACGACCGCCCAGGTCGGCCAGCCTCCCCGCGTCCCCGGCGAGCTTGTCGCCGTCCACGACCAGTCGCGCCCAACGGGTCAACAGGACCCCCAGGGCCGGACCCTTGCGCAGACCCAGCGCCGTCAGGGTGTTGATCGGATACCAGACCCAGAACGAGTGCATGTGGCGTCCGATCTGGTGCACCGTGAAGGTGCTGACGGAGGCGGCCAACGCGATCGTTCCGCGCGCCTCCAGATCGTCGCCGTCCGCGACGGCCCGCTCCGCCGCGGGGAGCACGGCCCTGATCTGGCCGATCGCCACCTCGTCCGTCAGGGGCGAGACGGGCGGGTCCGAGACCATCGGCACCAGGAGCCGGGCGAGGGTCTCGACCGCCCCTTCGGCGGTCAACGCGGGCGGCAGAGAGGTGTGCAGCGTCGGGTCGACCACCGCCACCCGGGGGAAGAGCGACCAGTGGACCAGGAACCGGCGATCGGGGCCGTCGGCCAGACTGGCCTTGGCGTTGACCTCGCTGCCGGTCGCCGCGGTGGTCGGCACCGCCACCACCGGCAGACCGGGGCGGGGCGCGGGTTCGGGGAGGACGAACCCGCCGCCGGGCTCCCAACCGGTGAGCAGTCTCGGCAGCATGACGGCCGCGGCCGCCGCCTTGGCCAGGTCCAGCACGGTTCCGCCGCCGATGGCGCAGACCGCGCGGACGCCGGCCTCGCGCAGGCGGCCCGAGAGGAGTTCGGCCTCCCCGCGGGTCGGTGTGGTGGCGGCGCGACGGACGAGCACCTCGGGGGAGAGACGCTCCACCAGTGCCGCGAGCGCGGGCACGGCCTCCAGCGCGTGCTCGTCCACGACGACCGCCAAGGGGCGGCCGATCCGTTCGATCTCCAAGGGCACGTCGTTCACCCGGCCCGCGCCGAAGACGACACGGGTGGGGACCCACCAGTGGGGGTTGGGGTCGGCTCCGCCGTCGGTCGTGGTCATCGTGTCCGCACCGCCCTCAACGCCTGGCCCAATCGGGTCGCGATCTCGTCCACCTCGTCGTCGGTGACGGTCAGAGGTGGGAACAACAGAAGGGAACGCCGGCTCGGATGCACCAGGAGGCCGTTCCGCTGACACAGGTGGGCGATCATGCCGACGTCCATCGGTGAGAGCGGCGCCCGGCTCTCCGAGTCCCGCACCAGCTCCACGGCCAGCGCCAGACCCTCGCCGCGGACCTCCCCGACGATCTCCAGGTCGAGCAGGGAGTCGAGGTGTCGTCGCAAGCGGGCCCCGGCCTCGGCGGACCGCTCCACCAGCCTCTCCCGCTCCATGACCTCCAACGTGGCCAGGGCGGCGGCGCAGGCGGCCGGGTTGCCGGACTGGGTCTCCCCGTGCGACAGGTAGGCACCCGCCTCCTCGTAGGCCCGATAGACCTCCGACGGGAAGAGGGTGGCGGCGAGCGGGAGGTAGCCGCCGGTGATCCCCTTCGACATGGTGACCACGTCGGGACGGATCCCGGTGCGTTCGATCGCGAACATCGAACCGGTCCGCCCGAAGCCGGTCGCGACCTCGTCGACGATCAGGTGGGCCCCCATGCGGGCGGTGGCCTCGGCCACCTCCTTCAGGAACCCCTCCGGAGGCATGAGAACCCCGCCGGAGCAGAGGATCGGTTCGACGATGACCGCGGCGACCCGGTCGCCCTCGGTACGTTCCAGCTCGGCGAGGGCCTCGCGACAGGTCCGTTCGTCGGGGCCCAGCCCCCGTTCGGCGGCGAAGGTCTCGGGGAACGGCAGCTTCCGATGCCACCGCCGATCGACCCCGTAGGCCTCTTGGTCGACGTCCTCACCGGTGAGAGCCATGGAACCGATTCCGGTGCCATGCCAGGAATGGGTGTCGAAGGACACGACCAAACGTCGTTCGGTTTCTCCGATGATGCTCCGATAGCGGCGCAGGATTTTGACCGCGGCCTCGTTGGCGGCCGACCCCGAAGTGGAGAAGTACACCCGTTCGAAGTGGCCGGGGGCGATCGTCAGCAGCCGTCCGGCGAGCTCGCGCGCGACATCGTGGTCGAATCGGAAAAGGGTCCCGTAGGACAGGCGTCGCAACTGGTCGGTGATGGCGTCGATGATCACCGGGTGGTTCCAGCCGCAGATGACGTTCCACAGGCCGGCGGTCGCGGACAGATAGCTCCGCCCCTCCGAGTCGCTCACCCGGACCCCGTCACCGGAGACGAAGGTGGTCCCGCCCCGTTCGAACATGCCCATCGAGGTCATCGGCAGCCACAACGGCGATGGCGCCGACCCCGTGGAAACGGTGGGCCGGTCGGTAGCGTTCATCTCGCCCTCTTCCCCATCACTGCGTGCCGGCGCTCGTCCGATCATGATGGGTGCCACTTACATCCTGATTACTTCTCGGTTGCGCGAGATCTTTCGATGGATCCACCTTCGGATGAACCTTGAACGTCTCCGACTGCGATATCTGGTCATAAGACGGTTATTAGTGACAAGATGATCCCGTTCCGAAAAGGATGGAGACGCATGAGGCCTTTTCCGACAGGAGGCGACGTTATCGAGTTCGGGACTCTGGGCCCGCTCACGATAAATCGGGACGGAGTTCCGGTCACACTTCGCGCCCCCATGCTTCGCCGTCTGCTCGCCGTCCTGTTGTGCCGAAGCGGACGACCGCTCTCCTTGGACGAGTTGGCCGAGGCGCTGTGGGAGGACTCCCCGCCGGACGGGGCGCGCAGCACCCTCCAGGTCTACGTCCACCGGCTCCGAAAGGTGCTGGGCGACAGCGGTCGCGTGGTGCACAACGGGGCGGGCTACCGGATCGTCGTGGAGGCGGCCGACGTCGACGCGATGCGCTTCGAGGCCGCCATCGCCCGGGCCCGAGCGGCCCGCGGCCGAGGTGAACTGGAACGGGCCGGTGGACTGCTCGGCGAGGCCACGGCCCTGTGGCGGGGGCGCCCCTACGCGGACATCGCGGGCACCGGCATCATCGCCGGAGAGATCCGAAGACTGGAGGAGCTGAGGCTGCTGGCCGATCAGGAACGACTCGAGATCGCCCTGGATCGCGGCCGCCACGCCCAAGTGGTGCCGGAACTCACCGACCTCGCCGACGGCCACCCTTACAGGGAACGACTGCTCGCCCTGCTCATGCTCGCCCTCTACCGTTCCGGTCGCCAGGCCGACGCGCTGGAGGTCTTCCGAAGAACCCGGCTCCGGCTCTCCCAGGAACTGGGCGTGGAACCCACCAGGCTGCTGCAACGACTCCACGAGGCGATCCTGAGGGGCGACGGCCGACTCCTGCTGATCGAGGCCGATCGGCTCGACGGCCTCTGCGCGGCGAGCTCCGTGTAGTCCGACCCCGACCCCGACCCCGAACCGACCGCCGTCGACGTCCCACCGCCCCGGATCCGACGACCCCGCCGGATCCGGGGTTGTCCACAGGCGGGAAGGAGCCTCTGGTGTGAGAGGGCGCGATCACCGAACGTGGTAACGGGAGGTGGTCGCCTTGGAACGGTCGACCCGACACCGGAGCCCGGGATATCGGAACATCCTCGGACGGCGCGGCGAGGAGCTCGCCGCGCGCTACCTCGAACGGAACGGCATGCGGGTGCTCGCCCGCAACTGGCGGGCCCCGCACGGTGCCGGCGAACTCGACCTGGTGGCCAGGGACGGGTCCGTCCTGGTCGTCGTCGAGGTCAAGACACGAGGCTCACTGCGCTTCGGCCATCCGACGGAGGCCGTCACCCCGCGCAAACGGCGCCGTCTGCGCGCCCTGGGTCGGGCCTGGGCCCGAGAGCACCGTCTCCCTCCGTACCCGTCACGGGTCGACGGGGTCGGTGTCCTGCTGCTCGACGGGCGCGTGCTGCTGTTCCACGAACGGGGGCTGCGCTGATGTCGCTCTCCCGCACCCACTGTGTCACCCTGCTGGGCGTCCAGGGCCACATGGTCGAGGTCGAGGTCCACCTGGGCGGGGGCGACCCCGGCATCACCCTGGTCGGTCTGCCCGACGCCGCCCTGCGCGAGGCCCGCGACCGGATACGCGCCGCCGTCGTCAACAGCGGGGAGAACTGGCCCAGCGGCCAGATCACCATCAGTCTCTCCCCGGCCAGTCTGCCCAAGTCCGGCAGCCTCTTCGACCTGGCCATCGCCGGAGCCGTCCTGGCCGCGGCCGGAGAGGTGCCGTTGGAACGTCTCGCCGACACCGTGCTCATCGCCGAACTCGGCCTCGACGGTCGGACCCGACCGGTCCGCGGGGTGCTGCCCGCCGTGGTCTCCGCGGCCGAACAGGGGTTCACCAGGTTCGTGGTCGCGACGGGCAACGCCGCGGAGGCCCGTCTGGTGCCGGACGTGGACGTCGCCGTCGTCGAGGACCTGTCCGGGCTGTGCCTCTGGCTGCGAGGGGAACCCTGCCCGGCCCCGGAGGAGGAACACGGGGAACGGCCGCGGGAACCGGGCGAGCACGGCCCCGACCTCGCCGACGTCCTCGGACAACCGGTGGCCCGCAGGGCCGTCGAGATCGCGGCCGCCGGAGGGCACAACCTGATGATGCTCGGACCGCCGGGAACGGGGAAGAGTCTCTTGGCCGAGCGCCTGCCCTCCGTCCTGCCCCGGCTGAACCGGGCCGAGGCCCTGGAGGCCACCGCCATCCATTCGGTGGCCGGACTGCTCCCGCCCGGTAGCCCCCTGGTCACCCTCCCGCCCTTCGCGTCCCCGCACCACACCTCCAGCCGGGCCTCGATCATCGGCGGAGGCGTCGGCAACCCCGGACCGGGCTGGGTCTCCAAGGCCCACCACGGGATCCTGTTCGTGGACGAGGCGCCCCAGTTCGGCCGCGGGGTGCTCGACTCCCTGCGCGAACCCCTGGAACGCGGCGAGGTCGTCATCGCCAGGGCCTCGGCCACCGTCACCTTCCCCGCCCGCTTCCAGCTCGTCATGGCGGCCAACCCCTGCCCCTGCGCCAAGCCGGGCAATCTGTGCACCTGTCCGGCGGGGGAGCGGCGACGCTACTTCTCCCGCCTGTCCGGGCCGCTTCTGGACCGGATCGACCTCAAGGTCGAACTCCAACCGGTGTCCCGTTCCGAACTCCTCGCCGACCGGGCCTTCGCCGAATCCTCCGAGGTGGTCGCGGAACGGGTCCTCCAGGCCCGGGAACGGGCCCGGTCCCGGTTGGCGGACACCCCGTGGAGCACCAACGCCGCCATCCCCGGGGCACGGCTGCGCCGCGACTTCCCGCTGGAACCCATGGCCCTCAGGGTGCTCGGCCAGGCCATGGACCGAGGCCAGATCAGCGCTCGAGGCGTGGATCGGGCACTCCGGGTCGCCTGGACGCTGGCCGATCTGTCCGGTAGGGAACGCCCCGGGCCGGAGGAGACCGCCTACGCCTACGCCCTCTGGTCGGGCCGGGCCTGGTGAGGAGGGTGGGTATGGGAGGACACGAGGAGGAGGCCCGGGCCCGAGCCTGTCTGACCGCGGTGGTACGCCCCGGGGACCCCTGGTTGGGCGCGCTCCTGGCCGAACACGGGGCCGCCCGCGTGTGGGCGGCCCTACGGGCGAGGGAGGCGCCACCACCCCTGGAGACCGAGGAGGATCCGACCGACGAGGAACGGGCTCTCCAACGATGGCGAGGATGGGCGCACAAATCCCTCACCGTGGACGCCGACGCCCTCCTGGCCCGGTCGGCCGAGGCCGGGGTGCGGTTCGTCGCTCCGGGAGACCCCGAATGGCCGGGCCGGCTCGACGAGCGTCCCGGTGGCCGCGACTGCCACGGCCTGTGGGTACGCGGCCACGGTGACCTGCGCAATCTGTGTCTGCGCTCGGTGGGGATCGTGGGCGCACGCGCGGCCAGCCCCTACGGCGAGTACGTCGCCTCCGAACTCGCCCACGGATTGGCGGAACGCTCCTTCACGGTGGTCTCCGGAGGCGCCTACGGGATCGACGGGGCGGCGCATCGGGCGGCCATGGCCACCGGACGGACCGTCGCGGTCCTGGCCTGCGGACTCGACGTGGACTATCCGCGCGGGCACGCGGGCCTGTTCACCGAGGTGACCCGGCACGGGGCCCTGGTCAGTGAACGACCGGTCGGCCGGACACCGCGCGCCCCCGATTTCCTGATCCGCAACCGGCTCATCGCCGCGCTCACCTCGGGCACCGTGGTGGTGGAGGCGGGACGGCGCAGCGGAGCCCTCAACACCGCCGCGCACGCCGACGAACTGCACCGGGTACTGATGGCGGTGCCCGGGCCGGTGACCTCCGCGACCTCGGTGGGCTGTCACCGGCTCCTCAAGGAGGGCCGGGCCGTCTGCGTCACCGGCGTCGACGACGTGGTGGAACAGATCGCGCCGCTGGACGAGCTCTCGACGATGGGCGGGCCGCTCCCTGTCCACGCCGATCTGTCCGTCGAGACCGCGCGTGTCCTGGCCGTGGTCGGGACCAGGGGAGCGGGGACCGCGGGTGTCGCCCGGGCCAGTGGGGAGGGGCTGGAACAGACGATGCGTTCCCTGGGGCTGCTGGCCGCCGCCGGATTGGTGGAACGGTGTCCCACCGGCTGGCGTCGTCCCCCCTCGGGGCGGTCCTGACGTGGGAGGGCATGCCGATCAGGGCGGATACCGACGGGACCGTTCGGGTACGGTTCCGCTATGGCCAAACCGTACAGCGACGCCCTTACGGCCGACGGCCCCCTGCTCTTCGTCTCGGGCCAGGTCCCGGCCGGCCCCGGAGGCGAGGCTCCCGGGGGCATCGGTGAGCAGACCCGCCAGGTGTTCCGCAACATGGAGGCCGTCCTGGCCGAACACGGGGTCGACCTCTCCCATGTCGTCAAGATGACCTACTACCTGAGGCACATCAGCGACCTGGAGGAGTTCAGGGAGGCTCTCTTGGCATGCCTTCCGGAGGGCCATCTGCCCGCCGCCACGTTGGTGGAGGTCGGAGGTCTGGTCGACCCCACCTACCTGGTGGAGATCGACGCCATCGCCTCTCTGTCTCGGGACCGGGGGTGAAGGGTCCCGAAGCGCTGGAGCGCCTGGCCGCTCATCTGTCCGGTGAGCTGGGCCGATCTCCCCATACGGTCCGCGGCTACCTCGCCGACCTGCGCTCCCTCGTCGCGCATCTGGACGAGCACGGTCACGAACTCGCCGACCTCGACGTCCCCCTGATCCGCGCCTGGCTCTCCCGAGCGCGCGCCTCGGGGGCGAGCCGGTCCACGATCGCCCGCCGGGTGGCGGCCGTCCGTGCCCTCACCCGTTACCTGCATCGTGAGGGGATCCTGCCGGTCGATCCCGGGCCCCGTCTGGCCACCCCGACCCAACGGCGATCCCTGCCGACCGTCCTGGACGAGGAGCAGGCGGCCGAGGCCCTCGCGGCCGTGGACCCGGAGACCCCGGTGGAGCTGCGTCGGCACGCGATCGTCGAGCTGCTCTACGCCACCGGTATCCGGGTGGCCGAGCTGTGCGCCCTGGATCTGGCCGATCTGGACCGCACCCGCGACACCGTCCGGGTCCTGGGAAAAGGAGACAAGGAGCGCACCGTGCCGGTCGGCGGCCCGGCCCTGGACGCGGTCGAGGCCTGGACCCGACGTGGGCGCCCGCACCTCGTCGGCCACGGAAGCGCGAACGCCCTCTTCCTCGGAGCCCGCGGCGGAAGGCTCGGCGTCCGTCAGGCGCGTGAGGACGTGCACACGCACCTGCGTGAGGCCGGTCTGGACGGTGCCCCGCACGGTCTGCGGCACAGCGCGGCCACCCACCTGTTGAACGGGGGAGCAGATCTGCGCAGTGTGCAGGAGTTCCTGGGACACGCCAGCCCGCGCAGTACCCAGATCTACACACATGTGTCCGTGGACCGTCTACGCGACGCTTACAGTCAGGCCCACCCCCGCGCCTAGGCGAACGATGGGGTGACATGGATCCCATTTATCCGGCGGGAGAGACCGAACGGCTTTCGGGAACTCGTGGACCTTCTCGATACCGAATGGTGTTCGCCTTCGATTTCGCTTTCGCGCCTTTCTTGCTCATGTGAGCGGGGCTCGGGTGGGTTGCTCATTTGAGCATCTCGGGATTCTTCGACTTCCGACTTCTTCTCCGGAATGGAAAGAGGAAGCGGAGGCGGATCCGGAAGACGACGGTGAGGATCGCCGAGCCCACGGCGATCGGGGGGCCACGGAGATCCGCTCACGGACCCGGTCACGAGTTCCCCCACGGTTCTCGGTCCTCCGGCCACGGCCGAGGGCGGTGCCCTCCCCGGAGGGCGCCCCGGGGCCCCGACCCGGTGGACCGAGCGGGAGGAGACGGATCTCTCCGCGGCCCAGGAGGGAGAGCGGGTCCAGGTAGGTGTCGCCCCGGAGCAGGCCCCAGTGCAGACAGGGGCGGTCGTGGCAGTGGAACGGCTCTTCGGACAGGGTGCCGATCGGATCGGGGCCGACCGGATCACCACGGGCCACGGACGCGTCCACCGGCAGATAGGTGGTGCGCACGTCGCCGTGGGCGACGCTGACCACGCCGACCCCGGCCACCGGGCCGGCGAAGTGGACCCTCCCGGGCGCGGCCGCGTACACCTCCTGACCGGGCTCGGCGGCCAGGTCCACCCCCAGATGCCCCGGCAGCCAACGTTGTTCGGGCGGGTCGAAGCCGCGCAGTACCGACACCGGCTCCTTCAAGGGCCAACGCCGACCCGTCTCGTCGACCGGGGAGGCCAGGGCGGTTCGAGTGGGGAAAAAGGGGAAGAGCAGGAGCGAGAGGAACAGCGGAAGTGCCCAGAAGCGGGGGTGGCTCATGCATCCAGAGTGCGTTCGCCGGTCGGGTTCCGCCAGAGCCTCCCGGCGCCTGTGGAAAACCCGACGGCCACCGCCGAGGAGCGTCCGCGCCTCTCCCCTCGCGCCCCAGGTCGCCGCTTGATCTCCCCGCGAAGGCGCACGTTCCCGGTCGTGCTCCGCGGAGGATAGAATCTTTTCCGGCCCTGTCGGGTCGACCCACAATACGCGCGCCCACCCGCCTCCCTCGGGAGGGTCCGTGCCTACGGTCCGCGCCACCTCGTGTGGTGTGGCGGCATGGACGGGGCGTCAGGAACAACCGAAGGCGGGACTCGCTCCCGCCACCGCAAGGAGGACCAGGTCATGGCCACAGTCGTGACGATCCGCCAGCTCCTCGAGAGCGGCGTCCACTTCGGGCACCAGACCCGTCGCTGGAACCCGAAGATGAAGCGCTTCATCTTCACCGAGCGCAACGGCATCTACATCATCGACCTTCAGAAGTCGCTGGCGTACATCGACCGCGCCTACGAGTTCGTCAAGCAGACGGTCGCCCACGGTGGCACCATCCTGTTCGTCGGCACGAAGAAGCAGGCGCAGGAGGCCATCGACGAGCAGGCCCGCCGTGTCGGGATGCCCTTCGTCAACCAGCGCTGGCTGGGCGGCATGCTCACCAACTTCTCCACCGTTCACAAGCGGCTCCAGCGCCTCAAGGAGCTGGAGGAGATCGACTTCGACGACGTCGCCGGTTCCTCCCTCACCAAGAAGGAACTGCTGAACCTTCGCCGTGAGAAGGACAAGCTGGAGCGCACCCTCGGTGGTATCCGCGACATGTCCCGCGTGCCCAGCGCCGTGTGGATCGTGGACACCAAGAAGGAGCACATCGCGATCAGCGAGGCTCGCAAGCTGAACATCCCGGTCGTCGCCATCCTCGACACCAACTGTGACCCGGACGAGGTCGACTACCCGATCCCGGGTAACGACGACGCCATCCGCAGCGTCAGCCTGCTCACCCGCGTCGTCGCCGACGCCGTCGCCGACGGTCTGATGGTCCGTTCCGGTGCCTCCGGCGCGACCGAGGAGAAGGCCGCCGAGGAGCCCCTGGCCGAGTGGGAGCGCGAGCTCCTCGAGGGCAAGACCGAGGGTGTCGAGGCCACCGAGGCCGCCGCCGAGCAGGCCCCGGCCGAGACCCCCACCGTGGCCCCGGCCGACGAGGTCGCCGCCGAGGCTCCGGCCGAGGTCACCTCGGAGGACTCCCCCGCGGACGCCCCCGAGCAGGCCCCGAAGGCCGCCGAGTAGCAGGCGGCCCGTCGCCGCTCCCCGGTGACTCGATGTTCGAGCGCCGCCTCGCCCCTGATGGGCGGGGCGGCCCGCTCGGCCTTCGCCCGGGACGCTCCACCTTCCAGAACAGACTTCACTTTCGAGGGAATCCGAGAACAGTCATGGCGAACTTCACCGCCGCGGACGTCAAGAAGCTGCGCGACATGACCGGCGCCGGCATGATGGACTGCAAGAAGGCTCTGACCGAGGCCGACGGCGACTTCGACCAGGCCGTCGAGGCTCTGCGCATCAAGGGCGCCAAGTCCGTCGACAAGCGCGCGGACCGCACCGCCGCCCAGGGCACCGTCGTCCTTCGCCGTCAGAGCGAGGGCAAGGCCACCCTGATCGAGCTCAACTGCGAGACCGACTTCGTCGCCAAGAACGCCCAGTTCATCGAGCTGGCCGAGCAGGTCGCCGACTTCGTCGCCGCCCAGGACAGCGAGGACCTGGCCACGGTCGCCGCCGCCGAGATCGAGCCGGGCAAGAGCCTCCAGGCCTACATCGAGGGCAAGAGCGCCATCATCGGCGAGAAGCTCGAGTTCCGTCGTCTGGCCAAGTTCGACGGCGTCTACGTCGCCGACTACCTGCACAAGTCCGACCCGGACCTGCCCCCGACCATGGGCGTCCTGGTCGAGCTGGACAAGGTCGACGAGGCCACCGGCAAGGACCTCGCCCAGCAGATCGCGGCTCTGGCTCCGAAGTACATCGACAAGAACGACGTCCCCGAGGACGTCGTCGCCAACGAGCGTCGCATCGCCGAGGAGACCACCCGCGAGGAGGGCAAGCCCGAGCAGGCGATCCCCAAGATCGTGGAAGGCCGTCTCAACGGTTACTTCAAGGAGGTCACCCTCCTCGGACAGCCGTTCGTCAAGGAGAACAAGAAGACGGTCCAGAAGGTCGTCGACGAGGCCGGCGTGACCGTCAAGCGCTTCGTCCGCTTCAAGGTCGGCCAGGCCTAGGGGTTTTGACATGATGGAAGTGCCGGGGAGACCATTCTCCCCGGCACTTTCGGTGGATAGGGGCGGGTTC
This sequence comes from Nocardiopsis sp. LDBS1602, assembly GCF_035818715.1. NCBI lineage: Bacteria > Bacillati > Actinomycetota > Actinomycetes > Streptosporangiales > Nocardiopsidaceae > Nocardiopsis > Nocardiopsis sp. LDBS1602. Next base: position 156,950 of record NZ_JAYLVW010000008.1, on the reverse strand, counting down.
GGCGTGCTGTGCGCCCCGAACCCTCCACAGCAGGAGCACTCGGGGGACCCTGTGCCGCTCGGGGACAACAAGGGAGGCCGCAGGCCGTGTCGGAGAACGAAGCCATGACCACCGCACCCGCCATGCACGATTCCGGATGGAAACGTGTCATGCTCAAGCTCTCCGGGGAGGCGTTCGCCGGAGGCGGCGGTCTGGGCATCGAACCCGAGGTCGTCCAGTACGTGGCGGAGTCCATCGCCGAGGCGGTCTCCGAGGGCATCCAGGTCGCCGTGGTGGTCGGCGGCGGCAACATGTTCCGCGGCGCGCAGCTCACCGAGGGCGGCATCGAGCGCGGCCGCGCGGACTACATGGGCATGCTCGGCACCGTCATCAACTGCCTCGCCCTCCAGGACTTCCTCGAGCGCCTCGGCGTGGACACCCGCGTCCAGACCGCGATCCACATGAGCCAGGTCGCCGAGGCCTACATTCCGCGACGGGCCGTCCGCCACCTGGAGAAGGGCCGTGTGGTCATCTTCGGCGCCGGTCTCGGCGCGCCCTTCTTCTCCACGGACACCACCGCCGCCCAGCGCGCGCTGGAGATCGGCGCCCAGGCGGTCCTCAAGGGAACCCAGGTCGACGGCGTCTACGACTCCGACCCGCAGCGCAACCCGGACGCGGTCAAGTTCGACAAGCTCAACTACAACGAGGTCCTCACCCGCGGCCTCAAGGTGATGGACGCCACCGCCGTCAGCCTGTGCATGGACAACGGCCTGCCGATCGTCGTCTTCGACCTGATGAGCCAGGGGAACATCCTGCGCGCCGTCCGTGGTGAGAAGATCGGAACCATCGTCGGTCCGGCCTCCGAGGCCTGAGGCGGTCGTTCCGCCCGCGCGGAGGTACCTCGGACCACGTACCCAAGCCACGAACACCCAGTCGAGAATCCGGGAGCGCCCACAATGATCGAAGAAACCCTCCTTGAGGCCGAGGAGAAGATGGAGAAGGCCGTGACCGTGGCGAAGGAGGACTTCGCGACGATCCGCACCGGTCGCCCCACCCCGGCCACCTTCAACAAGATCACCGTCGACTACTACGGTGCCCGTACGCCGATCAACCAGCTGGCCTCCTTCTCGGTCCCCGAGCCGCGCATGGTCGTCATCTCGCCGTTCGACGTCAACTCGCGTACCGAGATCATCAACGCGATCCGCAACAGCGACCTGGGCGTCAACCCGTCCGACGACGGACAGGTCATCCGGGTCATCTTCCCGGAGCTGTCCGAGGAGCGTCGCAAGGAGTACGTGAAGGTCGCGCGGACCAAGGGCGAGGACGGCAAGGTCTCCATCCGCAACGTCCGCCGTCGGGCCAAGGACGCCTTCGAAAAGGCGGTCAAGGCCGGTGAGCTGGGCGAGGACGAGGCGCACCGTGCCCAGACCGAACTGGACGAGCTCGCGCAGAAGTACGTCGCCTCCATCGACGAGCTGCTCAAGCACAAGGAAGCGGAACTTCTCGAGGTTTAGCCGGTGACCCACCCTTCCCACGGCTCCGGAGGCGATGACCCCTCGCCGGAGCACAGACCCGACGACAGTCCTACTTCCGAGACGGACACGGCCGCCGGGCAGCGCTTCGTGCTGCACAAGCCGGGGGGTGAGCCGGTCAAGACCGGTCGCAACCTCCCGGTGGCCATCGCCAGCGGGTGCGTCCTCGGCGCGCTCGTCTTCTTCTCGATCTTTCCCAAGCCACAGCTGTTCACGATCATCACCTCGCTCGGGGTGTTGATCGGTCTGCGTGAACTCAACCGCGCCTTCGGGGGCAAGGGCATGACCCTCGCCGTGATCCCGTTGGCCGTGGGCGGTGTGGCGATGCAGGCCGGAGCCTACTTCGGTGGGGCCGACTGGCTGGTCGGCATCACGGCACTGACCGCGATCATCTGTCTGGCCTGGCGGTTGAGGGGCGGGGCCGAGGGGTTCGTCGCCGACGCGGCGGCGAACCTGTTCACCCTGGTCTATCTGCCGTTCCTGTTGGCCACGTGGATGCTGCTGATCGCGCATCCGGAGGACGGCCAGCAGCGACTGGTGGTGTTCATCGTGGTGACGATCTCCAGCGATATCGGTGGTTACTTCGCCGGGATCCTGTTGGGCCGGCACAAGATGGCCCCGGTGATCAGCCCGAACAAGACCTGGGAGGGTTTCGGCGGCTCGGTCGTGGGTTGTGCGGTGGCGGGCGCGTTGTGCGTGACCCTGCTGTTGGACGGCCCCTGGTGGGTCGGCGTGATCCTGGGACTGGCCGTGGTGCTGGCGGCCACGGTCGGCGATCTCATCGAATCCCTGTTCAAGCGTGATCTGGGCGTCAAGGACATGGGCCGTTTCATGCCGGGCCACGGCGGTCTGATGGACCGCATCGACTCGCTGCTCATCGCGGGTCCCGTGGTCTGGATCGTGCTCAGCCTGCTGCTCTAGGACAGGGCCTTACGACGAGGGCCTCGGCCCGCGTGACCCCCCGTAGGGCGGGGCCGCGCGGACCGGGGCCCTCGTCGTTCCGTACGGATCGGCCGGGGCGCGCGGGCGGGGGTCCGGAGCGGGTGGTTACCCTCGACGGGTGGAAGAACCGCTGATCGAACGAATGCGCGCGTACGGCGAGACCATCTTCGCCGAGATGACGCGCCTGGCCGTCGAGACCGAATCCGTCAACCTGGGGCAGGGGTTCCCCGACACCGACGGGCCTCGAAGCCTGCTGGAGAACGCCTCGCGTCACATCCTCGAGGGGGTGAACCAGTACCCTCCGGGGCCGGGGCGCCCCGAACTGCGTCGGGCCGTGAGTCGTTACCGCTCCCGTCACTACGGGTTGGACTTCGACCCGGACTCCGAGGTGTACGTGACCGTCGGGGCGACCGCCGGTATCGCGGCCTCGTTGCTGGCCCTGGTGGAGCGCGGCGACGAGGTGATCGTCTTCGAGCCCATGTACGACTCCTACGCGGCGATGATCTCCCTGGCCGGCGGGGAGCGTCGGCCGGTGGCGCTGCGTCGGGATCCCGAGAGCGGACGCTTCACCTTCGACCCGGCCGAACTGCGGGCCGCCGTCACCCCGCGGACCCGGCTCGTCATGGTCAACACCCCGCACAACCCGACCGGAACGGTCTTCACCTCCGCCGAGCTGGAGGAGATCGCGGCCGTGTGCCGTGAGCACGACCTGATCGCGGTCACCGACGAGGTGTACGAGTTCCTCACCTTCGACGACCGTCGCCATGTGCCCCTCGCGTCCCTGCCCGGTATGCGTGAACGGACCCTGTCGATCTCCTCGGTCGGCAAGATGTTCGCCGTCACCGCCTGGAAGACGGGGTGGGTGACCGGCCCCGAGCCGTTGGTGCGGGCCGTGCGCACGGTCAACCAGTTCCTCACCTTCTCCGCGAACGGTGCCCTCCAACTCGCGATCGCGGACGCGATCGAGGGCGAAGGGGAGTGGATCGAGGCCCAACGTCTGTCCCTCCAGGGCAAACGCGACCGGTTGGCCGAGGGGCTGGGCGACGCCGGGTTCGATGTGAACGTGTGCGAGGGCACCTACTTCCTGATGGCCGACATCCGGCCGCTGGGCTATCGGGACGGTGAGGACCTCGCGCGGGCCCTGCCCGCCGCGGCCGGGGTCGCCGCCGTACCGGCCAAGGTCTTCTACGACCACCAGGACGAGGGGCGACACCTGCTGCGCTTCGCCTTCTGCAAGAAGGACGAGGTGTTGGACGAGGCCGTCGCCCGGCTGAGGCGCTGGCACCGCGACGCGGGCTGAACCCTGCGGGGCGGCCCGTCCCGCCGCTCCTCTCAGAGGTGTTCGGTGAGGAAGTCGTCGATCGTGTGCCGGGTGATCTGGGAGGCGAGGCCGCCCCAGTTGAGGTCGAACATGTGCTCGGTCCACGGCAGCTCCAGATGCCGGTGGGGCACGCCGGCCTCGGCGAGGCGGGCGACGAACCGACGGTTGTCCTCGGGGTCGACGAACAGGTCATGGCCGGCCGTGACGACCAGGGTCGCGGGGGAGTCTCCGGTGACGTCGAGGATCGGGGACATGGCCTCGTACTCCTCGGGGAACTCCATCACCGGACCGCCGACCATTCGTTCGCTCGACTCCAGCAACTCGTCGCCGAGGGGGGAGCGGCGCTGGCGCCAGGGGACCTCGGGGGCGTCGGCGGTGCCGTCCGTGGCCGAGTACCAGGCCACGACGGCGGTCGCCTCGGGGACCTCGGTGTCACAGGAGGGCGGGATCCGGTCGTCGTAGGTCGCGAGCAGGGCCAGAAGGCCGCCGGCCGACTGGCCGGTGACGGCGATCCGTTCCGGGTCCCCGCCGTGTTCCGCGGCCTGTTCTCGAACCCGGCCGAGGGCGCAGCGCACGTCCGCGACCGATTCCTCCCAGGCACCGTCGGGGAAGAAGCGGTAGTCGACGTCGAACACCACCCGGTCTCCGTCGGCCAGCCAGGTGTCCCAGCGCGGCAGCAGACTCTGGGGGAGGTCGTCGGCGCCGCCGTGGACGTTGACGACCACGGGCAGGGGTTCGGTACCGGGAGAGGCGGGTTCCCACACGTCCATGAGCAGTTCCTCCCCGTCCACCCGGTGGTAGGTCAGGGTCGTGGGCTCCCGGTCGGTCGAGGTGGCCAGGCCCGCGGTGTACTCGCCGAGGGAGAGCGGCGCCCCTTCGGCGCGCGCGGTGTTCCACAGCGAGGCGGAGGGCACCAGGGCCGTAATCAGCAGTAGGGCGTTGACCGTGGCGAACCCGGTGGTGACACGGGTGCGCCCTCCCCGTCCGGCCGAGAGCGCGAGGAGGAGACCGAGCAGCGCGGGCAGTGTGAGGAAGAGGGAGAACTCCAGGGTGAGGAGGGCGTACTGCCAGCCCTCCCAGGAGAGCGGGGGAGCCAGGACCAGGGCGAGGGCGGCGACCCCGGGCAGGGTGAGGAGCCCGGACGAGATCAGGGCCGCGCGCCGGAGGCGGGGGTGGGGAGGGGGTGTGTCGGGCATGACGACGTCCTTTCTGATACGTATGTATCGATACGAACGTATCAGAAGGGTCCGGTATGCCAGAATGAGCGGGTGCCGAAGGTCGTGGACAGAGAGAGCCGTCGTCGGAGCGTGGCCGAGGCGATCCATCGGATCGCGGCCCGCGAGGGGCTCGAAGGGGTCAGTGTCAGGGTGGTCGCCGCCGAGGCCGGCCTGTCCGCCGGTGCCGTCCAACGCGAATTCCCCACCAAGGACGACCTGCTCCTCTTCGCCCTGGAGACCTCCGTGGACGAGGTCGCCGCCCGCTTCTCCCGCATCCGGATCGGCCCCGATGCCCTGACCTTCGCCGAGGGGTTGCGCGCCGTCCTCACCGACCTGTTGCCCACCGACGAGCGCCGCCGCGCCCAGGCCCGGATCTGGGCGGCCTTCTACGCCCGCGCGGCCGTGGACCCGACCTTCGCGAAGGTGCTCTCCGAACTGGACGCCCGCGCCCGCGCGAACCTGGCGCTCGCGCTCGGCTACGCCCGCGACCAGGGGGAACTCGCCGTGGACCGGGACCCCACGGCCGTGGCCGAACTGCTCCTTGTGGTCATCGACGGGCTCTGGCTCTCCTGCGCCCGTCTGCCCGAAGGGGCCCCACCGGACCATCTCCATTCCGCCGTGGACGCGGCGGTCGCCCTCATCACCACGAGGACGCGATAACGCGGAAGGTGAACCGGAAGGGCCCTGGGCGTTCCGGGGGAACGTCCAGGGCCCGGTCTCGAAGACGGCCGGTAGGCCTCAGCGGCGCGGTTCGAACCAGACCGCGCCGAGCGGCGGAAGGGTGATCTCCGCCGAGAACGGCTGTCCGTTCCACTCCCGCTCCTCGGCCTCCACCGTGGTGGGGGCCTCGTGGCCGGAGCCGCCGAACCTCGGGTCGTCGGAGTTGAGCACGAGGCCCCAGGTCCCGGCCTCGGGAAGGCCGATCCGCCGCTGTGGGCGGGGGACCGGTGAGAAGTTCACCGCGCAGGCCAGCACGGATCCGTCCTCCCCATGACGCAGGTAGGAGAGCGTGTTGCCCTCGCGGTCACCGCCGTCCAACCAGCGGAACCCCGCCGGATCGGTGTCCAGCGACCACAGCGCGGGCCGGGGCCGGTAGGCGTCGTTGAGCGCCTTCACCAGACGCTGAGCGCCCGCGTGGTGCTCGAACTCCAGCAGCCACCACGGCACACCCTCGGGGTGGGACCACTCGTCGCCCTGGGCGATCTCCCCGCCCATGAACAGCAGCTGCTTGCCCGGGTGCGACCACATGAACGACAGCAGTGCCCGCAGGGTCGCCGCCCGCTGCCACTCGTCGCCGGGCGCCTTGTTGAACAGCGATCGCTTGCCGTGCACCACCTCGTCGTGTGAGAGGGGCAGCACGTAGTTCTCGCTGTAGGCGTAGACCATCGAGAACGTGATGTCGTCGTGGTGGTACTTGCGGTGGATCGGCTCCTTCTTCACGTACTCCAGGGAGTCGTGCATCCACCCCATGTTCCACTTGAGGCCAAACCCGAGACCGCCGTGGTCGACCGGCCTCGTCACCCCCGTGTACGCGGTCGACTCCTCCGCGATCATCGCCACGCTGGGGTTGCGGCGGTACACCGTGGTGTTGAGCTCCTTGAGGAAATCGATCGCCTCCAGGTTCTCCCGCCCGCCGAACACGTTCGGCTCCCATTCGCCGGAGTCCCGCGAGTAGTCGAGGTAGATCATCGAGGCGACCGCGTCCACGCGCAGCCCGTCGATGTGGAACTCCTCCAACCAGTACAGGGCGTTGGCGACGAGGAAGTTGCGCACCTCGGTCCGCCCGTAGTTGAAGATGAGCGTGCCCCAGTCCGGGTGCTCGCCGCGGCGCGGGTCCGGGTGCTCGTACAGAGCGGTCCCGTCGAACCGGGCCAGCGCCCACTCGTCCTTGGGGAAGTGCGCCGGAACCCAGTCCAGGAGCACCCCGATCCCGGCCTCGTGCAGCGCGTTCACCAGGTGACGGAACTCGTCCGGCGACCCGAAACGCGGCGTGGGCGCGTAGTAGGAGGTGACCTGGTAGCCCCAGGAGCCGTCGAACGGGTGCCCCGCCACCGGCAGGAACTCCACGTGGGTGAAGCCCATCTCGACGACGTAGGAGACCAGACGCTCGGCGAGCTCGGTGTAGGAAAGGCCGGGGCACCAGGAGCCCAGATGCACCTCGTAGACGCTCATCGGGGCCTTGTGGATCTCCACCCCCTTGCGGTCGGCCATCCACCGCTCGTCGGTCCACACGTGCTCGGAGACGGTGACGACCGAGGCGGTGGCCGGCGGCATCTGGGTCCGCCGGGCCATCGGGTCCGCCTTGTCGCGCCAGTGACCGTCGGACCCCAGCAGCTGGAATTTGTACAGGTCGCCGTCGCCCAGGCCGGGAACGAACAGTTCCCAGACGCCGCTGGAACCGAGGCTGCGCATCGGGTGGGCGATCCCGCTCCAGTAGTTGAAGTCGCCGATCACCCGGACCCCGCGCGCGTCGGGGGCCCAGACCGCGAATCGGGTCCCCGACACCTCGCCCAGGGTTCCCTCGCGCTCGATGACGTGGGCGCCCAGGGCCCGCCACAACTCCTCGTGACGTCCCTCGCCGATCAGGTGCAGGTCGAGTTCGCCCAGGGCCGGGGCGTATCGGTAGGAGTCGGCCTCCAGGAACTCCGGGCCCTCCTCGTAGCGGACGGCCAGACGGTAGTCGTCGATCTTCCGGGGCAGGCGCGCCGCGAACACCCCTCGGTGTCGGTGCGGGAGCGCGACCCGGGTGTCGTCGGGCAGGACGGCGTGGACCTCCACGGCCCCCGGACGCAGGACCCGCAGGTCGCGGCCGTGCAGGCCGAGGACGGAGTGCGGGTCGTGGTGGTGGCCGTCGACGATCCGGTCGAGCTCGGCCACCAGGGCGTCGGCCAGAGGGGCCGTCGCCCGAGGCCGTCGGGCCGGGGTCTTCGAACCCGAGCCCTTCGAACCCTTGGATCCGGTCTCGCTCCTCCTCCGGGTGGTCTTGGCCGTCTTCTCGGCGCCCGCCTTCCTCTCGGTCGGCTTCTTCGCGGCGCTCTCGGACGCTGACGTATGGGTCGAGCGCGGTGGCAATGCGACTCCGTGTGACTCGTGATGAACGGGTGACATGAGGACGGTCTGTGGGGCGGCCCTCCCGGAGAAGGGCCGCCGAAGGATCAGCGGGGAACCGGTGGGGCTCCGGCCGCCGTGGCGATGGAGTCCAGCGGGACACGCAGCCAGTCGGGCCGGTTGCGGGCCTCGTACAGGACCTCGTAGACGGCCTTGTCGAACTCGAAGGCGCGCAGCACCGTCAGGTGCTTGTCCGGGTCGGCTCCGCCGCCGTCGGCGTAGCCCCGGCAGAACGCCTCCCGGTTGCGGCGGGCCCAATCACGCGCGGCCCAGGCCAGTTCGGGCCGGCCCGGATGGCCGACCATCAGGTAGCCGGCCGCGTAGTCGAAGGAGCGCAGCATCCCGGCGACGTCCCGCAACGGGCTGGACAGGCGTTGCCGCTCGCGCACCGGAACGGTCGGCTCGCCCTCGAAGTCGAGCAGTACCCACCCCTCCGATGTTCGGATGACCTGCCCCAGGTGATAGTCGCCGTGGATCCGCTGGATCGGCAGCGGCTCGTCCAATCGGGCGAGGTCGGAGTAGGCCTCCATCACCCGGGGAGCGTGCTCGGCCAGCTCGGGGACCTCGCCTCCGGCCATCGCCAGTCGCTCCACCATGGCGTCGGCCAACTCGGCGGCCGCGGACGGCGAGAGCACGTCCGTGGGCAGAGTCCGGGCCAGGGAGCTGTGCACCTGGGCGGTGGTGCGCCCCAGGCTCGCGGCCTCCTCGCCGAAGTCCGCGTCCATGCCCTCCACCAGGGTGCGCACGTTCTCGGTGGCCAACACCCAGCCGTCGGTGGCGTCCGGGACGAAGGTCTGGAGCAGGGCCAACGTCGTCGGCGAGGTGTGCCCGGACAGATCGGCCTCGATCCATCCGCAGGGGCGCGCCACGTAGGGCGAACCGGACAACGCCATGTTCAGCTCCAGGTCCGGATTGCGGCCGGGCCAGAGCCTGCGAAAGGTCTTCAGGACGTAGTCGCGCCCGTAGACCAACGACGTGTTGGACTGTTCGCCGGTCAGGAGCCGCCCGGCCCCGCAGGGGCGGACCTCGGTGCCGGGCAGGGTACGGAACCGCACCCTGCCCCGCCGCTCGGGGTCCTCCTCCGCGGCGAAGCGTTCCAACAGCATCTCCGTGAGCACGGGATCGTGCGCGGCGTCGTACACCACCCTGGGACGGCCGCCGGCGACCGGGCAGACGCCTATGGCGGCGCGGGCCAGACGCGGGGGCAGGGACCGGGGCGGCCGGGAACCCAGCATCACCTGGTAGCGGGAACTGAGCCCGCGCTGCCCCGCCTGCACGACGAGCACGTTCAGGTCGGGCCCGCCGGGGCCGGCCGAGACCAGGGTGTACCTGCTCTCGATCCGGACCCGGCGGATCGGGATCCCCTTACCGGAGAACCAGCGTTGTCGAGGAAGCCAGACCGCGAGGAGTTCTTCGAGCTGAGACATGTCAGGCGGGCCCGCTTCCCAGCTCACCGTCGTCCGGCTCCGAGGATCCGGAACGGCACGATGCGGTGACGGGCCGGTGGACCTCCAGATCGTCGGGGCTGTTCAGGCCCGCGGCCGGCAGCCCGTACGAGGGCAGTTCCCCGCGGTCGGCTCCGGTCCCCTCCGTGGTCCGTTCCACCGGCAGCTGGAACCAGTAGAAGCCGTGACCGGGCAGGGTGAGCGGGTAGGCGGAGTCGCCGATCTCCGGGAAACGGACCCCTCCCACGCACTCCACCGGTCGCACGCCCGCGTAGCGGGACAGGTCCAGCTCCACGGGTTGCGGGAACCGGGACAGGTTGTTGACGCAGAGCATGCGGTCGTCGCCGTGCTCCCGGATGAACGCCAACACGCTCGGGTTGGTGGCGTTCAGCTCGGTGAACTCGCCGGTGCCGAACACGGGGTGCCGCTTGCGGATCTGGATCATGCGGCGGGTCCAGTTCAGCAGGGAACCGGGGTTCTCCCGCTGGGACTCCACGTTGAGCGCCTGGTAGCCGTAGACCGGGTCCATGATCAGCGGCAGGTACAGGCGCGCGGGGTCGCCCTTGGAGAAACCGGCGTTGCGGTCGGCGCTCCACTGCATGGGGGTCCGTACGGCGTCGCGGTCGCCCAGCCAGATGTTGTCGCCCATGCCGATCTCGTCGCCGTAGTACAGCACGGGAGAGCCCGGGAGCGAGAGCAACAGCGCGGTGAACAGTTCGATCTGGTCGCGGTCGTTGTCCAACAGGGGCGCGAGTCGCCGACGGATCCCCACGTTCGCGCGCATGCGGGGTTCCTTGGCGTACTCGGAGTACATGTAGTCGCGCTCCTCGTCGGTGACCATCTCCAGGGTCAGCTCGTCGTGGTTGCGCAGGAAGATCGCCCACTGGCAGTTGCGGGGGATCGGCGGGGTCTGGGCGAGGATCTCCGAGATCGGGAAGCGCTGTTCCTGCCGTACCGCCATGAACATGCGCGGCATCAGCGGGAAGTGGAAGTTCATGTGGCACTCGTCGCCGCCGGACTCGAAGTCGCCGAAGTAGTCGACCACGTCCGAGGGCCACTGGTTGGCCTCGCTCAACAGCACCCGGTCCGGGTAGAGGCGGTCGACCTCGGCACGGACCCGCTTGAGGAACTCGTGCGTCTCCTTGAGGTTCTCGCAGTTGGTGCCCTCACGCTCGTACAGGTAGGGCACGGCGTCCAGGCGGAAGCCGTCGATCCCCAGGTCCAGCCAGTACCGCAGGACCTCCAGGATCGCCTCCTGCACCGCCGGGTTCTCGAAGTTCAGGTCCGGCTGGTGCGAGAAGAAGCGGTGCCAGTAGTACTGGCCGCGCACCTCGTCGTAGGTCCAGTTGGAGGTCTCGGTGTCGACGAAGATGATGCGGGCCTCGTCGTAGCGGTCGTCGGTGTCCGACCACACGTAGAAGTCGCCGTAGGGTCCGTCGGGGTCCTCACGGGAGGCCTTGAACCAGGGGTGCTGGTCGCTGGTGTGGTTCATGACCAGGTCGGTGATGACGCGGATCCCGCGCCGGTGCGCCTCGTCGAGGAGCTCCACGAAGTCGGCGGTGTCACCGAACTCCGGGAGGATCTTGAAGTAGTCCGAGATGTCGTACCCGCCGTCGCGGAGCGGGGACTCGTACATCGGCAGCAGCCAGAGGCAGTCGATGCCGAGCCACTGGAGGTAGTCCAGTTTCCGGACCAGGCCGGTGAGGTCGCCGGTGCCGTCGCCGTTGGAGTCGAAGAACCCGCGGGCGAGCACCTCGTAGAAGACGGCGTGTTTGTACCAATGGGGGTCCCGGGCTCCACCGGAGGACATGAGGGGGCCGGTGGCGGCCCCCGTGGCCGGGGCGAGCGGACCGTGTTCGGCGTGCTCGTGTGCGCCGGGTCCGGACTCGTCTTTGCTCATCTACTGCTCCCCACCAAGAATGTTCGACATCGGATCAACGGGCGTCCGGGCCCGGGCGGCGGCTCCGTCCCGCCGCCGGGTCCCGGGCGTCATCTGCCGTTGACGGTGAACACGTGCGCCGGTCCGGTCGCCGGGTCGAGCCGGACGTAGTTGCTCGCCCGCCACGTGTAGGAGCGTCCGGTCAGCTCGTCGGTCACCTTGAGGTCCTCCTCCCACGTGCGGCCGATCGACGGCAGGTCCAGATGCACCGTGGCCTCGCGGGCGTGGTGCGGGTCGAGGTTGACGACGACGAGAACGACGTCGTCGGGCTCACCGGGGGCGCCGGGGCGATGCTTGGAGAAGCAGATCAACTCCGGCCGGTCCACGTGGTGGAACCGCAGGTTGCGCAGCTCGCGCAGGGCGGGATGGGCTCGTCGCAGCTCGTTGAGCCTGGTGATGAGCGGAGCGATGGTCGTTCCGGAGGCGTCGGCCCCGGCCCAGTCCCTGGGGCGGTACTCGTACTTCTCCGAGTGCAGGTACTCCTCGCTGCCGGGGTGGGCCGGGGTGTTCTCGCACAGCTCGAAGCCCGAGTAGATCCCCCAGGTCGGGGAGAGCAGGGCCGCCAGGACCGCGCGCGCCTCGAAGGCCGGTCGACCGCCTCGTTGGAGGTAGGCGTGCAGGATGTCCGGGGTGTTGGCGAACAGGTTGGGTCGAAGGTAGTGCGCGGTCTCCCGGCTGAGCTCGGTGAGGTACTCGGTGAGCTCGTCCTTGTCGTTGCGCCAGGTGAAGTAGGTGTAGGACTGATGGAAGCCGATCTTGGCCAGGGTGCGCATCATCGCCGGCCGGGTGAAGGCCTCGGCGAGGAAGAGGACGTCGGGGTCGCGTTCGGCGACCTCGGCGAGCAGGCGCTCCCAGAAGGCGACCGGTTTGGTGTGCGGGTTGTCCACCCGGAAGATGCGCACCCCGTGGTCGATCCAGTGCCGCACGACCCGCAGGACCTCGGCGTACAGACCCTCGAAGTCGTTGTCGAAGCAGAGCGGGTAGATGTCCTGGTACTTCTTCGGCGGGTTCTCGGCGTAGGCGATGGAGCCGTCCGCGCGCGTGGTGAACCACTCCGGGTGCTCGGAGACCCAGGGGTGGTCGGGCGAGCACTGGAGCGCCAGGTCCAGGGCGATCTCCAGTCCGTGGTCGGAGGCCACGGCGACGAAGGCGTCGAAGTCCTCCAGGGTGCCCAGGTCGGGGTGGACGGCGTCGTGTCCTCCCTCGGACGAACCGATGGCCCACACCGAGCCGGGGTCCCCCGGCCCCGCGGTCAGCGTGTTGTCGCGACCTTTGCGATGGGCCGTACCGACGGGGTGGATCGGCGGCAGGTACACCACGTCGAACCCCATGTCGGCGATGGCGGGCAGGCGCTTGGCCGCGTCGGAGAGGGTTCCGGAGGCCTCCTCGCCCGGGGCCACGTCGACCCGGGCGCCCTCCGAGCGGGGGAAGAACTCGTACCAGGAACCGAACAGGGCCCGTTCGCGGTGGACGACGACCTTGGTCCGCCTGGACCTGGTGACGAGTTCCCGCAGGGGTTTGCGGTCCATGGCGGTGACGACCTCGTCGGTGACGGCCGTCGTGAAGCGTTCCATCGGATCGGTCGAGGTGTCGCGCAGGAGCGTGGCCGCCTCGGAGAGGGCGGGGTCTCGCGGGGTGCGACGGGCGGCGCGCGCGAGCAGGCGGGCGCCCTCCTCGAGGACGAGGTCGGTGTCGACGCCGAGGGGAAGTTTCACGCGGGCGACGTGCAGCCATGTGGCGAAGGGGTCGGTCCAGGATTCGATGGAGAAGGACCAGTCGCCCTCGGAGGGCAGGCTGATCTCGGCCTCGTACCGGTCGGTCCCGGGGGCCTTCTCGCGCATGGGGACGAGAGCCTCGCGGCGACCACGGGGGGAATGGAGGACGACGCCCGCGGCGAGGGAATCGTGCCCTTCGCGGATCACGGTCGCGCCGACGGTGAAGCGTTCTCCCGGAACGGCCTTCACCGGCCCGAGGTCGTTGTCCGGAGATATGTCGATTATGGGCAGGCGTCCGATCACTGGCTACACCGTAATCATCGTTGTCAGGGCGTCATGAGGAGGCGCGTGACGACGCACGCGCGAAGAATGACCGGGTTCCGATCAAAGGCAGGATGGAGTCGACGAAGAACCGAATGGAAACTGTCCGGATTGCGGCTTCGGTGGTCTCCGATGTCCATCGTCCGCCCTGGCCCTGGCTTTGACGGAGTGTCGAGGCCGAGTCGCACATGTGATCCTCATCACACTCTTGCCCGTGGTCGAGGTCGGGTATTTGTCGGTTTTCATCGCTCGAAAAACGACGAAGCAGGCATAAATTCGCAGTGGATTCTGTGTTCTCCCCGGTTGCTTTTCGATTCTCCATCACGAAAAGTCCGAAGATCTGTCCCACTGGTTGCCGGTGGGAGTGAACTGGGTAGGGCTCGTCTAATGCGCCCCGCGTGGTCGAGGGTCTATTCCGGACACTCGATCATGTCCGATGTGTCTACTCTGTGTAATCTTCTGTTGCTCTGTGTGGTTTGCAAGGTATTGAGGAAGCTTTTCAGTGACACACCCGATTTAACGGAGTTCCCTTGAGGCCCTTCCTGCGAGGGTGGTCGACGCGATGCCCACCGTCGCGAGGCGGAGGGGCGGCACACGGCTCTAGGGGGCGACGTGACGGAGGTCGACGGGGGCGGTGGGTTCATCGAGCGGGCCCGCGCTCTGTTCCAGGAGAGGGTCGAGCGGGCCCGCGCCCTGTTCCAGGAGAGGATCGCGGAGTTCGAGAAGGACGCGAATCGGGGACGACGCGACGCGTATCTGCGACTGTCGGGTCTGGGCGCCGTCGCGGGTCTGCTCTGTGCCGTCCTCGTGCTGCCCTGGGCGGGAAGCGCGGGCCTGGTGGCCAGGGACACCGCCGCGGGCTTCATGGCCCTCCCCGGGCACCTGGAGGTCCCGAACCTGTCGTCGGGCGTCCTGCTCACCGACGACGCCGGGGAGCCCTTCGCCGAGGTCTCCGAACGCGAACGGAACGTGGTCTCCCTCGACGCGATCAGCCCCTGGGTCCCCTCGGCCCTCATGGCGGTCGAGGACGACCGTTTCTATGAGCACAACGGGCTCGACATGAAGGGCGTCCTGCGGGCCGCGCTGCGTACGGCCCAGGGAGACATGCAGGGCGGCTCCACCATCACCCAGCAGTACGTCAAGAACCTCCTCATCGAGACCGCCGATTCGGAGGGGGACGTCGACGGCGCCAGCGAACGGACACTCGGCCGCAAACTGACCGAGCTGCGCTACGCCATCGACATCGAGGACCGGTACACCAAGGACGAGATCCTGGAGGGCTACCTCAACCTGGCCTACTTCGGGGCCGGCGCGCACGGCATCGAGGTCGCGGCCCAACGCTACTTCTCGACCTCGGCGGAGAATCTGGACGCCGGTCAGGCGGCGATGCTGGTCGGCCTGGTCCGGGGGCCCTCGTTCTACGACCCCCTCAACAACCCCGAGGGGGCGAAGGAACGTCGCGACCTGGTCCTGGACCGCATGGTCGACACCGGTCACCTGGAAGCGGAGGAGGCCGCCGCCCACAAGGCCGAGGACCTGGGCATCGATCACACCCCCAGGGGCGGCAGTTGCATGGAGAGCGACTACCCGTTCTTCTGCGACTACGTCATGCGCTGGCTGGCCGACTCGGAGATGCTGGGGAAGACCGCCGCCGAGCGGGAGCAGCGCATCGCCCAGGGCGGTCTCACCGTGCGCACCACGATGGATCGCGCGGCCCAGGACGCGGCCCAGGACGCCGTGGACAAGCGGGTCCCGCATGAGGACTCCACCAAGTTCGCCGCCCAAGCGCTGGTCGAACCCGGAACCGGTCGGATCCGGGGCCTGGTCCAGAACCTGCGCTACGGGTTCGACGACGACACCTCCGGAACCACCTCGATCAACCTCGCCGTGGATCGGGACGAGGGCGGCTCCGGCGGCTATCAGGCGGGATCGACCTTCAAGACCTTCACCCTGGCGGCGGCCCTGGAACAGGGGATGGGGTACGGGACCAGGTTCAACTCGCCCAAGAGCATGTCCGTCGGTGGGATGACCAACTGCGGCGGCGACCGGATGTCGTCGTGGAGCGTGAGCAACGCCGGCGAGAGCGACGACGGCGAACACAACATGATCAGCGCGACCAAGGGCTCGGTGAACACCTACTTCGCCCAGTTGCAGGAGAAGGTCGGTCTGTGTGAGACCTCCGAGATGGCGGTGAAGGCCGGCGTGCACCGCGCCGATGGTGAGGATCTCGGAGTGTGGAGCTCCTTCACCCTCGGGGATCAGGAGGTGTCCCCGCTGACCGTCGCCAACTCCTACGCGACCTTCGCGGCCCGCGGCATCCGTTGTGAGCCGCGGCCGGTGCGCTCTCTGACCGAGGACGGCACGGAGGAGCGGGTCACCGCCGACTCCGACTGTGAGCGGGTGGTGAAGCAACAGGCCGCCGACGGGGTCAACCACCTGCTCCAACAGACCTTCGACGGAGGTACGGCCAAGGGCCTGGACATCGGGCGGCCCGCGGCGGGCAAGACCGGTACCACCGACGGATCCGCCTACGCCTGGTTCGCCGGGCACACCCCGAACCTGGCCTCCGCGGTCGTCGTCGGCGACGTGCGCGGTGGTGAGCAGAACCCGCTGCGCGGGGTGACCATCGGCGGACAGTACTTCGGCGTCGTCTACGGAGGGACCCTGCCCGGACCGATCTGGCAGGAGTCCATGCGCGGGGCGACGGAGGGGCTGCCCTCCGAGAGTTTCGCCGGTTCTCCCGGTTCCTTCGGGGACCCGACGGCGGAGCCGCCCGGACGGGAGAAGGACGACGACTCCGATGACGGGGGCGGAGCGGACGGCCCCGAGGACGCCGCCGGCTCCGCGGACTCCGAAGGTACGGAGAGCACGGAGAGCACGGAGGGTTCCGCGGACTCCGAAGGTACCGGCGGCGCCGAAGGTTCGGACGGCACCGGCGGCACGGGCGGTACCGAGGGCTCGGACGGTACCGGAGGCACGGGCGGCACCGAAGGCACCGGCGGCACGGACAGCACCGAAGGCACCGAAGGTTCCGGCGGTACCGAGGGCTCCGACACCGGGGAGGGGGCCGGCACCTGACCACCGGACCCGCTCGCGCGCGGTCCATGGTCCCGAGGTGGGCAGAGGCCTATATGTCGTGGTGAAAGGGGTATGGAGGGTCAAGAGCTCCGATATTTGCCTCATGGCGCATAATGGAGCCGAACCGACAGGGGAGCGCGGAAGCGCTGAGAGTGCGGCACCGGGCCGCAGACCCTTAGACACCTGATCCGGATCATGCCGGCGAAGGAAGTCGTGAGAACCCGCCATCGTGCGCGTGAGAACGCGTGATGGCGCTCTTGGCCGCATTCCCCTCCGTCGCTCCGACGAAGGGAACCCTCGGGTAATGAGTACCGAAGACAGGACCGGCACGACCGATGGCCGCGAGGTCGCGCGTGCCGGATTCCTCCAAGAGGTACGGGCCGGTCTCAAGAGCTGGCGCACCGTCGACATCGTCGTCGCCGCCGTGATCGGTGTGGCGGTCGGTGTCGTCTTCTGGCTGTGGAACATCGTCTGGTCGATCACGACGCCGCTGTTCGTGTTCTTCCCGCCCGGTCAGGCCGTCGTCTACGGCATGTGGCTGATCTCCGGCGTGCTCGGTGGTCTGATCGTCCGCAAGCCCGGCGCCGCCGTGCTCACCTCGATCGCGGCGGCCTCGGTCTCCGCGGTCCTGGGAACCCAGTGGGGGCTCGCGGTCATCCTCGACGGCACCCTCCAGGGGCTGCTGCCCGAACTGGTCTTCCTGGCGTTCGCCTACCGGCGTTGGAACATGGGCGTGGCCGTGCTCGCCGCGGCGTTCGCGGGCCTGTCCCCGGCCATCCGGGACAACATCGCCTACAACGTCACCTGGCCGCTCCACTACCAGATCACCTATGGGGTGATCGTGGTGATCAGCGCGGCCCTCATCGCGGGTGTGGGAGCCAGGCTCCTCACCACCGCCCTGGCGCGCGCCGGCGCCCTGGCCCCCTTCCCCTCGGCCAAGGGCTGACCCATGGGAGCGAGGAACGTGGGCGGCGCGCGTGTGGAGCTCTCCGGTTGGGGATGGCGGCACGCGGGCCGCGACACCCACGCCCTGCGCGGCGTGGACCTGGTCGTCGAACCCGGGGAGCGGATCCTGCTGCTGGGCGCCTCCGGCGCGGGCAAGAGCACCCTGCTCCACTCCCTGGCCGGGCTCACCGGCCCCGACAGCGCCATCAGCGGCGAGGAGGAGGGCCTGCTCCGTGTGGACGGAGAGCCCGCCGCCCGCGGTAGGGGTCGGGTCGGCCTGGTCGCCCAGGACCCCGAGACCCAGCTCGTGATGGCCCGGGCCGGAGACGACGTCGCGTTCGGTCTGGAGAACCTCGGTATCGAACGAGAGGCGATCCGGCCCCGGGTGGAGGGGGCCCTGGCGGACGTGGGCTTCCCCTACGGTCTGCGGCATTCCACCGGTGCCCTGTCCGGCGGAGAGAAGCAGCGACTGGTGATCGCCGGAGCGCTGGCCATGCGCCCTCGCCTGCTGCTGCTGGACGAGCCCACCGCCAACCTCGACCCGGCCGGGGCCGAGCTGGTCCGGTCCCTGCTCGCCCGTCTACTGGCCGAGACCGAGGCCACCCTCGTCCTGGTCGAACACCGGGTCGCCGAGGTCGTGGACCTGGTCGACCGGGTCGTGGTGGTGGAACCGGGCGGCGGGGTGATCGCAGACGGCGCCCCCGCCGAGATCTTCGCCGAACACGGGCGTTCCCTGGCCGCCCAGGGCGTGTGGATCCCCGGGAACGAACCCGCCCCCTCGCTCACGGCGGCCCCGGGAGGGGCACCGTTGATCGAGGCCGTGGACGTGACGGCGCGGACCCCCTTCCAGGTGGGGGTCCGCGTCGGCCCTCGCCGCACGGTCCTGGAGGGGGTGCGCGTCGCCCCCGAGGCCGGGACGGCGACCGCCCTGACCGGACCCAACGGAGCGGGAAAGTCGACCCTCCTCACCCTGCTGGCCGGGCTCTCCGGTCCCTACCGGGGGAGCGTCGAGCCTCGCGGGCCATTGGCCGAGGCCGACCGACGCCCCCTGGTGAAGTGGCCGGCCCGACGTCTGGCCCGACACGTGGGAACGGTCTTCCAACACGCGGAGGACCAGTTCGTCACCTCCACCGTGCTGGACGAGCTGCGTTTCGCGCCCTCGCGCGCGGGGATGGGCGAGGTCGAGATCGAGGCCTGGGTGGGCGAACTCATGGAGAGACTGCGCCTGACCCGGCTGGCCGACGTCCACCCGTACACGCTCTCCGGAGGAGAGAAACGGCGGCTCTCGGTGGCCACCGCGCTCAGTTCCGGGCCCTCGCACGCCCCCGACGTCCTCGTCCTGGACGAGCCCACCTTCGGGCAGGACACCCGTACCTGGACGGAGCTGGTGGAGCTGCTGGGCTCCCTGAGGTCGGAGGGGCGGGCCATCGTCATGGCCACCCACGACCGGCTGCTCCTGGAACATCTGGTGGACTCCCGTATCGGGGTCGCCGACGGTCGAGCCACCGTCTCGTCGAAGGAGGACGTGTGAGCACCGCCCGATCCGGCACCCGTACCGCGGAGACGATGGGAGGGGACACCCTCACCCTCGATGTTCCCGCCGAGGGCGGGGCCCGCTACTGGATGACCGGGCTCAACCCGGCCGCGAAACTGCTGGCGGCCCTGGCGATCGCCATCGGCCTGATCCCCGCCGTGGACGCCGTCACCGGAGGCCTGGTCCTGTTCGTGGTCCTGCTGACGGTCCCCTTCAGCGGTGTGGACCGTAGGACTCTGATGCTCCTGGGCGGGCCCTTTCTGCTGATGGGCCTCAGCAGCGGGACGGTCAACTACCTGTACGGCGAACAGGGGCTGGAAGGGGCCGTCGGCGCCGCGGTGCGCCTGCTGGCCATCGCGCTGCCCGGACTGTTGGCCGCGATCACCAGCGACCCCACGGAGATGTCGGACGGGCTCGTGCAACGGCTCAAGGTGCCCGAGCGCCCCGCCATGGGCGTCCTCGCCGCGCTGCGCCTGATCCCGCTCCTGGCCGACCAGTGGCGGACCATCACCCTGGCCCGCCGGGCGCGCGGTCTGGAGGCCGGGTACAACCCGTTCAACGTGGTGCGGCTGTTCTTCGGTCGACTCTTCGCTTTGCTGGTCCGCTCGATCAGGACAGGGACGCTGTTGGCCACCGCGATGGACGCGCGGGCCTTCGGCACGGGGCCGCGCACCCACGCCCGGATCAGTCACTGGAGGAGGGCGGACACCCTTCTGCTGGTGGGGACCGGGGCGCTCCTGATCGGCGCGTACGCCCTCTCCGCGCGCTTGGGCACCCTGGTGCTGCTCTTCTCCTGACCCGAGTGGTTAGGTGGCAACCGACACTGACGCCGAAGTGAAGAGGTGGAGAACGTGGGCGAGTTCGTTCGCGTGGAGGTCGACCCGGACAACCCCGCGGTGGCCGTCATCCGGATCGATCGACCCAAGGCGCTGAACGCGTTGAACGGTCGGGTCACCGAGGAGATCGCCGAGGCGGCCGCGCGGGTGTCGTCGGACGACTCCGTGCGCGCCGTCGTGCTCTACGGCGGTGAGCGGGCCTTCGTGGCCGGGGCCGACATCAAGGAGATGGCCGAGCTCACCCACGCGAAGATGCTGGAGTACTCGCGCGCCCTACAGAACGCTCTGACCGCGGTGGCCCGGATCCCCAAGCCGGTGGTCGCCGCCATCAGCGGGTACGCGCTGGGCGGTGGATGCGAGCTGGCGCTGTGCGCCGACTTCCGGGTCGTGGGGGCCAAGGCCAGGCTCGGACAGCCCGAGATCCTGCTGGGCGTCATCCCGGGTGCGGGCGGGACCCAGCGTCTGCCGCGTCTGATCGGTCCGGCCAAGGCCAAGGACCTGGTGTTCACCGGGCGTCACGTGAAGGCGGAGGAGGCACTGGAGATCGGCCTGGCCGACCGGGTCGTCGAGGACGACGAGGTCTACTCGGCCGCCGTGGAGCTGGTCGCCCGTTACGCGGACGGCCCCGCGGTGGCCCTGGCCGCGGCCAAGGAGGCCATCGACCGCGGGTTGGAGACCGACCTGGACACCGGCCTGGAGATCGAGCGACTCCAGTTCTCGGGCCTCTTCGCGACCGAGGACCAGAAGGCGGGCATGCGCAGCTTCATCGAGCAGGGACCGGGCAAGGCGACCTTCGAAGGGCGCTGACCTCGGGCGTTCCCGGCCCCTGGGACGGGTATCGCTGTGGGGCGGGGCGGGTGGTGTCGGGCGTTTTCCTCGCCGCCCGCCCCGCTCTCTTCCCAGGTCTTTGTAGTGACTTGTCGTTGCTTTTGCTTTTTGTCGCGTTGAGTGTCCTGGTGGGACCTGGGGTGGAAGACCGGATCCGGCCATACGGGAAGGGAACGGGGGAACCGCTCACCCGGTTTTTCCGTCATACTCGTCAGTGGTCGTCACAGGACGGACGGTTCGCCCGGAGCCCCGGGGCGCGTTCCGCGCCCGATCCCGGGTGGGATCCGCGGACCACACGGGCCCCTGGGCGGGGCCGCACAAGCCAAGCTTGACCCATCCCCCCGGCCGATAAACTGGGCGTGGCGGTATGTGGTCTTTTGAGGGGATGAGTTCTCGATGGCAATGTCGGCAGGTTTCCCCACGGGTGAGGAGCTGCCGGAGCGCATCGGTCACTACGTGATCCGCCGTCGCATCGGCGCCGGCGGCATGGGAGTGGTGTACCAGGCCGAGGATCCCCACACCGACCGGTTCGTGGCGGTGAAGGTCCTCAAGCCCGAGGTCGCCGGAGACCACATCGCACGCGCCCGGCTCGCCCGCGAGGTCGAGACGATGCGTCGTGTGCAGAGCCCCAACGTGGCCGAGGTCATCGACGCGGACACCCAGGCGGAACTGCCGTGGGTGGTCACCGAGTACATCCCCGGGCCCACGCTGGACGCCACGGTCACCGACCACGGCCCCCTCCGCGGGCGCGCTCTGACCCGTTTCGTCACCGGTATGGCCAGGGCCATCAAGGACATCCACGCGGTGGACGTCATCCACCGTGACCTCAAGCCCGGCAACGTGATCATCTCCAACGGCGAACCGATCGTCATCGACTTCGGTATCGCCCACGCCGTCGACGGGGCCAAGCTGACCCAGACCGGCACGTTCGTCGGCACCCCCAGCTACCTGTCGCCCGAGGTCATCGAGGGGACGGACCTGGGTCCGGCCACCGACGTGCACGCCTGGGGCGGCACCGTGGCCTTCGCCTCCACCGGCCGTCCGCCCTACGGCGCCGGTTCGTTCGAGGTGATCTTCTTCCGGATCCTCAACGGCGAGATCGACATGGACGGGATGCACGAGGCGCTGCGCCCCCTCGTCAACCGCGCGGTCTCCCGTGACATGAGCGCCCGGCCCACCGCGGCCGAACTCGTGACCGAGACCGGCCGCCTCAACCTCGACCTGCCGTGGAGCGAACCGCAGCGCGGGCTGCCGGACCAGACCGGCGGCCACACCGTGCACAGCCCCGCTCCGGGCGTGCCCGACACCGGGGGCCACGGCTCCGGACACGGCGGCGTGGGAGGAGCGATCCTCGGCGGCGCCATGGGCGGCGCGGCCGCCGGGCACCTGCTGGGCGGAGGCGCCGGAGAGGGCTGGGGGAGCGCGCACACCAGGAGCGCCCCCGGAACGACCGACAGCGCGTGGTCCACGCCCTCCAACGAGCGCCTCGGGGGCCGGGAGAGCGACCTCGAGGCCACCGACGACCTCGGCGCGGCCCGTTCCAACGGATGGAGCGAGGACCCGGAGGCCACCGACGACCTGAGCGGCGCCCGTTCCTCCGGAGACGACCGGACGCATCACGCCCACTCGTCCGGGTGGGACGACGAGGCCACCGACGACCTGTCCGGGGCCGGGACCGAACGGATCGTCCCGGGCACGGGCGCTCAGGGGTACGACACCCAGGGCACCCAGCGGATCGATCCGGTCCGGGACGACGTCCAGGGCACGCAGCGGATCGACCCGTCCGCCCTCGCCCCTCGGGAGGACCCCCAGGGCACCATGATGATGGGTCAGGACGAGATCTCCCGGCACGCTCAGGTCCAGGACGAGGACCCCGACGGTGCCCCTCAGACCCGGTTCTTCAACTCGCCGCTGGACCCGAAGGCCTTCCAGGACATCCTGACGCCCGTCGGGGCCGAGGGGCGGCGTGAGACGACCCAGGAGTTCGACGAGGAGGAGTACCGGGAACGGGGCGGCCTGCTGGGCCGTTTCCGCCGTGGGGGCGGCGACCGAGTCGGCGACTACTTCCGCGGTGACCGCGAGGGCGACGAATACGACGAGGACGAGGACGAGTACTACGACGAGACCTGGCGGATGCATCCGCTGGTCCTCATCCCGATCATGCTCTCGCTGGCCGGGACGGCCCTGTGGTTCCCCTGGTTCGGCATCTTCCTGGGCGTCGTCCTCATCTCCGGCCTGAGCGCGTTGGACGTGGTCAAGGCCGAGCACGCGCGACGTCTCCAGACGCGTGGTCGCCGCAACTCCGACGGCATGGTGGTGGCGCTCAGCTTCCCCTGGGCGTTCGGTCGTATGACACTGCGCACCGTCGGCTTCGGGCTGATCTATCTGGTGGCGGGCATCCTGGTCGGGCTGGTCTACTCCACGATGTTGGAGACCGGCAACGACGGGGCCAACTACACGGGCGCCTTCGCGGTCTTCGTGATGATCCTGCTCAGCTACATCATGCCGAGCGGGCGCGAGGCCCGTCACCAGGCGGTCTGGCTGGTGGAACGGGTGCGTTTCCACAACCTGTACCTGTACATCGGCGTGGTCGTCGCCATCGTCCTGCTCACCATGCTGATCCTGTCGATCGGCCTGGGTTCGGCCCCGATCTGGACCATGGGGCCGCTCACCGGCCCGGCCGACTGGTTCGGATAGAGGCGACCCTCGCACTTCGAACGCCCCTTCTCCCACAGGAGGAGGGGCGTTCCCGTGTTCGGAGAGGGGAGCGGGGCGTCCCCCTCGCCCCCGGACGGGGGAGCGGTCAATAGAGTGGGGAGCGGTCACCGTTCCCCGGGCGTCGTCGTCACCGGCGGGCGTCGTTCCGACGTGTTCCGAGTGAGGGCCGCGGGGAGGGATTCCGGGTTTTCCGAGTCGAACCCGGGCCACGGGTTGGCCTGCAAGCTACTAGCCAGTAACATATGGTGTATGAGCACATGAGCGGGACCGGCTGTGAACGTGAACAGCGGGACCCGCCGTCGGATGACCGATCGGCATTCGGCATTGTTGGCAGTCACGGGGCGCGCCAGCGCCCGCCCGCCAGACGGCGGACATGGGAGTGCAGGGAGGTCGGCCACCGGCCATGAATATTGTCGTTTTGGTCAAGCAGGTCCCGGACACGGCGACCGAACGGAAGCTCAACGCCGATGACAAGACGTTGGACCGCGCGGCGTCCGACGGTGTCATCAACGAGCTCGACGAATACGCCATCGAAGAGGCGCTCCTCCTCAAGGAGAAGCACGGCGGCGAGGTCACCATCCTGACGATGGGGCCGGACCAGGCCACGGACTCGATCCGCAAGGCCCTGTCCATGGGCGCCGACAAGGCCGTCTTCGTCAACGACGACGCGCTGCACGGCTCCGACGCCATCCAGAGCGCCTACGCCCTCGCGCAGGCCCTGGGCACCATCGAGTTCGACCTGGTCGTGCTCGGTTCGGAGTCCACCGACGCCCGCACCGGTGTCATCGGTGCCGCGCTCGCCGAGTACCTCGGCCTGCCCCAGCTCACGCTGGCCGGCAAGGTCGACATCGACGGCGACGCCATCAAGATCCAGCGTCAGACCGACTACGGCTACGACGTGGTCGAGGCTCGACTGCCCGCGGTCGTCTCCGTCGTGGAGAAGATCAACGAGCCCCGCTACCCGTCCTTCAAGCTGATCATGCAGGCGAAGAAGAAGCCGGTCGACAAGAAGTCCGCGGCCGACGCGGGCATCGACACCGGCAAGGTCGGCCTGGCCAACGCCACCACCGAGACCGTCGACTTCGCCGCCGCGCCGCCGCGCGCCGCGGGCACGATCGTCAAGGACGAGGGCGACGGCGGCGTCAAGGCCGCCGACTTCCTCGCAGACAAGAAGTTCGTGTAGGTAGACGAGAGACTCAGGAAGGTTCAAGGATTATGGCTGAGGTCCTCGTCCTCGTCGACCACGTCGACGGACAGGTCAAGAAGGTCACCACCGAGCTGCTGACCGCCGCTCGCCGCGTCGGCGAGCCCGTCGCGGTCTGGATCGGCGACGGTGTGGAGTCGGGCAAGGCCACCCTGGCCGAGTTCGGCGCCGAGAAGGTCTACGTGGCTCCCGCCGAGGTGAACGACTACGTCGTCGCCCCGAAGGCCGAGCTGCTCGCCAAGCTCGCCCAGGACAAGGGCGCCGCCGCGATCCTGGTCTCGGCCACCGCCGAGAACAAGGAGATCGCCGGTCGTACCGCCGTGAAGCTGGGCTCCGGTGTGCTCACCGACGTCGTCGACGTCAACGCCGAGCTGGTCACCGAGCACAGCATCTTCGGTGGCGCCACCGTCACCCACGCCCGCGTCAAGACCGGTGTGCCGGTCATCGCGGTCCGTCCGAACTCCGTCACCCCGGAGGCCGCCGCCGGCGCCGCCGCCGAGGAGGCCGTCTCGGTCGACATCTCCGACGCCGCCAAGACCGCCAAGGTCGTCGAGCGCGTCGTCCAGGCCAAGGGCGAGCGTCCCGAGCTGACCGAGGCCGCCATCGTGGTCTCCGGTGGACGCGGCGTGGGCTCCGACGACTTCAGCGTCGTCGAGAACCTGGCCGACTCGCTGGGTGCCGCCGTCGGCGCCTCCCGCGCCGTCGTCGACTCGGGCTGGTACCCGAACCAGTTCCAGGTCGGCCAGACCGGTAAGACGGTCAGCCCGAACCTGTACATCGCCCTGGGCATCTCCGGCGCGATCCAGCACCGGGCGGGCATGCAGACCTCGAAGAACATCATCGCGGTCAACAAGGACCCCGAGGCCCCGATCTTCGAGCTCGCCGACTTCGGCGTCGTGGGAGACCTGCACACGGTCGCTCCGCAGCTCACCGAGGAGATCAACAAGCGCAAGTAGGACGAGCGCTTCGCGGATCCAAGCCGACGCCCGGCCGGGGGAGACCCGGCCGGGCGTCGGCTTTCCCATGGACGGCCTCGGCGACGTTGCTCCGGGAACTCGCATGTGATTTGCCCTATATGAAATATTCTGTGTGGTTTTCGGGGGTGGGGGTCGGGTAGATCCGGCGCACGACGATCCGACAGGAGGCGGGGGCGATGCGGACGACGGTGCGAGCGGGACGCCGCAAGGTGGAGATCCGGCACGCGGACAAGCCCCTCTTCGGGGAGGACGGGGCCACCAAGGAGGACCTCGCCGACTACTACGCCAGGATCGCTCCGCTCATGCTGCCCCTGGTCAAGGGGCGCCCGGTCGTGCTCGAACGCTTCCCGGAAGGGCTGGACGGCTCCGGATTCCTCGTGCAACACCCCTCGCACCCCCGCTGGATCCGCACGGTGTGGACCTCTTCCGGACGGATGATGGAATGCCAGGAGGCCGCCGCCCTGGTGTGGTGCGCCGATCAGGCCGCGATCACCCTGCACACGTGGTCCTCCCGTACCCCTCGTCTGGGACTCCCCGACCGTATGGTTCTCGACCTCGACCCGGTCGGTTCGGGTCGGGAGGCCTTCGCCGGATGTCGTGAGGCGGCCCGGGTCGTGCGCGAGGTGCTGTCCGAACTGGGACTGGCCGCCTACGTGATGACCACCGGCTCCCGAGGTCTGCACGTCCACTCGCCCCTGCGCCCGGAGGTGGACGACATGGAGGTCCGGAGACTGGCCAAGGCGGTCGCCGACCGCGTCGCCGCCCGGGCACCGGAGGAGTGGACCACCCGGGTGCGCAAGGCGGCCCGCCACGGCCGTATGTTCGTCGACTACCTCCGCAACGGTCCCGGACAGCTCGCGGTGGCACCGTACGCGGTCCGAGCCCGGCCCGGAGCCCCGGTGGCCACCCCGATCACCTGGGAGGAGCTGGAGAGGATCTCCTCCTCCCAGGAGTTCTCCATCGACCTGGAACGGGACGAGTGCCCGTTCGCCGGCATGCGCCGCCACGCCCGTTCCCCGCGCAGGGCCCTCTCCCTCCTCGACCGGGGGGAAGGCGGGGTCGTGCCGAAGCCCCGGGCGGGGCACGTGTGACCAGAGTGATGGGAGGGAAGGAAACGAACGGCGGTACAACCTGACCACGGGGGCGCCCATGGAGGGCTACGGGACCCAACTCGGTCTCGTGTTGGTCCTGGTCGTGGTGAACGCGCTGTTCGCGGGGAGCGAGATCGCGCTGGTCACCCTGAGAGAGGGGCAGATCCGGAGGCTGGAGGAACGCGGTCCGGGCGGGCGGGCCGTGGCCCGGCTGGCGCGGGACCCCAACCGTTTCCTCGCCACGATCCAGATCGGCATCACCCTCGCCGGGTTCCTGGCCTCGGCGACGGCGGCCGTCTCCCTGGCCCGGCCCTTGGTCGAACCGCTCGGATTCCTCGGACGTTACGCCTCACCGGTGGCGATCGTGCTGGTCACCATCGTCCTGTCCTTCATCACCCTGGTGCTGGGGGAACTCGCCCCCAAACGGATCGCCATGCAGCGGGCCGAGCGCTGGGCCCTGGCGGTGGCCCGCCCCCTGGACCTGCTCGCCACGCTGACCCGGCCGGTGGTGTGGCTGCTCGGGGTCACCACGGACCTGGTCGTGCGCCTGTTCGGCGGAGACCCCAAGGCCGGCGGGGAGGGCGTCTCGGACGAGGAACTGCGCGACATGATCGTCTCGCATCAGCACATCACCCCCGAACAGCGGCGGATCCTGGTCGGTGCCTTCGAGATCCGCGAACGCCGCCTGCGCGAGGTGCTGGTGCCGCGCAGGGACGTCGACGCCCTGTCCGCGGGGACCCGGGCCGAGGACGCGCTGGAGGCGCTCGCCGAACTCGGCCACTCGCGGGCTCCGGTGGTCCGCCACGGAGACATGGACGACGTGGTCGGAGTGGTGCACTGGTCGGACCTGATCGGCCGGGAGGGGGACATCGCGGACCTGGCCCGGGACGTGCCGCTGTTGCCCGACACGCTGTCGTTGTCCACGGCCCTGCGGAGGATGACCGAGGGGCGCCGCCAGTTGGCGATGGTGGTCGGCGAGACCGGGGAGGTCGTCGGCATCGTTTCCCTGGAGGACCTGCTGGAGGAGCTGGTCGGGGACATCAACGACGAGACCGACCCCGAACCGACGGGGGCGGTGCGGTCGGTCGGAGGGACGCTCCTGGTCCCCGGAGGCTTTCCCGTGCACGATCTGCCGGGGCTGGGGGTGGAACCGACCGACCGTCCGCGGGGTTCCTACGTCACGGTCGCCGGGATGGTCCTGGCCGCGCTCGGGCACATCCCGGAGGGCCCGGGGGAGCGGGTGGACCTGGGCGGGTGGACCGCCACGGTCATCGCCGCCGATGGGCGCAGGATCGACGAGATCGGGCTGACCCCGGGCTGACCGGCGCCTCAGTCCCCGGGGGTCCCCTCGGGCCAGACACAGGGCGAGCTTGCGCTGATGGAGAGGCTTCCCTTGTCGCTGGTCCGGACACCGACCCGGAACGAGTCCTCCTCGTGCTCGACCGTCAGCGACAGCGAGTCCGGACGCTCGTCCCTGAGCACCCGGTAGCCGTTGGCGGTCCAGTACTCGTACATCCGCTCGATGCCGGCCTCGTTGTCCTCGACCGGGAGACCCCTGATCCAGAAGGTCTCACTGACCGTGACGCGGTCGCCGGGTCCTCCGTCGGTGGCGTCGTCGCAGGAGGCGAAGAGGGTGCCCCGTCGGGTCTCCAGCTCCGCCTCGTCGGGGAGCGCGGTGAGGGTCCGCTCGATGTGCTCCCGGACCTTCTCGGCGGCCCGGTCCTGTGTGATGGTCTCGTTCATGTCCGTCTCTCCGGCGGTACCGATACCGCAGCCGCTCAACATCGAGGCGACCACGAGGGCCGCGATCCGGTGGATGGTTCCGTTCACGCTGTGACTACCTCTGCCCCGCGATGACCTCGCCCATGTACTCCAGGGAGGCGCTGTTCCGGTCGAAGTACTCGGAGTGGGCGTCTCCCAGAGGCCATGATCCCCCTTCGCTGCCGGGGTCCGAATCGAACACCGTCGCGCCGAACCCGGGCGCGGTCGGGTCCGGGCCGTGGGTGAACCCGGTGACCATGCTGATCCCGTCGTTCTCCGCGGTCGAGGTGTGCACGTCGTCGGGCGCGAAGCCCAGCTCGCTCACGTGGTCGGCGTTGGAGCCGGGGCTTCCCACGAGGACGATGTCGTCGGCGTCGAGTCCATCGTCCCCTTGCGCGGTGTGCCCCACCACGGTGGAGCCGTAACTGTGCCCGATGACGGTGTTGTGCGATGGAGACGTGTTCTGGTGGGTGACCCGCAACCCTTCCTGGAAGCCGCTCAGCTCGTCGACCGCGCCCTCGGCACGGCCCGAGAAGGCCGCTTCGACGAAGTTGGGGGCGTCGTAACCGACCCAGGTGACGACGGCGTGCTCGCCGTCCTCATCGGCGTCGGTGGCCGATTCGAGGAGGGCGTCGGACCGGCCGATCAGACCGTTGACGCTCTGCCAGGTGGTCGTGGTCCCGGGGACCAGGGTGGCGACGCCGTCGGCGGTGTCGGGGTTGCCGCTCGACACGATGGCGCGTCCGCGTCCCTCGGTGTCCAACGAGAGCAGGTAGCGATCGGCGTTCGGGTCCTCCAGCCTGGAACGCAGGGTGGTCAGGGTGTCGAGCTCCCCCTGGACGTCCTCCAGCCCCTTCATCGCGTGGTAGGTGCCCCAGGCGCCGCCGGTGGGCCAGGGGCCCATGGCGGCGTCGCGCCACTCCTCCGCCTCGGCGACCTCCTCCTCCAAGCGGGAGATCTCCTCTTGGAGGAAACCGCGGTTGAGCTCGTCGCGCACGGTCACGGGGATCCCGTCGAGGGCGCGCAGGAGTTCGCCGTGCTCCTTCAGCGCCTGCCGCTGCTCGTCCTCGGTCATGGAGGACCACCACAGGCCGACGACGGCGGGGGACTCGCCCTCGGACGGGAGGTCGGGGACCATGCCGGGAACGGTGTCGGAGAACCGGCTCAGCTGGGCACCGGTGAGAAGACCGGCACCCAGGAGACGCTCCAACGTCGATTGTCCGGGGCCGTCGCGCAGATCCTTCTTGGTCTGGTCGGCCTGGTCCATCAGGGTGTCCCAGTGCTTGGTGTGCTCGGAGAGGAGATCGGCGCGCAGCGCCTCCAACTCCTCGACCTTGGCCGTCTCGAAGGCGCCGGAGGTCAGGGAACCGTGCATGTCGGGGCGTGAGCCGATCCGGCTCACGGCGGCCTCGGCGTTGGACACGGCCTCCTCCCAGCGCCGTTCGATCCCGGCCCGCGCCAGCCGGTAGTCCTTGATGTCCCCGGCCCAGAGCCGGAGCGTGGCGGCGCCGTAGGTCAACGACTTCGCCGCCTCCTCCCAGGCCATCAGTTCGGTGGAGGCGGCCGTGACGATGTCCCAGGCGATGAGGTCGGTGAACTCGCCCGCGCTGGCACGGAAACCGGCGTCGACCGTTTCGGAGTCGCCGAGCATGGTCCGGCAGAGCCGGTCGAGGTCGTCGGCTCCTTCGTTGATCGAGGCGACGTCGGCCTGGATGTCGGAGGGCAGTCCCAGGGAGAGGTCGGAGATGCTGGTCATGGTCCGTGATGTCTCCGGAGGCCGGTGCGGGTCGGGGGACGGGGGGTCAGAAGTTGATCCGGATGTCGAGGGCGTTCATGCTCCCCTGGTAGAGCTCGGCGCTCTCGGCGTCGGTCGTGACGACCGTCGACACCGCCCCCTGCACCTCTTGTGCCAGGGTCATCCCGTTCCGGGAGACCCGGTCGATGTGTTCGAGGGTGTCGGCCTCGTAGTCGGACACGGCGGGGCTCACGTGTTCGGACACGGCGGAGACGAGGGTGGAGGCGATCTCCTCCAGGTCGGTGCCGAGGAGGAGCATGGCCTCGGACAGCGCCTCGGCCTGTTCGGCCTTGGACATCGCCTGTATCGGGTTCACGCCGACTTCGTCGTACATGGAGGGCTCCATGGGGCTGGGGAACGAGGGGAGGCTACAGCATCCCCGTGCGGTCGTTTCCAACGAATCGTGAACAATCGGTGGTTCATCCCGATGGGGGACGTTCAGCGCTTGCGCAGGACCAGGAGGAGGTTCCAGGTGACGATCTCGCGCAGGAGAGGCACGTGCACGATGGGCCGTGTCCAGGTGGGCAGATAGCGCGGACGCAGGTCCACCACGTCCACGTCGTCGCGGCCGCGCAGCCAGCGCAGCGTCTCCTTGGCGTAGGCCGCGTACATCGTGCGGCCGAAGTCGTTCTTGGGTCGACGGCCGTTCTTGCGCGCGAACCGCTCGGCCGCGTACGAACCGCCCAGGTAGTGCCAGGGAGAGGTCTCGTGGCCGCCCCAAGGGGAGAGCCACAGCGTGTACGACAGGTACACGAGGCCTCCGGGGCGGGCCACCCGCACCATCTCGTCGGCCATCCGGGACCGGTCCGGCACGTGCTCCAGAACGTTGGACGAGAAGCACACGTCCACGCTCCCCGTGCGCAGGGGGAGGTCCAGAGCGCTGCCCTGGACGGCGTTGGTATCGGCCTCCCGCCCGTGCAGGGTCATCTCGTGCGCGTCGGCGTCCACGCACAGACAGCGGGCGCCCTCGGAGCGCAGGGCGTCGGCGAAGTAGCCGGGGCCACCGCCCACGTCCACCACGAGTCTTCCGTCGAGGGGGGTGTAGGAGCGCAGTTGTGCGACGGTGTCGCGGGCGAGCAGGCCGTAGAAGAAGGCGGGGTCGCTCTGCTCCTTGCGAAAGGCGGTGAACAGTCTCACGGAGCGGCCGAGGGTGGCGCGGAAGGGGACGGTCCCGTCGGGGTGGGGCGAGGTCACACCCGACCCCCGACCTCGACGTAGTGCCGCAGGTGACGCCAGTGGTCCCCGCCCCAGTATTCGTCGGAGGCGACGATCCGGGCGTCGGGGAGGAGCTCGGCCAGACGCCCGGTGCGCAGGGTGTGCATGCGCATGGGCGCCGGATAGCGCAGGATCACCCGCTGGGCCAAGGCCACCAGGGGCCAGGGCACGTAACGGAACACCATCCCCTTGAAGGTCCGGCGTTCGCTCTCGGGCACGCCCAGGACCATGGCGCCGCCGGGGCGCACCACCCGGGCGAACTCGCGCAGGTAGCCCTCGGCCAGGTCGGGGGGAAGGTGCTGGAGGACCAGATCGGTGTAGACGAGGTCGAAGGAGTCGTCCTCGAACGCGGACAGGTCCGGGCGCTCGTTCAGTCGGAAGTCGATCCGGCCCTGGGAACGGTCCAGCCGTCGGGCCTCGTCGAGCATCGGCGCGGAGATGTCCACGCCCACCACCCGATCGAAGTGGGCGGCGAGGGCGTTGGAGAGTCGACCGGCGCCGCAGCCGAAGTCCAGTACGCGACCGCGTTCGGGGGCCAGGCCCAATTCGTCCAGTCGTGCGATCGCCGGATCGATGTCGGCGCGGCCGGAGGCGAGGAACTCCTCGTCGTCCCACCCGCCGTCACGCTTGTCCGGATCCACGCAGACCGCCCACAGCGGCTCGGTGGAACCGAGTCGGGTCCAGTCGCGGCGGACCTGTTCGAGCCCCACCGACATCACCCCCACGGTGCGGGTGGCCGCCCAGCGGACAGCTTCTTTTGAAGCTTGTTCCTGTTCTGGAGAGGCAGGCCAATACGACCTGCGATAACGGCCACAAGGAAAAGTGGAACGTGTTGTATTCTGGCACCCATTTTCCGGGTTGGCCAACCTATGGTGGGAAGAGAGGACCGATGTCGCCTGACTCCCCCTCGGCGCGTGGGCCGCAGGACGATGGGGCCGTGGAGGCGCCGCCGTCCGAGGAGGACGGAGGCACCAGGGTACGCGGAGCGGTCGAGGGACCGGAGGATCGGGGTGGCCCCGCCGGAGCGTCCCCGCGCGAGGTGCTCGCCTCGCTGTGGCGGTCGAGGAACGACCGGCTCCTTCTCACGGCCCTGGCGATCGTGGCCGTGGCCGTGGCGCTCAAGGCGTACGTGCTCTCCGCCTCCTCCTTCGTGGAGGACGACTACCTCTTCTTCGCCGCGGCGAACACCGGCGGGCTGACCCCCGAGTACCTGTTGGACCTGCACAAGGGCCACTTCATGCCGGGGGCCATGTTCCTGGTCTACCTCCAGAACGCCTTCCTGCCCTATCACTGGGGAACGGCCGCGGGGACGATGCTGGTCCTCCAGACCGTCGCGATCCTCGCGTTCCTCCGGCTGCTGTGGGAGCTGTTCGGCCGCCGGTGGGCCCTGCTGATCCCGCTCACCGTGTACGCGTCGGCACCGCTGACCATCCCGGTCCTGGGGTGGTGGGCCGCGGCCCTCAACGCGGTCCCGTTCCAGCTCGCGATCGTCCTCGCCCTGCTGTGGACCGTGCGCCACCTGCGCACCGGCGTCACGATGTACGCCTGGTGGGCGGCCGGCGCCGTCGTCTTCGGGATGTTCTTCTCGGTCAAGGCCCTGTTCCTTCCACCGCTGCTGTTCGCGTTCGCGGTGGCCTTCCTGTATCCGGGCGGGCTCGCGCGGTCGGCACGGTACGCGTTCTGGCTGGATCGGCGTTACTGGCTCGGGATGGCCGCCCTCTCCCTGGGGTATCTGGCGCTCTACCTGCTGCGACAGAGGGCGGGCGACGGTTCCGAAGGCGCTTCGGTACCGGTCTGGGAGGCCGCGTCGGGCCTGATGCGGCGCATGGTCGTCGAGGTGTTCCCCACCGGGGCGCTCGGCGGCCCCTACGTGTGGCGGCCGATCACCCCCACCGGAGGGCTGGTCGATCCTCTGGGCCCGGTGCTGATCGGCGCCTGGATCGTGTTCGTCGCGATCGTGGTGACCTCCCTTCTCCTGCGCAGACGGGCCTGGCGTGCCTGGGCCCTGCTGGCCGGACACCTGGTGTTCGTGGACGTGGTGCCCACGGTGATCGCCCGGGGCCACATGTACGGCGAGGTCGGGGCCGACCCCCGTTACGTCGCCGACGCGGCTCTGGTGTTCGCCCTGGTCCTGGCCTTGGCCTTCCTTCCGGTGAAGGAGGAGAGGGCCCGGGAGCACGTCGGCAACGCGGGGGAGGGGCACGACCGGCGTCGAGGAACGGGCCGGGTACGGGTCGGTCGAGTCGCGGGGGCGGCCGCGCTCGTGGTCACCCTGGTCTACGCCGGTTCGGCGGCCTATTCCACCCACGCCTACGCGCAGACCCTCAACGGAGAACGGTTGCGGACCTACCTGGCCAACGCGCGGGCCTCCCTGGCCGAGGTCCCCGACGACGCCGGCCTCTACAGCAGGGCGGTGCCGACCGATGTCGTCCTGGAGTGGAACGGGCAGCGCAGACTCAGTTCGTACGTGCTGGCCCCGCTGGCCGACGACGCCGTGGCCGAGCGCATGTACGCGCCGGAACCCGCCACCGAGGCCTACGTGTTCGACGACGAGGGCCTTCTGGTGGAGGCCGCCCCCACCTCCCGCGTCAACGCGTTCGTCCCGGCCGAGGATTCGGACTGCATGGACGGCTGGGACGGTCTGATGTCGTGGTCGGTGTGGGAGTTCGGCGGCATCGACCAGGTGGCCACGATCGGCTACACGTCCGAGGAGGACTCCGAGGTGGGCGTGCTGGTCGGGGACGAGGAGGTCCGGGCGGACCTGCCCGCCGCCCCCGACGGCGGATACGTGTACGTGCCCATCGAGGCGCGGGACACGACCTTCGCCCTGTTCACCGACGCCGAGACGACCTGTGTCACCTGGGCCTCGCTGGGGCCGCTCTCACCCGCCGCCGACCTGGAGGACGAGGAGGACGCCCCGCGTGAGGGTGTCGAAGGAGACGGCTCCGGGGAGGCCGAGGGGTCCGACGGAAAGGACTGACGCTCTCAGGCCGGGGGCGGGGTGGACGGGGTTCCGCGGCGCCGACGCCCGCCTCCGCCGCGTCCGGTCGACCCCTTCCGCCCGCCGAGAACCCGCCGGGACCACTTGCGGGAGGGTTCCTCCACCAGATGGAAGGTGAGCGTGCCGAGCAGGGCGCTCAGGGCCAGGACCGGGACGAAGTCCAACCAGAAGGAACCGGTGAAGATCTCCTGGCCGGTGAAGTCGCGCCACAGGTACAGCACGACGAACTGCCACAGGAACATCCCGTAGCTGATCCGGGCGAAGAACATCACGACCCGATGGCGCATCAGCCCGTCCAGCCAGGCGCCGTCACGCCAGGTGGACAGGGCGCGCAGGGAGGGCGGAGGGCCGTCGGCGGGCGGCGGCGCCAGGGCGGCGGGCGCGACCATGAAGAAGGCGAAGCCGATGCTGGTGGCGTTCTCGACGAACGAGATCCACAGGTTGCCGGGTTCGAAGAACCGTCCGCCCGCGGCCGGGGTCGCCTCCAGGGCGTAGAAGGCCGCGGCCACGGCCCAGCACAGGCCGGGGGAGGAGGCCAGGGTCCGGCAGAGGCGGCGTACCGGTCCGTCCGGTCCCCGCTCCCGCCAGGCCAGTTCCGAGAGCGTGGCCAGGGCCATCCCCACCGCGAACATGCCCATGCAGCGGGGGAGCCAGGAGTGCATGTACTCGCGGTACTCGGGCAGGTACTGCGGGATCAGCGCGGCGAACGACAGGACGATCAGGACCACCATGCCGCCGATGAGTCTGCGTCCGCGGGCGTCGGGGGTCCTCCCTCCACGCGCCCACAGGTGCAGGATCAGGGCGAACAGCGGCAGGGTGAGGTAGAAGGCCACCTCGACCGACAGGCTCCACATCTGGCCCAGGCCGTAGGGGCCGGGGCCGGCCCAGTGCGGGTCGGTGTTGAGGGGGAAGGTGAGGGTCATGACCTCGAACCAGTGCCGCGCCGAGTCGCGGTACTCGCCGGCCCACAGCAACAGGGCGACCGCCGCCACCACCCAGTAGGCGGGGAAGACGCGCATGACGCGACGCCACAGGTAGGAGGGGATCCGGGGACCCGGGGTCAGGTCCAGGGTGGCGCGGGCCCAGGGGCGGTACAGCAGCACGCCGGACAGACAGAAGAACAGGGGGACCGCGAGCGCGGCGGCGCTGAGCAGTCCGCCGACGATGCCGGGGGCGAGCGCGTCCCCGGTCTCGGTGGACACGTGCACGACGAGGACCATGACGCAGGCCAGACCGCGGACGCCGTCGAGGGAGTGGTGACGCCCCTTCACCTGGGGGAGGAGGCGGGCCGGGTCGACGGTGGCGGTGCGGGGGCCGCCCGAGGCGGGGTCCTCGGGCGCGGTGGAAGTGGGCGCCATGGAGCCTTCCAGAACGGGAGTGAGTCGAAACTCGTTCTATTAGAACGTGTTATAAAAATTCAGACACGCCCAGGTGACGTCGTTCACTACTGGGCAGTACTCTACCTGGAACTGAACCTGGTTCCAGATCTGACTCTCATCCGCCCAGGAGGGCACATGCGCCGTACCGTTGCGGTCGTTCTCATCGCGCTGGGGGTCTTCTGTCTCGTCTCGGCACCCATGATGCGTACGTGGATGTCCGGTTCCCTGATGAAGACTCCACTGGACTACTACAACGCCACCGTCAACACAGGAGAGGTCACCTACTTCAACATCGAGGACCTCGAACAGGTCGAGGACGCCAACGTCGAGGCGCACTCCACTCTCCGGGCCGACGTGGCGTCCAGCACCGACGACGTCGTCGTGTGGGACCAGTTCACCTGGATCAAGGACGCCGACACCGACTTCGGGATCAGCTCCACGAGCCGTCGCGCCGGACACGACCGGGTCACCGGCGAGGCCGTCGACTGCTGTGACGCCATGATCAACGAGGAGTCCGTCGCCCAGAGCGGGCAGGCCTGGAAGTTCCCGTTCATGACGGAACAGCGTGACTACGACTTCTTCGAGACCACCGTCCAGGAGGTCGTCCCGATGAAGTTCGAGGGCGTGGAGGAGATCGACGGCGTCGAGGCCTACAAGTTCGTCCAGACCGTCGAGCCGACCGTCATCGACGAGCGGGAGGTCCCGCGCTCGGTCGCCGGCCTGGACGGTGAGGGCGACGTCGTCGGCGACGAGACCTTCTCCATGGTCCGCACCTACTGGATCGAACCGATCAGCGGCACCCCCATCAACATCAGCGAGGACCACCACCGCGTCGTCGTCGTGGACGGTGAAGAGGTCCTGACCCTGCTCAGCGGTGAACTCTCCTTCGACGACGCCACCCGCGCCGCGTCCATCGAGAACACCGAACAGGCCCGCAAGGTCCTTCCCCTGCTGCACAGCACGCTGCCCGTGGCCGCCCTGATCGCGGGCGCCGGCCTCATCGGCATCGCGGTGATCCTGTTCGTCACCGGTCGAGGCACCGCCCGACGAGGCTGACCGGATGGACCGACCGTCCGCCACCCCCGCGTTCGACGATCGGATCCACCGCCCCCGTCCCCTCCGGGCCGCCCGCCACCCCCACGGGCGGCCCGGACCTTCCGAAACACCGACGACGGACCCGAGGGGGAAGACGTGACCGCGATCCCCACGGCCCGGAACCGACCCGGACGGAGGGGCCTCGTACTCGCCCTCGCCCTCCTGCGGGCCTGCCGCCCCCGCCAGTGGCTCAAGAACCTGCTGGTGTTCGCCGCCCCCGCCACGGCCGGGGCGCTCGCCGACCCTCGGGCCGTGCTCCTGTGCCTGGCGACCTTCGGCCTCTTCTGTCTGGCCTCGGCCGGAACCTACCTGCTCAACGACGTGCGCGATGCGCGCCACGATCGCCGCCACCCGCGTAAGCGCCATCGCCCGATCGCCTCGGGCGAGCTTCCGGTGCCGATCGCCGTGGTCGTGGGCGTCCTGGCGGTCCTCGTCGCCCCGGTCGCCTCACTCGTCCTCGGCAACGGGGCACTCTCCGCCCTCATCGCCGGCTACGTCCTGCTCACCCTGCTCTACACGCGTTTCCTCAAGACGATGGTCGTCGTCGATCTCGTCGCCGTCGCCTCCTGCCACGTGCTGCGCGCGATGGCCGGCGGGATCGTGGTCGGGGTCGTGCTCACCTCGTGGTTCATGATCGTGGTGTCTCTGGCGGCCCTGCTGGTGGTGGTCGGCAAGCGCGAGGCGGAGCTCCGCGCGACCGGGACCCCGGAACCGGTGGGCGAGGCCGACCTCGGCGAAGAGGATGGGACGCACCCCACGCGGGCGGCCCTGCTCGGCTACACCACCGACTACCTCTCGCGGATGCGCACCGTCGCCTCCGGAGCCATGATCGTCACCTACTGCCTGTGGGCGCTGGAACAGGGCGGCGGCCCGCAATCGGTGTTCCACGCGGTCAGCATCGTTCCGTTCGTCATGTTCGTGCTCCGCTACAACCTGCTCGTGGACCGGGGCTCGGGCGAGGAGCCGGAGGAGATCGCGTTGAAGGACCGACCCCTCCAGGCCACCCTTCTGAGCCTCGTCCTCCTGATCGGACTGGGGATCCACCTGTGAGTCGACCGACCCTCCTCACCGGCTGGGGGCGCACCTCGCCCACCGCCGCCACCGTGGTGCGGCCACGAACCGTGGAACAGGTCGCCGAGGCGCTCACCCGGGCGGGGCCGCGCGGTGCCCTCGCCCGAGGGCTGGGCCGTTCCTACGGAGACGCCGCCCAGTCCGCGGGCGGGCTCGTCCTGGACTGTTCCTCGCTCACCGGGCCGCTCCGCCTGGACACGGAGCGGGACGAGATCACCGCGCCCGCCGGGATCGACCTGCGCCGTCTCACGACGTACCTGCTGCGTCATGGGCGGGTCCTCCCGGTCGTGCCCGGCACCGCGCACGTCACCCTGGGCGGGGCGATCGCCGCCGACGTCCACGGCAAGAACCACCACGTCGACTCCTCCCTCGGAGCCCATGTGCGCTCCCTGACCCTGGCGACCCCGCTCGGGGAGCTCCTCGAACTCGGTCCCGACCGCGGCGACGTCGACCTCTTCCACGCCACGGTCGGCGGTATGGGGCTCACCGGTGTCATCACCTCGGCCACCGTCGCGGTGCGCCCCGTCGAGACGTCCCACGTCATGGTGGACATCGATCGCACCGGAGACCTCGACGCCACCCTGGAGCTGATGGGGGACGGCCCCCGGGGCCACCGGTACACGGTCGGATGGATCGACCTGCTGGCCAGGGGCGGCGACACCGGACGGGGGATCGTCACCCGGGCACGCCACGCCCTTCGCACCGATCTGCCCGCCCCCTTGCGGGACGAGCCCTGGAGGGTTCGACCGAGGTCCGCGCCGGCGGCCCCGCGATGGGCGCCGTCCGGCCTGCTCAACCGGTGGACGGCGCAGGCGTTCAACACGGCCTACTACAATGCGGCTCCTCGCCGCCGGCGAGGACGGATCCGACCGCTCGACGCCTTCCACCACCCCTTGGACGCGGTGGAGGGGTGGAACCGGTTGTACGGTCCACGAGGGTTCGCCCAGTACCAGTTCGTCGTCCCCTTCGGCGAGGAGGACACGCTCCGGGCGGTGGTCGAGGATCTCGCGCGAACGGGCGCCCCCTCGTTCCTGGCGGTCCTCAAACGGATGGGGGACCCGACCCCGGGTCCGCTCTCCTTCCCCCGGCCCGGGTGGACGCTCGCCATGGATCTGCCGGTCGACCACCCCGGTCTGGCCCGCCTCCTGCGCGGGTTCGACGAACGGGTGCTGGCGGCGGGAGGCCGGCTGTACCTGGCCAAGGACGGTCGGGCGAGCGCCGAGGTCGTGCACGCCATGTATCCGGAGCTGCCGGCCTGGCGGAAGGTACGCGAACGGGTCGACCCCGGTGGGGTGCTCGTCTCCGACCTGGCCCGCCGACTCGAACTCGTCTGAGAGCCCTCGACCCGATGAGGAAGGAAGGTGGCCCCCATGCGCGACTCCCTGGGAGGTGTGCGCAGTGTCCTACTGCTCGGAGGCCGTAGTGAGATCGGTCTGGCCGTGGTCGAACGGCTTCTGCTCGAAGGCGCCCGAGAGGTGGTGCTGGCCGCGCGCGGCGGGGTCACGGACCCGCCCGAGACTCTGACGGTGACGGGGGCGAACGTCCATTCGTTGGACTTCGACGCCGAGGCGGTCGACACCCACGCCGCGACCATCGCCGCCGCCGTCGACCTGGTCGGCGACCTGGACGTGGTCGTGGACGCCTTCGGGGTGCTCGGAGAGCAGTCCGCGTACGAGGCGGATCCGGTCGAAGCGGCCCGGGCGGCGACGGTGAACTACACCGGTCATGTCTCCAGCGGGCTGGCGGTCGCCGCCCGGCTGAGAGAGCAGGGGCACGGCACGCTGATGGTCCTGTCCTCCGTGGCCGGGGTCCGGGTACGCAGGGCCAACTTCGTCTACGGCTCCGCCAAGGCGGGGCTGGACGGCTTCGCCCAGGGGCTGGCGGACTCCCTGCACGGGTCCGGTGCGCGCGTCCTGGTGGTCCGGCCCGGCTACGTGGCCACCCGGATGTCCGCCCATGTGGAGCCGGCCCCCTTCCCGGCCACGCCCGGACAGGTCGCCGACGTCGCCGTCCGAGGGCTGCGCAGTGGGGCCGGCACGGTGTGGGCCCCGCCCGTCCTGCGCCCGCTCTTCACCGCTCTGAGCCTGCTGCCCCGCCCTCTCTGGCGCCGTCTGGGCCGCTGAGGCGCTCTCCGACGGTCCCCGGTGGTCCCCGGTCGGGACCACCGGGGGAGGGTCAGACCCCCACGACCTCGGACCCCTCGGAGGGACCCTCCGGGCCGGAGGCCTCGGGGAGGTGCTCCCGGGTGAGCCGGTAGAACATCAGTGGGATCAGGCAGGAGAGCATGACCAGGGCCGGCAACAGGGTGCTGCCGATCAGCATGCCGCGCAGCGCCGAGTCGCTCTGCCGGACGACCTCCCCGGCGCCGGACTCCACGTACCCGCTCACCGCGAGGCACAGCGAGAGCAGGCCGGTGCCGATGGCCTGGGCCAGCGCGTCGCCCGCGGTCCAGACCCCGGACAGCACGCCGCTCTGGCGGCGACCGGAGCCGTCGTCGGTGGCCAGGCAGTCGGCCAGCATCGACCAGGGGAGCAGATGGACACCGGACAGCCCGATGCCCACCAGCACGGAGGAGAACACGGCCCCGGGGACACCCCACACGGGGATGAACAGGAGGCCGAGGCCGCCCATCGCGAACACGACGGCGGAGAGGCCCGCGGCGCTCCGCTTGTCCGACCGGACCGACAGGCGCTTCCACAGGGGGGCCGTGGCGATCAGCGGCACCAGTACGCACACCATGAGGATGCTCGTGTAGGCGGGCTCGCCCATCACGTTGGCGGTCACGTACGGAACCCCGGCCACCATGGTCCCGCTCGCCACGCCCATGAGCAGGTTGGCCGGGAACAACACCCGGAAGTGACGGTGCGAGAAGGCCGAACGCAGCTGGCCGAGGATGTTCTCGGTGCGCGCGGGGAAGGCCGGGCGCGGCGCCCGACGGGTACCGATCACACTGCCGAGCATGGCGAACAGGATGACCGCGCCCATGGCCAGGCCCATCAGACGGTAGCCCGTCACCGGGTCCTCGGGGGCGGATTGCAGCACCGGGGCCAGCGCCCCGCCCAACATCAGCGCCAACCCCACGAACGCGGTCCGCCACGTGTTGAAGGTGGAGCGTTCGTGGTAGTCGGAGGTGATCTCACCGGGCATGGCCGCGTGCGGCACCTGGAACATCGAGGAGGCCAGGGCCGCGAGCACGAACAGCACCGCGACGTAGACGGCGGCGGCGTTCCCCTGGAGCGGGGGGCCGAAGAACAGCGCCGCGAAGAGCACCGGCAGGGTCACCGCTCCGGCGAGCATCCACGGCCGACGCGGCCCCCAGGAGGAACGTGTCCGATCGGACCGGACGCCGATGTAGGGGCTGATCAGGAGATCGGCGATCTTCGGTAGGAAGATCACCGCCCCGGCCACCGCCGGACCGACGGCCAGGGTGTCGGTCAGGTAGATGAGCAGCAGCAGTCCGGGGACGGTGTTGAAGATCCCCGTGGCCACCGCGCCGCTGCCGTACCAGGCGTGCACCGAGCGAGGCAGCGGAGCGGCTCCGACGGGGGTGTCGGGGGCGGTGCTCACGCGCGATCATCGGCCTTCGCGGCCTCGGACGCCTCGGCGTCGGCCCCCGAGGACGCGGCCTCTCGGGGACGGTCCCCCTCCGCGCCGTACAGCTCCTCGTGGGCCACGGGGTCCACGTTGTGCCGGACCGGGCAGGTGGCCGGGAAGGTGCCCATCTTGTCGATGTCGTAGCCGTCGGGGTAGCTGCGGATGTTCGGGTTCAGGTCCGCCCACAGCGGTTCCTCGCGCGGCTTCATCCGGCGCACGACCTTGGCCCGCAGCTTGAGGGCGATGTCGGCGCCCTTGCGCCAGCCCCGACCGGGCGGGTCGTACCGGAAGGTCCGGATGAGCGAGTCGTCCAGGATCGCCATCGAGAACTTGCGGGCCAGACCGGACACGCGTGGCGGATAGAACGTCACCATGAGGTCGAGGGTGGCGTCGGAGACCGCGCGTCCGCCCTCGGTGTAGGCGAAGTTCTCCTTCTCATAGGTGTCGAGAAGGTCGCGGAACTCCTCATAGGTCTCGGGGATGTCCTTGATCCCCATGTACTTTCCGAGCTTGCGGTAGTAGTTGGTGATCCCCGAGATCTCGTGGTCGCTCAGTCGTCGCCAGCCGTAGCCGTAGTCGTTGAGCCAGCGGACCGGCATGACGACGAAGGTGCTCAGCACGTATCGGTAGTCGTCGTTGGAGATGTCGTAGGAGCGGTGCATCTGGTTCATCCGGCGCAGGGCGTCGCGGCCCTTACCCGGCTCGAACCCGTACCGCATCATGTTGCCGAGGATGAGGGCCGTGTCGTCGTAGCGTTTCTGGGTCTTTCCGGTGAACTCGTCCGTCCGCCCGAGGAGTTCGCCGATGCTCGGGACCGCGTAGGTGCGGTAGAGGGCGATCCCCAGAGCCCTGCCCATGTCCCACGGGAATTCGTGGGAGGTCAGGATCTGGACGATGCGCACGCAGTCGGCCTCGGCGTCGAGGCGGTGGATCTCGTCGCGCCAGTCGAAACGCTTCATTCTGGGGTCCTTCAGGGGAAGAGGGGGCGATGGACAACGGGGGGACCGCTCGTGGGGGCGTGGGCCGTATCGATGAGGGTCCGGCCCGGGAAAGGGGTCGGGGGCGCCTATCGCGCGTCGGTGGTCGCGTCGCCCGAGGGGTCGGACGTCGCGGGGGCGACGGCCTGGCCGGGTGCGGGGACGTGGGCGCCGGTTCCGGGCACCTCCCGGGTGAGCATGTCGTGGGGGATCGGGCAGCCCTTCGGGAAGGTCCCGATCCGGGAGGGGTGATAGCCGTCGGGGTAGCTGCGGACGTTGGAACTGGAACGTGCCCACTTCGGTTCCTCGCGCGGCCTCATCCGGCGCACGACCTTGGCGCGGGCCTTGAGCGCGACGTCCCCGGCCCTGCGCCAGAAGGCGGACGGCTCGGGGTAGCGGAAGGCCCGGATCAGGCTGTCGTCCAGCAGCCCCTTGGTGAAGGGGCGGACCAGCGGCCGCTGCCACGCGGGGTAGAAGTCGACCATGAGGTCGAGGGTGGCGTCGGAGACCGCGCGTCCGCCCTCGGTGTAGGCGAAGTGCTCGGCCTCGTAGGAGTCCATGAGTTCGCGGAACTCCTCGTAGGTCTCGGGGATGTCCTTGATCCCCATGTGCCTGCCGAGCTTGCGGTAGTAGTTCGTGGAGGCGGCGATCTCGTGGTCGCTCAGTCGTCGCCAGCCATAGCCGTAGTCGTTGAGCCAGCGGACCGGCATGACGACGAAGGTGCTCAGCACGTATCGGTAGTCGTCGTTGGAGATGTCGTAGGAGCGGTGCATCTGGTTCATCCGGCGCAGGGCGTCACGGCCGCGGCCGGGCTCGAAGCCGTGCTCCAGGATGTCGTTGAGGATGAGCACGGTGTCGTCGTAGCGGTGTTGGGGGCGCGCGGTGAACTCACGGGTGCCGCCGAGGAGTTCGCCGATGCTCGGAACCGCGTAGGTGCGGTAGAGGGCCAGCCCCAAGGCCTGCTCGATGTCCCAGGGGAACTCCCGGGTCGACAGGATGCGGACGATCTCCTCGTAGTCCTCCTCGGCGTCCAGTGTGCGGATCTTGTCGCGCCATTCGAAACGCTTCATGGGAACTCCACCTTCGTCCGGACCCGCCCGAGACGGGTCCAGGGTCGTCGGGTACGTGAAACACCACTCCATGGGCGTTTCGCCGCCCCGCACTTTACCGGGGAGGCCTTCGTGTACAGGAGAGGAAGGCGCTTCGTACCCTCGAACATCCCGAACCGTGTCCCGAATGTTCTCCTTCTCGTCCTCTGTATCCCCGCCCGTCCTTCACCGGCACACCTCGTGGAACGATGACGCGAAAGGTCGACGCCCCGGACCCGGACGGAGCGGTTCAGGCGGCGACGCGTTCGGCGACCCGGTTCACCAGTGACAGCAGGACCTCCTTGGCCGATGCCCGATCCCGCGCGTCGCACAGCACCACCGGGGTCTCCGGGCTGAGGCTCAACGCCTCCCGGACCTCGTCCGGCGCGTACCTGTGGGCGCCCTCGAAACAGTTCACCGCCACCACGAAGGGCACGTCCCGGCGTTCGAAGAAGTCCACCGAGGCGAAGCAGGTCTCCAACCGGCGCGTGTCGGCGATGACGACCGCGCCCAGGGCGCCCTCCGAGAGCTCCTCCCACATGAACCAGAAGCGCTCCTGGCCGGGTGTTCCGAACAGGTACAGCACCAGGCTCTCGTTGATGGTGATCCGACCGAAGTCCAACGCCACCGTGGTGGTCGTCTTGGACTCCACCCCGGACAGGTCGTCGACCCCGTAGCTGGCCTCGGTCATCACCTCCTCGGTGCTGAGCGGGGCGATCTCGCTGACCGACCCCACGAGTGTCGTCTTCCCGGCGCCGAAGCCACCGGCGATCAGGATCTTCAGCGCCGAGGGGACCGGGGCC
The DNA here is from genome assembly GCF_035818715.1 of Nocardiopsis sp. LDBS1602. Lineage (NCBI taxonomy): Bacteria > Bacillati > Actinomycetota > Actinomycetes > Streptosporangiales > Nocardiopsidaceae > Nocardiopsis > Nocardiopsis sp. LDBS1602. Next base: position 112,441 of record NZ_JAYLVW010000008.1, on the reverse strand, counting down.
TCGGCGACGGGGTCAAAGTCTCTGGATGCCATCGAGAACCGCCTGGAGTACGTCCCGGCTCACCGGGCTCTTTGCTGTGTAGGGGGCGCGGGCCAAGGCCAGACCGCGGTTGAGAAGGTCACTGAGCAGGACCTTGACCACGGCGACCGGGATGTCCAGGTGAGCGGACACCTCGGCCACCGACTGGGGGCGACGACACAGCTCCAGGATGCGGAGCTGCTCCGGTTCGAGCGCCAACTCGTCGACCTCGGCGCGCTTGGCCGCGATCACCACGCTGATCATGTCCAGGCGGACGCTGTCGGCGTGGTCGCGGCCCTGCGCGATGACGTAGGGCCGGACCAGTCGGTCGTCCTCTCCGGCACCGGTGTCGTCGTCGAACCCGTCTATCGGGTCACGATGCTCGAGACCGTGCCGTGGATCGTTCGGATCGAACTCGTCATGCTCTTGCATATCGACCCCTAGCGAGTGGCTTCCCGGGTGGCGCTCTCATGTCGTGGAGCGGCGTCCATGTAACGGCCGACCTGGTCGACCAGGACGTTCATCTCGTAGGCGATGAGACCGACGTCGGCGCTCTCCTCGGCGAGGACGGCCAGACAGGCACCGCGCCCGGCCCCGGTGACGAAGAGGTAGGCGCTCTCCATCTCGACGACGGTCTGTAGCACCTCGCCGCCGCCGAAGTGGCGGCCGGTGCCGCGGGCCAGGCTCTGGAAGGCGGAGGCCACGGCGGACAGGTGCTCGGCGTCCTCCTTCTCCAGACTCTCGGAGCGGCCGATCAACAGGCCGTCGGCGGAGAGGACGATCGCGTGCCGGGAGCCGACGGCCCGCTCCAGCAGCTCATCGAGCAGCCAGTCGATGTTCTTCCGGCCCGCGGCGTTCCCGCCTGCGCTTTCGGTACTGGTCACGGTTAAGCGTCCTTGTCGGTGTCGTTGGTCTTCTGCCTGCTCTCACGCCGTCCACGGTCCGTGCCCTTCTGGAAGGCGGACATGTTGCGGCGTAGGCGGGCCAGCCGTTCCGAGCTGTCGAGCGGGGACGAGGCCTTGCCCGGGGCACCGGACGCGGGCCCGCTCCCGCCCTCGCCGGCGGGGTCGCCGGCCAACTGGGGGGCGAGGTTCTCCTGGGGACGTCGTTTGGGCAGCGGCGGACGGCCGCTCTCGGTCCGCTCCGCCTCTTGGACGGGCGGGGCGGCGGGTTCGGGGGTGGTGTTCTCGGGAGAGGGCTCGGAGTCCCTCGGGCGCTTCGGAGCGGGCGCGGCCGGCTCGGGGGAGGGGGTCGAGGTCTTCGGACGGTCGGGCACCGCGCTGATCCGGGAGGTGCGGGTGGGCAGCGGGGGACGGTCCTCGGTGCTCCCGCCGAGGAGGTCGCTCCCCTGGTCGGGGGCGCTCGGAGTGGTGGTCACCGAGGTCAGGACCGGCTTTCCGGCCGGTTCGGAGGACGAGGGCTCGCCGTCCGTCAGAGCGGCCTCAGGGGTGCGGTCCACGATCTCGCGGACCTCCCAGATGTCCTCTTCGGTCTCGTCGGAGGCGGGCAGAGGGGCACGATCCCCGGAGATCAGCTCCTGCGGCAGCAGGACGATGGCCAGAACGCCGCCGTAGGGGGAAGGGCGCAGGTGCACGCCGATGCCGTGACGGTGGGCCAGATGCGAGACGACGAAGAGGCCCAGGCGCATCTTCTCGTTGAGACGCATGACGTCGAACTCGGGCGGCTCGGACAGCAGGGCGTTGGCCGACGCGAACTCGGCGTCGGACATGCCCAGACCGCGGTCCTCGATCTCGACGGTCACGCCGTTGGGCACGGACTCGCTGCTCAGACGCACGTTGGTGTGCGGGGGCGAGAACATCGCGGCGTTGTCGACCAGCTCGGCGACCAGGTGGATGACGTCGGCGACGGCCGGACCGTTGAGGTCGACGCGTGCGATGCGCTCGCGCTTGACGCGGGTGTAGTCGCCGGACTCGGAGATCGCGCCGCGCAGGACGTCGATCAGCGGCATCGGGCGGTGCCAGGTACGTCCGGGCGCCTCGCCACCGAGGATCAGCAGGTTCTCGGCGTTACGCCGCGAACGGGTCGCCAGGTGGTCCAGTTTGAACAGCTGTGCGAGCTGCTCGGGATCCTCCTGCTCGCGCTCCATCCGGTCCAACAGGCGGAGCTGTCGGTGGACGAGGGTCTGGCTCCGGTGCGCGATGTTCAGGAAGACGCGGTTGACGCCCTGGCGCAGCTCCGTCTGCTGGACCGCCTCCTCGACCGCCGCGCGCTGGGCGGTGTTGAAGGAGCGGGCGACGTCGCCGATCTCGTCGTCCTCCGCCCGGAGCTCGGGCAGTTCGGAGCCGGTGTCGACGCGCTCGCCGCGGTGCAGGCGCTCCATGATCGCGGGAAGACGCTTCTCGGCCAGGTCCTGGGACTGGTCGCGCAGGGCCAGGAGACGGTCGGTGAGGTTGCGCGAGGAACGGCGGGCCAGGTAGAAGGCCAGTCCGGTCACGGCGGCCACGCCGAGGCTGCCGCCGAGAGCGATCAGCACGGACCGGTTGGCGCCCTCGGTGGTCAGGGAGGCCGCGTAACGGGCCTCATCGGCGCCGATGTCGGTGAGCTCGGACAGGACGTGGCCGTAGGCCGCGTCCCACTCGTCCCGGTCCACCGGCATGGACAGGTCGTCGACGGTCTGAGGGGCCAGGGTGACCGGATCGGTGATGGTCTCGGAGGAGACCTCGCGCTCCGTGATCCGCTCCTGCATCTCGAGGAGCGAGGCGTACTCGGGGCCGTCCAGCACCGCTTCGAACCGCTCGGCCTGACCGGGGCCGCCCAGGTAGCCGGCGTTGGCGTCCAGGAAGGCCTGGTAGGTGCCGACCAGGCGGGTGAACTCGCGCTGGTCCTCGACCGAGAGTTCGTCGGTGGCGAAGGCCCGGGAGAGCTGGGCGTCGGAACGTGAGAAGGCGTCCACCGCGCGGAACATGTAGACCGCGGTGAAGCTGGGGTTGACGGAGGGGCCGCCGTCGCTGCTCAGACGCCCCTGGCTGTCGAAGCTGTCGGCGCCGTGCAGGACCAGCTCGTTGTAGTAGTCGAGGACGTCGTCACGGCTCGCGTTCCCGGAGTCGACGGCCTCTCGGATCTCGTCGACGTCCTGGTACATGTCGTACAGCATCTCGATGTGCATGCCCGCCTCTTCGGGGGCGATGTCCACGAAGGTGATGAGCTCGGAGACGACCGTGCCGAGGGACTCGTCGGTGGAGTGACGGGCCTCGGTGAGGCGCTGGGTCAGGTCGGCGTCGTCGGGGTTCTCGATGTAGGCGATCGTCGCCGACCGCTCCGTCATCGCGTCGACCAGACCGATCGCGGCCGGGGTGACCAGTTCGTGGGTGGCCTTGGCACGGAGGAGTCGGAAGACCGCTTCGCCACCGAGCGCGACGGTGAGGATCAGCCACAGCGCGATCAGGGCGGCCGTGGGGATCGTGACCATGGCGCGGATACGGGCGGTGATCGTCCGCCCACGTTTCTTCGGTACTTCCTGCACGGTGCTCCTGTCGATCCGCGTCATGAGGTCTTACGGGGAGCCGGATCCGTGGTCGCCCGGTCGCCGATGGCGACGGGGGACGGGTACGCGGACTCCCGCCCGGACACCGCGTTCCTCCCGGACGGGGTGACGCGGATTCGCCGCCGGGGTGACCACTGGCGGGTCTTTTCGGCGTGGGGGATCGTATCTCGGCTGGGAAACGCCGGTTTATCCGGGGGCGTAGGCAGTCTGCCATGAACTGGTGGAATGTTCATAGAAGTGCAGCTCTGGGGCTTGCTGTGCCCTGTGGGGTCGGTGTTATGGAAAGCCATAGGACGAACTTCACATGTGACCGTATAGGTGGATCTTGCTTCCTTATCGCCCCTGAACGACGGGGTCTCGGGAACGGATCGGGGCCCGAATCCCGGTTCCCCGCACACACGGGTTCCGGCCGTACTAGCGTTACGGCGCGGAACAGGCCGAATCGGGAGGAGACGTGATGGGGCAACCGTTCGGCGGCGGACAGGCGGCCATCGACGTGGCGGTCGCGGCCGTACCACTGCTGACGGTGATCGGCGCCGCCCTCTATCTGAACGGCCAGCATCGCCGCTATGGACGCCCGACGGGCTGGTCGGGGACGCTCACACGGGCCGCGCTCCTCGTCGGCGCCGGCCTGGTCGCCTACGCGGTCTGGCCGTTGCCCGCCTCCATCGACGGGCTCTGCCCGGTCGTCCCCGAGGCCGCCCCGCCACCGGATCCGCGTTCGATCGCCCTGACCCTCGGGCTCTTCCTCCCGGTGGGGATCCTGGCCCGGGCCCGATTCCGTCGCGGGCTCCTGGTCACGCTCGCCCTGGGCACCGCCCTGGCACTGGCGGTGACGGCGATCCGCGCCACCGGGGTCCTCGGCCTGTACCCGTGCTCCTACAACGTGGACGCGCCCGAACTCACCGGGGTCGCCGTGGCCGGGGTCCTGCTCGGTTGGCTCCTGGCCCGTTGGGCCCCGACTCTGTGGCCGTACGGTCCGCACCGGTCCTGGCCCGGAGCGGTCCCCGACCGGGCCGCGCCCGACCTCCTCCGGCGGGCTCTGGGCACTCTCCTGGACCTGGGGGCGTGGTGGTTCGGATCGCAGCTGGTCCTCGCCCTGATCGCCGTCTACGGTCCGGTCCCGTCGGATCTCGAGGCCCGGGCGCGGATCGCCGTGCTCTCGGGCGTCGCCCTGCTCCTCGGGGTCCTGGTGCCCATGCTCCGTCGTGACCGCTGCTCGCCGGGGCGCGCCGCCGTGCACCTCGCGTTGACCGAACGCTCCATGTCCCGCCCGGCCGGGCGCCACCTGGTCCTGGCCCGGACCGTGCTGCTGTCCCTGCCGGTGGTCCTGCTCATCGCCTCGGGCCACGGCTGGTGGGCGTTGGCCGTGGTCGCCGTGCACGCCTCCGCCGCGGTGGTCCGTCCGGACGGTACCGGTCTGGTCGACCTGCTCTGCGGGGTCAGGGTGCGCACCCGCTCCACCATCGACGGTGCCCTTCCCGGCCGCCTGGTGCGCTATTCGCCTCCGGAGACACGGGCCCCGGCCTCCGTCTGAACGGTGCGGGCCCCACGTGGGCGAGGAAGGGCCCCGTGATGTCCACGGGGCCCTTCCGAACGTTCACACGGGGAGGAGACGGGTCGTCCCCCGATCCTCGGAGAGCGGCGCGGCCAGGTCGCTCCAGTGCAGGTAGCCGAGGAACAGCCCCGCCGCCACCAGGGCGAGACCGAGCCCGCCGAACAGCCCGCGCACCCAGTGACTCAACCAGGGGGCGGCGACGATCCGGGCCCGCTCGGGAAGATCGGGGTCGTAGGAGACGGTGACGATCTCGCCCGCCCGGGAGGCGGTCCAACCCGTGTTCTCGTGTTCGGCGTGCACCTCCTTGCCCTCCTCGGTCTGGAACTGCACGATCATGCGGGAGGCGACCGACGTCTCGTGGTAGCCGATCACCCTTCCCTTGGCGCGCACGCCGTGCCGGACCAGGCGTAGTTCCAGACGGGTGTCGCGCATGACGATCCACAGCAGGATCGCGCCGGCGATCAGGGGGAGCAGAGGGTACAGATCGGCCATGGCAAGGGGGTCCTCTCCGGGATGTTCGGGACGGGCCGGGCGCTCAACGCGGTGAGGCGGGGGAACCGATCAGACCGTCGGCCATGTGCGCCAGGGTGGTGTGGATCTCCTCGATCGGGCGTTCGGGTTGCAGGGTCCGCCAGTCGAGGGCCACCGTCACCACCATGCCGAACAGAGCCGATCCCGCAAGCGATGTGTCCAGGTCCGGCCGGGTCAGACCGCGTTCGACCAGGACGTCCAGACGCTCGGTGATGACCCCGATCGCCTGCGTGCGGATCTGCCGGACGGTGGCGTACCAGGAGCGGTTGGTGCGCCAGGCCTCGGCCATCAACAGTCGGGCCAGGGCCTCGTGGGTGCCGATGAACACGACCCCGGCGCGCAGCACCTCGGTCAGTGCCCGACGGGGCTCCATCCCGGGTGCGGGGACCGCCTCGCGCAGGGTGTCGGCCAGCCGGGTCACGCCCCACTTCATGAGGGCGGCGTAGAGCTCGTCCTTGCCACCGAAGTTGTAGTAGACCGTGCCCTTGGCGACCCCGGCCCGCTCGGCGATCTCGTCCACGGTGGTGGAGCCGTAACCCTGTTCGGAGATCAGGGTGACGGCCGCGTCGAACAACTTGCGTCGGGTCGCCTCGCGGCGGCCGCCGACGGGCTTCTCCGGGGTGGGGGTCCTCATGTTCATCGGCTCCATTGTGCCCTTTGTTCGGAGGACGTCCTTTGTTCGGTTCCTCCGGTGCCGGTGCGACCGACACCGGAGGAACACGGTCCGAAGGACGCCGTTCCTCTCTAGACCTTCAAGGCGGGGTAGAGGGTGGACATCGACCAGACGCGTTTGCGGGCCACGGCCAGCCAGGTCAGCAGCAGCGGGACCACCAGCCACAGACCCATGACGCCGAAGGCCTGCGCGACCACGTTCATGTCACCGCCGCCGATGAGGTGCCGCATGGCGGTCACCCCCCAGTGCAGGGGCAGGTACGGTGCGATCGCCTGGAAGAAGGTCGGGCTGGTCTCGATCGGATAGGTACCGCCCGCCGAGGTCAACTGGAGCACCAGCAGAGCCAGGGCGATGACCCGTCCGGCCGCACCGAACCGCACGGTGAGGAACTGGACGGTGGCGGCGAAGGCGGATGCCGTGAGCAGCAGGAACGCCAGCATCAGTGGCCAGTTCCGTGACTCCAGTCCCAGGCCCACGTGCAGCACGCCCATCATGACCAGCACCTGCGCCCAACCGAGCATCATCGGGACCATACGGCCGGCCAGCGCCACGCGCCAGGACGGCGAGGAGGAGGCCAGACCCCGGTTGGACAGGGCCGGCAGCACCATGAACACCACCATCGCGCCGACCCACAGGGACAGGGGCACGAAGAACGGGGCGAAGCCGGTGCCGTAGTTGGGCACCTCGTTGTCCACCTCGCTGTCCAAACGGACCGGCTCGCTCATCATGTCGGCGGCGTCGGCCCGGCCGGAATCGGAGTAGGTGGGGATCTCGTCGACGCCGTCGTTGAGTCCGTCGGCCAGCTCCTCGGAGCCGGAGGACAGGTCGCCCAGACCGTCGTGCAGACGGTCGGCGCCGCCGCTGAGCTCGCCCAGTCCGCTGTCGAGGTCGCTCGCACCGCTGGAGGCGTCGGAGAGGCCGTCCCGGATCTTCCGGGAACCCTCGGCCAGTTCCTCCAGACCTTCGGCCAGGGCGTCGATCTGGTCGCGGGCGTCCTCGGCCTTGCTCACGGTGTTCGGCAGGTCGTCGGCGACCTCGACCGCCCTCTCGCTCAGCGCGGCGGCCTCGGCGGCGGTGGAGTCGATCTCGTCCCGGTTGTCGTTGACGAACCCCGCCACGGACAGGGCGGTGCCCATCGCGTCGTCCAGGTCGGTCAGCAGCGCGTACAGGTCGGGCTGGTCCTTCTCCAGGTCGGGGTTCTCCTCCAAGAACGTGTCGAGACGTCCGTCGACCGCCTCCATACCGCTCACGTCGATCTCCTCCGGCAGTCGAGTGAGGGCCTGGGAGACGCCGTCGGTGACGTCGGCGATGGTCTCGGCGCGCGCCTGGATGTCCGGGATGTCCTCTTCCAGGCGGGGGAGGAGGTCGTCGGCGAGCTCGTCCAGTCGCTCGACCTTCGCGGAGACCTGGTCCGAGGCGCTGCCCGCGCCCTCGGCCAGCTCCTCGGAGCCCGAGTACAGCTCGGAGAGTCCGCCGCTGAGCGAACCGGCGCCCGTGTGGGCCTCGCCGATGCCCTCGGAGAGCTCGCCGGAGCCGCTCTCGGCGTCGCCCGCCCCGTCCGCGAGTTGTCCGGCGCCGTCGGCCGCCTCCTCGGTCTTGCCGTGGATCTCGTTGAAGCCGAGGAAGATCTGGTCCAGATAGTCGCCGATGGCGGTGCTCGCCGCCGTCTCGCGGATCTCCTTGAAGGCGCTGCCCGCCAACTGCCGGACGATGTAGCTGTTGGAGTCGTTGTAGTTCGCGACCAGGAGGGCGGGGGTGGGGTTCTCACGGTCTCGGGAGGGTGAGGTGAGGGCCTGGCTGAAGTGCGAGGGGATGGTGAGGGTGACGTAGTAGTCGCCGTCGTCCAGGCCTCGTGCGGCCTCGGCCGCGTCGACCAGGTGCCAGTCGAGGTCGCCGCGTTCCAACAGGGTGTCGGCCAGTTCCCCGCCGATGTCGACCTCCTCCCCGTCGACCTCGGCCCCCGTGTCCTCGTTGACCAGGGCGACCGGCAGGTGCTCCATGCGGTCGAAGGGGTCCCAGAAGGACCACAGGTACATCCCCGAGTAGAGCAGGGGGATGAGCATGAGGGCGGCCAGCGCCGCGGTGGGCAGCGGCGAGCGCAGGAAGGACCGCATGGTGAGCAGTCCGAGGCGGGGGACGGCGAGGAAGCGGTAGCGAGGGGCTCTGTCAGCTCTGGGCACGGTGGGCGCCTCCCTTACGGCCGTTCCTCTTGTCGCCGTCGGTGTCGTCCTTCTCGCCGTGGAGCAGGTCGGAGATGCCGATCACGCCTTCGTCCTCGGTGCTTTCGGGGGCCTCTCCCTGGTGGATGGGGATGGGGCCCTGGGTGTCGTCGTCGGCCACGGTGCCGAGTTCGCGGGCGTCGGCGCAGGTGGCGATGACGGTCAGTCCCTCCTCGGAGAGGTCCTTGAGGGTGCGCCACATCTCGGCCTGATGCTCGCCGCTCAGGCCGCCGTCGACGTCGTCGACGGCCAGGAGGCGGGGTTCGTAGACCAGTCCCAGGGCCATGCCGAGGCGCCTGCGTTCGGGCAGGGGGAGTTCCTTGATCAGGGTCTTGCGGTCCAGGTCGGCCAGTCCGACCGCCTCCATGGCCTCGTCCGCCACGGAACGGGCGGAGGGGCGCAGGCGCAGCAGGCGTGCCTCGGAGAGGTGCTCGCGGACCCGGAGGCGTTCGTCGAGGTCGTTGACGTCGTTCATGAGCCCCAGAGAGCTGATTCGACGGACCTTGCGGGCCTGCTTCGGGAGGGAGAAGCCGTCCACGTGCAGGGTGCCCCGGCTGGGGCGCATCCTCCCGGTGAGGGTGAGCAACAGGGCGCTGCGTCCACCGCCGGAATCGGCCTGGAAGACGGTGAGCGTTCCTGGGCGCGCGGTGAAGTCGATCCCCGTGTAGACGGGGCCCTCTCGGGTGGTGAGTGTGACGTCCTCGGCGTGCACACGTGCTCCGGTGGCCCGACGCATCCTTAGCGGCCTCCCTTTTTGAACTGACCGGTCAGTACAAATTCCGGGTCCACGGTACTCCCCGGAGTCGGTGCTCCTGAGCGTTGGGCCCTGTGGCCTCCGGCACAAAGAGGCGCTCCAGGGGCAGGGGGGATCCGAATCGGGATTTGACGGGGCGCTTGCCAGGTTCTTCGTGTAATTTGAAAAAATACGTAATCACGTAATAATGAAGGTGTAGGAGTGACGTCACATCGACAGCGGGGAGCGGCCATGCGGGAGAGAACACTGCGCGGGATCGGATCGGCGACGACGAGACTCTTCCTGCTGTACATGGTCGTGCTGCTGGCGCTGATCGTCGCCTGGCTCACCGATGTCCCGGTTCCCGATCACTCGCCCCTCCTCCTGGCCCTGATCGGCTTCGTGATCTGGGGGACGTCGGTACTGTGCACCTGGAGCGCCGACCGGATGGCCTCGCGCCGCGAGCCCTCCACCCCCGTGGAGGTGGCCCCTCCGGTCCGAGGGGCGTGGCAGGCGTTGAACGGTCCGGCCGACAAGGTGCCCAGCCACGGGGTCCGCTGGCTCGGACAGGCCTACGCGATCGACGTCCTCGTGGTCGAGGGACGTGAGGACGCCTCCCCTTGGAGCCCGATCGGACGCCCCGCGACCGCCTATCCGTCCTTCGGTGAGCCGCTGCTCGCCGTCGCCGACGCCACGGTCGTCCACGTCGACGACGGACAACGCGACCACCGAGGCCGCGACACCTATCCCGGTCTGGCCTACCTGATGCTGGAGGGGCTCGCCCGTTCCCTGGGAGGCCCGCGCCGCGTCCTCGGCAACCACGTGATCCTCGATCTGGGGGACGGCGTCCACGCTCTGTACGCCCACCTGCGTCGGGGCTCCGCGAGCGTGCGGGTCGGAGACCGTGTCGAGAAGGGCACGCCGATCGGCCTGTGCGGGAACTCCGGCAACTCCAGCGAGCCCCACCTGCACTTCCAACTCATGGACGACGCGAACCCGAAGTGGGCCGCCGGGCTCCCCTTCACCTGGACCGGGGTGGGTCTCCCCCCGAACGGCGAGGTCTTCACCGTCCCGGCCACCGGCAACGGGGCCGACGCGACGGGCTTCTGACGGCGGGGCGTCTCGCGAAAACCTAGACTGCGCCTGGACGCACGAAGGAAGACGACGGGGGACCGAGGACATGACGGAGATCGCCGAACGGGCGGCCGCTGCGCTGGACGATCCGGAGAACTGGCCGGAGGACCCCAAGGAGGCGGTGGTCCGGCAACGTCTGCTCGCCGACCGGGTGCGTACCGAGCCCCTCGACGCCGAAGGGGTCGAACTCGTCTGCGGACTGGACGTCAGCTACGGGGTGGGCGACACCGAACTCGCCGCGGCCGCCGTCGTCCTCGACGCCCGCACGCTGGAGGTGGTCGAGACCTCCCTGGTGACCGACACACCCTCCTTCCCCTACGTCTCGGGTCTCTTCGCCTTCCGTGAGCTGCCGCCGGTCCTGAAGGCGATCGAGGGACTGTCACTGACCCCCGACGTGTTCGTCAGCGACGGTTTCGGCCTGGCGCACCCCCGCCGGTTCGGGGTCGCCAGCCACCTGGGCGTGCTGATCGACGCGCGGGTGGTCGGCTCCGCCAAGTCCGTGCTGTACGGCCGCAACACCCCGCCCGGCGAGGAGCGCGGTTCCTGGACCCCGATGGTCGCCGGGCGCTCCGAGATCGTGGACGACACCTTCGCCCTCGCGGAGGAGGGGGCCGAGGTGATCGGCCGCACCCTGCGCACCCGTTCCCGGACCCGCCCGGTCTACGTCTCCGTGGGCCACCGGGTCGATCTGGAGGGGGCCGCCGACCTCATCATGCGGGTCTCCCCCAAGTACCGGATCCCCGAGCCCATCAGGCACGCCGACCGTCTGTGCGGTCTGTACCGCAAGGAGCACGAGGCCGGTGGGGCGGCGAAGTAGGAAGAGGCGGGAAACGGAGAGGGGAGGGGGCCGGGCCCCCTCCCCTCACTCGATCGTGGCGCGATCCTCGGTCACCAGCCGTTCTCCACGGGACGGCCCTCGTTGTAACCGGCGGCGCTCTGCACGCCCACCACGGCCCGCTCGTGGAACTCGGCCAGGGTGGTGGCGCCCGCGTAGGTCATCGAGCTGCGCACACCGGCGATGATCTGGTCGATGAGGTCCTCCACGCCGGGACGCTCGGCGTCCAGGTACATGCGCCCGGTGGAGATGCCCTCCTCGAACAGGGCCTTGCGCGCCCGGTCGAAGGGGGAGTCGTCGGAGGTGCGCAGCCGCACCGCGCGCGCCGACGCCATCCCGAAGCTCTCCTTGTACTGGCGTCCCTGGGCGTCGCGCATGACGTCGCCGGGCGACTCGTAGGTGCCCGCGAACCAGGAGCCCACCATGACGTTGGAGGCGCCGGCCGCCAGAGCGAGGGCCACGTCGCGCGGGTGGCGCACGCCGCCGTCGGCCCACACGTGGCCGCCCATCTCGCGGGCCGCGGCCGCGCACTCCAGGACGGCGGAGAACTGCGGACGGCCCACCGCGGTCATCATCCGGGTGGTGCACATGGCGCCCGGGCCCACGCCGACCTTGACGATGTCGGCCCCGGCCTCGATGAGGTCGCGGGTCCCCTGCGCCGTCACGATGTTGCCCGCGGCGATGGGCACGTCGGGCGAGAGCCCGCGGACCTTCTCGATCGCGGAGATCATCTTCTCCTGGTGGCCGTGCGCGGTATCGATCACCAGGGTGTCCACACCGGCGGCCAGCAGCTCGGAGGCCTTGCCCACGACGTCGCCGTTGATGCCGACGGCGGCGGCCACGCGCAGACGCCCCTCGGAGTCCACGGCCGGCGTGTACAGGGTCGAGCGCAGAGCGCCGGTCCGGGTGAGCACGCCGACGAGGGCGCCCTGCCCGTCCACCACCGGTGCCAGCCGGTGCCGGGACTCGTGCAGGATGCCGAAGGCCTCGCGCGGCTCGGTGCCCGCCGGGATGGTCAGCAGTTCGGCGGACATCACGTCGCGGAGCTGGGAGAAGCGGTCCACGCCCGCGCAGTCGGCCTCGGTGACCACACCGAGCGGACGACGCTCGTCGTCCACGACGATCAGGGCGTTGTGCGCACGCTTGGGCAGCAGGTTGAGCGCCTCACCGACGGTGCTCGTCGGGTTCAGCGTGATGGCGGTGTCGTACACCAGGTCGCGCCGCTTGGTCCAGGCGATGACGTCGGACACCACCTCGATGGGGATGTCCTGCGGGATGACGGTGATACCACCACGTCTGGAGACCGTCTCGGCCATCCGGCGCCCCGCGACGGCGGTCATGTTCGCCACGACCAGGGGGATGGTGGTGCCGGTGCCGTCCGGCGACGACAGGTCCACGCTGAGCCGGGAGCCCACGGCGCTGCGGCCGGGGACCATGAACACGTCGCTGTAGGTCAGGTCCTGGCTGGGGACCTGGTCGTTGAGAAAACGCAATGCCTCTACCTCGGTCGAGACCGAAGGGGGTGGACCACTCCGCGGGCTGGTCGCCGGCGGCACCCTGTTGATCCCCCTCTTACCTGTCAATTATGCCGTGGCCGATTACCGTGGAGGTACCCCGGTCTGGCATGATGACCCGATTCCCGCCTCTACCCGGCCCTGACCCATGCCCTTCTCCGGCGCTCGAACGCCGTGAGCCGTGGGCATGCGAGGTCGTGGGCCGCCCCAGGAGAACTCCGCAATGTCGCGTTTCACGCTCGCGCAAGTCAAGGAAGAGACCTACAAGGCCAAGGACGCCTGGTGGACGGTCTTCCTGGTCGACCCGTTGGCCGGCCGGCTGGTGGTGTGGACGGCCAACCGCACCGGTATCACCCCCAATCAGCTCACGCTGGGGGCCGGAGTCCTGGGTCTGCTCTCGGCGCTGTGCTTCATCGCCCCGGTGTGGGCCGGCGACCTGGGGTGGGCGTGGCTGGTGGCCGGAGCGCTGCTGTTCCACCTGAGCTTCGTGCTCGACTGCATGGACGGCAAGATCGCCCGTCTGAAGGGCAACGGCTCGATCTTCGGGGCCTGGGTCGACTTCGTCTTCGACCGGATCCGGTTCTTCGGCTGTGTGATGGCGTTGTTGATCGGTCAGTGGCTGATCACCGGTAACGCCGCCTACCTGATCGTCGCGCCGGTGGTGGTCTTCTTCGACCTGCTGCGCTACCTCAACGGCGCCCAGGTCGCCAAGACCCGCAAGTCGATGAGGCAGGCCCTGGCCCTGGCCACCGGCGACACCGAACGCCTGCGCGAGGAGGCGGTCGGCGGCGCCGTCGATCCCGAGGACGAGGAGGGCCCCGACGCCCCGTCGGCCCCGGCCGCGGGCTCCCCGGCCCCCAAGGGGTTCTACCCCCGGGTCCGGGACGCCCTGCTGCGTCACCGGGTGCGTCCGCACCTGTTCAGCGGGATCGAGTTCGAGATGTTCCTGTGCGTGGTGGCGCCGCTGACCGTGCTGATCGCCTTCGTCTCACCGCTCGACAGCCTGATCATCCCGGTGGCGGTCTTCTCCGTACTGGCGTTGGCCTTCTTCGAGATGGTGCTGGTCCTGCGCCTGTGGAAGGAGACCCGCCGCTTCGAGACGCGTCGCCGTGAAGCGGCCGCCGTCCCGCCGGCGGGGTCCGCCGACGGGAGCTGACGACCTCGGTCCCGGTCTCGGGGCCGGGCCCGGCGTTCACCCCTGAGAGGGGGTCTTCGCCGGGTCCGGCCCCTTCTCGCGTTCGGGGGTCCTCTTGCCCTGGACCTCACGGTCCTCCCTGCGGAGGAACCAGGTCGGCTGGGGCTCCACGGCCCACTTCATGCACGCGCGTACCCAGGGGGCGCACAGCAGGAAGGTGAGTCCCAGGCCCAAGGCGATGGTGGCGGTCAAGGCCACCGGTCCGGTGAGCACGTCGTACCAGGGGGAGGCCTTGAAGACGATCAGGACCACCGAGTGCCCCAGGTAGATGAACAGGGTGTAGGCGCCGAGCGACGTGAACCAGGTACGTCGCTTGGGGGTGAGCGCGAGCACGGCGACGGTCATGGCCAGGGCGAGGCCCATGAAGGCCAACCGGATGCCGATGCTGGGCAGGAGGGGGTCGATGTCCCGGTCGGTGAGGCTGTCCCGCCAGAACAGCCAGTCCCGGCTGAGGTGCTCGGAGATCGGCACGGCGAGAACCGCGGTGGCCACCATGACGACGACGGAGGCGATCCGCACCCAGAGTCGGTCCAGGTGGGCGAAGTGCTCACGGCGCAGGCTCAGACCCAGCACGAAGAAGGGCAGGAAGCTGAGTACGCGCCCCATCGACAGGGTGGAGCCGAGGTCGGCGGTGGCCGCGAACAACGAGATGACGATCGCGATCGCCACGGGCCAGCGCAGACGGTTCCATACGGGCACGCTCAGACGCCACAGGAACAGGGCGACCAGGAACCAGAGCGTCCAGGTCGGCTTGAGGACCGACAGGGAGTCGGGGAGTCCGCCGCGATCGACGGTGTAGATGGCCTGGTGGATCGTCCAGAAGATCAGGTAGGGGACCGCCAGCGACAGGACCAGCTTCTCCACCCGGTTCGACGAGGCGTCGAAGGAGCGTGACAGGTACCCGCTGATCATGATGAACGCGGGCATGTGGAAGAAGTAGATCCAGTAGTAGAGGGCGCCGGCGGGCCCGTAGTCGGTGAGGGGTTCGATCGCGTGGCCGACGACGACCAGGGCGATCAGGATGAACTTGGCGTTGTCCAGGCGGGCGTCACGACCCGGTGCGTCTCCCGAGGGGGCTTTCGCTTCGGGACGGACGGTCTTCTCGGGTCCATCCGTCGCGGATCGGGCGGTCGTACTGGTCAAGGATGAGGCCACTAGGGACTCCGAGGTCACGGGTTGCGGGGTGTGGGCGGTGTTCCCGAACGTCGTCCGAGGGAACGTGGTCGGGTCGCCGGGCGATACCGGAGGACCGACCGATCCGGCGCCGCGTGGCACGCGAGGGGGGATACCGGAGAGGTGATGGCGGCGAACATGGTCCGTTACCTTACTGAGACATGTTGGAATGTGCCAGTGGTTCGCGCAAATCAGGCAAAAGTTCGCGGAGTCGATCTCCTCGCCCGAAACAGGGCGTGAGAAGGCCCCTGTGGGCTCACACGAAGGAGAGCGAAGGTCGCCTATCGTGTGCAGACCCTAACCCATAGCTCACGGCGAGACGCCCATGGGCCACATCATCCGACGTGTCGAACCGAACGCGTCGGTGTGAACCGGCGAGGCCCGCGAAGATAGTCTGACCGAGGCGGCTGTTCCCCTTGCAGCGTCTGCCAGGACGAGAACGAAGAAGGCGGTGGAAACCGTGCCGCACGCGGTGGACCCGAACCGTGCCGCTCAGCACGGAAGCGTGGTCATGCGACTCCTCGACGAGATCTTCCCGCTCGTGGAGGGTGTCTACGTCGACCTGCACAAGAACCCGGAGCTCTCCCACGCCGAACAACGGACCGCCAGCGTCGTCGCGGAATGGCTGAACCGGACCGGCTACGAGGTCCACAAGGGCATCGGTGGTACCGGCGTGGTCGGCATCCTCCGTAACGGCCCCGGTCCCACGGTGATGTTGCGCGCCGACATGGACGCGCTTCCCCTGGAGGAGAAGACCGGGCTCCCCTACGCCAGTACCGCGAAGGCGGTGGACGGCGAGGGCGTCGAGGTGCCCGTCATGCACGCATGCGGCCACGACGCGCACACCGCGTGCCTGGTCGGCGTCGCGGACCTGCTCTCGGAGACCCGCGAGGAATGGGCCGGGACCGTCATGATCGTGGCCCAGCCCGGCGAGGAGACCCTCGACGGCGCCCAAGGGATGATCGACGACGGTCTGTTCGACCGCTTCGGCCGGCCCGACGTCATCCTCGGGCAGCACCTGGGACCGCAGCCCGCCGGTCTCATCTCCCACCGCGCCGGGATCATCCTCGGCGCCGCCAACGCCTACCGGGTGCGCATCCACGGTGAGGGCGGACACGCCTCCCAGCCCCACACCACCGTCGACCCGGTGCTCATCGCCGCCAACATCGTCAGCCGACTCCAGGGCGTGGTCTCCCGTGAGATCAGCCCCAGCGAGATGGCGGTGCTCACGGTCGGCCGGATCCAGGCGGGTACCAAGGCCAACATCATCCCGGACGAGGCCTACCTGGAGATCAGCACCCGGGCGCTCAACGAGAACGTCGCGGACCAGCTGGAGAAGGCCATCGAGCGCGTCGTGCGCGCCGAGGCGGCCGCCTCGGGCGCCGGGCGCGAACCCGAGGTCGAGCGTTTCCAGGGCAGCGGGGTCACCCACAACGACCCGACCGCCACCGCCGACGTCGCCGGCGCACACCTCGCCTACTTCGGCGAGGAGTACGTCATCCACCTGCCGGACCCCTCCCCGTCCACCGAGGACTTCTGCCGCTTCGGTCTGCCCGACGACCCGCAGCCGATCCCCTACGTCTTCTGGTTCGTGGGCGCCACCCCCCACGACGTGTGGGAGTCCGCACCCGGCGACACGCCCTACGAGAAGATGGGCAACGTCCCGAGCAACCACTCCCCGTTCTTCTCGCCCGCCCGCGAGCCCACCCTGCGGGCCGGACTCGCAGCCCTGACGGTGGCCGCCCTGTCCTACCTGGGCAGCGACAACAAGAACCCGTCCAGGCCGAACGTGGCCCCGGTCGGACCGGCCTTCGTGGGGCCGGACCCCACGGGGGTCGCCGACCCGCGCGCCACCACGGGCGAGGGCGAGCAGTACACCTCCGTCCCCGAGGGGACGCCGGGCGTTCCCGAACCCGTGGAGACGCCCTCGTTCTCCCAGGAGGACCCCGGTCCGGTGGAGAACCACGCCGAACCGCCGTCGTCGGCGCCCGTCGGGCCGCCGGTCGTCGCGGGATCCATGGAGGTCCCCTCCTACGAGGACCCGCTCTCGGGGCCCCAGGAAACGCCCTTCCCGTCGGAGGAGCCTCCCTCGGCCCCGCAGGTCGGCCCCGCTCCGGCGGCCCCGACCGCGGACCCGGAGCCCTACACGGCGGACAACGACGCCTACGACAGCGCCTACCTCGCCTCCTCCTGGCCCGCGCCCGACGAGCCCTTCGGCGAGTCCACCCGGGAGTCCGACATCCGCTCGGTCATGGGGGAGCAGGACCAGGAGATCCAGGACGAGTGGCTCGACGACAAGATCGACGAGTCGACCCTGTCCGCCGACATGGCCGCGATCATGGACGAGGTCGGCGCGCCCCCGGCTCCCCCCGGGCCTCCGGCGACCCCGCCCGCGGGCCCCGCCTACGGAGGGCCGCCGCCGGCCGGCAGCGCGCACGACGCGCCTCCGCCCCCCGGGCCGGAGGACGACCGGCCCGACGCCCGCTACCGGTACTGAGGGTCCATGGGGGTCGTCTCATGGCGATGGGGCGACCCCCATGTGCGTCGCTCTCTGCGACACCCGAGGGAGACGCCCATCCTCATCGGGTGTGTCCTGGTCACCCTGTTCACCGTCGCGGGGGCGGTCAGTCGTGCCCTATCGGGAGACCCGAACGAACCCCTGCTGCTGCTGAGCCTGCCCGCGCTCGTGTACTTCGTGCGCGGGCAGCTCTACGCCCGACAACGCGTCAACGGGGTACGTATCACCGAGCACCAGTTCCCCGAGGCGTACCGGATGGTGGTCGAGGCCTCGGAACGCCTCGGGATGCGTCAGGTTCCCGACGCCTACGTGGTGCTCGGCAACGGTGTGCTCAACGCGTTCGCCTCCGGACACGGGTTCCGTCGCTACGTGGCGATCAACAGCGATCTGTTCGAGGTGGGCGGTCGGCTCTCCGACCCCGACGCCCTGCGTTTCGTGATCGGCCACGAGGTGGGGCACATCGCCGCCGGACACACCTCCTTCTGGCGCCAGTTCGCCGTGTCCGTGGCCAACGTGATCCCCGGGGTGGGCAGCACTCTGGGGCGGGCCCAGGAGTACACCGCCGACAACCACGCCTACGAGTACTGTCCCGAAGGGGTCCAAGGGATGCGGATCCTCGCCGCCGGCAAGTACCTCTACCGGGACGTGGACTTCGACGACATCGCCGACCGGGCACGGACCGACACCGGGTTCTTCGTGACCCTGGTCAACCTGCTCTCCAGCCACCCGATCAACACGTTCCGCTTCGCCGCCCTGGCCGACCGCACCAGACCCGGAAGGGTGCTGTGAGGCGGGAGGGGCCGGAGGTCAGGTGTCCCGGTCGCCGGAACGGGGTCGGGCCACCCGGTGCTCCAGGTGTCCGGGAAGACGCTCGTGACGCAGGTAGGAACGGGTGAACGTCCCCGTTCCGTGGGACAGGGCCCGCAACTCGACGGCGTAACGCACGATCTCCAGTTCCGGTACCTCGGCCCTGACCACCACACGGCCGTCGTCCACGGTCTCCGTACCGACCACGCGACCGCGGCGCGCCGAGAGATCGTTGAGGACGGCACCCAGATCGGACCCCTCCACCTCGACGGTCACGGTGTCCAGAGGCTCCAACAGCGCCGGTTCGCAGGTGGTGGCGGCGTCCCGGATCGCCAGCCTCCCGGCCTTCTGGAAGGCCATGTCGGAGGAGTCCACCGCGTGCGCCTTGCCGTCGTACAGCGTCACGCGCAGGTCGACCAACGGGAACCCGTCGCCGATCCCGTCGGCCATCTGGGCGCGGATCCCCTTCTCCACCGCGGGGACGTACCGACGCGGAACGACACCACCGACGATCCGGTCGACGAACTCCAGCCCGGCACCCGACTCCAACGGCTCCACCCGGATCCGGCACACCCCGTACTCTCCGTGGCCGCCGCTCTGCTTGACGTTGCGACCGACCCCCTGTCCGGGCACGGTGAAGGTCTCCCGGAGCGGTACCCGAGGCTCCTCGGTGTCCACCCGGACACCGTGGTGGCTCTCCAACCGGTCCAGGGCCGCCTCCAAGTGGGCCTCGCCCAGACTCCAAAGGACCATCTGGCGGGTCTCGGAATCGACCTCCACCCGGAGGGAGGGGTCCTCGGAGACCAGACGGGCCACCGCGCGGGAGAGCCGATCCTCGTCGGCGGAGGACGCGGCGGCGATCGCCACCGGCATCATCGGGTCGGGGAAGGCCCAGGGACGGACGCGCAGGGACCTCTCGGTGGAGGAGAGGGTGTCCCCGGTACGGGCCGACATCAGCTTGGACACCAGGCACAGGTCGCCGGCGAACACCTCTCCCACCGGGAGGGCCTGCGGGCCCGCGGGGACGAACGGCGAACCCGAGTGCTCTCGTTCGCCCGCCCGCTCCTCCTCGTCGGAGACGGCTCCGGACAAGTGGACGTCGACCTCGGGCGCCAGGGTCCCGGAGAAGACCCGGACCAGGCTCATCCGCCCCACGTACGGGTCGTTCTCCGTACTCAGCACCTCCGCGACCAGCGGCCCCTCCGGGTCGCAGGACATCCCCTCGACCTCCCTCCCATCGGGCCTCTCGACGTGGGGGAGCGGCCGCCGGGTCGGATCGGGGCAGGACAGCGGCAGCTCGTGGAGCAGCTCGCGCACCCCCACGCCCCGGATCGTGTCGAGGGCCAGCACGGGGTGGAACCCGCCGGCGGCCACCGCCCTCTGCACGTCGGCGATCAGAAGGTCCGGGTCGAGTTCTCCGCCCTCCATGTAGCGCTCCATGAGCGTCTCGTCCTCGCTCTCGGTGATCACCTCCTCGACGAGGATCTCCCGGAGCGGCCCGGAGGCCTCGCGCAGCCGGGCGGGGACGGGGCGGGGCACGGCCTCCCCACCGGAGTAGTCGTAGTAGCGCTCGGAGATCAGTCCCCACAGCCCCACCAGGGAGCGTCGATCCCCGCTCCCCTCGAAAGCGGGTACGTAGGCGGCGTGCACCCCCGGCCCGAAGGCCTCCCGGCAGCGGGCCACCACGGCGTCGAAGTCGGCGCGCGGGTGGTCGATCCCGGTGACCGCGACCGCCCTGGGCATGCCCAGGGCGGCGCACTCCCTCCACAGGCTCCGGGTCCGCCCGTCCACCCCGTCCATGGCGGAGATCACGAACAGAGCGGCGTCGGCTCCGCGCAGCCCGGCGCGGGCGGCCCCGAGGAAGTCGGGGTGGCCCGGGGTGTCCAGCAGGTTCACCTTGACCCCGTCCACCATCACCGGGGCGAGGGTCAGGCGCGCCGAGCGGTGCCGTCGGATCTCGATCCCGTCGTGGTCGCTGACGGTGGTGCCCTCTTCGACGTTGCCGGGGCGCCTGATCTCCCCGCTCTCGGCCAGCAACGCCTCGACCAGGCTCGTCTTGCCGGAACCGGACGGTCCGACCAGGGCGACGTTGCGGATGTCACGGGGCTCTTCGGCCCTCGGCGCGGCTACGGTCCGATCGACCATCCCTGCTGCCCAGCCCTTCGGGATCCGGTGGTGATCCCAGAGCCACCACCGTGAGTGTGGCCTACGACACTTCCCACCGTCGCTGTTCGAAGCGCTGTTCACAAGGGGCGAGAAGGTCGATATCAGGGCAAGAGGGTTTCAGGGGATCATGACGTGTCCTATCGACCCGAGTTGTTCTTCTAGGCTGTCCCCGTGCCATGGTCGGAGATTCTTCCCCAGTTCAGTCTCACCGGGACCCTGCTGACGGTCCTCCTGCTGTTCTTCGCGGCTCTCGGTGAACCCTTCCTCGGTCGGCGCGCGTTCGCCTGGCTCTCCCGTAAGGAAGGCGACGAGCGCGCCCTCGGACGGCTGTACATCGTCACGATCACGATCCACCTCCTGTGGGGGCTCCTGGTCCTCGCCGTCGTGCTCACCTCTCCCGAGCTGCGCCCGGCGGACCTCGGGCTGCGGCTCCCGGAGGCCTGGGCGCCCGTCGCGGGCGGCGCGCTCGGCGGACTGGTCGCGCTGATCGCCTTCTGGCTGTTGGTCAACGGCCGACCGACGAGGGACCGACTGCCACTGATCGGCGGTCGCGGGTCGAAGCGGTCGTCCCGTGCCGAGAGCGCGAAGGCGTCGGCCGGCCGTCAGGGGCGTCGAGGCCGTAGGGCCCCGGCCAAGCCGATGACCCTGCCGGACCCGGGTCGTCGACAGCACCTGCTGTTGCCGCGTACGGGCGGCGAGCGGGCCCTGGCCGCGGGCATGGCGGTCACCGGCGGTGTGTTCGGCGAGCTGCTCTACCGCGGTCTGTTCATCGTGCTGGTCACGAGCATGGGTGTCCCGCTGTGGATCGCGGCCGTGCTCTCGGTGCTGCTGTTCTCCGTCGCCCACGTCTACCAGGGCTGGTGGGGGCTGCTCAGCGCCGGTTTCTCCGGCACCCTGTTCACCGTGCTCTACCTGGGCACGGGCAGTCTCCTCGTGCCGATCCTGGTGCACGTGGCGCTCAACCTGCGTTCGCTCGTCTTCGCTCCGGCCGTCGAGCGTGCCCGCGCCGAGGAGGAGTACGACGACCGCGAGTACGACGATCGCGAGTACGACGATCACGGCGGTGACGCCTACGATGATCGCGGCGACGGGTACGACGACGAGTACGGGTACGACGACCACGACGCCCCCCGGACCGAGGGGTTCGACCCGGCACCGACCTTCGAGGAACCCGGCTCCCACGAGACCCGGACGATGCCCGCTCCGCCTCCGCCGCCCGGCCCCGTGCAGGGTCCGCCGCCGCCCTTCCCGCCGTCCGGCCCGGCCCAGGCTCCTCCGCCGCCCTTCCCTCCCAAGGGCCCCGCGCAGGGACCGCCGCCGCCCTTCCCACCCGGTGGGCCGGCCCAGGCTCCTCCGTTCCCGCCGTCCGGCCCCTCCCAAGGGCCGCCGCCCGGACGTCACACGGGTCCGCCCTCGAACGCTCCCGGATGGGGCGACCCGAGGTACCGGGACGAAGGCGACACACCGGGGCCGGGCTCCCCGTACCGGAACTGATCGTGCACGATGGAGTGGTGTCCGACGCCATTGACCACTCCATCGCCGGCCCCCAGGAGGAACGCTTCTGGCTCACCACCTCGGACGGGGTGGGGATCGACGCCGTGCTGCTGCGCCGCGCCGAGCCCCGTACCACCGCCGTGGTGCTCGCCAACGGCTTCACCGGGACCTACCGGAGTCCGCACACCCGCGCCATCGCCGAGGGACTGATGTCCGTCGGCGACGTCATGACCTTCGACTTCCGGGGCCACCACGGCTCCGGTGGGCAGAGCACGGTCGGCAACGCCGAGATCCACGACCTGGAGGCGGTCGTGTCCCGCCTGCGCGAACTCGGCTACTCCCGGATCGCCACGGTCGGGTTCTCCATGGGGGCCGCCGTCGCGGTCCGACATGGCGCCATCTACGGCGGCGTCTCGGCCGTGGTCTCCATCAGCGGTCCCAGCCGCTGGTACTACCAGGGCACCCGTTCCATGCGCCTGCTCCACCTCGGTATCGGGAGATCGATGGGCCGCGCCTTCCTTCGCCGTTTCCGCAAGGTCCGTGTCACCGACCGACGCTGGGACCCGACCCCCGCCGAGCCCCGAGAGATCGCCGGGGAGATCTCCCCGACGCCGCTGTTGGTGATCCACGGAGACGCGGACTCCTACTTCCCGGTCTCGCACGCCACCGCCGTCTACGACGCGGCCCGGCACCCCAAGGACCTGTGGATCGTCCCCGGTATGGGACACGCGGAACGGGCGGTCGCCCCCGAGCTCGTGGTCAGGGTGCGGGACTGGCTGAAGCCGCGGCTCTCCGCCGTCGAACCCGAGGAGTGAGGGCACGGACGGGGAGGTGAGGGAGGCGTCGACAGGTCATCCGGGCTCCGTTAGAAAGGACGGATGACCCGATCTCCCGTCACCTCCGTCGAGACCACGCCCACCGGCCCCCCGGGACTGAAGGGGCGGGGCTTCGCCCTGCTCATCGCCGCCACGGCGGTCGGACTCTGCGGTTTCGCCGCGGTGCTCCCCCTGGTCCCCCTCTGGGCGAGTCGGGGCGGTGCGGGAGAGTTCGGCGCGGGCGCCACGACCGCCGTCTTCATGCTCACCACCGTCCTCACCCAGTTGTGCATGCCCTGGCTGCTCGATCGGGCCGGCGGCTACAGGTGGACCTTCCCGGTCGGCGCGCTGGTGATGGGGGTGCCCACCCCGCTGTTCGCCATGACCACCGACCTGGGGCCGATCCTGGTCGTCTCCGCCGTCCGGGGTGTGGGTTTCGGCATGGTGACGGTGGCCGGGACCGCGCTCGCGGCCAGGCTGGTCACCAGGGAGCAGGTCGGCCGGGCCACCGGATACTACGGTCTGGCCGTGGGGCTGCCCCAGATCGTCATCCTGCCCGGCGGCGTGGCCTTGGCGCTCGCTCTGGGCTTCGACACGGCCTTCTGGCTCACCGGGATCTCCGGTGTGGTGTCGGCGGCGCTGGCGTCGGGCATCCTGGTCGCCGACGGGGGACGTAACCGGGAGGCGCTGCGCTCGACCGGTGAACAGACCCCGGACCGGACCGATTCACCGCGCGGCCTGCCGCTGCTGGTCGCCCTGGCCGCGCCCTTGGCGGTCATGCTCCTGATCGCCTCCGGAGCCGGGGCGATCGTCACCTTCCTGGCGATCCCCCTGGAGCGGGCGGCCTGGCTGGTCGGCGCCCTCTTGGCCGCCTACGCCCTGATGCTGGTGATCGGACGCTGGAGCGCCGGGATGCTGTTCGACCGGTACGGCCGCACTCTCCTGCTGTTGCCCGGAGCGCTCTCCGCGGTGCTGGGCATGGTCCTGATCGCGGTGGCCCTGTGGTCCAACGGCGACGGGGCGCCGGGGGCGGGGACGGCGGCCCTGGTGCTGGGCGGGGCGGCCCTGTTCGGAGCGGGCTTCGGAGCCGTGCAGAACGAGACCGTCACGATGATGCTGAACCGCGCCGGCCCGACCGGTCATGGTCGGGCCAGCGCGGTGTGGAACATCGGCTACGACGCGGGTACCGGGGTCGGCGCGGTCGCCCTGGGACTGGTCATCCAGCTCTCGGGCTACGGGCCGGCCTTCGCCCTGCTGGCCTTGGCGCTGGTGGCCGTCGTCCCTCTGGCCCTGGACCGTCGTCGGTGATCAGTACGAGGTGATGTGCACGTGGTCGTAGTGGTTCTGGGTCGCGTCGCCCCGGTCGTTCATCCACGTCCACTGGCGGGCGGTGGACTGCCAGATCTGCTGTTCCCAGATGATGTACTTGATGCCCAGCCGGTCGGCGTTGGCGATGCCGTAGTCGGCGATCTGCTGTCCCAGGGCCCGGTTGGCCTCTGAGGGGTGGGCGCCGTTGGCGCTCATCATGAAGTCGCAGGCCCGACCCTCGCCGTGGTCGTCGGCACTGGAGCGCCAGCAGCCGACCGGGTAGGGGGCGCCGAACTCCCTGATGATCTCGTCGCGGATGGCCGCCATACGGGGCTGGGTCTGGTCCCAGCCGCCGCCTCGGGCGCTGTCCGGGATGCTGCCGTCGCCGCTGCCGCCGCCACCGCCGGGTGTGTCGGGCTCCGGGGGAACCTGCTCCTCCTCGTACTCGGCGATGCGCTGCTCGACCTCCTCGCGCTGTTCCTCCAGCGAGTCGATCAGCTCCGAGGCCTCCTCCAGCTCCTCCTTGAGGTTCCGGGTGGTCTCGGCCTGGTCGTCCCGCAGGGTGATGAGGTCGGAGATCTGTTCGGCCTGGCTACGACCGAGGTAGTCGACGTTCGCGGCGTCGGCGAACATGTCCTCGGGGTCGCTGGAGAAGACGACCTGGAGGGTCGGATCGAAGCCGTCGTTCTTGTAACGGGCGGCGGCGATGGTGGAGACACCGGTCCGGGAGTCCTCCAACCGCTTCTCGATCTTCTCCAGGGACTCCTCGGCCTCCTCGACACGGTCCTTGATCTCGGTGAACTGGAGCAGTTCGCCGTCGTAGGTCTCCTCCAGCTCCTCGGCCCGCTGGGTGAGCTCGTCGATGTCCACGTCGTCGTCCGGGTCGGCCTGGGCCACCCCGGACAGGCCCACGAGAAGGGCCGAGGTGAGGGCCGCGAGGGAGAGCGGGGTCCGGGCGCGGCGGGGGGCGTTACGAGGAGTGGATGTCATGTCTGCTCCGTCGATGGTCTGAGCGCATCGGCTACGCCGGGGCGACGGTCCTGCCGTCACGAGAGGGGCGGAAGGATACTCGGTCGACCATACGAGATCTTGGTGTTATGTGCACAGTGTGTTGATTCGTGAGGTTCTGGGGGAGAGAGCGGGCTCTGTCCGAAGATACCCAAGGTGGTGGACCGGACCGGACGCCCTGAGCAGGACGGAGATCACCCCGGGGGAGAGGGCGGCCCCGGGGCGCGGGAGGGAACGAGGTCAGGAGCCCCCGCCGAAGGCGCTGGGGAGCCGCACGGAGGTGCTGGGCGCCGGGAGGTCCGAGGGCAGGAACCAGTCGGATCTGCGGATGTCGCGCATCGCGGCCTTGCGGTTCTCGGGGTCGAGCCGATCGATGTAGAGCATGCCCTCCAGATGGTCGGTCTCGTGCTGGAGGCACTGGGCCATCAGGCCGGCCCCCTCCACCGTCACGGGCTCGTTGCGCAGGTCGACGCCCTTGACGACGGCCCGTTCGGCCCGCCGGGTCCGGTACCACAGGCGGGGGATGGACAGACAGCCCTCGTCACAGTCCTGGAGCTCCTCGGAGAGCTCGACGATCTCGGGGTTGATCACATAGCCGACGCGCCCCTCGACGGCATAGCTGAACACACGTGATCCCACACCGATCTGGGTGGCGGCCACACCCGCGCGTCCGGGCGCGTCCACGGTGTCGAGCAGGTCGCGGACCAGCTTCTCCGTACGCTGATCGAACGTGGTGACGGGGGTGGTCCTGGTGACGAGTACTGGATCGCCGAAGCGGACGATGGGGCGCATGGTCATGAGCCCAGGTTAGTCAAGGCCGCGGCCGAGGTGTACGGGTCGGGAGGATCCGGGCGGGAGGGCGATCAGGTGGCCAACCCCGGACGCAGTGACTCGTCCAGGACCATCTCGATGTAGTCCAGAGCGGCCCGGCGGCGGGCGAGGGCGCTCTGGTACAGGGACGGGGAGCGGTCCCCCCTGCGCACGCGCAGGCACTCGTTGACGATGCGCTGCCAGCGCTCGGGGAAGGCGTGGAGGGCGTAGGCGCCGGCGCCCGACTTGGAGGTGATCTCGCCGGTCTTGAGGGTGAAGTGCAGTCGGCTGACGCTGAGCACGCTCCAGGAGGGGGCCAGGGAGCCCAGTACGGCCAGTCCGCGCGGGGTGACCAGGCGTCCGGCCTTCTCCCGCCAGCGGCGCCAGTGCTCGTCCAGGGAGCCGAGGGACCACGTGCGCAGGCTCTCGGGCTCGTCCCACACGTCCAGCTCGATCGGGTGGGGGCCGCGGACGGTGACGCCCCGGTCGGCCAGGACGTGCCAGGTGACCGGGTTGACGTCGGCGCCGGCGCGGGGGCGGAAACGGCCGTTGATGACCGACGGGACGGGGCCGCACTCGCCGGGGTCCCGGTTGAGCTCCTCCCAGGTGACGTGGATCCCGTTGAACTGCGGGTCGGACACCTGGTGCCGGGTGCGGGCGTGGATCCGGCGCAGGGAGTCCAGCTCCGCGCCCTCGGGGGAGCGCTCGGTGACGACGACGAAGTCGACGTCGCTGGCGTGCGGTCGGAAGTCGCCGAGGGCGACCGAACCGGTCAGGTAGAGACCCTGGACCAGCCCGGGAGCCTCTTGATCAGCGTTGGCGAGGAAGGCCTGGGTCAGCGTCTGCACCCGGGGGTGGACGGCCATGCTCACTCCAGTCTGGACGGTTCTCGGGTCGCGCGTCGGTGCGAGGGAATCGGACGTGGTGGGCCGATCGCACCGTCGGATGCTCGTGTGAACGGAGGGGCTTCAGGGGCGTTAGGGGCCCACGTGGGTTCCTCCGTTTGGTCCAAGTGTGATCGTGGTCGGGGGGGAATGGCAAGTGATCACGCCGGACCCGCATCCTGTCTCCCCACGTCAAGTGGTGTGCGGCTATGGCGGGGAGGGGGAGTGCGCACCCTTGACAAGAGGGGATCGCATGTGCAAGGCGAGTGTGTCCCGTGGTCCGTCGGGTGTCCACGTCGACGTCTTCGCGAGTGCGGCGGAAAAGTCGACGGGTATTCCTCGGCACGTGCAGATGTTCCGTGCATTTGCATTCGAACGCGGTCGAGGGGATTTCTCTGGAGAGGTCGGCTTCGGAGGGGCGGCTACTTCGTCGGAGTGTGGTGTCCCTCATGTTCTACCCAGGGGTAGCTTTTTTTGAAATGTCCGCTGGAGTCGATGATGTCACAGGTCGAGGTGGCTGTGGAGGCGGTGCTTCCGTGGTTTCCGTGAAGTTTTGTACCGTCGTGTGTTTTTTCGTGATGTGGACACTTCCTGTCTTTTAGTGGATCGTTATGGTTCACCAAGACTTTCTCAGGAGATAACCAACACAGCCATGGTCCGTTGTTCCCCTCCGCGTAACACGGGTGTGCTCCCTCGAAACAACACCCCGCGATACTCGGTCGACGACGGATTCCGCCGCGACGCCCAAGGAGCCGTGCATGGTCCCCACCATGGTCCTCGTAGCCGACGATTCCCGTGACGCCCACCGACGAGAGGCCCTGCACGGCCTGGCGGAGGCGGTGGCCGAACGAGGCGAGGCGCCGGTCGAGGCGGCCTTCGGGAGCCCGGACGAGGTGGGCGCCGCGATCCGCGCCGTCCCCGGGCCCAAGGTGGTGGTCCCCGCCTTCGTCGCCGGCGGGGACGTGGCCAGCGCGCACCTCCTCTCCCGCCTCGGCCTGGGCGGTCTGGAGAACTCCTGCCAGACCTCCCCCCTGGGAGCGGTCCCCTCGATCGTCGCCGACCTCGCGGCCCGTCTGTCCGAGGTCGCCGGAGACCACGACGACGGGGTGATCCTCGCCGCCGACGGCACCACGGGCGCTGAGGAGCGCCAGGTGGTCATGGACGTGGCCCGAATGCTCAGCCGGCGCCTCTCCTCTCCGGTCCAGGTCGGTTACCTGCGGACCTGGGCCCCCTCGGTCTCCGACGCCGTCGACCGGCTGCGCCGCAGCGGACACGAGCGGGTCTCGGTGGCCGCCTGGCGCCTGGTGGACGGCCCCGACTTCGACCTGCTCCGAGGGTTCGACGTCACCACCATCACCGAACCTCTGTGGCCCTCGGATCTGGTGGTGGACACCCTCCTGGCCCAGCACCGCGCCGCCAAGGGGCGCCTTTCGTGAAACGCGGAGCGGGGCCGGTCGATGACGAACGCGTCACGGACCGTCACCACCGTTACCCGAGGTACGAGGATGGGTATGGGCCCACGGACGGGGCGGGAACCGGGTGGGCGTCGAGACGAGCGGACCTGAAGGTGGATGTATGAACGACGTCACAGCGCGGTTCGTCGACGATCGACACCGTCGCCGACTGGAACACCGTTTCGGTGGCCACGTCGTCGAATGGTTGAAGGATCTGCCCGCGCTCGTCGAAGAGCTGTCCGACCGCTGGGGACTGACCGTGGAGGGACCGGCCCCGCAGGGCCGTACCTCCGTCGTCCTCTACGTTCGGCGCGCCGAGGAGGCCGGGGTGCTCAAGATCTCCCCGGACAACGGCCTGGCCGTCGCCGAGGCCGGTTCGCTGCGCATGTGGAGCCCCTCCCGGAGGGTCCCCGAGGTGTGGGAGCTCGACGGCGAACACGGGGCCTTCCTGATGGAACGCGTCGACGGCGAGACGATCGCGGCCAAGGGCGTGGTCCCCTCCTCCGAGGTCATCGGCGGCCTGATCTCCTCCCTGCACGGGGTCAAGGTCTCCGAGGCCCTCCACCGGGAACTGCGCCCGCTCATCGCCCGGGTGCAGTTCGTCTTCGACATGTGGAATCGGGAACGGATCGAGGGGCCCGCGGCCGACATCGTCCCCGCCACCCTCATGCACCGAGGGGCGGCCAAGGCCAGGGATCTGGCCAACGGCGACGTCGACATCGTGCCCCTGCACGGAGACCTGCACCCCGGCAACGTCATCGACGGCGGCTCTCGCGGACTGGTGGTCCTGGACCCCCGGGCCTGTCTGGGCGACGCCGCCGTGGACGCGGTCGACTGGGCCCTGTGGAAGGCCGACGACGTGGCCGAGGTGGAACGTCGGGTGGAGGGGCTCTCCCGGACGATGGGGGTCGACGGGGACCGGATGATGGAGTGGGTGCGGGCCTTCGCCCCCTGCCTCGCCGTCTCCAAGGCCAACCGGGGCCAGGGCGGGACGGTCGAGTTCGACCTGCTCATGAACCTGTGCGAGATCCCCGCCTGAGGTCGGGCCCGGGACACGTTCCACCGGGCCCGCCCCCTTCAAGGTCGGGCGTGGTCTCCTCGGGACGCCGATTCGAACCGGTAACCCCGGCCCGCCTCGGTGATGAGGTACCGGGGGTGCGAGGGGTCGGGCTCCAGCTTCCGACGTAGCTGGGCCAGGTAGACGCGCAGGTAGTTGGTCTCGTTCTGGTAGGCGGGGCCCCACACGTCGTGCAGCAGCCGGCGTTGGCTGACCAACCGACCGGCGTTACGGGCCAGGATCTCCAGGATGTGCCATTCGGTGGGGGTCAGCCGGACCTCCTCGCCGTCCCGCGTCACCCGCTTGGCGCCCAGGTCCACCTCGAAGGTGTCGGTCCGGACCACCGGCGCCTCCTCGATCCGGTCCGCCCGACGCTCGGCCGCGCGCATCCGCGCCAACAACTCGTCCATCCCGAACGGCTTGGTCACGTAGTCGTCCGCGCCCGAGTCCAGACAGCGCACCTTCTCACCCGCCGAGTGCCGGGCCGACAGCACGATGATCGGTACCCGGGACCACCCGCGCAGCCGCTGGATGACCTCCACGCCCTCCATGTCGGGAAGGCCCAGATCCAACAGGACCACCTGGGGGGGGTGCTCCCGTGCCAGGCGCAGCGCCGACTCTCCGTCCCCCGCGGTGACCACGTCGTAGCCCCGGGCCCTCAGGTTGATCCGCATGGCCCGGATGATCTGTACATCGTCGTCAACGACCAGGACCCGCATCGACCCGCCTCTCCTCTTCCTCGTCCTCCGGCGTTACCGCACGCAGGGTGAACACCATCGTCAGACCGCCCCCCGGGGTGTCCTCCGGATCGAGGGTCCCGTGCATCGCCTCGACGAATCCACGGGCCACCGCCAGACCCAGCCCCACACCCGTCCCCTGGGGCGCGTCCCCCAGGCGCTGAAAGGCCTCGAACATCCGCTGTTTGGCCTCGTCGGAGACGCCCGGGCCCCGATCCACCACACGGAGCTGGACGCTGTCGCCGTGCGCGCTGGCCGAGACCAGCACGGGCGTGCCTGGGTCGGGGTTGTAGCGCACGGCGTTGGCCACCACGTTGTCGACGGCCCGGTCCAACAGTCCCACGTCCACTCGTACCCGGGGCAGATCCTCGGGAACGTCGACCACCACGGCCTCCCTCGGAACCCCCAACAGGGTCGAGGGGAGTATCTCGTCCAGCCCCACCGAGCGTATTCGGGGTACCACGCTGTCGGTCTGGACCCGGCTCATGTCCAACAGGTTCCCGATGAGCCGGTCGAGTCGGTCGGTGGACTCCTCGACGGTCTCCAGGAGTTCGGAACGATCCTCCTCCGAGAGGGCGATGTCGGTGGCGCGCAGGCTGGAGACGCTCGCCTTGATGGAGGTCAGCGGGGTGCGCAGATCGTGCGAGACCGCCGCCAACAGGGCGGTCCGGATCCGGTTGCCCGCGGCCTGGCCCCGTGCCTCGGCGGCGTCCCACGCCAGCCGTTGATGCTCCATCGCGATACCCACGTGGGTGGCGAAGGCGCTCAACACCCCCCGGTCCGCGGCGGGCAGCATGCGTCCGCGCAGGGCCAGGGCGACCGTGTCGGAGACCGTCACCAGGGCGTCCGCCTCCTCCGGTGTCTCGCAGGCGGGGGCGCCCACGCTGTGCACCGGATGCCAGCGGTCGTCCTCCAGCCGTTCCAGCAGGGTGGCCGAACGCTGCCCGAAGGTCTCGCGGATCCGCCGCAGCAGGGCCTGGAGCGGTTCGTTCCCGGAGAGGACGCTCGCCGCCAACAGGGCCACCGCGTCCGCCTCCGCCCGGCCGCGCACCGCCTGTGACGAGCGCCGGGCGGCCATCTCCACCATCACCGCCACGAGCGAGCCGACCAGGACGAACACCGTCATCGCCAGGAAGTTGTCCGACGACATCGACGGTCTGCCGTGCAACGGCGACAGCAGGACGGTGAGCAGGACCGCGCTCCACAGCGCCGAGACCAGCGCCGGACGCAACCCGCCCACGGCCGCGGTCGCCACCGTGATGAGCAGGAGGAACAGAGGGTCCGAGGCGGGTCCCACCCCGTCGAAGAAGGGCAGGGTCAGGATCAGGGAGACCAGGAGGGGCGCCAGCAGCGAGAGGGTCCAGCCCCAGATCCTCCGGTGGTGGTTCAGGCCCCGGCCGGGAGCGGGCAGGAGCCAACGTCCGCCGCCGACCTCCTCGTGGGTGACGATGTGCACGTCGATGTCGCCGGACTCGCGCGCCACTATCGTGCCCACACCCGGCCCGAACACGTACTGCCAGGCACGTCTGCGGGAGGAGCCCAGGACGATCTGGGTGGCGTGGGCGCCGCGGGCGAACTCCAGCAGCGACGAGGGCACGTCCGTCCCGACCACCTGATGGTAGGTGCCGCCGAGCTCGGCCAACAGGCGGCGCTGACGCAGCAGGTCCCCGCTGGGACGTTCGCCGATCCCGTTCGGGGGGAGCACGTGCACCGCGAGCAGGTCGCTGGGTTGGGGGCGGCCGCCCCGTGAACGGGACGCGACCCGGGCCGCCCGGCGGATGAGGGTCTCGCCTTCGGGGCCGCCGGTCAGAGCCACCACGACCCGCTCCCTGGCCTCCCAGGTCTGGCGGATCTCATGCTCGCCCCGGTAGCGGGACAGCCCTTCCTCGACCCGGTCGGCGGTCCACAGCAGCGCGAGTTCGCGCAACGCGGCGAGGTTGCCTTCGCGGTAGTAGGCGGCCAGGGCGGCGTCCACCCGCTCGGCCGGGTGCAGGTCGCCGTGGGCCATCCGGCGGCGCAGTTCCTGTGGGGTGACGTCGACCAGCTCGACCTCGGCCGCCGCGTGCACCACCCGGTCGGGGACGGTGTACTCGGGGCGGACCCCGGTGATCTGATGGACGACGTCGTACAACGACTCCAAGTGGTGGATACCGACGGTGGAGAGCACATCGATCCCCGCGTCGAGGAGTTCCTCCACGTCCTGCCACCGGGTGGGGTTGGGCGCGCCGTGCGGGTTGGGCCTGGCCAGGTCGTCGACGACGACCAGTTCGGGAGCGCGGGAGATCACGGCGGCGGTGTCCACCGAACCCGAGGGGTGGGCGGGCACGACCTCCAGGCCCTGGAGCAGGGCGGAGGTGTGGACCCTGCGGTGGGTGTGCACCGCGCCGACGACCACGTCGGCCCCGCGTTCGACGCGTCTGCGGGCCTCGTCCAGGGCGTGGTGTGTGGTGCCGACACCGGGGGCGGAGCCCAGGTGGATGCGGAGTCTTCCTTTCACGTCCCCCATTGTGGGTCGGTTCCCGGGCCCGCGGGCGAAAGTCGGGTGACGACAGGCCGTGGGGAGGGTGATCTTCCCGACGCCCGGCGTCGCCGACGGTGGCGGAACCCCCGGTGGAGAGGCGCTCTCGTTCCTCTCACGAGAAGGAGGGCGTGTGTTCCGTCGAGAAGGAGCGGCTTTGAGGTCTTATGCGTCGGATAGAACGGAGAAGGCCTTTCGACCCTTTCGGAAGGCCGTGTTCGTCATCGATATGAGCTACGAGGTACCCCCGCATGGGACAGCCCCCGCCCCCGTACGACCCGCAGGGTCACTTCCCTGGGCCTCCCGGGACGCCTCCCCAGGGTCCCGGTCCCCAAGGGCCGCCCCCCGGTTACGGTCAACAGCCCCCGCAGGGGCCTCCGCCCGGATACGTCCCCCAAGGACAGCCGCCTCAGGGTCCGCCGCCTCCGGGCTATGGTCAGCAGCCGCCGCAGGGCCCGCCCGGGTTCCCGCCGCAGCAGCCCCCGCCCGGTTACGGCCCCCAGGGTCCCGAGCCCAAGAAGAAGACCGGTCTGATCGTCGGCGCCGCCGTCGGTGCGGTCGCGTTGATCGGTGTGGTCGGCGGTATCGCGATCTGGGCCTCCTCCGGCGGCGAGTACGTCGCCCTGCCCGACGACTGCGCGACCGTGTTCGAGGGCAACTCCCTACAGGACACCTCCGCCGGCGTGGTCACCTCCTTCGACGGAGGTTTCGAGGAGGGGGACGACCCCGACTCCGACGGTGTCTACGGCGAACTCACCTGTGACGGTGAATCGGGCGAGGTGATGGTCTCGTTCTACGTCGGGCTCTACGACATGGCCCACCCGGACACCGAGGAGATGATGCGGGAGGAGCTGGACGAGGCGTTCGACTCGCAGGATCGGTTCGACGGGCAGGACATGCCTCAGGGAGAGGTCTCCGAGATCGATCTCGGTTTCGGTGAGCCCCAGCAGATCCTGTGGGACGAGAACTCGATCGGCGACCAGGGCACGACCTTCGCCACCCTCATGCCCGGTGGCGACTTCACGGACGGCGGGACCATGGGTATGAGCGCCTTCATCTCCGGGAACGTCGTCAGCGGCGTCGTCGTGGCCGAGCAGGGCGGTGACAAGAGCATCGAGGAGGTCTACGCCATGGCCGAGAGCGCCGCCTCGGACCTGGAGCGTCAGATCTCCCGAGTGGCCGAGAAGTGAGCGGTCCCGGTCCGGTGGGCCCACTCCACCGGACCGGGGAGCCGGCCCTTCGAACGGTCAGGCGTCCGGCAGGAGCTTGCCGGGGTTGAGCACCCCCCGCGGGTCCAGGGCGGCCTTCGCCGCACGCAGTACTTCGGCCCCCAGCGGGCCCAGCTCCCGGATCATCCACGGCCGATGGTCGGTGCCGACGGCGTGGTGGTGGGTGATGGTTCCGCCGTTGGCGACGATGGCGTCGGAGGCGGCACGCTTGGCCCGACCCCACCGCCCGGTCGGATCGTCGCCCGCGCCGGTGGCCACCGTGAAGTACAGGGAGGCCCCGGTGGCGTAGGTGTGGGAGACGTGGCACTGGACGAGGACCCCGCTCTCGTCGTCGTCCAAGGCCTCGGTCAGCGCGGCGACCACGGCCCGGTACAGCGGCAGCAGATCGCTCCAGGAGGCGGCGGTCTCCAAGGTCTCGGCGAGGATGCCCGCGGACAGCAGGGTGTCGCGCAGATAGGGCGCGTTGAACCGGTTCTCGCGCCAGTGCGCCACCGGATCCGGCCCCACCAGGGTGCCGCCGGCCGCCTCCATGGTCGCCCGGACCGTCCTCGCGCGGGCCTCGACCTCCTCCTCGGTCCCCTCGAAGCCGAGCACCGCCTGGCAGCCGGGGACGGCCTCACGTCCGCCGAGGGCCGCGTTCACGAAGGTCTCGGTCTCATCGGACAGACGCGCCATGGTGGGTCGCACGTCCGACTGGGCCAACGTTCGCAGCGCGTCCACCCCGGTGGCGTGATCGGGGAAGGACCACGCTTCGTCCACGACCTTCTCCGGGCGGGGACGGACACGGACGGCCACCTCGGTGATCACGCCCAGGGTGCCCTCCGAACCCACCAGTAGGCCGCGCAGGTCCGGGCCGGCGGCGGAGGCCGGATGACCGCCCGCCTCCAGGGTGCCGCGCGGGGTGGCGGCCTTCATGCCCACCACCATGTCCTCGAAGCGACCGTAGCCGGCGGAGGCCTGTCCGCTGGAGCGGGTGGCGGCGTAACCGCCGATGGTGGCGTACTCGTAGCTCTGCGGCATGTGCCCGAGGGTGAGACCGTGTTCGGCCAGCATCGCCTCGGCGTGCGGGGTGCGCACGCCCGCCTCCAGGACCGCGGTCAGCGAGGTGCGGTCCAGGGAGATCAGTCGGTTCAGCCGGCGCAGGTCCATCGTGACCACGGCGGCCAGACCTCCGTCGAGCGGGGTGAGCCCGCCGACCACGCTGGTCCCGCCTCCGAAGGGCACCACGGCCACCCCTTCGTCCGAGCAGAGCGCGAGCAACCGCTCCACCTGGTCGTGGTCGGCGGGGAAGAGCACGGCGTCGGGCGCGGGCACGGCCTCGCCGGCTCGGCGGGCGAGCAGGTCCGGCGTGCTCTTGCCGCCGCTGTGCCGGAGTCGCGTGGGGTCGTCGGTGCGCACGTGCTCGGTGCCGACGATCCCGGCGAACTCCGCGCGCAGACGTTCGTCCAGACGGGACGCGGGAAGTTCCACCCGTTCCTCGGGGACGGGCGGCATCGCCCGAGGGTCGGTCCGCAGTACCCGGGCGATGAGGTCGCGCAGTCCGGGATCGAGTTCGGTCGCCTTGTCGGGGTCGCCCCAGGCGAACCAGCTCATCTCCGGAGCGGTGTCGGCGGGGGAGGCTTGCGCATCGTGGTTCATGCTCTACAGTTTTACATATGGCGTCAAAGCGTAACGTAGAGGACGAGATCCTGGACGCGGCCCGAAGCTGTGTCGAGGCCTTCGGGGTGCGTCGCACCACCTTGACCGACGTGGCGCGCAGGGCCGGGGTCAGCCGCCCCACGGTCTACCGACGCTGGCCCGACGTGACCGCCCTGGTCGCCGATCTGCTCACCCGCGAACTCCGCCGCATCCTCATCGCCGAGGAGGTGGACGCCGAACGCGACCACGGCGAGGACGTCCGTCCACGTCTGGTGCGGCACGCCGCCGGCGTCGCCCGCGCGATGCTCGCCCACCCACTGGTCGGGCGCATCGTCGACACCGAACCCGAACTCCTGGCCACCTACACCTTCCAACGCCTCGGAAGCAGTCATCGGGCCGCCCTCGAACTGGTCGAACCGGCCATCGTCGAGGGCCAGGCCGACGGCTCGATCAGGAAGGGCGACCCCGCGGTCCTGGCCCATCTGGTCATGGTCACCGTGCAGAACACCGTCACCTCTCACCGCCTGTTCGCCGACGTACTCGACCCCGAGGGCCTGGTCACCGAACTGGCCACCCTTCTGGACGGTTACCTGCGCCCCTGAAAGGACGCCCCATGAGCCGGTCCACCTCCCTGAACGCGGCCCGCCGCGAGACCGAACTCGCCGCACTGGAAGCCCGACCCGACATCGACGTGCTGGTGGTCGGGGGCGGGGTCACCGGGGCCGGGGTGGCGCTGGACGCCGCCTCGCGCGGTCTGCGCACCGTCCTCGTCGAACGCGACGACCTCGCCTTCGGCACCAGCAGGTGGAGCTCCAAACTGGTCCATGGCGGGTTGCGCTACCTCGCCAAGGGACAGATCGGTATCGCCTACGAGAGCGCCCGCGAACGCGATGTCCTCATGCGCGTCACCGCGCCCCACCTCGTCCGCCCCCTGCCCATGGTGGTCCCCGTGTACCGGGGCGACGCGCCGATGCGCGCCCTGATCGTCCGCGCGGGAATGGGGGCCGGCGACCTCCTCCGCGTGCTGGCGGGGACCCCCTCCTCCGTCCTGCGCGGCCCGAGAGTGCTCAGCGCGCGCCAGACCCTGCGTCTGCTTCCCGGCGTACGGAGGGAGGGCCTGCTCGCCGGGATCCTGTCCTTCGACGGCCAACTGATCGACGACGCCCGCCTGGTCATCGGGATCGCCCGTACCGCGGCGGGCGAGGGGGCCTCGATCATCACCCGTTGTTCGGCCCAGAGCGTCTCCGCCGACGGGGCCGTCCTGCGCGACGAGATCGATGGACGGATCATCCCGGTCCGGCCTCGGGCGGTCGTCAACGCCGCCGGGGTGCACGCCGACGCCCTCGACCCCCGGATCCGTCTCAGGCCCAGCCGCGGCACCCACCTGGTCCTGGAGGGGGCCGCGCTCGGCCACCCTCGCGCCGCGTTGACGGTGCCGCTTCCCGGCAGCGTCGACCGTTTCGTCTTCGCCATGCCGCAACCCGACGGCCGTGTCTTCGCCGGTCTCACCGACGAACCCCTGGACGGTCCGACCCCCCGGGTCCCGGAGGTCCCCGAGGAGGACGTCGACTTCCTTCTGGAACGGTTCAACGGCGCGTTGGCCACCGCACTGACCAAGGACGACGTCATCGGCTCCTTCGCCGGTCTGCGCCCTCTGCTGGACGGGGACGGGGACAGCGCGAACCTGTCCCGCGAGCACTCGGTGACGGTGTCCCCCCAGGGGACGGTCACGGTGGTCGGGGGCAAACTCACCACCTATCGGGCGATGGCGGAGGAGACGGTGGACGCCGTGGTCGCGGAACACCGGCTCGCGGCCGCTCCCTGCCGGACCCGCGAGATCCCGTTGGTGGGCGCCGCCTCGCACGAGGAACTCGACTCACTGGACGCTCCGCGTCACCTGGTGGCCAGGTACGGCATGGAGGCGCTCGACGTGGTGGCCGAGGCGGGCGACGACCCGGCGTCGCTGACCCCGGTCGTCCGCGGGATCACCCCGGCCGAACTACGTTTCGGCGTGCGCCATGAGGGGGCTCTGGACGTGTCCGACCTGCTGGAACGCAGGACCAGGATCGGATTGGTCCCGGCCGACGGGGAACGGGCCGCGGCCGCGGCCGAGCGGGCGTTGTCCGAGGTGGGGCGGTAGTACGGGCGGCGCGGGGAGACCGGGGCCGCCCGCGGCGCGGAGACGACACGCCGTTCCGGGGAACTCACCACACCCGAGGCCCCTGTTCGGCGGCGGTGGGATCGCGTAAGGTCATACCGGTTCGAGCCTCCCCCTCCCCTCGGACCCCTCGCGGCCGCCCCCGCCTCGGCTCGCCCGTCCACCGAATCGCCCGCCGAAGGAGCCATTCCCATGCCCATGCTCGTCGCCGTGCCGACCCTCACCAGCACCGAGGACAACGTCCTCGCGAGGGTTCCGGGCGAGTACCGGCACTACTTCAACGGGCGGGTGCCGGTGCCGTTCACCAAACGGCGATGGGAGTTCTCCGGGGAACCGGTGAGCGTGCCGCTGGTGCGGGCCTTCCTGGAGACCTGCGCGGCCGGCCGTGACGCCGACTACCGGTACGTGCTCACCCTGCTCGGGGCCGAGCTGGCCACCAACGCGATCCGGCACAGTCGTTCGGGGGAGCCCGGCCAGACCTTCGTGATCCGCGTCGACCGGGGACCCAACGGGATGACGGTGACCTGTCGGGACAACGGGATGCCGTCCAGCGCCCTGGAGGAAGGCGGGGGGCGTCTGTTCGCGGCGGCGCCCGAGGAACGACTCACCGCCGAGGACGGGCGGGGCCTGGCCCTGATCGACAGCTTCGCCACCACCTGGGGGGACAACGGGCACCCCAGCATCCGCAAGGTGTGGTTCCACCTGGCCTACGACCTGACCGGCAGTTCCTGGCCCGCCGCCTGAGGGTCTCCCGAGGGAGAGGGCCCGGTCCGCGCGGCCCCGGTCGAGCCGATGAGGGGGCTTGTCAGAGGCCGCGCCACGTGCCACCATTCTCAGCCTGAAGGCGAGATGTGGCATGGATCACGCGCTCTGCGTCCCGGGTACGGTCCGTCGACGCCTCGACCGTCCCGCCGCCCCGTCGGCCCTCCCCCCAAGGTGCCCCCATGGACTCGGTCCTCACGACGATCGGCCTGCCGATCGCCCTCGGCGTCATCATGCTCGGCCTCGGTCTGGGCCTCACCACGCGGGACTTCACCCGCCTGCTCTCGATGCCCTGGACGATCGTCCTCGTCCTGGGGTGCCAGATCGTCCTCCTGCCGATCGTCTGCTTCGGGCTGGTCCTGCTCTTCGTCTCCCGCTTCGACCTCTCGCCCATGCTCGCCGTCGGCATGATGATGGTGGCGGCCTCGCCGGGCGGTACCACGGCGAGCCTGTACAGCCACCTGTTCAAGGGCAACGTCGCCCTCAACATCTCCCTGACCGCCATCAACTCGCTCACCGCCATGGTGACCCTGCCGATCGTCACCGGACTCTCGCTCCGGTACTTCACCGACGGCGGCTCCATCGGTCTCC
This sequence comes from Nocardiopsis sp. LDBS1602, assembly GCF_035818715.1. NCBI lineage: Bacteria > Bacillati > Actinomycetota > Actinomycetes > Streptosporangiales > Nocardiopsidaceae > Nocardiopsis > Nocardiopsis sp. LDBS1602. Next base: position 73,399 of record NZ_JAYLVW010000008.1, on the reverse strand, counting down.
AGACCGGGAAGCTGCTCCAGGTCTTCGCGGTCGTCCTGATCCCCGTCGTGATCGGAATGGCCGTCCGGGCCAGGGCGACCGCCTTCGCCGATCGGATGGAACGGCCCGTCAAGATCGGTTCCGTCCTCGTGCTGGTCGCGGTGATCGTCGGAGCGATCGCCGCCGAGTGGGCGAATCTGCCGAGGTACATCGTCGCGGTCGGGCTCATGGTGCTGATCTTCAACCTGGTCAGCCTCACCGTCGGCTACTGGGCGCCCCGTATGATCGGCACCCGCCGCCCCGAGGCCGTCGCCTCCTGTATGGAGATCGGCCTGCACAACACCACGCTGTCGCTCACCATCGCGGTGACGGTCCTGGGCAGCACCGAGATCGCCGTCCCCTCCGCCGTCTACGGGGTACTGATGTTCTTCACCGCGGCGGGGGCCGGACTCCTGCTCGCCCGCCGTGAGACACGGGATCGTGCGGCCGGCGTGGGAGGAACGGTCCACAGAAGCACGAACTAGCGATGTTCCAGGTAGGCGAGGACGGCGCGGACCCGACGGTGACCGCTGTCGGTGGGCGCCAGACCCAGCTTGGCGAAGATGTTGCCGATGTGCTTGTGCACCGCGTTGGTGGTCACCACCAGGCGCTCGGCGATCCCTGCGTTGTCGCGTCCCTCGGCCATCAGGGCCAACACCTCGCGCTCTCGCGCGGTCAACGACTCCAACGGATCCCGGGGCCGGCGGGTCAGCAGCTGCGACACCACCTCCGGGTCCATCACGGTGCCGCCCGCGGCCACCCGGTCCAGCGCGTCGACGAACTCGCTCACCCGACCCACCCGGTCCTTGAGCAGGTAGCCCACACCGCCACGACCGTCGGAGAGCAGTTCGCCCGCGTAGTCCTGCTCCACGTACTGCGACAGCACCAGGACGGGAAGCCCGGGACGTTCGACCCGGGCCGCGATGGCGGCGCGGATCCCCTCGTCCCGGAAGTCCGGCGGCAGCCGTACGTCGACCACGGCCAGGTCGGGGGAGTGTCGACGCACGGCCTCGGCGAAGGAGGGCGCGTCCTCGGCCACCGCCACCACCTCGTGGCCCCTGGTTCCCAACAGCAACCTCAACCCTTCGGACAACAGCACGTTGTCCTCGGCGATCACGATGCGCACGGCAGCTCCGCCTCGATCACGGTCGGCCCGCCCGCGGGGCTGTGCACCGACACCCGTCCGTCCAGGGCCGCGACCCGGCGTCGCAGTCCGGGGAGCCCGCTCCCCGAGTTCTCGTCGGCCCCGCCCCGGCCGTCGTCGTGGACCTCCACCCGTAGCAGTCCCGGGCTTCGGGACAGGGCCACCGAGATCGTCTCCGCGTCCGCGTGCCGGGAGGCGTTGGAGACCGCCTCGGTGACCACGTAGTAGGCGGCGGTCTCCACCGAGACCGGCAGCTCTCCCGGATCATCGAGGTCCAGCCGCACCGGTACCGCGCTTCGGGCGGCCAACGCGGTCAACGCCCCCACCAGCCCGCGGTCGGCGAGGATCGGCGGGTAGACGCCCCTGATCACCTCGCGCAGCTCGGTCATCGCCTCCTCGGCCCCTTGATGGGCCCGCTCCAGGAGAGCGGCGACGGCCGGATCCGACACCGCCTCACGGGCGACCCCGAGCTGCATGGCGATCGCCACCAGCCGGGCCTGAGTGCCGTCGTGCAGGTCGCGTTCGATCCGCCGGAGCTCGGCACCATGGGAGTCCACCACCTCGGCCCGGGTCCGGCTCAACCGGTCCACCCTCTCCGTCAACAGCTCCGCCTCGGTCGGGGCGGACAGAAGCAGGCACAGGCGGGCGTGCGCCCTGGCCGACGCGGGGACCACCCACAACGCGAGCACGACGAAGGACAGCACCTGGCCGGCGACCGTGACCAGGGCGATGCCCCAACCGTCGATCGCGATTCCGTAGGGCTCCGGGCGCAGAGCGACGGGGAGGGCCCACCACATCAGGGTCTGGACGGTGTTGAGCACCATCCCGGGCAGGAACACCGCCAGCATCCCCAGAACCACGCTCACCAGGGTGAACACCGGCATCCAGCGCAGAGAACGGCGCACGGAGGGTTCGCGCCACATCTCCCGCAGGTACGTGGCGGCGGGGACCGGCAGCTCCGGAACCTCCTCGCCCAGGAAGCGGGCGGCCCTTCGCCGGTGCAGGTCGGTCCAGCGCACCGACAGGACCAGGCAGCGGGGGAGGAGGAGCAGGCCCACCCCGCCGACCACGATCAGTAGAACGACGGCCACGCCCAAGGGCATCATCACCAGAGTGGCCAGACCCGAGGCCCCGGCCAGGAGGAGATACCCACAGGCTCTCCACGCCCGGCCCCACGCGTACCGCATTCCGTATCCCCGCTCTTCTCGACGACGTGCCGTCAGTCTGGCCGAGCCGGGCCGCCTCGAGCACTACAGCGGGCCACCGTATCCGGCTCAGTCGTCGTCGCCGTCGTCACCGGTGAGCGCGTCCACGGCGACCGCGACGGCGAGCACCAGGGCGGGGTCCCCGCCGAGGTCGTGGCGGTGGGTGTTGACGTCGACCGCGTAGGTGTCGCGCATCCGGAACCACTTGCGGGACACGACGGCGACGGTGCCCTCCTTATCGCCGATCGTGTACTCCTTGTCGAAGAAGCTCCCCACGACCTCCCAGTCGGGGCCGCCCTCGATCTCCACCTCGAGTTTGTCCCGGATGGGGTTGAAGAGCCGCTTGCGGACGGTGGCGACGGTCTTGCCGTCGTGCTCCACCCGCATCTGGTCACGGACCTTGAAGAGCTTCTTGCGGATCACCATGAGGACGTTCCCCCGGGGGTCCTTGAGCTCGAAGGTGGTGCGCAGCCGCAGGGCCTTGCCGTCCACCCAGAACACCTTGGAGCCCTGCTCGTCGGTCACCCAGAAGTCGTCGCCGATGTCGAAGACGCGTTCGCGTACCAGGAATTTCATGCCCCGAAGCTAGTCCACCCGACCGACTCACCGATAGCCGGAGGGGCACGTGTTCGCTCACGAGGCGCGGGCGCGCCGCTGGGACAGCCAGATCGCCAGGACCACCAGCGCGCAGCCGACCAGTTGAAGCGGGGTCGCCCTCTCGCCCAGCACGATGGCGCCCAAGAGCACCGCCATCACGGGAGGCAGGACCAGGACCGCGGCGCCGGTGGTGGCCGAAAGGCGGGGCAGGGCCGAGCCGACCAGCAGCCAGGTCAGAACCTGTCCGGTCAGCGCCAGCAGGGACAGCCAGAGCCAGGCCATGGCGTCCAGTGACACCAGATCGATCCCGCTCCACAGGGCGCCCAGGGTCCCGGCCGCGACGGCGGCGGTCAGGGTGGAGACGCACACCGGGGTGACCGTGTGGCCCCGGCCTCCGGCGAGTCGGGACAGGAACAGGTAGCCGGCGTAGGTGACACCGGCGGCCACGCCGTAGGCCAGTCCCAGCCACGGGTTCCCCTCGCCGTCCTCGACGCCGACGCCTCCCGCTCCCACGGCGCCGGCCGCCAGGGCCAGCCCCATGAGCATGACCGGCAGCGCGGCGAGGAAACTCCGCGAGATCCGGTCGCCCAACAGGATCCAGGCCAACAGCGGGAAGACCACCACCTGGACGTTGAGCAGTACGGTCGCGATCCCGGCCCCCACGTGGTGGATGCTCGCGGCCCAGAACACGTAGTCCACGCCCAGGAGCAGCCCGGCGGCCGCGTCCAGGCCCAGGAGACGCCCGGGACGGGGCCCGACGCGGCGCAGTTCGGACAGGGCCATCGGCACAAGGACGACCAGCGCGAGAGCGCAGCGAAGGAAGGCGGCGGTCCCCGCGTTCGCCCCGGACAGCTTCACGAAGACCCCGGTCGCCGAGGTGCAGCCGGAACCGATCACCGCGAGCGTCGTCGGTTCGGCCCGCTCCAGCAGGGCTCCCAGTCCACCCGGGGACGAACGTGACGTCTCCCGCTCTTCCCGGCTCTTCTCCTGTCGTGCCATGGGAACAGCTTGTCGGGAGCGACTGGAAAACAAAAGCAATGTTTTGTCGTCGATACTCGGTAGTGTTCCTTATGTGTTCAGTATCGAACGACTGAGAGCGCTGGTGGCCGTGCAGACGCACGGTTCCATCGCGAGCGCGGCGCGGGCTCTGCACGTGACACCGTCGGGGATGTCCCAGCAGCTCACCAAGTTGGAGCGAGAGGCGGGCCAGCGCCTGCTGGAACCCCAGGGCAGGAGTGTGCGACTCACCCACGCGGGCAGGGTCCTGGCGGGGCACGCCTCCCGCGTCCTCGAACAGGTGAACGCGGCCCAGACCGATCTGGCCGCCCTCGACCGGCAGATCCTCGGACCGCTGAGGCTGGGCGGGGTGGGGAGCGCGGTCCGCAGCCTGTTGCCCGGAGCCCTCTCCGACCTGCTCGCCCGGCACCCTCGGCTGGCCCCCACCCTGCGCGACGGAGAGGTGGTGTCCCTGCTGCCCGATCTCCTGCGCGGCGACCTGGACCTCGTACTGGCCGAGAGCTGGTCCAGCCGACCGGTGGCGCTGCCCGCCGGGGTCCGCACCGCCGACCTCGTGGACGAGAGGGTCTACCTGGCGCTTCCGCCCGAGCACCCCCTGGGAGGACGCGACTCCGTCGACCTCGCCGAACTCGGGGACGGCGACGGGACGAACGGTGTCCTGTGGGCGAGCTGCCCGGAGGGGACCGAACCCTACGAGGCGATCCTCCAGGCCCTGCGCTCCCGCGGGGTGGAACCCGACATCAGGTACACACTCGCCGAGATCCCCTCCCAGCTCGAGCTGGTGGCCGCGGGCCTGGCCGTCGCCCTGGTACCCGACCTGGGACGGCGCACGGCCCCCGCGGGGGTGCGCTTCCTCCCCACCGATCCTCCCCTGAGCCGGGTGGTCCGGGCGGTCTGGCGATCCGACACCGAGACGCCCGCCGTCCGGGCGTGTGTCGGAGCCCTCCTCGGTACGGACACCCCTTTCGAACCCTCGGGAACGTCTTCGGACGGTCCCGGCCGACACCACGCGGTCCCGACCGCACAGCCCGACAGCATCGACGAACCGGAACCGCGAGGAACCCAGTGAACACTGCATGGCACACACGTCCCATGGCCGCCTTCGACATCGAGAGCACCGGACTGGACGTCGAGGGCGACCGGATCGTCACCGCCGCCCTGTGGCGCATCGACCCCGAACGTCGGAGCAAGGAGGTCCTCTCCTGGCTGGCCGACCCCGGTGTCGAGATCCCCGCCGACGCCGCGGAGATCCACGGCATCACCACGGAACGGGCCCGTGAACAGGGTCGGCCCGCAGCCGAGGTCGTGGCGGAGATCGCCGACGCCTTGGAGGCCGTCGTCGCCGAGGGGCTGCCCGTGGTGGTCTACAACGCCCCCTACGACCTGACCCTGCTCGACCGGGAGATCGCCCGTCACCGCCCGGGTCGCCCTCTGCCCGCGCAACCGCTGGTCGTGGACCCGCTCGTCCTGGACAAGAGGGTCGACACCTACCGGCGCGGATCGCGCAAGCTCGTCGACGTGTGCGCCCACTACGAGGTGCCCCTGGCGGCGGAGGAGGCCCATGGCGCGGCCGCCGACGCCCTGGCGGCGGCACGGCTGGCCTGGCGGATCGCCGCGACCCACCCGGAGATCGCCGAGATGTCCGCCGCCGAACTGCACACCGCCCAGATCGCCTGGAAGGCGGAGCAGGCCGCGAGCTTCCAGGAGTACCTGCGCCGTCGCGACCCCGAGGCCGTCGTCGACGGCGCCTGGCCCTACACCCCCGCGACCGTCTGATCCGGACCCCGCCCGAGGCCGGCCCCCGCGCCCGCCTCGGGCCGCGTCGACGGATGATCCTCACGCCGAGGGCGAACACGGACGTCACGGGGGTGGAAACGCGAGAACGGGAACATCCGATGGATGTTCCCGTTCGTTCCGTGCCCCCTGGAGGATTCGAACCTCCGCACCCGGCTCCGGAGGCCGGTGCTCTATCCCCTGAGCTAAGGGGGCGCTGCTGCGAGAACAACTGTAGCAGGGGTCGGGGGCCGTTCGTCCCATCGCTTTCGAGACCGGGCCGGGGAGGTGGTCGATACCGGGTTCCAGTGGTGCCGCCGCGCCCGGCGACGGTAGTGTCACGGCCGTGAACGCCCTTCCCGCCCGGGTTCTCGTCGTCGAGGACGACGAGGTGATCCGCGAACTCATCCGCCTCAACCTCGAACTGGAGGGGTTCGAGGTGTTCACCGCCATGGACGGGCAGGACTGCCTCGAACGGGTCGGCCACATCCGACCCGACGTCATCACCATGGACGTGATGATGCCCCGACTCGACGGCTGGGCGGCCGTCGAGCGTCTGCGTTCGGACGGGTACGACCGGTGCATCGTCATGGTGACCGCCCGGGCCCAGGCCGACGACCGAAGACGTGGTGAACGCATCGGAGTCGACGACTACCTGACCAAGCCCTTCGACCCCGACGAGCTGGTCGACCTCATTCGGGCCCTGCTCGGCGACGGCGACGGCGGCGTGGGGGGAGCCGCGTGACCCCTCGCTCTCTGGAGGCGGTCGTCCGTCGCGCCGCGAGACGCGCCTTCGACATCGACGACGCCGACGTCCCCTTCGTCTGGCCGCGCGCCGATCAGGCCGGAGGCCGGGCCGACGCCTCCATCGCCCTGCCGCTCCGCCTGGTGGGGCGGGTCCGCGATCGACTGCCCGAGAAGGGGGACGGCGATCCTCGTCTCCTGGTCTCCGGACGCATCGTCGCCCAGGTCGACACGATGGCCGAGGAGGGCGACACCGACGCCGGTTTCGCCGAGGTGGTCGCCGACGCCCGCGGGTTCGTCGACGTCACCTTCACCTGTCTTCAACGCGAGAACCTGCTGCGGGCCGCCGCCGACGGCCCACGCTTCCTCACCGGCCGCGCCTGGACCGGGACGGGGGAGTGGCCCCGGACGGAACTGCACGAGGCCGGACCCGTCGCCCAGGCCCGTCGCTACGCCCGCGCCGACGCGCGGGCCCGCATCGCGATGGCGGTGGGCGCCACGCCTCCGCCGCCGGGGCCCGAGGGGGAGGTCTCCTGGCGCGATCGCTACCTGGACGCCGATCGCCTGGATCTGTACACCCCGGCCGGCCGCGCGTTGGGGCGGATCGGCGAGGACAGCGCCCGGGTGGCCTTCTGCCGCTCCATCCCCGAACGCCCCCGGGAGAACGAGACCACCGGCCGTGACCTGCCCGCGCTCCCCTCGGCCGAACATCCCGGGGCCTGGGTCCGGTTCACCGACGCCAACCCGGCCTTTCGGATGCGTTACGCGCACGCTCACGCTCTGAGCAGTCTGCGCTGGGCCCGCGAGGGTCGGGAGAGCGGGCGATGCGAGGACGTCGGCGCCGGGTGCCGGCATCGGGAGAACGCGGCGGTGCGCGGGCTGCTCTTCGACGGCCCCGGTGTCCTGGAGACGGCCGCGCGCCGAGAGGAACCCCATATCCTGGTCCGATACCTGGAAGCGTTGACCAGTGCCTACGATGAGTGGCGAACGGGTTCCACCGCCGGGGCCGGAGGGGCCGACGGGGGAGAACCCGCGCGGGCCGCTCTCGACCCGGCCCTGCCCGCGGCCGTCGCGGGGGTGCTCGACACCGGACTCTTCCTGCTCGGGGTATCGGCGCCCACAAGGCTGTAGACCCCCCGATCGCATGGATCCCGTGGGACGATCCCGACCCCTGTGTTCCGATCGGCTTAGTGGACAATGGTGAGGGGTCCCCTCGCCGCCACCGGGGGTGTCGTCGTGCGACCTCACCCCGTCGCGGGCACAGCATCACCACAAGACGTACGAAGTCCCAGCCGAAAGACCGCCATGAGCCGCTACGCCCACCCCGCCGGATCCCGCCACGCGGAGGTCCTGCCGGAGGACAACCCGCCGCTGCCGCCCGAAGACCTCAACGCCCTGGACCCGCGCGTGTGGCCCGCCACCGCGCGACGCGAGGACGGCGAGCTCACCGTCGGCGGCGTCGGGGTGCGCTCCCTCGCCGCCGAATACGGCACCCCGCTCTTCGTGATGGACGAGGAGGACTTCCGTTCCCGGGCCCGTGCCTACTCCACCGCCTTCACGGACGCCGACGTCTACTACGCGGGCAAGGCCCTGCTGACCAAGGCCGTCGCCCGTTGGGTGGTCGAGGAGGGGCTCAAGCTCGACGTCTGCTCCGGCGGCGAACTGGCCGTCGCCCTGGCGGCGGGGGTGCCGACCGAACGCATCGGCATGCACGGCAACAACAAGTCGGTGGCCGAACTGCGTCGCGCGGTGGAGGTCGGCGTCGGCCGGATCATCGTGGACTCCCTCGACGAGATCGAACGCCTGGAGGGCATCGCCCGCGAGGCCGGAGCCCGCCCCAAGGTCCTCATCCGTGTGACCACCGGAGTGGAGGCGCACACCCACGAGTTCGTCGCCACCGCGCACGACGACCAGAAGTTCGGTTTCGCGCTGAGCACCGGCGCCGCGGCGGAGGCGGTCCGTCGGGTCCTGGGCGCCGACCACCTCGATCTGGTGGGTCTGCACTCGCACATCGGCTCGCAGATCTTCGACACCTCCGGGTTCGAGGTCGCCGCGCGTCGGGTGACCCGATTCCTCACCCGGATCCACGAGGAACTCGACGTCACCCTCGCCGAGCTGGACCTGGGCGGCGGTCTGGGCATCGCCTACACCTCCGTGGACACCCCGCTCGACCCTCAGACCATCGCCGAGAGCCTCACCGAGATCGTGCGCCGCGAATGCGAGGAGGCGGGCCTGCCGACGCCCCGCGTCGCGGTCGAACCGGGCCGTGCCATCGCCGGACCGGCGGGGATCACCGTCTACGAGGTCGGCACCGTCAAGGACGTGGAGGGCATCCGCACCTACGTCAGCGTCGACGGCGGCATGAGCGACAACATCCGTACAGCCCTGTACGGGGCCGAGTACACCGGGCAACTGGTCTCCCGGGAGAGCGGAGCCGCACCGATGCTCTCCCGATTGGTCGGCAAGCACTGCGAGAGCGGTGACATCATCGTGCACGACCTGTACCTGCCCGCCGACCTGCGGCCGGGCGACCTGGTGGCGGTGGCCGCCACGGGCGCCTACTGCTACTCCATGGCGAGCAACTACAACCACCTGCCCCGTCCCGCCATGGTGGCGGTCCGGGACGAGAACGCACGGGTCATCGTGCGCAGGGAGAACGAGGAGGACCTCCTCCGCCTCGACGTAGGCTGAACAGTTCGCCCCTCGGGCGCCGTCCGGCGTCCACGAGGTCGGACACGAGAGAAGTGGGAGTCACGCCCAAATGGCGATGAAGGTGGCGCTGCTCGGATGCGGCGTTGTGGGTTCGGAAGTCGTCCGCCTGGTCAACGAGCAGTCCGAGGAACTGGCCGCGCGGATCGGCACGTCGATCGAGATCGGCGGCATCGCGGTACGCCGCCTGGACCGTGACCGCGGGGTCGACCCGTCGCTGCTGACCACCGACGCCACGGCGCTGGTCACACGTCCCGACATCGATGTCGTGGTGGAGGTCATCGGCGGGATCGAACCGGCGCGTTCGCTGATCCTCGACGCGATCAAGTCGGGCAAGTCGGTGGTCACGGCCAACAAGGCGCTGCTCGCCGAGGACGGCCAGACCCTGCACACGGCGGCGCGCACCGCCGGGGTGGATCTGTACTACGAGGCCTCCGTGGCCGGGGCCATCCCGTTGCTGCGTCCGCTGCGCGACTCTCTGGCCGGGGACCGGGTCAACCGGGTCCTGGGCATCGTCAACGGCACCACCAACTACGTCCTGGACCGGATGGACTCCCTGGGCTCGGGGTTCACCGAGGCCTTGGAGGAGGCCCAGGCCCTCGGGTACGCGGAGGCCGATCCCACCGCGGACGTGGAGGGCTTCGACGCGGCCGCCAAGGCCGCGATCCTGGCCCGTCTGGCCTTCCACACCCAGAGGGTGACCGCCGCCGACGTCCACCGCGAGGGCATCACCGGGGTCTCCTCCGGGGACATCGCCAGCGCCCGGGCGATGGGCTGCGTCGTCAAACTGTTGGCGATCTGCCAGCGGTCGGAGGACGGCGAGTCCGTGGGCGTGCGCGTCCACCCGGTGATGCTTCCCGTGGAGCACCCCCTGGCCGGGGTCAAGGAGGCCTACAACGCGGTCTTCGTGGAGGCCGAGTCGGCCGGGCGCCTGATGTTCTACGGGGCCGGCGCCGGGGGCACGCCCACCGCCTCCGCGGTCCTGGGCGACATCGTGGCGGTGTGCCGGAACCGGCTCGCCCACACCTCGGTGGCCGAGGGCGCGCACGACACCGGGTTGCCGGTGCACGACATGGGTCGGACCATCACCAGCTACCACGTGGCGCTGGACGTGGCCGACCGTCCGGGCGTGCTCTCCAAGGTCGCCGAGATCTTCGCCGACCACGGGGTGTCCATCAAGAACGTGCGCCAGGAGGGCAGCGGAGACGACGCCCAGCTCGTGCTGGTGAGTCACCCGGCTCCGGACTCGGCCCTCAGCGCGACGGTCGAGCTGCTCAGCGCGCATCCGATGGTCCGTGAGGTGGCCAGCGTCATGCGCGTGGAGACCTTCCAGGACTGACCGGACACGGGACCGCCTCCGACAGGGTCGGGGGCGGCCCCGGTGCGTCCACATCGTGAGATCACAGTGCCCGGGATACAAGACACCCGGGGCGGGTCATAGACTCGTGGCAGGTGGGGGCCGGAGCGTCTCCGTGACACCTCACCCGCATTCCCGCGCGCGCCGTACGAGGCGGCGCGTCCAGCGAAACCGCATCCACCCGAAAGGGACACCGTCGTGAGCATGGCACGGGCGTGGCGAGGCATCGTCGAGGAGTACCGAGACCGCCTTCCCGTCAACGAGAACACCCCCGTCGTCACCCTCCAGGAGGGCGGCACCCCCCTGCTGCCCGCCACGCGTGTGTCCGAGCTCACGGGCTGCGAGGTCTTCCTCAAGGTCGAGGGGCTCAACCCCACCGGTTCCTTCAAGGACCGCGGGATGACCATGGCCATCTCCAAGGCGGCCGAGGACGGCGCGAAGGCCGTCATCTGCGCCTCCACCGGCAACACCAGCGCCAGTGCGGCCGCCTACGCCATTCGCGCCGGCATGACCTGCGCCGTCCTGGTGCCCCAGGGCAAGATCGCCATGGGCAAGCTCGCCCAGGCGCTCGTGCACGGCGCCCGTCTGCTCCAGGTCGACGGCAATTTCGACGACTGTCTGGAACTCGCCCGCAAGCTCAGCGTCGACTACCCCGTCGCCCTGGTGAACTCGGTCAACCCCTACCGTCTCCAGGGGCAGAAGACGGCCGCCTTCGAGATCGTGGACGCCCTCGGCGACGCTCCCGACATCCACTGCATCCCCGTCGGCAACGCCGGCAACATCACCGCCTACTGGATGGGCTACACCGAGTACGCCAGGGACGGTATCTCCACCGGGTCCCCGCGCATGCTCGGCTTCCAGGCCAGCGGCTCGGCCCCCATCGTCGACGGCGCCCCGGTGACCAGCCCCAGCACCATCGCCACCGCCATCCGGATCGGCAACCCGGCCTCCTGGAAGCTCGCCGAGCAGGCCAGGGACGAGTCCGGCGGGGCCATCGACAAGGTCACCGACCGCCAGATCATGGCCGCCTACAAGCTCCTGGCCGCGGAGGAGGGCGTCTTCGTCGAACTCGCCTCCGCCGCGAGCGTCGCCGGTCTCCTCCAGGCCTCCGCGGCCGGACAGGTGCCCAAGGGCAGCCGTATCGTCTGCACGGTCACCGGTAACGGCCTCAAGGACCCGGACTGGGCGCTGGCGGGAGCCTCCTCCGCCACCACCGTTCCCGTCGACGCCCAGGCCGCCGCCAAGGCCCTGGACCTCGCCTGATCAGCAGCTCCTTCGTCCCGTCGGCCCGAACCGCGTCCACGGCGGTCCGGGCCGCGGGAACGACCACTTGGAGAGTCGAGTGACCTCAGCACGCCCCGAACGGGTGTCCGTCGACGCCCCGGCGACCAGCGCCAACCTCGGGCCCGGCTTCGACGCCCTAGGGCTGGCCGTACGCCTGTACAACCGCTTCGACGTCGCGCTTCGTACGGACGACGAGCTCCATGTCACGGTGGAGGGCGAGGGGGCGGGCGAGGTCCCGCTCGGTCGACGCCACCTCGTGGTCCGGGCGATGGCCGAGGCCTTCGACCGGGCGGGGGAGAAGCTCCCCGGTCTGGACCTGCGCTGTGAGAACCGCATCCCGCACTCGCGTGGTCTCGGCTCGTCCTCCTCGGCGATCGTCGGCGGTGTCACGGCGGCCGCGGCCCTGCTCGGACGTCGGGGGCCCGACGGCGGTCCCGACCGGGACTGGATCTATCAGGTCTCCGCGGACCTGGAGGGGCACCCCGACAACGTGGCCCCCTGCGTCTACGGCGGATACACGATCGCCTATCGGGACGGCGCCTCCTGGGGGGTCTCCCGTTCCCTGCCGGACGAGCGGATCCTGCCGGTGCTGTGCGTTCCGGGGTGGCGATTGTCCACCGAACGGGCCCGCGGCCTGTTGCCGGAGACCGTCTCGCACGCGGACGCGGCCTTCAACGCGGGACGCGCCGCGCTGATGACGGCGGCCGTTTGTGGCCAACCGGAATCCCTGTTCGCGGCGACCGAGGACCGGTTGCACGAGTCCTATCGGGCCCCGGCCATGCCCCGTACCCTCGATCTCGTGCGTGACCTGCGTGAACAGGAGGGACTCGCGGCCGTGGTCTCGGGTGCGGGACCCACCGTTCTGGTCCTGTGCGCGATCCCCGAGGGACACGCGGGGACGGAATCGCCGGAAATCATCGGGCAGATTGATTCGATCGCTCGATGGGCGGGTAATGATTGGGACATACGCCCCCTGCACATCGAGCCGGCGGGGGTGCGGACCCCATCTCCCCATCCGTAGCATCTGTGTCGAGGAATAGCCGTGGCCTCTGGTGATGTTAGGCTTGGTGAAGCACCAGATGCCCCGTTGCGGGGCGTGTGCTCATCCGCCACAGCGGCTTCCGCGTCCCATACTCCGGCGGTCCGATCATGCGATCAACCGGAAGCGGTGGCCAAAGTGTCGAGTCCGCGGAATCTCCGCGACTGTGCCCACGTCTTCGAAGTCCGCTCCTCCTCGGATGAGCGTTTCGTCATGGTCGACAGGCATCACCTCCGAGCCATCCGCCCCGACGTCTGGCTGTACCCAGAGCCCGCCGCGATTGGGTAGGGGACCGACTACGCCGGTTTCCGACATCCACGTGGGGCACGCCCTACCCGGCCCCTGCCGGTTCGCACCATCGGGCCGGCCGATCGAGCACAAAGCCGACGGCCGAAGCCCGCTCCTTGGGAAGGACCCTTAGTGAGCGACACCACCGAACTCCGAACGGACGCGGCGGTCGACAGCAAGAAGAGCGCCGACGCCTCCGCGGAGACCGGCGAAGCCGCGCCGTCGGGTGCGTCCCGGTCCCGCGCGGCCTCGCGCGGTACCGGACTCGCCGCCCAGAAACTCCCCGAGCTCCAGAAGCTCGCGTCGAGCATGGGCATCACCGGTACGGGGCGCATGCGCAAGAGCGACGTCATCGCGGCCATCGAGGCCAAGCAGGGCGGCCCCGTCGCCCCCGCGAAGGCCAAATCCGCAAAGAAAGCCGACAGCGCTCCCAAGGCCGGTAAGGTCGAGAACAATGACGGCCCGACCGAAGCCCAGTCTCCCGCCAAGTCGGGCACGGACGAGGCCCCGCGCAAGAGCGCGGGAGAGCGGTCGTCGGACCAGGCCGTGACCGAGTCCCAGGGTGGGAAGGGTGAGAAGCCCTCCCGTAGCCGTCGCTCGTCCCGCAGGCGCGGCGACGAGTCCGGTGACCAGCCCCGTTCGGTGGACGGCACCGACTCCTCAACCTCCGCGAGCAGCGTGACGAAGACATCCAGCACCCCCCAGAAGAACGGCCCCGACTCCGAGGACCGTGAGAACAGGTCCGGGCAGGGTCGCGAGCGCCAGCGTAACCGCCGTAACCGCAACCGTGGCGGTGACGACCAGAACGCGAACAACAACTCCGACCGCCAGCAGGGTGGTGGCGGCCAGAACCAGGGTCGTAACTCCGGTGACGACGACGATTTCGGCGGCGGTGGCCGCCGTCGGGGTCGGCGCAGGGATCGTCGCGACCGTCGCGGGCGCGGTGGCGGCCAGGAGGCCGAGCCGGTGATCGGCGAGGACGACGTCCTGCTGCCGGTCGCGGGAATCCTCGACATCCTGGACAACTACGCCTTCGTCCGTACCACCGGCTACCTGCCCGGTCAGAGCGACGTCTACGTCTCCCTGGCCCAGGTCCGCAAGCACGGTCTGCGCAAGGGCGACCACATCATCGGTGCGGTCCGTCAGCCCCGTGAGGGCGAGCGCCGCGAGAAGTTCAACGCCCTGGTGCGTCTGGACTCGGTGAACGGTATGTCCCCGGACCAGGCGAGGGGGCGTCAGGAGTTCTCCAAGCTCGTTCCGCTCTACCCGCAGGAGCGCCTGCGGCTGGAGACCGAGCCGAACATCCTCACCACCCGCATCATCGACCTGGTCGCACCGATCGGTAAGGGTCAGCGCGGGCTCATTGTCTCCCCGCCCAAGGCGGGCAAGACGATGGTGATGCAGGCGATCGCCAACGCCATCACCGAGAACAACCCGGAGTGCTACCTGATGGTGATCCTCGTGGACGAACGTCCCGAGGAGGTCACCGACATGCAGCGCACGGTCAAGGGCGAGGTCATCCACTCGACCTTCGACCGTCCGGCCGAGGACCACACGGTCGTCGCCGATCTGGCCATCGAGCGGGCCAAGCGGCTCGTGGAGATGGGTATGGACGTGGTCGTCCTGCTCGACTCCATCACCCGTCTGGGGCGCGCCTACAACCTGGCGGCCCCGGCCAGCGGACGCATCATGTCCGGTGGTGTGGACTCCACGGCCCTCTACCCGCCCAAGCGCTTCTTCGGCGCGGCCCGCAACATCGAGGGCGGCGGCTCGCTGACCATCCTGGCCACCGCGCTGGTCGAGACCGGTTCGCGCGCCGACGAGGTGATCTTCGAGGAGTTCAAGGGCACCGGCAACATGGAGCTCAAGCTCAACCGGTCCCTGGCGGACAAGCGGATCTTCCCGGCCGTGGACGTGGACGCCTCCAGCACCCGTAAGGAGGAGATCCTGATGTCGGCCGAGGAGCTGAACGTCGTCTGGAAGCTCCGCCGGGTGCTGCACGCCCTGGACACCCAGCAGGCGATCGAGCTGCTCCTGGACAAGATGAAGGAGTCCAAGAGCAACGCCGAGTTCCTGATGCAGATCCAGAAGACCACGGTGGGCCCCGAGCGCTGATCGGCGCCGCGGCCCCGCCGTGACGGCGGTGTGAACGAACGCGACGGCCCCTTCCCGGGAACGGGAGGGGGCCGTTCCGTATGCGGGGGCTTCGGAGGCGGCGGGGTTTCGAGCGGATATCACCAATGTGTTGCGGATCACATAAAGGGGATGGTGGGGCGGCCCCCGGCGATTTAGGGTCGCGCCACCCGAGTGCACCACCCGTACCAGGGAGCCGTCTGGAATGGACAACCTCGCCCTGCTCAGCCTCCTCGCGCTCACCCCGATCCTCGTGGTCGGTGTCCTCCTCGTCGGGTTCCGCCTGCCCGCCATGTACGCCATGCCCGCCGGGTACGTCGTCGTGGTCGGGATCGCGGTCCTGTTCTGGGGGACCGAATGGAGGGCCGTCGCGGCCTCCACCGTCCAAGGCCTGATCCTCGCCGCGGGCCTGCTCTACATCATCTTCGGCGCCCTGCTCCTGCTCGCCACCCTCAGCGGGAGCGGCGCCATCGCCACCATCCGGGCGACCTTCACCGACATCACCCCCGACCGTCGCATCCAGGCGATCATCATCGGCTGGCTCTTCGGGAGCTTCATCGAAGGGGCCTCCGGCTTCGGTACCCCCGCCGCCGTCGTCGCCCCGCTGATGCTGGCCCTCGGCTTCCCCGCCATGGCCGCCGTGATGGTGGGGCTGGTCATCCAGAGCACCCCGGTCAGCTTCGGAGCCGTGGGGACCCCCGTCCTGGTCGGCGTCTCCGGAGGACTGGAGGGGTCGGAGGCGGTCGCCGAACGGGCCTCCGTCCTCGGCCTCACCCTGCCCGGGTACGTGGACGTCATCGGCCTCCAGACGGTGCTGTTGCACGCCGTGCCCGGAACGCTCGTCCCGCTCTTCATCTGCTGCATGCTCTGTGGCTTCTACGGAGGGGAACGGCGCTTCTCCGACGGGCTCGGCGTCTGGAGGTTCGCCCTCTTCAGCGCCTTCGCCATGACGATCCCCTCGGTCCTGTACAACCACTTCCTCGGCGTCGAGTTCACCAGCCTCCTGGGCGGACTCACCGGACTGGTCATCGTGGTGTTCGCCGCTCGCAGGGGTTTCCTCATGCCGAAGCGGACCTGGGACTTCCCGCCGCGCGAGCGTTGGCTCGACCGCTGGACCGGACGGCTCGAATCCGGCACGGGCGTGGAGGAGACCGCCGGGCGCGGGATGGGACTGTTCCGCGCCTGGGCGCCCTATCTGCTCATCGTCGTCGTACTGGTCTCCACCCGCATGATCACCCCGCTGGAGGAGTGGTTGACCGGCGTGAAGGTGGGTGCCACCGACATCTTCGGGACCTCCGTCGGCCAGACCGTCGAACCCCTCTACTCGCCCGGCGGCGCCTTCATCCTCGTCTGTCTGATCACCTACGGTCTGCATCGGATGCGGCGCCGGGAGATCCTCGCCTCCTGGAAGGTCGCGGGCTCCCAGCTGGCGGGGGCCGCCGTGGCCCTGTTGTTCGCGGTCCCCCTGGTCCGGGTCTTCATCAACACCGGCCCCGGGTTCGGCGACACCTCCCTGGAGAGCATGCCGCTGACCCTCGCCGTCGGAGCGGCCGAACTGGGCGGCGCGAACTGGCCGCTCCTGGCCCCGTGGATCGGGGCGCTGGGAGCGTTCGTCGCGGGCAGCAACACCGTCTCCAACCTGATGTTCTCCCTCTTCCAGTTCTCCACCGCCGAGCACATCGGGGTGACCCCCGAGACGGTCGTCGCCACCCAGGCGGTCGGCGGCGCGGCGGGCAACATGATCACCGTGCACAACGTGGTCGCCGCCTCCGCCGTGGTGGGCCTGGCCGGACGCGAGGGCGACCTCATCCGTCAGACGATCATCCCGATGACCTACTACGTGCTCCTCGCGGGAGCGGTGAGCCAGGTCTTCGTCTACGGGTTCGGACCCAACGTCGGGACGGTCGCGCTGGCCCTCGTCCTCGCGGCCCTGGTCGGCCTGGTCCTGTTCATCCGACGTCGGGACGCGGCCCCATCGCGGGCCGCGACGAGGGGCGACGGGGAGGTGCCGGAGGGGAGCCGGGAATAGGTACTGGTCCCGGCATGGTTGTCGGTCTGGCAAACTGGTATCGGGACACGGCCGTCCGCCCGTGAGGGAGAGCAGGCCGGTCCGTTACCTGGATCGCCGCGACACCGGTTCGCGCATGGCCACGACACCGCCCCACCCCTCCGACGGTGGTGCGGTCGTCATGCGTCCGGCGGTCGCGCTCACACAAGGAGACACACATGCAGGCCGACATTCACCCGGAGTACGTCGCCACCGAGGTGACCTGCACCTGCGGGGCCCACTTCATCACGCGCAGCACGCTCACCGGGGGCAAGATCCGCGCCGAGGTGTGCTCCGAGTGCCACCCGTTCTACACCGGCAAGCAGAAGATCCTCGACACCGGTGGTCGGGTCGCCCGCTTCGAGAAGCGCTTCGGCAAGCGCAAGTAGCGCCGCCCTCCCGTCCGGTGGGGCTCCCGCGAGGGACCCCACCGGACGGGACGCACCCCTAGCGGGGAGATCGACGCACAGGGCAGACGAGAAGACGGGAATGGGAACGTGAAGCTGGACGACCTACTTGGGGAGTACTACGAGCTGGAACAGCAGCTCGCCGACCCCGAGGTGCACGCCAACCCGGCCGAGGCGCGCAGGCTGGGCAAGCGTTACTCACAGCTCACCCCGATCATCCAGACCTACCGTCAGCTCAAAGAGGTCGAGAACGACATCGACGCCGCGCGTGAGCTCGCGGCCGAGGACTCCTCCTTCGCCGAGGAGGCCGACCGGCTGACCGTCGAGGCCGAGCAGCTCACCGAACGCCTGCGCTTCCTGCTCATCCCGCGCGACCCCGCCGACGACAAGAACCTCATCATGGAGGTCAAGGCCGGCGAGGGCGGCGAGG
Organism: Nocardiopsis sp. LDBS1602; assembly: GCF_035818715.1. Lineage (NCBI taxonomy): Bacteria > Bacillati > Actinomycetota > Actinomycetes > Streptosporangiales > Nocardiopsidaceae > Nocardiopsis > Nocardiopsis sp. LDBS1602. Next base: position 55,207 of record NZ_JAYLVW010000008.1, on the reverse strand, counting down.
AGTCCGCCCTGTTCGCCGGGGACCTGGTCCGGATGTACCTGCGCTACGCCGAGCGCCAGGGATGGAAGACCGAGGTCATCGACTCCACCCTCTCCGACCTGGGCGGATACAAGGACGTCACGATCGCCTTCAAGAACAAGGGCACCCCCGAGCCCGGCTCGGGCGTGTGGCCCCAGCTCAAGTTCGAGGGCGGCGTGCACCGCGTCCAGCGCGTCCCGGTCACCGAGTCGCAGGGCCGCATCCACACCTCCGCGGCCGGCGTGCTCGTCGTGCCCGAGGCCGAGGAGATCGAGATCGAGGTCCACGAGAAGGATCTGCGCATCGACGTCTACCGCTCCTCCGGCCCCGGCGGACAGAGCGTCAACACCACCGACTCCGCGGTCCGGATCACCCACGTGCCGACCGGCATCGTGGCCTCCTGCCAGAACGAGAAGAGCCAGCTCCAGAACAAGGAGCAGGCCATGCGCATCCTCCGGGCCCGTCTCTACGCCGAGGCCCAGGCCAGCGCCGACGCCGAGGCCTCCGCCGAGCGTAAGAGCCAGGTCCGCACCGTGGACCGCTCCGAGCGCGTGCGCACCTACAATTTCCCGGAGAACCGCATCTCCGACCACCGGGTCGGATACAAGGCCTACAACCTCGACCAGGTCCTCGACGGGGAACTGGACGGGGTCATCAAGGCCCTGGTGGACGCGGACACCAAGGAGAGGCTCGAAGCGGCCCAGTCATCATGAACTTCCTACTCGACGAGGTCGCCCGCGCCACGCTCCGGCTCGCGGAGGCGGGCGTGGCCTCACCCCGCACGGACGCCGAGGAGCTCGCGGCGTTCGTGCACGGTGTTCGTCGAGGGGAACTCCACGCGGTGGCCGACGCCGACTTCGACGCCCGTTATTGGGAGTGCGTCTCCCGCCGTGAGGCCCGCGAGCCCCTTCAGCACATCACCGGACGCGCCTACTTCCGCTATCTCGAGCTCCAGGTGGGGCCGGGGGTGTTCGTGCCCCGGCCCGAGACCGAGATCATGGTGGACTGGGCCATCGAGACCCTGCGCGCCATGGACGTGGCCGACCCCCTGGTCGTGGACCTGGGCGCGGGTTCGGGGGCCATCGCGATCTCCATCGCCCAGGAGGTGCCGCGTTCACGCGTGCACACCGTGGAGATCGACCCCGAGGCGCTGAGCTGGACCCGGCGCAACATCGAGTCCGCCGGGCACGGCGACCGGGTGACCGCCCACCAGGGGGACATGCGCGCCGCGCTGCCCGAGCTCGACGGCCGGGTCGACCTGCTCATCAGCAACCCTCCCTACGTGCCCACCCGGGAGGCCGACACCATCCCCCCCGAGGTGCGGGACTACGATCCGGCCCCCGCGCTGTGGTCGGGTGAGGACGGTCTGGACATGATCCGCGACCTGGAGGCGGTCGGTCGCCGGCTCCTGCGTCCCGGCGGATCCATGGCGATCGAACACCACGACGGCCAGGGCATCGACATCCCCCGGCTGTTCCCCGAGGACAAGGGCTGGCGTGACGTCCTCAACCGTAAGGATCTGGCCAGACGCGACCGGTTCGTGGTCATGCGTCGGGCCGACGAGGACGACTGACGGCCCTCGTGTCGCCCTCGGACCACCACCCACATCCCCATCGTCGAACCGACACCCGAGGCCGGTCGACCCGTTCGAGATCGAGGTGAACACAGGGTGAGCCGTATCTACGATTGCGCGGACGAGTCCGCGCGCAAGGACGGCATCGCCGACGCCGCGTCCGCGGTGCGTCGAGGCGAACTCGTGGTACTGCCCACGGACACCGTGTACGGTATCGGCAGCGACGCCTTCAGCCCGAAGGCCGTCGCGCGGTTGCTGGAGACCAAGGGACGAGGGCGGGACATGCCGCCGCCGGTGCTGGTGGGCTCGATCCGGGCCGCCACCGCCCTCATCGACGACCTGGGCAACCACGGCCGTGACCTGATGGAGGAGTTCTGGCCCGGCCCGCTCACCCTGGTGTGCACCGCCACCCCCAGCCTGTCCTGGGATCTGGGCGACACCAAGGGCACCGTGGCCGTGCGCATGCCGATGGATCCGGTGGCCTTGGAGCTGCTCAAGGAGACCGGACCCATGGCGGTCAGCAGCGCCAACAAGTCCGGGGAGCCGGCCGCCACCACCGCCGGCGAGGCGATCGAACAGCTCGGTGACGAGGACGTCGCGGTCTACCTGGACGGTGGGAGCAACGAGAGCACCGTTCCCTCGACCATCGTCGACCTGACCTACGCGGTTCCCAGGGTCCTGCGCTCCGGCGCCGTGTCGATCGAGCAACTGCGCGCCGTGTGCGGCACCGTCATCGGTGAGCTGCGCAAGGGGCGCACCAAGCCCAAGAAGGACGAGGGGGCCGAGGAGGCCGCCGAGTCCGGGACCGAGGAACAGACCGAGGAGAGCGGCGCGGAGACCTCCCGGGGTCCCGCTTCCGAAACGGAGGCCGAGGGGCCTCGAGGAGACCGCTCAGAGAGCTAGAGGGGCCGGCCCGTGCGGGAGTACGCGCTCACCTTCGTCATCGCCGCCGCGGTGACCTACCTGCTCGTGCCGTTGGTCCGCCGGTTGGCGATCGCCTTCGGCGCGGCACCCCCGGTACGTGAACGTGATGTGCACACCGAGCCCATCCCCAGGTTGGGCGGTCTGGCCATCTATGGAGGCTTCGCGGCCGCGCTGTTGATCTCCGCGCAGCTTCCGCACCTACAGAACGTGTTCGTCGCCAAGACCTGGATCGGTCTGTTGTTGGCCGGCGGGCTCATCACCGTCATCGGGGTCGTCGACGACCGGTGGGGGATGGACCCGCTGAGCAAGCTGGCCGGTCAGGTCGCGGCCGCCGGCATCCTCGTCTGGCAGGGCGTGCAGCTCCTGTGGCTGCCACTGCCGGGCACCCAGTTGTCGTTGGGCCCCTGGCTCGGCGCGATGGTCTCGATCCTGCTCATCGTGGTGACGATCAACGCCGTCAACTTCGCCGACGGGCTGGACGGGTTGGCCGCGGGGATCGTCGGCATCTCCTCCCTGGCCTTCTTCGCGTACTACTACGTGGTCGCGGTCGAGCAGGGGTTCGTGCGTCAGTCCTATCCGGCGATGATCGCGATCATCCTGGCCGGGACCTGTGTCGGTTTCCTCTTCCACAACTTCCACCCGGCCCGTGTGTTCATGGGCGACACCGGGTCGATGCTGTTGGGACTGTTGCTGACCTCCATCACGATCACGGTGACCGGCCAGTTCGACGCGAACACGGCCCGCGAGGAGTTCAACTCCTCCGGTCTGGTCGTCTTCCTGCCCATCGCGCTGCCCCTTCTGGTGATCGCGCTGCCGCTGGCCGACCTGGTCCTGGCGGTCCTGCGCCGGACCCTGGCGGGCAAGTCCCCGTTCGCCCCGGACCGCGGTCACCTGCACCACCGTCTGTTGGACATGGGACACACCCATGCTCGCGCGGTGCTGTTGATGTACCTGTGGGCGGGCATCGTCGCCTTCGCCGCGGTGGCGCTGTCGATCTTCGATTCGGCGTTCATCGTCCTGACGGTGACGGTCCTGGTCGCCACGTGTGCGGTCGGTCTCATCGCGCTGCCCCGACTGCGCCGTCGCGGGCTGCTCCCCTGGGACCGGGAGAAGGGGACGGAACGCTCGAAAGATCACCATCCGTCAACCGATGGATAAATGCCCGATCACGTTGACGACGGAGGTCCCGAGAGGGGGTCCGTATGTGCGCAGGTGTGAAGGCCGGAAAGAGTGTGTGCAAAGTGACACAAGGCCCGAAGCCGTACGAGGGCGGGGCTTTCGCAGGGCGTTAAGGCCGCGTTAAGGAGACCCTGGATTTGGTACCGAAAACCTTGTGATAGCTTTCACGAGCAGGTACCCACTGAACCCCACGGAGCTTCGTCATGCAGGAACACGACGCCCGGATCCTCCGCGGCGCCGCGCTTCCGAGCGCCGCGTGCGGGGTCCTGGCCATCGCGGTCTCGGCCCTTTTCGCGGGTATGGCCGGAGCTCTCGGGTCGGCCCTGGCGGTGGTCATCATCCTCGCCTGTTTCGGTCTGGGGCAGTGGGCGGTCATGATGGTCACCCGGCGGAACAAGGACCTGTTCCTCGCCGCGAACATGCTCGGTTTCGTCGTGAAGATGGCGCTGCTGGGCATTCTGCTGGTGACACTGGGCCGTAGCCCCCTCATCGCCGATCTCAGCAGCAACTCCTTCGTCTACAGCGCGTTGGCGGTGGTGCTGGTCTGGCTGGGTGGGCAGACCTGGGCCACCTCCCGGGCGAAGATCCTCCACGTGGACCCGAGTGAGAGCTCGGAGAGCACGTGATGGGGTGCCCCGCCGCGACCCGTCGAAATGGGCGTAATAACCTGTTCCACGGCAGGCGAACGGCCACCTTCCAGCCAAGCCCCACATGCTATATTCCGGAGCGAGATGAGCAGCGAACCAGCCGAGAAGAAGGGCTCCAGCGCGCCTCCCATGCCGCGAGAGTCCGATGGCTGGGCACTCTTCTCGACTCTGCTCTCGGGTGTGCTCGTGTGGAGCGCGATCGGCTGGGGCGCGGACAGGCTCCTGGGTTTCCAGGCACTCTTCCTGCCCATCGGGGCGGTTCTCGGCATGGCCGGCGCGATCTATCTGATCGTCACCAGGACACGCCACCTCTGAGCCCCCCGCAGTCCCGCGTCGCCCATCTCGCGACGACGCTAGCAGTAACAACCATCAACGAGGCTTTCTTGCGTCACGACGAAAGGATTCGCCGTGAGTGCTGACGTGCGCATTCTCGCGGCCGAACCGGGTTGCCATCTCTTCGGCGACAACGGTTGCGGGTTCCAGGCACCCACCATCAAGATGTTCTTCCCCGAACCTTGGTTCGATGGGATCCCTGGTAGTGCGGGCATCGACCTGTACCTGGTTCTGTTGCTCGTCGCGGTCGGTGCCGTCCTGCTTCTGTGGTCGTGGTTCAGCAAGAAGCTGAGCCTCGTCCCCGGCCGCAGGCAGAGTGTCGGCGAGATGCTGATCCTGTTCATCCGGGACAACATCACCCGCCCGACCATGGGCGCCAAGGGCGACAGCTTCATCCCGTTCCTCACGGCCGTATTCACGCTCATCCTGGCCATGAACTTCACCGGGCTCATCCCCGGCATGATCCCGGTCAACAGCAACCTCGCCTTCACGGCGATGTTCGCTCTCACGATCTACGTGATGACGATCGTCATCGGTGTCCGCAACCAGGGCGGCTGGGGCTACTTCAGCAACCAGCTCTTCCCGCCGGGGATGCCGAAGATCTTCTACATCATCGTCACCCCGATCGAGCTTCTCTCGGTCTTCCTCATCCGCCCGGCGACGCACGCTCTGCGTCTGTTCGCGACCATGTTCGCGGGCAGCCTGCTGCTGGCCGTGTTCGCCTACGGCGGCTGGTACATGCTGAACCTGACGGCGGAGCCGATGCTCGCCGCGGTCTCGGTCCTCTTCTCCGGCGCCGCGCTGATCGGTTACGTCCTCTTCTTCCTCTTCGAGATCCTGATCATGCTGATCCAGGCCTTCGTGTTCACACTGCTCGCGAGCCTCTACATCAGCCAGTCGCTCGAGGCGGCCCACTAGACCCCCTCCCCGTCCCCCCGATCCCGTGATCGGACCGGGCTCGAGGAGTGCTTCAAACCCGTCCACACCGGCGCACTGACCAATTGCGAACCGCAACGCCGGACGTCGAGTAAAGGGAAACACCATGGACATCGCCGCTATCTCCGGCAGCATCAACACCGTCGGCTACGGCATCAGCGTCATCGGCGCCGGTATCGGTGTCGGTATCATCTTCGGTCTCGGCATGCAGGCCATCGCCCGTCAGCCCGAGGCCCGCGGCCCGCTCCAGACCAACATCTACCTGGGTATGGCCCTGGTCGAGGCCCTCGCCATCCTGGGCTTCGTCCTCGCCTTCGCCGTCAACTAAACAGCCATCGCCAACCGTTTTCCGATGGCTACTGACGACGTGAAGGAGGGCTGACCATGTTGCACGAGTTGGCAGCCGAACCAAACATTCTGCGGATCGACTGGGTGAAGTTCACCTTCGGTGTGATCGCGCTCGCCGTGGTCTACTTCTTTGTGGCCCGCAAGGCGGTCCCCAAGGTGATGAAGGTCCTCGACGAGCGTCATGACGCCATCGAGGGCGGCATCGAGCGGGCGAAGAACGCCGAGTCCGAGGCCGAGGAGATCCGCCAGCAGTACCGCGAGAAGCTCGAAGAGGCCCACCGCGAGTACGCGCAGGAGATCGAGAAGGCCAAGGAGCAGCGCGCGGCGATCATCGCCGAGGCTCGCGACGAGGCCCAGGTCGAGGCCAAGCGGATCATCGACGCCGCCAAGGCCCAGATCGAGGCCGACCGCCAGCAGGCGGTGGCCCAGCTCCGCGCCGAGATCGGCACCCTGTCCACCGAGCTCGCGAGCCGCATCGTCGGTGAGACGCTCAGTGACGGCGCCGCCCAGACCCGGGTGGTGGACCGGTTCCTCGAGGAGCTGGAGCAGGACGAGAGCGCGAAGCAAGCCGAGGTGCGCTGATGCGTGGTATCAGCCGCAGCTCCCTGGCCGAGGTGACCCGGCGCCTGGACACGAACGTCCTGGCGTCGGCCGACGCCGCGCAGCACGCGCTCTCGCTCGGTGGCGAACTCTTCGAGGTCGTCACCCTGCTCGGCGGCGAGCACACGCTCCGCCGCTGGCTCGCGGACCAGGCCAACTCCTCCGAGGACAAGACCGCCCTGATCGGTCGCATCCTCGAGGGCAAGGTGTCGCCGTCCACGGTCATCGTGGTCAGCGACGTCGTGGCCCAGCCGTGGTCCACCGCGCGTGACATGCAGGACGCCCTGGAGCGGATGGCGGTCTACGCGACCGTCGCCTCCGTCGAGGGCGGCCGGCTGGACGAGCTCGAGGACGAACTGTTCCGCTTCCAGCGGATCGTCGTCGCCGAGCCGGACCTGCGCGCGGCTCTGACCCGTGACGGTGTCGACCACTCGCACCGGCGCTCGCTGGTCGAGAACCTGCTCTCGGGCAAGGTGAACGCCGCGACGTCGGCCCTGGTCGCCCAGGCTGTCACCAACCCGCGGGGACGTACCCTGGAGCAGGCGCTCGACAACTTCGGCCAGTTGGTGGCCGAGCGCGCGCAGCGCTACATCGCCGTGGTACGCACCGCACACGCTCTGAGCGAGGACCGGCAGGAGCGCCTGCGCGCCCTGTTGAGCCGAAAGTACGGCCGTGACATCCACCTGAACATCGAGGTCGCCCCGGAAATCCTGGGTGGACTCTCCATCCAGGTGGGCGACGAGGTCATCGACGGCACCATCGCCGGGCGCATCGCCGAGGTCCAGCGTCGTCTGGCCGGTTGAACACGCGAATAAACGCAAGGCAAGCACGCACGGCGCCGGCCCGGCGCCATTTGAGAGCAAGGACAACGTAGAGATGGCGGAGCTGACGATCCGGCCGGACGAGATCCGGGACGCGCTACAGCGCTTCGTCCAGTCGTACGAGCCTGATGCCACCCGCGCGGAAGAGGTCGGAACCGTCACCTACTCCGGTGACGGCATCGCCCGCGTCGGTGGCCTTCCCTCGGCGATGGCGAACGAGCTGCTGAAGTTCGAGGACGGCACCCTGGGACTGGCCCAGAACCTTGAGGTCGGCGAGATCGGTGCCGTGGTGCTGGGCGACTTCGACGGCATCGAGGAGGGGCAGAAGGTGCGTCGCACCGGCCAGCTCCTCTCCGTGCCGGTGGGTGACGACTTCCTCGGCCGTGTGGTGGACCCCCTGGGTGCCCCCATCGACGGCAAGGGCGAGATCGCCTCGACCGGCCGCCGCGAGCTGGAGCTCCAGGCGGCGACCGTGATGGAGCGCCAGCCGGTCCACGAGCCCCTTCAGACCGGTATCAAGGCGATCGACACCATGACGCCGATCGGCCGCGGTCAGCGACAGCTGATCATCGGTGACCGGCAGACCGGTAAGACCGCGCTCGGTATCGACTCGATCATCAACCAGAAGGCCAACTGGGAGAGCGGCGACCCCGACAAGCAGGTGCGCTGCATCTACGTCGCGATCGGCCAGAAGGGCTCGACCATCGCCGGTGTGCGTGGCGCCCTCGAAGAGGCCGGCGCGATGGAGTACACCACCATCGTGGCCGCCCCGGCGTCCGACCCGGCGGGCTTCAAGTACCTGGCCCCCTACACCGGTTCGGCCCTGGGCCAGCACTGGATGTACGAGGGCAAGCACGTCCTCATCGTCTTCGACGACCTGACCAAGCAGGCCGAGGCCTACCGCGCGGTCTCCCTCCTTCTGCGCCGCCCGCCGGGCCGTGAGGCCTACCCGGGTGACGTCTTCTACCTCCACTCCCGGCTCCTGGAGCGCTGCGCGAAGCTCTCCGACGAGCTGGGCAAGGGCTCGATGACCGCTCTGCCGATCATCGAGACCAAGGCGGGCGACGTCTCGGCGTACATCCCCACCAACGTCATCTCCATCACCGACGGTCAGGTCTTCCTGAACTCGGACCTGTTCAACCAGGGCCAGCGTCCGGCGATCGACGTCGGTGTCTCCGTCTCCCGTGTGGGTGGCGCGGCGCAGACCAAGGCCACCAAGAAGGTGTCCGGAACCCTGCGTCTGGGCCTGGCCCAGTACCGCGAGCTGGAGGCCTTCTCCGCCTTCGGTTCGGACCTGGACGCCGTCTCCAAGCAGCAGCTGGAGCGCGGTGCCCGGATGATGGAGCTGCTCAAGCAGGGGCAGTACTCGCCGTTCGCCATGGAGAAGACCGTCGTCTCGATCTGGGCCGGTACCACCGGCAAGGTCGACGAGGTCCCGGTCGAGGACGTGCGTCGCTTCGAGGAGGACTTCCTGGCCTACCTCGAGCGCGAGCACAAGGGTGTTCTCGACACCATCCGTGAGACCGGCAAGTTCGAGAGCGAGACCCAGCAGACCCTCGAGACCGCCATCGAGAAGTTCAAGCAGAGCTTCCAGACCTCCGCCGGTACCCTCCTGGGCACCGAGGCCGAGGCCGAGGCACTCTCCGAGGAGAAGGTCGGCCAGGAGACCATCAAGGTCGCCAAGGGCGGGAAGTAACCCATGGGTGCACAGCTTCGCGTCTATCGCCGGAGGATCCGCTCGACGAAGTCGACAGCGAAGATCACCCGCGCGATGGAGCTCATCGCCGCCACGCGTATCACCAAGGCGCAGCGTGCGGCCGAGGCTGCCGGACCCTACGCGCGGGAGATCACGCGGGCCGTCTCGGCCCTGGCCAGCCGGGTGAGCGATCACCCTCTGCTGACCGAGGCCGAGAACCCCACCCGCGCGGCCGTCCTGGTCATCACCAGTGACAAGGGCCTGGCGGGCGCCTTCTCGACCAACGTCCTGAAGGAGGCCGAGTCCCTCACCCGGCTCCTCAAGGAGCAGGGCAAGGAGGTCGTCACCTACATGGTGGGTCGTAAGGGGGTGAACTTCTACAGGTTCCGCGACCGTGAGGTCGAGGCCACGTGGGAGAACATCACCGAGCGTCCGACCTACGCGCACGCTCAGGAGATCGGTTCCGCGCTGATGGAGCGGTTCTCCAAGGACACCGCCGAGGGCGGTGTCGACGAGATCCACGTGATCTCCACCGAGTTCGTCTCGATGCTGACCCAGCGCGCCTCGGCCGTTCGTGCCCTGCCGCTGGAGGTGGAAGAGGTGGACGCCGCGGAGCTGGAAGAGGCTCACGGCGGCCAGGCTCTGCCGTTGTACGAGTTCGAGCCCTCCGCGGAGGACGTCCTGGACCGGCTGCTCCCGCAGTACGTCACCAACAGGATCTACTTCGCCCTCCTCGAGTCCGCCGCCTCCCAGCAGGCGTCCCGTCGCGCGGCGATGAAGGCCGCGACCGACAACGCCGAGGAACTCGCCAAGAAGCTGACGCGTCTGGCCAACCAGGCACGTCAGGCCGAGATCACCAACGAGATCAGTGAGATTGTCGGCGGTGCCGACGCGCTCGCTGCTTCCAGCGCGGGAAGTGAGTAACAGAAGTGACTGCGACAGTTGAAGGGACGACCGGCGCCGGCACCGCCACCGGTCGGATCGCCCGGGTCACCGGGCCGGTCGTCGACGTGGAGTTCCCCGTCGGCTCCATGCCTGCCATCTACAACGCCCTGCACACCGACGTGAAGGTCGGCGGCAAGGAGAAGGTCATCACCCTGGAGGTCGCCCAGCACCTGGGTGACAACCTGGTGCGCGCCATCTCCCTCGCCCCGCAGGACGGCCTGGTCCGTGGCGCCGAGGTGCGCGACACCGGCTCCCCGATCAGCGTCCCCGTCGGCGACGTCGTCAAGGGCCACGTGTTCAACACCCTGGGCCAGCCCCTGGACGTGGACGCGGCCGAGCTCGGCGCGACCGAGTACTGGCCGATCCACCGCAAGGCCCCGTCCTTCGACCAGCTCGAGTCCAAGACCGAGATGATGGTCACGGGCATCAAGGTCATCGACCTGCTCACGCCGTACGTGCGTGGTGGCAAGATCGGCCTGTTCGGTGGCGCGGGTGTGGGCAAGACGGTGCTCATCCAGGAGATGATCACCCGTATCGCCCGTAACTTCGGTGGTGTGTCCGTGTTCGCCGGTGTCGGTGAGCGCACCCGTGAGGGTACGGACCTCTTCCTGGAGATGGACGAGATGGAGGTCCTCCAGGACACCGCTCTCGTCTTCGGCCAGATGGACGAGCCCCCGGGCACCCGTCTGCGCGTGGCGCTGTCCGCTCTGACGATGGCGGAGTACTTCCGCGACGTTCAGAACCAGGACGTGCTCCTGTTCATCGACAACATCTTCCGTTTCACCCAGGCGGGTTCCGAGGTCTCCACGCTGCTGGGCCGTATGCCCTCCGCCGTGGGTTACCAGCCCAACCTGGCCGACGAGATGGGTCTCCTCCAGGAGCGGATCACCTCGACGCGTGGTCACTCGATCACCTCGATGCAGGCGATCTACGTCCCCGCGGACGACTACACCGACCCGGCTCCGGCGACCACCTTCGCCCACCTGGACGCGACGACCGAGCTCTCCCGCCCGATCTCGCAGAAGGGCATCTACCCGGCGGTCGACCCGCTGGCCTCCACCTCCCGGATCCTCGACCCGCAGTACGTGGGCGAGGAGCACTACCAGGTGGCCCAGCGCGTCAAGGAGATCCTGCAGCGCAACAACGACCTGCAGGACCAGATCGCGATCCTCGGTATGGACGAGCTGTCCGAAGAGGACAAGATCATCGTCAACCGGGCCCGCCGGATCGAGCGTTTCCTCTCGCAGAACATGTTCGTCGCCGAGAAGTTCACCGGCAACCCGGGCGTGTTCGTGCCGCTGGAGGAGACCATCGCGTCCTTCAAGGCGCTCTGCGAGGGTGAGTACGACCACCTGCCCGAGCAGGCCTTCCTCGACGTCGGCAACATCGATATGGCCGTCGAGAAGGCCAAGAAGCTGCAGGAAGGCTAGGACTGCGCGTCAGTGTCCCCCCATCGTGAGGTGGAGGGCGACGGGCGGGGCTAGTTCCCAGACGGGGCCGGGTATCGGTTCGTACTCGGCCCCGTCGAACCCACCCGCTAGCCGAGGAGTTTGTGGCAGTGTCGAAGAAGCTTTTCGTCGAGATCGTCTCTCCCGAACGTGAGATTTGGGCGGGCGAGGGCGACATGGTCATCGCGAAGACCGTCGAGGGTGAGATCGGTGTCATGCCCGGGCACGTCCCGGTGCTGTCGCTGCTCGCCGAGGACGCGGTCGTCCGCGTGCTGGGGGCCCGTGAGACCGGAGAGGTCAGGGCCGCCGCCCACGGCGGGTTCGTCTCGGTTTCGGGTGAGGGTCGGATCTCCATCCTCGCCGAGACCGCCGAGCTCGCCGAGGACATCGATGTGAACCGTGCGCGTCAGGCTCTGACGAGCGCGACCGAGGCGGGCGACAGCGCCGCCATCGGGCGCGCCCGCAGCCGTCTGCGCGCCGCAGGCGAGGAAGTCGCCTAACGAACGGGAAGGCGGAACGAGTGGTGGAACTCCTGCCGGGAGCACCGTGGTCGGGATCCCTGTGGTGGGTGATCCTCGCGCTCGTCGCCGCCCTCTCACTGGCGCTCGTCGTCGGTGTGCTGCGACGTCTGGTCCTGGTGCGCAGCGGCGGCGCCATCGAGTGTTACCTGCGGACTCGCGGGGCCAAAGGCCGCCGAGGGGCCTGGCGTGTCGGCTTCGGCCGATACGGCACGGACGACCTCGGCTGGTTCCCCGTCCTCTCGCTCAGACCGCGGCCGACAGTACGACTGTCGCGCCGCGGTCTCGTCGTTGTCGGACGTCGTGAGCCCGGCCCCGGCGACGCGCCCCTCACCCCCGATCTGACCATCCTGGAGATCGGCTGGTACGCCGAGGACGGAAGCGACCCAGAGGAGCCGGTCTACGAGGTCGCCATGGGCGAACGCCAGCTCACCGGCTTCCTGTCCTGGACCGAGTCCATGCCTCCGGGCACTCAGTGGGAGGCCTGAGAAGGTTCACAGTCGTGGACTCATGTGTTTCGATGGCCCCATGAGTACCATCGTCGCTTTCTCAGTGTCCCCACTCGGTACCGGTGAGTCCGTGGCCCCCGCGGTCGCGCGCGCGGTCAAGGTCGTGAGGGACAGCGGGCTGCCCAACGAGACCACTTCCATGTTCACCTCGGTCGAGGGGGAGTGGGACGAGGTCATGGACGTGGTCAAGCGCGCCGTGGAGGCCGCCGGTGAGGGGGCCGGGCGTGTGAGTCTGACCCTCAAGGCCGACATCCGTGAGGGCGTCACCGACGGCCTGCGCGGCAAGGTCGAGGCGGTCGAACGCGAACTCGGAGACCAGGCCTGATCCGCTCCCGGCGGCCGACGTCCTAGCGTTCGCCGCCGGGCCTCCAGAGCACCTCGTCGCCCTCGCGCGCGATGTACCGGCCGAGGATGAACAGCAGGTCGGAGAGCCGATTGAGGTATTGCGCGGTGAGCGGGTTGACGCTGTCACCGTGTTCCTCGATGGCCGCCCAGACGGAGCGTTCGGCCCGACGGACCACGATACGGGCCGTGTGCATCAACGCCACGGTGGGGGAGCCGCCGGGCAGGATGAAGCTGCGCAGCGTCGGCAGGTCCGCGTTGTAGGTGTCGCAGGCCTCCTCCAACCGGGTGACGTACTCCGGAAGCACGCGCAGGGGCGGGAACTCGGGGTCCGCGACGATGGGGGTGGACAGGTCCGCCCCCAGGTCGAAGAGTTCGTTCTGCACGCGGCCCAGGAGGGCGCGGACGTCCTCGGGGAGTTCTCCCATGGCCAGGGCGACGCCGATGGCCGCGTTGGCCTCCTCCGCGTCGGCGTAGCCGATGAGTCTGGTGTCGTTCTTGGAGGTCCTGCTCATGTCGCCGAGCGCCGTCGTGCCGGCGTCACCGGTGCGGGTGTAGATCTTCGACAGCACGACCGGCTTGTCCGTGTCCCGTTTGGTCATGGGGATCAGCCTATGCCCCGGGGGCCGTCCGTTCTCGGAGTGGTGCGTTCCGTCACGGAGGATCACCGTTCGATATCGGATGGTGTTGGTGATGTGTATCACTGATACAGTGAGAGACAAGGGAGCTACGGACAGTAGTTCTCCATGGTGTTCGCGCCGCGACACCCCCGGGCGGAACAGAGGGGGGCCGCCCGGGTGGACGGGCGCGGGGGGAGACACCGTACAGGGCGGGTGGCGTGGAACCGGGGGGTTCACGCCACCCGCCCCTCAGTGTGCCGGTGGGCCGGTCGTCCGTCTCGAACGAGAGGACGTGCCGGACGCCGCTCCTCCTACCTCACCCAGGCATCGCCCAGACGGGGCAGATCCACGACGGGCTGCGAGAGCGGGGTGACGCCGTTGACCGGCAGGGTGTTCTCGGCGAGGAACTCGATGCCGTGGGCGCCCGCCGCGGACAGCTCGGCGACGGAGTCCATGTTGATGTTCTCCAGGGTGTCCTCGGCCGTGTGGTAGTACGGGTCGAACAGCTCGCCCTCGGTACCGCCGTACCATTCGACCTGCTCGGCGGTCTTGGTGCCGTCGGCCCCGCTGAACAGACCGCCGGAGGGGATACCGGCCTGCATGAAGGCCAGGTAGTCACTGCGTCCGCTCAGTACGCCCGGCTCGCTGACCTGGCCCTGGGAGGCGAAGTAGTCCTCGAAGATCTTGGCGATGGCGCCGGAGCCGGAGGGCGCTCCGCCGGAACCGGGCAGTTCCATCCTGCCGTCGAGGACGAAACGGCCGTAGTTGTGCGAGCCGATCATGTCGAAGTTCAGGTAGAGCGCGATGTCGTCGAGTCGATCCTCGTCGAGGCTCGCGACGTACTCGTTGGAGCCGACCAGGCCGGACTCCTCGGTGCCCCAGAAGGCGAAGCGGACCTTGTTGTTCGGGTCCTCCTGCTGGGCCAGCTGGACGGCGCTCTCCAGGACGAAGGCCGAGCCGCTGCCGTTGTCGTTGATCCCGGGGCCCTCTTCGACACTGTCGAGGTGGGCGCCCACGACCACCACGTTGTCGTCGCTGCCACCGGGGGTGTCGGCGAGGATGCTGTAGGAACGCTCGGTGGTCAGGCTGGTGTCCACCTCGATGTCCAGACGCAGCTCGTCGGCCTGGCCGGCCAGTTCCTCACCGAGGGCGGGGGTGAGCCCGAGGGCGGGGATCTCGGAGCCGGGCTCGACGGTGCCCATGAGCAGCTCGTCCTCGTTGTTGTAGATGAGGGCGGCTGAGGCTCCGGCGTCTGCGGCGTTCTGCACCTTCTCACCGAAGGCGCAGCTTCCGCGCTTCATCAGCGCGATCCGGCCTTCGGGGAAGTCGGCGAACTGCTCGGGGGCGCAACCGCTGTCGTCGGTGTCGGTGGAGACGAGGACGATCTCGCCGTCGCGGACGGAGCCGGAGGCGGAGTAGGACATGGTCTCGAAGTGCTCCCCCTCCCGGTACGGGTTCTCGTCGGGGGCCACACGGGACAGGACGGTGGGGCTCTCGGCCCGCCAGGCCTCGTACTCGTACTCGTGACGGTAGGGCTCGTAGCCGGCCCGCTCCAGACGGTTCTCGACGTACTGGGCGGCGACGTCGTAGCCGGGGGTGCCGCTGGCCCGGTTGCCCCCGTTGTAGGAGGCGATGGTGTCGAGGTTCAGCAGATGGGCCTCGATCGCCTCGGCCGTCACCCGCTCGGAGAGCGGGATCTCGTCGGCGTGGGCCGGGCCGCCGGCGAGGGTGCCGGCGGCCAGTACCAGGGCGGTGAGTCCCGCCGTGGTGGTACGTCGACGTCTGGGGGACGAGCCGGTGAGGGAAGGTCCGGGGTGGCTCGGACGCACGATGCTTCCTCCGCTGAGAAGGGTCCATCTCGCCATGGCGGGGGAATGGACGCAGGGGTGGACGAGGTACCGGAGAAGCCTCGCATTCACCGCGGAGGGCGGCAAGGGAGTCCGAGGGACATTGCCACAATCAGCCACAGGTCTTACGTGGTGATGCACACTGTGATTGGATATTAGGTCCGGAATGGACGGATCGTCTTGATCTTCGAGTCCGATTCCGAGTGCCGGTCGTGAGGACTACTTCTCACCCTGGTAGCGGCGAGGCCGATACTTGATCCCCACCCCGCCCATCAACGCGAGACCGCGGATGTGCACGATCGGAGCCTCCGGATCCACGACGCTGGGCGGAGCTCCCTCCTCGATCCCGAAGCCGCCCATGATCGGCAGCCCGTGCACGCGGATCTGGATGTCGTCGGGCACGATGATCCCGACCCCGCCCATGGTCGCGCAGATCCAGATGGTGGTCTCACGATGGGTGAACCGGGCCTCGCGCAGATCGATGTCGACGCCGCCCATCACCGCGGAGGTGTAGAAGTTCTTCGGAAGGACCCAGTCCCCGGAACGGTCGGCGCCGCCCACGAAGGCCACGGCCAACGAACTGGTGGAGGAGCCGTTCACGACCCGTCCCGCCCCGTACACGGGGCGCGGCGAACGGAAGTCGGCGGGGACGGGGGCGGAACCGGAGGCGGAGGTGGTGTCCGGTAGATCCTTGGTGAGCGGCACCAGCTCACCGAGGGTCTTGGCCCGGTAGACCGCGTCGAGGCGCTCTCCGTGCTCGTCGGGGTCCAGGCGGCCTTCGGCCAGTCCCTCGCGCAGACGGTGCGCGACGGCGTCGCGGTCGGCGTCGGAGGCCCGGATCAGGTGGTTCGGGTCATCGCTGGGGGTGATCTCGCTCATCGGCTTCATCATATGACGATTCTTCCGTGGAAAACGGCCTGGAGAACCCCGGGAAATCCCTGAGAGTGCCCTGATTTCGGGGTTTCCTAACGCTCCGGAAGCAGTCCGCGTCGGAGAGCCCGGGTCACGGCCGAGGTGCGGTCTCCCACACCCAGTTTCTCGTAGATGCGCATCAGATGCGTCTTCACCGTGGTGGCGCTGATGTGCAGGGTGCGCCCGATCACCGCGTTGGTGTGCCCGTCGGCGGCCAGGCGCAGCACCTCCACCTCCCGAGGGGAGAGCGAGGGGCCCTCCGGTTCGGAACGTCGACGCACCCCGGTCAGCAGCTTCCCCGCCAGGTGTCCGCTGAGCACGGTCTCGCCGCGCGCCGCCGACCGGACCGCCTCCGCCAACTCCCCCCGAGGGGTGTCCTTGAGCAGGTAGCCCGTGGCGCCGGCCTCGACCGCGCGCAGGATGTCGGTGTCGGTGTCGTAGGTGGTGAGGACGAGCACATGGACACCGGGGTGCGCGGCGCGGATCCGTTCGGTGG
Organism: Nocardiopsis sp. LDBS1602; assembly: GCF_035818715.1. NCBI lineage: Bacteria > Bacillati > Actinomycetota > Actinomycetes > Streptosporangiales > Nocardiopsidaceae > Nocardiopsis > Nocardiopsis sp. LDBS1602. The sequence goes on along the minus strand of NZ_JAYLVW010000008.1, from coordinate 38,495 downwards.
CCTCGACGCCGTCGCCGCCGGGCATCCTCAGGTCCATCAGGATCACGTCCGGGGCCAGCTCGGCGGCGCGGACCACGGCCTCGGGTCCGGAACCGGCGTCTCCGACGATGTCCAGGTCCGGCTCGGTGCTGAGCATGCCTCGGATGCCCTCGCGGACCACGGGGTGGTCGTCCACCAACAGGACTCTGATCATGATGTCGAGGTCTCCTCGCTCGGAATGGTCAGACGGACGGTGGTGCCCTGCCCGGGAACGCTTTCGAGGTCGAGCGTCCCACCGACCGACTCGGCCCGGTGCCGCATGTTCGCGAGCCCGTTGCCGTGACCGGGGAGGGCGGTGTCGAAGCCGCGTCCGTTGTCGGAGACGCTCAGGGAGACACCGACGTCGGTGTAGGCCAGACAGACCCCGGTCCGGTCCGCGTCCGCGTGCTTGCGGACGTTGGCCAGGGCCTCCTGCGCCGTGCGCAGCAGACACACCTGGAGGTCGTTGGGGAGCTCCTCGGGGGTCCCCGTCACGGTGGGGGTCACCTCGATGCCCAGCTCCCTGCCCAGCCGCCCGCAGATCCGGGTCAGGGCCGAGCCCAGGTCGCCGCCCTCCACCCCGACCGCCTGACGGGCGGCCACCATCGCCCGCGCCTCCGCCAGGTTCTCCGCCGCGGTCTCGCGCATGAGCACCAGGTGACGGCGGGCGGTGTCGGGGTCGGTGTCCATCTCCGACTCGACCGCCTGGGCCAGGGTGATGATGCTGGTGAACCCTTGGGCGAGGGTGTCGTGCATCTCCCGGGCCAGACGTTCCCGTTCGGCCATCGCCCCCGCCTGTTCTGAGAGGCGGGTGGCCTCCTCCCGGCTGTGCTGGAGCTGTTCGATGAGGGAGTAGCGCTCATAGCTCTGCTCCACGATCCGCTCGAACCAGCTCCCGAACCAGAACGCGAAGGCCAGCAACGTGCCGTTGATCAGGAGGGAGATCCCGACGTCCCCCCATTCCTGTCGGCCGAGCAGACCGGACCACAGGGTCGGGACGATCAGGATCATCCCCACGGTCGGCACGGCGAGCATGCTCCCCAGGGTCATGAAGGCCAACGGGGAGAGCGCGATGAGGAGGAAGGTCAGGGCCGGGTTCAGGATCACCGCCGGCAGGGTCGGCAGGAGCAGCAGGAGCGCCACAGGAAAGGGACCGACCCAGGAGGGCTCGGCCCCGCCGGTCTGGAAGTACCGCCGGACCAGGGCGTAGTGGAGGGCGATGACGGCGAGCATGAGTCCCGCGGTCGCCCACCGCCACCGTTCCGGACCGGTCAGCAGAGCCAGCACCGTCATGGCGAGCATCGTCCCGGTGAAGTACAGGTCCCACCAGAGGCCCACGTCCCAGGCGTGCCGTTCCGGAGGGGCCGAGAGCGGGTCGTGTTCCCCCTCCCGGTCCGGCACGGTGCCGTGTTCCGGGGCCTGTGCGGTCATGGTGGTCAGCCGTCCTTCCGGGTCTTCCAACGGAACGTCGCCAGGGTCACGACCAAGCCCACCACACACCAGGCGCCCAGCGCGATGGCGACCATGTGGAGGTCCCAGGCCCCGTTGCGTTCCATCTCGGCCATGGCGTCGGGGAAGAAACCGGCGCGCATGCCCTGGGCCATCCACAGCAGCGGGAAGAGGGAGGCGCCGGTCAGCACCCAGTCCGGCAGGGCCATGACCGGGACGAAGATGCCCGAGGTGAACTGAAGGACGAGGAAGGGCACGACGACCACGGCGGAGGCGGCCTGGGCCGAGCGGGCCAGCGAGCTGACGGCGATCCCCAGAAGGGCGCAGCCGACGGTGCCGAGAGCGAACACCCAGACGATGGTCGCCCACGAGGAGGCGTCGGTGGGCAGGGAGGCGTCGAAGAACAGCGCCGCGACGCCCAACAGCAGGATCAGCTGCCCCGACGCGAGGAACATGATGAGGACGGTCTTGCCGATGAAGTAGGAGCTCGGCGGCATCGGGGTGCCGCGCACACGACGCAGCGCCCCGTGGTCGCGTTCGGCGGCGATCGCGGTGCCCAGCGTCTGGAAGCTCACCGACATCAGCCCCATGGCGATGATCCCGGGCAGGTAGTAGTCGACGGCGGGCATCCCCATGTCGAACATGCCGTCGAAGATCGCCGCGAACATGATCAGGATGAGTGTCGGCAGGGAGAAGGTGAAGACCACGCTCTCCCACTCACGGCCGAAGGATCGGATCTCCATCCATCCCCGGGACAGGCCGATGCGAAGCGCTCCCACGGGACGGCCTCGCGGAATGTCGGCCACCGTCCCCTCGGTGCAGGGGACGGCGGTGGTCTCGGTCGTGGGGGTGCTCATACCGCGGTCTCCTCGGGCACGTGGGCGTCCTCGATCATCCCGAGGTAGATCTCCTCGAGGGTGGGGCGGTGCACGCTCAGCTCCGGGATCTCCCCGGGGAAGCGCGCGCTCAGCTCGGCGACGGTCCGGGTGGGCTCCTCGGTCCGGACCTCCCGACGCGCACCCTCCTCCGACCAGGCCACCGTGGCCTGCGCGGAGGCGCGCCCGCCCAGGGAGGCGGGGGTGTCCAGGGCCCTGATCCGGCCGGCGGCGATCACGCACACCCGGTCGGCGAGGAACTCGGCCTCCTCCAGATAATGGGTGGTGAGGACGATGGTGGTGCCCTCTCGGGCCAGCCCCTGGATCAGCTCCCAGAACTCGCGTCGGGCCCGGGGGTCGAAACCGGTGGTGGGCTCGTCGAGGAAGAGCAGTTCGGGACGGCCGATGATGCCGAGGGCCACGTCCAGGCGGCGGCGCTGACCTCCGGAGAGGGAGTCCGGCATGGCCTTGGCCTTCTCGGCCAGTCCGACCATCTCCACGACCTCGTCCGGGTCGTGGGCGAGCGGGTAGTAGCCCGCGAAGTGTCGCACCACGTCGCGCACCGGCAGCTTGGGGACCATGGTCTCCTTCTGCCACACGATCCCGATCCGGGCGCGCCAGTCCGCACCGGCCGTGCCGGGGTCCCGGCCCAGGACCCGGGCGGAGCCCCCGGTCCGGGTACGGAAGCCCTCCAGGATCTCGACCGTGGTGGTCTTGCCCGCTCCGTTGGGACCGAGGAAGGAGAAGACCTCTCCTCGGGGGACGCTCAGATCGATGCCGGCGACCGCGTCGTTGTCGCCGTAGCGTTTGGTGAGGCCTTCGACCTCGATGACTGTTCCGCTCATGCCCCCAGGATTCCGGGCCCGGGGCACGGGGGGTATCCGTCGGGGAGACCGACCGTTGTCCTCCGATCGGAGGACGCCCGGGGGCGTGCGGACACGTCGGGGTCGCACACCCCCGCCGAAGGGGTCGGGGTCAGAACAGCCGGAGCGTGTCGGGTTCGATACCGCGCAGTTCGTCGTAGTCCAGGACGACGCACGCGATACCGCGGTCCTCGGCCAGGACCCGGGCCTGCGGCTTGATCTCCTGGGCGGCGAACACGCCCGTCACGGGGGCCAGGGAGGGGTCCCGGTTGAGGAGTTCGAGGTAACGGGTGAGCTGTTCGACCCCGTCGATCTCACCGCGACGCTTGAGCTCGACGGCGACGGTCCTGTTCTCGCCGTCACGGCACAGGATGTCGACCGGGCCGATCGCCGTGGGGTATTCGCGCCGAATGAGCGTGTAGCCCTCGCCGAGCGTGGTGATGTGCTCGGCCAACAGCTCCTGGAGGTGGGCCTCGACCCCGTCCTTCTGGAGGCCGGGGTCCTTGCCGAGCTCGTGCGAGGAGTCGTGCATGATCTCCTCCATCGTCAGCACGAGCTTCTCACCGGACTTGCTGTGGGTGACCGTCCAGACGTCGGGTCCGTCCTGGACGATCTCCTCGCGCAGCTTGCACGGGGGGTTCATCCAGTTCAGGGGTTTGAAGGCCCGGTCGTCGGCGTGGATGGACACGCTTCCGTCGGCCTTGATGAGGATCAGACGGGGGGCCATGGGCAGGTGGGCGGTGAGCCGGCCGGCATAGTCGACGCTGCACCGCGCGATGACGAGACGCACGGGAGGTCACGTTACCTCCTCCGGTGGGATCCCGGCGACGGTTCCCCGGACAGAGACGATCTAGGCTGACCGGATGCTCGTGCGGAATCGTTGGGTGGTCCTGTCCATCGGCATGGTCGCGCAGGTGGCCGGGGTCTCGGCGATCTTCGGGATCCCGGTCGTCCTGCCGAGCCTGCGCGAGGACTTCGGGGTGAGCACGGCCCAGGCGGGGATCCTCGCCGGACTCCCGTCGTTCGGGCTGCTGCTCACCCTCCTCCTCTGGGGCGTGGTGATCGATCGGGTGGGCGAACGCACCACCATGGTGATCAGCCTGGTGTCGACGACGGTCACGCTCGCACTGTTGTGGGTCGCGCCCGGCCTGTGGGGGGTGGCGGCGATTCTGACGCTCCTGGGCGCGGTCGGCGGCCCGGTCAACGCGGCCAGCGGTCGTCTGGTCCTCACCTGGTTCTCGGTGGAGGAACGCGGGCTGGCGATGGGGATCCGCCAGTCGGGGCTTCCCCTGGGGGTGGGGCTGGCGGCGCTGGTCCTGCCCCGGGCGGCCGAGGCGTGGGGGTTCGTGGGGGCGATGTCGCTTCCCGGGATCCTCGCGCTCCTCGCCGTCCCGCTCGTGGCCGCGGTGCCCGCGTCACCGCCGCGACCGCCCGCGATCATGACGGACCGAGGACCGACGCGAGAGGGGCCCGAGGCGTCTTCGGAGACGGAGACCGGTTCTCCCTACCGTCGGTGGCCGATCTGGCGTGTGCACGGCGTGAGCATGCTCCTGGGCGTTCCTCAGATCACCCTCATGACCTACGCCGCGCTCTACCTGGTGCAGGAACAGGGCTGGAGTCCTCCCGCCGCCGGTGTGATGGTCGCGGTCGCACAGGTGCCCGGTGCGGTGGGCCGTCTGATCCTGGGCGCGGTCTCCGACCGCGACGGGGAGAGGATGCGTCCCGTCCGTCTCCTCGCGATCGTCGCCACCGTCGCCCTGCTCCTGCTGACGCTTCTGCCCGCGTCGTTGCCCTGGAGCGCCCTGGTGCTGCTCCCGCTCTGCCTGGTCCTGACGATGTGGCACAACGGGCTCACCTTCACCTCGGTGGCGGAGATCGCGGGCACCTCTTGGGCCGGGCGGGCCCTGGCGGTCCAGAACTGGCTCCAGGCGGTCAGTACCACCCTCACCCCTCTGCTCATGGCGGTGGTGATCACGTTCGCCGGTCTTCCCTGGGTGTTCGCGGTGAGCGCGTTGTTCGCGGCCGCCGCGGTCGCCGTCGTCCCCGTCGGGCACCGGAACGGAAGGGGGAACGTGTGATCCGACGGCGGTGGAGTCCCGGTCCCCGTGCGCGACGTGGGGGGACCGGGCGTCTAAGGTGGGGCTCATGGTGCAGGAATTTGACAAGGTCGGCGTCGTTGGACTGGGCACGATGGGTGCGGGCATCGCCGAGGTGTTCGCCCGAGCGGGCTTCAACGTCGTCGGGGTCGAGATCGACCAGGCCGCCCTCGACCGCGGCCGGGGCCACGTGGACAAGTCCCTCACACGGGCGGTCGACAAGGGCAAGATCACCGAGGACGAGCGCGCCGCTATCGACGCCCGCCTCACGTTCAGCACGTCCCGGGAGGACCTCTCGGACGTGGACTTCGTTGTCGAGGCCGTCCCCGAACGCATGGACATCAAGCGTGACGTGTTCGGCGACCTCGACCGGATCTGCGCTCCCGGCACGATCCTGGCGACCAACACCTCGTCGCTGTCGGTCACCGAGATCGCCGCGCTGACCGACCGTCCCGAGAAGGTCGTCGGTCTGCACTTCTTCAACCCGGCCCCGGTCATGAAGCTGGCCGAGGTCGTCACCACCGTCTCCACCAGCGCCGAGACCGTCGATGTCGTCACCGAGGTGGCCAAGCGCGTCGGTAAGACGCCCATCACCATCGCCGACCGCGGCGGGTTCGTGGCCAACGCCCTCCTGGTGCCCTACATCAACGACGCGATCCGCCTCTACGAGCGCCGGATCGCCACCCGCGAGGAGATCGACGAGGCGGTCAAGAAGGCCGCCGGTCTCCCGATGGGCCCGCTCACCCTGGCCGACCTGGTCGGGCTCGACGTGTGCCTGGCCGTCATGGACGTGCTCTGGAACGAGTTCCACGACCCGCGTTACTCGGCCTCCCCGCTGCTGCGCCGGATGGTCGCCGCCGGCCGCCTGGGGCGCAAGACCGGTGGCGGTTTCTACACCTCCGCCGACGACGCCCCCGAGCCGCTCCCCACCGGCCGTCTCGCGGAGATGGTGCGCGAGGAGGAGTCCCTCGACCTCGGCGAGATGCTCATCGCCCCGCAGATCGACGACGCCCTGCGCATGATCGGCGACGGGTACGCCTCCGCCAAGGACGTCGACACCGCCATGCGGTTCGGTTGCGGCTACCCGAAGGGCCCCTCCGAGTTGCTGGAGGAGCGCGGCGCCGAATCCGTGATCACCACACTGGTCGCCATGTCGGAGTACGGCCTCACCACGATCGCCGTGCCCGCCCCGCTGCTCATGGACATGCTGCCCGACGTCGACGAGTCCGACTCGCACGGCGGCGGAGGCTGCGCCTGCCAGGGACACTAGCTCCTCGGACCGGACCCGGGCGCCGGTGGGACGTGATCCCGCCGGCGCCCGATCGATGTCCGGAGGACCACACGGGCCGGGGCCGCCGAGGTCACGCTCCCGGCGGCCGGGGCGCGGCGGTGGGCACTGGTGCTCCTCTCCTACCCTTGAAGGGTGAGTCCGCGCCGTAACAGTTCACGCCGTAAGTCCGCCCGAGGCCGCAAAGACGCCTCCGGTCCCGCCGACGAGGACGCCCTCATGCTGCGCATAACCGGGGGCCAGCGTCGAGAGACCGGGCCCGACGGCGAGTACGTCATACGCAGCATCCCCGGCGCGGCCGCCACCAAGACCTATCGTTGCCCGGGCTGTGCCCAGGAGATCCCCACCGGGATGGCGCACGTGGTCGCCTGGCGCCCCTACGGCGACGGCGAGGACCGACGGCACTGGCACTCCTCCTGTTGGGAACGGCGCTCGCGACGTTCGCCCCGGGCACCCCGTCACTGATCCCCGCACTGAAGAGAAGAGCCATGGAGATCCGAGCCACCACGGTGCTGCCCGCCGAGCGCCGCCCCATCACACTGCACACCGCCGACGGGCTGGAGCTGGTCGGTGAGCTGGCGATGCCCGAGGGCGGGCGCCCCGACGCCACCCTCGTGTGCCTGCACCCGCTGCCCACGGCCGAGGGCATGATGGACAGCCACGTCCTGCGCAAGGCCTCGTTCCGCCTGCCGGCCCTGGCCAACGTCGCGGTACTGCGCTTCAACACCCGAGGCACGACCTCACGTCACGGCACCAGCCAGGGCGAGTTCGGCGAGGGGGAGACCGAGCGGTTCGACGTCCACGCCGCCATCGAGTTCACCGAGTTCGAGGAACTTCCGAACCCGTGGCTGCTGGGCTGGTCCTTCGGAACCGAACTGGCGCTCAAGTGGGGTTGCGACCCCCAGGTGATGGGCGCCCTCCTGCTGTCGCCGCCGCTGCACCGTGCCGGAGAGGCCGACATGAAGGTCTGGGCGGACTCGGGCAAGCCGGTGGTGGCGCTGGTGCCCGAACACGACGACTACCTCAAGCCCGACGAGGCCCGGCGGCGTTTCGCGCCCCTCACCCAGGCGGAGATCATCGCGGTCGACGGGGCCAAGCACCTGTGGGTGGGGGAGCCGTACGTGCGTCGGGTCCTCGACGAGATCGTCCGTCGGGTCAACCCGAAGGCCTACCCGCTGCCCACCGAGTGGGACGGCCCTTGGGAGAAGGACGTCGTCTGACCCTTCCCGGAGCCCGGGCACCCTCGACGAGGGTCTCCCCGGCCCGGTACGCCGAAGGGCCCGGCACCCCACGCGGGGTGCCGGGCCCTTCGATGTGTCGGAGGGACACCGCCGGGTCGGCCGTGCCTACTCCTGCCACCAGTCCTCGTCGTCGGAGCCCTTGCCCGAGTGCGCGGGCTGCTTCGGCTCCTCGGCGGCCGGGGCCGGAGCGGCGGGGGCCGCCGGAGCGGACTCCTGCTGGATGGCCGCGGGGGCGGCCGGGGCGGCCGCGGCCGGAGCGGCACCGCCACCGAGCAGCTGACGGAGCTGCTGAAGGTGCGACTGGATGCTGTCGCGCTGGCGGTTGAGCTCGTCGACCTCCTTGTTGGCGGCGGTCATGATCCGGTTGGCCTCGGACTTGGCGTCGTTGAGCTGGTGCTCGGCCTTGGACTTGGCGTCGGCCTCGATCTGGGCGGCGTTCTTCTTGGCGTTGCCCAGGAGCTGCTTGGCGTGGTTCTCGGCCTCGCGGCGGGTCTGCTCGGCCTGCTGGCTGGCCTTGGTGGCGCGGTCCTCGGCGCTGCGGGCCCGCTCCTCGGCCTCGTTGACCATCTGCTGGGTGGCGGCCTGGGCGGCGGCCAGACGCTCGGCGTCCTGACGCTCGACCTCGGCACGGCGGTCGGCCAGCTGGAGCTCGAACTGGTCCTCGGCCTCGGTGCGGCGGGCCTCGGACTCGGCGTAGGCGCGCTCGGCGTTCTTGCGCAGCTCCTCGGCCTGGCTCTTGGCGGCCTGGATGGTCTCGTCGCGCTCGCGCTTGGCGGCGGCACGGGCCTGGGCGCACTCGCGCTCGGTGGTGGTGCGCAGCTTGGCGATCTCGCCCTCGAAGGTCGCGCGCTTCTCGGCGATCTCGTGGTCGACGGCGGAGCGCTTCTTCTGCACCTCGCGCTCGGTGGTGGAGGCCAGCTCGTCGGCCTCACGGCGGGCGGTGGTGGTGATCTCCTCCGCCTCGGACTCGGCGGACTGGCGCTGCTCGTCGGCCTCGCGCTGGGCGAGGGTGCGCACCTCGGTGGCCTCGGACTCGGCGGCGGCGCGCATCTCGGCGGCCTCGATCTTGGCGGCCGAGCGGATGTCGTTGGCGTCGATCTGGGCGCTCTGGACCAGCTCGTTGGCCTGCTCCTCGGCCAGACGCAGCAGCTCCTCGATCCGCGAGCCCAGGCCGGAGTAGGAGGGGCGCTCGCGCTCCTGGAGCTGACGGTCCTTGGCCGCGAGCTCGGAGTTGAGCTTCTCGACCTTCTTGTTGGCCTGCTTGACCTCGTTGCGGAGGCCGGCCGCGTAGTCGTCTACCTGGGTGCGGTCATAGCCACGCAGCACCACGTCGAATTCTTGAGGGGTGTTGTCTTCGTCGAAGATGTTGTTGAGCTGGGTGTCAATGTTGTTTGACGACATGTGGCGGAATCCTGAACGGGTGCGAGACGGCTACTTGCGAACTGCCGGAGGCGGCGGGAGGGCGGCTGCACGCCCCTGGTGGACGGGCGGGTGAGTCCGGGACGTGAGAGCCGGGATACGGGCGGTCGATACGACGGTAGGACCCTGATCGCCTCCAATGGGTCGCCCCCGTGTGATGACATCGGTGGGCGCGACCGACCCGGTTCACGACCGGACCGCGGGACACGGATCGACGCCGGAGGAAAGACATCCGGCGGCTAGCCGACTTTATCAAGCACAGGCCCCTGGGGGAGGGGGTTTCGGGTAACTTCCGGTGGGGTCGAAGGTCAACCACGCCTATAGTGTGCAAGATGTGATCCGTCCGGAATGATCTCGTGACGTGGAGAGACCGTTCGACGGCTCAGCGTGTCCTCAATGTGCGCTCTGTACCAATTCGGTGAGGACACCCCCACAGTCCTTCGGGTGGAGGAAGACGATCCGGGAACCGGCGGTCCCCGTACGGGGCTCGGAGTCCAGTACCCGGACCCCGCGCTCACCGATCCCGGCGGCGCTCGCGGCGACGTCGCCCGTGCCGAAGGCCAGGTGGTGCACGCCCTCGCCGTTCCGGGCCAGGAACTTCGCCACCGGAGAGTCCTCCCGGGTCGGTTCCAGGAGTTGCAGATACGTGGCGCCGCCGTCGTCGGTGCCGTTGATCCGGAGCATCGCCTCCCGCACGCCCTGCTCCTCGTTCACCTCTTCGTGCTCCACCTCGAAGCCGTACGTGCTCCGATAGAACTCGATCGAGGCGTCGAGGTCCCGGCAGGCGATGCCGACGTGGTCCAGTCGTGTCAGGCCGGAGAACGGGCCGGTGGGGCTGGGTGCGTTGCTCACGGGGCGAACCTCCCGAACGTCGATGAGGGCTGTGTGGGTATCGTTGCAGACCAGGTGCGTCACCCATCACTTGGAGGCCAGTTAAGATGCCCGGTTCCGTCATCGTCGGTGGGGCACGGACCCCCACCGGCCGACTCCTCGGCTCCCTCGCCGGGTTCTCCGCCGCAGACCTGGGCGGTTTCGCGATCAAGGCCGCCCTGGAGCGCGCCGGTATCAGTGGTGATCAGGTCGGCTACGTCGTCATGGGGCAGGTGCTCCAGGCCGGCGCGGGCCAGATCCCCTCACGCCAGGCCGCGGTCAAGGCCGGCATCCCCATGGACGTCCCGTCGGTGACCATCAACAAGGTGTGCCTGTCCGGTCTGGACGCCATCGCCCTGGCCGACCAGCTCATCGCCGCCGGTGAGTTCGACATCGTGGTCGCGGGCGGCATGGAGTCCATGACCAACGCCCCGCACCTGCTCCCCAAGTCCCGCAAGGGCTACAAGTACGGCTCCATCGAGGTCATCGACGCGACCGCGCACGACGGCCTCACCGACGCCTTCGAAGGCGACTCCATGGGCGCCTCCACCGAGCGGCACAACGGGAAGCTCGGCATCCTGCGTCCCGAACAGGACGCCTTCGCCGCCCGTTCCCACCAGCGCGCCGCCGCCGCGGCGGAGAAGGGCCTCTTCGACGAGGAGATCGTCCCCGTCGAGATCCCCCAACGCAAGGGCGACCCGATCGTGTTCTCGCACGACGAGGGTGTCCGCCCGGACACCACGGAGGAGAGCCTGGGCCGGCTCCGCCCCGCCTTCGACCGTGAGGGCACCATCACGGCGGGCTCCTCCTCGCAGATCTCCGACGGTGCCGCCGCGGTGGTCGTGATGAGCCGGGCCAAGGCCGAGGAGCTGGGCGTGCCCGTCCTCGCCGAGATCGGCGCGCACGGGAACGTCGCCGGCCCGGACAACTCGCTGCACTCCCAGCCCTCCAACGCCATCAAGCACGCCCTGACCAAGGCGGGCCGCTCGGTGGAGGACCTGGACCTCATCGAGATCAACGAGGCGTTCGCCGCGGTCGGCATCCAGTCCACCAAGGACCTGGGCGTCTCCGAGGAGATCGTCAACGTCAACGGCGGCGCCATCGCGATCGGTCACCCGATCGGCGCCTCGGGGGCTCGCATCGCCCTGCACCTGATCCACGAACTGCGCCGTCGTGGCGGCGGCCTCGGTGCCGCGGCCCTGTGCGGCGGCGGTGGCCAGGGCGACGCCCTGCTGTTCTCGGTGCCCGCCGAGTAGCCGCCGAACACCCGAGTACGACCCCGGCCGCCCGGGCAGAGGCGGCCGGGACCGAGCAGCACCCACCAACCGAGAAGAACACCGTGCCTCCGGGAGACCCCCGGAGGGGCACGACGCACCTGAACCCACGGGGCGGGGGCCATGAGCCCCCGCCCCGAGCGGTCGAGTCGAGGAGTCACATGAACGCCCCCGAGTTGGTCGAACGGGTCCACGGCGGTGACCGCAGGGCGCTGGCCCGCGCGATCACCCTGGTGGAGAACGGCGCCGAGGAGTTGCGCCCCATCATGGCGGGGCTGGCGCCCCACACCGGTCGGGCCCGGGTGGTGGGCTTCACCGGTTCCCCGGGGGTGGGCAAGTCCACCACCACCAACGCCGTGGTGCGTGCGGTGCGCGCCCAGGGCAGGACGGTCGCCGTGCTCGCGGTGGACCCCTCCTCGCCCTTCACCGGAGGCGCCCTGCTGGGCGACCGGGTCCGTATGCAGGAGCACGCCACCGACCCGGGCGTCTACATCCGTTCCATGGCCAACCGCGGCCACCTGGGCGGGCTGTCGTGGGCGACCCCGCACGCGCTCCGGGTCCTGGACGCGGCCGGTTTCGACGTCATCCTGGTGGAGACCGTGGGCGTGGGCCAGGCGGAGGTCGACATCGCGGGCCAGGCGGACACCACGGTGGTCCTGTGCGCGCCGGGTATGGGCGACTCGGTCCAGGCGGCCAAGGCCGGTGTCCTGGAGGTGGCGGACGTGTTCGCGATCAACAAGGCCGACCGGGACGGGGCCAGGGTGACCCTGCGCGAACTCCGCCAGATGATCGCGATGAAGGACCGTACCGACGAGGAGTGGAAGCCGCCGATCGTCATGACGGTGGCCGCCGAGGACAAGGGCGTCGACGAGCTGTGGGAGCGGATCGACGGACACTTCGCCCACCTGGAGTCCTCCGGGGAGCTCGCCGCGCGCCGGAGCGCCCGAGCCCGTGACGAGGTCCAGGCGATCGTGCTGGACCTGCTGCGCTCCCGTCTGGGCGGGGTGGAGACCGACGGCGGTCTGGACTCCCTGGCCCGCGAGGTGGCCTCCGGAGAGCGCGACCCCTACGGCGCGGCCGACCTGTTGCTCAAGGAGCTGGGCGCGACCTCCGGCCTCTGAGGGGGCCGGGACACAAGGCGGACGGGGCGGACCGTCGCACGTCGGTCCACCCCGCCCCGGCGGCGGTGCTCCCCGGATCAGAGCACCGACGCCGTTCTCTCCCGTCCGCCCCGAAGGCCGGACGGAGGTCTTTCCTACCGGCCCAACGCCGCGTCGATCGCGGTGATGAGGTTTCCGTCGGCGTCGTCGCCGTCGATGGACCAGATCATGACGCCGCCGAGGCCGTTGTCCATGGCCCACGTGGTCTTCTGGTCCATGGAGATCTCGTCGTCGTAGGTCCAGAAGGTCTCGCCGTCGTAGAGCCAGGCGGTGCCCAGGTCGTCGTCACGGTGCACCTCGAAACCGGACAGCTCCTTGAGCGCCTTCCAGTCCTCGGTCCCGTCGGCGTAGAGGCCGGGGGCGGGGCCCGAGGCGGACTGGAAGAGTCCGTCTCCGGCGGGTCCAGGTTCGACGCCGGTCCATCCCTGTCCGTAGAAGGGCACGCCCAGGACGATCTTCTCCGGGTCGACGCCGCGCTCCAGGTAGGCCTCCACGTTGGTGAGGGTGGAGATCACCTCGCCCGGGTCGTTCGGGTCGGGCAGCAGGTTGGACTGGTGGTTGGTGGTCGTCTCCCAGGTGCCGTGGTAGTCGTAGCCCTGGACCGTGATGAAGTCGAAGTCCGGCATGATCTCGTCCAGCTCGTAGCCGCTGTCCAGACGCCAGGCGCCGGCGGGCATGAACGAGCTGAGTTCGAAGTGACGGCCGGTCTCCTCGCCGAGGGCGTCGAGCTGCTCGCGGAACTCCCGGACCAGGGCGGTGAAGTTCTCCCTGTCCTCGGGGCGCACCGTGTTGTGCGGGTTGCCCTCGGAGCCGGGCCACTCCCAGTCCAGGTCGATGCCGTCGAAGATCCCGTAGGCCGCGCCCTCGCCGCCCGCGCCGTCGATGACGGGCAGGTCGCCGCGCAGGTACAGGTCGACGCAGGAGGAGACCATGCGTTCACGTGACTCGGGGGTGAGCGCCGCGTCGGAGAAGTGCTCCGACCAGTTCCAGCCGCCCAGGGAGATGCTGATGACCAGCTCCGGGTAGAGCTCCTTCAACTTCCTGAGCTGGTTGAAGTTGCCGCGCAGCGGCTGGCCGGGGCCGTCGGGGGCTCCGTCGACGCTCTCGGAGGCGGGGACGGCGCGACCGTAGTCGGCGAGCGCGTCGCCGTCCTCGGGGTCGTTGGTCATGAAGCACTCACCGTCGGAGCCCACGTTGCCGAAGGCGTAGTTGATGTGGGTGAGCTTGTCCGCGCTGCCCGAGTCGATGAGGTCGCGGACGTGGTAGTCGCGCTCCTTCACCCCCCATTGGGTGAAGTAGGCGACACTGAGCTCGTCGTGCTCGGGGCCCTGGGAAGGGGTGCCCGCGCAGTTCGCGCCGTTGATGGAACAGTCGAGCAGGTGGGTGTTGCCGCCCTCGTGGACGCCGTTGAAGCCGAAGACGTAGCTCCCTCCGGCGGGGACGACGGCGCCCCAGCGCGGCGGCGTGACGGTGTATCCCTCCTCGGCGGTGCCCTCGACGGTGGCGTTCCACAGTTCGTGCACCCGGCCGCCCTCGGGCAGTTCGAATTCGAGGGTCCAGTCGGTGAGGTCCGCGCCGGAGGCGTTGTGGACGGTGATCTCTCCGCTGTAGCCGGTGTTCCAGCGGGCGGACTCGACGTAGGTCACGGTGAGGTCGCCGGTGTCGACCGTCTCGGCCGCGACGGGAGGGGCGGCCAGGGCGAGCGGTGCCGCCAGCACTGCCGCGGCGGGTACCGCGAGGGTCTTCCTGAGTCGTCGTGCGCTCACGTCGGGGGTCTCCTGGAGGGGGCGGAGTCAGGCGCCGGGCCCGGGGGTGGGCCCTACTGACGTGGGGGGATAAATTTTTAGGAAACTTAACTAATAATTACCGGCGGCGTCAACGCCCCGTGAGGAAGTTTCTGGGGGAGCGGCCGAGGCCGCCGGGCGGACGACGGATCTTTCGAGTTGACGGACCGGACCAGTGCCCGCGGGGACATTGTCCCCTTGTGGCCACGGCGACCCATTGACTCCTCACTTCGGGGGAGATAAAAGGCCCCGGCCGTGCGGCCGGGGCCCGTAACGGTGCGAGAAGGCTCTAACGGAGCGCCGCGTCCACCGCCGTGATGAGGCTGCCGGAGGTGTCGTCGCCGTCGATGGACCAGATCATGACGCCGCCGAGGCCGTTGTCCACGGCCCACGTGGTCTTCTGACCCATGGAGACCTCGTCATCGTAGGTCCAGAGGGTGTTCCCGTCGTAGAGCCAGGCGGTGCCCAGGTCGTCGTCACGGTACAGATCGAACCCGGGCAGGTCCTTGATCACCTTCCAGTCCTCGATGCCGTCCTCGTAACTCCCCGGGGCCGGACCCGTCGAGGGCTGGAAGAGGCCGTCTCCCTCCGGGCCGGGCGCGACGCCGGTCCACCCGCGGCCGTAGAAGGGCAGCCCGAGCACCATGTCCGAGGGGTCCACCCCGCGGTCGAGGTAGGCCTGGACGGTGGTCTCGGTGGAGAAGACGTTCGCCCCGGTGTCCCTCGGGTCCGGCAGCAGGTTGGACTGGTGGTTGGTCGTGTCCTCCCAGGCTCCGTGGTAGTCGTAGCCCTGGACCGTGATGAAGTCGAAGTCCGGCATGAGCCGGTCCATCTCGAAGCCCAGGTCGATCTTCTCGGGGTCGGCCGGCAGGAAGGCGGTCAGCTCGAACCCGCGCCCGGTCTCGGCCTCCAGGGCGTCGAGCTGCTCGCGGAACTCCCGGACCAGGGCGGTGAAGTTCTCCTTGTCCTCGGGGCGCACGGTGTTGTGCTCGTGCCCCTCGGAGCCGGGCCACTCCCAGTCCAGGTCGATGCCGTCGAAGATCCCCGCCGCGGAGCCGGGGCCGCCGGCGCCGTCGAAGATCGGCAGGTTGCCGCGCAGGTACAGGTCGATGCAGGAGGAGACCATGCGTTCACGCGACTCGGGCGTGAGAGCCGCGTCCGAGAAGTGCTCCGACCAGGTCCAGCCGCCGAGGGAGAGGTTGACCTTCAGGTCGGGGTGGATCTCCTTCAACTTCCTGAGCTGGTTGAAGTTGCCGCGCAGGTCCTGACTCCACTGGTCGGCGACCCCGTCCACGCTCTCGGCGGCGGTGAAGGAGCGGCCGTAGTCGGCCCAGGCGTCGCCCTGGCCGGCCTGGTTGGCCATGAAGCACTCGCCACCCGCGTTGACGTTGCCGAACGCGTAGTTGATGTGGGTGAGCTTCTCGGCGCTGCCCGAGGTCTCCAGATCGTTCACGAGGTAGCCGCGATCGTAGATCCCCCACTGGGTGAAGTAGGCGACCCGCAGGTCCTCGGCCGGCAGGGAGGGCCCGCCGTCGTCCGCCTCCGTGGTGGCCTGGACGGCGCCGCTCTCGGGCCCCCGGTTGCCGGAGGTGTCATAGGCGCGGACGGTGAAGGAGTAGGAGGTCTCCGGGTTCAGGCCCGCCACGGTGGCGGAGAGGGTGTCGGCGTCGACGGCGCGGACCACCCCGCCCTCGGAGAGGATCTCGTACCCGGCCACGGCGACGTCGTCGGTGGCCTCGCCCCACGAGAGCGACACACTGGTCGCCGTGGTCCCGGTGACGGTCAGGCCCTCGGGTGCGGTGGGCGGTTCCCCGTCGGGTTCGCCGGAGCCGCCGGAGCAGGGTGAGCCGTCGATCAGACAGTTCTCGGGGGTCGTCTCTCCTCCGGAGTGGACGCCGTTCCAGCCGATCGAGTAACCGCTTCCGGCGGGGACGACGGCGCCCCACGAGGGCGGCCTGAGGGTGTGGACGCCGCCGGAGACGGACAGGGTCGCGTTCCAGGCGGTGGTGATGGAGGTGCCCGCGGGGAGGGTGAACTCCACGGTCCAGTCGTCGAGAGCGGCCGCGGAGGCGTTCTCGATGGTGAGCTGTCCGGCGTAACCGTTGTCCCAGCGGCTGGTCTCGACGTAGGTCACGGTGACGTCGGAGGACTCGGCCGCGGCCGGGGTGGGTGCCAGTGCGAGGGGGAGGGCGAGGGCGGCGGTCGCCAGGACCGCGAGCCGTCGTCGGAGGGGTCGTGCTCTCATGTCGATGTTCTCCTGCGCTGTGGGGGAGAAAGGGGGGATGGTGGCCGAGCCGAAGGGCCGGGCCGTGAGAGAACGGGGCGACGGAGGAAGGGAGGGGCACGGGCGTGCGCGGAGGAGGGGGAAGAGTGCATCATCGCGCCTGTGACGTGGGCCATTAAATTATTAGGAAACTTAACTATCCGTTTTTGGGTCGTCAATGAGCCCAAGGCGACTTTCTTCGTGTTCCCGGCTCGGAACCCGGGGAGCGACCGGCTTTGTCGAGTTGGCGGACCGGACCACCCGTTTCCGAGGTCGCGTCCCCTTGTGGCCACGTTCGGGCCGTTGACGAGGGGGAGCGTCCGGGGTAGGGCGGAACGGCGGGTTCCGGGGGTGGGAGGAAGGCCTAGAGTGACGGCGTGGGAAACCCTTTGAACCTTCCGTTCGACCCGATCGAACGCGCTCATGACAACTGGAGCCAGAGATGGGGGGCCTCGCCCGCGATGGCGGCGGTCACCTCCCTCATGAGGGCGCAGCAGATCCTCATCGGGGAACTGGACGGCGCGCTCAAGCCCTTCGGTCTGACCTTCGCCCGCTACGAGGCGCTGGTCCTGCTCACCTTCAGCAACTCCGGAGCCCTTCCGCTCGGCAAGATCGGCGAGCGGCTCATGGTGCATCCGACCAGCGTCACCAACACCATCGACCGGTTGGAGGGGCAGGGGCTGGTGCTCCGCCGCCCCAACCCCAGCGACGGTCGCGGTGTGCTCGCGGAGATCACCGAGTCGGGGCGCCGGGTCACCGAGGAGGCCACCCGGGCCCTGCTCGACATGGAGTTCGGGTTGGGCTGCTACTCCGACGAGGAGCTCTGGAACATGCACGAGATGTTCGTGCGGCTCCGGGTGGACTTCGGTGACTTCCCGGCCCCGGTCGCCGAGGGGGCGCGTCCGTCCTGACGGTGCGTCACCGTCCCCGGCCATGGCGGTCACGGCGGCGGGGGCGGCGCCCCGCGCTGCTGTACATCATTAGTTGGACGTCCTACTATCTTGATATGGCGACAACCACAGGCGACCCCACCGGCGGTGGCGGAGCACAGGAGATCGAGGCCGGCCGCGATCGCTGGCAGCGCCGCTACGACTCCGCCCGCAAACGTGACGCCGACTTCACGACCCTGTCCGGACGGACCCTCGAACCCGTCTACGGGCCCCGCCCGGGCGCCGAGGTGCCCGGTTTCGAGCGGATCGGCTGGCCCGGTGAGTACCCCTACACCCGAGGGCTCTACCCCACCGGTTACCGAGGCCGTGCCTGGACCATCCGCCAGTTCGCCGGCTTCGGTAACGCACAGCAGACCAACGAGCGTTACAAGATGATCCTCGCCTCCGGCGGCGGCGGACTCTCGGTGGCCTTCGACATGCCCACCCTCATGGGCCACGACTCCGACTCCCCGCACGCCCTCGGCGAGGTCGGCCACTGTGGCGTGGCGATCGACTCGGTCGCCGACATGGACCTGCTCTTCGACGGGATCCCGCTCGGCGAGACCACCACCTCCATGACCATCAGTGGACCGGCCATCCCCGCCTTCTGCATGTACCTGGTGGCCGCCGAACGCCAGGGCGTCGACATCGGCACCCTCAACGGCACGCTCCAGACCGACATCTTCAAGGAGTACATCGCCCAGAAGGAGTGGCTGTACCCGCCGGAACCCCATCTGCGCCTCATCGGCGACCTGATGGAGTACTGCGCCGAGAACATCCCCGCCTTCAAGCCGCTCTCCGTCTCCGGGTACCACATCCGCGAGGCCGGGGCCACCGCCGCCCAGGAACTGGCCTACACGCTGGCCGACGGGTTCGGCTACGTCGAACTCGGCCTGTCCCGAGGGCTGGACATCGACCGGTTCGCCCCGGGGCTGTCCTTCTTCTTCGACGCCCACATCGACTTCTTCGAGGAGATCGCCAAGTTCCGCGCCGCCCGCCGTATCTGGGCCCGCTGGATCCGCGACGTCTATGGAGCGAAGACCGAGAAGGCCCAGTGGCTGCGGTTCCACACCCAGACCGCCGGGGTCTCCCTCACGGCCCAGCAGCCCTACAACAACGTGGTGCGCACCGCCGTCGAGGCTCTCGCAGCGGTCCTGGGCGGCACCAACTCTCTGCACACCAACGCCCTCGACGAGACGCTCGCCCTGCCCACCGAACAGTCCGCCGAGATCGCCCTGCGCACCCAGCAGGTCCTCATGGAGGAGACCGGGGTCGTCAACGTCGCCGATCCCCTCGGCGGCTCCTGGTACCTGGAGGCCCTCACCGACGAGATCGAGGCCGAGGCCGAGCGCGTCTTCGAACACATCCGGTACATGGGCGGCGGTGACGACGTCGAACACCCCATCGGCCCGATGACCTCCGGCATCCTCGCCGGTATCGACAACGGCTACTTCAGCTCCGAGATCGCCGAGTCCGCCTTCCAGTACCAGCAGGCCCTGGAGAAGGGCGACAAGCGCATCGTCGGCGTCAACTGCCACACCAACACCGTCTCCGGTGAACTCGACATCCTCAAGATCAGCCACGAGGTCGAGCACGAGCAGAAGCGCGTCCTCGCCGAACGCAAGGCCGGACGTGACCGCGAGGCGGTCGACGGCGCCCTCGCCCGCCTCCTCGAAGGGGTGCGGGCCGGCGACGGCAACCTCATCCCGCTCATCATGGACGCGGCCCGCGCCGAGGCCACCCTGGGCGAGATCTGCGGCACCATGGGCGAGGAGTTCGGTACCTATACCGAGGATCCCCGCTTCTAGCGCCGGTCGGTCCGGGGAGGTACGGGGTCTCCGTACCTCCCCGGAATACGGCAGGATAGAGGTATGCAGCCTTCGGACTTTTCACCGAACAGTGCGGTCGACCTCGCGGCGCGTAAGGCGGCCTTGGAACGCGAGGCCAAGCAGCGTGCCGACGAGTCGGCCGGTCGCACGAACCCCTACGCCGTCAACGTCGACGAGGCCAACTTCCAACAGGTCCTGGAGCAATCGCTGTCCGCTCCGGTCGTGCTGGCGGTCCTGGCCGGCTGGTCCGAGCAGTCCAAGCAGGTCGAGACCGCCCTCGACCGGCTCTCCAAGAGCTCCGGTGGCAACTGGATCCTGGGCAAGATCGACAGCGAGGCCAGCCCACAGCTGGTCCAGGCGCTCCGTGTCCAGGGAGCCCCGACCATCATCATCGCCATCCAAGGGCAGGTCATGCCCCTGATGCAGGGGCCCGCCACCGAGGAGCAGCTCCGCGACGGCCTCTCCCAGGTCTTCGGAGCCCTCGCCCAGCAGGGCATGCTGCCCCCCGGCCACCCCGGCACGGTCGACGGCGACCCCTCGGCCCTGCCGGAGGAGGACGAGCAGGTCCCCGAGCCTCAGGCCGACCCGATCGCCGCGCGGGCCAGGGAGTTCCTGGACCAGGGGGACTTCGAGGGCGCGGCCGGCGTCTTCGAGAAGGCTCTGGAAGAGGACCCGAAGAACGCCGAGATCAAGGCTCAGATCGCCCAGATCCGGCTGATCGGTCGTCTTCAGAACGTGGACGGGCCCGCCGTGCGTGAGGAGGCGGAGAAGGACCCCGCGAACGTGGACGCCCAGATCACCGTCGCCGACATCGACCTGTACGGCGGTGACTACGAGGCGGCGTTCGACCGTCTGATCGCCACGGTCAAGCGCACCACCGACGATGATCGGAACAAGGTCCGAGAGCACCTGCTCTCCCTGTTCGACCTCCTTCCCCCGGGCGACCCGAGGGTCGGCGCGGCCCGCCGCAGGCTGACCTCGGCTCTGTTCTGACGGGAGCGTAGGTCCGATCGTTCACGACCCCTCGGGGTGAGGGCCTTCCTCACCCCGAGGGGTCGATCCGTCCGCGCGGCCGACCGAGATGTTGGTGGATGGAAACCCGCTGGTTATCTGCTGTCTTTCCTGCCCAAGAGTGATAAATCGTCACGTATTTACTGTTTTGAAGACGGGTGGGGTGGTGGTCGCCTCACCGGGTAGGAGAGCAACGACAGCGGCCCGCGGCAGGCGCGGTCCGCGTGGTGATCGGGCAGGTGTCCCATGGTGACGAACGACGGGAACGGCCCCGTGGTCACGATCTCGGCCACCTATGGGGCGGGCGGAAGCGTGATCGGTCCGGCCGTGGCGGCCGCCTTGGAGCTCCCCTTCCTCGATCGGGCGATCCCGACGGTCGTGGCCTCGCGGATCGGTTGTTCCTTCGCCGAGGCGCTCAAGCGCGACGATCGTTCCGCGGGCGGCTTCGAACGTCTTCTCGCCGGCGCGGCCCGGCTGCCCACGGTCACCTTCGGCAGCGTCGACACCCCGTACGTGGGGGCCACGGACGCCGAAGGGCGACTCCTCTACGACCACGAGTTCGTGGAGCAGACCGAGCGCGTCATCCAGGACGTCGCCCGCACGGGCGGCGTGATCCTCGGCCGGGCGGCCGCGGTGGTCCTGGCCGAGCGCCCGGGTGCTCTGCACGTCCGCCTGGACGGTGACCGCGAGGCCCGGTTGCTCCAGGCCCGACGGCTGTGGGAGGACGGGAACGGGGAGGGCCTCTCGGTCGGTGCCCGGGAGGAGGGGCCTCCCACGGAACGCCTCTTGGACGACAACGACCGGGCCCGGTCCGCCTACGTCCGCCGCTTCTACCGGGCCGACGCCGCCGATCCGGCCCACTACCACCTGGTGATCGACTCCACGGCGCTGTCCACGGGGGCCTGCGCCGATCTGGTGGTGCGCGCGGCCACCGATCGGGTGGCGAGGTTCGCGGGGTAAACCCCTGCGGAATAGTCGGGAATTTATGCGATTTTTTCCGATGGCGGTAATTGTCACCTTGTGCTGACGTCACTCCCTTGACTCGGGTAAGGTGAGGCGACTCGGTTGTGGGATCCCGGCCAGCCCCCGGCCGTCAGCCGAGCCCGCGTTCAGAACACCCGATCATCGGGCGTTCTCGGCGGGATGCGCCACCGTCACGGGACCGGCGCGCGGACGCCGACGACAACCCGACGGGCGGGCCACGGAGTGCAGGCCGTCCCCGGACCCGGGGTGACAGTCGGCCGGTACGTCCACGGGAGGGGCCGCCGGTGCGCCCCGCGGACGCATGACACCAGCAAAAGCCAAGGAGCAATACGTGGCCACCCTTCCCAGCGTTTCGTACTCCATCACCGTCCGCCTCGAATTGGACGCCGGAGGCAGCGCGGTCGGCAGCCTCACCAACGCGGTCGAGCAGGTCGGCGGCATGATCACCGCTCTGGACGTGGCGGCCGCTGGACACGAGCGCATCCGCATCGACGTCACCTGCGCGGCCCGCGACACCGAGCACGCCCAGGCCATCGTCGACGCCCTCGGCTCGGTCGACGGGGTCACGGTCCACAAGGTCAGTGACCGCACCTTCCTGATGCACCTCGGCGGCAAGATCGAGATGAAGTCCAAGGTGCCGCTGCGCAACCGCGACGAACTCTCCATGGCCTACACGCCGGGTGTCGCCCGCGTCTCCCAGGCGATCGCGGCCAACAAGGACGACGCCCGCCGCCTGACCATCAAGCGCAACAGCGTCGCCGTGGTCACCGACGGCTCCGCGGTCCTGGGCCTGGGCAACATCGGCCCCGAGGCCGCCATGCCCGTCATGGAGGGTAAAGCGGCCCTGTTCAAACGCTTCGCCGACATCGACGCCTGGCCGATCGCCCTGGACACCCAGGACGTCGACGAGATCGTCCGCACCGTGCAGCTGCTCGCCCCCGGCTTCGGCGGCATCAACCTGGAGGACATCTCGGCCCCGCGTTGCTTCGAGGTCGAGGCCCGCCTGCGCGAGCTCCTGGACATCCCGGTCTTCCACGACGACCAGCACGGCACCGCCATCGTCGTCCTGGCCGCCCTGCGCAACGCCCTGCGCGTGGTCAACAAGAAGCTGTCCGAGGTGCGGATCGCCATGTCCGGCGCGGGCGCCGCGGGCACCGCGATCCTCAAGCTGCTCATGCACGCGGGCGCGCGCGACATCATCGTCAGCGACGTGCACGGAGCCGTGCACGCGGGTCGCGAGAACCTGGACAGCAACCTCCAGTGGATCGCGGAGAACACCAACCCCACCGGTTACAGCGGTGACCTCAAGGGCGCCGTCGCCGGCGCGGACGTGTTCATCGGAGTCTCGGCCCCGAACCTGCTCTCCGGCGAGGACATCGCCGAGATGAACGAGGACTCGATCATCTTCGCGCTGGCCAACCCCGACCCCGAGGTCGACCCGGACGTCGCCCACCTGCACGCCGCCGTCGTCGCGACCGGTCGTAGCGACTACCCGAACCAGATCAACAACGTCCTGGTGTTCCCGGGCTTCTTCCGCGGTCTCCTGGACGCCCAGAGCCACAACGTCACCTCCGACATGATGGTCGCCGCCGCGAAGGCCCTCGCCGACGTGGTCACCGACGACGAGCTGGGCCCGAACTACATCATCCCGAGCGTCTTCCACTCGGACCTCTCCAACCACGTGGCCAACGCGGTGCGCGAGGTCGCCCAGCGCGGCGTCGCCGACCAGGACTGATCCCGTACCCGTCCTTCGAGGAGAAGGGGCCTCCCACGCCCCTCTTTTCGGGTAGAGGTGGAGCATGGACCAGTCGACACTGACCGGGCGCCTTCTGGTGGCCGCGCCCCTGCTCCAGGAGGACTCCTTCCGCCGTTCGGTGGTGTTCATCGTCGATGACGCCACCGACGGCGCCCTCGGGGTGATCCTCAACCGTCCGCTGGAACTGCCCGTGGACGAGGTCATGAAGGGCTGGGGAGACCACGCCGGCTCTCCCGCGGTGATGTTCTCCGGCGGCCCGGTGGGTACCGACTCCGGTATAGCGCTGGGGAGGGCCGCACCCGACGAGGCCCCTCCCGGCTGGGTCCCGTTGGAGGCCCCGGGCGGGCGGAGCGTTCTGGACGGTGTGGGCGTGGTGGATCTGGACGCGCCCCCCGAGGTGCTCGGCCCCTCCCTGAGCGGGCTTCGCGTCTTCGCCGGCTACGCCGGTTGGGGGCCGGGACAGTTGGCCGGGGAGATCGAGGAGGGTGCCTGGTTCGTGGTCGACGCCCACCTCGGCGACCTCTTCGGGGAGACGCCCGAGGGGTTGTGGCCGCGGGTGCTGCGTCGTCAAGGGGGTCGTCTGGCGCTGCTGTCGACCTATCCGGACGATCCCACGATGAACTGACGGGTTCCACGTGACGAGATGAGACGGATCGCGGCACCCTATACCGTGGACAACAGACGTTGAAAGGTGTGAGGACGATGTCGATGGACGTCCTGAACAAGGTGCTTCCGGACAGTGAGACCCGGCCGGATGTCTCGCACGACGATGGTGACCGTGAGCGGTTCGCCCACTACGTGCAGAAGGACAAGATCACCCAGAGCGCGGTGACCGGCGACCCGGTGATCGCCCTGTGCGGCAAGGTCTGGGTGCCCAACCGCGACCCGAAGAAGTTCCCCGTGTGCCCGGAGTGCAAGAAGGCCTACGAGGAGATGATGAAGTAATCGCGGTCCCCGTGATCGCGAACGAGGGGCCTTGACCCACCCTCACGGGTGAGCCAGGGCCTTCGTCGTGTCCGAGAAGGGCGTTCGTCGAGGTCGTTCCCTCGGGAGCCCGTTCCGCTCCGTTTCCGGGACGGCCGTGGACGAGAGCGGACGGTCCCCGCGTTCTCGTGCGTTTCGGGGCGCGTCGCCGCGTACGCCCCTCGTGTGACGGTACTCTCCGGAGGAACAGGTAGCCGGGCAGGGCGCCCCCACACCCCGTGTCCACCGTGCCGTCGCCCGGCGCCGTGTATCCGACATGAGGTCGAAGTCCTGCCGCATCCGCGTTCGGGGGTCCCGCTCCTCGTCCCCCTCCGGTCACCCGGATGCACGAAAGCGTCCACGGGAGTAGGTCGTATTGGTGTCCAGAACTGAACGGCAGTCGCTAGACGAGCCCCGTCCCGGGGACGAAGGGCGCCGCCCCCGCCCGTCACGCGGTGGAAGACGGCGCGCCCCTCGACGCAGGGCCACGGGCGCAGACGTGGCCCGCGGGTTCGTCAGGTTCTTCGGCGAGATCCTTCTGACCGCCGGCCTGCTCATGCTCTTCTACGCGTCCTATGAGGTGTACGGCTCTCAATGGGAGACCGATCGCGAGCAGCAGCAGTTGGCGGACGGCCTCGACGACGCCTGGTCCGAGGAGCGGGGGCCCGACTCCGAGCCGCTCCCGGGGAGCGCGGACAGTCGTCTGTACGTCCCGAGCCTCGACCTGGACTGGGTGGTGGTCAACGGCACCGAGCCCGACGACATCCGGTACAGCCCGGGCCGCTACACCCAGTTCGACAGCTCTCCCGGGGGACTGGGCAACTACGGCATCGCCGCGCACCGCACCCCCGGCCTGTTCTGGGACCTGGACCTGCTCGCCGAGGGCGACGTCATGGTCCTGGAGGACGGCGAGAACTTCTACACCTACGAGGTCTTCCGTGAGGAGACCGTCCTGCCCGAGGACTTCTGGGTGGTCACCCCCGACCCCTTCGAAGAGGCCTCCGAGGAGGACCCCGCACGTGCGCTGCTCACCCTCACCACCTGCGCGCCCAAGCTCAACAACACCCATCGACTCATCGTCTGGGCCGAGTTGACCGAGACCACGCCCAAGTCCGACGGCATGCCGGACTCCATCGCGCACATGGCGCCGGAAGCCTAGGAGGGGGACGCGAATGTACGGTCTGATCTGGCGGATTCTGCCGGGCCCTTGGATCTCGAAGTTCATCATGGCGCTGGGCCTGCTGGCGGGGGCCGCGGCCCTGTTGTGGTTCTTCGCCTTCCCGGCGATCTCCCCGCACATGCCCTTCAACGACGGCGCGGTGGACACGTCGAGCTTCGGCGGCGAAGAGCCGGCCGGAACACCCGAGGAGGGTGTTCCCGCGGACGGAGGGCTTCCCGGGACCGAGGACGGGACCGGGGCCGAGGAGGCCCCGGTGTCGGAGGAGGGGCTTTAACGGAGAATCTCGGAGCGGCGCGGTGCGAGGGGCACCGTGCCGCTTGTCGTGGGTCGGTGAGATGGTGGTCGGCTGTGCGGGGCACCACGCTCGGTGCTCCCGGCGTGGTGCCCGACGGCCGCTAATCTCGAGCAGGTGAGTAACGGGGGACAGGACGCATGACGGTGACGCAGACCACGATGGAGGACCGCCTGAGCGGCCTTCGGGCCTGGCAGCGGGAGGCCTTCGAGGAGTACTTCCGGAGGCAGCCGCGCGACTTCCTCGCGGTGGCCACGCCGGGCGCGGGCAAGACCACCTTCGCCCTCACCCTGGCGAGCGAGCTGTTGCAGAGGCACGCGGTACGGGCCATCACCATCGTGTGTCCCACCGAGCACCTGAAGAAGCAGTGGGCCGAGGCCGCCGCCCGTTTCGGTATCGCCATCGACCCGGACTTCAAGAACGGGCAGGGGGCGCTGGGGCGTCAGTACATCGGTGTGGCCGTCACCTACGCCCAGGTCGCCGCGCATCCGATGCTGCACCGCAACCGCACCGAGGCCCGCAAGACCCTGGTGATCTTCGACGAGGTGCACCACGCGGGGGACGCCCTCTCCTGGGGCGACGCGGTCCGTGAATCCTTCGACCCGGCCACCCGCCGTCTGTCGTTGACCGGCACCCCCTTCCGCTCCGACATCAACCCCATCCCGTTCGTGGACTACGTCCAGGACGGGGCCGGGGTGCGGCGCTGTTCGTGGGACTACAGCTACGGTTACGCGCCGGCGCTGGAGGACGGGGTGGTGCGGCCGGTCATCTTCATGGCCTACTCCGGAGAGATGCGCTGGCGGACCCGGGCCGGTGACGAGCTCGCGGCCAGGTTGGGCGAGCCCCTGACCCAGGACGCCCTCTCCCAGGCCTGGCGGGCGGCGCTCGACCCCAAGGGCGACTGGATCAAGAAGGTGCTCCAGGCGGCCGACCGGCGTCTGACCGAGGTGCGCAAGACGCATCCGGACGCGGGCGGCCTGGTCATCGCCAGCGACCACGAGAACGCCCGGGCCTATTCGCGCATCCTGCGTCAGATCACCGGCAAGGGCGCCACGGTGGTGCTCTCCGACGACCCGACCGCCTCCAAGAAGATCTCCCGGTTCGCCGCGGGCGACGACCGGTGGATGGTCGCGGTGCGCATGGTCTCCGAGGGTGTGGACGTGCCCCGCCTGATGGTGGGTGTGTACGCGACCTCGACGAGCACACCGTTGTTCTTCGCCCAGGCGATCGGTCGCTTCGTGCGTGTGCGCAAGAGGGGAGAGGTCGCCTCGGTCTTCCTGCCCTCGGTCCCCACGCTCCTGGAGTACGCGGGGGAGATGGAGCGCGAGCGCGATCACGTCCTGGACAAGACCCCCTCCGACGACGAGTACCCGGAGGAGGACCTTCTCCGGGAGGCCAACAAGAAGAAGGACTCTCCGGACGCGGGGGAGGAGCTCCCCTTCGAGACGATGGAGTCCGCGGCCGAGTTCGACCGCGCGCTCTACGACGGTCTGGAGTACGGCGGTGGCGCGGCCGGCTCCAGTGAGGAGGAGGACTTCCTCGGGTTGCCGGGGCTGCTCGAACCCGACCAGGTCTCGCAGTTGTTGCGCAAGCGCAAGGCGGACATCCGGGCGAGTGAGCTCAAGGCCAAGGCCAGGCGGGAGAGCGAGCCCGAGGAGGAGTCGGGTCCCACGCACGAGGTCCTGGCCGAGTTGCGTCGAGAGCTCAGTGGCCTGGTGGGGGCCTGGCACCACCGGACGGGTAAGCCGCACGGGGTGATCCACAACGAACTGCGGCGCGCCTGTGGCGGGCCGCCGGTCGCGCAGGCCAGCCCGCCTCAGATCCGGGAGAGGATCGCCAAGCTCCGTGCCTGGGCCGTAGGGCAGAAATAGTCACTGATCGGTCGAATCGGGCAAATACTTCGCAAGACCGCGTTGGGTTCGACTTCGTTGCGTTCTGACATAACTACAGTCCGTGAGGTGATTGGACGAAGCTCTCGCGGCGGCTCAGCCGCGCTCTGGTCCGGCCTGTCCCTGTGCGCGCTCGCGTTGACCGGCCTGGTGGTGGGCACACCGCCCGATCCGACCGTGTCATCGACCGGCGCGGAGCCCGAAAGGACGGGGGCGGTCGCGCAGGCCGCCCACTGTCCGCCCGGGACGGAGCCCGTCTCCGAGTCGACCGCCGCGATGCGTGTGGCCGACCCGGGGGTGGGCGCCGAGGGGGAGGTGGAGGTCACCCCCGAACAGGCGGCCGAGTACGAGGAACGCCTCCGTGAGGCATTGGGTCCCTCACGGGACCGGCAGATCGCGCCGCCCTACACGGTTCCGGTGGTCGTGCACGTCATCTCCGCCGAGGACGGCGGCGGGAACGTCACCGACGCCCGCGTCCGCGAGCAGATCGACGTCATGAACCGGGCCTACCGGGGCGACTACGCGCAGGGGTCGGAGGGCACCGACACCGGTTTCCGGTTCGAACTCTCCGATGTCACCCGGAGCGTGAACGACGACTGGTTCCACCGGTTCAGGCAGTACGACGACACGATCCGCTCCCAACTGCGTCAAGGGGGACCCGAGACGCTGAACATCTACACCGCCGACCTGGGCAGCGGACTGCTCGGCTACTCGACCTTCCCGCAGGACTATCGGGCGGCGCCGGAACGGGACGGGGTCGCGATCGCCCACGACACCCTTCCGGGCGGCGATCGTGACCGCTTCAACGAGGGGCACACCGGCACCCACGAGGTCGGTCACTGGCTGGGGCTGTTCCACACGTTCCAGAACGGGTGCGAGAGCCCGGGGGACTACGTGGACGACACCCCCTACGAGCGCGAGGCCGCCTCCGGCTGTCCGGTGGGACGCGACACCTGCCCAGACCGGCCCGGCAAGGACCCGGTCACCAACTTCATGAACTACAGCGACGACGCCTGCATGACCCACTTCACCCAGGGGCAGGCCGTTCGCATGGCCGAGCACTGGACCGCCTTCCGCGGCGGCTCCGCCCGGGCCTGATCGGGCACACCGCTCGAAGGACGGCGCCTCGCACCCCGCGAGGCGCCGTCCTCACGTCGGGGCTCACCCTTCGGCGTCCGCGGACGTCTCCCGGGCCGTCGAAGGGCTCCGGTCCCGCGCCCGCCCGCGTACGAGGATCGTGCCGACCACGATCATGGCCGCGGCCGTGCCCCCGTGCATCGCGTAGGCGAGTATCTCCGGTCCGTCCCAGGCCAGGACCACCACGGCGTCGCCCAAGGGGATCCAGGCCAGGGCGATCAGGGCCCACCCCGCGGCCCGGAACCTCCGGGTCGTGAGGAGGACCGCCCCCACGAGACCCGTTCCGATGTCGCGGACCCCCTTCGCCGCGAGAAAGGGACCCGCCTCGGACGGAAGCCCGAAGCCCTCTGCTCCGCTCTCCGGGGCGAGGAGGAAACGGGCTCCGATCACGATGATGGCCGCGGACATACAGGCGGCCGCGACGATCGCGACCCACCACGCCAGGTCCCGTGGACCCATGACTCTCTCCTAGCGACGACAGCATTCCTAGCGATGCTAGATCCCTGAGAGGGGGAAATCCAGCGGCGCTAGGATTCAGGGGTGAGCACGACGGACCGCCGAGCGCGTGAGCGAGAACTGCGCCACCGACTCATCCTGGACAAGGCCCGGGCCCTGGCCGAGACCGAAGGGTGGGACGCCGTCACCACCCGGCGCCTGTCCACCCTCATCGAGTACAGCCAACCGGTGCTCTACGACCACTTCCGCAACCGTGACGCCATCATCGCCGCCATCGCCGTCGAGGGCTTCGCGGAACTGGCCGACGTCCTCGACGAGGCCCGGTCCGAGGTCCCCGAGGGAGAGCCGGAACTGTCCGCGGTCGTCCGCGCCTACATGAGGTTCGCCGAGGCGGGCCCCGCGGTCTACGAGGCCATGTTCGGCAGGGACCTCCCACTGGCCTTCGCGGTGGAGGAGACCCCGGAGCCGCTGAAGGCCGCGTTCGCGGTGATCCTGGAGGTCGTCGCCCCCCACGCCGACGGCCGCGACCCCGAGACCCTTGCCGAGGTGGTCTGGGCCTCGGTGCACGGTCTGGTCACCCTCCGGCGCGACCACCGGCTGCGGCCGGGAGAGGACGAGGCCCGCGCGGCGGCGCTGGTCGAGCTCATCGGCGGGCGGAAAAAGGGTGGATGACGCCGATAGGCTTGGCCCATGGCAGCCAACACCTACCTGACCGGGATCAAGCCCACCGGTGACTTCCACCTGGGCAACTACATCGGCGCGATCAAGCCGGCCCTCGCCGCCGCCGCGGCCGAGGCGTCCGAGACGTTCTACTTCATCGCGGACTACCACGCGCTCAACATCATCAAGGACGCGGACGAGCTCCGGCACAGTATCCGGTCGGGCGCTGCCACCTGGCTGGCCTGTGGGCTCGACCCCGAGCGCACCGTCATCTACCGCCAGTCCAGCATCCCCGAGACCTTCGAGCTCACCACCATCCTGAGCACCCTCACCCCCAAGGGGCTCATGAACCGCGCGCACGCCTACAAGGCCGCACGCGACCGCAACACCGAGGCCGGCAACACCGACCTCGACGCCGGGATCAACATGGGGCTGTACAACTACCCCATCCTCATGGCCGCCGACATCCTCATCATGGAGGGGGAGCGTGTCCCCGTCGGCCGTGACCAGTCCCAGCACATCGAGTACACCGCCGATCTGGCCGGATACTTCAACCACCGCTACGGGGACTCCTACGCTTTCCCGATCCCCAAGGGCGTCATCGACGACAGTGACGCGAGCATCCTGCCCGGCACCGACGGTCGCAAGATGAGCAAGTCCTACGACAACCACATTCCCCTCTTCCTGCCGGAGAAGAGGCTCCGCAAGGCCATCAACCGGATCCCCACCGACTCGACCCCCGTCGAGGACCCCAAGGACCCGGACTCCTCGATCCCCTTCCAGCTGCTCACCCACTTCGCCGATGCCGCCAAGGTCGCCGAGGTGCGGGAACGTCTGGAGGCCGGCGGTATGGGCTGGGGCGACCTCAAGAAGGAGTTGTTCGAGGCGGTGAACGCCGAGCTCGGCCCCAAGCGCGAGCGCTACGAGGAGCTCATGGCCTCCAAGACCGAACTCGACGAGATCCTCGACTCCGGCACCGAGCGCGCCCGCTCGCGGGCCCGCCGTGTGCTGAGCGACGTCCGCTCCGCCATCGGCATCGACTGATCAACAGGTCCGACCTCGACGAATATCGATGGCACCCTCCCCGGACCCTTCGTTAGGGTTCGGGGAATGGAACTCGGAGTCACCGCCCCGGAACGTCGGGGTCGGAGCACACTGGCCGACGGACGCTCTCTCGGATGGAGCGAGTGGGGCGCGCCCGACGGCGTGCCCGTCCTGCTGTGCCCGGGCGCGGCCACGAGCGGCCGTCTCGGATTCGGTACGCACCTGCTCGCCGAACTCGGTGTACGCCTGGTGGCCGTGGACCGGCCCGGACTGGGAGCCTCCTCCCCGCGGCCGGGGCGGAGCCTCGCCGACTTCGCCGACGACGTGCGCGAGCTCCGTTCCCTGCGCGACCTGAACGGTACGGCGGTCGTCGGGAACTCCCAGGGAGCGCCGTTCGCCCTGGCCTGCGCGGCCTCGGGCGCGGCCGACGCGCTCGCCCTGGTCTCGGCCGCCGACGAGGTGGCCGCCCCCGTCTTCGCCGACGTGCTCCCCCCGGGGCCGCGCGACATGGTCGCCCTGGCCGCCTCCGCCCCCGACCGGGCCGAGGCGCTCTTCGCGGAGTTCGACCCCGCGGCCATGGAGGAGATGGTCCTGGCGGGAAGCGCCGAGTCCGACCGGGAGGTCTACGAGGCCCCGATGTTCGCCGACGCCTATCGGAGTGCGATGACCGAGGCCTTCGTCCAGGGCGGCGCGGGTTACGCGAGGGACACCGTGTTGGCCATGAGCCCCTGGAACCTGGACCTCTCCGCGATCACCGTTCCGGTCGACGTCTGGTACGGAGAGCAGGACGCGTCCCACTCCCCGGACCTCGGTGCGACGCTCACCGAGCGTGTACCCGGGGCCGTGCGCCATGTCGTTCCCGGGATCGGCGGCGCTGTCCTGTGGACCCACGCCGAGTCGATCCTGCGCACCCTGCTCGAACGGCGGGCCGCGTCCCGGGGATGACCCCGGGCGGTGGGACCACGAACGGCCGTGCCCCGAGGGACACGGCCGTTCACGAGGACGGGCTCCGCGCTCAGCCGACCGGCGGCCGGCCCTCCAGGGCCACGCCCGCGTCGCGCAGTCGCTCCAGCGCGGTCTCCACGCCGGCGCCGGACACCCCCGCGGTCAGCTCCAGCAACACCCGGGTGCGGAAGCCCTCCTCGGCGGCGTCCATCGCGGTGGCACGTACACAGTGGTCCGTGGCGATCCCCACCACGTCCACCTCGTCCACGCCGTGGTCGCGCAACCACGCCGCCAACGTCGTCTCGCCGTCCGAAGCGGTGCCCTCGAAACCGCTGTAGGCGGCCGAGTACATCCCCTTGCTGAAGACCTCCTCGGCCACCGAGGAGTCGAATTCGGGGTGGAACTCCGCCCCGGGGGTGCCCGCCTCACAGTGACGCGGCCAGCTGTCCACGAAGTCGGGGTTCTCGGAGAAGTGGTCCCCGGGGTCGATGTGGTGGTCGCGGGTGGCCACCACGTGGTCGTAGCCACCGGTGCGGGCGTACTCGGTGACGGCGGCCGCGGTGCGGGCCCCACCGTTCACCCCGAGGCTTCCCCCCTCACAGAAGTCGTTCTGTAGATCCACCACGATGAGTGCTCTGGTCATGTCGGGACACCTCGTCCTTCTCGGAACGTCGGTCTGTGGTTCACGGGTCAGAGGAAGATCGTCGGGAGGGCGGTGTCCCCTCGGGAGGTGCGCAGCGCCTCCTCGGGAAGCTCGGCCACGGTCGCGCTGTGACGCTCGCGGGCGTCCTGGACCGTCTCGCGCCCCACGATCTCGCCGTCGGCCACGAGAGGACGCAGCAGAGGTCGTCCTCCGACCACCCGGCCCGGGTCGTGGGGGTACACCTCCTCGGTCGTCGCGATCCCCTTCTCGTCCAGTCGGCGGACCGCCCACTTACGGCCGCCCCGGCTGGGCTTGCCGACCGAACGCTTCGCGACCGGCTCCAAGGGGGCGTCGTGGTCCAGGCCGCGCGCGCGTGCGACCAGCTTGTACACCAGGGACACGGTCGGCGCCCCGGAACCCGTCACCAGTGAAGTACCCACTCCGTAACCGTCCACGGGTGCCACCGCCAGGGCGCGGATCGAGTGTTCGTCCAGGTCGCCGGTGACCAGGATCCGGGTCTCGGTGGCGCCGAGACCGTCCAGTTGGGCACGGACCCGGGCGGCGGTCGTGGACAGGTCTCCGGAGTCGATGCGCACGGCGCCCAGGCCGGGGCCGGCCAGCTCCACCGCGTGTCGCACCGCGCGTTCGACGTCGTAGGTGTCCACGAGCAGGGTGGTCCCCGTGCCCATGGACTCCAGCTGGGTCTCGAAGGCGTGTCGTTCGCTGTCGTGCAGCAGGGTGAAGGCGTGCGCGGCCGTCCCGCCGGTCGGCACCCCGTAGGTGCGCCCCGCCTCCAGGTTGGAGGAGGTGGCGAACCCGGCCACGTAGGCGGCGCGGGCGGCGGCCACGGCGGAGCGCTCGTGGGTGCGGCGCGACCCCATCTCGATGAGGGGGCGGTCGCCCGCGGCCACCGACATCCGGCTGGCCGCGGAGGCGATCGCGCTGTCGTGGTTGTACACCGACAACGCGAGTGTCTCCAGGATCACGGCCTCGGCGAAGGTGGCCTCCACCACAAGGATCGGTGATCCCGGGAAATAGGCATCGCCCTCGCCGTAGCCCCACACGTTCCCCGAGAAGCGGTACTCCGCGAGCCAGTTCAGGGTGGTCTCGTCCACGACCTCGTTCTCGGCCAGGAAGTCCAGTTCCTCCGGGCCGAAGCGGAAGCGCTCCAGTAGGTCCAGGAAGCGTCCGGTGCCCGCCACGACCCCGTATCGGCGGCCTTCCGGCAGGCGTCGGGCGAACATCTCGAACACCGACCGGCGTGCGGCGGCTCCGCTGTGGAGGGCCCCCTGGAGCATCGTCAGTTCGTAGTGGTCGGTGAGCAGCGCGCTGCTGCTGTCCTCGCTCATAGGGGCGAGCCTATGCGTTGCGGAGTGACGGTCGGCGGTCGCCCCACCAGGGTCGGGGCCCGTCCGGAGGAGAGGCGGACGCAACAATACCCACTTGGTTGGTAGAAAAGAGTGCGCGGGTACCCTGGAGCCATGCTGAGGATTGACCGCTCGATCTACGACCAGATCGTCGCCCACGCCCGCCGCGATCACCCCGACGAGGCGTGCGGTGTCGTCGCCGGACCCGAGGGGTCCGACCGCCCGGAGCGGTTCATCGAGATGCTCAACGCCGAACGGTCGCCGACCTTCTACCGCTTCGATTCGCTCGAACAGCTCAAGGTCTGGCGCGGGATGGACGACCGCGACGAGGAACCCGTCGTGATCTACCACTCCCACACCGCGACCGAGGCCTATCCCTCGCGTACCGACATCTCCTACGCCTCCGAGCCCAACGCGCACTACGTCCTGGTCTCCACCAGGGAGGCTGACACCGTCGAGTTCCGCTCCTACCGGATCGTCGATGGCGAGGTCACCGAGGAGCCGGTGGAGATCGTCGGGACCGACGCCCGCCCGTAACGCCCCCGGCAGGTCCACCGCCCGGAATGACGGCGGTGGGACGCCTGTTGGACATGAACGCACAACAACGACCGTCATACGGAGTCACCTTCATGGCCATCGAGGTCCGCATCCCCACCATCCTGCGCAACCTGACCGACGACGCCAAGGTCGTCGAGGGCAAGGGCGACACGCTCGCCGAGCTCTTCACCGACCTGGACAGCCGTTACCCCGGGATCGGCGCCCGCATCGTGGAGAACGGCAAGCTGCGCCGTTTCATCAACGTCTACCTCAACGACGAGGACGTCCGCTTCGTCGGTGGTCTGGAGGCCGAACTCAAGGACGGCGACAACGTGACCGTCCTGCCGGCGGTCGCCGGCGGAAGCCTCTAGGGACGCCATGCGCTACGACTCCCTACTCGACTCCCTCGGCGGCACACCGCTCGTCGGTCTGCCGCGGCTGTCACCCTCGCCCGAGGTCCGGCTGTGGGCGAAGCTGGAGGATCGCAACCCCACCGGTTCGATCAAGGACCGCGCCGCGTTCTTCATGATCGAGCAGGCGGAGAAGGACGGCCTGCTCTTTCCGGGGTGCACGATCCTGGAGCCGACGTCGGGGAACACCGGTATCTCCCTGGCCATGGTCGCCAAGCTGCGCGGCTACCGCATGGTCTGCGTGATGCCGGAGAACACCTCGGCCGAGCGTAAACAGCTCCTCGCCATGTGGGGCGCCCAGGTCCACTTCTCCGACGCGGCCGGCGGCTCCAACGAGGCCGTCCGCGTCGCCAAGGAGATGGCCGAGGCCCACCCCGACTGGGTGATGCTCTACCAGTACGGCAACCCGGCCAACGCCCGGGCCCACTACGAGACCACCGGGCCCGAACTGCTGGCCGACCTCCCGGAGATCACCCACTTCGTGGCGGGGTTGGGCACCACGGGCACCCTCATGGGGGTGGGCCGCTACCTGCGCGAGCACAAGCCCGACGTGCGGATCGTGGCGGCCGAGCCCCGCTACGGCGAGCTGGTCTACGGTCTGCGCAACATCGACGAGGGGTTCGTTCCCGAGCTCTACGACGAGTCCCTGCTCACGACCCGTTTCTCCGTGCCCGCCGACGCCGCCCTCAAACGGACCCGGGAACTCCTGGATCAGGAGGGCATCTTCGCGGGGGTCTCCACCGGAGGAGCCCTGCACGCCGCTCTGGGGATGGCCCGCAAGGCGGAACGGGAGGGGCGCTCCGCCGACATCGCGTTCGTCATCGCCGACGCCGGATGGAAGTACCTGTCCACCGGCGCCTACGAGGGCACCCTCGAAGAGGCCGAGGAACGGCTGGAGGGGCAGCTCTGGGCCTGAGGCCGAGAGAGCACTCGACACGGGGCCGGTCGCGTCGCGCGACCGGCCTTCGTCGTGCCCGGAAGTCCCACGAGAGGTCTCGTTCACCCGAACCGGTCATGTCTGAGTGTGGGGGAGTGTCCTGAACTCGGACCAAGCAAAACGGTCATATGTGATCATTTGGTGTGAAAAATTCACACGTGATGCACGTCGCCTGAGATGCAGGACACATTTTGTACCACCCGGGCGGCCATTGGGGTACACCCGTAACAACGGGACATCCGCAGAACCAGCCGCCATCCGCCCTCCCCGAGCACTCCGACGGGGCCCGGAAGCAGCGCGGCCGACCGAGAAGGCGACGACGACGTGCGACTCACGATTATCGGGTCCTCCGGGAGCTTCCCCGGTCCGGACAGCCCGGCCTCCTGCTACCTGGTCGAGGTCGACGGTTTCCGGCTGCTGCTGGATCTGGGCAACGGAGCCCTGGGCGCCCTCCAACGTCATGTGGACCTCTACTCCGTCGACGCCGTCTACCTCAGCCACATGCACACCGACCACTGCGCCGACATGTGCGCCTACTGGGTCGCCCGCATGTACGCGCCCGACGGCACCAAACCGCGCATCCCCGTCTACGGGCCCCGAGGGGTGGCCGACCGCCTGGCCGAGATCTACGGCCTGGACCCCGAACCCGGGATGACCGAGGTCTTCGACTTTCACGAACTCACCCCGGGCGAATTCTCGATCGGTCCGATGACCGCGCGCGTGGACCGGGTCAACCACCCCGTCGACGCCTTCGGGATCCGCCTCGAACACGACGGCGTCAGCCTCGCCTACTCCGGCGACACCGGTTCCTGCGACTCCCTGGTCGCACTGGCCCGCGACGTCGACCTGTTCCTCTGCGAGGCCGCCTTCCACGACCACACGGAACACCCCAAGGACATGCACCTCACCGGGAGCGAGGCCGGCGAGCACGCGAACCGGGCCGGAGCGCGCAAGCTCCTGCTCACCCACCTGGTCCCGTGGAACGACGACGACATCACCCTGGCCGAGGCCCGCTCCACCTTCGACGGCGCCATCGAACTGGCGCGAGGCGGACAGGTGCACCGGGTCGGCGCCTGAGCGGCGCGGGCCCCGGTCCGGATATACGCTCGTACCCATGGCCCGACCTGACGGACGCGTTCCGACCCAACTCCGCCCTGTGAACATCACCCGCAACTGGCTCCGCCAGGCGGAAGGATCCGCACTCATCGAGTTCGGAGACACCCGAGTGCTCTGCGCCGCCACCGTCGAGGACGGTGTGCCCCGCTGGCGTCGAGGGACCGGCGAAGGGTGGGTCACCGCCGAATACGCGATGCTCCCGCGCGCCACCGATACCCGAGGCGCCCGCGAATCGGTCCGCGGCAAGATCGGCGGCCGCACCCACGAGATCTCCCGACTCATCGGCCGCTCGCTGCGCGCCGTGGTCGACTTCAAGGCGATGGGCGAGCACACCATCACCCTCGACTGCGACGTGCTCCAGGCGGACGGCGGCACCCGTACGGCGGCGATCACCGGTGCCTACGTCGCCCTCGCCGACGCGATGAAGTACCTGCGCAAGAAGCGCAAGCTCAAGAACAACCCCCTCACCGGCTCGCTCTCCGCGGTGAGCGTCGGCGTCGTCCAGGGCCAGCCCCGGCTGGACCTGAACTACCTGGAGGACTCGGTCGCCGATACCGACATGAACGTCGTGATCACCGGGGATGGAAGGTTCATCGAGATCCAGGGCACCGCCGAGGGGCAGGGGGCGGCCTTCGACCGCGCCCTGCTCGACAAGCTCCTCGACCTGGCCACCACCGGGTGCGAGGAACTGTCCGGTATCCAGAAGAAGGCCCTGGCGGAGTAGGGGGAGAGACCGTGAAACTCGTCCTGGCCACGCGCAACGCCAAGAAGGTGCCGGAGATGCGCGCCATCCTCGCCGACGCGGGGGTGACGGCCGAGGTCCTGGCCTTGGACTCCTTCCCCGACGCGCCCGAGGTCCCCGAGACCGAGGCCACCTTCGTCGGCAACGCCCGGCTCAAGGCCCGGGCGATCGCCGCGCACACCGGGCTGCCGGCGGTCGCCGACGATTCCGGTCTGAGCGTCGACGAACTGCGGGGGATGCCCGGTGTCCTCTCCGCCCGCTGGGCGGGGCGCTTCGGTGAAGGGGACCAGGACCGGGCCAACCTGGACCTGGTGCTGGATCAGCTGGCCGACACCCCCGACGAACGTCGAGGGGCGGAGTTCGTCTGCGCGGCCGTGCTGGTGATGCCCGACGGCACCGAGCGGGAGACCGAGGGCGTGCTCCGCGGGAGCCTGGTGAGGGAGCGTCGAGGAGAGAACGGGTTCGGCTACGACCCGGTCTTCGTCCCCGAAGGGGAGGAGCGCACCACCTCGGAGCTGTCCCCGGAGGAGAAGAACGCCATCAGCCACCGGGGGATCGCCTTCCGAGCACTCGCCCGTGAGCTGGCGGCACTGGTCTGAATCGTTCCATCCGGGGGCGACGCGGAGTTCACTCCGCGTCGCCCCCGGGGCGTTCCACGGTCCTGAGAAAAATCCGCCGGATCGTGTTTGACGGGTTCGCCGCCGGGCAGGATGACTGTCGAACGACCAGTGAGCGCATGCGACCTCGGTACTCGTGAGACCGGAGGAAGCGGGGCGCCGTACCGCGTCAGCGCGCGGGACGTCCGGGCACGACGGGGTTCTCCTCCAGGGGTTCGGGCGGATTTGACGTCTCCGAACCGGTTGCCTAGACTCACCGAGTCGCTGCGGAACGGTGAGCGGTCTTCGATGATCGACTCGGACCCGGGCCGCGCTCTTCGACACCCTCTTCGATCAAGCCTGGTTCGAGCAGTGCTCGGAGCATGTAAACTCGCAGAGTCGCTTCTTCCGAAAAGGGACGCGGAAACGCGGAACTCGAAAGAAAAGCGAAATCGGGCTTTACCCCGATCGG